>NC_014392.1:1000000-2360000 GCF_000145215.1 Caldicellulosiruptor obsidiansis OB47
GAAACATCTTAGTACCCCGAGGAAAAGAAATCAAAAAGAGATTCCCTGAGTAGCGGCGAGCGAAAGGGGAGGAGCCCAAACCATCGCAAGCGAAAGTTTGCGGTGGGGTTGTAGGACGGAAGCGCAGGGCCACTTGAGGCGCTTAGCCGAATGGTCTGGGAAGGCCAGCCGTAGAGGGTGATAGCCCCGTAGGCGAAAAGCGTAGTAGAGTGGTGCTTCTGATCCTGAGTAGCACCAGTGCCGTGGAAGCTGGTGTGAAGCAGGGGGGACCACCCTCCAAGGCTAAATACTACCGGTGACCGATAGTGGACGAGTACCGTGAGGGAAAGGTGAAAAGAACCCCGGGAGGGGAGTGAAATAGAGCCTGAAACCCTGTGCCTACAAGCAGACGGAGGGGGCGAGAGTTCCTGACGTCGTACTTATTGAAGAACGGTCCGGCGAGTTACTTACGCATGCGAGGCTAAGGCGCGAGAGAGCGCTGGAGCCGCAGGGAAACCGAGTCTGAATAGGGCGAAAGTATGCGTAAGTAGACCCGAAACCGGGTGATCTACCCTTGGCCAGGGTGAAGTGTGGGTGAGACCACATGGAGGCCCGAACCGGTCGTCGTTGAAAAGGCGTCGGATGAGCTGAGGGTAGTGGAGAAATTCCAATCGAACCCGGAGATAGCTGGTTCTCCCCGAAATAGCTTTAGGGCTAGCCTCAAGCGAGTAGCCGCTGGAGGTAGAGCACTGATTGGGCTAGGGGCGCAAAAACGTTACCGAACCCTATCAAACTCCGAATGCTGGCGGTGATAAGCTTGGGAGTCAGACCACGAGCGATAAGGTCCGTGGTCGAGAGGGGAACAGCCCAGACCGACTGCTAAGGTCCCGAAGATGTGGCTAAGTGTGAGAAGGATGTTCAGCCGCGAAGACAACCAGGAGGTTGGCTTAGAAGCAGCCATTCCTTTAAAGAGTGCGTAACAGCTCACTGGTCGAGCGGCTGGGCGCCGAAAATACTCGGGGCTGAAGCCACACACCGAAGCATCGGGTTGCAGCGGAAGCTGCAGCGGTAGGGGAGCGTTCTGCGGTAGGGCGAAGCCCAAGGCGGAAGCCAGGGTGGACGAGGCAGAAGTGAGAATGCCGGAATAAGTAGCGCGAGGCAGGTGGGAAGCCTGCCCGTCGGAAGCCCAAGGGTTTCTGGGGAAGGCGAATCCGCCCAGAGTTAGCCGGGGCCTAAGGCGAGGCCGAAAGGCGTAGCTGATGGGTATCAGGTTGATAATCCTGAGCCACCTGCCGGAGGATATCCTACGAGGCGGGACGCAGGAGGAGCAGGCAACCGGGGAGTTGGTCTACCCCGGCCAAGCGGCGAGCGGGGGTAAGTAGGCAAATCCGCTTACCCGATAACCGTGAGCCGTGATGGGGAGCCGAAATTATAGTAGGCGAAGTGCTGCGCTTCACACTGCCAAGAAAAGCGTCGCGTAGGCGAAGGCAGGTGCCCGTACTGGAAACCGACACAGGTGGGCGAGGAGAGGATCCACAGACGGACGGGTGAAGCACCGCTAAGGAACTCGGCAAACTGACCCCGTAACTTCGGGAGAAGGGGTGCCTAAGGCTTTAGAGGTCTTAGGTCGCAGGGAATAGGCCCAAGCGACTGTTTATCAAAAACACAGGTCTCTGCTAAGCCGAAAGGCGAGGTATAGGGGCTGACGCCTGCCCGGTGCTGGAAGGTTAAGGGAGGGGTGATGAGCTCCGAACCGAAGCCCCAGTGAACGGCGGCCGTAACTATAACGGTCCTAAGGTAGCGAAATTCCTTGTCGGGTAAGTTCCGACCCGCACGAATGGCGTAACGACTTGGGCGCTGTCTTGGCGGTGTGCCCGGCGAAATTGTGGTACCAGTGAAGACGCTGGTTACCCGCGGTTGGACAGAAAGACCCCGTGGAGCTTTACTGCAGCCTGGCACTGTGTTTTGGTGTGCCCTGTACAGGATAGGTGGGAGGCGGAGAAGTGGGGGCGCCAGCCTCCATGGAGCCGGCGGTGGGATACCACTCTGGGTGCACTGGAGCACTAACCAGACACTCTGAACCGAGTGATGGGACACTGTCAGGTGGGCAGTTTGACTGGGGCGGTCGCCTCCTAAAAGGTAACGGAGGCGCCCAAAGGTCACCTCAGCACGGATGGAAATCGTGCGGTATGAGTGCAAAGGCGGTAAGGTGGCTTGACTGTGAGAGAGACATCTCGAGCAGGGACGAAAGTCGGGCTTAGTGATCCGGCGGTTTTCAAGTGGGAGAGCCGTCGCTCAACGGATAAAAGTTACCCCGGGGATAACAGGCTGATCTCCCCCGAGAGTCCACATCGACGGGGAGGTTTGGCACCTCGATGTCGGCTCATCGCATCCTGGGGCTGAAGTAGGTCCCAAGGGTTGGGCTGTTCGCCCATTAAAGCGGTACGTGAGCTGGGTTCAGAACGTCGTGAGACAGTTCGGTCCTTATCCGCCGCGGGCGCAGGGTATTTGAGGGGAGCTGACCCTAGTACGAGAGGACCGGGTTGGACGGACCGCTGGTTTACCAGTTGTACCGCCAGGTGCACGGCTGGGAAGCCAAGTCCGGATGGGATAAACGCTGAAAGCATCTAAGCGTGAAGCCCACCCCAAGATGAGATACCCCACACCGATGAGGTGGTAAGGGTCCTGGTAGACTACCAGGTGGATAGGCCGCATGTGTAAGCGCTGTAAGGCGTTGAGCAAGGCGGTACTAATGGCCCGAGGAGCTTGACCGCAAGATAAGCTTTCCTCCTATTCACTTGCGAGGCTGCTTAAAAATGTGCTGGAAAAGATGAATACAGGTAACAAATCCGGTGGCGAAAGAGCGAGGGTAACACCCGTTCCCATTCCGAACACGGAAGTTAAGCCTCGCAACGCCGATGATACTGTGCTGGAGACGGCACGGGAAAGTAGGTGGCTGCCGGATTTTTTATTTTTGTGTATATGTTAAATGTTTAACAATATCTGCAATAAAAAAGAGAGTTGAGATAGGAGCATCCAAAAAATTACTAGAAATGGAATCTCAATTTATTTCTAAATTATTAAATCGAAAAACGGTTGTCACTAAAAATAGAACAGTCAGCAGAATGGTAATAACCAGCGTTGTTTTTGCATCTTGTAAGCCAAAATTATTTGTAAGCAAAATCAAATTATATGGGCTGAACTTCTTAAGTTTTTCAAACTGAGAGAGTAGAGCAGTAGAATATGCAACTGTACATGCCAAAATTCCAGCTGAGATATTTTTCTTTGTAAAGCTGCTAAGAAGTAATGTGAGCGAAATTACAAACAGGTAGTAAATACACAAAAGAAAGTAAACAGGAACTATGTCAGAGACAGCAATTTTTTGTCCTTCAAAAAGAAGATTGGCGTAATATTGGTCTAAAAACAACCCTACAATCAAGAACAAGCAAACTGCAGCAGAAAAATGTAGAAACTTTGCCATAACAATTTGAGATTTACTTGCACCTTTTGTAAGAGGAAAAACTATTTTTTGAGAATATACTTCCTCATTTATACTGCCTGCAGCAGTGAATATTATAAATAGCGTACCAATCTGGAAAAGATCTTTGATATAATTTGCCAATGCGTCTTTGGGTTTAAACTCAAATAGCTGGTGTATTAAATTGGCAGGAATCTTGTTGCTAACAAAAGATGGAAGGAGCTTTAACATTACTGGATCTAATATAGAGAACAATATTATACCGGTTGCAAGAGCAATGTATTTGTACTGTCTTATCCCTTCAAGGAATTCTTTTTTAAGATATGCTTTAAATGTCATCATTTTTATCTACCACCCTTATGAAGATATCTTCCAGCGAGGGCTTTTTTAAATAAAAGGATAAAATGGGTTTATCTATCTGTGCCAGTACTTTTATTAACTCTCTTTTTGCTATTTCAACATTGTTAACATAAATTGAGACTTTCCCATAGTTGTCAATATCGATTTTTCGAATATAAGGAAACTGAGACAATTTTTCTTCCAGCTTATCAGGGATACTTTCAAACTCAACACAAAAAACAGGACGTATGTATCGCTTTTGAAGGTTTTCTAAACTGTCACTGACAATTACTTTGCCTTCATGTAATATAGAGACATGGTCGCATATTCTCTCTACATCGCTCAATATATGTGTTGAGAAGAAAACAGTGATTCCTTCTTCTTTCAAAGATTTTATATGTTCTAACACTTCAGCTCTTCCTTCTGGGTCTAAAGAAGCGGTTGGTTCATCAAGAAGCAATAGTTTAGGCCTATTAAATATTGCGACAGCTATTCCAAGTCTTTGAAGCATTCCGCCCGAAAAAGTTGAGATTTTTCTTTTAGAAACGTTTGAAAGTTTTACAATCTCAAGAACTTCTTCAGTCCTCTTTTTAATAGTTCTACTTTCAAAATTACAAATTTGTCCTATTAAGCTTAAATACTCAACTGGTGTCAGATAACCATAGAATGTAGGATTTTGTGGGAGATATCCAATTTGCCTCACTATTTCACTTTTGCTTGTTTTAAAATTAAGGTTTTCAAATAAGATTGTTCCTTTATCAAAACTAATTAGTCCAGAAAGAATTTTCATTGTGGTTGTCTTACCTGCTCCATTTGGTCCAAGAAAGCCATGAACAGTAGCAGGTTTTACTTCAAATGATATGCCTTTTAAAGCTTTTACATTTCCAAAGCTTTTATGAAGATTTATCACTTTCAGCAAACTAATCACGCTCTCTTCCAATTAAAAGATAAAGTATGGGACCTATAAAATTAAAAATAATTATAATTAGCGCCCATACCCATTTTGGAAGATATTTAACTTTGTCATTCTTCAACTTGACAAGACAGAAAATCATAAGAGCAAACTGCAGAACAATTACAGGTGCAAGTAATTTTAGCATTTCTTCCATATCCATATTTCCGAGCATTCCAAAACACTCCTTTTCAGTAAGTTTATCTATTTTTATCTTTTAAAATTACCCTTGTTATAAGAAGGTAAATTATAAGACTGCTGGGGAAGTTCAGAAGTCCAAATAGCCCCCAGAGGAAGTAGTATTTTTCGCCACTGTTTTTAGCATCGAAGAATATATATACAGCCTGAGCCATCAACAGGGTAAATAAAATTATTAAAAGACCCAGTGGTATTTTCTCATCAGAAAACTGCTGTACCAAAAAAAATAAAAAACTCACACAAATAATAGAAGTTACGAGAAAGAGTATAAATTTTTTGTTAGCCTTCATTTTATCACACCTTTCCTTTGGAGAATATCAATGATACAGGAATTAAAAGCCAAGGAATAAAGGTTCCGATAAGAACCTGAAGCTTTATAAAAAATTCAAAACCGTTGATATTAATTAGCAATATATAAATAAAAAATACAAAAAAGCTCAAAAGGAAGAACAATATAAAATTAACTTTTTCTTGCTTTTTAGTTTTTGCCTCTATTGCATTTTCAATGATTTTCTGGATATCTATCTCTACTAAAGGAAGTTTATTCATAGGCTCAAGTTTGTTCTTTAAAAGTTTTAGCTTTTTTTCAAGCAAAGCATTATCACAATCTGATTTTTCTAAAGCCTCATTTTTTCTCTCTCCGTAATATTTATCAATAATTAAATCTTGAATTTTCTCATTCTTCTTTGCTTTCACTCTCCAGCACTCCTTTCTTTTCAAGCTCTTTTATCAGAAACTTTATGGCAAAATGAAGCCTTGACCTTACTGTCCCGACAGGACAGTTTAAAATTTTGGCAATTTCTTTGTATTTATATCCATAAAAATGTTTTAGAATAAAAACAGCCCTGAATTTATAATCAAGTGACAAAACAGCGCTACAGATGTCCTTGTATTCACTATTTGATATGGCAACATGTTCTACGTCCTGCACATAATCTTTGTATGAGTCATCCAAGTAGGCATATCTTTTATTTTTTTTCAAAAAATCCTTGTACACGTTTATAGAGATTTTTATAAGCCATGTTGAAAACTTTGCATCTGGTGAGAACTTATCTATGTTCATTATAGCTTTTAAAAGGGTTTCTTGAACAACATCCTGGGCAAAATGATAATCTTGAGTCATCTTCATCACAAAACCTGAGAGGATATTTAAGTTATTTTCAATGAGCGTGTACAGGGCTTCTTTGTTTCCTTTCTTTGCCTCTTCTATTAAACTTTTTTCATCCACTCTCTATCACTCCTGTTGTAAATTAAACGCTATTGATAGTAAAAAGGTTCAAAGTAATTTTAGTTACAAAAATATTAAAAAATCTTGTAAATTTGCTTATCAGTATTGATACCCCTTTTTTGATGCAGTATGATTATAATTAGAAGGATAGACATTATGTAAAGGATGAGTAAGAATGCTTAAAAGAATAATAACAAAAGCTCTGATATTACTTATAATTTCATTAGTAATAGCCTTTATTATCGAAAGCTTGTTTATGGCAGCAAGCGCTAAAAATTTAAACAAATTGCCGGCTTCAGTTCAAAAAGCTTCAAAATCTGCAAAGCAAAATATCCAGAGAGAATTGGTTTTCCAGCAGCAGATAGATTTGAACTCAGATGCGCAGGTAGATACAGTAAGCATTTGGCTTGATAAGAACCAGAAAAAATATGTGCTGAGTGTAAACAATGCGCTTTATCAACCAAAAGAAAACATTTTGCAGGTAATTGGAACTGATGTTGTAGATATAGACAGCGGTGATGAATACAAGGAAGTTTTGTTTCATTACAAATCAAATAAAGGCGAAAAGTATGTTATATTAGAATACAATGGGAAAACTTTAAGAGAGCTTCTGAATACTGATTCAAAACCAATCATCGATGGGAATAAAGAGGTTATTGTTGAAAGGAATATGGATTTCTGGGTAAAAAAAGAAAGATACGTTTTGGAGCAAACTGCATCTGGCGTGCGAACTTTAAAGTTTTCTCCGCAAGAGCTTTACTATGTTGGGGTGTTTGCATATGTTAAAAAACCTTTCGTGCTATATTCGTACAGGGAACAGAAAACTAAGCTCACAACCACAAAAAAGGGTGAAAAAATAGAGATAGTACAATGCGATCCTTCTAACTGGTTTAAGGACCAATCTAAGAAAAATAACAAGATGTACGATTGGTACATGATCAAGACCGAAAAAGGTCTGCTTGGGTGGGCAATGTTGAAAGATTTTATAAACTGCATTGACATTGAGAAAGCTCAGGGGCAGTAAAATAAAAGTTAATAACCAAAGAGGCCATTCACAAGAATGGTCTTTTATTTTTTCAATGGCAAAAATTTATGATATAATAGATACAAACTTTCACAGCAAAACTTAAATGAAAGAGGAAAGATACAAAAAATGAAAAACATTGTGCTCACAGGTTTTATGGGAAGTGGAAAGACAACCATAGGAAAATTAATTGCCGAAAAACTCGATATAGAGCTTATTGACACAGACTCAGAGGTAATAAAAGAGTTAGGTATGACAATTGATAAGATATTTGAAGTGTATGGTGAGAAAAAATTCAGAGAGGTCGAAACAATGGTAATTGAAAGAGTTTCAAAGCTTGAAAATGTTGTCATCTCAACAGGTGGAGGGGTTGTTTTAAATCCTGAAAACGTAAAGCTTTTGAGAGAAAACGGAGTAATATATTTTTTGTATGCTTCTGCCGAAAGCATTCTCAAAAGGCTAAAAGACGATGATACAAGACCTCTTTTAAAAAATGGTGATAAGCTCAGCAACATCATCAGGCTTTTGAACATGAGAATGCCATTTTATAAGAACTGCGATTTTGAAATAAATACAGACATACTTACTCCAGAGCTTGCAGCAGAAAAGATAATCTCAATTCATTTAGCAAAGGAGAGTAAAAGATGATAAGATTTGGTCCTGCAGGAAACTCCCAGAGTTTTTACGATGCTGGTTATAAATCAAGCGTTGATGCGCCAAAGTGGTTAAATAGCATAGGGCTTTCTGCTTATGAGTACCAGTGTAACAAAGGTGTGAATATTTCAAAAGAAAAGGCAAGACAAATCGGTCAGGAAGCACAGAAATATGATATACTTATCTCCATTCATGCACCTTACTATATAAACTTTGGAAGCCAGGAAGAAGAAAAGCTGCAAAAGTCAAAAGAGTACATCTACGAATGCGTAGAAGTTGCAAAGGAGATGAAAGCTCAAAGGATTGTATTCCATCCTGGTTCGTGCACAAAGGTAGAAAGGAGTTTGGCTTTTGAAACAGCCAAAAAGGCAATATTGGAAGTTGTAAATGTGGTAAAAGAGATGCAGGCAGATGGAATTTTTTTGTGCCCAGAGACAATGGGTAAAAAAAACAATCTTGGCAGTAGCGATGAGATAATAGAGATTTGCAAAATGGACGAGATGCTGCTTCCAACCATTGATTTTGGACACATAAATGCTTTCGAAGGAGGGAGCTTAAAAACAGAAGAGGACTTTGAAAATTTACTCAAAAAATTTATTGACCAGCTTGGGTATGAGAGGATGAAATGCTTTCACAGCCATTTTAGCAGGATAGAGTACACATCACAGGGTGAAAAAAAACATTGGAACTATGAAGACAAACAGTTTGAGCCTGACTTTGAACCATTGGCAGAGGCTCTTTACAAGTTAAAGCTTGAACCTGTGATAATCTGTGAGTCAAAAGACTACATGGCAGAGGATGCTCTTGTTCTGAAAAAGATCTATCAAGAAACTTTAGAAAAAAGGATGTGAGTATTTGTAATGAAAAAGGTCTTGGTCATAAACGGCCCAAATCTTAATCTTCTTGGAATAAGAGAAAAAAATATATATGGCAGCGTATCGTACGAAGATGTCCTCAAATCTATTTCACAAAAAGCACAGGAACTTGGATTTGAAGTTGAGTTTTTCCAATCAAACCATGAAGGCAGTATAATAGACAAAATTCACAGTGCATATAATGAGAAGGTTGATGCTATTATAATAAACCCAGGTGCTTTTACTCATTATAGCTATGCAATCCATGACGCGATAAAAGCTGTAAACATTCCAACGATTGAAGTGCACATTTCCAACATTCATGCAAGAGAGGAGTTCAGACACAAAAGTGTGATTGCTCCTGCTTGCACAGGGCAAATCTCTGGTTTTGGCATCAAAAGCTATATAATAGCACTTTATGCTTTGAAAGAAATTTTAGACTAATCAGCGCTGTACTTGTCATTCTAAAATGTAGAAAGGAGCAAAACTTTGGCAATGATTAGCACAAGAATCGAGAAAGTGTTCAAAAGAAATGAGAGTATTAAAGCAGTTTTTGTGTCCAAAAAAGAAAATGTCAGATACCTTAGCAATTTCAAAGGCGATGAAAGCTTCCTGCTTATTACAAGAGAAGGAGCAAAGTATCTTTTGACAGACTTTAGGTATACCGAGCAGGCAAAAAAAGAAGCAACTGAATTTGAAGTTATCGACTACAAAGGAAAACTTTATGATACTATAAAAGACTTGATGGTATCACATAATATTTCAGAGATTTTTATTGAAGGTTATCACCTGCCATTTTCGGTTGTCAATGAGATGAAAGAAAAGCTTGAAAACAGGGTATATGCACTTTCATTTTCTTTGGATGAACTAAGGTGTGTGAAAGACGATGAAGAGATAGAGAAAATAAAAAAAGCTGTTGAGATTGCTGACAGAGCATTTGCACACATTTTAAAACTCATAAAACCGGGTATTTCAGAAAACGACGTGGTTGCAGAGCTGAGCTACTTTATATTAAAAAACGGTGCAAAAGGTTTTTCGTTTGAACCTATAATTGCCTCCGGCAAAAGAAGCTCTTTGCCACACGGTGTTGCAACAGACAAAAAGATTGAAGCTGGCGATACTGTTACAATTGACTTTGGATGCAACTTTGACGGCTACATGTCTGATATAACAAGGACGGTATTTGTAGGGAAAGTAGAAAATCAGATGGTAAAGATATACCATATAGTAAAGGAAGCTCAGCAAAAGGCAGAAGAGTTTATAAAAGAGGGCTTAAAGGCAAACGAAGTTGACAAGATTGCCCGCGACTATATAGGCTCTTTTGGCTATATGGAAAAGTTTGGACACTCTTTAGGACATGGTGTTGGCCTTGAAATTCACGAACTTCCAAGACTTTCACCAAAATCTGAGACGGTTTTAGAAGAAAATATGGTTGTCACAATAGAGCCTGGCATTTATATTGAAGATTTTGGTGGTGTGAGGATAGAAGATATAGTAGTTATAAAAAGAAGTGGATGTGAGATTTTAACAAAGTCATCAAAAGATTTGATGGTAATTTAAAAATTTGGTATTGTCAGATAGTAAGATTTCTGATATACTTAAAGTACAGAATAGTCTTAGGTTTTAGAGAGAGTTTTAGAGAGATTAGAAAGAGCATATTTTTAAGTTTTTTAAGCTTTTAAAAAAGCTGAGAAGAGATGAGAAGAGAACAGAATTAGATGAGAGGAGATGAGCTGTAAAATGGAAAAGGTGGCAAACGTGCGCCCCGAGAGCTCATCGGGGCTTTTTTGTTATCATGATATTGGAATCAATATACCTTTCTTTGAAGAATATTCAAACGATTCAATTGACATATCAAATATAGATTTTGATTCAATCGAGGGGGATTTCTTTTTCTTTGAAAATTCCCAAATGGTGGCTTTTTGCTTTGATAGGCTTTTGTGCGTCACAGTCTATCGTAACAGGATCGAGGTTGATTCTGAAGGTACTAAAAAAGTTTTCTATGGCGATATTTGTACAATGCTTGATAGCATATTGGAAGGTCTAATTCAAAAGAATGCTTATATCACCTGTCAGTTTAGCTACCATGCGGTAAATCTGTTAGAAGACATATATTCTACTGACAGTCCTTATATAGTTCTAAATGTTTACAGAAAAAATGTGCTTATTGATAAACTTACAGGAAAGAAAACTCTTTTGGTGAGCAAAGAATTGGAAAAAGCTGCTGCAATAAATTTAAAGAAGTATCAAAGAACTTTGTTTGATGTAAAGAGCAATGTGGTTTTTTCAACTCCAAAAGAGTACTTTATCAGCACAGTCAAGCAGGCAAAAGAGGATATCAGAAATGGTGAGATTTTTCAGATTGTTCTGTCTCAGATAATATTGGTCAAGAGCAATATCCTAACCAGCCATCTTTTTTACACAATGAAAGAGAAAAATCCTTCAGAGTACAGCATTGTGATAAACAATGAAGAAAGCCAAGTGATTTGTTTTTCGCCAGAGACTCTTATAAAGAAGAAAGGAAACACAGTAAAAACATTTCCAATTGCAGGAACATACAGGATAAATGAAGGCGATGATATTGCCCAGAAAAAGATTGAGATACTAAAAGACAAGAAAGAAATAAGTGAACATGTCATGCTTGTTGACCTTGCGCGAAATGACCTTGGAAGGATTTCAAAACCCGGAACTGTAAAAGTAGAAGAGTACTTGAGAATAAAAAGACTTTATAATCTCATTCATATATATTCAATTGTTACAGGTGAACTTGAAGAAAAAAGCCTCACAAAAACCATACTTTCTGTTTTCCCGGCCGGGACGCTGACCGGCGCACCAAAGATAAGAGCTATGCAGCTGATTGAGAAGTACGAAAGGCAGAGAAGAGACCTTTACGGAGGAGCAATCGGGTATATCTTCAAAGACCAGTTTGACCTTGCTATAGCTATAAGAATGGCTGTAAAGGACAAAAAGGAAAGCATTATCAAGCTTCAAAGCGGTGCGGGAATTGTGAATTTGTCAGTGCCCGAGAATGAATATCAAGAGTGTTTGACCAAACTCAGAGCGTTTTTGAGAATAATGGAGGTGGATGAAAATGATATTGTTAATAGATAACTATGACTCTTTTACGTTCAATCTTTACCAAATGATTGCAAGCAAAACACAGGTTGCTGTGTTCAGAAACGACAAGGTTACAGTTGATACAATAAAAAAGTTAAATCCGGCTGGCATAATAATTTCTCCAGGTCCCGGTAGCCCCAAAGATGCAGGTGTGAGCAAAGAGGTTGTAATTACATTTGCTGGTAGTATTCCGATCTTGGGTGTGTGTCTTGGTCATCAGGTGATTGGAGAGTGTTTCGGAGCACGAATTACTCATGCCAAAACAATTTACCATGGAATGAGATCGAGGATTGACCTACTTGAAAGCGGAAAGAAAAGCAGACTTTTTAAAGGTGTACCAGAGAGGTTTTTTGCAGGAAGGTACCATTCACTTGTGGTTGAGAAATCTTCGTCTTTGAAACAGCTTGATATAGCTGCTGTGAGCGAAGATGATGAGGTCATGTCCCTGGTAAATGATGGCTTGAGAGTCTATGGGATTCAGTTTCATCCTGAGTCAATCCTGACTCCTGATGGTGAGACAATTATTCAAAACTTTTTAGAAATATGCTATGATGGGGTGGGAAAAGATGCTCATCGATGTGCTTGAGGCTGTCACAAACAAAAAGGATTTGGAATATGATCAGGTAAAAAATCTTCTCGACAGTATCTTGGAAGGAGAACTTGATGAGATAAAGTTTGGTGCATTTTTGGCAGCGCTAAAAACAAAGGGTGAAACAGAAAAAGAGATTTCAGCATTTGTTGATGCCTTTTATGACAGGGCAAGAAAAATTAACTTTGACCACCAAAGAACAATTGATACATGTGGAACAGGTGGCGATGGAAAAGGCACTTTTAACATCTCAACAGCTGCTGCTATTGTTCTTAGCTGTTTTGACGTAAAAGTAGCAAAACATGGTAACAGAAGTATTACAAGCAATTCAGGATCAGCCGACATCTTAGAAAAACTTGGTATAGATATCCAGCCTGAGGAAGATAAAGTTTTGAAAGGGCTTGAGAAACTGAACTTTGCATTTTTGTTTGCACCGCTGTATCATCCTGCCATGAAAAAGGTTGCAAATTTAAGAAGAGCGCTTGGTATCAGAACAGTTTTTAACATATTAGGTCCGCTTTTGAACCCTGTACCACTGAAATATCAAGTGGTTGGGACATTCAGCTTTGATGCGCAGGAGAAAGTGGCTTCTGTGCTAAGAGGCAAGAGAAAGAAAGCCGCTGTCATACACAGCCTTGACGGGCTTGACGAGATCTCAGTTTCTCAAAAGACAAGGGTGCTTGAGATACAAGACAACAATATCAAAGAATATTATATTGACCCAAAAGACTATGGAATTGAATTTGATACAAGCTCAATCAGAGGCTTTTCGCCTGAAGAAAACGCAAGGATTTTAATAAGTGTGCTTGAGGGAGAAAAGTCGCCTTATTTTTGGGCTGTTGTTTTAAATTGTGGATTTGCACTTTACATTTGCGAGGTTGCAAAAGATGTTGAAGAAGGAATTAAGCTTTCCTCAAAAGCAATCGAGAGCAGAGAAGCTTATTTAAAACTCCAAGAGCTTAAGCAGTTTTATAAATCGGGAGTGTAACTGGAAATGAGTGTGCTTGAGCGTATCTTGAGCTATAAAAAAGAAGAGGTAGAAAAGTGTAAAAATCTCATACCTGTTGAAAAAATAAAAAAACTTGCAGTTGAAAAGATTAAAAGTCAGTGTTCAGAAAACAAGTTCAAAAGAATATTCAAAAAAGAAAAATTCTGTATAATTGGTGAAATAAAAAGAGCATCACCTTCGGAGGGTGTAATATCAGAGGAGGCCAATGCAAAAGCAATAGCAAAGATGTATGAAGATTTAGGGTTTTTTGCTATATCAGTTTTGACAGAAAGGTTTTTTTTCAAGGGTTCGGAACAAGACTTGATTGAAGTAAAAAAAGCTGTATCTCTGCCTGTGCTAAGAAAAGACTTTATCATTGATATCTGGCAGCTTTACCAGACAAAGATGATAGGCGCAGACGCAGCTTTGCTTATTACGAAAGCTTTGTCAGAAAAACAGCTTACAATATTCATCAAAATTTTGGAAATTCTTGACATAGTACCGCTTGTTGAGGTTGAAAATGAATACGAAATTGAAAAAGCTTTGAAGTGTGGTGCAAAACTCATAGGAATCAACAACAGAAACCTGGATGATTTGTCGGTGGACATAACAAAGACAGAAAGGCTTTTGAAGTATATTCCAAAAGAAGTTGCTGTGATAAGCGAAAGCGGAATTAAAACAAAAGAAGATTTTGAATATATTCTTATGCTCGGTGTTGATGGATGTTTGATAGGGACATCTTTTATGAAATCACAAAATCCGCTTGAAATAATTGGTGATAGGATATGATAGTAAAGTTTTGCGGGCTAAAGAGGCTTGTTGATGTTGAGATGTGCAATAAACTTCAGCCTGATATGATAGGTTTAATATTTGCACCAAGTCCGAGAAAGGTTGAAAAGGACCTTGCAAAAGATATGGTTTTGGCAAAGAGTCCTTCAATAAAATCAGTGGGAGTTTTTAAAGACCAGAACATATCAGAGGTTATAGAAATAGCAACTTATCTTCAACTTGACTTTGTGCAGCTGCACGGCAAAGAAGATTATGAGTGTATAAAGCATTTGAAAGATCTTGGATTTAGGGTTATAAAGGCTATTGAAGTTGAAACTAAGGAAGATATAAAAAGAGCTAAACGCTATGTAGAAATAGCTGACTTTGTGCTTCTTGACAGACCTAAAGGCAGTAGTTTGGATATCACAGAATTTGCAAAACTTGCTGACTTTGATTATATCATTGCAGGTGGAATAACGCCTGAAAATATAGATAAGTTCTTAAATCTAAATCCAGTTGGGATTGACATCAGTTCAGGAATTGAAACAGATGGTTTTAAGGATTTTACAAAGATGAAAAAGATTATTGATAAGGTAAATAAATACAAGGTTGGTGAAACAAAAAATGGATAGGTATTTTGGAAGGTTTGGTGGAATGTATGCACCGGAAACTCTTATGCCAGCTCTTTTGGAGATAGAAGAAGAGTTTTGCAAGCTTGTGAAAGATGAAAATTTTATTCTTGAATATGAGTACTATCTTAAAAACTATGTTGGGAGACCATCGCCACTTTACTTTGCCAAAAACTTGAGCGAGCATCTTGGAGTTAAAATATATCTCAAAAGAGAAGACCTAAACCACACCGGTGCACATAAAATAAACAACTGCATTGGCCAGGCACTTTTGGCAAAGCATATGGGCAAAAAAAGACTTATTGCCGAGACAGGAGCAGGTCAGCACGGTGTTGCCACGGCTACAGTTGCTGCTCTTTTTGGGATGGAATGCGAGATATTTATGGGTGAAGAAGATGCAAAAAGGCAGTTTCATAACGTGCAGAGGATGAAAATGCTTGGCAGCAAGGTAAGAGTAGTTAATAAGGGAAGCAAGACCTTGAAAGACGCAATAAACGAGGCAATGCGTGACTGGAGCGAGACGTTTGAATACACCTTTTATCTTTTTGGCACGGCTGCAGGACCTCATCCATTCCCAACAATTGTAAAATACTTTCAAAGTGTGATCGGGAAAGAGACAAAAGAGCAGATAAAAAGGCTTGAAGGAAGACTTCCTGACTATATCTTTGCATGTGTTGGTGGTGGTTCTAATGCAATTGGCATCTTTTCAGCGTTTTTGGAAGATCATGAGATAAAACTTATTGGCGTTGAGGGTGCAGGAGAGGGAATACATACAGGCAAAACGGCTGCGACGCTATGTAGTGGGTCTGTCGGAATCTTGCATGGTGCAAAGACATATATTTTACAGGATGAGGAAGGGCAAATTCAAAACACACATTCAATCTCAGCAGGGCTTGACTACCCGGGTGTTGGACCAGAACATGCATATTTGAAAGAGACAGGAAGGGTTGAGTATGTAGGGGTTACTGACAAAGAAGCTGTGGAAGCATTTTTGCTGCTCACAAGGCTTGAAGGGATAATTCCAGCGCTGGAGTCGAGCCATGCCCTTGCAGAGGTTATTAAAAGGGCAAAGATGGGACTGTTCAAAACCGGTGACATTGTGGTTGTGAACCTTTCTGGAAGAGGTGATAAGGATATAAATACAGTACTTGAGCTTTGGAAGGATGATGAGCTATGAATTTAATAGATGAAAGATTTGAAAAGCTAAAAAAAGAGGGAAAAAAAGCCTTCATAGGCTATGTTACGTTTGGGTATCCCTCTTTTGAAGAGACACTTGATTATATAAAGCTTGTATATTCATATGTAGACATTTTAGAGATTGGTTTTCCTTTTTCTGACCCTATTGCAGATGGTGAGATTATTCAAAAAGCCTCAAGAAAAGCTCTCAGTGAAGGTGTTAAATTGAACCACCTTTTTGAAAGTATTGAAAAGTTTAAAAAAGATAAGCCGGTTGTGCTAATGCTGTATGCAAACACAGTTTACAAAAAGGGAATTGATAGATTTTTTGAAAGTAGCAAAACTTGCGGTGTGGATGGCGTGATAATTCCCGATGTTTCGTTTGAAGAGAGCTTTGAGTTCAAAGAAGTAGCTGAAAAGTTTGGTATTGTCTATATAGACCTTGTATCAATATCTTCTCTTGATAGAGCTAAGATGATAGCAAAGCAGGCTAAAGGTTTTTTGTACTGCGTTTCAAGAAAAGGTGTGACAGGCTTTAAAGGGCAGATTGATGATAGGATTTTTACTTTTCTAAAAGAACTAAAAACCGTTACCTCAACACCTTTGGCAGTTGGATTTGGTATAAAGAGTAAAGAAGATGTTGAGAAATTTAAAGACCTTGCAGATGGTATTGTTATTGGAAGCGCAATAATCACAAAGATAGATGAAGGAAAAGACAAACTTGAAGATTTTTTGAAAGAAATCTCAGAAAGTCTAAAAGACAAATAAATTTAAGGGGATGCGAAAACATCCCCTTTTTATATTTTCACCTTCCTACCGTGCTACGCTTCAGTTTACAGAAGCCTCCGTATTTTCACTTTCTTTCAAAAGCCGACTGATTTTCTTTGGTGTCTCCTCAATTTTTGAAAACTCTTCTGCTTCAAGATTCTCAAGTTCAACTGGCAGGTTGAATTCTTTTAAATTTATCAAGTTGTAATCAAAATAGATGTCACACCTGGGAGAAAACATTTCAAATCCCCCCTTCCAATATATATTATACCCTCTTTTTCGTTAATATGTTCGATGTATGCAGGGATACTTCAAAAATACATGTATATTTAAATCCCAAAATATTTGCTATAATTAAATATAGTTTGGCAAAAAGGAGAAAAGTAAAATGAGCGCTTTTATAGAGTTTAAAAATGTGAGCTTTTCGTATGTAAGCTCTGATGGGACAAGAACACCAGCTTTGATTGATATAAATCTTAAGATAGAAAGAGGAGAATTTGTTGCGATATTGGGACTGAATGGTTCTGGCAAATCAACCCTTGCAAAACTAATAAACGGTCTTTTAATTCCAGAAAAAGGTTACGTAATTGTAGATGGTATGAACACAAAAGATACAGAAAAAATCTGGGATATCAGAAGAAAGTGTGGATATATATTTCAAAACCCTGACAACCAGCTTGTTGCATCGATTGTTGAAGAAGATGTTGCATTTGGGCCTGAAAACTTAGGAATGCCGAGAGAAAAGATAAGAAAAGCTGTTGATAGTGCACTTTTGGCTGTTGAGATGATGGAGTACAAAAACCATCCTACGTACAAACTGTCTGGTGGACAAAAACAGAGGGTTGCAATTGCTGGTGTTCTGGCGATGAAGCCAGATTGCATAATACTTGATGAACCAACATCCATGCTTGATCCAAAGGGAAGAAAAGAAGTAATTTCAACTATAGAAAGGTTAAACAAGGAAGAGAAAAAGACAATTATTTTGGTTACACACAATGTCGATGAGATGCTCTTGAGCCAAAGAAGCATTGTGCTGGATAAAGGACATATAAAGTTTGATGGACCTTCGCTTGAGCTTTTAAAGCTTGACTGGTTTTATGATATGGGCTTTGACATGCCGCAAATTTTAAAACTCTCAATTGAGCTCAAAAAAAGAGGTGTAAAAACAAATAAGGAAATCTGGTCAGTTGACGAAATGGAGAGATTTTTATGTTCATTGAAATGAAAAATGTAGAGTTCATATATGGCTACAAAACACCATTTGAAAAAAAAGCGCTTGAAAATATAAACCTTTCGATAACAAAAGGTGAGTTTATAGGAATTATTGGCAAAACTGGTTCAGGCAAATCTACTTTGGTTCAGCTAATGAACGGGCTTTTAGTTCCGCAAATAGGTGATGTTTTTGTCGATGGTATAAATACAAGAGACAAAAAAAAGGTAAAAGAGATTCGAAAAAAGGTAGGGCTTGTGTTTCAATACCCTGAATATCAGTTGTTTGAAGAGACTGTTTACAAAGATATAGCGTTTGGTCCTCAAAACCTTGGATTTTCTGAAGAAGAAATAAAAAGAAAGGTAAAAGAGGTTTGCGACCTTTTGGAAATACCTCATCAACTTTTAGAAAAGTCGCCGTTTGAGCTTTCTGGTGGGCAGAAACGAAGGGTTGCAATAGCAGGGATACTTGCAATGGACCCCGAGTGCTTAATTCTTGATGAGCCAACAGCCGGGCTTGATATGCGTGGTCGGAAAAGAATTTTTAATATCATAGAAAGGCTTCACAAAGAAGCAAAGAAGACTATAATTTTGATATCTCATAGCTTAGAAGATGTTGCAATGCTCTGCGAAAGGGTTATTATTCTGAGCAAAGGAAAAATTAATTTTGACGGGTCAAAACATCAGGCTTTCGAGAATGTAGAACTTCTTGAAAAAAGTGGACTTTTACCGCCTGACATTCTTTATCTTCAGCACAGGTTAAAACTCAAGGGTTTTAAAATTGATAAATTTGAATATAGTATTGAAAAAGTTGCTGATATGATTGTAAAAAACCTACACTTGCCATTTGTAGAAGAAGGTGATGGATTCTGATGGTTGATTTTGTAATTGGACAATATATCAAGAAAGACTCTTTTGTTCACAGGCTTGACCCGAGAACGAAGGTGATAGTTCTCTTCTTTTTTTGTATTTCAATATTTGTAGTAAACAATTTTTATGGATATATATTTTTATTTGCTTTTATACTTTTATGGATTTTTCTTTCGCAAACAAACCCGCTTATACTTTTGCGCGGAACAAAACCTGTATTTGTATTTATACTTATAACAGTAGTTTTTAATCTCTTTATGACCCAGGGAAAGCCTCTAATAAAGATATCAGGGCTTGTTATAACCGACAAAGGAATAATACTTTCTGTTTTTTTGGTAATACGGCTTTTGTTGCTCATTTTTGCAACAAGCCTCCTTACTCTAACAACATCGCCAATTGAAATAACAGATGCTCTGGAAGTGTTATTAAAACCTCTAAAAAAGGTGAAATTTCCTGTTCATGAAATTTCTATGATGATGTCAATTGCCTTAAGGTTTATACCAACCATCTACGAAGAGGCAGACAAGATTATGAAGGCTCAAATGTCAAGGGGTGCGGACTTTGAAACAGGAGGATTAATAAAAAAAGCAAAATCACTTTTGCCGCTTTTAATTCCACTTTTTATTTCAGCTTTCAAAAGAGCAGATGAGCTTGCAATTGCGATGGAAGCGCGTTGTTACAGAGGGTCAGAAGGTCGTACAAAGCTCAAAAAACTTGAGTTTAGACTTTCTGACTATATTTCGTTTGTTGTATGTGGTATTTTAATCATACTTGCAATTGTTGTGAGGTGAAAGACTTGAGAAACATTCTCTTGACCATAGAATATGATGGAACAGGATATTTTGGGTGGCAAAAACAGCCCAATAAAAAGACCATTCAGGGAACAATTGAAGAGGCTATAAAAAAGTTGACAGGTGAAGAGGTAAACTTGATTGGTTCTGGAAGGACAGACAGAGGTGTTCATGCTTTGAATCAAAAAGCTAATTTTAAAACAAGTAGCAAAATACCAACAGACAAGTTTCCTCTTGCTTTAAATTCTGTGCTGCCTGGCGATATATCTGTAAAAGACGCAATTGAAGTGTCTTTAGATTTTTCTGCGCGATACAGTGCAAAGCAGAAGACTTATAAGTATCTCATTTATAACAAAAAAAGTCGTCCTGCGCTTTTGAGAAACTATGCGTATTATTATCCATACGAGCTTGATGTTGACGCTATGCAAAGAGCGTGTGAATATTTTATAGGAGAGTACGACTTTAAAAGTTTTTGTTCTGTTGATTCTGAGTCAAAAACAACCGTAAGGAGGATATACAATGCATATTTGACATTTGAAAATGAGTGTATTGCCATATATTTAACAGCCAATGGTTTTCTTTACAACATGGCAAGGATTATTGCAGGGACAATCTTGGATGTGGGAGCAGGAAAATTAAAACCAATGGATATTCCGCTTATAATAGAGAGCAAAGATAGAACCCTGGCAGGAAAGACCTTGCCACCCTGGGGGCTTTATCTTGTGGATGTGGCTTATTGACAAAAATAAATGGTGGGGATAATAGGACTCGAACCTATGACCTCTTGCATGTCAAGCAAGCGCTCTAACCAACTGAGCTATATCCCCACCACTTAACTATTTACTTTTTGCAATATGTATTATAACATATATTTTGTAAAATGCAAGTATCAAATAAAGGCTACCGTTGAACATAAAGGAAAATATAAATAAGGTAACAGGGAGTACGTTAAATGAGAAAGTTTTCGAGAATTTTACTCTACAGCATGGTTATTCTAATTTTTATATTTGTAATTACAGAAGCATCAATAATCGTTTTTGGCATTTCTGCAAAACCTAAAAAGTCAGACTGTATAATTGTTTTGGGCTGTGCAGTTTATGGCAATTTCCCAAGTCCGTTTTTTCGAGAAAGACTTAACAAAGCTTTTGAACTTTATAAAAAAGACTATGCAAGGTACATAATTGTCTGTGGTGCAAAAGGTGCGGGTGAAAACATTTCTGAAGCTGAGGCAGGAAAGAGGTATCTTATAGGTAAAGGAGTTTTGCCTGAGTTTATTTTAAAGGAAGATAGATCTTTTTCGACGTATGAAAATCTTCTCAATGTAAAAAGGATTATGAACAGAAGAGGTTTTAAGAGTGCTATAATAGTTTCAAACATGTTTCATCTGGAAAGAGCGTATTTGATTGCTAAAAAACTGAAAATAAATGCATCAGTTTCGGGTGTATATGTACAGCAGTATTCATATGAAGAATACAAAGGTTTTATACGTGAAATTATGGCTTTATGGTACGAAATTTTCAAAACTCTTAAGCCCTTCTGATTTTTCTCGACCAAATAACTATTGACAACTAAAAAATTAGGTATTATAATATTCACTGTGCAAAGGGGAAAAATGAGCGGGTGTAGTTCAATGGTAGAACACCAGCCTTCCAAGCTGGCAGCGTGGGTTCGATTCCCATCACCCGCTCCAAAAAGAATATAATACCCTCACCAGCAAATAAGCTGGTGAGGGTTTTTTGTTTTCTATTTAAAAACAAAATATTCTATTTCGACAAAATATTACATAAAATACTGAAGGGTTTTTTAGGGTAATATAGAATTAGAAATAATATAACTTTCAAATCGAGGTGCAATAAAATGGATTTTGAAGCAATCATTATGGAAGGAACACTGATTTTAAAGATAAAAGGTGAGCTTGACCAGTACAATGCAGACAGATACCGACTCAGATTTGATATGAAAATTGTAAGTCCAGAAGTTCAAAAGGTTGTAATAGACATTTCAGAGCTTTCGTTTATGGACTCATCAGGTGTTGGTTTTCTTGTAGGAAGGTTTAAAACAGCAAAAGCATTTGCAAAAGAACTTGTTCTTGTTTGCAACTCAAACTATATCAACAAGCTTTTATCAACTTGTGGAATAGAAAAGCTGATAAAGAAATATACAACTATTGAAGAGGCATTGAGTTAAATTAAAAGAATTGAAAGGGTGTGAATTTTTAACAATGAAGGTTTTGAATTATATGGAACTAAAAATTCCGTCAAAAGCTCAAAACGAATCATTTGCAAGAGTTGCTGTTGCTGCGTTTGTTGCCCAGCTTGACCCGACTCTGGATGAAATTACCGAAATAAAAACTGCTGTATCTGAAGCTGTAACAAATTCAATAATTCATGCATATGAGGATAAAATTGGGGAAATAATAATAAAAGGAAAGATTTATGAAAATTATGTTGTTGAGATTGAAGTAATTGACTTTGGTAAAGGAATTGAAGATGTTGAACTTGCTCGGCAACCACTCTTTACAACAAAACCTGATCAGGAGCGCTCTGGCATGGGATTTACTGTGATGGAAACATTCATGGATAAGCTTGAGATTACATCAGAGGTTGGTAAAGGTACATGTGTCAAGATGCTTAAAGCTATTAAAAAACGAAAGAGCGAGGGTGTAGAAAATTGAGCAAGGCTTCCCAGGAGGAATTGATAAGTAAGGCTAAAAACGGCGATAAAGTTGCACGCCAGCAGCTGATAGAAAGTAATCTTGCGCTTGTGTGGAGTGTTGTAAAAAAGTTTGCAGCAAAAGGAGTAGAGCTTGAGGATTTGTTCCAGATAGGTTGCATAGGGCTTATAAAGGCTGTTGACAGGTTTGACCCGTCGTTTAATGTAAGGTTTTCAACATATGCTGTTCCTATGATAATTGGTGAGATAAAAAGGTATTTGCGTGATGATGGCAGGATAAAGGTTTCACGAAAGATAAAAGAAAATCAGAGTAAAATAAAGAAACTGAGAAACCAGTTTGTATCAGACAATGGGAGAGAACCAACAATTTCAGAAATTTCACAGTTGACAGGACTTTCAAGTGAAGAGATTTTGCTTTGTATGGATGCGTCGTCAGAAGTTGCGTCGTTGAGTGAGGTTATAAATCAAGAAGAAGGGAAGCCTATAACTCTTATGGACCTTGCATCTGACGAAGAAGATTATTCAACAAAACTTTTGGATTTGATGGCACTAAAAGAAGGGCTTAAGAAATTAAAAGGACGGGAACGCTACATAATATTTATGCGCTACTTTAAAAACAAAACACAATCTGAGATTGCAAAACAGCTCAATATCTCCCAGGTA
Source organism: Caldicellulosiruptor obsidiansis OB47 (assembly GCF_000145215.1). NCBI lineage: Bacteria > Bacillati > Bacillota > Caldicellulosiruptorales > Caldicellulosiruptoraceae > Caldicellulosiruptor > Caldicellulosiruptor obsidiansis. The sequence goes on from NC_014392.1 coordinate 1,022,948, forward strand.
CATGTATCAAGGATTGAAAAAAGAGCTTTGGAGAGGATAAAAAGGGAGTTTGTTTGACACGCTGTGATTGAGAAAGCGTGTCTTTTATTTTTATATAGAAATTTTTTCCCTTTTGTGATTTAATATAAGTAAAATTCCCTATTTAATTTTTAAAGACTTCAATGGAAAAACTAATTGAATTTTTCTTCCCGCCGAGGTGTGCATTTTGCGGCAAACTTGGCAAAAGCCCGTGCGAGGATTGTAAGAAAAATATAAGGTTTATTTCAGGCAATGCGTGTCAAAAATGCGGAATACCTATTGGTGATACTGCTTTGCCGTTTTGTCCTTCTTGTCTTAGAGAAAACTTTGCATTTGAAAGAGTTTTTCCAGTATTCTACTATGAAGGGGTAGTGCGAAAAGGAGTTCATCTTTTCAAGTACAGAGGTTTTTATCAAAATGCAATAACCTTCTCAAGGCTTATGGTTAAAAAGATTCTTGAAGCCAATATAAATGCCGATATAATAACCTTTGTGCCAACAAGTCGTGATAGATATTTGCAAAGGGGTTTTAACCATTCCTTTTTGCTTGCAAAAAATATCGGGAAGATACTTAAAATTCCAACGATTGACCTTCTTACAAGAGTAGGTTATACAAAACCTTTTTATAACCTTTCACGCCAGGAAAGGCAAAGAGAGATAAAGGGTAAAATTAAGCTTAAAAAAGGGTATGAAAATATTATAAAAGGCAAAAAGGTTATTCTTGTTGACGACATCTTCACAACAGGTGCAACAGCAAATGAGTGTTCAACAGTTTTGCTTGAAAATGGTGTAAAATGCGTTTTTGTCTCTGTTCTTGCGATAACAAAGTTTACAAGGTAAAGTGCCAATTTAAAATTTTAGAAGGGGGTTTTAAAATATGGATGTCAGAAACTGTCGAAGATGTGGTAAAATTTATATTTACGACGGAAGTCCTATCTGCCCTCAGTGCAGAAAAGAGGAGGAAGAGGATTTCAAAAAAGTGAAAGAGTATCTTTATGACCATCCTGGTGCAACCTTGCCAGAGGTGTCAAACGCAACAGGCGTGTCACCTGAAAAGATTTTAAGGTTTTTAAAGGAAGAAAGGCTTGAGATTGTCGGTGAGAGCAATATTATTTTAGAGTGTGAAAGGTGTGGGAAAGCAATTAAGACAGGAAGGCTTTGCGATGAGTGCAAAAGAGAAGTTGGGGCAAGGTTTTTGAGCTATCTTGACGACAAAAAACTTCAAGAGACTAAAAAGAAAAATGAAGAGTTTGCTAAAAGAAAAGAAGCAGGTTACAGGTATCTTTCAAAGGACATTGAAGAGAATGATGATAGATGAAAATTTAATGATATAAATTTGTTAAACTTTTTTGAATTTCTCACGATATATACTTTAGAAGAAGCTTTGGAAAGGTTAGGGCAGGGATATAAAATGAGAATAGAAGATAGGATGAGAATATTTCAGATTTACACACAGACTGCAAACACATCTAAAGTAGAAAAAAAGAAAGAAAGAATTTTTACTGACAAGATTGAAATATCAAGCGAAGCAAGAGATTTTCAGGCAATTTTGAATGCAATAAAGCTCACACCTGACGTTCGTGAAGAGAAGGTAAATGAAATAAAAAAGAAGATTGACTCTGGCATATACAATATATCTGGCAGAGATGTTGTTGAAAAGCTAATAAGAGAATACAAAGTTTCAAAAAAGAGTGAGTAAGTTTTCTGGCTGCTTTTAAATTGATAGCAGCCTTAATGTTTATTTGTAGGTGTCAGTCAGTAGTTTTTTATATTAAAGAGTGGGAAGGAAGCAGGAAAATGAATTATGTAAAAAAATAATTGAACTTTTAGAAGAAGAATATAAGGTGTTTGAAAAGGTGTTGAACCTCAGTAATGAAAAAACAAAATACATTGTAGAAAACAATCTTTCAGGCCTGATTGAACTTTCAAATCAGGAGAAAAAAGAGGCAGAGACAATCAGCAAGCTTGAAAGAGAAAGACAGGAAATTTTAGATGCCTTGTCAAAAGAAAAAATATTGCTATTGCCAATCTAAATGACCTTGCATTCATCGCCACACCTAATGAATGGCGAAAGATAAATGATTTGAAAGCAAAACTTGGCGAAATTATTTTTAAGCTTAAAAAAGCAAATGACCTTAACGCTTTTTTAGTTTCAAGTGCGCTTGAGTATATAGATTTTATGACAAATGTAATTTCATCGTATTTTTCGGACAACACTACATATCAAAAGGATGGGCAAACAAGTGCGCAAAAGAAAAACCTTTTTGATGTTAAGCTGTAGAAAAAAGGAGTTGAAATAGAATGTCGTTTTACGGACTTGAAATTGCAAGGACAGGTATATTTGTCAACAGAAAAGGGCTTGAGGTGACATCGCACAACGTTGCCAATGCTTCAACCCCAGGGTATACAAGACAGGTTTTAAATGTAAAGTCAAATCCGCCATCCAGCAAGGTTGGTTTTTACAGTCCAAAGTTTCAAGTTGGCATGGGTGCTGATGTGCAAAGCCTTGAGCAGATAAGAGACATGTTTTTAGATATGCAATATAGAAACGAATATTCACGCCAGGGAGAGTACGAAATAAAAGCTGATAACCTGAATTTTATAGAATCCATATTCAATGAACCGAGCGACACGGGACTGTCGGCTGTTATAGACCAATTTTTCTCAAGTTTGCAGGAGCTTTCAAAAAATCCAGAAAGCTTAACAGTTCGTGCGCTTGTTCGCCAGAGAGCTCAAGCTTTAACTGATGCGATACATAAGATGTATAAACAGCTTGAAGATTTGCAGAGCGAGCTAAATGACCAGGTATATGATAAAATTTTGGAAATAAACAGCATAGCTTCCCAGATTGCAGATTTAAACCAGCAGATATTTGTTTTAGAGCTCAGAGGCGAAAAAGCAAACGATCTTCGCGACCAGAGAAATCTTCTTGTTGACAAGCTTTCTAAGATTGTTGACACAACCGCTTATGAAGATAAAGATGGCAGGTTCGTTGTCCAGATAGCTGGAGGAGAGACTTTGGTAAATCACTTTACAGTCTATGAGCTTGAGACAGACAAATCAAAGATTATGAGAAAAAGCGGGTTTGACTCAAGTGGTCAGCCAACGGGATTTAAACCAGATGATCCTCTTTCACAACAAAATCTTTATGACGTTCCAGGACTTTTTGTTGTTATGTGGAAGGACACAGGGCAGGTTTTGAATATAAAGTCAGGTGAGCTAAAAGGACTATTGGATATGCGAGACGGTGTTGGTGGTCTGGATGAAGATGTGTCTGTAAATGGTCAGCCAGTTGATGTTCCCAATAAAAATTCTTTTACAGGTATTCCTTATTATTTGAACAGACTCAATGAATTTGCACAAAAGCTTATCGAAAAGTTCAATGAACTTCACACACAGGGCTGGTCACTCAACGGACAAAATACAGGTATAAACTTTTTCGAACCACCTGTTGGCCAGACATTTTTCTATGCAAGGTATATAAAAGTCTCTGATGCTATTATGAACGACCTTAACAACATTGCAACAACTTATGATGCAAGTAATCTTCCAGGTGGAAATGACCTTGTTGTTGATATGCTGAAGCTAAGAAATGACACCTCAATTTTCAAAGAAGGAAAGTTTGAAGATTTTCTAAAATCTTTGATTTCTAACCTTGGAGTTGACTCTCAGGGGGCAAAAAATTTTGCAGAAAACCAAAAAGTAATGGTTACCCAGCTTGACAACAGACGCCAGGCAGTATCAGGTGTTTCGATAGATGAAGAGATGACAAATCTTATCAAGTATCAGCATGGTTTTCAGGCCTCAGCAAGAATGATAAACGCTTTTGACGAGATGCTTGATGTTATAGTCAACAGGCTTGGTATTGTTGGAAGATAGCAGGCTTTTTAAAGAATGAGAAGTTTGTGAGGTGAAGCTTTCGTGAGAATTACAAACAATATGATGGTCAACAACTTTTTGATAAATCTTAATAAGAACTTAAAAAGATTAGATGATATTCAGTACAAAATGGCAATAGGCAAAAAAATTCGCTATCCATCAGATGACCCAGTAATCACTGCAAGGTCTTTGAGGCTAAGAACAGACGTATCTGAAATAGAACAGCTTCAAAAAAACGTAGATGATGCGGTATCGTGGGTTGATACTACAGAAAGTGCTCTTGCGGATATAAATGAAAGTCTTCAGCGGGTAAGAGAACTTGCTGTGCGTGGTGCAAACGGAACAAACACAAAAGAAGACATGGCTCAGATTGCAAAAGAGGTTGCACAGATAAAACAGCATATAATTCAGGTTGGGAATACAAACTATGCAGGAAGGTATATCTTCTCTGGGTTTAAAACAGACACAGCACCTATAAATTCTGACGGTTCTTTTTCAGACACGGGTGATTTTTCTTCTTCTGGTGGATATTCTATTGATTTGTCAACTGGCAATAACATTATTCAATTTGAGCTTATGAAAGCAAACTATATAAATATTAACAAGACAGCTAATCAGGTTTTTTATATTCAGGGTGAAACTGACGAAAACAAAGGGAACTTATTTAAGGTGCTGGATAATTTAATAAATGCTCTTCAAAATGGTGATGCAACTACAGTAAACTCACTTTTGAGCGATATTGACAGGCACATTGACAACGTTGTTGCACAGCGTGGCGATGTAGGAGCACTTCAGAACAGGCTTGAGCTTATTAAAAACAGGCTAAGCGACGACAATGTTAACTTTACAACATTGCTATCAAACAACGAAGATGTTGACATGGCAGAGATTATAATGCAGCTCAAAACTGCAGAAAATGTTTACAGGGCAGCACTTCAGACAGGTGCTCAGATTTTGCCACCAACACTTTTGGATTTTTTGAGATTTTAAATAGCGTTTAGCAAGATTGTATTGAGGAAGTGCTGAAAATGCAGATCCAAAGAATTCAAATTCATCAGGAATTTGTTAGAGTAAAGCTTTCTCAGGAGCATGTAAAGGTAAGGATAAACCAGGACAGGTGTTGGGAAGAGGTAAACCTTGGTTCAACAGACTACCTTGTTCGAAGTTCTGCACAAAGGGGTTATGAACAGGTTTTAAGATATATACAAAAGACAGCAGAAAATGGCAACAAGCTTGCAAGAATAGAAGATGGTGGTCAGCCTATAATTGACATCTGCATAGAAGAGGCATTTCCTGAGTACGACTATAATGTTGATATAATACCAAAAAGCCGCCCGCAAATCTATTTTGAAGGTGGCAAGGTTTATATAGATTTTGAGATGGGTAAGGTTGATGTGAGGGTATGAATTAATAAAGTTCTAAAGGAAATTGTGGATTATTTAAAACTATAAAAAGGGAGAATAAAAAATGGTAGTTCAAAAGTCAGTGGTACAGTCAAGGGTATTTGGAGAGCTTGAAGTAAATGAAGAGAATATAATAACCTTTGAAGAAGGAATTCCTGCGTTTGAAAATTTGAAAAAATTTGTAATTGTCAAAGAAGAAGACAGTCCATTTTTGTGGTTACAGTCGATCGAAGATAAAGACATCGCATTTGTTATCATCAATCCATTTAACATAAAACCTGACTATGAATTTGACATAAGCGAGGAAGTTTTAAAAAAGCTTGAGATAAAATCAGAAAAAGATGTTGCAGTTTTTTGCATTGTTGTAATTCCAGAAGATATAAAACAAACAAGAGTAAACCTAAAAGCCCCAATTATTATAAATGTGAACAAGAGAAAGGGAATGCAATATCTTTTAGATGATGAAAGATACCCGCTTAAGTATTACCTTTTTGAAAATTCAAATTCAAACGTGCAGAAATGAGGTATACAGAAGATGCTTGTACTTTCACGAAAAGAAGGTGACCAGGTTCTAATTGGAGAAAATATAATCATAAAAGTCATCAGCATAGAAAAAGACTGTGTAAAACTTGGAATAGACGCTCCAAAGAATGTGAAGGTTTTACGATATGAACTACTTCAAGAAGTCAAAAACGAAAATGTTGAAGCTTTGCAGGGTAAAGAGAGACTCAGCAAGATTAAAGATTTAAAAGAGATTTTGTCAGATGAGCAAGGATGAAATTGAAAAAATTTAGAAGTATTAATAGTGCCAGTGAAGGCAGGAACAAAACCTGCCTTCTTTATTTTTTGGGGGATAATTTTATTAAGGTGCACTCAAAAATGCAAAGTATACTTTAGAAAATTAACTTAAAAATGCAAAGTATACTTTATATTTTTTGACTAAAAATTAAAAGTATGTGTTATAATATTAAATAGGGAGGTGAAAAAATTGACCATCACAAGCTCAGAAAACATATTAAGAATTTTATACTCTTATAATCCCTGGTGGAGAGAGGGATATTTTCCACAAGATTTATCTAAACCTGTAAAAAGAATGGCATATTATAAGGTTTATAGTTTGCTAAATCACCCAACTATCAGAAGGTATCTAGGTTGTTGAATAAAAATTATTACCAACAATACATAAAATAAACAAAAGTTATTAATTCCATTCATATGCGAAAGAAAACTTCTTACCTTCTACTTTTCTGAGAAGTTGCTCAAACAAAAAAGTAATTAGTATCCAATCAATATACCTTTTATAATTCTTAAACCCCCTGAGCCTTACATTCTCAAGATTATATTCACCTTTTAATTTACTAAATAGTCTTTCAATCTTTGTTCTCTGTTTGTATAGCTTTTTACCCTCTTCAGTTTCTAAAAATCTTATGTTATTTCTTCTAAAAACATTCTTAACATTGTTTTTATCTTTCATGTTTCTTCTATTTATCCCAGCAACAAATTTAACCTTAAGCTCATTTGCTATATTAAACCATCTGCTACAATCGTATCCCGCATCTGCTAATACAATCTCACAGCCAAAGCCCCATGCTTCTTGCCAAAAGCTCTTCTTGTCTTGAGTCATGTTCATTTGCCCCTGTTAAAATCCAGAAAAGTGGTATTACTTCTTCTTTACCTGTACACAAAAGATGTAATTTGTATCCCCTGTAAAATCCTATTGTAATATGTATACCTATTTTTGCTTCTGAATCATTTTTGGCACTTCTCAGCGGCGTAGAGTCTACTATCGCTATACTCATATCAGGTTCTATCTTAGCTATTAATATGTCTTTTATATCTTGCATGTATTCTTTTTCTATTTTTCTTGACAACTTCGCAAAATATGAATAGTCCGGACTTTCTTCCATACCTATTGCTCTTTTAAACTCTGTGTCTTGATTTATTCGATATTCTAATTCTCTGAAACTCTTTATCCCCTTCTTAACTTTGTAAACCAGACAAGCTATTATTTGAAACAAATTAAATTTCCTTGGGCGTCCTCTTCTATTGTGCTTTATTCTCCTTGTCAGAGCTTCAGCAACCTTTTTCACTACAAAAAGTAGCTTTAAAAATTTCTTATTTTGTGCTTTAATATTCATGAGTGTATCTTTTCCCCCTTGTGTTTTGTTGTGGTTTTCTCTTAAATTAAATTATAACACAAGGGGCTTTTTTCATTTGTTACTATGTTTACTTTATATGGTTATTTCTTTTATTCAACAACCTCAGAAGATATCTTATACTTTCGGGTGCACGTCGAGTAGGTAAAACAACCATATTATACCAATTAATAGAGTCGCTCTTAAGAGATAAAGTTCATCCAAAAAAATATTATATGTTTCTTTTGATCATCCTTTGTTTAAACTTTGTTCATTTGATCAAATTTTAAGTCTTTATGAGCTAAATATAAACCAATCAGAGGAAGCTTATGTATTTTTGGATGAAATTCAATACGCAAGCGATTGGGACAGGTGGTTAAAAGTATATTATGATACAAAACCAAAATGGAAAGTTGTTGCAACAGGGTCTGCTTCACCAAAACTTATTGAAGGAGTAAAGGAAAGCGGTGTTGGTCGCTGGACAGTGGTTTGTGTTCCAACTCTTTCGTTTTATGAATTTTGTGAAATACTTGGTGCTAAGGAAAGACCCAAGGATTTACCAAATTTAGATTTAAGAGAGCTTTCAAATTTTAATGATCATCAGATTTCTGAACTTGTCTTTTTGCTTATGCCTTTGCAAAAATATTTTAACAGATACTTGATGGTTGGGGGATTCCCTGAATTTGTATTTTCGGAAGATTGGTTTTTAATTCAAAGAATTTTAAGAGAGGATGTAGTAGATAAGGTCATCAAAAGAGATATTCCTTCGCTATTTAATGTCAGAAACCTGACAGTATTAGAAAAAGTCTTCTTGTACTTGTGTTTTAACTCTTCAAGTGTAATTAATATTTCAACCATCAGTAAACAAATTGAAAACGTATCAGTAACCACAATAGAAAATTATATTCACTTGCTTGAAAATACAAACTTGATTTATAGGAGTCTTCCAATCGAATTAGGTGGCAAAAAGATTTTAAAAGCAAAACCGAAAATATATATATCTGACCCAGCTATTAGAAATGCAGTTTTAATGATAGATAGTCTCTTCACCGATAGCAAAGAACTTGGAATTACAGTTGAAACAGCAGTTTTTAAGTATATATACAGCTTTTATAGTGAAGAGAATGTAAAGATAGGCTATTTTAGAAAACCGACTGATAACCAAAAAGAAATTGATATAGTTGCTCAGTTTCCAAATGGTAAGAGCCTGATTGAGGTAAAATTTAGAGAAGATAGCACACCTGCCGAAAATGATGCAATTGTGCAGATCTGCCAAAAAGAAAAAGATATAATTTCAGCAGTACTTATTACAAAGAGAACAGAAGATTATGGCAAACTTGAGCTTACTGCAAAGGTTCCAATAATAAAGATTCCTGCGTTTGTGTTTATGTATTTGTTTGGGAGAAGGTAATTGAGAGTGTTATTTTGCTAATTTAGTGGGTAATAAAATATCAAATAATAAAAAATGAGGAGGTATGTAGATGAAAATAAGTATTACATTAGGCGATATTGTTTATTGGTTTTTCAGATTAAATGGTTGTTTTACAATACAAAACTTTATCGTGCATAGCGAAAGGAATGCGGTACAAGAGACCGAAGTAGACCTTTTAGCTGTTAGATTTCCAGATAGAAAAGAATTAGATATGCGCGACCATCCTATCTTCTCAAATCAAAAAGTGCAGTTATTTATTGTTGAAGGGAAATTGAATAAATGTTCTTTTAACCCTGCGACAAAGCGAAATTTCGATGAAATTTTACGACGAGTGGGTTTTGTTCATGATGAAGAGGCAGAGAAGATTAAAGAATGTCTGAATGCTAACGGGAAATGGGAAGATGGAAGATGATAAAAGATATATAGAATTAATTTTAGTTACGAAGAATAGAAATCATATAAATGACATAGGAAGGAATCTTTCATTAAAAGACGATATCTTACCGTTTATTTATCAAAGATTTCGACAATATCACGAACAAAAAAAGCAGCATAGGCAATGCTCCAAAACTGGCAAGTTATTATTCAGGCTGGCATCAAAGCTTGATGAAAATGCTTTTATTGAAGAGGTTTTAGCAAATGTTAGAGCAGAGTAATTAGAAATTTTTTAAATTTGAGCTAAACTGCAAAAACTATTTCACCGATATATATATTGAAAACAAAACAAAGCTTCACAGGGACGTGAAGCTAAAAAATTAAAACAGGGAGGGTGTTGTTAAGATGCGTATTAATAACAACATTATGGCTATGAATACTTACAGACAGATGGGTGTTAACAATTCCCAGTTAGCAAAGTCGGTTGAGAAACTTTCATCAGGTTTGAGAATCAACAGAGCAGGCGATGATGCAGCGGGTCTCTCAATTTCAGAAAAGATGAGAGCTCAGATTAGAGGTTTACAACAAGCATCAAGGAACGCACAAGATGGTATTTCTTTAATTCAGACAGCTGAGGGTGCTTTGAATGAGGTTCATTCAATTTTGCAAAGAATGAGAGAGCTTGCAGTTCAAGCAGCAAATGATACAAACGTTACAGTTGACCGTGGTGCGCTGAATGATGAGTTCAAGCAGCTTATCAGTGAGATAAACAGGATTGCTAATAACACACAATTTAACGAGAAAGATATTTTAAAGTCAAATTTTACAGCTAACATTCAAGTTGGTGCGAATAAGAGTCAGGTTATCACTTTGAGTTGGAAGGCCCACACGGCGACTGCGTTAGGGGAGGATGCAGTAGATATCTCAACTCAAACAATTTCTACTTATGGAAACGCACAAACAGCAATAGAAACAATTAATAAGGCGATTGTTTCTGTTTCAAAATCACGTTCTAAGATGGGTGCATTGCAGAACAGACTTGAACACACGATTGCAAATCTTGATAATGCTGCAGAAAACTTGCAAGCAGCTGAATCAAGAATTAGAGATGTTGATATGGCGAAAGAAATGATGAACTTTACAAAACTCAATATATTGAACCAAGCTGCGACAGCTATGCTTGCCCAGGCAAATCAACTGCCACAAGCAGTCTTGCAGTTACTCAGATAGTGATCATTGAGTTTGATTAGGAAAAAAGAAATAGGCTGATACTTCTAAGTATCAGCCTATTTTTAATACAATAAGTTCATCGCGTAAAGAATGTTTAATTATAAAGGAGATGAATTTGGAGCAATGAAAAATAGTAAAACAGCGATTAAAGAGAAAATAGAACAAATTGTAGAGTATTTTCGTGCCCAGGATGAAGGAAAAGCATATACCACACTAATAGAGTTAATTGATGTGCTAATGGAGTATTATACTAATGAAAATAATCAAAAAGAATCTGATATAGAAATGTTGAGAGAGTTGCTTACAGCCATGAAAAATAGGGATACTGTTTTAATTGCAGATATATTAGAATATGAACTGAAAGAAAAGTTTCAATGATGTTAAGCAAATAAGGGTGAAATTAGCAGATGATATTATACGAATGTAACTTACGATATTTAAAAAACACATATACAGAAGTGTATAATCTAATAATGAAAACAATAAAAAATGGATTTTCTGAAAATGCTGATATTATTGTTGAAGAGGCAAAAAATGGAGATCCAACTTTAAAATATTACGACGGAAGTGCTTATTATTATATCCACAGCATTTATAATCCGTGGAAAGAGGCGAAAAAATTTATTGAAACTAACGTCGATAATTACATTGGAAATTATATCGTTTTTGGTTTTGGATTAGGCTATCATGTGATAGAACTTCTAAAATATGAATTTGTAAAAAATGTTTTTGTGTTTGAATTTAACAAAAAAATTTTTTTGAACGCTTTAAACACAATAGATATTTCTCCAATTTTAAATGATAAAAAAGTACACTTTTTCTTGGTAGATGAAATAGATGCCTTTAACAAGTATTTACAAAGTATATTGAATAGTGTGACGCCAGATGATTATAAAGTAATTTATTATGAACCTTTAATAAGATCTATTCCACTTGAAATGAAAGAAGTAAGAGATCTTATATTAGAGTTCAAGATATTGAATTCGACTTTTAATAATAATGAAAATTATTATCTTCTCAGGGATAATTTTAAAAGCAACATTTTAAATTATGATAAACCAATTAATGAACTTTTTAACAAATACAAAAATGTTCCTGCAGTAATTATTGCTGCTGGGCCGTCATTAGAAGAAAATATTGAAAAAATTAAGAATTTAAAAACCAACTTAATATTAATTGTTGTTTCAAGAGTAGCAAGGAATTTATTACAAAATGGAATAAATCCTACTTACATTGCAATAAGTGATCCGTTGCCTATTATGTTAGAACATTTTAAAAATATTGAAATTCATTATGAGCTTCCATTAATAGCTCTTTCAACTGCTTATAAAGGAGTTTTAAAGAAGTGGAAGTGTACTAAATATCTTGCGTTTCAGAAAAACTTTGATTTGTCAGAAGAATATGCTAAAAGAAATTCGTTAGAAACAATAGAGGTAGGAGGTTCAGTTTCTACGTTTGCGACTGAGGTAGCGATCAAATTTGGATGCAATCCTATAATATTTGTAGGTTTAGATTTAGGGTTTACTAACAATAAAATGCATGCTTTTGAGAATTCTGTAATTGACAACTATGGGAGTGTAATAGAAACAACTAATTATTTTAATGAGAAAATTTATACGAATCACAGTTTAAATATATTTAGAAGATGGATAGAAAAGAAAATAGGAACCAACAAACATATAACTTTTATTAATACTTCTCTAAAGGGAGCAAAAATTAATGGTTCTATACCCATGGAAATGGATGAGGTTGTCAAATTGTTGTAAAAAATATAAGAATTAAATTTATGGTTTTTAGAATGGAGGTTATTATAGAAATGAAAAAACCCTTTATACAAATCGGTAACAGAAAAATAGGAGAAGATTATCCACCTTTAGTAATAGCAGAGATAGGAATAAATCATGGAGGAAGTTTAGAGGTAGCAAAAAAAATGGTAGATGCGGCATACGAAGCGGGGGCTGAGGTAATTAAACATCAAACGCATATTGTAGAAGATGAAATGAGTAAAGAAGCAAAAAAAGTTATTCCTGGGAATGCAAATGTTTCTATTTATGAAATCATAAAAAGATGTGCTTTGAGTGAAGAAGAAGAATATGAATTGAAAAGATACGTTGAATCGAAAGGTATGATTTTTTTAAGTACACCCTTTTCAAAAGCAGCAGTTGATAGATTAGTGAAAATGGATGTTCTTGCATTTAAAGTGGGTTCAGGTGAGTGCAACAATTATCCACTTATTGAGTATATCGCATCGTTCGGTAAACCAATGATAGTTTCAACAGGGATGAATGATATAAAAAGTGTTAAGAAAACGGTAGAGATATTGGAAAAGTATAATATTCAATATGCTCTACTACATTGTACTAATTTGTATCCTACGCCACCCCATTTAGTAAGACTTGGCGGCTTATTAGAACTGAAAGAAACTTTTCCGAATGCAGTTATTGGATTATCAGATCATACTGTTAATAATTATGCTTGTTTAGCAGCTGTAGCTTTAGGTGCTTCTATCCTTGAAAGGCATTTTACGGATTCTAAAGACAGACCGGGACCTGATATTGTCTGTTCAATGGACCCCAAAGAATTAAAAGAACTAATTGAAGCAAGTGCTCAAATTGCTTTAATGCGTGGTGGGAAAAAAGAACCAGTACCTGAAGAGAAAGTTACAATGGATTTTGCTTTTGCCACTGTTGTTGCAATTAAGAATATTAAAGCTGGAGATGTATTAACAAAGGATAATATTTGGGTAAAAAGACCTGGTATAGGTGAAATAAAGGCAGAGTATTACTATGATTTGTTAGGGAAGAGAGCAAAAAGGGATATATTGGAGGATGAACATTTAAGATGGGAAGATATTGAACTCTAAAAAAAGTTGATAAGTTGAAGAAACTAGGGAGAGAAAAACTTGCTTTGGAATGAAGTAAAAAGTTAATTAAATTAATAAGTACTAAAAAAAATTGTTTACGAAGCTATGGACGATTAAACTATATTGTTAGCAATAAAACAAACAGATATATCACGAGAAAGGTGATCCATTTGAGAAAAATATTATTTATAACTGGTACGCGAGCTGATTATGGCAAAATAAAACCCTTGATGAGAAAAGTTGAGGAAAGTAAAGAATTTGAATTACATATATTTGTAACTGGAATGCATATGTTATCAAAATATGGTTCAACATGGAAGGAAATAGAAAAAGATGGATTTAAAAATATTTACAAGTTTATTAATCAACAGTATAATTTTCACATGGATATTGCTTTAAGCAATACAATCATAGGTTTAAGCAATTTTGTTAATGAATTAAGACCAGATATGATAGTTGTACATGGGGATAGATTAGAGGCATTAGCAGGTGCAATTGTGGGGGCATTTAATAACATAAGAGTTGCCCACATTGAAGGTGGAGAAGTATCTGGAACGATTGACGAATCAATTAGACACGCTATTACGAAATTTTCGCATATCCACTTTGTTTGTAATGAGGAAGCAAAAAAAAGAGTTATTCAGCTAGGTGAAAAACCGGAAAGTGTATATGTAATTGGTTCTCCTGATATTGATGTTATGCTTTCTGATACACTACCTAGTTTAAGGGAAGTTAAGGAGCATTATGAAATTGAATTTGAAAACTATGCAATTTTTATATATCATCCGGTAACTACTCAAATTGATATATTACATAGAAATATTAAAGAAGTAATAGATGCTTTAATTGAGTCGGGGAAAAACTACGTTGTTATTTATCCTAATAATGATGAGGGCAGTAATATTATATTAAAGGAGTATGAGAGATTTAAAATGAACAAAAGATTCAAAATATTTCCTTCTTTGAGATTTGAATATTTTTTGACTCTTCTTAAACATGCTGATTTTATGATTGGAAACTCGAGTGCGGGGATTAGAGAGGCAGGGATATATGGAGTTAGAGTAATAGACATAGGAATCAGACAAAAGGGTAGATATGATATAAGCAAGTTTAAAAATATTATTCATGTGAATGAAAATAAAGAAGAAATATTAAAAGCAATACAAAAAGTGCAACTTGTGGATAAATTTTATATTAGTGCTTTTGGTGATGGTAAAAGTGCAGAAAGGTTTATTAACATATTAAAAAGTGAAGACGTATGGAATATTGAGATACAAAAAAATTTTGTTGATATAGAGTTTTAAATGGAGGGCATTTGAATGTATAAAGGGAAAACATTTTTAGGCGTAATTCCAGCAAGGGGAGGAAGTAAAGGTATTCCAAGAAAAAACATAATAAATGTTTGTGGAAAGCCATTGATACAATATACAATAGAAGAAGCGCTAAAATCTAATTTTTTGGATAAAGTTATTGTATCAACCGAGGATGAGGAAATTGCGAAAATTTCAAGAGAATGTGGAGCAGAAGTTCCTTTTTTAAGACCTAAGGAATTAGCGGAGGATACTACTAAGACAATTGAAGTTTTGATTCATGCAGTGAATGAAATGAAAAAACAGGGTTACACATATGACTATGTGGTTTTATTACAACCTACACAACCATTAAGAAGATATTGGCATATTGATGAAGCTATAGCGATGATTGTTGATAGAAATGAAGAAAGTTTAGTAAGTGTTAGTGAAGTGAGAGAACATCCTTTGCTAATGAGGAAGATTGATGAGAATGGAAAAGTTATTAATTTATTTGGAGACAATAGTGATTTAAGAAGACAAGAATTTCCTAAAATTTACAAAGTTAATGGCGCTATCTATATCAATAAAATAAACGAAAATTTCAATGCAAAGGTTAGTCCTAATGATAATAAATTGGCTTATATAATGGACAGGAAATATGATATAGATATCGACGAGCCAATTGATGTTGAGATATTCAAATTAATGCTTGAAAGAATTATAAACTAAAATATTCACTATGAGAGTATCTCTGTATTATAATTAGAGACTTGTCAAGAATTTTGTGTCTGATTAAAGTACGCAAACTGCTATAATATTCAGACAATCAAAAAAGAACTAATTTAGAAACACTATAATACAAATGATATATATGGTATTTTGAATTAGGAAAGAAGGGATTACAGTAATGGAATATTCCGTATATAAAAAAATAAAAGTATTTTGGAAAAGAGGTTTAAATACCTTAATAATGTTATAGAAAATTTTTGTATGAATACAGCAAATGTTAAATTGGTAAATGACATTGCTAAAGATGGCAGCATAATTCTTAAACTCATAGCACACAACAAGGTGTATTATTTGAGTAGTAAGTATAACCCCATTGAAGATGCTAAAAAATGGGCAGATTGCTTAGCTCCTAAAAAAGAGGGTTTAAATGTAATAATAGGGATAGGCAATGTTTATCTAATAAAGGAAATATTAACAAGAATTGGTGAAGAAGGACGCTTAATTATAATTGAACCTTTCATTAATGTTTTGATTTCACTTATGGAAACACTCGATATAAGCGATATTTTGAATGATAGACGTGTAATATTGATATTATATAACGATTTAGATGAATTAGAAGAAATACTATATAATTACATAAATTGGAGTGAAATAGGCAAAATAAAGTTTTTTGCATTACCTAATTATGAGAAGATATTAGGAGAAAATTATAGAAGCATTATTCAAGTAATTAATAAAGCAATTAAAAGAAAACAACTTGATATAAATACCTTAAAACAATTCGATAAAATATGGTTTAAAAATTTATTAGAGAATTTGTATTATGTCTTTAGAAGTGGAGAAATTAGTAATTTTGTTCATGCTTTCAAAGATGTTCCTGTAATAATTGTTTCGGCAGGTCCCTCACTAAATAAGAACATTCATTTATTAAAAGATGTTAAAGGAAAAGCAATTATAATAACTGGTGGCAGAACATTGAGATTATTACTAGAAAATGAAATAGTGCCTGATTTTATTGTAACAATAGATGGAAGTTATCGTAACTATGAATTTTTTGAAGGTATTGAATATTCACATATACCGTTGATTTATACTCCTAACGCTAATGCAAATATATTGCAAAATTATAGAGGGAAATATAAAATTCTGGTTAATAATGTTCCTTTTTTGGATAGGATATTCAAAAAGTATGGTGTTGAAACTGGTTTTCTTCCGGGCGGTGGCTCTGTTGCATGTTTTGCTTTTGAAATAGCAACCAAAATTTTTAATTGTTCACCTATAATTTTTGTGGGGCAGGACTTAGCTTTTACTAATGGTTTTAGACATGCTGTTGGTGCAAATGACGCTATGAATGAAGTTTCGCTAAAGGATAATCCAAATTTGCTTTTTGTAGATGGTGTAAATGGCGACAAAGTATTGACTGATTTTGTTTTGTATGATTTTTTGAAGTGGTTTGAAAAGAATATTCTTTATGATAATAGTGGAAGAGTATATATTAATGCAACAGAAGGAGGAGCACACATTAAAGGAACGATTCCAATGAAATTAGCCGATGTGATCAATGAGTATTTATCAGAAAGAGATGCAGTTGAAATAGAAGTAAGAAAAAGTAAGTTTTTTAAGGATTTCAAAACTCTCGATGAGAAATTTGAAGACTTTAAATATAGCTTTATTTCTGAACTGAAAACTATAAAATATGAGTTTGAAGAAATTTTGCAAAAAGTTAATAGGGCAATAGAGTTAAATAAAAAGATATTAGAGGATTATAATGAAAAATTTTTAGATGAATTGGATCTCATTGATAAGTATTTATTAGAGAAGTTTCAAGAAAACAAAATCATTGACGATATTTTGATGACAGTGAGTTATAAAGTTTTGAATTATGATATCGATTGTGAAACCGAAGAAGAGATAAAAACAAAAGTTGTTGAAAAGGGGAATATCTTATATAAAGGTCTTAAGGAAGCAATAGAATTTGCCTTGCCACTTTTGAGTGATTCAATTAACAAATTAAACAAATCAAGAGACAATTAAGCGATCAGAATTAAGTTAAATTATAAATTACTAAAGGAAAGGAGTCAAGAAATTGGTTTTCCAGTTTATTGTTCCACAGTATATGCAAAGTTTTAAATGCATTGCATCCGCCTGCCCAGACAGCTGCTGTATTGGCTGGCGTATTCCACTAGATGAGCAGACTTTTAAGCGGTATAAAGAGTTAAAAACATCACCTCTTAAAGATGAATTTGAAAAGTATATAAAGAAAAATCGTTCTAACCAAACAAGCCAGAATTTTGGTAAGATAGTCATGCAAAAGGATGGAAGGTGTCCTTTTTTGGACGAGCAAAATCTTTGCAAAATTCAAAAATTGCACGGGGAAGAATACTTATCAAATACATGCTATTTTTATCCAAGAACAATAAACCTTGTAAATGGCGTGCTTGAAATGTCTGCAACTCTTTCATGCCCTGTTGTTGCTAAAAGCGTTCAGCTTGAAAAAAGCGGAATAGATTTTGATGTGATACAACTTGATATTTCACCAAGATTTACTGTAAGCCGTGTCATTGACCAAAATGATATAAGAACGAGAAACAGTATAAAAAAATATTTTTGGGACATTAGAACGTTTTGTATCAATCTTTTGAAAACAAGAGAGATTTCTTTTTGGGATAGACTTTTGATTTTGGGATTTTTTATTCAAAAATTAAACGAGCTTGCTTCATCTTCTGATCGAAAAGATGAGGTTCTAAATATTGTCGAATCATATACAAGATATATTGAAAGTGGGTATTTTATAGAAGAACTTTCAAAAGTACCTGTGAATTATAATCTCCAATTAAAACTTTCAAAAGAAATTGCCGATATGCGTTTTTCAGCTGGCCTTCCTAACCAAAAATATTTGGACTTCTTTGCAAAGTTTTTGCAAGGGCTTGGTATAACGCAAGAAGCGGAAAATAGTCAAATTCTCCAAAACTATGAAAGAGCGTTTAATGAATATTTTGTGCCTTTTTTCAATGAACGTCAGTATATATTTGAAAACTATGCTGTAAATCATGTATTTAAAAACCTCTTCCCTTTTGACTGTGATACACCCTTTGAAAGCTATATGCTCCTTTGCACACATTTGGCAACAATCAAGCTTCTTCTCATTGGCCTTTGCAATTATTATAAATCTGATTTCACAGAAGATATAGCAGTAAATCTTATTCAGTCATTTTCAAAAACCATTGAACATAATACTGCCTACCTTGCAAACTTGCTTCAGATACTTGAGAAAAATAATGTTAATACATTGGCATATATGGCGATTTTGATAAGGGGATAAGGAAAATTGACATAAAAGTCTGGGATGGTGAGAAATGTATACGAAATTATGCTGAAGAACTTGCATATTGGTATTTTCGGCTTAATGGTTTTTTCGTTTTAGATAATTATGTGCTGGATAGAAATCGACAAGAGGAAAATAAAACGTATGAAACTGATATTATTGCTATTAGGTTTCCATATGTTTATGAAGAGATTGGGGGAAGGGAAGACGATTGGCATAAAGATTTAAAGAATATGATTCCCAAGTTTGAAGAAAATATTATAGGAGTAATTTGTGAAGTAAAGAGTGGAGAATGTGGTTATTTAGATAGGGATCTATTTATGGAATCTAAAGTAAGAAGATGTTTACAGCGATTGGGGTTTTTTAGAAATGGAAGTGATGAGTTCAAAAAATTTTATGATAAATTGTTAAACAACAGTAGCTATTATTATAAGAATTATACAATTGTTAAAATACTTATTTCACAGAGTAGGCATACAGGAGAGAAATTTGAAAACATCTTGCTTAGTGATATTGATAGCTTTATTACTAAGAGGATAAAGAAATACAGTGAAAAGTATTCTGATAGAAATTTTTTTAATTCTAATCTAATTCAATATAAAATTTGGGAAAGTAAAAAAATTAATGAAAAAAGTTGAATAGAATTTTAACAAGTATTATAATAGGTTGTTGAATAAAAGAGATAACCATATTAGAAAGATGTTGTAATAGGTAAAAAATCACCCTTGTGATATAATTTTAGTTTAGAAAACTCAAACCAACACACAAGGGGTACTTTAAATGAAACTTAATTATGTAAAAGAGGTTGTTGAATAAAAGAAATAACCATATAAAGTAAACATAGTAACAAATGAAAAAAAACCCTTGTGTTATAATTTAATTTAAGAGAAAACCACAACAAAACACAAGGGGGAAAAGATATACTCATGAATATTAAAGCACAAAATAAGAAATTTTTAAAGCTACTTTTTGTAGTGAAAAAGGTTGCTGAAGCTCTGACAAGGAGAATAAAGCACAATAGAAGAGGACGCCCAAGGAAATTTAATTTGTTTCAAATAATAGCTTGTCTGGTTTACAAAGTTAAGAAGGGGATAAAGAGTTTCAGAGAATTAGAATATCGAATAAATCAAGACACAGAGTTTAAAAGAGCAATAGGTATGGAAGAAAGTCCGGACTATTCATATTTTGCGAAGTTGTCAAGAAAAATAGAAAAAGAATACATGCAAGATATAAAAGACATATTAATAGCTAAGATAGAACCTGATATGAGTATAGCGATAGTAGACTCTACGCCGCTGAGAAGTGCCAAAAATGATTCAGAAGCAAAAATAGGTATACATATTACAATAGGATTTTACAGGGGATACAAATTACATCTTTTGTGTACAGGTAAAGAAGAAGTAATACCACTTTTCTGGATTTTAACAGGGGCAAATGAACATGACTCAAGACAAGAAGAGCTTTTGGCAAGAAGCATGGGGCTTTGGCTGTGAGATTGTATTAGCAGATGCGGGATACGATTGTAGCAGATGGTTTAATATAGCAAATGAGCTTAAGGTTAAATTTGTTGCTGGGATAAACAAAAGAAACATGAAAGATAAAAACAATGTTAAGAATGTTTTTAGAAGAAATAACATAAGATTTTTAGAAACTGAAGAGGGTAAAAAGCTATACAAACAGAGAACAAAGATTGAAAGACTATTTAGTAAATTAAAAGGTGAATATAATCTTGAGAATGTAAGGCTCAGGGGGTTTAAGAATTATAAAAGGTATATTGATTGGATACTAATTACTTTTTTGTTTGAGCAACTTCTCAGAAAAGTAGAAGGTAAGAAGTTTTCTTTCGCATATGAATGGAATTAATAACTTTTGTTTATTTTATGTATTGTTGGTAATAATTTTTATTCAACAACCTACGTAATATTATTAACAAACGAATGCCCTTAAAAAATAGTCCATCTAATATTCAAGGGCAAAAAGACAATACTATGCTAAAAGAAAAAGTAGTTATACTTAGAAAAATATAGCTTGTTATTGGGGTCACAAAATGTACATATAAATTATATTTAAAGATATTTAAAGAATATCCAAATTAGACCAGGAGGTATTTTATTGAAACTAATATATTCCATTGGCTATTCATCAACAAGATTTGTTGATTTTTTAGATATATTAAAAAAATATAAAATTTCAGCACTTATAGATGTCAAGGACAAATCCTTTTTCAAGGTTTGCTCCAGAGTATAGGAAGGAAAATTTAGAAAAAGCTTTAGAACAAGCAAATATAAAATACATATTTCTTGGGAATCTTCTTGGTGGGAAGCCAGAGAATCCTTCTTTCTATACTCCAGAGGATTACTGGGATTACAGCGCAATAATCCAGTCAATGGAGTTTAAAGAAGGTATAAATACTTTACTTAACCTTGCAGAAAAAGGAACAATAGCTTTAATGTGTAGTGAGTTTGATCCTGCACAATGTCACAGAGCTCTTATTATCGGACGATATTTATTGAGCTTTCACAATATATCTGTAAATCATTTGATGGGGAAGTGGGTAAAAGTAGTTCAGCGTGAATTAGAAGAGAGTCTTATTTTTGAATATTTTCCTCAAACAAGCGAACAGCATTCATTTTTTAGCGATGAAGAGCTTATCAATAAAGCATATGAACTGCAGATGAAGAAAATATTCAATGTTAAGAACAAATAAGTTTTAACATGGTATTCTAATTCCGTACTCTTTAATTTCTTTTACAAAAGGATTTTCATCGGTAAAATCTTCAGGTCTAAAAGGATGAGGTTCAATCCTAAGGTCAATATCTCTTCTTAGTCGCGTTAATAATCTATCTTCAATGCAGTTACCTTTGAACTGGTCAGAAACTACTGCAAGATCAATGTCGCTATCATTATGATAATTTCCTTTTGCATATGAACCAAATAGATATACATCAATAACGTTTATTTCTTTTTTGAGTTTGCTAATATACTCCATGATTGTATTTTTTACCCTTGAATCAATCTTTTTAACCATTCTGTAACATCCTTCACTTCTCTACAATTATATAACACATAAATAAACACCAATGTTCTTACTAGATATTTTACCACAAATCTAAAACGGCAAAAGTATTTATTAAACTTTTCCCTTTTCCCAACCGATAATATATAAAGAAAACCAAAAAGAGAGGGAAGCAGTATGGTTGTTGATGGCATTGGAGTCAAAAGTATTGACATATCAAACATTGTATCCAGAATTCAAGACAGCAAAAGCAAAATAGAAGATGTAGAAGTTAATTTGCAGTCAGAAAAGGGTATAAATAAAGAAGAAGTCAATTCTAAGTTTGGAGAAAAGAATAAAAATGAACTTGATGAAGATACACTTATTAAAATGATAAATAAAGCAAACAAAGCATTTGAGGCAAAATATACAAGGCTTGAATTTTCTATTCACAAAGAGACACATGAAATTGTTGTAAAGGTGTATGACAAAGAAACAAATGAACTAATAAGAGAAATACCACCAGAAAAGATTTTGGATATAATTGCAAAGCTGTGGGAGTTGGCAGGCATTTTTGTTGATGAAAGAAGATAAGGTGGTGAAAAAAGATGAACGTTAATTCAACAGGCTCTACAAGCTATACAAATCCCTATGATGCTTATAAATATTACACAAGAATAGGTGGGCTTGCAAGTGGACTTGATACAGACTCTATAATTCAGGGTTTGATGAGTGTAGAAAAACAACGATATAATAAGCTTTATCAACAAAAACAGCTTTTGGAATGGCAAAGACAGGATTATATGGACATAGCAAGTGCCATATCAAGCTTTAAAGATTATGTCTTCAGTCTCAAACTTTCCAGTAACTTCACTAAATATAAAACTACTGGTGAGGCAGTAGATGGTGGGTATGTATCTGTTACAGGTACTGCTAATGCTCTTGAAGGGAATTATCAAATAAAGGTTGAACAACTTGCAACACAGGCAAATGCAGTGGTAAGTGATCTAAGTTCAATTACCAAAGATTCTGAAAACAAAGTAAACCTCAAGATTGATTTAACAATTGGCAGTTCAACTGTATCAAAAAATATAACGCTTGTATGGAATCCGACAGATAGTGTGGATACTTTTGGAGCAAATTTAGCAAAAGAAATTAATTCAGCTTTCAGCAGTGATAAGAGTTTGAGAGCTTATTATGATGCAACTATACACAAACTTATAATATCTTCTCAAAAAACGGGGAGCAATGTAAGCTTTAGTGTAAAGGATTTGAATAATAATTCTCAAATAGCAAGTGCTACAGGAACTGATGCAATAGTTTATATTAAAGATAGCTTCAATAATGAATCATTTATTTCGTCACCAACAAATACAATAAACGTATATGGAATGAGCATTACACTTAACAAAACTACAGTAGATGGTTCAAATGTTGCTCAGTATAAATCATTTTCTATCTCCAAAGATGTGGATGCTATTGTAAACAATATTAAAGAATTTATAAACAAATATAATGACCTTGTAAGCAAAATATACAGCAAGATCACTGAAAAAAGAAATAGAGATTATTTACCATTGACAGAAGAGCAAAAATCCCAGATGAAAGATACAGACATTCAAAAGTGGGAGGAAGCTGCTAAAAAAGGACTTTTGTATGGTGATTCAATACTTTCAAGCTATTTGAGTAACATGCGAAACTACTTATATAAACAGGTCACAGGGCTTCCTTCTAACTTGGATACAATATCTGAAGCAGGAATTGAAACATATAGCTATTTTGATAGCAAAGAAGGTAAGATTTATATAAAAGATGAAAGCAAACTCAGAGACGCAATAGCAAATAATTTTGACGCATTTGTAAAACTGTTTACAAACAGTGGTAGTGATACAACTTCTGTTGATGATGATGGCATTCTTCAAAGATTTTACAATCTTGCCAATGATACTTTAAAGAAAATATATGATAAAGCTGGTAAACCATATTTTACAAGTTCTTATGATCCGAATAGTTCTATAGGAAAACAACTCAGAAGCATAATTGACCAAATGAATGCTGAGCAGGATAGGCTAAAACGAGTAGAGGATAGATATTATAAACAATTTTCCCAGCTTGAGAGTTTAATGGCACAGATGAGTACTCAAAGTTCGTGGCTTTCACAGCAGTTTAGCGGGAAATAGGGATATGGTAAATTTTGAATAAATAAAGAGTAAAAAAATATGAGGGGGCAAAATTTATGGATGCAGCAGCAAGGTATCAAGAAGAAATGATAATGACAAAGCCACCGGAAGAGATAACTCTTATGCTTTATGATGGATGCATAAGATTTATTAAACTTGCAATGCAGGCAATTGATGAAAAGAAATTTGATAAAGCAAATGAGAACATAATTAAAGCTGAGAATATCATCACAGAACTTATGTCAACACTTGATATGAGCTATGAGATATCTAAAAATTTGATGAGCCTTTATGATTTTGTTTACAGATGGCTTATTCAGGCAAACCTCAAGAAGGATAATAAATATTTGCAGGAAGCGCTTGAGATTGTGCAGGATTTGCGAAATACATGGGCAGAGGCAATAAAGATTGCCCGCCAACAAAAGAATAAGTAAAAAGGGCTGGGGTTTATGTATAATAAGCTTGTAAGTCTTCTTGAAGAGAAAGAAAAACTTGTTGATAGGTTTTTGACATTAACAAGTCTTCAACAGGAATATATTTTGAATGATAATTTCGATGAACTTTCTAAGATTGTCGACGAAAAAGCAGATCTGATTGAGAGAATAAATAAAATAGATGACCAATTTATGGATGAGTTTGAAAATATAAAAGTTAAAAAAGGGATAAAAAGTTTTGACGAAATAACAGACATTGACAAAGAGACAGGCATTTTGCTCAAAAGCCTCACATCATCTATTTTGCAGAAACTGCAGGTTATAAAGGATATAGACGAAAAGAATAATATTTTAATTCGAGCAAAGTTTGATGAGATAAAAAGGGCTCTGAAAAGTATGAGGTATAAAAAAGAGGCTTTAAAAGACTATTCTCAGTACAAGCAAAATCAGTTTCCAGCTGGTTTTGACAGGAAAGAATAGGGGCTTAAAAAGCCCCTTCTTTGTTGGTCTTTTGCCTAAATTCATTTTCAATTTTTTCAAAAAGCCAGATAGGCTCTTCCACCTCAGGGCAAGTTTCATACAAAACAAGCGGGTCTAAGTCAAGGCAAATTGTCTCATCGTAGTTTCCACTTACATCCCATGCAAGTGTTCCATTTAACACAGTACACCTTTCCATAAAAAATTTTTTATCTTTGAGTCTTTGAAATTCACCTTTTTCAAGCAGACTTGAAGCGTCAAAAAGTTTTATGCTACCATCGTCAAAATATATATACACCTTGTAATCTTCAGTCGGAATAACCTGCACAACCTCAGGGTAGTATTCCATCATGTATCAATTACCCCAATAGTTTTCAAACTAAAGGATTGATTCTCATCAGTAACATTTAGAATATCAACTTCTGCCTCAAATCCAGCAAAAATTATAATCTAATTTTCGTTTAAAATCACATCTAAAAATTGAAGCAAAAATTAGCTTTCAATTTTTATTTTTCTTACAAAATACAAATTCCCCAACGCAAAAATTGCTGCTAATAAAAATACATACTCATACCCAAATTTGTTCCACAGAAAACCAGATAGCATTGGAAGGCTCATTGAAACTGCGTGGTCCATGCTTGTGCCTGTTGAAAGAGTAGGAGTAAGGTCGTCAGGATGTTTTATAATTTTCTTTATGTATGTTGACCTTGCCATTGATGTTGCAAACATCAAGTTGTCGATGATATAACAACCATAAGCAAGGCCAAGTGCAAGCCATTTTATCTTTATGTTCTCAGTTGCTGCATATCCAAGACATATAAGAAAGATTACTATAGCGTCAAAAGTTAGTATCTTTTTTTCACCAAACCTGTCAATGAGCCTGCCAATTATATTTCTAAAGCCAATTCCTAAAAATGAACAGATAATTCCAACAAGCGCAAAATTTGCAACAGGTTGTTTGAAGATTTTTATTAACACCCATGGTGCAAAGGTGATAAATATTTGTTTTCTTGCTCCAAAGAAAACTGAAAGCACATAGTAAAGCCAGTAATCTTTTTTTATTACAAACTTAAATCCCTTATGCTGCGTCTTTTTTGGAAGTTTTATTGGCACAAGAAACAGGGCCGCAAAAAGATACATCACAGCAGCAATAACATACGCAGCTTGGAAAGAAAAATTTAAAAACTTAAAACCTACCATTACTATAAAATATCCAATTATAGATGCCGCTGTTGCCACAGAACCAATTATTCCTAAGATTTTGCCATATTCATCCTCTTTTGAAAGTTCCATTCCAATGCTTGAGGTTAAAACCATGTTAAGGTGTGTGCCTGTGTTGTATATGGCTGTCCAGACAATCAAAAGCAGAAAGCTTGGTGCTAAAAATCCAAGACCAATCAGCGAAAACGAACAAAGAAAAGTGGCAATTATACTTACCCTCAGGTCGCCAAGGAAATATAAAAAGCCAATAAGAAAAATAATTAAAAAACCGGGGGTTTCACGTGGAAACTCAAGAACTCCTCTTGCCATAGGAGATATCTTGTATGTTGCAGCAATATAGTTGTTGAATATTGTGTCATTTATTCCTCCACCAATTCCCATAAAAGCATTTGCTAAAATGAATAGGAAAAGACTTGAGAGAACAACTTTTAAACCTTGCTTTGAATTAAGCTGTGACACTATATTTCATCCCTTTCTGTAGAATTTAAGTCTAAATTATACAAGTTCAATATCAAATATGGGTGTATAGACTCTTTTTCTGTCTATCTCCTCACTCAAAAAGAGAATCACCTTTTCAACAGGAATTTCATCAAAGGTAAAGCTTTCAACAAACTTTTGAAAATTCTCAAAAGGCTCATTTAACACAACATCTTGAGCAATTGTTATATGTGGTGTATACTCTCTTTTTTCTCTTTCAAACCCAATCTCTGCCATTGAATCCTCAACAAGAGAAAAAAGGGTATTAAGTTTTTCAAGGTTGCCATCTGGTTTTAAATACACAACTCTCAGGTTTCCATGCCCTTTAAAGTATCCACACGATGAGATTTTCAATGAAAAACGGGAAAAGTCTTTCAGATTTTTTTCAAGCACCTGTCTGATTTTTTCAACCTTTTCGTATTCAATCTCACCAAGGAATTTGAGGGTTAAATGAAAATTATCAATATATTTCCATCTGCCTTTTTTGCTGATAGACTTTAAAAAGCTTTGCACTTCAACAATCTGTTCTTTTAAGCTTTTTGGGAAATCAATACCAATAAAAGTTCGCATGGTTAATCTTCATTCCTTTCAATACATATTTTTCATAAAAATCTTTGAATGGTAACATTATATTTGGTAGAATAAATATAAACAGTTTTCATCTTAAATTTTATCAGGGGGAAAGGCATTATGGAAGTACTTTATAGCGTAAAACTTTTATATCCAACAGACATTCCTGTATCACCAGGAGTTATAAGCGTTGAAATTTACAAACCTCAGCAGGGAAAACTGCCAATATACATAAAAAGCCTTGATGAAAATGACCCAAAACAATTTATGCAAAATATTGCTTCCATCATACAAGAAGAGCTTTTAAAGAGAATAAATATTGATATTACAACTCAAGCTCAGCTATATATCGTAGAAGGAGATGCAAAATATAAAGTTGTCTTTAACGACAGTTTGAATAACTTTACCATAGAAAAGGAGTAGAAAGTGAAAAATGCGAGATTTTGGAGATGTGAAAAAGATTGTTGTAAAGGTTGGAACAAGTACTGTAACATATCCAACGGGGAAATTAAATCTTTCACGGTTAGAAAAACTTGCAAGGGTTCTTTCTGACATAAAGAACGAAGGAAGGGACGTTGTGCTAGTCACGTCTGGTGCTGTTGCATCAGGTTTGGGCAGGCTTGGGCTTGCCAAAAATCACAAAACAACCCAGGAAAAACAGGCGCTTGCAGCTATTGGTCAGGGAATTTTAATGCAGATTTACGAAAAGCTTTTTGGTGAGTATGGAGTTGTGGTTGCACAGGTGCTTCTTACCAAGGATGTTGTTGATGAAGAGAAAAAGATGCTAAATGTTAAAAACACATTTGAATATTTGTTCAAATATGGTGCAATTCCAATTGTAAACGAAAACGACGTTGTTGCAATTGAAGAGCTTGAGTTTGGCGACAATGATACTTTGTCTGCTTATGTTGCAACAATAATTGATGCCGACCTTTTGGTAATTCTTTCTGATATAGATGGGCTTTATACGTGTGACCCGAGAATTGATAGCAGTGCAAAACTTATAACTGAGGTATTTGAGATTGATTCATATATAGAAAGCATTGCGGGTGGTGCTGGTACTGCAAACTCAACAGGTGGTATGCAGACCAAAATTGAAGCTGCTAAGATTGCAATGCAACATGGGATTCCTATGGTAATTGCAAATGGTGAGAATCCAACAGTTGTGAAGGAAATTTTAGAAGGTAAAGAGATAGGAACTTTGTTTATAAGCAAGAATGCTATTTCAAGGTAAATACAGAAGGGGGAAGAATTTAAATATGAGTGATTTGATAGAAAAAGCAAAGAAGGTTAAAGAAGCGTCAAAAAAGCTCATGAATCTTTCTGAAAATGAAAAGAACAGGGCACTTTCGTGCATATCTCAGAAGTTATTAGAGAAGATGGAGTATATCTTGCAGGAAAACCAAAAAGACATGGAAAATGCTGCGATAAAAGGCATCAAGGGAGCTCTTTTAGACAGGTTAAAACTTACAGAGGATAGAATAAAGCAAATCTGTAAAGGGATTGAGGATGTCATAAAACTTCCTGACCCTGTTGGCGAAGTTATTTCTATGTGGAAGCGTCCAAATGGGCTTATTATCGGGCAAAAGAGAGTGCCAATTGGTGCAATAGGAATAATTTATGAGGCAAGACCAAATGTTACTGTTGATGCAGCTGTGCTGTGTTTAAAGGCAGGTAACAGTGTTCTTTTGCGAGGCGGGTCTGAAGCAATAAACTCAAATATTGCTATTGTAAAGGTAATGAAAGAGGGTTTGCTTGAAGCAGGGATTGAGGAAGGTAGCATAGAGATTGTGGAGGACACATCACGTGAGACTGCTGTTGCCATGATGAAATTAAATGAGTATTTGGACCTTTTAATTCCACGCGGTGGTGCAAACCTTATAAAAACTGTTGTACAGAACGCAACAGTTCCTGTGATAGAAACTGGTGTTGGAAACTGTCATGTTTTTGTTGATGAAAGCGCAGATTTTAATATGGCAAAAGAAATTGTGATAAATGCAAAGACTCAAAGACCAGGCGTTTGCAATGCTGCTGAAAAGCTTTTAGTTCACAAAAACATCGCAGAGCAGTTCTTGCCGATGGTTGTAAAAGAGCTTATGCAAAGAAATGTTGAGATAAGAGGATGTTCTCAAACAGTTGAGATTTGCAGAAAAAACGGAATTGAGATAAAAGAAGCCACTGAAGATGACTGGTATACAGAATATTTAGATTTGATAATGGGTGTTAAGGTAGTTAGCAGCATCGATGATGCAATTGAACATGTCAATAAATATGGTTCTAAACATTCAGAAGCTATTGTAACTAAGGACTACTTCAACGCTCAAAAGTTCTTAGACTTTGTAGATGCTGCCGCCGTGTATGTGAACGCATCAACAAGATTTACAGACGGCTTTGAATTTGGTTTTGGAGCAGAGATTGGAATCTCAACTCAAAAACTTCATGCAAGAGGACCAATGGGTTTGAAAGAGCTTACAACCATAAAATATATCATCTATGGCAGCGGACAGGTGAGAAAATAAAGGTTTTGAGGACGACACAAAGTTGTCCTTTTTTCTTTATAAGGAAAAGTCTTGTGTGCTATAATAGTCAGAGAAGACACTTTGGATGTCTTCTAAAAAACCTGAATAAAAAGGGGTAAGATAAGATTGAATCAAAAAACCTTTAAAGCTTTAGAATACGACAGAGTATTAGAGATGCTGATAAATTTTGCACATTCTGAACCTGCAAAGAAATACTTTCAAAATCTTATACCCTCAACCGACAAAGATTTTATCCAAAAAGAACTTGATAAGGTTGAAGAGTGTTATATCTATATACTAAAATATGGAACGCCACCTGCTTTAGAGTTTTCAGATATTTCCTTAGTTTTAAAAAAAGCAAAAGCACAGGCAATTTTGACACCGCACGAAATCTTAGCAGTGAACAGAATATTAAAGCTTTCACAAGAGGTAAGGTCATATCTTGCAAATGCAGATGGTAACTATCTGAAAAGCAGTCGAGAAAGGCTATTTAATCTCAAAGAACTCACAGCCCGTATTGACCAGACATTTTTGACGCCTGAAGAGATTTTAGACACTGCATCGCCAAGGTTAAAAGATATAAGAGATAGGATAAGACGTCTTGAAGCAAAAATAAGAGATGAACTGAACAGGATGATAAGAGATCCTAAAATCCAGAGGTTTTTGCAAGAGCCGATTATAACAGTTAGAGGGGATAAGCTTTTGCTTCCTGTGAAGGCTGAACACAAAGACAGCATCAAGGGAATTATTCACGACCAGTCTGCAACAGGTGCCACACTTTTTGTTGAGCCGTTTGTGTGTGTTGAAATTTCAAACCAGATAAGGGTTGCAAGGTCAGAAGAAAAAGAAGAGATAGAGAAGCTATTGCAGGAGCTTTCCCAGCTTATTTCAGATAGCTATAATGAGATAAAACAAAATTTCGAGAGTCTTTCTGAACTTGATATTCTATTTACCAAAGCACAGTGGGCACATCAATTTCGGGCTTCAAAGCCAATCCTCAACACAGCTGGATATATTAATCTCAAAAAAGCAAGACATCCGTTGATTAAAAAAGAAAAGGTTGTGCCAATTGATGTGCATCTGGGTAAAGAATTTGATGTTCTTGTAATTACAGGTCCAAACACAGGTGGAAAGACTGTAACTTTAAAGACCATTGGGCTTTTCTGTCTTCTTGCTCAGAGTGGAGTATTTATCCCGGCTGATGATAGGTCTGAGGTGTGTGTGTTTTCAAAGATATTTGCAGATATTGGAGATGAACAGAGCATAATTCAGAGCCTTTCAACTTTTTCAGCGCATATGAAAAATATAATTGAGATAACACAAAATGCAGACAGTTCAACACTTGTTCTTTTGGACGAGATTGGCTCTGGTACAGACCCTGAAGAAGGTGCAGCACTTGCAAAGGCAATTTTGAAATTTCTCCACAATAAGGGTGCTAAAGTTGTTGCTACAACACATTATGGAGAGCTTAAAACATTTGCTCAGCAGGAAGAGAGGTTCGAAAACGCTTCTTGCGAGTTTGATATAAATACTTTAAAACCAACATACAGGCTTTTGATTGGAATTCCCGGTATGAGTAATGCACTTTATATATCTTCTAATTTGGGGCTAAACAAAGAAATAATAGAGCTTGCTAAAGGCTACATGTCTAAAAAAACGCTGGAGCTCACAGATATAATAAACGAGATGGAGAGAAAACGAAGAGAACTGGAAGAGGCTCTTGAAAGTGCAAATAAACTTAAGAGTGAAGCTGAAGAATTAAAGAAAACCTTAGAAGAAGAAAGAAGAAGATTTGAGGCAGAAAAGCAGAAGATAAAAGAAAGAGCATCAAAAGAGGCACGTGAGTTTGTGCAAAAGGTTGAAGATGAAGTTGAAAAGCTATTCAAAGAGCTTAAAAAGATTGCAGAGAGCCTAAAGGAAAAAGAGATGTTAAAACAGCTTGAAGAAAAGAAAAGAGAATATGAAAACCTTGTAAAGAGCATAGAACAGGCATCACGAAAAGAAGAAAAACTACAGTCAAAACTGCCTGAAAACCTTCGACTGGGGCAAAAGGTATATGTCAAAAGCTTTGATGCAGAAGGATTTGTTGAGTCACTGCCTGACTCTAAAGGAAATCTTACTGTTAGAATTGGCATTATGAAGCTTTCTGTAAATATATCAGACATTTTTGAAATAGAAGAAGAGACAGCTACCAAAAACTTGGTTTCTTCTAAAAAAGGAGTTGAAATCAATCAAAAGAGTATTGACATGTCCATTGATGTGAGAGGCAAAACAAGCAATGATGCCATTTTAGAGGTTGACAAGTACTTGGATGATGCATACACAGCAGGATTAAAACAAGTGACAATAATCCATGGGAAAGGCACTGGGGTTTTGCGCCAGACGATAAGGAGTTTTTTGAGGCGGCATCCACATGTGAAATCATTCAGAGATGGAACATATGGTGAAGGTGAACAGGGTGTCACAGTAGTTGAGCTGAAAGACTAATGATTTTCTTGATATTGACTTGGCAGATAAATTCAATTAAACTTATATTTAAGCTTCTATTTTTTAACTTCAGAAAAGAAGGAGACGAATATTGATGATGGAACAGCATCAAACACTGAAACTTCAAAACAAAGTGGTAAAAGAAGCAGTTGAGTGGATTTTATGGATTGGCGGAGCAGTGCTTATTGCTCTTGTCCTGCGCGCATATGTCTTTTCACTTGTAATTGTTCCAACAGGGTCAATGCTCAATACAATTCAGTTAAATGATAAGCTTTTTGTGTATAAGCTTGGGTATGTTCTTCATATAGAAGATGTCAAAAGAGGAGACATTGTAGTTTTCAAGTATCCAGACGATAGGAAAACTTTATATGTCAAAAGAGTTATAGGACTTCCTGGCGACACAATCGAGATAAAAGATGGTGTTTTGTACATCAATGGTAAAGTCTACAAAGAAAATTATCTGAAAGAACCCATGGTAGGAAGCTTTGGACCTTACAAAGTTCCGCCCGGACACTATTTCATGATGGGTGATAACAGGAACGACTCTCACGACAGCCGGTTTTGGGAACATAAGTATGTTCCAAGAGATGATATTATAGGCAAGGTAGTTTTCAGAGTTTGGCCACTCAGCCGCGCAGGAGTATTGAAATAGATAAAGATCAAAAATTTATGAGCGTAATCAATATATTTTAATAAATTGATTTCTGAAAAATTTAAGTGATTTCGGAGGGTTGATTTTAAGTTATGAACGATGTTTTCCATGAACAGCTGATTGTCAGAAAAAAGACCTCTGGTGAAAAGGCAAAACAAGTACTGATTATTGTTGGCGGGGTATTGGTTGGACTTATCACATTTTTAATCCCAGTTTTAAATACCTTGGGACCAGTTTTATTAGTTCTTACTATCTGGGGTGCAGTTTATCTTTCGAGAAACTATAACATTGAATTCGAATACGCAGTAACAAACCACTATCTTGACATAGACAAGATAATTGCTCAGAGAAAACGAAGTAGGGTGGTGTCTTTGGACATCCGAAAGATTGACTATTTTATTTCTTCGAAAGACTCAAGTATGTTCAACGCTCAAAAAAACGACAAGAGTATTGTCCAGTCATTTGACTGCACATCAAACAGCGGCGATGAGAATGTATATGCCATTGTTGCCAATGTAGAAGGCAAAAAAACAAGAATATTGTTTGAGCCGAACGAAGAGATAGTTCAGGCAATAAACAAGTTCTTCCAGAAAAAGCCTTACCAAATTTATAGATAAAAAATTTTCCAAAGGAGATTGAGATTGAGATGGCATTTGAAGATAAAATAATCAAAGAGGCACTGACATTTGATGATGTTTTGCTTGTACCTCAGTACAGTGAGGTTTTGCCAAAGGATGTGGATGTGTCAACTTATCTTACAAAGACGATAAAACTCAACATTCCCCTTATGTCAGCCGGTATGGACACTGTGACAGAATCACGCATGGCAATTGCCATTGCCCGTGAGGGTGGAATTGGTGTTATCCACAAGAATATGACAGTGGAAGAACAAGCAAGCGAGGTAGACAAGGTAAAAAGGTCTGAACATGGTGTAATAGTTGATCCATTCTATTTGTCTCCTGAAAATAAAATATATGAAGCAATGGAGCTGATGGCAAAGTATCGCATTTCAGGTGTTCCAATAACTGTAAACGGCAAACTTGTTGGTATCATTACAAACAGGGATATCAGATTTGAGACAGATTATTCAAAGCCAATCAAGGATGTTATGACGGCAAGTAACCTTATTACCGCAAAGGAAGGCATCACCTTAGAAGAAGCAAAGGAGATCATGAAAAAGCACAAAATAGAAAAGCTTCCTATTGTTGATGATGATGGGAATCTAAAAGGTCTTATCACCATAAAAGATATTGAAAAAGCAGTAAAGTACCCAAATGCAGCAAAGGACAGCAAAGGCAGGCTTCTGTGTGCTGCTGCTGTGGGTGTGTCAAGAGACACAGATGAGCGTGTTGATGCTCTTGTTAAAGCTCAGGTTGATGTGATTGTTGTTGACACAGCTCACGGGCATTCAAAAGGTGTAATTGAAACAGTAAAGAAAATTAAATCAAGGTATCCAAACATTCAGGTTGTTGCGGGCAATATTGCAACGGCTGAGGCAGCCCGTGATTTGATTGAAGCTGGTGCTGACTGTGTGAAGGTTGGAATTGGGCCTGGGTCTATCTGTACAACAAGGGTTGTTGCAGGCATTGGTGTGCCGCAGATAACTGCCATAATGGATGTGGCTAAAGTTGCAAAAGAATATGGTATTCCTGTTATTGCTGATGGTGGAATTAGGTATTCGGGGGACATAACAAAGGCGCTGGCAGCTGGTGCTGATGTTGTTATGATAGGGAGCCTTTTTGCAGGATGTGAAGAAAGTCCTGGTGAGTGTGAGATTTACCAGGGACGAAGGTTTAAGGTTTATAGAGGCATGGGTTCGCTTTCAGCAATGAAAGCAGGAAGCAAGGATAGATATTTCCAGGAAGATGCTTCAAAACTTGTTCCTGAAGGGGTTGAGGGTAGAGTTCCATATAAAGGTCCGCTTGAAGACACTGTTTTCCAGCTCATTGGCGGTTTGAAATCTGGTATGGGTTATTGTGGAGCAAGAACCATAAAAGAGCTTCAGCAGAAGGCAAAGTTTGTCAAGGTTACTCAGGCTGGTGTCAGAGAAAGCCATCCGCACGACATCTATATCACAAAAGAAGCACCAAACTATTCCGTTCATGTTGAGTAGTCAGAAGTTTTGAATAGGGGAGGAAAGTTGTTTTGGAGTTTGTAGAAAAATATCTTGAAAATGGTTTGGAGCTTGTTAAGATATATTCAAAGACAAAAAGTTCATATTTCACAGTTGCACCCGAGCGGGGTGCAATTGTTGTTTTACTCAATCTTTCCGGCAAAGAAATTCTTTATTTGAATGAAGCGACCCTTTTTGACAGAACAAAAAACATAAGAGGCGGAATACCAGTTTTGTTCCCGATATGTGGCAGAGTTGTGGACGGCAAGATTTTTTTCAAAGGTCAAGAGTTTGAGATGAAAAATCACGGGTTTGCAAGAGACAGCAGTTTTAACATAGCGGGGTATATTGACATGCCAGATAAAAATGGTATAGCCTTGAGGCTTTCAAGCAGTGAGTTTACAAAAAAGTTTTATCCGTACGACTTTGAATTTGTAATGCAATATCTAATTGATGATGAAATGTTTGAAGTAAAAATGATTGTGAAAAACGAGGATAGCAGTATAATGCCTTTTTATGCTGGATTTCATCCATACTTTTTGTGTAATAAGGATGAATTTACTCTCAAGCTTGAATGTGAAAAGTGCTTTGACGATGTTGAGAAGAGATTTATTGATCTTCAGGATTTCAAAGAGATTGATTTTTCAAAACCTGAGGTAAATCTTGACTTTTTGGATGTAGGAAGTAGCGAAGTTGAAATTACTCTTGACAGAGATAAAAAAATAGTGCTTTTGAAAGATGAGAATTTCAAAAACATAGTAGTTTGGTCTTTAAAAGATTTTGACTTTGTATGTGTTGAGCCTTGGATGGGCGAGCATGAAGGATATATCAATAACAAGTTTTATTACTTAGAGCCAGGAGCAATCTTTGAAGGATGGTTTGCAA
The DNA here is from genome assembly GCF_000145215.1 of Caldicellulosiruptor obsidiansis OB47. NCBI lineage: Bacteria > Bacillati > Bacillota > Caldicellulosiruptorales > Caldicellulosiruptoraceae > Caldicellulosiruptor > Caldicellulosiruptor obsidiansis. Next base: position 1,058,641 of record NC_014392.1, read on the forward strand.
TTAAACTTGCAAATGAGTGATTAAAAAAGGCGGGGATTAAAACGTTGGTCGATAAAAAAATTGCATATGAAAAACTTGGAAGGCTAAAAGAAATTATAAAGGGCTATGAAAGTGTGCTTGTTGCGTTTTCGGGGGGAGTTGACTCTACATTTTTGTTAAAGGTTTCGTTTGATGTTTTGGGCGACAAAGTCATCGCAGTATTTTCAAGTTCAGTTTTGAGTCCGCAAAGGGAAAAGGAAGATGCAGAAAAAATTGCAAAAGATATTGGTGCAAAACTGATTGTTATAGAGAGAGATGTTTTTTCAAACGGTGATTTTATGAAAAATGATAGACTCAGATGCTATTATTGTAAGAAAGATTTAGTAAAAAGATTAAAAGTATTGAAAGAAGAATTAAATCTAAACGAAATAGTTGAAGGTTCAAATATAGATGACCTTCAGGATTTCAGGCCTGGAAGAAAAGCACTTGAGGAAGAAGGTATCAAAAGCCCCCTGTTTGAAGCAGGACTAACAAAAGAGGAGATAAGGTATTTGTCGAAAGAGTTTGGGCTTTCCACATATCAAAAACATTCTTCTGCATGTTTGGTTACAAGAATTCCATATGGTGATGAAATTACATTGGAAAAACTTCAAATGATAGAAAAGGCGGAAGATTATTTGGTTCAAAAAGGATTTTCACAGGTGAGAGTAAGACATCACGGAGCTGTTGCGCGAATTGAGGTTGCAAAAGAGGAACTTTCAAAATTTTTCGACACAAAACTACTTGATGAAGTTTCAAACGTTTTGAAAGCTTTGGGATTTAAGTATGTGACGCTTGACCTTTCTGGTTACAGGACAGGAAGCATGAACTGATTTGACACGAAAGGAAGAAGGTAGAAAATGGATGTAAGAAGAATACTTGAGAATGTCAAAGAGGGCAAAATTTCGGTTGACGAGGCACTGAAAGTTTTTGCCAAGATGCCGTTTGAAGACATTGACTTTGCAAAGATTGACCATCACCGCAAGCTCAGACAGGGTATGTCTGAGGTCATCTTTTGTGAAGGGAAGACAAAAGAGCAGGTTTTAAAGATTTTTGGGAGGATGATTGAAAGAGGAGAAGTAAACATTATTGGCACAAGGGCAAGCAGAGAGCAGTATGAATACTTGAGAGAACATCTAAAAGATGATGTGGTATATTATGAAACAGGTAAAATTATCTGTGCAAAGAGGGTTGAGATTATCAAAAATCCGAAAGGACACGTTGCTGTTGTGTCTGCTGGAACTGCCGATTTAAAAGTGGCGGAAGAAGCAGCTATAGTTTTAGAGATTTTAGGGAACAATGTAAAGAGAATGTACGATGTTGGTGTTGCAGGAATACACAGACTGTTTGCCCATCTTGAAGAGATTCAGTCAGCCAACGCAGTTGTTGCAGTTGCCGGTATGGAAGGTGCACTTGCGTCAGTTGTTGCTGGGCTTGTTTCAAAACCTGTTATTGCTGTTCCAACATCTGTTGGTTATGGCGCAAATTTTAAGGGGCTTTCAGCCCTTCTTACCATGCTAAACTCGTGTGCAAACGGTGTTTGTGTGGTCAATATTGACAATGGATTTGGTGCAGCCATTGTTGCACATATGATAAACTCACTTGCAAATCAGAACTTGTAAAGAGGGAAGAAAAAGAGGAGGATAAATTTTATGATTCTCTATTTTGATGCAATTTCAGGTGTTGCAGGTGATATGCTTGTTGCATCACTGATTGATTGCGGAGTTGATTTTGAATATATAAAATCAAATATTTCACTTTTAAAGCTTAACGTAGAGCTTTCTGTTGAGGAGAAGTTTGTAAATGGTATTAAGGCAAAAAGGTTTATAGTAAATACTAATTCACATAGCCATGAACATCACAGCGATAGCACCCATCATCACAGAACTTTTAAAGATATAAAAAAGATGCTGATAGAAAGCTCTTTGCCAGAGACTGTAAAAGAGATGTCGATAAAAATATTTGAGAAGATAGCTTTAGCAGAAGCAAAAGTTCATGGTAAAGAAATGGAAGATGTTTCTTTCCACGAAGTTGGAGCAGATGATTCAATAGTTGATATTGTTGCATTTTCTCTTTGCATAGAGTATTTAAAACCAGAAAAGATAATCTTTTCACCTCTTTGTGACGGCAGAGGATTTACAAAATCAATGCACGGCATTATTCCCGTGCCAGCACCAGCTGTTTTAGAGATTGCAAGGCAAAATAGCATTCCAATTTCTACAAATGATATTGAATCTGAGCTTATAACTCCAACAGGCATTGGGATTGCAGCAGCAGTGGCAAGCTCCTTTTCTCAAATGCCAAATATAACCATCGAAAAGATTGGGTATGGGGCAGGAACAAAAGAACTTCCTATTCCTAATGTTGTGAGAGCTATAGTTGGAAAAAAAAACTGAATTTTGATGGTGATTATTTTGAGATATTTGCAAACATTGATGATATGACAGGTGAGCATCTTTCGCTTGCACTTGAGAAGATAATGCAAAGCGGAGCTTTGGATGTCTATTTTACTCCAATTTATATGAAAAAAGGTAGACCTGCTTACAAGATTGGAGTAATTACAAAAGCAAAGAACTTTGATAATGTTGTCTATGCAATCTTTCGCTGGACATCTACGATTGGTGTGAGATTTGTAAAAATGCAGAGAATAGAGATGGAAAGATATGAAAAGATAATTCAAGACAACCCTGAACTAAGATTAAAGATAAGCTCTTACGAAGATATTAAAAGAATCAAATTAGAATTTGAAGATATTAAAAAGTTAACTGAATAAAAAAGGGGCAATCCAAAAGAGCAGAGTTGGAAAGCCCCTTTTTTGTTGAGCTTTTTAAACATTGAACCTGAATATTACCACATCACCATCTTGCATGACATAATCTTTTCCTTCTGACCTGACAAGCCCTTTTTCTTTTGCCTGGGCAAAACCGCCACACTCTACCAGCACTTCAAACGGTACAACTTCAGCTCTTATAAATCCTTTTTCGAAATCACTGTGGATTTTACCAGCTGCCTGTGGCGCTTTTGTACCTTTTTTGATAGTCCATGCTCTTACTTCTTTTTCACCAGCTGTCAAAAACGAAATCAGCCCTAACAGTTTATATCCTGCTTGAATTAAATTGTCAAGTCCAGATTTTTCAATTCCGAGTTCTTTTAAGAATTCCTTTTTTTCTTCATCTGGCAACGCAGCAATTTCTTCTTCAATTTTAGCGCAGATAACAATTACTTCTGACCCTTCTTCTGCTGCAATTTCCTTTATTATTTTTACATATTCGTTTTCTTTTCCAATATCATTTTCAGAGATGTTTGCTGCATAGATTGTGGGTTTGAATGTAAGAAGGTTCAAAGAGTTTACAAATTTCAAATCATCTTCATCATCGAATTTGAGCGTTCTTGCCATTTTGCCACTTTCCAATGTAGAATAAATCTTTTCCATGATTTCAACTTCATGTGCTGCTTCTTTGTTGTTTTTTGCAAGTTTTCTTGTCTTGTCAAGCCTTCTTTCCAGCATTTCCATATCGGCAAATATTAACTCTAAATTGATTGTTTCAATATCTCTTCTTGGGTTCACGCTTCCTTCCACGTGGACTATATCAGTATCATCAAAACAGCGAACAACATGAACAATTGCGTCAACCTCTCTTATATGAGACAAAAACTTATTGCCAAGGCCTTCACCTTTACTTGCACCTTTTACAAGTCCTGCAATGTCAACAAATTCAATAAAAGCAGGTGTAACCTTTTCAGGATTATATATTCTGGCAAGTATATCTAATCTTTCATCAGGTACTGCAACGACACCAACGTTGGGTTCAATTGTACAAAACGGATAATTTGCAGCTTCTGCACCTGCTTTTGTTATTGCATTGAACAGAGTGCTTTTGCCTACATTAGGAAGTCCAACAATACCAAGTCGCATTTTTCTTTTTTGCCCCCTATGAAAATCTTTTGTTTTTTACAAATAAACAGTATAGAATAATTTTTGTCAAAAATCAATTTAGATATTGTGCAAAATAAAAACACCACCCTGTAAATAAACTTTAACACTTTTTTAAGGTGGTGTTCATATAGTTAAAAAAGTTAATCTTTTTTAAGTTTTTTGCCGATTATCATTCCAATTATCATACCCTTGAAAAGTCCTGTAAGATAAGAGCCGAGCATACACAGCATATTCTTTTTTGCCTTGAGCATGTGGAATTTAGCCCTTTGAGGATTATATAGCTTTCTTTTTCTGACCATTTTTAATCTCCCCCTCATTACTATTAATTTGTACAAATCAAGAGGGGGATTATACATTATCATATTCTCTATATTTTTGCAAATTCATTAGCACTTTTTGCACATAGTTTACAGTTTCATCAAAAGGTGGAATTCCACCAAACTTTAAAACATTTGCTGGACCTGCATTGTAAGCTGCCAGAGCAAGTTCAATGTTACCATCGAATTGTTCAATCTTTTCCTTCAAATATCTTATACCACCATCTAAGTTTTCAATAGGGTCATATGGATTTACACCAAGAGATTTTGCGGTTTGAGGCATAAGCTGCATAAGACCAATTGCGCCAGCCTTAGAGACTGCATCTTGGCGAAAACCTGATTCTGCTTCGATAACACTTAAAACCAGGCTTGGCAAAACTCCATATTGTTTTGCCTTTTGTGTTGCAATAAGTATTATATCATCTTTGCTCAAATTATTAATTGAATTTCTAAAAGAATAACTTGAACTTTTCAGATTATAACTGTTCTGGATTCTAATATTTGAAACTTGCAAAGAAGCTCCAGAAATAGGTATATTACTTTCTACATTAGTTGTTTGAATAGCATTTTCAAAACTTTGGGCAAAAATTTCCTTGAAATTCTGAGGGAGGTTAGTTTTGTTTGACATTCGTTGTGCTATTTGTGAAAATTTCTGTGCAATTAAATCCTGAACGTTATAAATTGTCATAACAAAATCCCCTCATGTAATTTTATTTTTAAAAACTTTAGCATTCAAGATTCATATATTGAAGTTTCACATGATCAAGCTGTTTTACATCATTTTCAAATGCCTTTATCTCATCCTCTGTTGCCTGCATGTGCAAGATGATAAGTCCCTGGTTTGAACAGCTCTCACCTGCTTCATGAATTCCAAGTCTTGTTTTGATAATACATCCATGTTTTGTTAAAATCTCCTGAAGTTTTGGAGCATCATGAAGTCTGTTATCAACTAAAATTGCAGCAATAAAAGTTTTACACATTTTAAAAAACCTCCCTTTATTTTTATAATCGATATTTTGAAAGCTCTTCTTTAAACACGTTTGAAAGATTTTCAAGGTCAGCAACCTTGTTCAAGAGTTCTTTTATACTCTCTGCATACATAGAGATTGAAGCTGCCATCTCCTGGGCAGATGCAGAGTTCTCTTGAGATATTGCTGAAAGTGATGTAATTGATTCAAATACGTTTGAAATTCTTTCTGCTTCCTGAGACAATGACTCAATTTGCAAAATTAAAGTTTCCACTACATTTGATATTCTTTCAATGTTTTGGCTGTTTTTATTCACAACATCATTTAAAGTAGATTCACTCTTTGTAAGCTTTTCAAACTGCTGAGTTAAAGTGCTTGAAAGAGTTTCAATCTCTTCAACAAAAGTTTTAAGATTTTTATTGATTGTCTTTGCGAATGACATTGTGCTATCTGCAAGCTTTCTTATCTCATCTGCAACAACGGCAAATCCTACACCAACATTTCCAGCCCTTGCAGCTTCAATTGATGCATTGAGTGCAAGCATGTTAATCTGGTTTGAGATCTCTGCAACTGTTGATGTTATCTTCATAACCTCATTTGCCTCTTCAGAAAGTTTGCTGCCTTTTTGAACAATCTCAGAGAACTCTGTGCTAATTATGTTTATATCTTTTGCAGCCTCACTAATATCCTTTCCAGAATTATTTAGTGTTTGATTGACATCCGTCAAAATATCTTTTGTCTGAGTTTGCTGGGATACAATTTGTTTTAAATTTTCAATGTTTTCATTTAAAGTTGTTACAGCTTTTTCAATCTCTTCTGCCTGATGGACAGCACCTTGTGCAACATCATTTACGATACCAGAGACTGAATCTGAAAGACTTTTCATCTTGTCAGCAATCTCTTTTATATTTTTGGAGAAGTTAAATATCTCATCACTACCGCCTTTTAATAATAACAAATCTTTTTTAACAGAAGATTTTGTAGTTGCTAACATTTTTGCAAAGTTTTCTAATTTGTCATTTGTCTTTATAATCAGTGAACCGCTGAAGTCCAAGTTCTTGAGAGCGTTTAACTCATCATAAATAGGTTTTAGAGGTCTTAGTATAAAAAATGCAGCAACAAATGTTGTTACAAATGTGAGACCTGCCGTAAGAAGATGATTAGCATATTCAGATTTATTCGAATCAAGTATAAAGCTCAGAACAATTACAGCAATACTTGAGAATATAGAAATTTTAAACTCTAAGGATCTTATAAACCCTAAGCCTGCTATTATGTTAAAATAAGCTTTTTTGATCTTTCGATTTGTTTTTTCAAATCTAATCCTGATTTTTAAGTGATAAAATCCCTCTTCATCTTTGTACCTTTCAAACTCTCCAAAATCCAGTTTTTCATTGAAAAATTCAGCACTTCCTTCAAGAAGACCAAGAAAATAATCATAAAATCCTCTTTTGGATATATATGTTATGTAGGCTTCATTTGGCGATATCTCTTCAAAAATTATTCTGGGTGGTTTTGCACCTTTTATCATTCTGGTAAGCTGGCTGTGGACATCATCCATGTATTCTAAAAAGCCTTTTAATGAGAGCCTTTGAAAATATGAAGGGAACCATTTACTAAAAGTTCTTATATTATTTTTACCAATCTCTCTCCACATCTGCGAAGGGGTGATGTTTGCCTTTTCGCACGCCTTTTCAATCATCTTGTGAACAAGCTCATCATCGATATCATCTGTGGGTGAAATTATCGCTGATTCGTCAAGTCCCATACCCTGCCTTGCATACTTTTTGATATCCTCTCCCCATATATTTCCAATTGTTTCAAGCCAGGTTAAAACAACAGTTCCTTTCAAGCTTTCATTTCCCCTTTCTAAAAAGTGCGATATATTAAAATAATACCACAAAAAATGAAAAAGAGCACAACTTTTATGTGCTCTTTTCAATTCTTCTCTTTGCTTCGCTTTCAATTAGCCTATCTAAGAATATAGATTTTTCAAACACTTCTTTTCGTGCGATGATGCCTTTGTCAACCAAAACTTCAATCAGCGAGGTTATCATCAAAGTAGTCTTATAGTCAACCTCTTTGAGTTGTGAAATTTGAGATAAAATATCAATTGACCCTTTCATTTAACCTCAATACCTCTCCCTCTATATAAAAATTTTAATTGCTATCATTTTGATTATTGGCTAAAATGTAATTAGCTATACATTTGGTTGATTTGGGGGTATGTTGAAATGAACTATTTATGGCTAATATTCGGACTTTTATCAGCTCTGTTTGCTTCTCTTGTTGCAATATTTGGAAAGATTGGTCTAAAAGGCATTGATACGAACGTTGCAACAGCTATAAGAGCTGTGATTATGGCACTTTTTTTAATCGTTGTAGTTGCGTTCCAGGGGAGACTAAACAAGGTTGGGGAGATCTTAGGTGATAAAAAGGCTATTTTGTTTATTGTGTTAAGTGGTGTTGCAGGAGCTATGTCATGGCTTTTTTATTTTCTGGCTCTTAAAAATGGAAAGGTTCAGCAGGTTGCGCCAATCGACAGGCTTTCGGTTGTGTTTGCAATTGTACTTGCTGCCATTTTTCTTGGTGAGAAGATTTCATTTTACACAGCAATTGGAGTGCTGCTAATTGCCGCAGGTTCTATATTTGTTGCGCTGGGGTAAAAGATTATTCAATATAATAATATCATTTTACAGATTTTAGAGAACAAGCTTTGAGACTTTTAAGAGGGGAAAGACAACATTATGAAAACCTGCTTTATAGTCAACACTTCTTTGGAAAAGGGACTTCCTATTTATCTCAAAAGTGTAGGATACAACCGGTCTCAAGAACATATTATTCGAAAGAATGGGCATCCGGATTTTCATTATCTTCACACCGCACACGGTAGTGGAGTTTTGATTGTTGATGGGAAGGAATACATTGTTGATGAGTCTGTGGCATTTTTCTTGTGGCCAGGTGTTCCTCATGAATATTATGCTTTATCTTCCGGATGGTCAACAGTGTGGCTTACTTTTAATGGACCTGCCTCTGAGATGATATTAAAAACCATGGGAATAAAACCTTTTGAAATATTTAAACTCTCAAGCAAGCAGTATTTGGAAGGCATTTTAGAAGCTATTTCAAATAAAGCATCATTTTACAATTATATTATGTCAATTGAGTGTTCACAGCTCATTTATAGCTTCATCCTTCACATGGCATTAAATCTGCAAAATAAAATTGAGAGAAATTTTGAGAGCAACTATTTAAAGCTACTCCCAATCTTGAAATATATTGAAGAAAATTATTCCAAGAACATCACCTTAGATGAGCTTTCAAAGCTGATTGGTCTTTCACCACAGCATCTTTGTTCAGTTTTCAAAAAGACTTTTCAAACAACCCCTTACGAGTACTTGATAAGAATTAGAATTCAGAAAGCAAAAGAACTTTTGATAAAAAACCCGATGGTTCAAATAAAAGAAGTGTGTTATGATGTTGGATTCAAAAATCCAAGTTATTTTTGCTATATGTTCAAAAAGCTGGAGGGGATAACTCCGATGCAATTCAAAAGGCTTTTTGGATAAAAATTTTTTTAAAGGCAACATAACATTTGTAAAAGTGAAGCGTTATATAAAATAGAGCTTAAAAACAATAAAAAAGATGCTATGTAGGAGGGGATATAATTGAAAATAAAAAACAAAAAGATTATGGCTGGGGGTTTGGCAAGTTTACTATTACTATCAACTTTTTTGGTATTTTTCACATTTAAAGTTGATGCATCATCAGCATCTTCTCAACCAAAAACAGAGATTACTGTAAAAGGACAGGCATCGGTGTATGTAGAACCTGACATAGCCATTTTGACATTTGGAGTTTTGAGTGAAGATGTCAGTGCAGATGTTGCATATTCTCAGACCTCAGCAAAGATTAACAAAACTATTGAAGCAGTAAAAAGACTTGGAATTGACTCAAAGGATATAAAGACGCTAAGGATAAATGTTTATCCAAAATATTCTTACAACAAAGATAACGGTACCTCAAAGATAGTTGGATTTTATGCCTCAACTGATTTAACAATAACTGTAAGAAATCTTTTTATTGTTGGCAAAGTAATTGATATTGCATTTAAAAACGGTGTAAATACATTCAGCAATTTAACATTTGATATATCAAACTCATCACCTTATTACAATCAAGCATTATCAAAAGCACTCGAAAATGCAAAACAAAAGGCAGCAACAATTGCAAAAGGGCTTGGCATAAGCCTTGGCAAGCCAAAATCTGTTACTGAGAATAGCTATGTGAACACTCCTCCTATTGTCTACTACAAGGCAGAAGCTATGACTTCTTCAACATCAACCCAAATTCAGCCTGGAACAATTGAGATAAAGGCAGAGGTAACATTGGTATATTAAGATTTTCTAAAATATATGTAAAAAGGCGGCAAGTACAAAACTGCCGCCTTTTTAAGTAGTTTTAAGAGCTTTAGAGATTTCTGTTTATAAAGTTTACAAAGTCACTCTTAGGCCTTGCACCAATAATCTTGTCAACTGCCTTGCCGTTTTTGAACAGCATTATTGTCGGAATGCTCATAATCCTAAAAGCATATGCTATGTCACCATAATCGTCAACATTGAGCTTTGCGAATTTTACTTTTCCTGCATATTCCTGAGCAAGCTCTTCTATAACGGGTGCAACCATTCTACACGGGCCACACCACGCTGCCCAGAAATCAACAACAACAGGAATATCTGATTGCAAGACCTCTCTTTCAAAGTTTTCACTTGTTAAAGTTACAATGTTATCTGCCATCTTAATCACATCTCCTTTCAATTTTTATATATACCCATTTTTATTTATTTGATAAACCTTAATAAGGTTTCAATCAGCTCATCAATGCTTTTTTCATTTTCAGTATTTTTGTACTCAGCAATGCATGACTTTGAATACTTTTCAAGTATGATTGCTCCCACCTTGTTGAGTGCAGCTTTTACAGCTGCAATCTGTGTCAAAACATCGTTGCAAGATTTGTCATTCTCAATCATCTTCTGGATACCCTTAATCTGTCCTTCAATCTTTCGAAGTCTCAAGAGTAGATTTTCTTTTTCCTTGCTCAGTTCATCCACTTTCAAACCCTCCCTATACCATATACCCCTATCACTTATTTATTATACCCTCTTTTTTTATTTTGTCAACATGATTTTAAAAGTAATTTTTGAAAAAAGATTTTTCTAATAAACATTAGATTTTAGGAGATAATTAAAGATATAATCTATTTTGTTCAGAAAAATAGGCAATATTATTAAAATTTGAGCTAAAACTGTCGAAAATAAACTTCATTAAAAATTGACAAGTATTCACAAAATGATATAATCTAAAATCAAGGAAGGTCAAAGTAAAACAAATCAGGGTATAAAGTCAAAGTCTCATGTCGTCGGTGGGTTTCCAGCGGTTTTGTGGGTAAGGTATAAGTAAAAGTGGCAGTGGGAAAAATAATTTTAGCTACAAACTAAATATTTTTTGAGAAGGAGGGATTGAAATGGCTATAAAGCCAGTGTTTGTAAGCACATATCCTCCGAGAGAATGTGGCATTGCCACTTTTACACAGGATTTGGTAAATGCAATTGAAAAATATAATGATGTAAGACGTTGTTATATAATTGCTCTGAGCAAAGACAAGCATATTTATGACAATAGAGTGCTATATGATATTAATCAGGATAAATTTTCAAATTATGTAAAAGCAGCTAATCTTGTTAATATGTCGGACATTGATGTTGTGGTAATTGAGCATGAATATGGGATATTTGGCGGGGAGGATGGAGATTATATAATCCCATTTGTGAAGCTTATCAAAAAACCAATCATTACAACATTCCACACAGTTTTAAAAAACCCAACTGCAAAACAATTTGAGGTACTGAAAAAGTTGGCGGATGCAAGTTTCAAGGTCATTACAATGGCTAAAACCACCAAGGATATTCTCATGGAAGTGTATGACATAGAAGAAGAAAAGATTGAAATTGTTCACCATGGTGTACCATATATGGAACTAGAAGATAGAGAGACTTTGAAAGAAAAGTATGGATTAAAAGGTAGAAAAGTGATATCCACGTTTGGACTTATTAGCCCTGGCAAGGGTTTAGAGTATGCAATTGAAGCAATGAACAAGGTACGAAAAGAATTTCCAGAGGCTGTGTATCTGATTTTAGGTCAAACACATCCAAATATTAAAAGAATAAAAGGTGAAGAATATAGAGAAAAACTTATGAATATGGTAAAAGAATTAAAGTTAGAAAACAACGTCCAGTTTGTTGATAAATATCTAACAAAAGTAGAAATAATGGAGTATTTGCGCCTGAGCGATATTTACCTGACTCCTTACATAGGGAGGGAGCAGGCAGTATCAGGTACGCTCGCATATGCTATCGGTTCTGGCAAGGCTATAGTTTCGACACCATACACCTATGCTCAAGAGATGCTTTCAGATGGCAGAGGTGTTCTTGTAGAGTTTGAAGATGCACAGTCCATTGCAGAAGGTATTTTAATGCTTTTGAGAGATGAGAATCTCAGAAAAGAGATCGAAAGAAAAACCTTAGAGATTGGGAAAGACATGTACTGGCACAATGTTGCAAAGAGAATGATAGATATATTCTATGATGTTGTTGAAATAAACAAGAAGGTTGGGGTGATAGCATGAAAAGAGGAATAAAGCGTCTTGCCCTTCCTTCTTTGAACACAAAACATCTTTTTAGAATGACAGACTCAACGGGAATTTTGCAGCACGCTAAATTCTCAGTCCCAAACTACAAAGAAGGATATACAACAGATGACAATGCAAGAGCGTTGATTGTTGCCTTGAGGCTGTATGAAAAGACAGGAGACAAATCTTACCTTGACCTTGTTTACAGATACATGGCATTTCTATATAATGCTTATACTGAAGATGGCTTTTTCAGAAATTTTATGAATTATTCAAGGGTGTTTCTGGACGAAAGAGGCACGGAAGATTGTTTTGCAAGGTCTTTGATTGCTCTTTCGTATGTTTACAGTTCTGAGGTACTTGATAGCTCTATTAAGGAACTTGCATATGTAATGTTAAAACGCTCACTCAGAAATGTTTTGCACCTCAGCTATCCAATTAGCATTGCATATGCAGTAGTTGCACTTTCGATATTGCATGACATAAAGGAGTTTTCAAGTGAGGCAAAGATGTACTTAGAAGCCCTTTCTGAAAAACTTTTAAACTTTTACCATAAACACTCAGACGAGAACTGGAAATGGTTTTCTGACAAGCTCACATATGCCAATGCAATAATTCCTTATGCTTTGTTTAGGTCTTTTGCAGTTACAGAAAAAGAAAAGTATTTAAAGGTTGCAAAAGAAGCTCTTGATTTTTTGTCTGGTATTTTATTTGAAAATGGCTTTTTGAGAGTTATAGGGAATAGAGGATGGTATGAAAAAGGGAAAGAACGTCCTTATTTTGATGAGCAACCAATTGATGCATGTGATTGTGTGATTGCCTATACTGAGGCTTATAAAATCACTGAAGAAAAAGAATACAAAGAAAAAGCTCTCAAAGCTTTCAAGTGGTTTTTAGGTGAAAATATTCACAAAACGCCTCTGTATGATGAAAAAACAGGAGGATGTAGAGACGGTATAGAAGAGGATGGCATTAACCAGAACCAGGGTGCAGAGTCTACCATTTGCTACCTCTTAGCACGGCTTTTCATTGAAGAGCTTGTTAAAAGTGAGGAAAAGAACAAAGAGGTTGTGTAAGTTTCTCACAACCTCTTTTTTTCTTCTAATTTTTTAAAAATTGGTGTATTTTGATTTTCTATGGTTGTTTTGAGATCGCTTTGACTATCTTCTTTGCTAAGATTCAAATAGTTTTGCAGTGTTTCAGTTATTCTTTCAATATCACTTGGCTTTTTCATTTCTTTTATTCCTGCCAGAAAGTGTTTGATATTATTATTGACAAAAATTATAATTGTTATTAGAAAGAAAAAGATAAATTTTGGGGAGAAAGGTTTTAGTGATTTCAAAGCGAATTGAAGAAATCATAAATCTTTTGGATAGGTGCAATACTCTTGCTGATATAGGATGTGACCACGGGTATGTTGCGGTAGAAGCTATCAAAAGAGAAATTGCAAATAAAGTCTTTGCAGTTGACATCAATTTTCATCCTCTTTTGAAAGCAAAAGAGCTTTCTAAGAAAGAAAATGTAGATGATAAAATAGAGTTTTTGCTTGGCAACGGATTTGACCCAATTGAAGAAGAAGTTGATGAAGCTGTTATAGCAGGAATGGGAGCGGAAAACATATGTAGTATTTTATCTGAAGCAAAAGATAGAATATCTAATACTACTTTGATATTACAGCCAATGAAAGATATTGAACTTTTGCGAAAATGGTTGTTTGAAAATGGTTTTGACATATTGAAAGAAAAGGTTGTAAAAGATAAAAACAGATTTTATGTTATTATAAAATCTACCTTCTTGCTGGATAAAATTTCTTTTACAGACAAAGATATTTACATTGGAAGATACATTATTGACAGAACAGAAGAAGGTTATGAATTTCTTTTGAAAATTAAGGAGAAAATGCAAAAAATATTTAAGATGAAAACAATAAATTTTTTGGACACCTCGCATGAAGAAAAGATTTTAACTATGCTTGAGGAGGAATTGAAAAAGTGGTAAGTGTTCAGGAAATAGTTTCTTTTCTAGAGACCTATTTTCCCAAGAAGCTTTCATACGAATGGGATAACTGCGGTCTTCAGGTTGGAAGTTTTTCAGACAAGGTAGATTCGATTTTAGTCTGTATTGATATAACCGAAGAGGTTATAAAAGAAGCATTAGAAGTTGGGGCAAAGCTTATAATTTCTCATCATCCTCTTATTTTTCAGGGAATTAAAAGCATAAAAGATGACACACCAGAAGGAAAGATTATTATAGATGCCATCAAGAACGGCATAAATATATACTCTGCTCACACCAGTGCAGATGTCTCAAAACACGGTATAAACCACTGGCTTGCCAAACTGTTAGGGCTTGAAAACATTGAAGGTTTGAGCATAAAACAAAAAAATGGGTATTATAAAGTTGTTGTGTATGTGCCTGTAGATTATGCTGAAAATGTTTTAGAGGCTATGGCAAATGAAGGTGCAGGTTTTGTTGGAAAATATAGTCACTGCTTTTTTGCAGTTGAAGGTGAAGGTACATTCAAGCCTCACGAAGGTGCAAATCCTTTTTTAGGTCAAGTAGGAAAGATAGAGAAGGTTAAAGAGGTGAGGCTTGAGAGTATAGTACCTGAGGATAAGCTCAAAAATGTGATAAAATCGATGTTAAAAGCTCATCCTTATGAAGAGGTCGCATATGACATATACAGGCTTGAAAATGAAATATCATATGAAAGTTTAGGAGTTGTTGGTAAAAGAGAAGTTTTAGCAAAAGAGCTTATTTTGGAGCTGAAAAAAAAGCTGAATCTTGACTTTGTAAAAGCAAGTATTCAAAAAGATGTTTTTAAAAAGATAGCCATTGTCAGTGGTTCTGGTAAGGACCTTATAAAAGATGCATATTTCAAAGGTGCAGACTGTCTTATCACAGGGGAAGTTGGTCATCACGGGATTTTGCTGGCAAAGTCACTATCCATGAGCATAATAGAGCTTGGTCATTATGAGAGTGAGAAGGTATTTGTGGATATAGTTTACAACCTTTTTGAGGACTTTAAGAAAAAAGATGAGCTGAAGATACACAAGTCCAAAATCAAAACCAGCTTTACAAATATTTACTAAATCTAAATTTCAAAATTGTGCACAAAGAGGGTGAAAAAGGCACATGAGCGAGTTTATAAAAAAGAGAATAAGAGAACTTGTTGATCTTATCAATTATCATGATTATAAATACTATGTTGAAGATAATCCGGAGATAAGCGACTATGAATATGATATGTTATATCGTGAGCTTGTTGAGCTGGAAAAACAATACCCTGAATATGTTTTACCTGATTCTCCCACTCAAAGGGTTGGTGGAAAGGTAAAAGAAGGGTTTAAAGAGGTAGTACATCGGGTGCCTCTTCTTTCGCTTTCAAATGTGTTCAATGAGGGGGAACTTTACGATTTTGACAGAAGACTAAAGGAACTTCTTGGGACGCTTGATTTTGACTATGTTGTTGAATACAAGATTGATGGGCTATCTGTTGCGCTTGAGTATGAAAATGGTCTTTTTGTCAGAGGTGCAACCCGTGGTGATGGGAATATAGGCGAGGATGTGACAGAAAACTTAAAGACTATAAGGTCTATTCCGCTTAGGCTAAAAGAAGACGTCTCCATCGTTGTGCGTGGAGAAGTTTTCATGCCAAAGGATGAGTTTATAAAGCTCAACCAGGAAAGGGAAGAGAATGAAGAGCCTCTTTTTGCAAATCCACGAAATGCAGCGGCAGGGTCGCTTCGTCAGCTTGACCCAAAAATAACAGCCCAAAGAAAGCTTGATATATTTGTCTTCAATGTTCAGTGGTGTGAAAAAGAGCTTGAAACACATGCAGAGGCGCTTGAGTTTTTAAGACATCTGGGATTTAAAGTTTCACCTGATTATGTTGTTTGCAGAGATATTAAAGAAGCATTTGAAGCTATAAAGAAGATTGAAGAAAAAAGGGACTTACTTCCTTTTGAGATAGACGGTGCTGTTGTGAAACTGAACCAGCTAAGACTGCGAGATGTTGCAGGAGAAACAGCAAAATCACCCAGATGGGCTGTTGCTTATAAATTCCCTCCAGAGAAAAAAGAGACAAAGCTTTTGGATATTGAGGTCAATGTGGGACGCACAGGTATTCTAACACCAACCGCAATTTTGGAGCCTGTAAGAATTTCAGGCTCTGTTGTCTCAAGAGCCACTCTTCATAACATGGATTATATAAGACAAAAAGATATTAGGATTGGCGATACTGTTATAGTACAAAAAGCTGCAGAGATTATACCTGAGGTTGTTGAAGTTGTGTTTTCAAAGCGAACAGGACAAGAGAAAATTTTTGAGATGCCCAAAAAATGTCCTGTTTGTGGAGCAGATGTTATAAAATTTGAAGATGAGGTTGCTTACAGGTGCACAGGTGTTGAATGCCCTGCTAAAAGTTACAGGTTAATTTTGCACTTTGTTTCACGCGATGCAATGGACATCGCTGGCATGGGCGAAATGATTGTAAAAACCTTGTTTGAAAGAGGTCTTATAAAGACTCCTGCTGATATTTATTATTTGAAGTTTGAAGACTTGGTAAATTTAGAGCGTTTTGGTGTAAAGTCAACAAATAATTTGTTGAAAGCTATACAGGCATCTAAAAACAGACCGTTAGACAGGCTAATATATGCGCTTGGAATAAGGCACATTGGGCAAAAAGCTGCAAAGACTCTTGCTGAGCATATATCGTCTATAGATGACCTTTTTACTATAACAGAAGAGCAGCTTTTAAGTCTTCCTGACTTTGGTGAAAAGATGGCAAAAAGCGTTGTGACATTTTTCAAGCAGGAACAGACAAGACATCTAATAGAAAGACTAAAAGCAGCTGGTGTAAATACTGTTTCTGAAAAGAAAGCAAAGTCAGATATTTTAAAAGGCTACACATTTGTTTTGACAGGAGCTTTGTCAAAGTATAGTAGAAATGAAGCGAAAGAGATTTTAGAAAGTCTTGGTGCAAAGGTGACAGAAAGTGTTTCTAAAAAGACAACAGCTGTGATTGTAGGTCAGGACCCAGGAAGCAAATATACAAAGGCTCAGCAGCTTGGTGTTAAGATTTTGAACGAAGAGGATTTTGAAAGGTTAGTTAAAGCTTCATCCCGCGAGGAAGTAGAAAAGATGTTGATGGAGTGAGTTCGTTTGCCAAACACAAAAAGAAAAAGGATAAACAGGCTCAGGTTTATAATAAATGTCTTTGTAAAACATGGTTTTGGTTATATCTTTAGCAGCACACCGCTTGTAAAATTTAAAAGGTTTTCTGATAACAAGGCAAACAGGGGACAGAGGCTCAAAAATGCTTTAGAGGAACTTGGAACAACTTTTATAAAGATGGGGCAACTTCTTGCAAACAGACCTGACCTTGTGCCTGAGGATATTATAGCAGAGCTGAAAAATCTTCAGGAAAAGGTAAAACCATTTTCCTTTGATGAAGCAAAGAGTATTTTAGTCAGAAACGATATTTTTGATAAGTTTGAGTATATAGAAAAAGACCCAATTGCAACAGCTTCGATTGGTCAGGTGCACATAGGTTATTTAAATGGCAAAAAGGTTGCTGTAAAAATACGAAGACCTAATGTTGACTATGAGGTTAAGACTGATATAGAGATATTAAAAAGAATAAGCGCGATTTTAGATAAATATTCACCAGTAAGGAATATTGTGAGTTTTTCGGCTATAGTTAATGAAGTTGCAAATGTGCTTTTAAAAGAGATAGATTTCAGGTTTGAACAAAACAACATAAAAAAACTCAAGAAAGCTCTTTCAGCCAAGGAAGTTATTATTCCTGACATATATGAGGAGCTTTGCTCTGAAGAGGTGCTTATTACAAGTTTTGTTGAGGCAAAGACATTAGGTACTATAGAGGTTGAGAAAATTCCCTTGATAGAGAGAATGAAACTTGGTAAAAAACTTGTAAATCTGTATCTTTCGCAGATATTTGAGCTGGGAGTATTTCATGCAGACCCTCATCCAGGTAATATTTTAATTACAGACAATTTTGAAATTGCTTTTGTGGACTTTGGGATGGTAGGATATCTCAGTAGGCAGGATAGAGAAAATCTTTCTAATTTACTTTTGGGAATAGTTCTGAATGATAAAAAAAGGACATTAAAGGCTTTTAAAGAGCTTGGAATAATTCAAAAAGGCATTGATGCTAACAAATTTTACAATGATATTGAAAGTATTGTTAATCACTATATAAACCAGCCCATCAGTTCTATTAAGGTAGCAGATGTGTTCAATGATGTGTTTAAGCTTACGTTTAGGTATAAGCTAAAAATTCCGCAGCAGTTTGTTCTGTTTGGCAGGACGCTCAGCCTTCTTGAGAATGACATTGCTCTTTTGAAAGTTGATTTAAGTATTTTAGAAGCGATTTTGCCCTATGTAAACAGGCTTGTGTTCAAAAATAGGCTTTCCAAACTCAGCGTTGCTAATTTGTTTAACATCTTGTCATCTTACTTTAGTTTACTTGAGTTTTTGCCCAAAAAGACAGAGACAATATTAGAAAAACTTGAAGAGGACGAACTTACAGTTAATATTGAGATAAAAAATATAGAAAAAATTTTACATCAAATGGAAAGGCTCGCAAACAAAGTTTCGCTTGCAGTGATTCTTCTTTCGGTAAGTATAATAATTGCAGGTATGACGGTTGGAGGTTTGCTTTCCCCAGCATTGTATAAAACAATTTTATCAGCATGGTATTTATGGGCTTTAAGATTGGGTATATTAATATTGATTATTCTTATTATCATTATGCTTGTTATGATTATAAGGAAAGAAAAATGATATTTATGGAGGTGTAAAAAATGAAAGATTTATTAGAAAAGATTATCAACATTGGGCTTGGAGTTTTTGCCATCTCAAAAGAAAAAGTAGAAAAGTTTGTGAATGAGCTTGCTGAAAAAGGTGAGATTAGCAAAAATGAAGTGCAGGAAATGGTAAATAAGATTTTAGAAAAGGGTGAGGAGCAGAAAAGGGAGCTGAACGATTATATTGCAAAACAGGTTGAGAACATTTTAAACAAGATGAACCTTGCAACAAAATCAGAAATTATATCAGAGGAGAGAATAAGAGAAATAATAAGAGAAGAACTTTCAAAGCAAAAGAATGAGTAGAAAAATCACATCATTTTTTTTTGACATTTACACAAAAAAGATTTATAATTAAATTAAAACATACTATTTCGATTGGAATTGGAGGTATATTAATGATTCATAACAGTATTTTAGAACTGATTGGTAAAACGCCTCTGGTAAGACTAAATAAGCTTTCAAAAGATCTTGATGCAGAGATAGTGGCAAAAGTAGAATATTTTAATCCGGGAGGAAGTGTAAAAGATAGAATTGGACTTGCTATGATCGAAGATGCTGAAAAGAGGGGCTTAATAAACAAAGATACAGTTATAATTGAGCCAACAAGTGGCAATACAGGTATTGCTCTTGCTATGGTTTGTGCTGTTAAAGGGTATAAGCTTATTCTAACAATGCCAGAGACAATGAGCATTGAAAGAAGAAAACTTCTAAGAGCATACGGTGCCCAGATAGTTTTGACACCCGGTGAAAAAGGCATGAAAGGCGCAATTGAAAAGGCTTTTGAGATTTATAGTTCAACTCCTAATGCATTTATGCCACAGCAGTTTGAAAACCTTTCAAACCCTGAAATTCACAGAAAAACAACCGCACTTGAAATTTGGAATGATACAAATGGTAATGTTGACATATTTGTTGCTGGGGTTGGCACAGGTGGAACAGTCACAGGAGTAGGTGAGGTTTTGAAAGAGAAAAAGCCGTCTGTTAAGATTGTAGCAGTTGAACCTTTTGATTCTGCAGTTTTATCAGGAGAAACTCCGCGTCCTCATAAAATACAGGGAATTGGGGCGGGATTTGTTCCAAAGGTATTGAATACGAAAATATATGATCAAATAATAAAGGTAAAATCTGAAGATGCGTATGAGATGTCGAGATATTTAGCAAGAGAAGAAGGTATTTTAGTTGGAATATCATCTGGTGCAGCACTCTATGCTGCTGTTGAAGTTGCCAGAAAACAAGAAAATAAGAAAAAGATGATTGTTGTTCTTCTTCCAGACACTGGAGAGAGGTATTTATCTACTGATTTGTTTGATGTTGGGATATAATAGAAATTAAGGCTCTATGCCTCCTTAGACTGACATAGAGCCTTTTTCATTTTCTTCTTTCCATTTTTTGTATGCGATCTTTGCTATACCGCCTGCAATATGGGTTTTTTCGCTGTTTTCTGAGTTTTCTAATTTCATTTGAGCATATTCAGGTTTGCTTTGCAAGATTGTCTTTGCTGTTTGGCTGCTTATTCCTAAAAACTCAGCAATTTCGTCTGCTGATTTGTTTTCTTCGTTATGAAGATAAATCACAAATATTGCTTCCATCAATGATGCAAGCCATGTAAGTCTCTTATATTCAACAAGTTTTTTAGGACCACCTAAGATGTCTATAGCAATCATAAATATTTCTTTTATCACCTTATCCATATCTTGTTTTAAAAGCTCAATTTTTTTCATGGCTTGCACCCCCTCCTGTATAATCTTTTAGTTTTTTTCGTTTAAATTCGAATTTGTAATACTTGTAAGAGGATATAAAACCTTTATAAGTCCTGTTTGATCTATTTCAAACACATATGTTTTTGAGTCGTGACCGCACATTCTGCAGCCATCAACCCTCAAAAGACGTATAACCTCCCCAATTGGTTTTTTAAAAGTAGAGCTGTCAAACTTGTTCATGATAACCTGTTTTGAAAATACAATTGTACCATCTACAATGTGGCTCACAGCATATCCGCCTGCCGCCTCAGCTGACAAGTGTTCCTGTCCGCTTCTTTTTTGCGAAATCATAAGTGTAGTTAATTTCTTGGATTTTAAAAAGTTATAAATTGTTCTTACAATTTCACGTGCATAGATTTCCTTTGATTCAAAAAATCCAGTAATAGAGTCAATAACCACATTTTTTATGTTAAACTTTGATGCGGCATTATCAATAGTCTTTATAAAATTGTTTATGTTTCCACGTATGTTAAAATCTCTTGTTACATCAAGTATATAAATGTTTTCTTCCACTTTAGATTTGTCGATATTCATTGCATTTGCACGAAATAACAGTGATGAGTACAAAAACTCAGCAGGTGTCTCAACAGTAACATACAATACATTATTTCCCTCATTTGCCTGCGTAACTGCAAATTGTTCAGCAAAAAGGCTTTTACCTGTGTCTGCAACACCACTTACGTTTATGACCGAGTACGCAGGAATCCCACCGAGTGGTTTTATCACAGGTTTTTCCTGGTCTTTTGAAAACTCAAGCTTGTAAAATAGCTTGTCTATTCCATCTACTCCTGTCTTTACACCAAAAAGTTCAGGTGCATTTTTTGATAGGTCTTTGAGCTTCACAGCATCTTGTAGAATAGTTGTCTCTTGAGTTTTTGGAGCTGCTGTATCTTGAGTTTTCTGAGCTGTGGTCTCTTTTGCTGCCACTTTATTGCACCTCCTTTCTTTCTTTAAAGGAGGACCGTACAACCTTCCAATATTAAATATTATTACAAATTAATACTTTGTCAAGGTCAGAAAAAGTCAAATTTTTTAAAATTTTTTTGATTTTTTCGGACATTTGCTCTTTAATTTGGGCTTTTTCTTCTGAAAACTATTATTTGCTCTTTTTCTTAATTTCTGAAATACAAAACTATTGTTGTTGATCTGAAGGATTTTTTGTTATAAAATGTTATTGTTATAAATATTCAAGTTTGGTTTATAAACAATGAGAGGTGGAGTTTTGTGCTGTGGATTAAAAACGTCATAGCAAATCTGATATTTTTGATATTATATTTTTCTGTTATGACAGGGCTCAAAATATATATTGTGTCAAGGTATGAAAAAAGTGTGGAGAAAGAGAAGGAAGCAACTAAGTTAAACACATTTTTAATAAGATCAATATTTTTGGTTAATTTAATATTTGGTGTAGCTGGTAGTATATTTATTATAGTATTAAATTCCGATAAATTTACTTTTTCCAGGCACTTTTATTTATTCATAATCTATTTTATTGAAATTTTTATAATTTCAATCTTTTTTGCAACCTCTATTCAAGCTAAAATTTTAAATCAAAAGTTAAAAAATGCATTTTTTCTGCGACAAATTGTGTCTGGATTTTTAGGTTTAGTTTTGATGGTTGGTATAATCTTTTTGCCTATTGTTCAAATTTCGAGGACAGGGGATATCAAATATTTATATTTTTTGTCTGTTGCCATTTTTGTCGGTAATTACTTATTTTACTTAGTAATTTTTAATCTGCAGTATCCGAAAAGAAAACTCAAAGAAAATGAAGGGAAGATAATAAAAGATACTTTAAAAAAATTTGAAATTGAATCAATCGAGGTAGAAGTTCTTGATACACTTGGTCAAAAGTTTGCAAATCTTTTTGCAGCAGGTTTGTTCAAACAAAAGCTTTTGGTAACCTCATATGCTCTAGAAAACCTAAAGGAAGAAGAGATTAAAGCAGCTGTAGTTCACGAAATTGGTCATATTAAAGCAAAACATGGACGAAAAATTCTATTTGGTTGGTTTGTTGCAATACTTTATTACTTAAGTTTTGTGTTTGGTCTTGAAAGCATTGCTAATTATTTTGTTTCAAATTGTGAGTTTTATAATTTCATACAAATAGTAGTTTTTTTAGTTGGAACCATTCAATTCTTGTTTTTACCCAGCTTTATTAGCCGAACTGCCGAAATAGAAGCTGATTTGTTTGTTTTGAAAAGTGGTATAAAAAGAGAAGAGTATGAAAGTGCTCTAAAAACTTTGTATGCTATCAATTACATAAAAGGTGATATTTCGAATGCTTTAGAAAAAGTTCAGTCACACCCTTCGCTCAAAAATAGGATTAAGATATTAGCTGAAGCTGAAAACAAATTGGAAAGGGAATATGAGCACAAATTAAACAAAATTTGCAATAACTTAACAGCAGCCTGTGCATTATTTGCCACTGTTTATCTTATCTTTGGTGTTATTTTATCCTAATAAGATGTTAAAAGTTGGTTACAAGATACTGAAAAGATAAAAATAAAACAAAGAAAAGGTTTAGCTTAACAAATACAGTTCTCTGTTTATGAAATAGTTTGTGTGTGTTGATAGGAATTGATCAAAATATAAAAATCAGCGGGAATATTGATTGACAAAATAGTTAATAAAAATAAAAGTTTCAGAGATAACTTTTAGCATATTTGCTTTTTTGAAAAAACTGTTTAAATGAGGAGC
Organism: Caldicellulosiruptor obsidiansis OB47; assembly: GCF_000145215.1. Classification (NCBI taxonomy): domain Bacteria; kingdom Bacillati; phylum Bacillota; order Caldicellulosiruptorales; family Caldicellulosiruptoraceae; genus Caldicellulosiruptor; species Caldicellulosiruptor obsidiansis. The sequence continues at coordinate 1,081,862 of NC_014392.1, forward strand.
TGATTCAATGCCTACGCTAAAGAAGCTAGTGTGTTTAGCGACAGCAGCTGTCCTTATTTTTGCTTTAATGGTTGGGTGCACAACTGAACAATTCCAATTGGATAAAGAAACTGAAATTTCAAAAAAGCCAATGTTAGAAAAGAAGAATGGTATTTCTTCACTGCCAAATACACCAGAACAAAGTTACAAAGAAAGTCTCATAAATATTCATGGTAAAACGATAGGGGAAAGAATAAAAGTACCAAAAGGATATGAAAGAGTTGAAGTTCCAAGAGGATCTTTTGCTAAATACTTAAGAAATTTACCTCTCAAACCCCATGGCGCAAAGGTGAAGTACTATAATGGTGAAGAAAAACCAAACGAAGTATATGTTGCAGTAATTGACATGGATGTTGGCACAAGAGATTTGCAGCAATGTGCAGACGCTGTTATAAGGGCTCTATTCAGAGTATCTTTATAAGAACAAGCAATATGACAAAATTCATTTTAATTTTACAAATGGCTTTAGAGCTGATTTTAGAAAGTGGATGCAGGGTTATAGAATCAAAGTTGAAGGGAATAAAGCTTATTGGGTAAAGAAGACTGGATACTGTGATGATTATGTGCGCTTTAGAAAGTATCTTGACATGGTATTTGCATATGCTGGAACACTATCACTTTCTCAGGAAATGCAAAAAATACCTCTGAGTGATTTGCAAAATGGAGATGTATTTTTAAAAGGGAGCGACCCTGGACATTGCGCTGTGGTAGTTGACACGGCACAAAATCCAAAAACAGGTGAAAAGATATTCCTGCTTGCTCAAAGCTACATGCCAGCCCAAGACATTCACATCTTAAAGAATACAGCAAATGATGATGACAATCCCTGGTATTCAATAAACTTTGGTGATATTTTAATAACACCAGAGTGGCTGTTTACAAAAGAGCAGGTGTTTAGGTTTGGGGAGTAAAATTAAGGGGGGAGTGAGGAGTGGGGAAAATATAGTGATTTTCGACATGATTCTACAAATTTTAATTTATGTAGTACGTTATAATAAAAGTCAAATATAATGAATCTAATACTTAGAAAGGAGAGGTATTCAAGTGTATATTAGTAAGATGAGAATAAGGAATTATAAATCGTTTTTAGATTCAGGGGAGATAATGTTGGACGAAAAAATTTTTGCATTTATTGGACAAAATAATACTGGAAAATCCACTATATTAGATGCTATAAAAATATTTTTTCCCAACTATAAGAAACAAGTTGACAGGAAGGATATTCATAGAGGTATTAATGATAACATTATTATTGAAATGTGGTTAGGCGGAGTAGAGTCTTTTTTTGAAAATACCCGTACAGATGAAGTTGATAGACAGGTAGAGAAATTGTTAAGAAAAGTTACTGACAACTCTCTATATATAAAGTTAGTATTAAATGTTGAAGACAGTACCAACAAAAATATTAGAAAATATTTTGACAAAGACGAAGAAGAGATAAAAGAAGCCACTTTAAAAAAATTACTTCCTGAGTTAGTAGTAATACCTGCCATACGAGATCCAGAAAAAGAAAGTACAGCTGACCGCAAATCATATTTGAGGAGTTTAATTGATATTTTAGATAGTGAATATGAAACTGATATTTTAATAAAAGATGAAGGTGCAGAAAAAAGAGTTAATTACAATCAATTAAATAATATTCTTACTAAAGAAGCAAGGAAAAGGTGTGAAAGTTTGTCACAAAAAATAACGGAATATTATAACAGTACATTAGGAAACAACAATTTTAGAATAAATTTAGAGCCAACAGTGGATATATATAGCGCAACAAAATATAACACTAGCATAGTGGAAATAATAGGGAATGAAAAAATAGAAAATGACATCTTAAATTTTGGAACGGGTTATCAAAGTGTACTTATTCTTTCTATACTGCAGACATATGTGGAAATAGCCCGTAGCGTAGGAAAGTATATATTTATAATTGAAGAACCAGAAATTTATTTACACCCAAATCTTCAGAGAAAAATGATTGAAACATTAATAAATATTTCAGAAAGAAATCAAGTAATTTTTACCTCGCACTCACCTATAACAATCAGTAATCTACCAAAGAAGAATGTAAAACTTGTCATAAGAGAAAAAGAAAAATCAATTGTTAAAGAGATTAACCCCAAAGAGGTTATAAACGAATTGGGAATTAAAGCTGATGATTTTCTCGGTAGCAAAGGGATCATCTTTGTTGAAGGTAAAGATGATTTTGAAGTTGTGCGAGAATTAATTTGTAAACTTGACGATAACTTATTAAACATGATTAACATAATTCCTGTAAATTCATGTTGTAATTTAAAATTCTTCGCAAATGCAGAATTATTTCTCAATAAATATTTTGAAATACCTGTTGTTATAATAAGAGATGCTGATACAAATGATCCTGAAAAGCTTAAAAGTGATTTTTTAAAAGAAATGTTTGAATTTATTGAGCAATATGAATTTGCTGATTCGGAAATTGTTGAAAAAAAGAAAAAATTAAGGCAGAATACATATATTCTTCAGCATTATTCGATAGAATATTATTTTCTTGATGAGCTTTTTTTAAAAGAGTATTATGATTATTATTGTGATGACCCGAAAAGCTTAGAAATAGCAATTACCTGTTATAAGTGTAAGTACAATCTATTTATAGATAAAGTCCGAAAAAATCAAATGAGTAAAGATGAATTTACTAAATTATATCAACCAAAAAGATTTTTAAGAGGGTTCCCGGATAAAAAGATTAATGAAAGAGAAAGATGTGAGATGTATTTTAAAGAAAAATGGGAAAAATTGTTTGATAGTTGTGATTGTAAGGATGTTGCCGAAAGAAAAAATAATTTCTTCAAAGTGAGAGATAATATTATCCAGAACATATCGATTAAAAGAAAAGATGAAAAGTCAAGCTTTTATACTGATGTTTTAAGGAAACACGATTTGCAGGAATTAGAAATGACGGAACTTCACGAAATAATTCAGATACTTAAGAATTTTGTTAATACAATTAATCAAAAATAATAACAAAAGTTAGTTTGTGGTTATCACTGCCAATTATTGAGAAAAGTAACTAATATTGCTTTTAATTACCTTTCATAAATATCTTACAGTTAGACAATATATTTTAGTGTCAGAATACTTGAAAGGATTAGCAAATTACTTAAAGTTTTTTCTAGCACTTTAAAAAATAAGAAATGAAATGTTTTTATCATACACTTAATAAAAGAGCAAGGGAAGATATATTCTCCTTGCACACCAAACAAATGTATGGTATAATCAAATCAATAGTTAATTTTAAATCTGGAGTATGATTTTGCAATGAGGACTCAAATTACTTTTTTTCGCCAAAAAGTTGTGCCCATAGTGAAGTGGGCAGGAGGTAAAAGGCAAATAATAAAAATCTTGGTCGAAAAGCTGCCAAGCCATTTTTCCACATATTTTGAACCCTTTTTGGGTGGCGGAGCACTTTTGGTAGAGCTTTATAATAGAGGAATCTTAAAGAATGCTGTTGTTTCAGATATTAATCTTGAACTCATAAACCTTTACACTGCAGTTAAAAATTGTCCAGATGAGGTAGTTTACTATATTAAAAATTTAGATTTTAAAAATGCCGAGGGCGATTACTATAAGGCAAGAGAACTTTACAATTCTATTAAGATAAAAAATCTGAATACAATTGAAAATGAAAATTTACTCAAAGCAGTATTGTTACTTTATTTAAACAGGCACTGTTACAATGGGCTTTACAGGGTGAATTCAAAGGGCGAATTCAATGTTCCTTTTGGAAGATATAAAAATCCTAAAATGCCAACCAGTGAAGAAATATTTACTTTTTCACAAATGCTACAATCTGTTGAAATTTTACATGCAGACTTTGAAGAAGCGGTGAAAAAAGCTTCTGAGTTTGATTTTGTATATTTCGATCCTCCGTACATGCCTGTGTCCAAAACAGCTAATTTTACTGATTACACAGTTGCAGGTTTTACAAAAGAGGAACAGGTAAGGCTGAAAAATGTTTGTGATAATCTTAGCAAAAAGGGTTGTTTTGTTATGATAAGCAACTCAGATTCAGAATTTATAAGAGATCTTTATGAAAGTTACAACCTTGAGGTAATAGAAGCAAAAAGGCTTATTAATTCAAGTGCAGGAAAGAGAACAGGTCATAAAGAAGTTATTATAACTAATTATTGAAAAGAAGGTGTTATTGTGTCACCCGGTGGAAGAGGTACTCGAACGGGAAGAGTTCATGAAAAACTTATTAAACAAGCGTTACTAGAAAATTACGATGATGCTTTTGAGGAACAAGTTGTAGTTGGCAATGATCTCTTTGGGAATAAATATAAAGCTGATTTTGTTTTAAATGATGAGATAATTATAAGTGCTAAATGGCAGCAAACACGCGGGACAGCAGAGCAAAAAATAGTTTATGAGATAATCACCTTGGTTAAAATTTTAAAGGAAAATCCAAAGTATAAAAAAGCTTATATTATAATTAGTGGAACAGGATATACTAAGAAAGCAAAAGATTTTTATTTAAATCAAAAACATGTTGAGTATATAAAAGAGGGAAACTTGGTAGAAATAATATCTTTTGAAGATTTTGTCAAAAGATCAAATTTAAAATTGCTGTAAAAGTAGAGAGATATTAAAAAACTCAAAAGGGCTAAGTGCAAATCTGTCATTAGCCCTTTTCCATTTTAACTGAGACTATAAATAATTTTGTGTAAAGTATAAAAACCTCCTTCTTGGTAAGAATCAGAATATAAACAAAAATATCCAAGAAGGAGGTTTTTTGTTATGGAAAATGTTTTAACAAAAGAGCAGCTCTTAGAGTTTATAAGAAAAAACAATATTCAGAGTGTGGGTGATATTTACGAAAGCTTAAAAGACTTGTTTAAGAGTGTACTTCAAAGTTTTTTAGAAGCAGAGATTGAAGAAACTCTGGGTTATGAAAAGTATGATGTTAAAAACAAACAAACTACTAACTCTCGAAACGGATATACTCAGAAGACTGTAAAAACAAAATTTGGAGAGATGGAAATTGATATACCAAGAGACAGAGAAGGCGAATTTGAACCCAAGATAATTCCCAAATATAAAAGAGATATCTCTGAAATTGAAGATAAAATAATAGCTTTATATTCCAGAGCAATAGCAACACGAGACATTCATGAGCAAATAAAAGATATTTATGGTATTGAAGTATCTGCTGAGATGGTAAGCAAAATTACAGAAAAATAATACCAGAGATAAGAGAATGGCAAAACAGACCGTTAGAAAAGATATATCCGTTTATCTTTATGGATGCAATTCATTACAAGATAAAAGATGAAGGCAGGATTGTAAACAAAGCTGCTTACGTTGTTTTAGGAATTAACATTGAGGGATATAAGGATGTTTTAGGGATATGGATTGGAGAAAGTGAAAGCTCTAAATTCTGGTTGGGTGTTTTGAATGACCTGAAAACAAGAGGAGTAGAAGAGGTATTACTGTTTTGTGTTGATGGCCTTACTGGTTTAAAAGAGGCAATAGAAGCAGTGTTCCCAAAAAGCGATATTCAAAGGTGTATTATTCATCAGTCAAGTCAATTCATTCAAATATGTTTCATACAAGCATATAAAAGAATTTTCAAAGGATTTTAAAAAAGTGTATCAGGCAACTAATGAAGAAGAAGCACTGGAAAATTTTTATCAGGTAAAAGAAAAATGGGGGAAACAGTATCCTTATGCGTTCAGGAGTTGGGAAAGCAATTGGGATTTGTTAACTTCGTTTTTTAAGTTTCCCCCAGAAATAAGGAAGATAATTTATACCACAAACATCATAGAAGGAATTCACAGACAATTTAGAAAAGTGACAAAGACAAAATCAGTATTTCCAAACGATACAGCATTAGAGAAGATGCTTTATCTTGCGACAAAAAATGTTGTAAGAAAGTGGACACAGAGGTACAGAAATTGGGATATAATATTAAATCAGCTTTTGATAATGTATCCAGAACGTTTAAGTGGATATATAAATTAATAACAAACTTCAGTTCGCTTTTAGATTGCTTCCATGGAAGCAATCTAAAACAAATTAGAACTAGAAAAATCAAAGCAATATATCCCAGTATTAAATTTTGTCCAGCTTTTAAAAAATTTATGCATAAAAATTTTTAAAATGGTAATACTAAAAAATAGAAGGTAGACAGGATTATCCTGAATGATTTCTTACCAAGAGGGATGGTTCAATTTAAATACACAAAATTATTTACAGACCCTTTTAACTTGTGCTTCATACCAATCAACAAACTGCTTAGCTGTTCTTGGTGAGCGACCGTTGTAGTTCATCTCCCACTGCAGAGCAAGCCTGTGAAGCTTTTCTGTAATTTCAATACCTCTTTTTTTGGCAATCTCGTCAACAATTGTAAGGTATTCTTGCTGGGTTGGAGATGGGTATGTTACTATTATTCCAAACCTATCAGCAAGAGAAAGTTTTTCTTCTAAAGTATCTTTAACATGTACTTCATCATCAGAGAAATTGCTTCTGTCGCTAAACCTTTCTTTTACAAGATGTCTTCTATTTGAGGTTGCATATATAACAACGTTTTGGGGCATTGCCTCTAAAGAACCTTCTAAAAGGGCTTTTAGTTTGGTATAGTTTTCCTCAATGTCTTCAAAAGACAGATCGTCTACAAAGATTATAAACTTAAGCGGGATATCTTTTAAGATTCTTATTAATTTTGGAAAAGTGTAAAGCTGGTCTTTGAACACCTCAACGACTCTCAAACCCATGTGAGAAAACTCGTTCAAAATTGCCTTTATAGTTGAAGACTTTCCAGTTCCTCTGCTGCCATAAAGCAGGATGTTGTTGACTCTTTGGCCATTTAAAAACGCCAAAGTGTTTTCAACAACAATCTTTTTCTGCCTTTCAATATTTACAAGGTCATCAAGTCTTATTGGGTCTAAATTTTCAATACCCACAAGATTATTTCCGTCCCATGAAAAGCCTTTGTACCTTGCAAAAATTCCAAAGCCATTTTGCTTGTGAAATTCTACAAGCTCCTCAATTAAACTGCTCCAAGGAGTTGTGTTTAAGAATTTTTCAATGAGATTTTTTGTAAAATTATCAACGGCAGTAGGCAAAAAAGCAATTGTACCTTTAAACTCTAAAAAACTTTCAGCTAAAAAGTTTGGTAAGGCAGTAGAATCTTTTAAATAATCTTTTATCTCTTTTGCAGAAAAGTTTGATATAAACTCAAGGCAGTCTAAATCACAAGCTGCAGCTTTTTTAAGACTCTCATTTATTGCTATATTGTTAACACTTTTTGCTGCTAATTTCGTAAAAGTATTTTCGCTAAAGAGAATTTTCTCAATAATGTATTCCTTTAAACTACAGCCCTTTCCAGCTTCTAAAAGATTGTAATAAACTGTGCTATAAAGATTTACAATTCTTGCAAGATCCTGATTTCCATCGTCAATGAAGCGGACAAGATTGTACAGCTTTTTAAAAACGCTATCATAAAGAAGATTTCGATAGACTTTTAAGTTTTCGAAACACAGTCTGTAGAGCTTTATTTTCTCATTCATTGCTGACATATCTCCTTTGTGCTGAAATTAAATCTTTTGTAATAAAAGTTTAGATCAACTATTCTCTTTAGCTCTATATTTATTTTAGAACAACTAATGTCTTTTTGAAAGATTTTTCTTGAGTTGAGTTAATAATAATTTGATATCCATAATATTGATGAAATAACTTGAATTTGATATAATATAAACAAATGAAATGGAAAAAGGAGTTGAAGATGGTTGATTAGAAAAAAGAGTAGGAGAAATTTTTTAGTAATAGCTCTTATATCTTTGAGTTTAATTTTGTTTTCTAATGTTTTAGCATCCGATATTTGGACAGAATGTGGCAAAAAAATAAAGGAAATTGAGCAGTCAAAAGATGGCAGAATAGTAGCAGTTGTAAACGGCGAAAAGATTTATAAAAAGGATTTAGAGATTGCGTATGCGTTAGAAGAAGCAAGCTATTTATATAAGAAAGAATTTTATCAAAAGCTTTCAAAGGAAGAAAAGATAAATTCAATAAAACCACCTGTACAAAAGACAAAAAAAGAAGTTTTAAATGAGATGATAGAAAATCTCCTTTTGCTTCAGGCTGCTAAAAAGGAAGGATATTTTATATCAGAGAAAGAAGCAAGAGACTACTATAAAAAAACAATGAAAACAATGCAGGATGTAATAAGTGGGAAAGTTTTAGGTGATGTGGAAAGTGCAAAGATTACAAATGATATGATTGAAAAGCTCGTCAAAGGATGGGGAATAACAAGAGAGGAGTACGATAAAAAAACTATTGAGCAAACGAGAAATATGCTTTCAATTCAGAAGCTTTTGGATGCGAAATTTAAACAGTTCAAGGCTAAATCTAAGGATTTGGTAATTGGAGATTTCAGGAAAGAATATATAACTTTATTGAAGAAAAAAGCTAAAATAACAATATATGAAAATAATATTTAAAAATAGAATTCATATAGAACAAAACCACAGGTTTGAAAGGTCTGTGGTTTTTATTTTTATAAATTTGCGTAAGATTTTTATTTACAAAACAAAGCCAGAAAGCACATCCCCTTCAGGGGATTGTGATGAATGGCAGTCCTTTTTCTTCTCTTGAACTATCTTGAGAGTACGAGGTATAATAGATGAAGTAGCAAAAAGTTTTTCGGTATTGTTAGAGGAGTTAAGAAGATGACAAAGGCAGAAAAAATTAAGCAAACATGGCAACAAACTAAAGAAAGAAGGAAAAACCAAATACCTGTGGTGTGTCAGTTAAAAATTAATCTTAACTCTGCCTCAAAAGAAACAAGAGAAAAACTTTTTAGGCTGTTTTTAGAAGCAAAATGGTTGTACAACTATATAGTTGCTGACATTGGAAACAGACTTGATAGCAATGCGGAGAAACTAAGAGAAGTTGAAATAAAGGTGGGGGAAAATTTCGAAAAAAGAAGAATTGAAAATCTCAGTTCACAGATGAAGCAAGCTCTGGTGGAAAGAATAAAGCAGAATTTGTATTCTCTTCACATACAAAAGGAAAACGGCTACAAAACGGGTAAACTGCAGTTCAAACACTATGTTAATTCAATTCCCCTCAAACAATTTGGGAACACTTTTAAGTTTGTTAACCAGCAAATGACCAGAGTTAAAATACAGGGTATTAATAAACCTTTGAGGGTACTGGGAGGAAATCAGATTCCAGAAGATAGCGAAATAGCAAAAGCACTTGTAAGAAAACCAAGTGGCATTTACCTTTTTGTAACTTGCTATATAGACAGGGACAAATACACAGGCGCGTGGGAAAGAAGAAAGAACAGAAAAGGTGTAGTAAAGCCGAGGGTATGGCAGATGTTCGATACTGCTGCTGGAATTGATTTTAAACCTGCCGGGCTGGTACTATCAAACGGTCTCAAACTTGAATGGCAGATAAAAGAGACAAAACGCTTGAAAAAGTTGCAAAAACAACTTGCACGCCAGCAGAAAGGTTCTAAAAGATGGTATAAAACAAAAGAAAAAATTGCAAGAGAGTATGAAAAATTAACAAACATCAAGTATGACGTAATAAACAAAACCTGTTCATTTTTGTACAGGTATAAGACAGTTTGTTTTCAAAAAGATAACATCAAAGGTTGGAAGGATGGATATTTTTCAAAGTCAGTACACTACAGTGCAGTAGGGACAATTAAGAGAAGACTGAGCACAGTCTTCGGGTTCCTGCTGTGGCAATCAAAAGTTCTGTGCCAACAACGAAGACATGCAGCAGTTGCGGAAGTCAGTATGATGTCAAGTTGTCGGAAAGAATTTTCAGATGTCCTGTTTGCGGTTTAGAAATTTACAGAGATTTGAACGCTGCGATAAACATGTTAAAGGTAGTAGGGCTGGACCGGTCCGAAGTCAAGCCCGTGGAGTGGGAGACCGCTGCCAGAATATTCAGGGATAACCCCTGTATTCTGGTAAGTCATACCACGTAGAAGCGGGAAGCCCAACCCCTGAAGGAATCCTATCCCCTTCGGGGGATTGGGAGGAGATCAAATCACATGACCAATAAGTCATAATAATCTTGAGGTGAGGTTTATGCCCAAGCAAACATTTTTGAACCTTCCAGAAGAAAAAAGAAATTTTATAACAGATACATTAATAAAATATTTTTCACAAAAACCTTATCATGAGGTTGATATATCAGATATTGCTAAAGAGTGCAATGTTGCAAAAGGGAGCATGTATCAGTATTTTGAAAACAAAAAAGAGATGTATTTTTACTCTCTTCAGGTTTCCTATGATAGGTTTTTGAAACTGCTCGAAAAGTTAGACATGATACATATAAATATCTTTGACTATTACGAAAACTCGCTTGAAGGCATATGGCTTGCAATGAAAGAATTGAGAAACGAGTACATGCTTCTTGAGAGAGCATTTTTTTCGCATGATTCACCTTTTAAGGAGGAAATAAATGAAAAGTTTTTGAAACAGTCGAGAGAATTTCTTATTGAACTCATCAGGTATAATCAAGAAAAGGGTTTTATAAGAGAGGATATAGACCCACTATTGATTGGAATTTTCTTAGAAGGTGCAAGCTTTTACATGAAAAAGTTTATAATAGAACAGGCTCTGATTAAAACATCAACAACACTTGATCTTGATATAAGTTATTTTAAAGATGCTCTTTCTCAATTTATAAAACTTTTGAAAGAAGGAATAGCGAAAAAATGAATATTGAGGTATGACTTGACGGTCATATGACCAATGAGTCATAATATAGTATATCAAGATTAAAATTTAAGGAGATGGTAGACTGTGTTTGTCAAGGTTGAGAATCTTTCGAAAATCTACAAGATGGGTAAGAATGAAATCAGGGCACTCAATGAAGTAAGTTTTGAGCTTGAAAAAGGGAAAATTTACACGGTTATAGGTCCTTCTGGGTCAGGTAAAACCACGCTTTTTAACATCCTTGGTGGGCTTGACAGGGCAGATAAAGGCAGAGTTTTTGTTGATGGCAAAGAGATAACTGCAATGGACCAAAAAAGGCTTTCTGAGTATAGGCGCGACTATGTGGGTTTTGTATTTCAGTTTTTTAACCTCATAAATGGTCTTACGGTATATGAAAATGTGCTCTCAAGTGCACATCTTAGCAAAAATCCATTGGATGTTGATATGGTATTAAAAATGGTGGATGTGTTTTCTGAAAAGGACAAATTTCCGTTTGAACTGTCTGGCGGACAGCAGCAAAGGGTGGCAATTGCAAGAGCAGTTGTTAAAAACCCTGCATTGATTTTGTGTGATGAGCCAACAGGTGCGCTTGACTATGAGAGCAGCAAACTTGTGTTAAAACTTTTAGAAGATGTAAATCAGAAGTTTGGCACAACCATTTTGATAATTACACACAACCTTGCAATTTCTAAAATGGCAGATGTTACGTTGAGATTAAGGTCAGGCAGGCTTGTTGAATTTTCTGAAAATCCTCACAAGATCTCTGCTCAAGAGGTGACATGGTAATGGTAATCAAAAAAATTCCCCTGCGAATAATGGAAAGAGAGTTTTTGCAATTCTTTTCTATAATGATGCTTGTAGCTATTGCCGTAATGACATATACACTCTTTGCTGTGTCAATGGAAGACATAGATATAAATTATAAGATATTTAAAAAAGACTTCGTCCAGGAAGATGGGTATTTTATAACATCACAAAAGATAGATAAGAAGCTTTTGAAAGAAAAGTTTGGTATTGAACTTGAAGAGAGACTTTTTTATGAAATTCAGCAAGATGGGGTTACTTTAAGAATATTTTCAATTTCAAATAAAATAAACAAGCCATATGTAGAAGCGGGTAAGATGCCAAGGCAAGGCGAAGTTTTGCTTGACCCGAGCTTTTTTAAAACCCAGCAGTATCACACCTACGATGAAATAGTCATTTCAGGAAAGAAATTCAGAGTAAGTGGAGTAGGGTATCTTCCTGATTACATTTACATTATTAAAAATGACCAAGACCTTCTCCCAGACCCCAAACACTTTGGTGTTGTGTTGATGCTAAAAAGCGAGATGCAAAAACTATTTCCTGTGGTTCCTGTTCATTACTATAGCTATAAAGGAAAAGTTAACAATATTGAAAATTTCAAAAGCTTTATAAATTCTAATTGGAGACTTTTAAAGTTTGTTGAAAGAGACCGAAATCCAAGAATAATATACACAGAGATGAAACTTGAAAATGCAAAGAGAATGACATTGCCACTCAGTCTTTTTATAATTCTTGTATCCTCATTTATACTTTTTATTGTCATGCGAAGGGTAATAAACACTATGCATGCGGAAATTGGCACACTTTATTCCATGGGTTATACTCAGGAAGATGTGGTCAAAGTTTTCATGAGATTTCCACTTTATATTTGGTTTTTTGGTTCTGTTGCTGGCGTTTTGATAGGATTTTTTGAGGCATCTTCGTTTGCACAGTTTTACAGGTCATACTTTACCTTACCAAAGATAAAAACAGTTTTACCTTGGCAGCATATATTTGTTGCAATGGTGCTACCAGCCATATTTATGTTTCTTTCAGGGTACCTTGCTCTTAAAAACTTTTTCAAGCTGACAATTGTAGAGATGCTTCATGGAATTGACGAAATAAAATTTGGCAAGCTTCCTACAATAAAGTTTTTTGATAGATTTGAATTTAAAACAAGGATTATGCTCAAATATGGCTGGAGACATATAGGAAGAGAGGTTATTTTGGCAGTTGGCATTATCTTTTCAACAATCCTTATGATGTATGGGATGACGGCAAAAGATTCAATCGTTGTTGCAATTGAAAGAACATATGAGAAGAATTTTAGGTACAATTATCTTTATTCTTTGAATTCTGTGTCCACACACCCTGAGATTAAACTCCAAAGCGCAGCTGAGCCATACAACCTTTTGTCTTTTGACATTGAAGGGACAAAGCTGAGTATTATGATTTACGGTGTGAAAAGTCACTCAAACATGATAAAGCTCTATGATGATAAAGGGAATGAAATCTCTGTGTCAAGTGAACTTATCATAACCAAACCTCTTGCAAGCAAACTCGGTATTGGCGAAGGAGATGAGATTAAACTAAAGAATGAATTTACAGGCAAAGAATATACTTTAAAAGTAAAAAAAGTAGCTAACCTTCCAGTCGGAAACAATGGGTACATGGAACTTGAAAGTTTTAATAAGCTTTTTGGATATAGAAATGGAGAGTATATTGGGATATTCTCAAAAGAGAAGATGGATATTCCTGAGAACTTGTTTTTTGAGAGTTATACTAAATCTGAGCTTATAAATACAATAAAGGCCTCAGCTGACGACCTTTCAAAGACTATTGGAGTTATAGCGCTAATTGCCGCTATTCTTGCGCTTTTAATTGTGTATGTTCTGTCTACTTTAACTCTCAATGAAAATAAGAAAAACATAGGGATTTTAAAAATGCTTGGATACAAGGAAGGAAATATTTTTAAGATGATTCTTGGCTTTAATTATGTTTCCTTAGTAACAGGGTTCATTATAGGTGTGCCTCTTTCTAAATTGACAATGGATAGTCTTATAAGTAGAGCCACAAAAAATATCGATTTTGCTATGAGCATTGATTTGAGCGTAAATAGCATTTTATCAACATTTGCAGTGTTAACTGTAGTGTTCCTGCTTTCAAGACTTTTGGCAAGACAAAAAATAGCAAAGGTAATGCCTGTTGAGATATTAAGACAGCAGGTTGATTAAAGTCAAAAGGGCTGACTCAAAAGAGAAAAGCGCAGCCCTTTTTGCTATCTCTTCGTATGTATATCCAGAGTATTTCAAAATTAGCAGCTCTCTTTGTTCCTCAGGCAGTTTTTCAAGTGTCATTTTGACCTGAAGTATTTCAATGTCATCTTGTGGGGTTTGAGAGCAAAGCAGGTATTTTTCTCCCATAGAAATTCTCTTTTGCGATTTTAAGTAGTTTATTGCAAAGTTTTTTGCAACAGTAATAAGCCATCCTTGGATATTATCCTCGCGAGGGGGATTTTTAATGAGCTTGTAAAAAACTTCTTGTGCAATGTCTTCTGCCTCTTTTGAAGTCTTCAACATGAATGTCAAGTAATTTAGCACCTTTTGATAGTATTTAGAGTAAATCTGCTCCAAATCCAGCGACCCAAAACCCCCTTTGTTTTTCGCTTTCTAATATTATAAACAATTTAAAAACAGGATTTGTGACATGTTTTAAAATAGTATTAAGAGATTTTTTAAAATTTCTGCATGCTAGTTTAGGGTGTATTTGGTATACTGCAAACTAAATCAGGATAAAAAATATTAGGAGAATTTTTGTAAAAGGAGGGCGAGATAATTGTGAAGATAAGCAAATCCATAAAAGAAGCAATATTAAATGGAGCAAAAATTGTCAAGGAACATTTCAGTGGGGAAGATGTTTATAGTGCTTTGCCCGAATCAGACAGGTTTGAAATTGAGTTTTGCATAGAAATAGAAAAAAGTGGTTATTTCAATCTATATTTGAATTATAAAATAGAAAAGTACACAAAAGCTGTCTATCTTGTAGATATAGATGGATTATGTCATGGCGATATTAGATTGCATACTGAATTGGATGAAGTTTCAAAAATGAAGATTGGAAGAACCTTCTTAGAAAAAGGTCCGAAAAGAATCAAAATTTATGGTGGCTGGGGAGTAGCTCGCATATATGCAATTGAACTTGAAGAAGATAAGTTGCAAAATTACAGTGCTCCTTCATTTGATCTTTCAAACAAAAATGCATCTGATAAATGCAAAAAATTGATGGAATATTTTTCAAAAATTTATGACAAAGCAATTGTTGCAGGCCAGCACACAAACACAGCAGCAGGACCAGAAATTGCATATTTAGAATATCAAACAGGCAAAAAACCAGCTCTTCGTGGTTTTGATTTTCTAAGCTATACAAGACACACCATTACTAATAATATGACCTACGATGCAATGTTTGAAGTAATTTTAAATAAAGGCTCTGTTGAAGAAGCAATTAAATGGCATAAGGAGTTAGGAGGAATTGTGACATTTTGCTGGCATTGGTTTTCTCCAATAGGAGGCAATGATAAGACTTTTTATACAAAAAACACCGATTTTGATATTGAGGTTGGTCTTTGCCCTAATACTGAAGAAAACAAGCTGCTAATGGAGGATATATATGAAATTGGCAAGTGGCTAAAAATCATGGCAGATGCAGATGTGCCTGTTATTTTCAGACCTCTTCATGAAGCAGATGGCAGGTGGTTTTGGTGGGGAGCAAAAGGGTTTAATGCTTACAAAAGGCTTTACTATCTTTTATATGATGTATACACTAATTACTTTAAGCTAAACAATCTTATATGGGTTTGGAATGCACCACATCCTGATTGGAGAATAGAAAAGGACTACTATGATATTGCAGGGGTTGATTTTTATGCCCCACCCCAAAACTATGGTCCTATTTCATTTTGGTATGATTATGTTTATGAGCTGACAGAAGCTAAAAAACCCATAGCTTTGACAGAAAACGGGCCAATCCCTGACCCTGAGGTCCTACAAAATACAAAAACTTATTGGCTTTGGTTTATGCCTTGGTGGGGTGGATTTACGGCTGATGGCAAGATAAATTCGTTTGAACATCTAAGAAAGGTTTATACCCACCCTTACGTAATAACACTTGATAAATTTGACTTATTTAGAAGATGAAAAAAATAAAAATTCAAGGCTGCCATTTGAAAAAGGTCATTTTATATGTTCTGAAGTGAACTGGCAGCCTTGGAATTTTGTTGTAACTGGGATTTTAAACTTTTGACCTTAAGTAGCTACTTTTCTAATACTAGAAAAGAAGGAGTTATTTACATTTTGAAAAATTCCCTCTATGTCAAAATCAGTTTTTAAGCTTTGTAAATTATATCCATAGTTTATATCTTGAAGTTTAAGACTGAAAACATCTTTTGCAAAAATCCATGGAATTTTATTCATGTAATCAGGGAAAGGTGAACATTGACTTGGGAGAATATCAATTCTTTTGCCAAATAGCGGTCTGTTTTTGCCAAAGCTGAGGTATATATCAATATTTTTAAGCGAAATATTTCGGATATTATTATCTTTGCCATAGATTAAGATCCCATTTTCTGAGTAAGCTTTTACATTTGAAATAGAAATATCTTCAATAAAATTACCGTCTTCAGGGGAAACAATTACAATTGGTTCACCTTTTCCCCACCATGTACCAGCAAATATTTTTGTTGTCATGATAACATTTGAAATTGTGACTGATTTGACATACCCATTTTTGCCGTTTGCGAATATTGCAATTCCTCTGTTTGAATTTAGGATGATAAGATTAGAAACAACCACATTCTTTACTTTGCTATCTAAATGTCCCATTCTCACAGCTGCTGAGCGTGTTTGCATAATACAGTTTGACACAATTATATTTTCACATGGTTTGTCCCAGTTTGTAATGCCAGATATAGCAACACAGTCATCACCGCATGTAAAGAAGCTATCTGTGAGTATTACATTTTCGCATGAGCAAAGATGTATACCGTCGCTGTTTGGGACTCTGAGGTTGTTCATAATCCTTATGTTGTGTACCTTGATGTATTTCGATGAATGGATGCATACTGTCCAGCAAGGTGAGTCAATAATAGAGACACCACTCAGGCTAATGTTTTCACAGTTATAAAAGAATATGGGTTGATTTGGTCTACAAATTGGCTTACATTCTGTCTCTTCAAACTGCTCTTTGTCAAGTTGAGATAGCTCTTCAAACTGATTAAATGCTCTTGAAAAATCCATAAAACTGCTTCCAGAAAGGTCAATTGTACCTTTTCCCTCAACTGCTATGTCCTTTTCATTCATCGCATACAAAAAGGAAGTAACCTCTCCCCATTCGTTATGGTAATAACCAATTTGGTAGTAATCTTCAATATTGTTGGTTGCTTTGATTACAGCACCTTCTTCTAAATATAGGGTTACATTAGATTTTAACCTTATAGGACGACTCAAGTAAATTCCAGCAGGTATAACTACAACTCCACCACCATTTTCAAAACAGATGTCAATAGCCTTTTGTATTGCCTCTGTACTGAAACTTACACCATCTGGTTTTGCTCCAAAGTCAGTTACAATTATTCTCAAGAGTTTACCTCCTATTACTTTAGGTTCATACATTTAAAATAACCTAAAAAATCACTAAAATCCTCTCAATAATTTTGAGAAAATGTTAGATTTTGATGGTTGCAAATAACAGTGATTGAATATATTGTAATAAACGAAAAAGAAGGGCATAAAGCCCTCCTTGCAATCCCTGTAGGGTTTGAGGAAAAACTTACTTTATCCACTCAACCACATTCCAGTTTCTTTCAGGTACTGTTTGAGGATAATTTTCAGTGTATCCTAAAGCAATTGCCCACAAAGGTTTGTATCCCTCAGGGATTTTGAGAAGTTTTATATAATCTTGTGCTTTTGGACTTGAAAAAAGTATCCCGACAAATCCTATCCAGCACGTTGCCAAACCGAGAGATTTTGCAGCAAGAAGGATGTTTTGGGTTGCAGCTGCACAGTCAACCTGGGCAGATTGACTATTTTCTTTTCCTGAAACGATTATAGCTATTGGAGCGTTGTGGAAAACGTTAAAATCTTCTTTTGATGCGAATTTTTTTAAGTTTTCATCAGAAGACTGGAGCATAATGTTTCTTATTTCTTGATTTATTTTGCTTAAAATATCAAGGTTTTGAACCACTGTAAAAAACCATGGCTGACCGTTTACAGCAGATGGAGCAAAGATTGCAGCTTCAAGTAAAAGTTTTATCTTTTCCTCTTCAACTTGAGTAGGTAAAAAACTTCTTACACTTCGACGCTCTTTAATTGCTTTTATTACTTCATTTTCAAAAACACTGCTCATTTTGCAAGCACTCTCCCTTCAAAAGAGTTTCAAAAAATTTAGTTTTCTAATTTCAAGACTCTAAAACTTGTTGGTTCTAACTTGATTTCATAGATATTTTCATTTTCTGATATTATAGAAACTTTAAGATCAGAAGCTTTTAAAGGATCAATAAGTTTTTTGTTTTTGTTCTTAATGTGTAAGTTTACCTTAGTTCTGTAAGGCAAGAAGGACTCTATTATGAAAGCGCCATTGCTGTATGCAAAAATGCCTATCTTTTCGCCAGCTTCAATGTAGAAATCAAAATTTTTCATAAATACCTTTCGAATTTCTGTCAATACCTCAGGTGGCCAGTTGTAAATGTCAGAATAATTTTCGGGTGTAGTCAAAGTATAAACAGTCCCTCTGCCATAAAAGTCTTTCATCAGGACAGGAAAGTTGTTTTCGCCTGAGATTGCGACAATCTCCTGCCATGACGCATTTGTCCTGTGTTCTAAAACAGGAATTAGCATTTCTTTTTTACCATATACATACTTTGAAAATGAACACACTTCTGTTTTAATGGCAAATAAGTTTGTAAAAACCTTTTTGTCTGTCACTCTCACAGAAGTTAAATCTTCAATTCCTCTTCCTTGCATGGCTTTTAAAAAACCAGAGGTCATTATTACGTCTTTTCCGGCTAAGAGATGATTTTTAAGCTTCTGCAGGATATCTTTGTCATTTGCACAGTCTGCTGTAATAAAAACAATATTACTGTTTTCAGGAAAATGTGGTGTAAGTTCAAAGGGTATTCCAACCATTCCTAAGTAGTCATAGATATGGTCTTCACCGTATGAATTAAATGGATGGTAAACAGGAATTCCTATAGGATTTTCAATATGTTTACAAATTTCATCAAGATGTTGAAGCTGCAGCCCAAGTGCTGGGACAAATACAGAGTTTCTCAGATGTGAGAAGTCAAACAAGGTGATTTCTTTAGCTTTGGCAAATACAGTTAAATTTGCTTGTTCAAGGTAGCTACCAATATTGTATATGCAATCTAAAGCGTCAAACCAGCCACCAAGATTTTTACCAGGTTTTAGATTTTCAAACCATCTCAAAAGTGAATAGCTTGCATACCTTGGAAGATGCTGCTGAGTGTGTACAGGGTCGCGAGTTTCTGTACCTGTGTAGACATAGTCAAATAGTTCTACCTGAGTTTGAGGGTTGTAACCTGTTTCTTGATACGACTCTATCCAATTTGGATATTTGATTATTAATTTTACATTTGGATTGACACTTTTTGCGGGTTTTATTATATACTCACTTGAAACTTTTGTCATTAAGTTTAACCTAAATTCACTCCAGCTAAGATTTCCTTTTGCTCTAATGCAAGATGGGCATGTGCAAGCAGTGAAGAAAAAGTCGTCTAAAATAATTTCATCAAACAAAGAAGCTGTATATTGAACAATTTCTTTTAGCTTTTCTAAATGCTTCTGGTTTGTATAGCAAAAGGTGTTAAAGATTCTATAATAATCAAGTTCCTCATTTCCAAATACCACAGTTGCAGTAATACCACCAGAAGTTTTGATGTTTTGTTCTTCAAAAAACTCCTTTATTTTGAGCATCTTTTCTTTTGAGAGGGTATTTGCACCTCTGTGCATTTCAAGGTATACCTTAGAGATGTCTAAATATCTTTGGAAGAATTCCAAATCTTTTTTAAACGCCTCAAACTCTACATTTTTCAAAAATCCAGCAGGACAGTATATTGCCAGTTTAAAGTTTTCGTATGCCATTTGTCAAAACCTTCCTTTCAATGTTCGAGTGAATCGATTACAAGAAATATTATACTACTTGAGATTCTTATTACAACCCTTTTGAATAAAATGAAAAGTAACATAATGCTGTATGGTATAATAATTCTCAAAATTTATCTTAAAGACCAGGTAGTTTTGAGATGAAGCTATATCAGGTAGATGCATTTACAGATAAGTTATTTCAGGATAACCCAGGGGAGGTTTGTATATTAGAAGATTCATCAGATGAAGAAACAATGCAAAATATTGCAATGGAGATGAACTTGTCTGAAGCGGCAAGGCAATTACCTTTTTCAAAACAGAAATAAAGGACTGCCCATAGCATCAGTTCAGGCAGTCCCTGGTCTCTTTTCTAATTTTTACAGCTTTCTCAAATGCTTCTTTTACAATATCTGCACAGCACTTTCCAGTAGGGTTATTTATCTCGCATTTACAATCTTTCATTGCACCTGTAATTTTACATACTTCACTGAGAGTTTTTGCTCCTTTTTTCAAAACTGCTTCCATTATGTCATCTTCTGTAACCTTGCCGCAATAGCACACGTACTTAGGATTTGCATCTTTTTTAAGCCAAATAGGTACCTTTAGCTGCTGCTTGTAAAAGAGTTTTTCGCCTTGGTAATATCCCACATCACACTCTGGGTTTGTACACAAGAAATAGTCATTGCTTCCTACTTGAGATAAATACTCATCTAAAACTATATGCTTTACAGTGAAATTCTTAACAAGCATTCCTTGGTGCTTGCAAATAGGGCAGGTTTGAGAGGAAGCTTTAATATAGCTGCTTTCACAGCATGAGCAGCTTGAAGTTGTACAGCAGTCCATATTTTTACTCCTCCTTCTTTAGCACTTTGAGAATTTCACCTATAAACATTCTATGATAATCTTTTGCAGGATAAAAATTGTCAATGCTTTTATCCAGAAAATTCTCAGGGATTATATCTTGAAAATAAATCTTTTTGCAAATCAAAACAAGATTAGCTTGCTCAAAAAACACTGTCTTGAACTCTTCATCTTCTTTGGGAGTAAGTCTTGCCATCTCAACCTTGTTAACATTTTTACCAGAGTATTTGCCGCAGATTTCAAGAGCTGACCTATACTCCATGCCGAAAAATGAGAGTGTAAAAAATTCATTTTCTTCAACAAACTTTCTTGTAAACCTCTGAGGTCTTATTACACAAGAAACAACAGGCCTTTCCCAAATATAGCCCAGGCTTCCCCAGCTTGCAGTCATTGTGTTAAAGGAATTGATATTTCCTGCTGTAATAAGCATCCAATCTCGTCCAATTAAGGTAAAAGGGTTAAACTTGAGTTCTTCAATTTTGATTGTTTTGTGTATCATTAAAGAAATCACCTCGTTAAAAATTTTAAGCTTCTTAGAGCTTGCATTATTATCTTAAATTAAAATATACGACAATAAATTTTAATTTTCAAATCATTTTGGTTGAAAAATTTAACACATAAAGATGTTCCTAAATTTAAAGACTATAAGAATAAACTTTTAGACAGAAATAAGCTGGTTGAATGTTTGTAGTTAAGAGTGGCTTCAAATATTCTTCTTGACCCAGAAAGAAAAATCTGTTATTATATAATTGAAAATGATTTTCAATTAACACAAAATATCAATTACAAGTTGTTTTCAAAAAACAGGTAGTTTTATATGAAATAACATGAGAGGTGATCAGCTTTGACGCTTGATATGATTTCAAAAGGTCAAGAAGTTGTGATAAAGAGTATAAAGAGCAAAAATGCACGCGTGTATGCTTTGAGATTTGGTATAAATGAAGGAAGCAAAGTAAAATGTGTAGCTAAAATAAATAATGGTCCCATTATTCTCAGGAAAAATCACCAAGAGATTGCAATAGGAAACGGTCTTGCTAAGCAAATTGAAGTTGAGACTCAAAAGTAGAAAGGGGTTAGATAGATTTGAACTGTCACTGTGTTCAAGAGATGCTAAATATTCCAGATAACAAGGAGGTAATAGCACTTGTTGGGAATCCTAATGTTGGGAAGTCAGTTATTTTCAATAAACTGACAGGAAGATATGTAGAAGTTTCAAATTATCCCAGCACAACTGTAGATGTTAATTATGGTTTTTACAAGGATTATGTTATTGTCGATACACCAGGCGTTTATGGAATTTCTTCTTTCAATGATGAAGAGATTGTAACGCGTGATATTGTGCTAAATACTCAGAAGATTATAAATGTAGTCGACAGTGTACATCTTGATAGAGATTTATTTTTAACGCAGCAACTCATTGACTATCAAAAAGAAGTAATAGTAGTACTTAACATGTTTGATGAGATTGAAAAAAATGATATCAAGATTGATATAGAAAAGCTAAAAGATATACTTGGTGTTGAAGTGATAGCCACATCGGCAAGCAGGGGAGAGGGTATTGACAAGTTAAAAGAGGCTATAGATAAAAATCTTTTTAAAAAAGGCAAGTCCACACCTAATTTAGAGAAGATTTTAGAATCTGAAAGAAAGAAATTTTCTTGGGGAAGCCTTGCCGAAGCTGAAAATGTGTTCAGTTCATCAGTATCTGAACTTCAAGAAAAGATATACGCTTTGAGACGCAGTTATGTAGATGAAATATTCAATAAAACAGTCAAGTTTGATACCAGAAAGCTTGAGTTCAAAAACAAACTAAGTCAAGTTCTCATAAATCCTGTTACAGGCATTCCTATTTTAATCTTCACTTTGTATGTCATGTATTATTTCATGGGTGTTCTAGTTGCGCAAAGACTGGTTGACTTTACTATGAATACAGTGATGGGAGAGTATTACCTTGGCTTCATCAAAGGGATTGTGAAAAAGTTTGTTTCAAATGCATTTTTAGAAAAGATTATTATTGGCAATTATGGAATGCTTTCTATGTTTCCAATTATCTTTTTGGGATTGCTATTTCCTCTTGTTGTAGCCTTCCACCTTTTTATGAGTATATTAGAAGACAGCGGTTATCTCCCCAGAATTGCAGCTCTTGTTGACAGAGTATTTAATAAAATAGGTTTAAATGGAAGAGCAATAATTCCTATAATTTTGGGCTTTGGTTGTGTTACAATGGCAACAATTACAACAAGGATATTGGGGTCTAAAAGAGAAAGGCTTATCACTATGTTTTTGCTTGGCCTTACAATACCTTGTTCTGCTCAACTTGGAATAATCAGTGGGCTTATTTCCAGACTTGGATTTGAGTATTTGGTTGCTTATATTTTGATAATTGGGAGCATCTTTGGAATTGTTGGTATGATATTAAACAAAATTTTAAAAGGAGAATCAACATCGCTTTTTATAGATCTTCCAACTTTGAGATTTCCTCAACCTACTAATGTTTTGAAGAAGACTTATTATAAATCAAAAGGATTTTTGATAGAGGCTTTTCCAATTTTTGTTATGGCAACGCTTGTTCTTGGGATTTTAGATGCCACAAATCTTCTTCATGTTATAGAAAATTTTGCACAGCCGGTTATTACAGGATTTTTAAAACTGCCAAAGCAGATAACAGAGGTATTTATTCTGAGTATAATAAGACGTGATTATGGGGCTGCAGGGCTTGTGACAATCCCAACAACAAAAGGTCAGATGTTTGTTGCGCTTGTAACAACAACATTGTTTGTTCCTTGTATTACTTCTTTTGCTATGATGACAAAAGAGAACGGGCTTAAATATTCAGGTTTTGTATGGGTTTCTTCAGCTGTGATTGCGATTTTAGTGGGAGGGGTTCTTGCACATATAGTACTTTAAAGATTCAGTCCAAAACAAAAGGGAGAGTGTTTTTATGATGAAAGTAAAATGTCCTGTATGTGGTTATGAGATGGATATTTCAAATAGAAAATGTCCGCGATGTAACGCATCTTTGTTTGAAGCACTTAAGTGTTCAGGAAATTGCAAAAGCTGCAAAAAGAACTGTTCAATGAAGTCTTGACATCTGAGCTTTTGGGAGAATAAAATGTATATCATAAATAAATTGCAAATTACAAATTGATGTGGCGGAGCAGTGATAATTAGAATGAAAAAAGAACAGTTAGAAGAAATAAAAGATCAGCTTAAGCAAAAAGGTTATAAGCTCACAACCCAAAGAAGAATAATATTAGATTCAATTCTTGACAATCAAGATAAACATTTGAGTATTGAGGAGATTTACAAGATAGTAAAAGAGAAGATGCCAGAGATTGGACTTGCAACAGTATACAGAACCATAATGCTTTTGAACGATTTAAAAGTTCTCAACAAGATTGACCTTGACGATGGATGTTCACGTTTTGAACTTTCAAATAGCGAAGATTCTCACAATCATCATCACTTGATATGTGTAAAGTGCGGGAAAGTGGAAGAAGCAGAGGATGATTTACTTGAAAGTTTAGAGGATCAAATAGAAAAAGAAAAAGGATTTAAAGTTGTCAATCACATAGTTAAGTTCTATGGTATATGTAAAGATTGCAAAAAGGAATGAGAAGAATGTTCTTCTCATTCCTTTGATTTTACACCTATCCTATAGAAAGTTCGGTTGTTATCATCTGTATTTCTAAAATTGTCTTTAAATGCAATAAACAAAAAACCGCTTTTGAGCAGAGGGACCACTGTTAAATATTCACCATTTTTTTTAATCATTTTAGACTCAAAAACTTTGCCTTCTATAAATTCATCTCCAAACCCGAATTTAAGATAAATATTCTTTTCAAGGCCATCCAGTAAAATTCCATTATTATAGCTTATTATCAATTTATCACCTGCAATGGGCTGTTTAGGATAAAATTTGAATGGCAATTGCATTCTTGACTTATTCACCTTCCTTTACCTTGCAAACACATGATTGCCTATAACGGCAACAATTGGTCTACTCCAAATCCATTTGTTTGTGGTTTTTGCTGGATTGAAAAAGTAGAGAGCGCCGCCAGTAGGATCCCATCCGTTGAGTGCATCTCTTGCAGCATTTATTGCTGATACTGTTGGTGAAAGATTTATCTGACCGTTTGCTACAGATTCAAAAGCTCCTGGTTGATAAATTACACCTGCTATTGAGTTTGGAAAACTTGGATGTCTTACCCTATTTAGCACCACTGCTCCTACTGCAACTTGTCCAACATAAGGTTCTCCCCGCGCTTCTGCACTAATTAGGTGGGCAAGAAGATTAAGGTCTGAACTGTAAGATGAACGTGTTGTTGTTACAATTCCAAGTGCTCTGAGAGTTTCGCTTCCTGCAATTCCATCTACTTTAAGGCCATTTTTAGCCTGGAAGTATCTTACCGCCATATATGTTTTATATCCATAAATACCGTCAATTGGCCCATCGTAATATCCCCACTGTTTGAGTCTTCGCTGGATTTCAATAACCTCTGGTCCAGTAGAGCCATAGTATGAAAGAATAATGGGAGAGAGAGTATACTTGAATTTTAGATGGTCGTAGTTTGCTATGGTATATATGCTTAAACTTAAAAACAGCAGTGTTATAAATAATTTTACAAATCTCATTTATCATCACCCCATGCAGTTTAATTAAGGCTGCAATAAGATTTTACAAATAGTATTATGCATCTAGATTTTTGAGAATATGTATAATGAATAACCAAAGCTGAATGTGCAGATAATTTAAAAGTAGGAGAATTAAAGAATTGGGGTGATGACAAGGTGAGAAAGGCTATAGCAATTTTAATTTTGATTCTCCTATTATTTGGAAATTCACATATTGGCTGCAAGAAGGTATTTGGCGAGTCCCTTCAAACCCAAACACCGTCCTTAGAAATTTCAGCAAAATCAGCAATACTTGTTGACTTTGACACAGGAAAGATTCTTTACGAAAAGAACTCACATGAAAAACTTCCCCCAGCGTCAATTACCAAGATAATGACTATGATTTTGATATGTGAAGCAATAGAAAAAGGTAGGATAAAACTTTCTGACAAAGTTGTTGCAAGTCAAAATGCATCAAGCCTTGGAGGGTCTCAGGTTTATCTTAAGGAAAATGAAGAAATGACAGTTGAAGAACTTTTAAAATCAATTGCAATTGCCTCAGCAAATGATGCGTGTGTTGCACTTGCTGAGCACATTGCAGGAAGTGTTCAAGAATTTGTTTATATGATGAACAAAAAAGCAAAGGAACTTGGAATGCTCGACACAAACTTTGTAAATCCGTATGGACTTGATGCTGAAAATCATTACACCAGCGCATATGATGTTGCAATAATGTCAAGAGAACTTTTAAAACACAAGATCATCAGAAAATACCTTACAACATGGGTGGATACCATAAGAGAAGGTAAATTTGGTCTTACAAATACAAACAAGCTCGTAAGGTTTTATAGAGGATGTACAGGTGTCAAAACAGGTTCTACCGACAAAGCAAAGTTTTGTATATCAGCATCAGCTTTGAGAAATGGTCTTCATTTAATTGCGGTTATAATGGGAGCACCAGACAGCAAAACAAGGTTTAATGATGCCACAAAGGTTTTAGATTGGGGATTTGCAAATTTTTCAATGTACAGCCCTTATTCTAAAGGATTTTGTTTTGGGAAGGTAAAGGTGAAAAATGGAATTGAGAAAGAAGTAGAAGTAATTTTGAGTACAGATGTCAAGCTTCTTGTTAAAAAAGGTGATGAAAGTACAGTTGAGTCAAAAGTAACCTTGCCTCAGCAAATATCAGCGCCTGTGAAAACTGGACAGAAGATTGGAAAATTAGAACTATGGAAAGATGGGAAATTGCTGGGCGCATATGACTTAATTGCAAAGAAGGATGTCCAAAAGAGAAATCTTTTTGATATTTTTCTCATGCTTTTTAAACTTGAAAGCTAAGCTTATAGTAGAAATAAAATGGTCGGGGCGACTGGACTTGAACCAGCGAACCTCTAGCACCCCAAGCTAGCGCTCTAACCAAACTGAGCTACGCCCCGACCTTTTGTTATTTACATCATCAATTATATTCTAATTTTTTTAATATTTCAAGGAAAAAATTTGCTGGTAAATTTTCAAAGTATTCATAACTGTTTTTTCCCAGCTATAACTTTTTGAAAGCAAATAACCTTTTTGAGCAAGCTGATTTCGCAGCTCTACATTTTCTAAAACAAGCAGTATTTTTTGAGCGATGTCTTCTTCAGAATAAGGGTCCACATACAGGGCAGCATCCTTTAAAACTTCAGGCAGGCAAGTTGTGTTGCTTGCTATAGTCGGGACTTTGCAAGCCATTGCCTCAAGTGGTGGAAGACCAAACCCTTCGTACAGCGATGGATATACAAAAAGCAGAGCCCCATTGTATATATATGGCATGAATTCTACGTCTACATAAGAAAGAAAATGTACATGTGAAGTAAGATTTAAATTTTCAACTAAATTTTTTATTTCATCATAACTTCTGCTAAACTTTCCAGGTATTATAAGATGGATATCTTTGATGTGCTCTTTTATTAAAGAATAAGCTTTTACAAGTCTTTTAAGATTTTTTCTTGGCGAAAATCCGCCAACATATAGGATATATGGAAAGTCTATATTGAATTTTTGCAAGAGAAAAGTTTTGACTTCATCTTCTGGTAAAGGTTTGTATATATCTTCTGCTGCTAAATATGTTACAAATACTTTTGATGGATTGATGTCGAAGTATTCGCAAATATCTTTTTTAGAAAACTCAGATACAGTGATGATACAGTCGGTTATTTTTATAATTTTTGGGACGACCTCTCTAAATATTTTCAAATAGCCTGGTCCAACTGTTTCAGGAAGTCTGAAAGGAATTATATCATGCAGAGTAATAATGTAGCTGCATTTTTTTGACAGAGGAAG
This sequence comes from Caldicellulosiruptor obsidiansis OB47, assembly GCF_000145215.1. NCBI lineage: Bacteria > Bacillati > Bacillota > Caldicellulosiruptorales > Caldicellulosiruptoraceae > Caldicellulosiruptor > Caldicellulosiruptor obsidiansis. The sequence continues at coordinate 1,109,346 of NC_014392.1, forward strand.
TCCAATTCCATTTTGAGGGACATGGTATATATCGATATCATTTTGAAGTATAATCTCTTTTATCATAATTTCTTCCCAGAACTTATCTATCTGATGAGGTATAAGGTTGATGTTTATATTCTGTGCAAGTACAAATTCTGTCTCGGAGCTATCAGGCCAGATTATTAAATATTCATTTTCTTTGTCGAGTTTTTTGATATAATTTAAAAGCTGATAGGTGTAAGTGCCAATACCAGAGCCTCTATACCATTTAGCAGCTCTGCCATCAATGCCAATTTTCATGATTTTTTCATTTTCAATTTGGTCAATTTTATTATATGATATTAGTATTCTCATGTGTTAAAAGGGAGTGATCAAGAAGTGACGGTGAATTTTGTTGTTGATAAAGAGCTGGCAGGGGTAAAAGTGGAAAAAGCCATAAAAAAGAAGTATCCTACAATTCCGATGAGTGTAATTTTTAAGATGCTAAGAAAAGGAGAAATTATTGTAAGTTTTCTTCCTGCTCAAAAAGGACAGGTTTTGAGGTTTGGAGACACTGTAAGTTTTGAAATAGAAGATAGATTTTTAGAGCACAAAAAAGTAGAGATTATTAAAGTGTACGAGGATGACAACATTGTTGTAATCGACAAACCATATGGAATTCCATCGCATCCAGATTCGAACAATGAGTACTCTGTTGTCAGCTGGATAGAAGACAATTACTCTAAAGGTGAGCTTCCTCAGCTTTGTCACAGGCTTGACAGGAACACAGCAGGGCTTATGATCATTGCAAAAAATAGACAAGTTTTAAGCGAGATGTTAAAATATATGAGTAGAAGGACAATTATAAAGAAGTATTTATGTATAACTAAAAAGGCTGATTTGCCAGAAAGTGGAGTGCTTGTTCACTATCTCAAAAAAGATTCAAAGAAAAGCAAGGTATATATTTCTGACTTTCCACAAGATGGCTATTTAGAAGTGGTGACGGCATATAAGATTGTGAGACAAAAAGATGATTTGCAGCTTGTAGATGTTGAAATCAAGACTGGTAAAACCCATCAAATCAGAGCGCAGCTTGCTCATGTTGGACTTTGCATCTTGGGCGACAGCAAGTATGGTGATTGGGAGCTGAATAAAAAGTACAAGGCAGATATGCAAGCCTTGTGTGCTTATTATCTTAAATTTGAGATTGGTAAAAAAGGTATTTTAAGGTATTTAGATGGGCAAAAGATAGTAAAAGAGACAGTAGAATTCCCGGTTGATATCGAAGGTTTTTCTTCAATAAACGTATATAAAGAAAGAGGGCTGGAGATATGAAAAAGCTTTTATATGCATTAGGGTCGTTTATCATAATACTTTTGATAGGCATAAATGCTCTTTTTTACTATGAAAATATGTATATAAAGAAATACATTCCTGTTATGGAAGAGGTTTACAAAAAACCTCAGCAAACAACTTTGCGAAATATCAAGAGCAATAATAACAGTACTTCTACTACTAATAAAAACAATTCTTTGTCTGTTAAACTCAAGACTCAGCCAAAAGAATACAAGGCAAGTATATTTATGGCAGGAGATGTGTTTTTCAACGGCTATCTTTTAAAATCTTATTATGATAGGCAATCCCAGGCTTATACATTCGGGGATATACTGGAGAACGTAAAAGACATCACTTATGCAGACCTTAGCATTTTCAAGTTTGATAGTGTGGTTTCTGACAATATCCCTATTTCAACATATGGAAAATACAATGCTCCAAAAGAGGCTTTAAATGTACTCAAATCAGGCCGATTTAATCTTGCAGTACTTTCATCATCACACATATTTGATGGAAAAGTGGAAGGTTTGCAGAAAACAATAAATAATTTGAAAGAGGCAAAGATTGAAACTGTAGGCGTTAAGCTTTCTCAGGAAGATCATACCTCAAAGGTTTTTGATATAAACAACATAAGAATTGGCGTTGCTGCATTCACAAAAGAGCTTTCATCAGTCTATTTGGAAGGAAGCTCTACTTATAAAGATTTTGTTAGTCTTCTTGACAAGGATGAGATACAAAATGAGATTGAGTACTTGAAAGGGCTCGGCTGTGACATTATAATAGCATATGCAAACTGGGGATTTGAGAATTCAAACACAGTTAGTTTTGAGCAGAAAGAGTTTGCAAAAGAGCTTATAAAGAATGGTGTTGATATTGTAATTGGTACTCATACTCATACAATTCAGCCGTTTGAAAAGGTTAAGGTTGAGGATGAGTCAGGCAACGTAAAAGAGGGGATAGTATTTTATTCGCTTGGTAATTTCCTGTGCGACCAGACAGTTATTTTTCCATACAATAGATTTGGTTTGACAGTGAGACTTGATCTTGTTAAAAAAGAAGATAAGCTCACTAAAAAGATATCAGTTGAGCCAATATATATCTTTAGAAAGACAAGAAGGAATGCAAGTTACTATGATTTTATTGTCCTTGAAGCAAAGGACATTTTAAATAGAACTGATGTAAAAACATCCTACATTAATTATGCCAAAAAACTGCTTGAAGATATTGATAAATGGCTTAAAACTGTGCAATAAACAAAATTTTTTGTGCGTAGGGGGATTATTCTAAAGTGGAGAGAAGACAGGAAAGAATTCGCAACTTTTGTATAATAGCTCATATAGATCACGGGAAGTCAACTTTGGCTGACAGAATAATTGAGCTTACAGGAGCGCTCACAGAAAGAGAGATGCAGGACCAGGTACTTGATACCATGGACATAGAAAGAGAAAGAGGGATTACCATAAAAGCCCAGGCGGTAAGGCTCAACTACAAAGCAAAGGATGGCAAAGAATATATCTTTCATCTTATAGATACTCCTGGTCATGTAGACTTTACCTATGAAGTTTCACGAAGCCTTGCTGCTTGTGAAGGCGCGATTTTGGTTGTTGATGCAACTCAAGGTATTGAGGCACAGACACTTGCAAATGTATATCTTGCACTTGAGCACAACTTAGAGATAATACCTGTTATAAACAAGATTGACCTTCCAAGTGCAAGACCTGAAGAGGTCAAAAAAGAAATAGAAGATGTGATTGGACTTGATGCTTCAGATGCACCGCTGATTTCAGCAAAGATGGGTATTAATATAGAAGAGGTCTTGGAAAGAATAGTCAAAGATATTCCACCGCCAAAAGGTGATGATACAAAACCGCTAAAAGCTTTAATTTTTGATTCGCTTTATGACAACTACAAAGGAGTTTTGGCATATGTTAGAGTATTTGATGGAGTTGTGAAACCTAATATGACTATTAAGATGATGTCAACAGGTGCTCAGTTTACTGTAACAGAGGTTGGATATTTTAAACCAGGGATGCTTATTCCTTGTGATGAGTTAAGAGCGGGAGATGTTGGCTATATTGCAGCTTCAATTAAGACTGTGAGAGATACAAGAGTTGGTGATACTATAACTGATGCAAATAATCCTGCAGATGAGCCTCTGCCAGGTTTTAGAAGATTAAATCCAATGGTGTTCTGTGGAATTTATCCAACAGGAGATACAAAATATGAGGAACTTAAAGAGGCTTTAGAAAAGCTTCAGCTCAATGATGCAGCATTGTTCTTTGAACCAGAAAGTTCTGCTGCTCTTGGTTTTGGTTTTAGATGTGGATTTCTTGGACTTTTGCATATGGAGATTGTTCAAGAAAGGCTTGAGAGGGAATATGATTTGAACATAATCACAACAGCACCTTCTGTTGTATTTAAAGTTACAAAGACAGATGGTGAGGTTTTGTACATTGACAATCCAACAAAACTGCCACCCCCAAACGAGATTGCCAAGATGGAAGAACCAATGGTAAAGGCAACTATCATGGTACCAAACGAATTTGTAGGTAGCGTAATGGAGCTGTGCCAGGAAAGAAGAGGAATTTTTAAGGACATGTCATATATTGAGACAACACGTGTTATTCTCACTTATGAGATGCCTCTTATGGAGATTGTGTACGACTTTTTCGATGCTCTAAAGTCAAGGTCAAAAGGTTATGCGTCGTTTGACTATGAATTTATAGGATATGCTGAGTCAAAACTTGTAAAGCTTGACATTATGATAAAAGGCGAGGTTGTTGACGCACTTTCGTTTATTGTCCACAAGGATAAAGCTTATCAGAGGGCAAGAAGAATTGTTGAGAAGTTAAAAGAGGAGATTCCACGACACTTATTTGAGATACCAATTCAGGCTTGTATTGGGAGCAAGGTTATAGCAAGAGAAACAGTAAAAGCTTTGAGAAAAGATGTGCTTGCGAAGTGTTATGGCGGGGATGTCACCAGAAAGAAGAAACTTTTGGAGAAACAAAAAGAAGGTAAAAAGCGAATGAAGCAGGTTGGAGAAGTTGAGATACCGCAGGAGGCATTTATGGCTGTTTTGAAGCTAGAAGACTAATACGAAGGTAAAAAAGGAAGTGTTAATTGGAGTTGAGGAAGATAGGACTTTATATTCATATTCCGTTTTGTAAAAAAAAGTGTTATTACTGTGATTTCGTTTCATACGAAAATGCAAATGATAACTTGGTATTTGAATATTTTAGTTCACTTGAAAGTGAACTTATTTTTTATAAAGAAAATTATGAATTTGAAATAGATACAATCTATATAGGAGGTGGGACTCCTTCCTTTATTTCTGCTAAATATATCTTAAAACTATTTGAATTTATATACTCAAATTTCAAGATTAAAGACAACTACGAAATAACTATTGAAGCAAATCCTGAAAGTATCACTCACGAGAAACTTCAAAGTTATAGCTTGGCAGGAGTAAACAGGCTCAGTGTGGGGATACAGTCTCTAAACGATACAGAATTAAAAGCAATTGGTAGAATTCATAACTCTGAGGTTGCATTGAAGAGTTTAAGTATTGTACCTTTATATTTTGAAAATTTTAACGTTGATGTTATCGTGGGGCTTCCATATCAGAATTTTGAGAGTTTTATGCAAACACTCAATAAACTTTTAGATTTTTCACCGCCTCATATATCCATTTATTCATTAAAAATAGAAGAAGGTACACCTCTTTTTGAAAATTATGAAAAGTATGAAAGCTTTTTGCCGAGCGAAGATGAAGAGAGAAAAATGTTCTGGTGTGCAAAGAGAATACTTTTTGAAACAGGATTTTGTCATTATGAGATTTCTAATTTTGCCAAGAAAGGTTTTGAATGCAAGCATAACTTAAAATACTGGAATTGTAATGAATATATCGGGATTGGTTGTGCAGCTCATTCATATTTTGATGGTTACAGGTATTATAATACATCTAATATAAGCGAATACATTAATAAAATCAAAAAAAATGGTTTAGCTGTGGAAGGGAAAGAGTTTATTTCGGTTGAAGAAAGTGAAAAGGAATTTATTATATTAGGGCTCAGGAAAATAGAAGGTTTTTCTCTTAATGAATTTAGAGAAAGATTTGGCGCAGATTTCGAAAGAAAGTACAAATATCAAATTGAAAAGCTAAAAAAATATGGATTGATAGAAATAGAAAAAAACTGCGTAAAACTTACGGAGAGAGGGATAGATCTTGCGAATTTAGTATGGCAGGAATTTGTGTAAAAAGGTCAAAGAAAGTCAAAAATATACTTGACAAAAATCTACTGAAGTGATATCTTATATCTTAGAATTAGCACTCATCAACAGAGAGTGCTAACAGTAAGGTGAGGAAAATGCTGGATGAAAGAAAAAAAAGAATACTTGAGGCTATTATAGATGATTATATAAATACAGGTGAACCTGTTGGCTCAAGGACAATTGCAAAGAAATACATTTTTGGTATTTCTTCTGCTACAATCAGAAACGAGATGTCGGACTTAGAGGAGATGGGATACTTAGAGCAGCCCCACACGTCAGCTGGTAGAATTCCTTCAGATAAGGGTTACAGGTACTATGTTGATGAGCTGATGAAGGTGTCAAGGCTTTCGCCACAGCAGGTGGAAATTATCAGGTCGCTGCTTGATGTCAAATTCAATGAAATAAACGAATATATGGAGAACATTGCTAAGATAATATCTAACCTAACAAACTATACAGCAGTAATTTCAACACCAAATGTAAAAAAGAGCTTTATAAAATATCTCCAGCTTGTTCCTGTTGACAGCAAAAGATATATACTAATTTTAGTAACAAACACAGGTCTTGTAAAAGATATTCTCTTGGACAAACCAGAGAATGTCGATATAAAAGACTTCATATATATATCAAATATCCTCAATGAAAAACTGAGCGGGCTTAAACTTGAAGACATTGACCAAAAAATTATACTTGACATTGAAAACATACTTGGCAAAAACAAGACAATCTTGTCACCAATAATTGAAAATGTACTGCGCACGATCAGTGCAGCTGACAGCACAGAAGTTGTTTTAAGTGGAATCAAGAACATGTTTGATTTTCCTGAGTTTAGTGATGTTTTAAAGGCAAAGATATTCCTGCATATATTTGAGCAAAAGGAGATGCTAAGACAAATAATAAACTCTGCAATGCATGAACATATAACCATCAGGATTGGTACAGAAAATCCAATAGAGGATTTAAAAGAGTGTAGTGTTGTTCTTTCCAGTTACAGAATAGGTGATAGCATAGCTGGTTCGATAGGTATAATTGGTCCAAAAAGGCTGAGATATTCTCAGACAGTTTCACTGATTGATCACATTTGCGATACTTTATCTGATATTTTGACAAGACTTTTTACAGAATAAATTTAAAGAGGTGATTTGTGAAGATGCTTGATATGGAAAACAAAGATCTAAAGAGCGAGGAGGTAAACTCTTCTGAGGCTCAGACTTTAGAAGAAACTAATTCCGTGGGAAAAAATGAGAATATGCAACATTCTCAAGAACCTCAAGAGGACGCAGCAAAAACACAGGAAAATGATGGGTCAAATGAAAGTAGTGAAGATATTGAGGTTGAGCCTCGCCAAGAGGACACGGTGGAAACTTTGAAAAAGCAGCTGGAAGAGAAAGAAAGGGAGGTTGAAGAATACAAAAGTTTATGTCAGAGGATAGCTGCTGATTTTGATAACTACAAAAAGAGAATAGCAAAGGATAAAGAGAATATGTATTATGAGGTTGTTGCTGATGTTGTTGGCAAACTTCTTCCGATTGTTGACAACTTTGAAAGAGCGATTGACTCTGCAAAAAATTCAAAAGACATAAATGATGAACTTTTAAAAGGGCTTGAGATGATAAAAAAACAGATTGATGATATCTTTTCAAAACTTGGTGTTGAGCCAATTGAGGCTTTGAATAAAGAATTTGACCCGTACCTTCACAATGCAATTATGCATGTTGAAGATGAGAGGTACGGTAAAAATGTTGTAATTGAAGAAATCCAAAAAGGTTATAAGATAAAAGACAGAGTTATTAGATATAGCCTTGTAAAGGTTGCAAATGCTAATTAAATTTAAAAGAATTTAAAACTAAATTTTTAAAAATAAGGAGGTTGATAACAATGGCTCATATTTTAGGTATAGACCTTGGTACAACAAACTCTTGTATGGCAGTTATTGAAGGTGGTCAGCCTGTTGTAATTCCTAACGCAGAAGGTTTTAGAACAACACCTTCAGTTGTAGCTTTCACCAAGACTGGTGAGAGACTTGTTGGTCATGCAGCGAAAAGACAGGCTATCACAAACCCTGAAAGGACTATTATATCAATAAAGAGAGATATGGGTACAAACAGAAGAATAAAAATAGATGACAAGGAATATTCGCCAGAAGAGATTTCTGCTATGATTTTGATGAAACTCAAAGCTGATGCAGAAGCATATCTTGGTGAGAAGATAACACAGGCTGTTATAACTGTTCCAGCTTACTTTACAGACTCACAAAGACAAGCAACAAAAAACGCAGGTAGAATTGCAGGACTTGAGGTTTTGAGAATCATCAACGAGCCAACAGCAGCAGCTTTAGCTTATGGTCTTGACAAAGAAGGTCATCAAAAGATAATGGTATATGACCTTGGCGGTGGAACATTTGACGTTTCAATCTTGGAGATTGGCGATGGTGTTATTGAAGTTTTGGCGACATCTGGTAACAACAGACTTGGTGGTGATGACTTTGACCAAAGGATTATCGACTATATAGCTGACGAGTTTATGAAAGAGCACGGAATTGATTTGAGACAAGACAAAGTTGCGCTCCAGAGACTAAAAGATGCAGCTGAGAGGGCAAAGATTGAACTTTCATCCGCGCTTCAAACAACTATTAATCTGCCGTTTATTACAGCAGATGCAAACGGTCCAAAACACATTGATATGGTATTGACACGCGCAAAGTTTGAAGAACTTATAAAAGACCTTGTAGAAAAGACAAGAGAGCCTGTTGAGACAGCACTTTCTGATGCAAAGCTCACCCCAGAGCAGATTGACAAGGTCATTTTGGTTGGTGGTTCCACAAGAATTCCTTATGTTCAGGAATTTGTAAAGAAACTCACTGGCAAAGAGCCGTTTAAAGGAATAAATCCTGATGAGTGTGTTGCAATTGGTGCTGCAATCCAGGCGGGTGTGCTTGCAGGTCAGGTAAAAGACATATTGCTTTTGGATGTAACACCACTTTCACTTGGTATTGAGACTCTGGGTGGTGTGTTCACCAAGATTATTGAAAGAAACACAACAATTCCGACACGCAAGAGTCAGATATTCACAACAGCTGCAGATGGTCAGACGCAGGTTGAAATTCATGTTCTGCAAGGTGAAAGACCACTTGCAAAGGATAACAAGACACTTGGAAGATTTATACTTGACGGTATTCCACCTGCACCAAGAGGGGTGCCACAGATTGAGGTTACATTCGATATAGACGCAAACGGTATTGTACATGTTTCTGCAAAGGACCTTGGTACAGGTAGAGAGCAAAAGATTACAATAACATCCCAGACGCATTTGAGTGAAGAAGAGATTCAAAGAGCTATTAAAGAGGCTGAAATGTATGCTGAGCAGGATAGAAAGAGAAAAGAACTGATTGAGGCACGAAACAGAGCAGACTCTATCATTTACCAGACGGAAAAGTTGCTTCGCGAACTTGGTGACAAGATGACAGAAGCTGAAAAGCAGCAGATTGAGGCAAAACTAAAAGCCTTGAAAGATGTTATGAATGGTGAAGACAAAGAACAGATTGAAAGGGCAATTGATGAGCTCACAAAGTCGTTCTATGATGTGTCTACAAGACTTTATCAGCAAGGTTACACTACATCAGGACCACAAGGTGGACAAAACCCGGGTGGCGGTCAAGGCGGTCCTGATGGCAATGTAAATACTGATTATAAAGTATACTAAAGACTGCGATAAAAACAAGGTAAAGGACCAAAGTCATGAAGCTTTTAAAAATGGCTTTGGTCCTTTTTATGATTATTTGTTAAATTCATATTGTTGGTATATAATAATATTCAGTAAAATAAGCGGGTGATAGAGATGGCACAAAAAAAGGACTACTATGAAATTTTAGGTGTTCCAAGGAATGCAACAGAAGAAGAGATAAAAAGGGCTTATAGAAGACTTGCAAAACAATACCATCCTGATGCAAATCCAGGTAATAAAGAAGCAGAAGAAAAGTTCAAAGAGATAAACGAGGCATATGAAGTTTTGAGCGATCCTGAAAAAAGAAAACTTTATGACCAGTTTGGGCATGCAGCGTTTGATCCAAAATATGGCGCACAAGGTAGTGGAGGCTTTTCTGGTGGATTTGGTGGTGGGTTTGCTGACTTTGATTTTGGCAGTTTTGGCGATATTTTCGAAGACCTATTTGAAGGCTTTGATATATTTGGAACTTCAAGAAGAAGAAAAGAAGCACCGAGAAAAGGTGCTGATATATATGTCGATTTAGAGCTGACTCTCAAAGAGTCTGTATTTGGCTGTGAAAAAGAGATTCCAATTTACAGAACTGAAAAGTGTAGTGTTTGTGGTGGAAGTGGTATAAGGCCCGGTTCTGCACCTGTGAGATGTCAAAAATGCGGCGGCACTGGTCAGATAAGGTCAAGACAGGCAACATTCTTTGGAGAGTTCACCACCATAAAAACCTGTGATGCGTGCGGCGGAACAGGAACAATTATAACAGACCCATGTAGAGAATGTGGCGGAACGGGAAATGTAAGAAGACAGCGAAGAGTAAAGATTAACATTCCGGCTGGAATTGATGATGGTCAGGTAATAACATTGAGAGGCGAGGGCGAAAGTGGCATCAAAGGCGGACCTAACGGCGATTTGCATATTAGAATAAAAGTTGCGCCCCATCCTGTATTCAAAAGAGTCGGGCAGGACCTTTATATTGAGGTTCCAATAACATTTGTTAATGCAGCTTTGGGTGGAGAGATAGAAATTCCGACCCTTGATGGAAAAACAAAAGTGAAAATTGAACCAGGAACGCAAAATGGTGATGAGGTAAGGATTAGAGGCAGAGGTGTTCCAAACCTGCGTTCGCGAGGAAGAGGCGACCTTGTAGTAAAGTTTATAGTGGAGGTTCCAAAAAAGCTTACAGAAAAGCAAAAAGAACTTTTAAGAGAATTTGAAAGACTTTCATCAGAAGATGGATATGAAAAGAGGAAACATTTTTGGGATAGAATAAGAGAAGCTTTTTCTTAAATGATTAAGTTTTAAGAAAAGGAGAAGAAAGTGTAGATGAAATGGTATGAAATATCAATCAAGACCACCGAAGAGGCAGAAGATGCTATTTCAAATATTTTGTATGAGCTTGGAGCAAATGGTGTTGTCATTGAAGACAATGAGATTGTCTCAAAACCAAATTTATGGGATTATATAGACGAAGACCAGTTTACAAAAAAGGACTATGCGAAAGTTTGTGCTTATTTTCCTGAAAGCATTAATATTTTAGAGCTTATTCATACTATTGAGCAAAAACTTAAAGAGACTGCAAAATATATAAATATAGGTGAGGGTAAGATTGCTGTTTCTGATGTTGATGAAAAAGATTGGGCAGAAGAGTGGAAGAAATATTATAAGCCTGTTGAGATAGGGGATATTGTGATTGTTCCTTCGTGGGAAGATTATAAAGCTGAAGACAGCAAAACAATTGTTAGGCTTGACCCTGGTATGGCATTTGGTACAGGAACTCATGAGTCGACTGTTCTGTGCCTTGAAGCTATTCAGAATTATGTAAAGCCAGGGATGAATGTTCTTGATGTTGGGACAGGTTCAGGGATATTAGCAATAGCTGCAAAGAAGTTATTGGCAAAAAGAGTTTTAGCAGTTGATATTGATGAGGTTGCTGTTAAAGTAGCTAAGGAGAATGCAAACTTAAATGGAGTAGAGATCGAAATAAAAAAGAATAATCTTGTTGAAGGTATAGAAGAAAAATTTGATATAGTTGTGGCTAATATTGTCGCTGATATCATTATACGGCTTTCAACATATGTAAATAGAGTTTTAAAAGACAGTGGAATTTTTATTTCTTCTGGAATTATTGAAAACAGGCTTGAGGATGTTTTAAAAAGCTTTGCTAAAAATGGACTTAAAGTTGTAGAAGTAAAAAAATGGGTACATGGTGCTTGGTTGTTAGCAAAAAAACTGTGTAGGGTGATATTAAGTGCCAATCTTTTTTGTTGAAAAGCAGAATGTTGAGAATGATATTGCCTTCATTACAGATAAAGAAGATATAAATCATATAGTCAAGGTTTTAAGAAAAAGAGAAGGAGATAAAATAAATCTATGTGATGGCAATTATGACTACTCATCGCGAATACTTGAAGTTTCCAAAGACAAAATAAAACTTTTGATAGAAAGCAAAACTTTGAATGATCGAGAAAGTACCAAAAACATTTTTTTATTTCAATGTATTATCAAAAATCAAAAAATGGATTTTGTTGTGCAAAAGGCAACAGAGCTTGGAGTAAAAACAATTGTACCTGTGGTTTCAAAAAGAGTTGTGATTGATGTTTCAGAAAAAGAGGAAAAAAAGCTTGATAGGTGGCGCAAAATCGCGCAAGAGGCCCAAAAACAGTGTCTTCGCCCCAAGCCACCTTTAATCGAAATGCCAATTAGAATTTCTGAGATTAAAGAGAAATATTTAGATAAACTTGATATTCTTTTTATTCCCTATGAGAAGGAATTAGAAACTTCAAGATGGAGTCTATCTTCAAATTATAATAATATTGGGATTTTAATTGGACCTGAAGGTGGTTTTGAAGAGGAAGAAGTAGAAGAGTTAAAAACCTTTAAAAATGTGCAAGTTATTTCGCTTGGAAAAAGAATCCTCAGAAGTGAGACAGCCTCAATTGCTGCGCTTTCCATCCTAATGCATGAACTTGGAGAAATGTGAAGGGAAGTGCAAAATTATGAATGTGTACTTTGACAACGCTGCAACTACAAGGCCTTTTGATGAGGTAATTGAGCAGCTTTCAAAGTTTTTGCTAGATATCTATGGTAATCCTTCATCGCTTCACAGACTTGGTGTTGAGGCAGAAAGAAGCCTGAAAGAGGCAAAAGAAGCTATTGCAAAAAAACTCGGTAGCAATGCAGATGAGATTTATTTTACGTCGGGTGGAACAGAAGCAAACAATTTAGCACTTATTGGCTGTGCGTTTGCTTATCAGAAAAGAGGAAAAAGGATTGTATCAACACCTGTTGAACATCCTTCTGTTATTTCTACACTTGAGTATTTAGAAAGAAATGGATTTGAGATACAATATGTACCTGTGGATGCTGAGGGTAATGTAGATTTTGACCAGTTTGAGAAGCTTGTGGACCAGAATACCATTCTGGTAAGCGTGATGCTTGTCAACAACGAAACAGGGCATATATTTGATGTAAAGAAACTATCTGAAATTGCGAAAAAGAAAAACCCAAATGTTATTGTTCACACAGATGCTGTCCAGGCTTTTATGAAAGAAAAGACCAATGTTAAAGAGTTGAATGTGGACCTTATGTCGATAAGTGGTCATAAAATACACGCATTAAAAGGAATAGGAGCTTTATATATAAGAAAGGGTATAAACATCCAGCCGATAATCTTTGGAGGACAACAGCAAAAAGGTATAAGACCTGGAACAGAAAATATGCCTGGCATTTTTTCGTTTGCTAAAGCAATTGAGGTATATGAGAAGCTAAAAGCTTCTGAACCTGATAAGCTAAGGAATATAAAACAAAGATTTATTGAAGGGCTTTCAGCCGTGGATAGCGTTGTGATAAACTCTCCTTTAGATAAGACATCCGATGCGATATTAAACGTATCTTTTTTGGGTATTAAATCTGAAGTTTTTCTTCATACGCTTGAAGGTTATGGCATATTTGCGTCTTCTGGTTCTGCCTGTTCATCAAAAGGCAGAACTTACAACAAGGTTTTGCACAGTATGGGAAAAGGGAGGGAAATTGCAGAAAGCAGTATCCGCTTTTCATTTTCTTACCTTAATCAAATTGAAGAAGTTGACTATACGCTTGAGTGTATTGAAAAAGCACTTAGGTTTTTAAGAAAAATAAAAAAGTAAAGGATGGGCTCAAAATTGAAAGCAATATTGGTAAGATACGGTGAACTTGCATTAAAAGGTCAAAATCGACCTTTTTTTGAAGATACGCTGGTCAGGAATATCAAAAAAAGACTTTCTGATTTTGATTCAGTTACGGTTAAAAAAGAGCAGGGCAGGATTTTTGTTGAAAATTTGAGTGAAGAATATTTTGATGAAGCTATTGAAAGGCTCAAACGCGTTTTTGGGATTGTAGGAATTACCATATGCGAGGTTGCTGAAAAGAATTTAGAGGAAATAAAACAGGCTGCTGAAGTTGTTACCAAAAATGAGCTTGAAAATGGTAAGAAGACTTTTAAGGTGGAGACTAAACGAGCAGATAAGAAATTTGATCTAAAGTCTCCAGAGGTATCTAAGTTGATAGGTGCGCATATCTTGAGAAAGTTTGCTGAGATGTACGGACTTTGTGTTGACGTTCACAACCCTGATTTTATTTTGAACATTGAAATAAGAGACAAAGTGTATGTCTATTCGTCAGAGGAAAAAGGTATTGGAGGAATGCCGCTTGGCACAGGTGGCAGGGCGCACCTACTTTTGTCCGGTGGTATAGACAGTCCTGTTGCCGGTTTTATGATTGCCAAAAGAGGTGTTGAGATAGAAGCAATTCACTTTTACAGTTTTCCTTACACTGGCGAGAAAGCAAAGGAAAAGGTAATAGACTTGTGTAAGGTTTTGGCAAAATACACAGACAAGATAAAGCTCTATATAGTTCCATTTACTGAAATTCAGCTTTCTATTTATGAAAATTGTGATGAGAGGTTCTTGACAATAATAATGAGAAGGTTCATGATGAAGATTGCACAGAAGATTGCCATGCAAAATGGTGGACTAGCTTTGATTACCGGTGAGAGTATAGGTCAGGTTGCAAGCCAGACAATGGAAAGCCTGTTTTGTACGCAGGCAGCTGTGTCAATGCCGGTTTTCAGACCGCTCATTGGCATGGACAAGGAAGAAATAATAAGACTTGCAAAGAAGATAGGGACATATGATATCTCTATACTTCCTTATGAAGACTGCTGTACTGTGTTTGTTCCTAAGCATCCAAAAACTAAACCAAAGCTTGAAGAGGTTTTAGCTGAGGAAATCAAGCTCAAGACAGAAGAATTGATTGAAAATGCAGTAATAAATACCGAGTGGATGGTGATAAGAGATAGGTGAACTTGTGAGACTCCAGAAATTTATGGCACAGTGCGGTGTTGCTTCCAGGCGGAAGTGTGAAGAGATTATCCAGCAAGGAAGAGTAAAGGTAAATGGAAAGACTGTGAATCAGCTTGGATTCAAGATTGATCCAGAAAAAGATATAGTTGAAGTAGACGGGGAAAGAATATCATTGCAAAGTCATAAAGTATATATAATGCTTAACAAGCCTTTTGGGGTTATTTCTTCTGCGAAGGATGAAAAGGGAAGAAAAACAGTGGTTGATTTGGTTAAGGACAAAGTAAATGTGAGAGTATTTCCTGTAGGGAGGCTTGATTTTGACACAACGGGTTTGATTCTTCTTACAAATGATGGCGAGTTTGCATACAAAGTGACACATCCTAAACATGATATTGAGAAGACTTATATAGCCTTGATCAAAGGCATTCCTTCTAAGGAAGAGATAGAAAGGTTTGAAAAAGGTCTTTTGATAGACGGGAAAATGACTGCACCTGCTAAATTTAAGGTTTTAAAGCAAATAAATGGTAATGCTATGGTTGAGATAAAAATCCATGAAGGTAGGAATAGGCAGATAAGAAAAATGTGTGATATGATTGGTCACAAGGTTTTAAAATTAAAAAGAATAGCAATTGGTAAGCTACAGCTTGGAAAACTGAAAGAAGGAGAGTTTGTTTTCTTGGATAGAGAAACAGCAAACAGAGTATTTGAAAAATGAAAAATGGAAAAATTGAAAGGGGAGTATTAAATTTGACTGATGAAAGATTGAAACTTCTTGCAAAGAATCTTATTGAATATTCAGTTGAATTAAAAGAAGGCGAGAACATTTTAATTGAACTTATTGGACAGGAGATTGAACTTGCAAAAGAACTTGTAAAACTTTCATATTCAAAAGGAGCAAAACCGTTTTTATGGATAAAACATCCTACATTGCTCAGAACTCTTCTTTTGAATGCAACAGAACAGCAGATAGAAATGATCGCTCAAAATGAAAGAGATCTTATGGAAAAGATGGATGCATATATAGGTATTAGATCTTCGCCAAATCCATTTGAACTTTCAGATGTTCCAGACGAGAAGATGAATCTGTATCAAAAAATATGGTTTCACAAAGTTCACGGAGAAGTCAGAGTTCCAAAAACGAAGTGGTGCATATTAAGATATCCCAACTATTCAATGGCACAACAGGCAAAGATGAGTTTGGAAGAGTTTGAAGATTTTTATTTTAACGTTTGCAATCTTGACTACAGCAAAATGTCAAAAGCAATGGACGCTTTGGTTGAGCTTATGCAGAACACAGATGAGGTTCGGATAGTAGCAAAAGACACAGATTTGAGATTTTCAATAAAAGGCATGAAAGCTGTCAAATGCGATGGGCACATGAACATTCCCGATGGTGAGGTATACACTGCGCCTGTCAAAGATTCTGTAAATGGTCATATAACATACAATACACCTTCGAACTATGCAGGGTTCAAGTTTGAAAATATAAGATTCGAATTTAAAGATGGAAAGATTGTAAAAGCAACTGCTAACAATACAGAGAAGCTCAACAATATACTGGATACCGACGAGGGTGCAAGGTATATTGGTGAATTTTCAATTGGTCTAAATCCCTACATTACAAAGCCAATGGAAGACACCCTTTTTGATGAGAAGATTGCAGGAAGCATCCATTTTACTCCTGGTAGTGCATATGAGGATGCTGACAACGGTAATAGATCAGCTGTTCATTGGGATATTGTACTCATTCAAACACCTGAATATGGTGGAGGGGAAATTTACTTTGATGGAAAGCTTATTAGAAAAGATGGGAGATTTGTGATAAAAGAGCTGGAAGGCTTAAATCCAGAGAACTTGAAATAAGGACTATTTGTTTGAAAAAATTTTTTTCACAGTATTTGCCTTTTGAGAATATCATAGAAGTAGACATAATATATTAAATTGAGGATTGAAAATGGAAAATTATTTTTCTGCTCAGCAGCTTGGGACATTTGCTGGTATTGCTATCGCTACAAATATAATTGTCCAGTTTACAAAAAGTATTTTTAAAAAACGCTGCAAAGATTATGTGATCAGAATATACACTTTTGCAGTAACTCTTATTCTTTCTTTTATATTTATTCCTCATAACAATACACTTAAAGATATTGTCCTTCTTATTATCAATTCCATACTGATTTGCATGACTTCATTTGGAAACTATGAAGTTTTGAAGGATACTTATAGAAAGACTGGAGGACAATAAAAATCAAAAGGCTGCCATAAAAGGGTTTTAGACCTGTGAAAAGGCAGCCTTTATTTTTATCAAATTTTACCAAGGGACACAAAAATCATTATAGCCTTGTGAGCATGAAGCCTATTTTCTGCTTCATCAAATACCCTTGATTGCGGACCGTCTATGACATCTGAGGTTACTTCAAACCCTCTGTATGCTGGAAGACAGTGTAAAAATATTGCATCATCTTTTGCTAATCTCAAGAGAGAGCTATCTACCTGATATCCTTCAAAATCTCTTATTCTTTTTTCCTTTTCTTCTTCCTGCCCCATCGAGACCCATGTGTCTGTATAAACAACATCAGCATCTTTTACAGCCTCTTTTGGATTCTCAGTAAAGATAACATTACTTTTGTTCTTTTTTGCCTCATCAAGTGCAAAATCTACAACTTCTTTTTTTATTTCATAGCCGGGTGGAGTTGCAATTGCAATGTCAAGACCAAGTTTTGCTGCGCCTACTAAAAGTGTGGCTGCTACATTGTTGCCATCTCCCACATATGCAATCTTTAGATTACTTAGTCTTCCTTTCTCCTCAAAAATTGTCTGAAAATCTGCTATAATTTGGGTTGGATGATAATCATCAGTAAGGCCATTAATAACTGGGATAGAGGAGTATTTTGCAAACTCTTCAACCTCTTTTTGTTCATACGTTCTTATAACAATTAGGTCAAGGTATCGCGACAGAACCTTTGCTGTATCTTCTATTGTTTCACCTCTGCCAAGCTGAAGGTCGTTTTTCCCAAGATAGAGTGAATATCCGCCAAGCTGATGGATTCCCACTTCAAATGATACACGTGTCCTTGTTGAAGCCTTTGTAAATATAAGTCCCAGCGCTTTGTTCTTTAAATAGGGAAAGTAAAAACCTTTTTTAGCTTCTTTTTTGAGTCTGCTTGCAAGCTCAACCAAATACAGAATATCTTCTTTTGAAAGGTCATTTAGATGAAGAAAATGTCTCATAGCACTTCATCCTTTCATCTTTAAATAAATCATTCAAACAATAAATATCTTTTTCAATCTCATCCAGTGAAGATAGAACGTCCACATAATACAGTGCTGTATCAATCGACGTCAATGTTGTGATTCCAAACTCAACAGAGAGCCTTCTTAGAGCAAATCCAAACTCTTGCATTTTGTCCTTAGATGGAATATTTATTACAAATGAGAATTTGTCTTCAAGTAGCAACTTTTGAGCAGTCTCTTTGTCTATAAACTCTACATTTAAACCTTTTATATAATCCTTCATGCTATTTAAGAGGAAAACTTTGTAGTTTACTTCATATAGTTTTCGTATGATCTGCTGTATAGCATCCTTCTCGCTTTCAGGTGCTAAAATCAAGCAGCTTCCGTTTTTTACAAATTTGTGATTGGAGGATATGAAAGCTTTATAAAGAGCAACTTTTAGGTTTTTGGAGATACCAAGAACTTCGCCGGTGGATTTCATCTCTGGTCCCAAGTATGCATCAACCTTTGATAATTTGGAAAACGAAAATACAGGAGCTTTTACTGCAAAAAAGTCTGGTTCTTTTACAAGGCCAGTTTGGTATCCCAAGTCTTTGAGCTTTTTGCCAAGTATGAGTTTAGTTGCAATCTTTATCATAGGAATTCCTGTAACCTTGCTCAAAATTGGCACAGTTCTACTTGCGCGAGGATTTACTTCTATTACATAAACATTTTCATCTTTGTCAATTACAAATTGAATATTGAAAAGTCCTACAACTCTCAAGGCACGGGCAAGTTTTATGGTATAATCAACAATTTTTTCTTTTACCTTCTCAGAGAGTGTATGGGGAGGAAACACTGCCATACTGTCTCCAGAATGAACGCCAGCTCTTTCAATATGTTCCATGATCCCAGGAATTAACACATCTTCTCCATCCGAGATTCCATCAACTTCTGCTTCTTTTCCAAGGATGTATTTATCGATCAAAATAGGATGCTTTATTGATATCTCAATTGCAGCTTTGATATATTTTTCGAGCTCGTCACGGCTGTAGACAATTTCCATTGCCCTTCCGCCAAGAACATAAGACGGTCTTACTAGAACAGGATAGCCAATCTTTTCAGCAACTTTTATTGCATCTTCCAAACTGTATGCAGCCCCACCTGGAGGATAAGGGATATTAAGATCTTTTAGAAGGTTTAAAAACTTGTCTCTATCTTCTGCAGCGTCGATGCTTTCCATGGAAGTTCCAAGAATCTTTACACTGTTTTTTGCAAGGTATGAAGCCATGTTTATTGCTGTCTGGCCACCAAATTGAACTATTACCCCCATTGGTTTTTCCTGTTTTATTATGTCTAAAACACATTCTTTTGTTAGAGGTTCAAAAAAGAGCTTGTCTGATGTATCAAAGTCGGTTGACACTGTCTCAGGGTTGTTATTGATGATTATAGCTTCAACTCCTTCTTCTTTTAACGCGAATATTGAATGAACACAGCAATAATCAAATTCAATTCCCTGACCAATTCTTATAGGACCTGAACCAATTACAATTGCCTTAGGCTTTGAATTTACAACCAGGTCTGTTTCTTTTTCATATGTGGAATAAAAATATGGTGTTTTTGCTTCGAACTCACCTGCACAGGTATCAACCATCTTGAAAGAAGGTTTTAGTTTACATTTCTCTCTTATTTCTATTACCTCGTCCACATCCTCTTTTAAAAGGTTTGCAATGTATGAGTCACCAAACCCAAGTCTTTTAGCTTTTTGTAAAAGATCATATGGCAGTGATTCTATGTCATATTTTTTGAGCTGTTTTGACATATCAACTATGTTTTTGAACTTTTCAATAAAGAAGTAATCAATCTTACTGAGGTCTGAGATGAACTTGCAGTCATAATTTCGGGAAAGAGCTTCACATATTGCAAATACTCGCTCATCATTTGGAGTTTTTATATACTCTAAAAGCTCACTATCTGTCATCTCTTCAAATTTTTTAAGCCCAAGCTGGTAGTTAATCTTAATATCCAGTGAATCTATTGCTTTCAAAAATGCTTCTTCAAATGTTCTTCCAATTGCCATGACCTCGCCAGTTGACTTCATCTGTGTGCCAAGTCGTCTGTCTGCCTTTTCAAACTTATCAAACGGCCATCTGGGTACTTTTACAACAACATAGTCTATAGAGGGTTCAAAGCTTGCATATGTGTTTTGGGTGATAGGATTTATTATTTCGTCAAGTGTAAGACCAATTGCAATTTTTGCAGCAATTCGAGCGATAGGATAGCCTGTTGCTTTTGATGCTAAGGCAGACGAACGGCTTACTCTCGGGTTTACCTCAATTACCACATATTCCATGCTGTTTGGATTTAGTGCAAACTGAACGTTGCATCCACCTTCAATTTTTAAACTTCTTATTATGTTCAAAGATGCACTTCGAAGCATCTGATACTCTTTATCAGAAAGAGTTTGTGATGGAGCAACAACAATACTGTCACCTGTGTGAATTCCCACAGGGTCTATGTTTTCCATGTTGCACACAGTGATGCAATTGTCGTTGCTGTCCCTCATGACCTCATATTCTATTTCTTTCCAGCCAAGGACACTCTGTTCAATCAATACCTGATGAATTAAAGAAAGTTTCAATCCTTTGCTTGCAATATATCTTAGTTCTTCTTCATTATAAGCAATTCCACCGCCTGTGCCGCCAAGAGTATAGGCAGGACGAACAATAACAGGGTATCCAACTTCTCTTGCAAATTCTATAGCTTCTTGTACAGAGTGAGCTATAATGCTTTTTGGCACAGGTTCTCCAATTTCAATCATGGTCTTTTTAAAAAGTTCCCTGTCTTCTGCCTTTTTAATTGTTTCAAGCGATGTTCCAAGAAGACAAACTCCATACTTTTCTAAAATTCCTGCTTCGGCAAGCTCAAAAGCCATATTAAGAGCTGTCTGCCCCCCAAGTCCTGCTAAAAGTCCTTGTGGTTTTTCTTTTTTGATTATTTCTTCGATATAATCAACTGAAATTGGTTCGATGTATACTCTATCAGCAATTTCTGTATCAGTCATAATTGTTGCAGGGTTGGAGTTTACAAGTACAACTTCTATTCCTTCTTCTTTCAAAGCACGGCAGGCCTGAGTTCCTGAATAGTCGAACTCGGCAGCCTGCCCAATTACTATAGGACCAGAACCTATTATCAACACCTTTTTTATATCTTTTCTCTTTGGCATATTTTTCTACACTCCATTCAAAAGTTTAGTAAATTGATCAAATATATATTTTGAGTCATGTGGACCCGGGCTTGCCTCGGGATGATATTGAACAGATACTATTGGCAAATCAAGATGCGCAAAACCTTCAACAGTCTTATCATTTACATTTACATGCGTGATTTTTATTTTTTCATATTCTTTATATTCAATTGCATAATTGTGATTCTGTGAAGTTATATAAACTTTTCCCGTAGTCAAGTCTTTAACAGGGTGATTTCCCCCATGGTGACCAAACTTGAGCTTGTATGTTTTGAGTCCCAAACACAAACCCAAAAGTTGGTGGCCAAGACAGATTCCCAAAATAGGTTTTTTTAACTCTATTATTTGTTTTAAAGTAGGAAATATTTCTTCTAAGTCAGTAGGATCACCCGGTCCGTTTGAAAATACAAACCCTTCAGGATTAATTTTCATTATCTGATCAAGTGAGCTGTTATATGGAAATACATACAGATCAAGCTCTCTTTTTGAAAGTTCTCTTAAAATATTTTGCTTAATTCCAAAATCTAAAACAGCAACCTTCTTGCCACTACCTTCAATTCTGTATACCTGAGTGGTTGAAACCTCTTTTACCAGAGATGGCTTTTGTTTTTTATATTCAAATATTTTACTCAGGAGAACCTCTTTATTGTCAGTCTCTGTTGAGATTATACCAAGCATTGAACCTTTATTGCGTATGTGTTCTGTTATAGCTCGTGTATCTACACCCTCAATTGCCACAATATTATTTTCTTTTAAATATTCATGCAATGTCTTTTGAGCCCTAAAATTTGAAGGTGTTTTGCATGCTTCTCTGACAATAAAACCTTCAACATGAGGTTTATACGACTCCACATCTTCACTATTTATTCCGTAGTTGCCTATAAGAGGGTAGGTCATTGTAACAATCTGACCATTGTAAGAAGGATCAGTCAACACTTCTTGGTATCCTGTCATGCATGTATTGAATACAATTTCACCAATTGTTTCGCCTTCACTGCCAAGAGAAATTCCTTCAAATGTCAGTCCGTCTTCTAAAACAAGTATTGCCTTTTTCATTTCCATTCTCCTTCTTGAGCATTTTTAAATAAAAGAGTACCAAAATCTCGACTGAAGTTCAATACTAAAAAGTTGTCAAAATAAATTATAAACCAAAATGAATAAAAATACAACATTAAATTTATTTTTATTCGAAATCTATATTGTAGGTCTTTATCCAAAAATCAAGCTGGATAATATATCCAAAAAACTGTGGGAGGGTCATTAGTTGACCAAACCAAGGCTTATCTAAAGGAAATAGTTCCTTTTCTGTTATGTTTTCTAAATATGTCTTATCTATTATCTCAAATACAGGAGAGTTATTTTTAATAATCTCTAAAACCTTTTTCTTTGTTTTTTTGAGATACTCGGGATTATATGTTTTAGGATAAGGACTTTTTTTACGACTCTTTATTTCATCGGGAATAATTCCTTCAAATGAACGTCTTAAAAGTCCTTTTTCCATATTTTCAAGGTATTTTATCTTCCACGGAATATTATATAAAAGTTCTACAATTCTATAATCTGCAAATGGAACTCTAACTTCCAAAGAATTTGCCATACTCATTCTGTCTTTTCTGTTTAAAAGTGTTACCATAAACCATTTAATATTCAGGTAGTACACAATTCTGTGTCTTATTTCTTCTTGAGAGTCACTATCAAGATATTTTACTTTTCCGACTGACTCTTTATATCTATAATCAACGTACTCTTCAAGTTCAGATTTTGAATATTTTTGGGATAAAATATTTTTTCTAAATTCCAATGAAGGAGACCATGGGAAAGTTTTAAAATTTTTATAATCTTCTCTCCAGTACCAGGGATATCCCCCAAAAATCTCATCAGCGCACTCTCCTGATAGAGCAACCTTTGCATATTTTCTCACCTCATTTGTGAACAGCAGAAGTGATGAGTCAATGTCAGCCATACCAGGAAGGTCATTTGCAACTGTGGCATGTAAGAGGGCATTGCATAAAAGTTCATTATCAATTTCAACTGTAATATGGTCTGTACCTATACTTTTTGAGGCTATCTTAGCATAGGTGCTATCTAATGTGGGCTGATACTGATTGAATTGGTAATATCTTGCATTATCTTTATAATCAATAGAAAAACTCTTCAATCTTTTTCCTTCTTTTCTTAACTGGTTAGCAGAAATAGCTGTGATAATGGTTGAATCCAGCCCGCCTGATAGAAAGCAGCATATTTCAAAGTCAGAAACAAGCTGTCTTGTTATGGCATCTGTGACAAGGTTTTTAACTATCTCAATGATTTCATCTACTGTTTTGTTAAACTTTTCTGGTTTTAACTGCCAATATTCTTTTATTTCATATCTATCTTTGCTGTATATTACATAATGTGCAGGAGGAAGTTCTATAATGTCCTTGAAAATTGCTGAAAATGGAGACCTTGCAGGGCAAAGACCTATAAGTTCAAAAATACCCTCTTTGTTTACCTTAGTAGAGATTAAAGGATGTTTTAGAAGAGCTTTTATTTCTGAAGCAAAAATAAAATTGTCATTTTTAAGAGAGAAAAACAGTGGTTTTACTCCTAAATGATCCCGAGCTACAAAAAGTTCATTGGTACTTTCATTAAAAATGGCAAAAGCAAATATGCCATTTAAATATTTCACACACTCTTCTTTCCATTGGATATATGAGGTCAATACAACTTCAGTGTCTGAGTATGAACTGAAATGATACCCTGAGCTTTGAAGCTTTGCGCGCAGCTCTGGGGTGTTGTAAAGCTCACCATTGTAAACTATAATAAATTTTTGTTGATCATGGAATTTGATCATTGGCTGTTTGCCACCTTCAGGGTCAATAATGGTGAGTCGTTTGTGTCCGAGCAGAGCATGTTTAGTGACATAGTAGCCTTCTTCATCAGGTCCCCGATGACTAAGTGCATCTGTCATCTTTGTTATTACATCCTGGAATTCAGTGATGTCTGAGCTAAAGCATATCCATCCGCTAAATCCGCACATTTTCCCACAACCAATTTTAGAATTTCAGTATCAATATATTAAGCAAAAGGTAAGATGGTGAATGAGGATGTTTTGGGTTATTGACATATTAGTTGAGATGTTTTATAATAAATCTTGCGTCGTAAACAAAATATCTTTGCGGAAGGGTGTCCGAGTGGTTTAAGGAGCTGGTCTTGAAAACCAGTGACCCGCGTGAAGCGGGCCGTGGGTTCGAATCCCACCCCTTCCGCCATTTAATTTTTTATTAGGATTTTTTTAAGTACCAACACAAAAGTGCTTGCAAGTTTTTGGACACATAGTGTAATATTATAATTGAGCGAGTAATTTAAGGACCATGAAGAGAATATGGTCTTTTTTTATTACATCTCATCTTGCGATTATAATTGTAAGGATCAATTTCCTCATATTTCTTTATATTTTGTGATAATATAATTTTTGAGGCCAAATAGAAGAATACAATATACACAATAAAATAACTCTTTACAATCATCATGGCGAAAGGTGTGGAATGAGTTGAAACTCAAGGCTTATGCAAAAATCAACTTAGCATTGGATGTGCTTTCGAAAAGAGAAGATGGCTATCATGAAATAAGAACTATAATGCAAACAGTGGATTTGTATGATATAATCAATATTGAAAAGATAGAAGAAGACAACATAATTGTAACAACTTCAAGCGAAAATATTCCAACTGACAATAAAAACCATGCATACATTGCAGCTTCACTTTTAAAAGAGCGTTTTGGTGTAAAGCAAGGCGTGAGAATACATATTGAAAAGAATATTCCTGTCTCTGCGGGTTTAGCTGGTGGAAGCACTGACGCAGCAGCAGTTTTAAAAGGTCTGAATGAAATATTTGAGCTAAATCTTTCTGAGCAGCAGCTTATGGAAATCGGAAGAGAGATTGGCGCTGATGTTCCATTTTGTTTAGTAGGCGGCACAGCCCTCTGTGAGGGAATTGGCGAAAAGGTGATAAAGCTAAAATCAGCTCCTCAGATGAATATCCTCATTGCAAAGCCAGAGGTATATGTTTCTACGCAGGCTGTGTATGAGGCGCTTGACCTTAGCAAAGTAAAAAAGAGACCGAATATTGAAGCTATGATTTCGGCAATTGAAGAAGGCAATGTAAAAGAGATAGCAAAGAACCTTTGCAATGTTTTAGAGGTGGTTACGGTAAATCAATATCCAGTTATAAACAGAGTCAAGGACATTATGAGAAATAACAATGCTCTTGGGACAGTTATGACAGGAAGCGGGCCAGCTGTATTTGGAATTTTTAGCAACAGGTATGATGCTTTGAAAGCTGCAGAGAGACTTAAAGTGTTCATAAAAGAAATTATCTTGACTACAACATGTGAAGGTAGCGGATTTTAGTAATTTAGTATAGTAGGAGTTGTGATAAAAAATGAATGAGAAGAATGAGTCACATTATTTTTTAATAGAAAATTACAAACCTCTGCGCGAGATTGTGTTTGAAAAGCTAAGAGATATGATTGTGAACGGAGATTTAAAACCTGGCGAAAGACTTATGGAAATAAAACTTGCAGAAATGCTTGGTGTTTCAAGAACTCCTATCAGAGAGGCGATAAGAAAACTTGAACTTGAAGGGCTTGTTGTGATGCTTCCTCGGAAAGGTGCTTATGTTGCAGATATTTCTAAAAAAGAGATAATGGATGTATTGGAGATACGGGCTGCACTTGACAAGCTTGCGACAGGTCTTGCAGCCCAGCGAATGACAAAATCTGAAAAAGAGCAGCTCAAAAAGGTTCTCTCTTCATTTGAAAAGAATTTTAAGTCGGGCAATATTGAAGGAATGATAAATGACGATATAAAGTTGCACGACTTGATATATTTGGGTGCAAAGAATGAGAAACTTCAGCACATAATAAATAACCTTCGCGAGCAGATAACCCGTTTCAGGATAATATATCTTAAAGAGATTTACAGGAAAAGTGAAAATCTTTTGAAAGAACACAAAGAGATTGTAGAAGCAATTATAAGCGGAGATGTCGAAAAAGCACAGAAAATAGCAGAAGAGCACATAAAAAATCAGGAAATAGAGCTTATCAGTAGTTTAAAATTTTAACAAAAAGGTGAAAAATATGATAAATGCTGTAATACTTGCTGGATCTGATAAAAACAAATCAGGTACTCCTTATGAGTGCAAGGCATTGATCAAAATAGGAGAAAAATTTTTAATAGAATATGTGCTTGATGCAGTATGCAGTTCCAAACATATTTCGCGCAGAGTTGTTGTAGGCCCGGTTCAGCTAAAAGAATTTTTAATTTCAAGGTATCCACAGGTTGAATTTGTTGAAGAAGACACCTCAATAATGAAAAATGCTAAAAAGGCGATAGAATTTTTGAATGATAATAAAAAAATTTTATTTTTAACTGCAGACCTGCCATTTATTACCGCTGAGGCGATAGATCATTTTATCGAAGAGTCAATAAAATCCGGAGCGGACATTTGTTATCCAATTGTTGAAAAGAGCATAAACGATGAGAAATACCCTCAGATGAAAAGGACATATGGAACTGTGAAAGAAGGAACATTTACTGGTGGGAATGCCATTATAATAACTCCGTCAGTATTTGAAAAGTGCTATTCACTTGCCGAAAAGCTTGTGGAAAAGCGTAAAAATCCTATTGCTATGGCGCGGCTAATAGGACCCACCATTTTGTTGCTTTTTTTAACTAAGAGACTTTCAATACGGAAAGTTGAAAAAAGGGTATCTAAGGTTTTTAAGGTTAAAGCTAAAGCTATCATATCTACATATCCTGAATTGGGACAAGATGTAGATAAAGACTCTGACCTTATGGTGGCAAAGTTCTATCTTGAAAAAAAGAGGTAGAATTCCGATTGAAATTGTGGTATAATGTAAAAATAATACTTTTATTTCGCGAAGGAGGCAAATAGGAATGCCAAGAATTACAACTGATACAATAATTGCAGATGTATTGAGGATTGATAGAGGGACCATTCCAATATTTTTGAACAATGGTCTTCACTGTTTGGGTTGTCCTTCTGCTCAAGGAGAAAGCATTGAAGAGGCATGTGCGCTTCATGGAATAGATGCGCAAAAACTTGTGGACGAGCTAAACGAGTATCTCAAAAGCAAAGGTCTTTTGGATGAATAAAAAAAAGACTTTACATCTTAAGCAAATCGTATTAAAATAATAAATGGTAGTGCGGGTGTAGTTCAATGGTAGAACACCAGCTTCCCAAGCTGGCAGCGTGGGTTCGATTCCCATCACCCGCTCCAAATGACAAAAAGGGGGGTATGCTCCCCTTTATTTTTGTAAGCGCCCACGTAGCTCAGCAGGCAGAGCGTCGCCTTGGTAAGGCGGAGGTCGCCGGTTCGAGCCCGGTCGTGGGCTCCATTTTAGTTATTGACAATTTTAATTGTTTATGATAGATTTAAAAAGTCAAGAAAAGAAGGGTTATTTTTTTTTGCTAATTTTCATTGTTGAAGAATACAAGTTGTTCTGAAAAAAGAAAAGAGAAAAAGGATGAGGTCATTTACAGAAGGTTTGAGATGGAGGTGAACAATATAACATGGCGGCAAAAGGTGCGAGAATGATAATTCATCTTGAATGTACCGAGTGCAAAAACAGGAATTACACGACAGAAAAGAATAAAAAGAATGACCCAGATAGACTCGAGCTTAAAAAATACTGCAAGTTTTGCCGAAGACACACCATCCATAGAGAAACTAAATAGTTAAGAAAGAGGATGTGTGAATAATGGTGGAGAAGAAAAAGGTGGAAAAGGTAGTTGCAAAACCTCAAGGGAACAAAAAGAAGTTGAGTTTTAAAGAATGGTGGGCAAAGACTCTTAAGTTTTTCAGAGATGTTAGAATAGAGATGAAGAAGGTTGTATGGCCTTCTCAAAAACAGGTGGTAAAACACACAATTGTGGTGTTGACATTTACACTGTTTTTCACAGTGTTCATTTTGCTTGCTGACCTTATATACGATCAGCTTATTTTCAAACTTTTATTGAAGATAAAATAAAAAGCAATTCTTGAGAAAAAAGGAGGGCGGGCTTTTAGCCCTTCAAAATGGGTGATAAAAGAGCAAAATGGTATGTTGTCCATACCTATGCAGGCTATGAAAATAAAGTAAAAGCCAATTTAGAAAAAATAATTGAAAATAGAAATTTGTCTGATAGAATCTTAGACATTAGGATTCCCACTGAACTTGTCACTGAAATTAAAGATGGAAAGAAAATTGTTAAAGAAAAAAAGAAGTTCCCGTCGTATGTGTTAATCAAAGCTGTAATGGACAATGAGATATGGTACACGATAAGAAATGTCAGAGGCGTGACTGGTTTTGTGGGACCTGAATCTAAACCCACACCTCTTACAGATGAAGAAATAGAAGCGATGGGTATAAAGGAAGAGGTTGTGGAGGTATTTGACATTGAAGTTGGTGACAATGTGAAGATTGTATCTGGTCCATTTACTGATTTTTATGGGCCAGTTGTTGAAATAAATAAAGAACGAAAAAAGGTAAGAGTAATGCTAAACCTATTTGGGAGAGAAACTCCTGTGGAATTTGATTACCACCAGGTAGAAAGATTATGATACATTTAAACTCAAGTCAAACAGGAGGTGAAAAGAGAAGATGGCAAAGAAGGTTTTAACACAAATAAAACTTCAAATTCCAGCAGGCAAAGCAACACCAGCACCACCAGTCGGACCTGCGTTGGGTCAGCATGGTGTTAACATTATGCAGTTTTGCAAAGAGTTTAATGAAAGAACAGCAAAAGATGCTGGATTGATTATTCCAGTTGTTATAACTGTTTACTCTGATAGGTCTTTTACATTTATTACAAAGACGCCTCCAGCATCAGTTCTGTTGAAGAAAGCTGCGGGAATTGAAAGTGGGTCTCCAAAGCCAAACAAACAAAAGGTAGCTACATTAAAGAGGGATGTAATTAGAAAGATTGCTGAGCAAAAGATGCCAGACTTGACTGCTGCATCTTTGGAGGCTGCTATGAGAACCATTGAAGGTACTGCAAAGAGTATGGGAATTGTAGTTGAAGACTAATATTTTTTGTACACACGACAGGGTGTGGGAGGTTAATTTATAGCCGCAAATACCACAAAGGAGGTTTATAAAGAGAATGTTCAGAGGTAAAAAATATCAAGAAGCCGCAAAACTTGTCGATAAGACAAAGCTTTATGACCCGGAAGAGGCAATTGAACTTGCATTAAAGACATCTTATGCAAAGTTCGACGAGACGGTTGAAGTTCATGTAAGATTAAACGTTGATCCAAGACATGCTGATCAACAGGTAAGAGGCACTGTGGTTCTGCCAAATGGTACAGGTAAAAACGTAAGAGTTTTGGTTTTTGCAAAAGGTGACAAGGCAAAAGAAGCAGAAGAAGCAGGAGCAGAGTATGTCGGTGCAGAAGAGCTTGTTGCAAAGATTCAAAATGAAGGCTGGACAGATTTTGATGTATGTATTGCAACACCCGATATGATGGGTTTAGTGGGAAGACTTGGTAAGATTTTAGGTCCTAAAGGTTTGATGCCAAACCCAAAATCAGGGACTGTAACAATGGATGTTGCAAAAGCTGTGAAAGAAGCAAAAGCTGGTAGAGTTGAATTTAGGCTTGACAAGACAGCTATAATCCACTGTCCAATTGGCAAGGTTTCATTTGGTAAAGAAAAACTTCTTGAAAACTATAGAACACTAATGGATGCAATCATCAAAGCAAGACCACCTGCTGCAAAAGGGCAGTTTATAAAGAGCATCACAGTGGCAACAACAATGGGACCTGGTATTAAAATAAACCCATTAAAACCATTATAATGTTATAAAAATTTAGAAAGTGAATAGCCTACAACCGAAGACAGTAGGTGCAAAGTACTTTTAAAAAGTACTTTGCTTAAAAGTTTGCCTACCGAGGTTGTAATTATTTAAAAACCCGTCGGTCAAAGAGGATTAAAATTTGTCTTTTGGCATTGGCCGAATGGGGGAGGGATAATTACAGCCTCTTTAAGGTGAACTTAAAGAGGCTTTAATAATTTTATGGGATACAAAAGGGAGGTGAATTTGTTGGCAAAGTCAAGAGCGGTAAAAGAGCAGCTTTTAAATGAATACAAGGAAAAACTGTCAAAAGCGAAAGCTGGTGTGATTGTTTGCAATCATGGAATTACCGTTGAACAAGACACAGCGCTCAGAAAGAAGCTAAGAGAAGCAGGAATTGAGTACAAGGTTGTAAAAAAGACTTTGTTTACCTTTGCTGTAAGGGAAAATAATCTTTCTGAGCTTGAACAATTTTTTGAAGGACCTATTGCTGTTGCATTTTCGTACGACGATCCTGTAAAGGTTGCAAAGATATTAAAAGAAGGCGCAAAAGACCTTGAAAAGTTAGAAATAAGAGGCGGATTTATTGAAGGTAAAGTAATTTCTGCGAAAGAGGTTGACGCACTTTCCAAACTTCCATCAAGAGAAGAACTTGTTGCAAAGATGCTTGGCGGCTTGAACGCGCCAATGTCTGGTCTTGTTTATGTACTTTCTGGTACAATTAGGAAGCTTGTTCTGGCACTCGATGCTATTGCTAAGAAGCAGAGTGCTTAACATAAATAAAAAAAATTAAAAATTTTAAAATGGGAGGTTGTTCAGAAGATGGCAAGCGAAAAAGTTCAAAAATTGATTGAAGAGATCAAAACATTGACAGTATTAGAGCTTTCTGAGATGGTAAAAGCTTTAGAAGAAGAGTTTGGCGTTACAGCAGCAGCTCCAGTTGCGGTTGCAGCAGCTCCAGTTGCTGGCGCTCAGGCAGCAGCTCCAGCTGCAGAAGAGAAGACAGAATTTAACGTTATTTTGGCAGATGCAGGTAGCGATAAGATCAAAGTTATCAAGGTTGTAAGAGAGATAACTGGTCTTGGATTGAAAGAGGCAAAGGACCTTGTTGACGGTGCTCCAAAGCCAATCAAAGAAAATGTATCGAAAGAAGAAGCTGAGCAGATCAAAAAGAAACTTGAAGAAGTTGGAGCAAAAGTTGAACTCAAATAATGAATGTCAAATTACTGAAAAAGGGTGGGGATTTCCTGCCCTTTTTCAATTTAATGGATGAAATCTTGATTTTATTGTGGTATTATAAAATAAATATTACACTAAGTTTAGGAAGGTTGGGTTAGAAAAATGAATGAAAAGTACTTAGAGATTGTCCAAAAGATAAATGAGCTTACCTCTACCATGTCAGAAGCTTTTGATCATATCATGAATGTTCAAATTCCGCAGCTGAGGTTTGAAGACTCTTTTTATCTTTTAAACGATATCATTGAAGCATTCTTAAGCATTTCAAGTGCTCTGAAAGTAATTCAAGACGAGTTTGACGTAGAAAGTCTTCAGAACACAGAAAATGAATTTCAGGAAAGGTTGAGCGAGCTTCTTCAGATGTACAAGCAGCCAGTAGCCGAAAAGCTTCTTGCCAAGTATCAAAACGAAATAATACCGGTTTATGAAAAATGGCAGACACAGCTTCTTAGTAGAATAAACAGATACCAGGCATGAGTCATAAAAAATGGCTGGCTTTATTTACCAGCCATTTTTTACTTAGGTCATTATTTTTCAAAATATTTGAACTGTGAGGTGTAGAGATTATAATAATAACCTTTCTTCTCAAGAAGCTGAGTATGACTGCCTTCTTCAACAATCTGCCCATCATGGATGACAAATATCCTATCAGCATTTCGGATGGTAGACAGTCTGTGAGCTATAATAATTGAGGTCCTGCCCGATGTTAGCTTTTCTATAGCCTGTTGGATTAGGATCTCTGTTTGAGTGTCTACTGCTGAGGTTGCTTCATCTAATATCAGTATTTTTGGGTCAGCTAAAAGTGCTCTGGCAAATGCGATGAGCTGTCTTTGGCCGATAGAGAGGCGGCTTCCTCTTTCGTTGACTTCTGTATCATATCCGTTTTCCATTTTCATAATAAACTCGTGCGCATTAACGATCTTTGCAGCCCTTATTACCTCATCCATTGTGGCATCAGGTTTTGCGTATCGAATGTTGTCTGCAATTGTACCAGAGAATATAAATGTATCTTGAAGCATTATGCCCATTTGCTTTCTTAAAGAAGACAAAGTTACGTTTTTAATGTCATGTCCGTCAATCAAGATTCTTCCCTTTTGAGGGTCATAAAACCTTGCGATGAGATTTATTATTGTGGTTTTTCCTGCACCTGTTTCTCCTACGAGTGCAATTGTCTCACCAGCTTTAATAGTGAATGGAACATCTTTTAAAACAGGTTTTTCCTCGTCATATGAGAAGCAAACATTTTCAAATGTTATTTCACCTCTAATTGGTGGTAAATCATATGCATATGGACTGTCTTGAACATCTGGTTGAGTGTCAAGGATTTCAAATATGCGTTCGGTTGATGCCATTGCAACCAGCAGCTGATTGTAAAAATTAGATATGTTATTGATAGGTTGCCAGAACATTCCCATATAATTAGAAAATGCTATGATTGTACCAAGTGTTGTGTACCCCTTTCTCATCATCCAGATGCCAAAAAGAAATATGAGAACGCTTGAAAGAGTTCCAGTGAATTCTATGGTTGGCCAAAATAGATTATTTACTCTGATTGCTTTCATCCATGTATTTTTGAATGTGGTGTTTAAATTTTTAAATATTTCGGCGTTTTTTTCTTCTCTTGTAAAAGCATGAGTTATTTTCATTCCTTGTATGCTTTCATGTATATAAGCATTGAGAGTAGAAGATTTCTTTCTAACATCTTGCCATCTTGTCCTTATTGAGTTTTTTAATATCATGATTATTGAGATTAACAAAGGAAGAACACCAAGTGCAACAATGGATAGTTTTATATCAATTGAAAGCATTATTACTATGATAGCCCAAAGGCTTAAAGTGTCAACCAGCACATTTAAAATACTATTTGACAAAAGCTCTGATAAAGAATCCACGTCATTCATTATTCTTACCATTATTTTGCCTGCAGGTCGACTGTCGAAAAAGTTGAGAGACAGTTTTTGAAGATGAGTAAAAAGATGCATTCGAATATCTGAGACCACACTGTTGCCGAGTTTTGTCATAAAGATTGTTCTCACGCGAAGACTTATTACGTACAATAAGGTAAGCACAATATAGAAAACTGCTTTATACATAAGAGCATGGATGTTTCTGTGGGGAATATCAATATCAATAACCAATCTTATCAAATAAGGTCCGGCAAGATTGTAGAATGTAGCAAGTATCATTAGAAGAAAAGAATATATAAAGTACCTTCTATATGGCTTTATATATCTCAAAAGTCTTACAAACTGTGACCAGTTAAAAGGTTTTGTTATTGGTTCATCTTCTTCAATTCTAAGTCTTTTTGTGGAATTGCTCAAAACCTATCACCTTCTTTTTGTGTACTCAGAATATCTTTGTATTGTTGAACAAATATATTGTAATATCTACCTTTTTTAACTAAAAGTTCATTGTGGGTTCCTTGTTCTACAATCTTTCCATTTTCAAGGTAAAGTATCAGGTCGCAGTCTTTTGCCATTGAAATCCTATGAGCAATGATAAATACGGTACAATCTTTGAAATATTCTTCTAACGCTTTGCTTATCAAATATTCTGTTTCCATATCAACCGCTGATGTTGCATCATCGAGGATCAATATCTTGGGTTTTTTCAAAAGAGCTCTTGCTATTGCAATTCGCTGTTTCTGACCACCTGAGAGGCCAATTCCTCTTTCTCCAACAAGAGTATCATATCCCTCTGGGAACTGAACAATAAACTCATGTGCCTGAGCAAGTTTTGCAGCGTTTATGATATCTTCAAGAGAAGCATTTTCCACACCGTACGCTATGTTATTTGCGATGGTATCAGAAAATAGAAATGTCTCTTGAGGAATTACAGAGATTGCACTTCTGAGCTTTTTAAGATCGTAATCCCTCACATCTATTTCATCTATTAGTACTCTTCCGCTTGATACGTCATAAAAACGGGGTATAAGATTTACAATAGAAGATTTTCCTGAACCTGTTGGTCCCATTATAGCAACCTTCATTTTAGGTTTTACTTCAAAATTGATATTTTCTAACACAAGATTTCCAGAGTGTTTGAAATATACATTTTCAAACCTTACATACCCTTCTTTAACTTCAAATGGAGTTGGCTTTCCTTTGATTTTGACAGGTGTACTGAGCAATCCAAAAACTCTCTCACAAGAAGCGTTTGCTCTTTCCACCATGCTTATAATCCATCCCAATGACCTCAAAGGCCAAATTATAGCCCATAGATAACCTTGAAAAGCCATAAGTGTTCCAATCGTGATTGTATTTTTAATTACCATGAAACCACCCAGCGCGAAAATAATCAGAACAAGTAATGATGTCACTGCTTCAATCATAGGAAAGAATTTGCCCCAGATAAGTCCCACTGTTATATTTTGTTCTTTGTATTCGGCGTTGGCAGACGAAAATTTCTCTATTTCAAAGTTCTCTTGTGAGAAAGCCTTTACAACTCTGATACCTGTAATATTTTCCTGAGTTGCTGTGTTGAGTTTAGAATACTTTTCTCGTATCTTAATAAATTCTGGTCTTATAGTTCTGTCAAAAATATAAACCAAGATTAACAATATAGGTGTTGAGAGAAGCAAAGCAAATGTCAACTTTACATTTAAAATAAACATTATGGTAAGAGATATCGAAAAATTCAAAATATTTTCAGCAAGCAGAGCTAAGGCAGTGGAGAAAAACATTCTAATTCCTTCCAAGTCACCTGTCATGCGTGCCATGATTTCTCCTGTTCGAGTTTTGTCATAAAATTCATAGGTCTGTCTTTGTAAAAAATTGTAAAGCGTTTCTCTGAGTTCATACAGTATATTCTGGGATACGTTTTCAAATAAGTAGGAGTGGCCATATCTTATAAGACCCCGCACCAAACTCACACAGAGCATTGTGAGGACAAATGGTAAAAGCAAATGATACTTTTTCTTTGAAATTGCTTCGTCAATGATCAGTTTAGAGATATATGGATTTACCATTCCAAGGGTTATAGATATGGAAATAAGCATAAAACCTAAAATTAAAAGTTTTTTATATTTTTGGAAATATGGTGACAGTCTTTTTAAGTTATTCACTTGAGCAGCACCCTTCCAAACTTAAAATTTTATTCGCTGGCCACTTTAATACATTATAACCCTGTTATATGTGAAAATAAATATAAGAATTTTAATATTTAGCTCACTTTTTTAAGCCTTTATTTGTTCTTCATAAAACATTGAGCTTTTTAATAATATTGTTTATAGATATTCAGGCAAGGATGATAAAACCACGATGGTGAACAATCTTAAAAGCTTTGAAAAAGGGCTTTCTTTCAAAGAAGCTGAAGAAAATTTGGAAAGATTTGGTATAAACGAGATTGAAATTGAAAAAAGAAAGAAACCTCTTTCAATATTTTTAGACCAGTTCAGAGATATTCTGGTTCTGATTTTGGCTGTGTCTACAGCTTTATCATTTTTGCTTGGCGAGTTTTTAGATGCTATTGTTATCTTTTTCCTTATAATTTTAAACGGAACGCTGGGGTTTATTCAGGAATACAAAGCCGAAAGAGCTTTGGAATCATTAAAAAACTATATTTCCTACAAAGCAAAAGTCATAAGAGACGGGAAATTAGAAGTAATTGAAGCAAAATATGTAACAGTAAGAGACATTGTAGTAATTGAAGAGGGAGACAGAATTCCAGCAGATGGAATATTAGTCGAAGGATATTCACTGAAAGTTGATGAGTCTATCTTAACAGGTGAGTCTATAGCCGTGGACAAGGATGTTCACACTGAGAATAAACTTTATATGGGCACATACGTAGTCAAAGGTAAGGGTTTGATGAGGGTTACTTCAATAGGGCTTAACACCAAAATGGGACAAATAGCAAAGGTACTGGGAGAAACACATGAGACCAAAACACCTTTGCAAGTCAGATTAAACCAGCTTGGCAAAATACTTGCTGTAATTTGTATTGCTATATGCAGTGTAATAGTAATACTGGGAATAATTAGAAAACAAAATATCTACGATATGTTTATGATAGGAATAAGTTTAGCAGTTGCAGCAATTCCTGAAGGTCTTCCTGCTGTTGTAACAATTACCTTGGCAATAGGGGTTCAGCGTATGGCAAAGAAAAATGCACTTGTAAGAAAGCTTTCATCTGTTGAGACCTTAGGGTGTGTAAATGTTATTTGTTCAGACAAAACAGGGACTTTGACAGAGAACAAGATGACTGTGAAAAGGATAGAGACAGTTGACATGAGCATAGAGGTTGAAGGGACAGGGTATGATTTGAAAGGAAGGATTCTTTTAAACGGCCGAATTGTAAAAAATCAGCTTCTTGATTACATAATGATGTGTGCTGTTAACTGCAACAATGCAGAGTTAGAAAAAATCAGAAATGACTTAAGAACAAGCGGTGACCCAACTGAAATAGCACTTTTGGTTTTGGCAAAAAAATATAAAGAGTATATAAAAAGAGAAGAAAAAGTGGCAGAAATACCTTTCGATTCTAACAAACGGTATATGGGTGTAACAGTAAGATATGGTGATAATAGTATTTTATTTGTCAAAGGTGCATATGAGAGCTTGATTGGAAGATGCAAGTTTTATATGTGTCAAGATGGGACAATAAAAGAACTTACCTCCAATGAAAAGAGGATAATTGCCAAGAAAAATGAACTGATGTGCAGTGCAGCATTGAGAGTTTTGCTTATGTGCATGAAATTTAATTCACAAGATGTAGATAATATGATTTTTTTAGGACTTATTGGAATGATAGACCCACCTAAAAGAGGTGTCAAGCTTGCAATTAATAAGGCAAGAAAAGCTGGAGTTAAAACAGTTATGATAACTGGCGACCATAAACTTACAGCGTTTGCAATAGCAAGAGAACTTGGAATTTCAGAAAGCTTTGAAGAGGTTGTTACAGGTGAGGAGCTTGAAAAAGATGAGAAGTTTATCGAGAAAAATATTGACAATATTTCAGTATTTGCGAGGGTAGACCCGCTTTGCAAACTGAAAATTGTAAGACTTTTAAAAAGAAAAGGAAACATTGTTGCCATGACAGGCGATGGAGTAAATGACGCACCAGCGGTCAAAGAAGCAGATATTGGTATTGCTATGGGAATAAGTGGGAGTGATGTTACAAAAGAAGCTGCTTCAATGATATTGCTTGATGATAATTATGCCACAATTGTTCATGCTATTGAAGAGGGAAGAGTTATATATGACAATATAAAAAAGTTTGTTAAATATCTTCTTGCTTGTAATATTGGTGAGGTATTGATAATGCTTTTTACTTCAATATTAAATTTGCCAACTGCACTCTTGCCCATGCAAATTTTGTGGGTAAATCTTGTGACAGATGGTCTTCCCGCAGCAGCCCTTTCTCTTTCCAGAGGCGATGAAGACTTAATGAAGAGAAAGCCAAGACCAAAAAAAGAAAGCCTTTTTGCAGGTGGACTAATGCAGGAGATAATATTGAGAGGTATTTCAATTGGGGTATTTGCAACTTTATCATTCTATTTGCCCCTTTTAAAAGGTTATGACCTCAAAACAGCAAGAACAGTTGCATTTGCTACGCTTGTAATATCTCAACTCATTTTTGCCTTTGAGTGTTCAACAAATAAAAGAAACATACTCTCGATGTTGTTTGGGAACATATATCTTTTAATTGCTGTAATTTTATCATTTGTTTTATTTTTACTGGTAATATATATACCACAGCTGGGTATAGTATTTGAAGTGAGTTCCTTGAAAAGTCTCGAATGGGTTATTATCATAATCTGCTCATTATTTCCATCTTTGCTTCATAATATATTTGCAAAAAATATCTAAAGTGATAAAATGAAATGAGAGGATAGTTTGATAAAGAAATGACGTATAAAATTAAAATTACTGATAGAAAGGGGAATTGCAAACAAATGAAAATTGTGATAATCGGTGGAGTTGCAGCTGGAGCATCGGCAGCCACAAAAGCCAGAAGAACAAATGAAAATGCTCAGATTGTACTACTTGAGCAGGGAGAGTATGTATCATTTGCAAACTGCGGTCTTCCGTACTATGTTGGTGGAACAATCCCAAAAAGAGATAGCTTGCTTGTTGTGAGAGAAGAGCTGTTCAGGAAAAGATATAACATTGATGTTCGCACGTTATCCCAAGTTACAAAAATCAACAGAAGTAAGAAAACTGTGACCGTTTTAGACAAAAGAAATAATACAACATATGAGGAAAGCTATGACAAGCTTATCATTGCAACAGGTGCAAGACCTTTTGTTTTACCTTTTTTGAAAGATTGCAAAAACTCTTACACATGTTTTACACTCTATGATGTTGATAAAATAAAAGAGGCTTTCTCTGCAGCTCCAGTAAAAAAAGCGGTTGTAATTGGAGCGGGCTATATTGGCATGGAACTTGCTGAGCAGCTAAATCTTCTGGGTGTCGACTGTACAATTGTTGAACTAAAAAGTTCTATTTTGCCTCAGTTTGACAAAGAGATGACAAACCCTGTTGTATATACGTTAAAAGAAAAAGGTGTTGATGTGAAAACGGGCGTATCTGTGGTTGATGCAGATGTTATTGACGGGGTTGCAAAGAGGTTAAAACTTTCGAACGGTGAAGAGATAGAATGCGATGTTGTTTTTCAGACAGCAGGTGTGATACCAAATGTTGAACTTGCAAGAGAAGCAGGTCTTGAAGTGAACAGGGGAATTGTGGTAAATAACAAGATGCAGACCTCTGACCCTGACATTTATGCAGCCGGCGATGCGGTTGAAGTAAAAAGTATTATCACAGGCAAAAATGTATGGATTCCTTTGGCAGGACCTGCAAACAAGCAGGGAAGAGTTGCTGGGTGCAATGCAGCAGGCGGAAATTTGGAATTCAAAGGAGTTGTGGGTAGTTCTATTATCAAGGTATTTGACTGGGCTTTGGCAAAGGTTGGGCTTAGCGAAACTGAGTGTAAAGACCAAGGACTTAATTACAATGTGACCATTGTTCATCCTCTTCATCATGCTGGTTACTATCCTGGAGGAAAGCAGCTGACAATAAAACTTATATTTGACAGCACAACTGGCAGAATTTATGGTGCACAGGTTATTGGGAAAGAAGGAGTAGACAAAAGAGCTGATGTTATTGCAACTGCAATATATGCAGGTTTGACTGTATTTGATTTGGAAAATCTTGATCTTGTGTATGCGCCGCCATTTTCGTCTGCAAAAGACCCTGTGATAATGGCTGGCATGACAGCTTCTAATATAATACGTGGAGAGGTTAAAAATATTTTGCCTGATAGAGTATTTGAACATCTTGATAACCCAGATTATATTATTTTAGATGTAAGAACACCAGAAGAGTACGAGTTTGGACATATAAAGGGAGCAGTAAATATTCCTGTAGATGAGCTGAGAAATAGACTGAGTGAACTTCCAAAGGACAAGAAGATTATTGTTTACTGTGGTGTTGGATTCAGGTCATACCATGGATGTTTGATTTTAAAAGCAAATGGTTTTGATTGTTTGAATATGAGCGGTGGCTGGACGTCATGGAGAATGTACTATCCTGATATGGTAGAGTAAGTGGAGGGAAAAGGGTGAAAATATGCGCTATTTTGTGTGCGGCAGGTAAAGGCACAAGGTTTGGGGGGGATACCCCCAAACAATTTTTATTTTTAAAGGGTAAGATGATAATTGAATATTCTCTTGAAATGTTTGAAAAATCGCGTTTTATTGATGGAGTTGTGCTGCTTGTACCTCAAGGTTTTGAAGATATTGCAAGGAGTTTGAAAGAAAAATACAGTAAAGTTGTTTATTGGGATTATGGAGGAAAAGAGCGAGCAGACACTGTAAAAAAGGGATTGGAGATTTTAAAAAACAAGTGTGATATTGTTGCAATCCACGATGCTGCAAGGCCTTTTATCACTTTACAGCTGATTGAAAAGCTTGTTAAAGAGGTTGAGGTTCATTTTGCAGTTGCACCTGGCATTTTGGCAAAGGATACTGTAAAGTTTGTAGTTGATGGTCACATTCAAAAGACATTGCCACGATCTAATATTTGTCTGATACAAACCCCCCAAGTTTTTAAGTTTGATTTGATATATAAAGGATATGAAATGTTTAAGAATGAGTTATTTACAGATGACCTTCAGTATGTTGAGTTGATGGGTATAAAGCCTAAGATAATTGAAAATAGTAGCGTAAATTTCAAAATAACCACAAAAGAAGATCTGTTGATTGCGGAGGCTGTTGTAGAAAAGGGGTATTGGTAGTAAAATATCTTTTGAAAGGTTTTAAAACTTTTTGAAGAGGTTGTGATGCTGTGAAAGTGTATGCTTTAGTTGGACCAAGTGGTACAGGTAAAAGCTACAAGGCAATAGTGGTTGCAAAGATGCTGGGAGCAAGCGCTATAATAGACGACGGCATTTTAGTTTACAACTCAAAGCTTGTTGCAGGAAAGTCTGCAAAGAAAGAACCTACATATTTGGCTTCGGTCAGGAGAGCACTTTTTATGGAAGATGATCATGCAAATGAGGTAAAAAAGGCCATAAAAGATTTGAACATTGATTCTATTTTAATCTTAGCTACATCCAA
The DNA here is from genome assembly GCF_000145215.1 of Caldicellulosiruptor obsidiansis OB47. Lineage (NCBI taxonomy): Bacteria > Bacillati > Bacillota > Caldicellulosiruptorales > Caldicellulosiruptoraceae > Caldicellulosiruptor > Caldicellulosiruptor obsidiansis. The sequence continues at coordinate 1,150,068 of NC_014392.1, forward strand.
ACAGATGGCACAGATGATAGCTAAAAGATTAGAATTGGGAAGTATTGAAAGGTTTGTTGATATCAAAGAAGTTTCAAGCGACCTTGAGATAAAAAAAGCAATAACCATGCGAAATAAAGAAGGAAAACACGTTGTACCTGTTCCAACTTTTGAAATAAAAAAGGACTTTTCGGGTTTGCTGATATATCCTTTAAAGCTTTTTAAGAGAATTAACCTCAATGATTATATTGTTGCCGAAAAAACTATAGTAAGACCTACCTTTAGCTATTTGGGTGAATATACTATTTCAGAAAATGTCTTGATTGCATATGTTCGCAGAGTACTCAAGAAAAGCAAGGATATTGCCAAAATACTTTCAATTGACCTTGCTATCAAGAATAATCTGTTGTATATAAAGATTGAGGTTATATTAAAATTTGGTTGCAACATAAAATCTGTACTTGAAGGAATACAGAGAGAGATAAAAGAGGAGATAGAATATTATACCTCAATAAATGTAGAGTATATTCACATCATTGCAAAAGGAGTACAAGTGTAAAAATACTTTTACTTGTATTTTCCAAGTTTTTCAGTGGCATTCAAAAGCGAGTTTCTTATCTCTTCAGTAACAGTATTATTTGCGTTTCTATAATCAAACTGTTTGTTGAAGTCACAGACGTTTGTATAGATTCGAGAAAGATTGTCAAGTTCAATTTTACAAATTTTTTCGACAAAGTTATTAAATTCTTTTCCAGACAAGTGGTCTATAGAATATTTCAAAAGTTCATTAAAGTGATGTAAGCAAAATCCTTTTGAAGAAAGAACTTTTTGCTGAAATTCTTTCTGGTTTTTCCACATGAAAAAGAATACTTCAAAATAATTTTTCATCCTTGATTGAATCCTTTCACAGATAACGCACTTGGAAGAGAGGTTTTCTAAGTATTGGATTATATCTGTCAATTTGTTTTTGTTCAAATTTTGATTGCCAAAAAGTTTTTTGATGAACCCTTCTTTTTGTTGCAAGTTTGATTCTGAAAAATTGGAATATATAAGATTTTCAAGATGTTTTTTTATCTCATTGAGGTGAGTTTCCAATATAAGTCCGTAAGGAAGTTTATTTTTTTGTTCAAGCAGCATGTGAAAATGCCTTCTGCAAAACCCTTTTTTGTTTGTCTCTATTCTTGCATCAACCTCCATAACACTTTCACCAAGCACAATTTCAATACATTGTTTTTCGAAATTGTTTTCAAGGTAACAAAAAGCACATTCGCAATTTATTGAAAAAGCGTCGTTGACAGGAATCATATATATCTTTTCGTTTCCCATGTGCATTCAACTCCTTGTTTTTTTGTTTTATTAATTGTTACCAGTTTTAAAATGGTTCATAACATTTATTTTACAGCCATTTTCTCATTCTAACAACAACAAAGTTGTTTTTATAAAAAAGAATAAATATCTAAAAAAAGGGTATAAAATTTTTAAAGAAAAACTGCAAAGATGGAGTGAAATGTTTATGAAACTTACACCAGATAAATTAAAAAAGAATGTAGATTTGTCTAGTTTTGATTTTAAAACAACAAGCGAAATAGAACCTTTGACCACAATAATTGGTCAAGAAAGAGCTAAAAGAGCTTTTGAATTTGGGCTGAGTGTTACCACAAAAGGATACAACATTTACATGTGTGGTCCCACAGGTACAGGTAAGACAAGCTTTGCTGAAAATTATTTAAAGGAGATAGCAAAAAACAGACCTGTTCCGAACGACTGGGTTTATGTTTATAATTTTGTCAATCCTGACTCACCTATTGCAATATCTCTGCCAAAAGGAATGGGTAAAGTTTTCAAAAAGGATATGGCAGATTTTCTTGAGTTTGTAATTAATGATTTGAAGAAGGTTTTTAACAGCGAGGAATATGAAAATGATAAAAATAATATCTACAATGAGTATCAAGAAAAGAGGACACAGCTTTTAGATAGTTTAGCTGAAGAAGCAAGGAAATATGATTTTGAGATAAAGTATACTCCAAGTGGGGTATATTTTATTCCTATTGTAAATGGTAGGGCTATTTCAGAAGAGGAATATCCTGAGCTGGAAAAGACTATTAGAGATGAGATAGAAAGAAAGGTTAAAAAACTTCAACTTGAGACTCAAGAAGTTTTAAAGAAGATAAAGATTCTTGAAAAAGAGTTGAAAGAAAGAATAAAAGAATTACAAAAGAGAATAGCCGTTTTCACGATAAGTCATTATGTATATGAAATCAGAAGCAAGTATAAAGATAACACAAAAATTTTGGACTATATTGATAATGTAACAGATGACATAATTGACAATCTTGAAGAATTTTTAGATAAAGAAGAAGAGGATACACCTCTTCCTCTGCAATTTGCTTCTTACAAAAAGATGTCAAGACTTGATAGATATAAGGTCAATGTTATTGTTGATAATTCAGAATTAGAAGGGGCACCCGTTGTTTATGAAATAAACCCGACCTATTACAATCTTATAGGTAAAATTGAATACGATAATGAGATGGGCAATATCCTTGTTACAGACTACACAAAAATCAAGGCGGGAGCGATTCACAGGGCAAACGGAGGATATCTTATCCTTCAGGCAAAAGATTTACTGAGCTATCCACAGGCATGGGAAGCTTTGAAAAGAGTACTAAAAACAGGTCAGATATACATTGAAAATCTAAAGGATATCTATGGACTATTTATAACTCCTTCCTTAAAACCAGAACCTATACCAGTTGATTTAAAGGTTATTTTAATTGGCAGTGAGTATATTTATAACATCTTATACACATACGATGAAGATTTTAAAAAGCTTTTCAAGATTAAAGCTGATTTTGACATAGAAATGGATTACAATCAAGATAATCTTTACAAGATGATCCAGTTTATTAGTTCATTTTGTAAAAAAGAAAATGCATTGCCATTTTCCAAGGATGCTGTTGAGAAAGTGATTGAATATTCCTGCAGACTTGTTGAGAACCAGGAAAAGCTTTCAACGCGATTTAATGAAATTGTTGAGATATTGGCAGAAGCTAACACCTGGGCTGAACTGGAAAAGAGCAAAGTGGTGAAGAAAGAACATGTGAGCAAAGCAATTTGCGAAAAAGAATTTAGAAGTGCAAAATATGAAGAAAAGATAAACCAGATGATTGAGGAAGGTACTATTTTAGTTGATGTGGATGGCTACAAGCCTGGGCAAATCAATGCACTTGCAATTCTGGATGTTGGAGACTATATTTTTGGCAAACCTTCTTTAATAACAGTTACCACAAGTAGCGGAAGAAGTGGTATAATAAATATTGAACGTGAAGTACAAATGTCTGGAAAAACTCATAGCAAAGGCATTTTGATTATCTCAGGGTATATTTCCCAGCTGTTTGCCCAAGATATGCCACTTGCATTAAACGCCACTATATGCTTTGAACAGTTATATTCTGGCATTGAAGGGGATTCTGCATCCGCAGCTGAACTTTGTGCACTGCTTTCAGCTTTGAGTGATGTGCCCATCTATCAGGGAATAGCAATAACAGGTTCTGTAAACCAAAAGGGAGTGATTCAGCCTGTTGGTGGCGTGACAAAAAAGATAGAAGGTTTTTATTATGTTTGCAAGAAAAAGGGTTTAAATGGCAAGCAGGGTGTTATAATCCCACATCAAAATATAAAAAATTTGGTATTGTGTGACGAGATAGTAGAAAAAGTTGAGAATGGAGATTTTCACATCTGGGCAGTAAAAACAATCGATGAAGCTGTTGAGATTTTGACAGGCAAAAAGTTTGAAGAAGTGATACTTTTGGCAAGACAAAAGCTAAAAAGATACTTAGATAATTTGGTAAGTCTTAGTGATAAAAAAGATGAGTAAGAAAGGAGAGATATTTTGAGGTGTCTATGGATATGTTAGAAGTTTTAAAGTCTCGAAGAAGTATCAGGAAATACAAAAAGAATATGGCTATTAGCAAAGAAGTTATTGAAAAGATAATTGATGCTGCAAGATTTGCACCTACTGCAAGAGGAAATGAAGGTTGGGAATTTGTGGTGGTGACAGATGAGGAGATTAAAAAACAAATTGCTCAAAAGGCTCGATATGGCAGATTCATAGAAGATGCTTCATGCTGTGTTGCTGTGCTTTATGAGAAAGATTTCGAATATATTTTAGAAGATATGTCAGCAGCAACAACATATATTTTAGTGGCTGCAAAAGCTTTAGGGCTTGGGAGTTGTTGGGTTGCAAGCTATAAAAAGGAGCATTCAGAAGATGTCAAGAAGCTGCTAAACGTTCCAGACAATTTAGAACTTTGTGCCCTCATTGCAATAGGTTATGCTGATGAAGAACCTGTAAGAAACAAAAAGCCCCTATCTTCAATACTTCACTGGAATAAGTACCAAAGAAAATAATTCGGGAGGGAATTTCTAATTTGTTTAGGGAAATTGAGATAAGAACAAAAGATAGAGTAGATTTTGTTGATATTACAAGTAAATTAAAAGAAATTGTTAGACAGTCTAATATCGAAGAAGGACTCATGACAGTATTTGTTCCACATACAACTGCAGGTATTACAATCAATGAGCATGCTGACCCGTCGGTTGTAAATGATATAAAAAAACAACTTGAAAAGTTAGTGCCAGCAAATAATGGCTATAGTCACAGTGAGGGGAATTCTGATGCGCATATAAAGGCAAGCTTGATAGGTTCATCTGTTAACATTATAATTCGAAACGGTGAGATGATGCTTGGTACATGGCAAGGTGTGTTCTTTTGTGAGTTTGATGGTCCAAGGAGAAGAAAAATATATGTGTATATAAAATAAAAATTTATATGCTCCGAACACCTTATGAGTTAATTGCAAGAATTAAGACAGGTGTTCGGAGCAAAAACCTTTATATTTGACAAAGAAGAAAGCTTGTGCTAAAATATAATACGCAAAAACAAGCGGGTATGGCGGAATTGGCAGACGCGCTAGACTTAGGATCTAGTGGCAACAGCCGTGGGGGTTCAAGTCCCTCTACCCGCACCAAGAGAAAAATATCTTGACAAAAGTAAGTGAAATCATTAAAATATATAATTGCGATGCCGGAGTGGCGGAACTGGCAGACGCACAGGACTTAAAATCCTGGGACCTGAATAAGGTCGTACCGGTTCAAGTCCGGTTTCCGGCACCAGATATCGCGGGGTGGAGCAGCTGGTAGCTCGTCGGGCTCATAACCCGAAGGTCGGAGGTTCAAATCCTCCCCCCGCAACCAAAAAATTAGTTAAATAAAAAAGATGGCGGCGTAGCTCAGTTGGCTAGAGCATGCGGTTCATACCCGCAGTGTCAGCGGTTCGAATCCGTTCGCCGCCACCATTTTATGTAAAAAGAGGTATGGCCCCGTGGTCAAGTGGTTAAGACACAGGCCTTTCACGCCTGTAACAGGGGTTCGAATCCCCTCGGGGTCACCAAAACAGAAAATATGAGCAGAAAGGGCTTTTAAAAAGCCCTTTTTTGTTTTAGTTGAAAAAATACAAAAAATTTTTATAATAAAAGTAAGTAAGTACTTACTAAAAAACTTAGGGGAGGGAGAGATATTAAAATTGAGGAAAAGTGAAGATACTAAGAACAGAATAATTCAATCAGCCATAAAGTTGATTTCACAAAATGGTTATGCTGCCACAACAACAGCACAAATAGCAAAAGATGCAGGGATTTCTGAAGCTACACTATTTAAGTATTTTAAAGATAAGGAGAATTTACTTCACAAAGTTGTAAGTGTTGCCCTGACACAAATCTTAGGTTCTGTTGTTCTTTCTCCTCTTAAAGAAAATATCGAAAAGAACAAGGATTTAAAAGTTTCTGAATTTTTGAGGTCTATAATAAATGAAAGACTTGAAATGCTGGACAAAAACATTGACCTTTTTAAGATTGTTCTAATAGAGATTCAGTATAATGACTCCCTCAAAAATGAGGTTATAAAAAATATGGTACCTAAAACCTGTGAGGCAAAGGGTTTGATTGAGAGGATACTAATACGAAAAGGAAATATTTCAAAAGAGATGGCGAAAGGCATTTCAAGAATGATGATAGGCACTCTTCTTACTTTTTTATTCCAAAAATATATTCTGGGCATTGAGACAACAAGTGATGAGATTAAAGAGGAGATAGAAAATGTATTAAATGTGATAAAAAAGTCTATTGGGGAGGAGTAAAAGGATGATAAAGGCGATATTGCAATCTAAAAACTTTAAGGTATTTTTTACTGTCCTTTTTTTAATTTCAATTTTTACTCTCTTTTTGACAGGGTGCAGAGAAGAAAATACTGAAGATGTATACTCATCAACTGTAGAGGTATCGACTATTGATATAAACACTGAGATTGCTGGGAGAATAGTGAAAGTCTTTGTTGAAGAAGGTTCTAAAGTTAAAAAAGGTGACATAATAGCAAAGATTGATTCAAGCCTTTATGAAGTTCAAAAGAATATTGCACAGGCAAACCTTGAAGTTGCTAAATTGTCTGCGGATATCGCTGAGCAAAACTGGGAATTAGCAAAGCTAAAATATCAGCTTCTTTCTAAAAAACCATCGAAATACAAGATTAATCAGATAAAAGAAAATATTCTACAGCTAAAAGACATAAAATTAGGAAATGAAAATAACATTGAATTTTTGGAAGAAAACATAAAAAATTTAGAAAAGATGAAAATGGCTGATTTGGACACAATAAAGCTATTATCAGAACTAAAAATGCAATTAAATTCCCTAAAGGCTCAAAATAGTAGTCTAACACATCAGATTAATTCATTAGAAAACCAACTTGAAATGGTGAAAAACGAATCTGTTACAGATGAGGATAAAATGATTGCTGAGATTTCTGTTGACATTGCAAAGAGAAACTATTTGCAAGCTCTCTCTTATGTAAAAGTGGCAGAGCAGAACTTAAAAATTTCTGATTTAAATTTGGAAAAAACCACAATTACCTCACCTGTTGATGGTATTGTTTTAACAAAAGGGGTTGACCAAGGACAGTTTGTTGGTATTGGTACATTTATAGCTCAAATAGGCTTAAGCGACTACTATCTTAAGATATATGTTCCTTCAGCACAGCTACAAAAACTTTCGCTTGGTAAGAAGGTTGAGCTTATCTTAGATAACAACAAAAAAGCGTATGGTGAGATTGTGTTTATTTCTGATAAAGGAGAGTTTACACCAAGGAACGTAGAGACAAAAGAGGAAAAACAAAAAGTGGTTTTTATGGTCAAGCTAAAGATAATAAAGCTAAAGATAATAAAGGATAAAGAGATTTTAAGACCTGGGATGCTTGTTGATGTAAAGATTTAATTTTACAAAATTTGGGGTGATGATAGGTGGCATATGCAATCAAGGTAGAGGGGCTTACAAAAAGGTTTGGAGAGTTTGTTGCGGTAAATGACATATCATTTAGTATTCCCAAAGGTAGCATTTTCGCCTTGCTTGGGCCAAATGGGTCTGGGAAGACAACTACAATTAAAATAATATGTGGTGTTTTAAGAGCAACAAAAGGATACGTAGAAGTGCTTGGAAATGACGTTTCAAAATATCCAGAACAAGTAAAGCAAAATATAGGTTATGTTTCTCAAAAGTTTAGTCTGTATGAGGATTTAACGGTTGAAGAGAACATTGAATTTTATGGTGCGATATATGACCTTTCTAAGGACGAGATTGAAGAGAAAAAGGCAAAGCTACTTAAATTTTTTGGGTTTGAAGGCAGAGAAAAATCACTTGTTGGCACACTTTCTGGCGGAATGAAGCAGAAACTTGCTTTTGCTTGTGCCACACTTCACAATCCACAAATCTTAATCTTAGATGAGCCAACAGCTGGAGTTGACCCTATTTCAAGAAAAGAGTATTGGGAGATGATAAGAGTTTTTTCTCAAGTGGTGTTACAGTATTAGTAACCAGCCATTATATGGATGAGGCTGAGAGGTGTGACTATGTTGCTTTTATGTTTAATGGGATTTTGAAAGAGGTAGACACACCTGCAAATGTCAAGACAAAGTATTCGTCACATAGTATTGAAGATGTGTTTATGAAAGTATTCTCACAGTAAAAAGATTGCTTAAGATAGAGGTGAGATTTAAAATGAATGGTTTCTCAATAAGAAGATTTGTTGCCATTGCGAAAAAGGAGTTTATACAAATTAAAAGAGATAAGGCAAGTTTTGTTTTAGCATTTGTGGCACCATTTATTATGCTTATGCTCTTTGGCTATGCTGTCAAAATGGATGTCGAAAATGTAAGCATAGGAATACTTGACATGGCAAAGACACAAGAGAGTAGAGAACTTGTAAGAAAACTTCAGAACACAAGGTATTTTAAGCCAACCTTTTTTGCACAAAATCAGGTAGAGATAGAAAGTAGTCTTGACAGTGGAAAAATCAAAGCAGCTTTAATTATCCCTTCTCACTTTGCAAAACTTCTTAAACAAAACAAAAGTCCTGAAGTACTTTTTATAGTAGATGGGACAGATCCCACAATTGCAAAGACAGTATTTTCAAGCGGTATTTTGACAATGCAAAACTTTGCACAGAAAAACTATTTTGCACAGAAAAACTATGTTGTAAAACCTATTGTTGATGTCAGAACACGTGTAAAATACAATCCTTCTATGAAAAGCGAACTTTTTACAATCCCTGGTCTTATGGGACTTATTATGCAAAATATAACTATAATACTTACAGCCTTTGCAATTGTAAGAGAAAGAGAAAAAGGTACAATGGAACAGTTAATAGTAACTTCAATAAAATCAATCGAGCTAATTTTAGGGAAACTTGTTCCTTATACATTTCTTGGACTGGGTGACTTTTTAGTTGCGCTCCTGTTTGGAATACTATGGTTTAAGGTACCTGTGAGAGGCAATATTCTTTTGCTGTTTGTCTTGGGGATGGAATTTGTCATTTGTGCGCTCATGATAGGAATGCTCATATCTTCTGTCTCGAAAACACAGCTTCAGGCAATGCAGCTTGCACTTTTGTTTTTGTTGCCAAGTGTGCTACTTTCAGGTTTTATGTTCCCCCGTGAAGCAATGCCAGCTGTGATAAGGTTTGTAGGTAATTTTGTTCCTCTTACTTACTTTTTGATAATATTAAGGGGTATTGTTCTCAAAGGTGTCGGGATAGAATATCTGTGGGATGAGGTCTTGGTGTTAATATTTTTAGGGCTTGTACTTCTTTTTATTTCAATAAAGAGATTTTCAAAGAGGTTTGACTGATTTAACATCTTGGAAAAATTGAAAATCTTTTTGGTTGACATCAGGTGGGAGTTTGGCTTAAAATATTATAATGTAAAGAAGAATTTATAAGCTTTTGCGGATGTGGCGGAATTGGCAGACGCGCAAGACTCAGGATCTTGTGGGGCTCTCCCCATGGGGGTTCAAATCCCCCCATCCGCACCAAAGCAGATGTGAGAAGGTAAAAGAGAAATAGGATAAAATGGTGGCAAAATGAAAAGTCGCAAGGTTTTGTGGAGTAGAATAGAGGGCTAATTATCCCACAGAACTTGAAAACAGTAAGCCACGACCACCAATCGCAAAGTCAAAAAACTTTGCGAGAGGTGGTTTTATTATGCCCAAAAAAGAAGCGTTGTCAAACTGGATTGGCAGGAAGCTATGCAACAATTCCTGTTTTACAAGCGAGCCGAGGGAAGAAGGGAATCAACAATCGGTGAGTATGAGGCTCATATTACCCGCTTCTTTAGGCTCTACCCCGACTGTTTTCATGACGAGCAAAAACTTAAAAAGTGTGTGCTGGAATATTTGTCTCAACCCGTCAAACCCGCCACTTACAATTTGCGGCTCACGTATTTGAAGGCATTTTTCAAATAGTGCGTTGAAGAAGGCATTCTTAAGACCAACCCACTGGAGAAGATCAAGAAACAGAAAGCCGAGGGGCGAATTGTCAACATCGACATTGAGATTTTAGAAAAGCTTTTGAAACTACCCGACAGGAACACTTTTTGCGGTTTGCGTGATTATGCCCTGATTCTGCTTACATTAGACACTGGCATACGACCAAAGGAAGCTTTTTCGCTTCTCATTGAGCACTTTGACTTTAAGACGTTGCAAGTCTACATTCCAAGCGATGTAGCAAAGACAAGGGTATCGAGGGTAATTGCCTATTTTGCCAGTTACCGCAAATGCAATCAAAAGGCTAATAGCCGTTTAAAATTTGATAATAATTTTTTGCTGCAAAACTCGGACAAAACTCGGGGGTTACTTCTTTTTATAGACAGAATTTATGAGATATAATATAATAGAATAAAAGTATAATTGAACTGTATTTTTGGTAAATGTAAATATATAACATTATTGAAAAAAAAAAAAAAAAAAGGTTGCTACTTGAAGACAATGGATTGTTATAAATGGGAGGAAGACTTGTGAGTACTGAAAAAATAGCAATTGAAAAAGAATACATAAAAATTTCATGGTTTTTAATTTTGGCAATAGTAGTGTATTTGCTTTTAGATAAACTTTTATTTTCACCCTCAATGGAAGTTCATTCCTTTTCACAATGGCTTGTTCCCCTAATATTTTTGGTTATTTCAACAGGTTACAATTTATTTAAAACGTGGCTTTTCAATGAAGAAGAACATATTAGTGAGGAACTCTTTAGATATCTCAAATATTTTGAGGTTATAAATCTTGTATTCTTTTTTGGATATGAGAGACTTTTTGATTTAATGTTTGTTATATCGCTGGTATTTCTGTTCTATATTGAAAGAATAAATATAAAGAGTTTAAGACAAATTGCAATAGTCTTAATTTTTGCCTATATATTTTTTGTATTTCTCGATTTTGTTACTAATAATGTCAACAGTGAAGATTTGAGAAATCTATTTTATGTTTTTTATTATATATTTTGGTTTTCTTCGTTTATAAAAATCGAATTCTTTGAAAAAAGCCAAACTAATGAGATAGATATAAAACTAAGGCAATACGATGAAAATTTCAAAAAGCTGCAAAAGCTTAATGAGGCAAAAGAGGCAAAGATCAAAGAATTGGAAAGAGAAATAAGTTATCTAAAGGAAATTAATAAAAGACTTAATATTTCTCTTGGGGAGTTTTTTAATCTTCAGGAAATCAGTAAGATAATAACACAAATACTGGACACAAATGAGCTTCTGAAATTTGTAAATGATGTTTTAATTGGTGTGACTGGTGTTGACAAAAGCTCGATATTATTATTTAATAAAGACAAAACAGAGCTTTACGTTGCATTTTCTAACCTTCCAGAAAACGAGCAAAAAGAAAGCTTCAAACAGGAGAATATAGAATGGCTCAAAAGTGTTGCGTTAAATTGTGAAAATGGTTATAGAAATAAGGTAAGCAGTGCTGATTGTCCTTTTATAAACGGAAGAGCTACAAAATCGATAATGTATGCTTCATTAGCAACAAAGAATGACAAGTATGGAATAATATTACTTGAACATATATTTGAAGATGTGTTTACAGAAGACAATCTTAGATTTTTAACATCTATTGCTGCACAAGTTTCAATTGCACTGGAAAACTCCAGTTTGTATCAGCAGATGAGATCAATGGCTATGGTTGATGGGCTAACAGGTGCATTTAATAGAATTTATCTTTATGAATTCTTGGAAAAAGAGATTCAGACATCTGGTAGAAGATATCCGATTAGCATTGCTCTTTTTGATGTTGACAACTTTAAAAAGCTAAATGATACGTATGGACATTTATTTGGTGACAAGGTTTTGCAAACAGTAGTTAGAATAGCAAGAGAAAAGGTGCGAAAAGGTGATATTGTTGCACGCTATGGTGGTGAAGAATTTATAATAGTATTTAATCATCTTGAAAGCAATGAAGCCTATAAGGTGGTTGAAAGAATAAGAAGAGCTATTGAAAGTGAAACAATAGAAGATAATTTGATTCAAACACGGGTAACAGTTAGCTTTGGTATTGCTTCTTATCCTTTACATGCTGACAATGTAAAGGATCTGATCAAATGTGCAGATGTTGCCATGTACAGAGCAAAAAGCAGTGGTAAAAATTGTACTGTAATATATAATCAGGAATTGGAGATGAAAGTATGAGATGTCCTTTTTGTGGATATGAAGACAGTAAAGTTGTTGATACTCGACCAACTGATGAGGGAAGAACTATTAAAAGGAGACGTGAATGTTTAAAGTGTCAGAAAAGGTTTACCACATATGAAAAGGTAGAAAGGCAGCCAATTTTAGTTATTAAGAAAGATAATAGGAGAGAAGAGTTTGACAGGAATAAAATCTTAAATGGTATTATAAAAGCTTGCCAGAAAAGACCTGTGTCTATTGAGCAGATGAATAAGATTGTAGATGAGATTGAAAATGAGATTTATAATTCTATGCGTGAGGAGATATCGTCAAGAGAAATTGGTGAGATGGTTATGGAAAAACTCAAGAAGATTGATGAGATTTCGTATGTGAGGTTTGCTTCTGTTTACAGGCAGTTTAAGGATATCAATACCTTCATAGAAGAGCTTCAGAAGCTTTTAACAGAAAAGATAGAATAATCTTGAGAAAGAGTGAGAAAAATATAGATAGAGTAAGAAAAATCACAGAAAATCGTCGATTTTGAGCAAATTTGAAAATTGAAAGAAAGAGAAAAAGGTATATAATAGTAATTGAAAGTCAAAGATAGTCAAAATCAAAAATTGCCCTAAAAATAAAAATGGAAAAGAGGAGGGTGATGTAAGATGCTCAGAGACATAGTTCCATTTGGCAGAAAACCATTTGACATCATGAGAAAAATTGAAAGAGAGTTTTTTGACATTGATGACTGGTTTGAAGATTTCTTTGCACCTGAAAAAGGTACAAGATTCATGAGGACTGACATTAAGGAGACTGAAAATGAGTATATTATAGAAGCAGAACTTCCAGGGGTCAAAAAAGAGGATATCAAGATAGAGCTTTATGATAACAAGCTTACAATAAAGGCAGAGACAAAGAAAGAGGAAAAAGAAGAAAGAGAAAACTTTATAAGACGAGAAAGAAGATATGGTGCATTTTCCCGAACATTCTATCTTGACAATGTAAAAGAGGATGGTATCAAAGCAAAATACGAGGACGGAATCTTGAGAATAGTACTTCCAAAAGAACGACCTTCAAAACCAAATGTAAGAACAATTGATATAGAATAAGCAAATTCTCAGGGAAGGCAAAGTCCTTCCCTGATTGTTTTATACTATCCTTTGTATACTTTTTACGTGAGGTGTTGATTCAAAATGAATATGGAAAGATTTACTCAAAGTCTTCAAACAACTCTTTTAGATGCTCAAAATACAGCTATTGTTTACAAGCATCAGGAAATAGGAGTAGAGCATCTCCATTATGCACTTGTGAATGAAGATGATAAACTTGTAGCAAAGATTCTTAAAAACATGGGTATTGACATAGAGCTTTATAAAAGAGATATTGAAGAGCAGCTGAAAAAGATTCCAATGGTATACGGACCTGGTGCTTCAACGGTATACGTAAGTAGATATGTAAACGAAATTTTAATCAAAGCTGAAGAAGAAGCAAAAAAGTTTAAAGACGAATATATAAGCGTTGAACATGTTTATTTAACTATGATAGACTCAGATATCCCTTCCGCCAAGAATATATTTAGAAAATATGGAATTACACACGAAAAATTTTTACAGCAGCTTTATAAAATTAGGGGAAATCAAAGAATAACAAGTCCTAACCCCGAGGAAGTCTATGAGGTTTTAAAAAAGTATGGACGGGACCTTACCGATCTTGCGAGAAAAGGCAAGCTTGATCCTGTAATTGGAAGAGATGATGAAATAAGGAGAGTTATTCAAATTCTTTCTCGCAGAACAAAAAATAACCCTGTTTTGATTGGTGAACCTGGAGTTGGTAAAACTGCTATTGTTGAAGGACTTGCACAAAGAATTGTAAAAGGAGATGTTCCAGAGGGGCTTAAAGACAAGACAATTTTTGCTCTTGATTTGGGTGCCCTCATTGCAGGTGCAAAATATAGAGGTGAGTTTGAAGAAAGGCTGAAAGCTGTTTTAAATGAAATCATTGCTTCTGAAGGTAAGATAATACTTTTTATTGATGAAATACACAACATAGTTGGAGCAGGAAGAGCAGAAGGTGCTATGGATGCAGGAAACCTTTTAAAGCCCATGCTGGCGAGAGGAGAACTGCATTGTATCGGTGCAACAACAATTGATGAATATAGAAAATATATAGAAAAGGATGCTGCACTTGAGAGAAGATTTCAGCCTGTTTTAGTAAATCCTCCATCTGTTGAAGATACCATTTCTATTTTGCGAGGACTTAAAGAAAGATTTGAAATCCATCATGGAGTACGAATTACAGATGATGCTTTGATTGCAGCAGCAAAGCTTTCAGACAGATATATTTCAGATAGATTCTTGCCTGACAAAGCAATCGATTTGATTGATGAAGCAGCTGCACTATTGAGAACAGAGATAGACTCAATGCCCACAGAACTGGATGAAATTACAAGAAAGATTATGCAGCTAAGAATTGAAAAAAATGTCTTGCAAAAAGAAGAAAATACGAGCGCAAAACAGCGCATAGAGGAGATTGAAAAGGAAATTGCGCAGCTTCAATCCAGAGCAGATGAACTTTCAGCTCAGTGGGAATATGAGAAAGAGTTGATAAAAGATATAAGAAGAATAAAAGAGGAGATTGAAAATGTTAAGATTCAAATTGAAGAGGCTGAAAGAAACTATGACCTCAATAGACTTTCTGAGCTGAAATATGGCAAGCTCATAGAACTGCAAAAAGCTTTAGATAGAAAACGTCAGGAGTTAGAAAAAATACCACCAGAAAAAAGACTTTTAAAAGAGGAAGTAACAGAAGAAGAAATTGCAAAGATTGTATCAAAGTGGACAGGAATTCCGGTTGCAAAGCTTGTAGAGACTGAAAGGCAAAAGATTTTAGAGCTTGATAAAATCTTGCACAAAAGAGTTGTTGGTCAAGATGAAGCAATTGAAGCTGTGTGCAATGCAATAATGAGAGCGCGAGCTGGAATAAAAGATCCGAGAAAACCAATAGGTAGCTTCTTGTTTTTAGGTCCAACAGGTGTTGGTAAAACAGAACTTGCAAGAGCGTTAGCTGAAGCTCTGTTCGATTCTGAAAACAATATGATAAGAATTGACATGACAGAGTATATGGAGAAACACTCAGTTTCGCGCTTGATTGGTGCACAACCTGGGTATGTGGGATATGAAGAAGGAGGTCAACTTACAGAGGCTGTTAGAACCAAACCTTATTCAGTTGTACTTTTTGATGAAATTGAAAAAGCACATAGAGATGTTTTTAATATTCTCCTACAAATAATGGATGATGGTAGACTTACTGATTCTAAAGGCAGAACAGTGGATTTTAAGAATACTATAATTATAATGACTTCTAACTTGGGAAGCGAATATCTTTTGAACGCTAAGATTTCAAATGGTGAAATAGATGAAGAGACACGGAAACTGATAGATAGAGAATTAAAATTACATTTTAGACCAGAGTTTTTAAACAGACTTGACGAGATAATAATCTTCAAACCTCTCACAAAGGAGCAGATTATAAAAATTATCGACCTTCGAGTTGCAGAAATTCAGCAAAAGCTGATAGAAAAAGGAATTTCAATAAGGTTGACCCAAAAGGCAAAAGAGTTTATTATGGAAAATGCCTTTGATATAAACTTTGGTGCAAGACCAATAAAGAGATTCTTGCAGAAAAATGTTGAAACACTTATAGCAAGAGAGATTTTGAAAGGTACAATTGTTGAAGGTGAAAGTATTGATATAGATGTTGAAAACGGAAGGTTTGTTATAGTAAAATAAAAAAGTTGACTAAAACATAAGTTTCCAGTATATTGTATAAAAAAGGCTGTCCAAGTATCTTTGTGGACAGTCCTTTTTTTTAGCTTTTTGCTTGAAAAAGAAAAGATATTAAAATATAATACTTAATAAGTTTTTAAATACATACATAAAAGTTTAGGAAGGATGGTAGGTTGGTATGATATGGTCTGAGTATGAAAAACTCAACAGAAAACAATACGAAGAATTACAATTGGAAAGGCTTAAAAGAACGGTAGAAAGGGTTTATGAAAACGTTCCTTTTTACCGAAAGAAGTTTGATGAGATAGGAATAAAGCCACATCATATCAAAACTTTAAAGGATATTCGACTTCTTCCATTTACAACTAAGGATGACTTGAGAGAAAACTATCCATATGGTCTTTTTACTGTTCCTCTTTCGAAAATTGTTAGAATTCACGCTTCCTCAGGTACAACTGGTAAGCCAACTGTTGTAGGATATACAAAACATGACATGGAAATCTGGACAGAAGTGGTTGCAAGAATGGTCACAGCAGCAGGTGTAAGAGAACATGATATCGCCCAGATTGCCTTTGGTTACGGACTATTTACTGGTGCATTTGGACTTCATCAGGGTTTAGAAAGAGTTGGTGCTACAGTTATTCCAATTTCCAGTGGTAATACTGAGAAGCAGTTGCTGGTTATGCAAGATTTTGGTTCTACAGTTTTGGTGTGTACCCCCTCTTATGCACTTTACATGGATGAGGTTGCAAACGAGCTTGGCATTGATAAGTCAAAGATAAAGCTAAGATTGGGTCTTTTTGGTGCAGAAGCTTCAACAGTTGAGATGAGGAGAGAAATTGAAAAGAAGTGGGGACTTTTTGCAACAGAGAATTATGGTCTTTCAGAAATAATTGGACCAGGAGTATCTGGTGAATGTGAATATAGGGAAGGCTTACATATAAATGAAGATCATTTCTATCCTGAAATAATAAATCCCGAGACAGGTGAGGTTCTTGAAGAAGGAGAGACAGGAGAACTTGTACTTACCACCATCACAAAAGAAGGTATGCCTCTTATAAGATATAGAACCAGAGATATTACATCACTGATATATGAGCCTTGCAAGTGCGGAAGGACAAATGTGAGAATGACATCTGTTAAAGGAAGAACAGATGATATGCTCATAATTCGAGGTGTCAATGTGTTTCCATCTCAGATAGAAAGTGTTCTGATGGGAATTGAAGGTATAGGTCCTCACTATCAACTTGTTGTTACAAAGAAAGGATATTTGGATGATTTAGAAGTTCATGTAGAGCTTGTAGATGGAAAGCTTTTGGAAAGATATGCTGAACTTGAAAAATTAGAAAACAAGATAAAACATAGAATATTTACTGTATTAGGTTTAAACGTGAAGGTAAAACTTGTTGAACCAAAAACTATTGAAAGAACTACTGGAAAAGCAAAAAGAGTAATTGATTTGAGAAACAAAACCAATTAAAAATAATGGAGGCTGAGATAAATTGAAAAAATTACTGCTTGGGAATCATGCCGTTGCAAGAGGATGTTATGAAGCAGGAGTTAAAGTTGCAACAGCTTATCCTGGAACACCTTCAACGGAAATTACAGAGGCAATAGCAAAGTATGATGAGATATATTGTGAATGGGCACCAAATGAGAAAGTGGCGCTTGAGGTTGCAATTGGTGCATCTATTTATGGTAGACGTGCCATTTGTTCAATGAAACATGTAGGTTTGAATGTGGCAGCAGATCCTCTTTTTACTGCATCTTATACAGGGGTAAATGCCGGGCTTTTGATAGCTGTTGCAGATGACCCAGGTATGCATTCATCCCAAAATGAACAAGATACCAGAGATATAGCTAAAGCTGCAAAAGTGCCTGTTTTAGAGCCAGCTGATAGTCAAGAATGTATTGATTTTGTTAAGATTGGTTTTGAGATAAGCGAAAAGTTTGATACTCCTGTGATTTTGCGTCTTACAACAAGGGTTGCTCATTCACAATCTGTTGTAGAAGAAGGGAATAGAGAAGAAATAATATCTGAGTATAAAAAAGATATACAAAAGTATGTTATGATGCCTGCAATGGCACGGATGCGCCATGAATTTGTGGAAAAGAGGTTGAGTGACTTAAAAGAGTTTGCAGAAACGTCAAAAGTAAATAAAGTTGACATAGGAACAAAAGAAATTGCTTTTATTACATCTGGAATAGCATACCAGTATGTCAAAGAAGCTTATCCTGATGCATGGGTTTTGAAGCTTGGTATGGTATGGCCGCTTCCAGAGAAATTAATAAAAGATTTTTGTATGAAATTTGATAAGGTATATGTTGTAGAAGAACTTGATCCATTTTTAGAGGAAAATATAAAGACATTGGGAATAAATAATGTTGTAGGTAAGGAGATTTTTAAATTAACAGGCGAATACTCCCCTTCATTTATCAAAAAGTCTATAGAAAACAAAGAAATAGAAATTCCATATAAAGCAAATCAAACCCTTGCACCAAGATTTCCTGTGCTCTGTCCAGGTTGTCCTCATAGGGGAATTTTTTATGTTTTGAGCAAGTTAAAAAATATTATTATAACTGGGGATATTGGTTGCTATACCTTAGGGGCACTTTCACCGTTTAATGCTATGGATACATGTGTTTGTATGGGTGCGAGTATTGGAATGGCACATGGAATATCAAATGCATCAGATAAAAAGCAAAAGGTTGTTGCAATGATTGGAGATTCTACCTTTATTCACTCAGGGATAACAGGTATAATTGATGCGGTTTACAATGGGTCTGACATACTTGTTTTGATTTTAGATAACTCCACAACTGGTATGACAGGTCATCAAGATCATCCTGCAACAGGTTATACAATAAAAGGTGAACAAACGTATAAAATTGATTTAGCAGCTCTTTGCAAAGTGTTAGGATGTTCAGTTGTAGAGGAGATAGACCCTTACAAAATAGATCAAAATTTAGATAAAATAAAAAATCTTATTAATATCCCAGGTGTTAAAGTTGTAATAGCTAAAGCTCCTTGTAGGCTACATCGTAGATACAAGTTTACTATTTCCAAGAGATATATAGATTCACAGAAATGCAGAAATTGCAAGATGTGCTTGAGTTTGGGTTGTCCAGCAATATCAATAAAAGATAAACCTTTTATTGATGAGAATTTATGTCTTGGGTGTGGCATGTGTGAGGATATTTGTAAATTTAACGCAATTTTAGCTCAGAAGGAGTAGTGATTATATGAAAAGGGAAATGAATATTTTGGTTGTAGGTGTGGGTGGTCAGGGTAATATTTTGTTTAGTAAAATATTGGGTGAGACTTTACTGAGTGCGGGTTATGATGTAAAAATTTCTGAAGTTCATGGTATGGCACAAAGAGGTGGAAGTGTTGTTACATATGTAAAAGCTTCTAAAAAGGTGTTCTCTCCACTTGTTGATATAGCACAGGCAGACTTCATTATAGCATTTGAGAAATTAGAAGCACTAAGATGGCTTGAATATCTCAAAAGAGATGGTACATTGATTTACGCTGACTATGAGATTCCTCCTATAAGTGTAACAACAGGTTCATATGAGTATCCTGATGTAGAAAAAGTCCTAAAAGAAATTGGTGTGAAAGCTTGCAAGGTTGAGATAAAAAAGCTGCTTTCTTCTCTTGGAGATGCAAGAGTTCAAAATACCTTGATGCTTGGATTTTTTAGCAAGTTTTTGAGTGTAGAGGAGGCTTTATTTATAAGTTCTATAGAGAAGAATGTAAAAAAAGAGTTTATTGAGATAAATTTAAAAGCCTTTGACCTTGGTAGAAGAATAGAAAATATGTGAGGTGGAAAAGCAAAGATGAAATATTGGGATGAACACATGGAATGTATGGATAGAAATAATCTACAAGAGATTCAATTCAAAAGATTAGTTGAGACTATAAAAAGGGTATATACAAATGTACCCTACTATAGAAAAAAGATGCAAGAGCGTGGAATTATTCCTGAAGGCATAAAGAGCTTGGATGACTTAAGAAAACTTCCATTTACTACTAAGCAGGACTTGCGCGATAATTATCCATATGGACTTTTTGCTGTCCCTCTGAGCGAAATTGTAAGAATTCATGCTTCTTCTGGAACAACAGGCAAACCAACTGTTGTGGGATATACTAAACATGATATTGGTATTTGGTCTGAGGTTATGGCAAGGACACTTGTGGCAGCTGGAGCTGACAAACACTCGTTTGTCCAGATTGCATATGGTTATGGACTTTTTACAGGAGGATTAGGAGTTCATTATGGTGCGGAGCGGATTGGTGCATCGGTAATTCCAATTTCGTCTGGCAATACAAGAAGACAGATTCAAATTATGGTGGATTTTGGAACAACGGTTTTGGCTTGCACACCTTCATATGCTCTTTATCTTGCTGAGACTATGGAAGAGATGGGAATTGACAAATCTCAGCTTAAGTTAAAATCAGGGGTGTTTGGTGCAGAGCCGTGGTCAGAAAATATGAGGAAAGAAATAGAAACAAAACTTAATATTAAAGCTTATGACATATATGGTCTTTCAGAAATAATTGGACCTGGGGTTTCGTTTGAATGTGAATATCAGTGTGGAATGCATATAAATGAAGACCATTTCTTACCTGAAATAATTAATCCCGAAACAGGTGAGGTTTTAGGTGAGGGAGAATATGGGGAACTTGTCTTTACAACAATTACAAAAGAAGGACTTCCACTTATAAGATACAGAACACGAGACATAACTGCTCTTCACTATGATAGGTGCAGGTGTGGTAGAACATTAGTAAGGATGGAAAAGGTAATTGGTAGAACAGATGATATGATAATTATTCGTGGTGTCAACGTTTTCCCGTCTCAGATAGAAAGTGTCCTTCTTGAGATGGGTGAGGTTGAACCGCATTATCAGCTGATTGTTGACAGGGTAAACAATCTTGACGTTCTTGAGGTTTTGGTAGAAGTTTCTGAAAGAATGTTTTCTGATGAGGTCAAAAAGCTTGAACAGCTTGAGAAAAAAATAACAAAGGCTATTGAAGAGACGCTGGGGATTTCTGTAAAGGTTCGACTTGTTGAGCCAAAGACAATTGAAAGAAGTGAAGGAAAGGCCAAAAGAGTTATTGACAAGAGAAAAATATAATTAAAAAATTGGGTATCTATATAATAGGTAAAATGACAAGTTTGTTATTGTAGGAGGTAAATTATAATGTTTGTAAAGCAAATTTCAGTTTTTTTGGAAAACAAATCAGGCAGGCTTGCAGAGGTGACAGGGATATTAGGTAAGCACGATATAGACATCTCAGCTTTGTCAATTGCTGATACAACCGATTTTGGTATTTTGAGACTGATTGTTAATAAGCCTGATTTAGCCTTGCAGGTTTTAAAAGAAAATGGTTTTACAGTTTCAGCAACAGATGTAATTGCGATTGCTGTAGAAGACAAGCCAGGAGGGCTTGCAAAGGTTCTTGAAATACTCTACAAAAAAGACATAGGGATAGAGTACATGTATGCTTTTGTTGGTAAGCTTAGTGACCAAGCTCTTGTTATACTAAAAGTAGAGAAAGCTGATGAAGCAATTGAAGTGCTAAGTGAAAACAATGTAAAAATACTTCCAGCTGAAGAGGTATATGCATTGTAACAAGTTAAATCTGATAATTAAGATGACGGGGAGGAAAGTTTTAATTTTCCTCCCCGTCTTGTTATTGTTGATTTTTTGCCCTGTTTTGATAGTCCTGTATCATCTTTTTAACCATATATCCACCGACGGTTCCAGCTTGTTTTGCAGTGATGTTAGGATTGTAGTTGTCAAGAGTTACACCAACTTCGCTGGCAGTTTCCTGTTTTAATTTGTCAAGTTGTGGTGCTGCCTCTGGAACAAGTCTCTTTTTTCTTGGCATCTTAGTTTTCCTCCCTTTTAGTTGAAAAAGATTTTTGTTTTATGCTTTCAATAAAGAAGTGTGCACCAAGTACTAAAGAAATATTAAGAAAAAAATGGGAGACTTTAAGATATTATAATTTGATAAATAAAATGCTATAATAAAGCTTGTCAAATAAAAAAGTTTTGAGGGGGATAAAATTGGAAAGCAAAAACATTTATTATATAGATTTTGGAACACAGGCACGGTTTGTTGAAGAGATTGAAAAAATGAATACAGAGTATTACCTTGCAAATGGCAAAAATAAGAAATATCATATTGTGACATATGGTTGCCAAATGAACGTTCATGATTCTGAAAAATTAGCTGGAATGCTAAATGCAATGGGATACGTTGAAACTGAAAACATCCAAGAAGCTGACTTGATAATATTTAACACGTGTAGCGTACGAGAACATGCAGAATCAAGAGTATACGGAAATATTGGACCTTTAAAGAGACTAAAGGACAAAAAGCCTGATTTGATAATTGGTGTGTGTGGGTGTATGCCGCAGCAGGTTGAAGTTGCACAAAAACTTGCAAAATTGTTCCCTTTTCTGGATATAATATTTGGTACAAAAAGTCTTCATAAATTTCCGCAACTTCTTTATACTGCTATTACTGAGAAAAAAACTGTTATTGACATTTCGGAAGATGAGGATGTGGTTGTTGAGGGAATTCCGACTGCAAGAAGGCAAGGAGTTAGCGCTTTTGTCAATATAATTTATGGATGTAACAACTTTTGCACTTATTGCATAGTTCCATATGTCAGAGGAAGAGAAAGAAGCAGGCGACCTGAAGAGATTATTTATGAGATTGAACAGCTTGTTCAAAATGGAGTAAAGGAAGTTACTCTTCTGGGGCAGAATGTTAATTCATATGGAAAAGATTTAGCAAATGGTATTACTTTCCCCAAGCTACTTGAGAAGGTAAATGAAATAAAAGGAATAGAGAGAATTAGATTTGTGACTTCTCATCCCAAGGATTTGTCAGACGAGCTTATTGTAGCTATGAGAGATTTGGATAAGGTGTGTGAACATATACATTTGCCAGTTCAGTCAGGGTCAACAAGAATATTGAAGGCTATGAACAGGCACTATACAAAAGAAGACTATCTTAGACTTGTTGAAAAGCTTAAAACAAATATTCCTGATATAGCAATTACTACTGACATTATTGTAGGTTTTCCGGGAGAGACGGATGAAGATTTTGAAGATACTCTTGATGTGTGCCAAAAAGTAGAGTTTGATTCTGCATATACCTTTATCTATTCGAAAAGAAGAGGAACACCAGCTGAAAAAATGCCCAATCAAGTTCCGGAGGATATAAAACACCAAAGATTTCAACGTCTTGTAAAGCTTGTTGAAGAGATAGCTTTGAAAAAGAACAAGCAGATGCTTGGCAAAACGTATGAAATTCTTATTGACAGTCGCTCTAAAAGAAATAATTTGCTTGTTGGAAGAACGAGAACAAACAAGGTTGTCAATGTGAAGTGCCCTGATGAGTATATGTTTAAGTTTGTTAATGTAAAGATTTTGGAAGCTGCAGAGCATTGGCTGTACGGCGAGGTGATTTAAATTATGCAAGAGCTAACTCCTATGATGCAGCAGTATATGGAGATAAAACAGAAGGTGAAAGATTGTATTTTATTTTTTAGACTTGGCGATTTTTATGAGATGTTTTTTGAAGATGCGATTGTGGCGTCCAAAGAACTTGAGATAGCACTAACCAGCAGAGATTGTGGAAATAATGAAAAAGCTCCTATGTGCGGTGTGCCGTACCATTCTGCGACCAGCTACATTGCAAAGCTTATAGAAAAGGGTTACAAGGTTGCGATCTGCGAACAGGTGGAAGATCCAAAGCTTGCAAAGGGAATTGTAAAAAGGGAAATTACAAGAATAATAACTCCAGGCACATTTATTGACGAGAATTTTTCAACAGCCAATAATTTCATCTGTTGTATATCAAGAAACAGGTCTGAATTTGCATTGACATTTGTAGATGTTTCAACTGGTGAGATGTACTCTTGCCTTATTGAAGAAGACCTTCAAAAGCTATTAAATGAAATTGGCAAATACAATCCCAGTGAAATCTTAATCTCACGTTCAGAAGATGAGCTTTATGAATATCTGAAAAAAAACTGCACTTCTTTTGTACAAATGATAGAGTTTGTGGATTTACAAGAGTGCTATGAGGTTATAGAAAATCAGATAAATGTGGGTAAAATAGACGAAAGGCTGATTTTGAGCGTAGGAAATCTGCTGAAGTACTTGACAGAGACCCAAAAAATTTCTTTTGATTATATAAGAAGGTTTGAATTTTACAGAGTCCAAAACTATCTTCAAATTGACATAAATACAAAACGAAATTTAGAGCTCACCGAAAGCATCATTCAGCGCTCTAAAAAAAATAGCCTTCTTGGTATTTTGGATCAAACAAAGACCTCAATGGGTTCAAGGCTATTGAAGAAATGGATTGAAAGACCTCTTATTGATGTTATTGAGATTAACAGAAGGCTTGACAGTGTTGAGCAGCTCAAATCAAGCTATTCTATTTTAGTACAGATAGAAGAGCTTTTGAGTAGAATGTATGACATAGAAAGGCTTTCTTCAAAGTTTGCATATAAGAATGTTAACGCCAAAGATTTGCTAAGTTTGAAAAGGTCGATTGAAGTATTACCAGCTTTAAAGAAACTTCTTTCTTCATTCTCAGCACAGCTTTTAAAGGAGATTTATGAGGATTTTGATACATTAGAAGATATACATTCACTTATTGACAGTTCTATAAACGAAGATGCACCTGTAACATTAAAAGAGTGTGGAATAATTAAGGATGGTTTTAATGAAGAAGTAGATAGATTAAGAAATATATCAAAAAATAGTAAGGAACTTTTAGTACAGTACGAAGAAAAAGAGAGAAATCTCACAGGCATAAAAAATCTCAGAATTGGTTATAACAAGGTTTTCGGATATTATATAGAAGTCACTAAGTCAAACTACTCTCTTGTTCCAGACAGATACATTAGAAAACAAACTCTTGCAAATGCAGAAAGGTATGTAACAGAGGAACTCAAAAAATTGGAAGATGAAATATTAGGCGCTGACCAGAAACTCATCGAACTTGAATACCAACTTTTTTGCGAAATAAGGGATAGAATTGAGGCTCAGATTGAAAGGATTCAAAAAACAGCAAGTTATATTGCCATCTTGGATGTTTTGTGCTCATTTGCTCGTATTGCAATTGACAATGAATATGTCAGGCCAAATGTTTACTTAGGGGATAAAATATACATTAAAAACGGTAGACACCCAGTGGTTGAAAAGATGATAGGAAGAGGTAATTTCATCCCAAACGATACCGAACTTGACCAAGTAGAAAATAGGGTTTTGATTATAACAGGTCCCAATATGGCTGGTAAGTCTACATACATGAGGCAGGTAGCCTTAATTGTTATAATGGCACAGATGGGGTGTTTTGTACCCGCTGATGAGGCACACATTGGTATAGTGGATAAAATCTTTTCAAGGATAGGAGCATCTGATGATATTTCATCTGGGCAGAGTACATTCATGGTAGAGATGTCAGAGGTTGCAAACATATTGAAAAATGCAACGCCAAAAAGCCTTATAATTTTTGATGAGGTTGGGAGAGGAACAAGCACATATGATGGACTTTCTATAGCATGGGCGGTTTTAGAGTATGTTGCTGATAAATCTAAAATTGGTGCAAAAACCCTTTTTGCAACTCATTACCATGAGCTAACAGAGCTTGAAGAGAAGATTCCAGGGGTAAAGAACTACAGGGTTGATGTCAAAGAAGAGGGTAAAAACGTTGTATTTTTGAGGAAGATTGTCAGGGGTGGATGTGACTCAAGTTATGGGATTCATGTTGCCCGACTTGCTGGAATTCCAGAAGAAGTATTAAAGAGGGCTGAGGAAATTCTAAAACAGCTTGAAGAGGCTGATATAAATAGAAAAAGTATTAGAAAGCTTAGAAAGGAAATTAAAAAAGAGTTTACTGAGCAGATTGATTTTTTTTCGTATAAAAAAGAGGAGATAATAGACAAAATTGAAAAACTTGATATTTTGAATATAACTCCATTACAAGCTTTAAATATCCTAAGTGAACTCAAACATGAAATAATCAAAGCTAAAGAGAGGCAATTGATATGAGAGAGCTTTACAAACTTCCTGAACAATTAACTCATATCTTGGCGGCGGGTGAGGTTGTAGAAAGACCGGCATCGTGCCTCAAAGAACTTCTGGAAAATTCAATAGATGCTGGAGCAAGTTTAATCGATGTTAAAATAGAAAAAGGCGGTATGAAGAGAATTGAAGTATATGATAATGGGAAAGGAATCCACTCTGATGATATCGAATATGTGTTTGAAAGACATACAACAAGCAAGATAAAGTCTTTGGAGGATATATTCAGCATCAAAACAATGGGATTTAGAGGGGAAGCGCTTTGTGCAATATCGAGCGTAGCAAAGGTGACACTTGTTTCCAAGCATTTAGAGGAAGAACAGGGGTGCATGGTAAAAGTAGAAGGTGGCAAGGTCCTTTCTAAAAGTTTTTGTCCTTTTAAAGAAGGAACAAGGATTGTTGTTGAAGATATTTTTTACAATACTCCTGCAAGGCTAAAATTTTTAAAATCTCCGTCAACTGAACAAAAGTACTGTCTTGAGGTGGTTGAAAAGATTGCAATTGCCTGGCCAGAGATTTCATTCAGGGCAGAGGCAGATGGCAAAAGACAAATTTTTACACCAGGAGATAATAAGATTGAATCTGTCATTGGCTCTATATTTGGGATAGAGATAGTAAAAAATATTGTTGAGTTTTCTCTTGAGAAAGAATCTCTAAAAGTTTGGGGTTATTTTGTAAACCCCACTGTGAGCAGAGCCACACGTTCAGGTTATCATTTTTATGTCAACAGAAGATATATCAAAAGCAAACTTCTTTCGTCATGTGTTGATGAGGCATTTAAAAATTCAGTCATCACAGGAAGGTTTCCAATAGTTTTTCTGTTTGTGCAAATTCCACCTTCTGAGATTGATGTGAATGTCCATCCATCAAAACTTGAGGTAAAGTTCAGGGATGAACAATTTGTTTATAACACCGTTTATAAAGCAATAACAGACTCATTAAAATCTGAGAAAATGATTGCAAAACTTGATTTGAGCAAAGTTGATGACGCAAATGATGCTGAACTTGAACAAAAACACATTGAAGTTTTGTCTACAAACTCAAACGATATATCTTTGGTTATTTCCGAGCAGCCAAATTTCTTTGAAATGTTTTCTGATAAACCAAGAGAAGTTGTAATTGAGCAGCAGGGCTTTGAAAACTTTGGTGCAGGAAACTACAAGATTGTTGGTTACGCTTTTGATACCTATATCATTGTGCAAGGTGATGACAGCTTATACCTTATTGACCAGCACGCAGTACACGAAAGAAGGTTATTTGAAGATTTTAAAGGTCAAATTTATTCTTCAAATGTTCAAAGCCAAGTATTGGCTGTTCCTGTTGTTGCTCAGCTTCCCTCTTCACAAAAAGAGTTTGTGCTTTCAAACCGCTCTATCTTTCAAAATATGGGTTTTGAAATTGAGGATTTTGGGAAAAATGAAATAGTAGTGAGAACCTGGCCTGCTATACTGACTAAGAGCATCGATAAAGTGTTTTTACTTGACGTAATAGAGATGGTATACGAACAAATGGTTGAAGATAAGAGTCTTGTAGGAATTTCTGAGGACCTGTTAAAAAGAATTGCTTGCAGAGCAGCAGTAAAAGGAAATAGTAAAATTTCAGACTTAGAGAAAAAAGAAATAGTTGAACTTGTACTTGTCAAAAAAGAAATTTTTCACTGTCCGCATGGAAGACCAGTTGTAGTAGAAATTACCAAGAAAGATATCGAAAAAATGTTCAAAAGAATTGTATAAATTTCAGTGTAGGTGAGGCAACAAGAATGGAGAAGATACCTTTAATTGTAATTGCAGGCCTTACTGCCACCGGAAAAACAGATGTTGCAGTAGAGCTTGCTCAGCTTGTAAACGGCGAGATTGTGTCTGCAGATTCGATGTGTGTGTACAAGCTTATGGATATTGGCACAGCAAAGCCTACAAAGGAGCAAAGAGAAGCTGTCAGACATTATGTTATTGATGTGGTATTTCCAGATGAGGATTATAATGTTGCGATGTTTCAAAAGGATGCCACAAATGCAATTTTGGATATTTATAAAAGAGGTAAAATACCTTTGCTTGTAGGCGGCACAGGGTTTTATATAAAGTCGGTTGTGGACGATGTCGAATTTCCTGAAATGGGGGATTCAAAACAAATAAGAAGAATGCTTTACGATGAACTCAATAGGAAAGGCAATGTGTATCTTTACGATTTGCTCAAAGGTATAGATCAGGATGCAGCAAACTCTGTACATCCAAACAATGTAAAAAGGGTGATAAGATATTTAGAAATCTATTTTTTGACTGGCAAAAAACCAACAGAGTTTTTAGACAAGGTAAGAAGAAAGGGAAGCGAAAAGTATAATGTATTGCCTCTGTGTTTTATAATGGAAAGAGAAGCTCTTTGGCAGAGGATTGAAAAAAGGGTTGAAAAGATGTTTGATATGGGGCTTGCAGATGAAGTTAAAAAGCTTTTGGATATGGGATATTCAAAGGATTTAAAATCTATGCAGGGGCTTGGATATAAGCAGGTAATACCGTATGTTGAAGGGAAGATTTCTTTGCAAGAGGCGAAAGAAGAGCTTAAAATAAGGACAAGACAGTTTGCTAAAAGGCAGAGGATTTGGTTTAAATATCAGGGAGAATTTATGTTTTTGGATATTACAGGTATGAGGTTTGAAGAAGTTGTGAAAAAATGTTTTGAACTTTGCAAAAGTGTGGTATAATTTAAGAAAAACATATAAAAATTATAATATAAAAAACTTTTAAGTTTGGGGAGGAATACATAAAGTGGCGAAAGGAAGTTTAAACTTGCAGGACTTATTTTTAAATCAGTTAAGAAAAGAAAAAGTGAATGTTACAATTTTCCTGCTCAGTGGTTTTCAGTTAAAAGGAGTTATCAAGGGTTTTGATAACTTTACATTGATTGTAGAGACTGACAATAACAAGCAACAGCTAATTTACAAGCACGCTATATCTTCAATCATGCCCTCAAAGCCAATAAACTATATGGCTCAGGCACAAAATAATCAGCAAGCTTCTCAACAAAATAGCAATCAAGGTTAGAAGACTAAATAAAACGCACAATTTCAAAAGAAAGCTCATGAACGTGTGTTTCATGAGCTTTCTTTAATTTTTGACAATCAGAATTTAAAAGAGAGGTGCAAATGATATTGAAGATAGATATCGAGGCATTAAAAAAATTTTATAATTTTTCTCATGATTTGCTAAGCTTAACAGAGCAAGCTTTAGAAGATTTAAAAGAGAATTTCGAATATATAGAGGAAATAAAATCCTTCAATCAGCTAAAGGTTTTAAATGCTTTTCACCACAGCAGGCTTTCATACACCCATCTGAATAAGACAGATGGATATGGATACTCGGATAGCGGGCGAGATGTGATTGAAAAAATCTTTGCAAAAGTTTTCGGATGTGAGGATGCACTTGTGCGAATCCAATTTATTTCTGGGACACAGGCAATTGCAACAATGCTATTTGCTCTGCTCAGGCCAGGCGATACTCTTCTTTCAATCTGTGGGAAACCTTATGATACACTGCAAAAAGTGATTGGAATAAAAGAAGGTGGACATGGAAACCTTATTGAGTTTGGAATAAGATACCAAGAAATTAATTTAAAGAATAATGATTTTGACTTTAGAAAAATAGAGAGCACTTTAAAAGAAAATTTTATAAAAGTAGTTTTTATTCAACGTTCACGCGGTTATTCATTGAGAGAGTCAATTCCAATCGGAAAGTTGGAAAAGGTAATTAGGTTCATAAAAGACATTTCTCCTCAGACAGTTATTGTGGTTGACAACTGTTATGGAGAATTTGTGGAGAAATTAGAGCCCACAGAAGTAGGAGCAGATCTGATAGCAGGTTCCCTTATTAAAAATCCTGGTGGGACGATTGCTTCATGTGGCGGCTATATCGCGGGAAAAAGAGAACTTGTTGAGATGTGTGCAGACAGGCTGAATTCTCCTGGCATGGGAAAAGAAGTTGGACCATCACTCGGATTTAACAAAGAGATTCTACAAGGGCTTTTATTTTCACCACACATAGTAGCCGAAAGTTTAAAAGTGGCTGTGTTTACTTCATATATAATGGAAAAGTTAGGATATGAGGTTTTGCCAAAGTTTGATGAAAAGAGAACAGATATAATTCAGATTATAGTTTTTAAAAACGAATATGAACTTGTAAGATTTTGTCAGGGAGTGCAAAAAGGTTGTCCGGTGGACAGTAATGTTTTGCCTGAAGCATGGAATATGCCAGGATATTCTCACAAGGTAATAATGGCAGCAGGTGGATTTGTCCAAGGAACATCTTCAGAGCTTTCTTGTGATGCCCCAATAAGAGAGCCATATGCTGCATATCTACAGGGCAGCTCTTCGTTTGAAATCGGACTTGTTGGAATTTTACATGCCATTGAAAATATTAGGAGGATGTAGTATTACATCCTCCTAATAAGTCCTATAACCTTACCAAGAATTTTTACATCTTTGACGATAATAGGCTCCATGGCCTTGTTCTCTGGTTGAAGTCTTATATGGTCGTGTTCCTTGTAAAATCTCTTTACTGTTGCTTCATCGTCAATTAAGGCGACTACAATATCTCCATTTTCAGCCACATTTTGTCTTCTGACAATTATTATATCATTATCGTAAATTCCTGCCTCAATCATACTATCTCCTCTAACTCGAAGCAAAAATGCATCTTCTGTTCCCACAAGGTCGTACGGCAGGGTCATAGTTTCTTCTATATTTTCCACAGCTAAGATCGGTTCGCCTGCAGTTACCTTCCCAACAAGAGGTAGTTGCACAACATTTCTGTGTACATAAAACTCGTCGTCTACGATTTCGATAGCTCTTGGTTTTGATGGGTCGCGCCTAATATAACCTTTTTTTTCAAGCCGTGTCAGATGACCGTGCACAGTTGAAGTTGACTTAAGACCTGTTGCCTCACAAATTTCTCTCACAGCAGGAGGATAGCCCTTTTCTTTAATTCTCTTTTTTATAAATTCTAATATTTCCTCTTGCTTTTTTGTAAGTTGTTTTTTCATACTACTTATTTCCCCTTTTCAAGATTATTATTTTGAAATAATTATAACACAAAAACATACATTCTTCAAACTTTTGTTTAGTATTTTGAAGTGAAAATTAATTTTAAAAGTAAAATAATTCTTGTATACAAGATACAATTTGTTTTATAATATATAAGGTACTAATATGACAGATAATAAACGAAAGGAGCATCAAAAAAATGGCTTTTATTGATACAATTATCGAAAAAGCAAAATCAGATATAAAGACAATTGTACTTCCCGAAAGCTACGAAGAAAGAAATTTAAAAGCTGCCTCCATAGCTCTAAAAGAAAAGATAGCCAAGATAATTTTGATTGGGAAAGAAGATGAGATTAAAAAAGAAGCAGCAAAATTTGGAGCAAATGTAGATGACGCTATTTTTATTGACCCAGAGAATTTTCATAGATTTGATGAATTTGTTAATGAATTTTATGAGCTGAGAAAAAATAAAGGTATAACATTGGAAGATGCAAGAAAGATTATGAAAGACCCGATGTATTTTGGTGTTATGCTTGTATACAAAGGTTTGGCAGATGGTATGGTATCTGGTGCTATTCACTCAACAGCAGATACCTTACGACCAGCCCTGCAGATATTAAAAACAGCACATGGAGTAAAGCTTGTTTCAAGCTTCTTTATTATGGTGGTACCAAACTGCGAATATGGTGAAAATGGAGTTTTTATATATGCTGATGCAGGTTTGAATCCTAATCCAACAGCAGAGGAGCTTGCAGATATAGCTATTTCATCCGCAAAGAGCTTTGAAACCTTGGTTGGAAAAACTCCAAAAGTAGCAATGCTCTCATATTCAACAAAAGGTTCTGCAAAGTCAGAAATGGTTGATAAGGTTGTTGAAGCAACTAAGATTGCAAAAGAAAAAGCACCAGACCTTTTAATAGACGGTGAGCTTCAAGCAGATGCTGCAATAGTTCCTTCTGTTGCAAAGCTGAAAGCACCGGGAAGTCCTGTTGCAGGGCAAGCAAATGTTCTAATCTTCCCTGACCTTGATGCAGGCAATATTGCATACAAACTTACAGAAAGGCTTGCGAAAGCAGAAGCGTACGGGCCTATTACCCAGGGAATAGCAAAACCTGTAAATGATTTGTCCCGAGGTTGCAAAGCGGAAGATATTGTGGGAGTTATTGCAATTACTGCTGTTCAGGCTATGATGAAATAAATTATTTATAGAAGGGGAATGAAAAAATGAAAGTTTTGGTATTGAATTCAGGGAGTTCATCTTTAAAGTATCAATTTATTGATACCGATACAGAGGTTGCACTTTGTAAAGGTGTTGTTGATAGGATTGGTTTGCCGGGAGCATTTATTAGACATCAGAAAAACGGTCAAGAGATTGTAAAAGAACAGGAAATAAAAGACCACAATGTCGCTATTAAGCTTGTGTTAGAGATGCTCACACATAAAGATGCAGGCATTATCCATTCTATGGACGAGATTGATGCAATTGGCCATAGAGTTGTGCATGGCGGAGAGTATTTTAGTGATGCAGTGGTTGTCAATGAAGAGGTAAAAAAAGCGATAAGAGAATGTATTGAACTTGCGCCTCTTCACAATCCTGCTAATTTAATGGGAATTGAAGCGTGTGAAAAAGAAATTCCTGGAAAACCAAATGTGGCTGTATTTGATACAGCATTTCATCAAACAATGCCAAGATATGCGTATATGTATTCGCTTCCATATGAGGTGTATGAGAAATATAAAATTAGAAAATATGGATTTCATGGAACGTCACATAAATATGTTGCAATTAAAGCTGCAGAATATTTAAAAAGACCACTGGAGGAATTGAAACTTATAACTTGTCATCTTGGTAATGGTTCAAGTGTGTGTGCAATAAAATATGGAAAGTCAGTTGATACAAGCATGGGATTTACTCCTTTGGCTGGTCTTGCAATGGGAACAAGAAGCGGAACAATTGACCCGGCTGTGATACTGTACCTCATGGAGAAGGAAAAAATGGATGTGAAGCAGATGAATGATTTTCTGAATAAAAAGTCGGGTGTGCTTGGTATATCAGGGGTGAGCAGTGACTTTAGAGATTTAGAGAAAGCTGCAAATGAGGGTAATGAAAGGGCAAAGCTTGCAATTGATATGTTCTGTTACAGGGTAAAAAAATATATTGGTGAGTATGCAGCTGTATTAGGCGGGGCAGATGCTATTATATTCACTGCGGGAATTGGTGAAAATAACGCTCTTGTGAGAGATAAATGTTTGACTGATCTTGAATATATGGGTGTTCTGTATGATAGAGAGAAGAACTTCAATGTAGAAAAAGGCAAGATTTCTGAAATAAATAAGTCTGAGAGCAAGGTAAAGATTTTAATAGTTCCTACAAACGAAGAACTTATGATTGCGAGAGAGACAAAAAGGCTTCTTTCAAAATAAACTTGCTAAAATAGGGGGTTGCAGACGAGAAAGAAAACCAAAAATTTTTATGCAACCCCCATTTATTTTCTATTCTTTTTTCCACAGTCCATGTAAATTGCAATATTCGTATGCCACTACACTCTCAGCTGAAACTTCAAACAGTGCCTTTGGTTCATCGCCTGGTTTTAGATATTTTCTGTAAAGTTTGTTGTCTGCAATGAGTTCAATCCACATGATGTAGTGTTTTTCTTCCATTGGATGAGCAACTTCACCTACTTTGACCAAGATGCCCTCTTCTGTCTTTTCGATAACAGGGACATGCTTTTCTAAACTTGCATCAACTGTGTTAGCTTCAAGCAGCGTCATGGGTTTTCCACAGCATACAAGCTGGCCACCACCTGCATGCAAAACCTCTACTATGTTTCCACAAATCTCACATTTGTATACATTTCCTCTTTTAATCATCGATTAAGACCCTCCCTTGTAAAAATTAATTTTTTCAATTACAATTACTTTATACCCATCAAATTAATCTTTCTAACACGAAGTTTGAAATAAAATTAAAATTGAAATAATATAAAAAATGAAATAAAAACACTTATTTAAGGGGGATGTGAAAGTGCAAAAAGTATATAATCCGAAAGAGGTAGAAGACAGGCTCTACAAAATGTGGCTTGATAAAAAGTATTTTCATGCAAAGATTGATTATTCAAAAAAACCTTTTACAATTGTTATTCCACCTCCAAATATCACAGGGCAGCTACATATGGGCCATGCACTGAACAATACCATCCAAG
Source organism: Caldicellulosiruptor obsidiansis OB47 (assembly GCF_000145215.1). Lineage (NCBI taxonomy): Bacteria > Bacillati > Bacillota > Caldicellulosiruptorales > Caldicellulosiruptoraceae > Caldicellulosiruptor > Caldicellulosiruptor obsidiansis. The sequence continues at coordinate 1,184,235 of NC_014392.1, forward strand.
ATATTCTTATTAGGTTTAAAAGGATGCAAGGTTACTGTGCTCTTTGGCTCCCTGGTACTGACCATGCAAGCATTGCAACAGAGGCAAAGATTGTTGAAAAGATGAAAGAAGAAGGCTTAACAAAGGAGATGATAGGGCGAGAAAAATTTTTAGAGAGAGCATGGGAGTGGAAAAGAGTATATGGTGGCAGGATTATAGAGCAGCTCAAAAAACTTGGCGCATCGTGCGACTGGGACAGAGAAAGGTTCACAATGGATGAGGGCCTTTCAAATGCTGTAAAGGAGGTTTTTGTAAGGCTTTACGAAAAAGGGCTCATTTATAAAGGTGAGAGGATGATAAACTGGTGTCCAACTTGTCATACCACCATTTCTGATGCTGAAGTTGAGTATGAAGAGAAAAAAGGGAAACTCTATTATATAAAGTATCCGGCAAAGGATAATTCATATTATGTAATTGTTGCTACAACAAGACCTGAAACAATGCTGGGTGATACTGCTGTTGCAGTGAACCCTAATGATCAAAGGTATAAGCATCTGATTGGTAAAACAGTTGTACTACCCCTTGTGAATAGAGAGATACCTATAATTGCAGACGATTATGTTGATATGGAATTTGGAACAGGTGTTGTAAAGATAACTCCTGCCCACGACCCGAACGACTTTGAGATTGGGCAAAGACACAACCTTCCAATGGTCCAGGTGATAGACACAAAAGGGTATATGAACGAAAATGCGGGGAAATATTCAGGACAAGAGAGGTATGAAGCAAGAAAGAATATTATTAACGATTTAAAAGATCTTGGCCTTCTTGTGAAAGAAGAGGACTATACACACAATGTTGGACACTGTTATAGGTGTTCAACCGTAATAGAACCACTTGTTTCAAAACAGTGGTTTGTCAAGATGAAACCTTTAGCAAAGCCTGCAATAAGAGTTGTAAAGGAAGGGAAAATTAAGTTTATACCAGAAAGATTTGAAAAGATATATTTTAACTGGATGGAGAATATAAAAGACTGGTGTATTTCAAGACAGCTATGGTGGGGACACAGAATTCCTGCTTATTACTGTCGCGACTGTGAGAATATGATGGTAAGCAGAGAAGAAGTAAAAGTATGTTCAAAGTGCGGTTCTTCTAACGTATATCAGGATGAAGATACGCTTGATACATGGTTTTCGTCTGCTCTGTGGCCATTTTCTACACTTGGTTGGCCGGAAGAGACAGAAGACTTGAAGTATTTTTACCCAACAGATGTTTTGGTAACTGCATATGATATCATTTTCTTCTGGGTTGCAAGGATGATTTTTTCTGCTTTAGAGCACATGGGTAAAGAACCCTTTAAGTATGTTTTGATACACGGTATTGTAAGAGATGCTCAGGGGAGAAAGATGAGCAAATCCTTGGGCAACGGTATAGACCCGCTTGAGGTAATAGAAAAGTATGGTGCTGATGCGCTTAGATTTACACTTGTCACTGGTATATCTCCTGGAAATGATACAAGATTTCATATGGAAAAGGTTGAAGCTAATAGAAACTTTGCAAACAAGATTTGGAATGCCGCAAGGTTTGTGCTCATGAATCTTGACATTGATACAAGCTTTAAGCCTGATGAGAGCAAGTTTACATTTACCGAAAGGTGGATTCTATCGAGGCTTGATACACTTATCAGCGAAGTTACAGAAAACCTTGAAAAGTTTGAAATTGGGATTGCTGCTCAAAAACTTTATGATTTTATATGGGACGAATTCTGTGACTGGTATATTGAGATGTCAAAACCTACACTTTATAACAAAGAAGCAAGTAATAACAAAGAGGTACAATATGTTCTTTTGACAGTTCTTACAGATATATTAAAGCTTTTGCATCCGTTTATGCCGTTTGTGACAGAGGAAATCTATTTGAACCTTCCACATGTTGAAGAAAGTCTTGTGATAGCAACTTGGCCCAGGCCAAGAGGATATAAATATCTTGAGGATATTCAAATGGTTGAAAAGCTTGTAGAACTTATAAGAACCCTAAGAAATTTAAGGGTAGAGAAAGATATCAAGCCCGATATAAAACCTAAGGTGTATATAAAGACAGATGACTTTTCAATGGTAAATCAGTTAAACTTATGGGAGATATACGTCAAAAGACTTGCAAATTTTGATCAGGTGATAATTTCAAATGAGGTTCCGGAAGATAGCATAGCTTTAGTGTTATCTTGGGGAGTTGCGTATGTGAAATTAAAAGAAATAGTAGATATACAAGCAGAGCTTAAAAGGTTACTTGGTGAAAAGGAAAGACTTTTAAAAGAGGTTGAGAGATCTGAGAAACTGCTAAATAACCAGAACTTTTTACAAAAAGCACCTGAAAAGGTTATAAATGAAGAAAAGGAAAAATACGAAAGATATAAACAGATGCTGCTTTCAGTTGAGCAACAGATAGAACGAATAGAAAGTCTCAGGTGATGTTAAAAATGACTATGACTTATGAGCAGGCTTTAGATTTTATTCATTCAACATATAAATTTGGTACAAAGCTTGGGCTTCAGAACATAAGAAAACTTCTTGAGTTTATGGGGAATCCCCAGAAAGGGTTAAAGGTTATTCACATTGCAGGCACAAATGGGAAAGGTTCCACATGTGCTTTTATAAATCAGATGTTAATTGAGGCAGGATTTAGGGTGGGGCTTTATACCTCACCCTTTCTTGAATATTTTAACGAGAGGATAAAACTTAATAATCAGCCAATAGATAATCAAGAGCTTGCCAGTATTACAGAGTTTGTAAAAGATAAAATTGAAGAGATGTTGAAACAAGGTTTTTCACATCCCACTGAGTTTGAGGTTGTAACTGCCATTGGTTTTGAATTTTTTAAAAGAAAAAATGTAGACTTTGTAGTACTTGAGGTTGGGCTTGGAGGAAGATTTGATGCAACCAATGTGGTAGAAAACCCTGAACTTTGCATAATTACATCCATTGGTTTTGACCATATGGACATTTTGGGTTCTACAATTGAAAAGATTGCTTTTGAGAAGGCAGGAATAATAAAGCAAAATAGCAAAGTAATACTGGGAGTTCAGCGATATAAAGAGGTAAAAGAGGTTATTTCAAAAGTGTGCAAGCAGCAGAGTGCTCAGCTAATTGAGGTAGAAAAAGATTATCATATATTGAAAAATGCTCTGGATGGAATGGTTTTTGATTGTGTAACTCCAAGAGGAATTTATAAAAACCTTGAGATTAAGCTACTTGGCACTCATCAGATAGAAAATGCTCTTAACTGTATCTATGCGTATGAATGTTTGCGAGAAAATTACGATATAAAAACTGAAGCGTTAGTAAGGGGACTTTTGAATGCTCGGTGGAACGGACGGTTTGAGGTTTTTATGAACTCACCTTTGATTGTATTAGATGGTGCGCACAATGTTGATGGGATGAAAGTGTTGGTAGAAAACTGCAAAACGTACTTAAGTAATAAAAAGATTGTGGCTGTAGCCGGAATTTTAAAGGACAAAGAGTATGAGAAGATGATTTCCTTACTTAAAAGCGTGGCGAGGGAAGTTATATTTACTCTTGTCCCTTATCAAAAACGGGCTTTCTCAGAAGAAGAAGCTCTTGATGTTTCAAATAGGTTTGGACTTGAATTTATAGCTGATTTTAAAGATGCAATTAAATATGCAATAAGTTTGTGTGGAGAAGATGGTGCAGTTATAATTTGTGGTTCTTTGTATCTTGTGGGGGCTGCAAGAGGTTTTCTAAAAAACATGTTAAGTGTGTTGTAATTATACACCAGTTAGTATAAAATATAATACGAAGAAAATTGGAGGAAAGAGGTGTTGTCAAAAATGAAACTTTTTATTGATACTGCAAATGTGAATGAGATAAGGGAAGCTCATTCGTGGGGAATAATATGTGGTGTTACCACAAATCCATCTTTGATTGCGAAAGAGGGCAGAGATTTTAAAGAAGTAGTCAATGAGATTTGTTCTATTGTGGACGGTCCAATCTCTGCAGAGGTAATTTCTCTTAAAGCAGAAGGTATGATTGAGGAAGCGAAAGATTTAGCAAAGATTCATAAAAATATAGTGATTAAAATACCAATGACTGCAGAAGGGTTAAAGGCTGTATCTGTTCTTTCAAAAGAAGGTATTAAGACAAATGTAACCCTTATCTTCTCAGCAGCTCAAGCACTTTTAGCGGCAAAAGCGGGTGCAACTTATGTATCACCATTTGTGGGAAGACTTGACGATATTGGCCAAAATGGTATAGAGCTTATAAAGGAGATTGTACAAATATTCAAGAATTATCCTGATATTAAAACAGAGATAATTGCAGCAAGTATAAGACATCCTATACATGTCATTGAAGCTGCAAAAGCAGGTGCTCATATAGCAACAGTACCATTTAAGGTTTTAGAGCAGATGACAAAACATGCTCTGACTGATGTTGGTATCGAGAGATTCTTGAAAGACTGGGAGAAGGTGCCTAAGAAAAGTTAAAGCAACCCTGAAAGAAGGGTTGCTGTTTTTTTAAATTTTTAACTGGAGGGGAAAGATGGGATTTATAAAAGAGAATATTAAGGGAATAGAAATATTTGGAATAAGTGAATTTAAAGATTATGGTATAGAAGGATTTTTTACAACACGACAATGTTGTGGACATGATAATTTTAACCTGAGCTATAAATGGACAGAACGAAAAGAGGAAGTAGACAAAAACTTTCGCATTCTTTTTGAAGCTTTGCAAATAGACCATAGAAATATTTTCTATGCAAAACAGGTGCATAAAAATGATATAATAATTGTAGAAAGAGGATTTGATTTTTTTGAATATACTCCGCAAATAGAGGCAGACGGACTTGTAACGAATGTCCCCGGAATTACACTTATAACAATGCATGCCGATTGCTTTCCTGTTTATATTGTTGATACAAAAAAAAGAGTAATTTCTCTGGTTCATTCTGGTTGGAGAGGGACTTTGCGGCATATAACCGAAAATGCCCTACAGATTCTGAAGAAAAAATTTTTATCTGCAGCTGAAGATTTACTTGTTGCAATTGGTCCAGGGATATGTAGAAAACATTTTGAGGTGGGTAAGGATATTTACGAGATGTTTTTGAGAGAGTTTGGAGATGAAGTTTGTTTAGAATCTGAAAAGGGTCTTTTTGTCGATTTGAAAAAAGCAATAATGATTGACTTGAAGAAGAATGGTATCGGAAGTTCTCAGATAATATGCTGTGAAATGTGCACCTATGAAAATGAAGAACTGTTTTTTTCGTATAGAAGAGACCACAGCAAACCAGAAAGATTGGGAAGTATGGTGGCAATCTTGAGGATGGTGAGAAAGTAAGATGAAAAGCATTTTAATAGTTGATGATGAGCAGCATATTCTTGAACTTCTCAAATTTAATCTTAGGAAAGAAGGATATAATACATTTGAAGCGGACAGTGGAGTACAGGCATTGGAGATTTTAAAGAATAACAAAGTTGATCTTGTCATACTTGATATTATGATGAGTGACAAGGATGGATATGAAGTTTTAAAAGAGATTCGATTCAATAGAGATACTAAAAATCTTCCGGTGATTTTGCTGTCTGCTAAATCTGAAGAGATTGATAAGATACTTGGGCTTGAGCTCGGAGCAGATGACTATATAACAAAGCCTTTTAGTGTAAAAGAGCTGGTTGTAAGAGTGAAGGCACTTTTAAGAAGAGTAGAGAGTTTAAAGCCTGAGGTTGAAGATAAGGTCAAGTTTGGAGATGTAGAAGTGGACTTTTCAAAAAGAACTGTCAAGAAAAATAACCAGGATGTATCTCTTTCGTTCAAAGAATTTGAGCTTCTGAAGCTTCTTATCGAAAACAAAGGCAGGGTGTTGGACAGAGACTTTATTTTGCAAAGGGTATGGGGATACGAGTTTGATGGAGATACACGAACGGTTGACGTACACATAAGGTTTTTGAGGAGAAAACTTGAAGATGATGAGAAAAATCCGCGTTACATAGAAACTGTCAGGGGTGTGGGATACAGGTTTAATGAAAGGTCTGAGTAAAGCATGAGGTTAAAGCTTTTTGGTTATACCATATTGGTTGTGGTGGTTATTACTTTTCTTCAAGGAGTTCTCTCGTATGAGGCTTATAAAAACATATATATAGATGAAAACAAAAGATGGCTTGTTGCCAAAATAAATGAAGTAGAAAAGTACATTTGGTCTTTTGGCATTGATAAGCTAAAAGACATCTACAACAAGGGGGATTTTAGGGTAACTATTGTGGGTAGCAGTGGGGTTGTTCTTTACGACTCTGAAGCAGATATAAAGAAAATGGAAAATCACTTAAAAAGACCAGAGATTGCAAATGCCAATAGAGTTTTTGGAAAAGTAGAGTTTTCGATGAGAAGGAGCAAAACACTGGGACATTACTTTTTGTATGCAGCTAAAAAGGTTAAAATTCACAATACAATAATATTTATAAGAGTTTCAGTCTTGCTGAACAAAGTTGACTCAATTTTAAAAAAAGTTTTGTTTAATACTCTGAAATTCGCAATTATATGTATTTTTCTGGGTATAGCATTAGCAATAGGGATATCATCGGTTTTATATCAACCATTAAAAGGGTTAATTTCTCTTATTTCAGAAGGCCTTGAAAAGTTCAGCATACACGATGTAAGAAGTACTAAAGATTTCAGATGGCTGAGTCTAAGCTTTTCAAAGATGTATCAGCTTTTAGAAGAAAAGATTAGCGAATCTAATATATTGAGAAAAAGGCTCACTTCGCTTTTAGACTCAATAGACATTGGTATAATATTCTTTGATGTGAATAAGAGAATACTCATGTTCAATAGAGGAGCGGAAAACATTCTTGAAACTAACCTCAAGATTGGATTTAGTTTGCTTGAATGCGTCCGAGTATATGAACTGTTTGAATTTCTTTTTCAGCAGGATACAAAAGAAAAGGAATTGGAGATTAGTATAAATAATAAACTAAAATTTTTAAAAGTGAGCAAAAAGAAGATTTCTTATGAAGATGGTAAAGAGGGAATACTCCTCATCCTAAGTGATATTACTTTTTTGAAAAAATTAGAAAGAGTTCGATCAGACTTTGTGGCAAATGTCTCGCATGAACTCAAAACACCACTTACTTCAATAAAGGGTTTTGTAGAAACGCTTAAAGATGGTGCAATTGATGATAAAGATGTTGCCCTTAAGTTTCTTAACATAATTGAGGTTGAGGTAGAAAGGCTTGTGAGACTCATCAATGACCTTCTCTATCTTTCGGAAATAGAGAATGCAGCAATGCCCATTTTAGATGAAAAAGTGGTGGTTAAAGAGGTTGTGCTTGAGAGCATTGAACTTTTAAAGATAAAAGCTGAGAAAAAAAATATTCAATTTGTTGATATTAAAGTTCCAGATGGTCTTGAGATGAACATATATCGGGATTGGCTAAAGCAGATTTTTATAAATCTTATAGACAATGCAATTGTTTATAACAAAGAAAACGGAAAAGTTTGGGTAACAGTAGAGAAATCAAATGGTATGGTAGTTATAAAAGTTAAAGATACAGGAATTGGAATTCCCGAAAAAGAGATTGAAAGAATATTTGAAAGATTTTACAGAGTGGATAAAGGAAGGTCAAGAAAACTTGGGGGTACAGGCTTAGGTCTTTCTATTGTAAAGCATATAGTAGAACTTTATGGAGGAAAGATTTGGGTTAAAAGTCAAGAAGGTTACGGCAGTGAATTTACAGTTATAATTCCAATTAACAAAAAGGCCGACCTACATCAGTAAGTCAGCCTTTTTGTAGCTATGCTATCCAATTAATTAAGATAGAAATAATAGCTCCTAAAATAGCACACATTGGGATAGTCAAAACCCATGCAATAACGATATTTCTCGCAATTCCCCATCTAACGGCTGAAAACTTTTTACATGCACCTACTCCCATAATAGAGGACGAGATGACATGGGTTGTGGAAACTGGTGCACCTATATGAGTTGCAAACTGAATTGTTAGTGCTGCACCAGTCTCTGCTGCAAAGCCGTTTATTGGTGCAAGTTTTATTATCTTTATTCCCATTGTTTTAATTATTCGCCAGCCACCTACGGATGTACCGAGAGCCATGGCAAGAGCACAGGCAAATTTAACCCAGTCAGGTACAACAAACTCATTTAAAATTCCACTTCCTACCAGTGCCATGGTTATTATTCCCATGGATTTTTGAGCATCGTTTGAGCCATGACTGTATGCCATCCACATTGCAGATAGTATTTGAAGCTTTGAAAAATATCTATTAATTATGGTTGGATGTACTTTGGCAAACACTATGTAAAGAACCATCATAAATAAATATCCAAATACAAAACCTAAGATAGGAGATACAATAAGAGGAAGAACAATCTTTTTGACAAATCCTGCCCAGTTTATATCGGCAAGTGATTTTGTTGCAGCAATTGCAGCGCCTACAAGACCGCCAATTATTGCATGTGATGAAGAAGAAGGTATTCCCCACCACCATGTAATCAGGTCCCAAACAATTGCTGCAATTACAGCCGCAAGTATAAGATTTTGTGTAACAAATCTCGGGTCAACAATTCCATGACCAATGGTTTTAGCAACCTCTGTGTTTATCATTGCACCAAAGAAGTTAAATACTGCTGACATAAATATGGCAGTACGTGGTGTTAAAACTCTTGTTGAAACTGAGGTTGCAATAGCATTTGCTGTATCATGAAACCCATTTATAAAATCAAAAGTCAGCGCTAAAATGATTATTAAAAGTAGGTCCAGTGGTATGTTATGCATTTTTTGTCACAACTCCTTCTATCACATTTGCTACATCTTCACACGCATCAAGCGTGTCTTCCAGGAAACCAAAAATTTCTTTCCAAATAATTACTTCAATAGGTTTGTCTTTATTTTCGGCAAATAGTTTTTTGATTGCGTTTCTGTACACAATGTCGCCCTCATCTTCAATTCTATTGACTTCTATTATTTTTTCCTTTATGAGTCTAGTATTTTTTAAATCTTTTAAGTTTTCCACAACTCCTTTTAACTCTTTTGTGCAGTTTATGATCATCTCCGATAATATTTTTGCTTCAGGTCTGACGGTGTTTACATTATAGATTTCAAATCTGTGTGCAACTGTTTCGAGTGAATCGACAATGTTGTCAATCTCTTTGATTATTGCAAACAAATCTTCTCTGTCAAGAGGTGTGATAAAAGTTTTGTTGAGAAGTTCAATCACTTGGTGGGTAATATCATCCCCTTTGTTTTCAGCTTTTTCAAGCTTTGAGATTAGCTCTTGCATATTTGAGAGGTTATTGAGGAGTTGATTTAGCATCACCGCTGATTGATAAGCATTTTCAACAGCATCTTCTAGTAAAACAAAAAACTGATTTTCTTTTGGAATTATACTCCACATATTTCACAACCCCTTCTTTGAAGAATTTTTGTCACAAAGACCATTTTAATAAAAGTGATTTTTGTTTATCAATCCTGCGAACCTCATAAAAAGTTTTACATCGCACAAAGAATATTATATAATATTTAACACAGTTTTAACATACATTAAACAAGAATTTAATGTTGGAATTATAAAATATATAAGTTGTAGCTATTAAAAAGTAGGGAGAGGTTGCTTCAAGATGGTAATAATAGAAACAAATGATTTAAATCTATATTATGGTGAAAACCACGCTCTCAAAAATATAAACATAAAAATAAACGAAAAAGCTATAACCGCCCTAATAGGACCGTCTGGGTGTGGAAAATCTACTTTCTTGAGAACTCTAAATAGAATGAATGATCTTATTGAAAATGTTAAGATAGAAGGAAAGGTATATTTTGAAGGTAAGGATGTTTACAAAGAAATAGATGTAATTACGCTTAGGAAAAAGATTGGAATGGTATTCCAAAAACCTAATCCTTTCCCAATGAGCATATATGACAATGTAGCATATGGACCAAGAATTCATGGTATTAAAAAGAAAGAAGTGCTTGATGAGATTGTAGAAAGCAGTCTTAAAAAAGCCTATCTGTGGGATGAAGTAAAGGATAGGCTGAAAAAAAGTGCATTTTCACTCTCTGGAGGTCAGCAGCAAAGACTCTGCATAGCAAGAGTTTTGGCGGTTGAACCTGAAGTAATTCTACTTGATGAGCCAACATCTGCCCTTGATCCTATTTCAACATTAAAAATAGAGGAGCTTTTAGAACAGCTCAAGAAAAACTACACAATAATAATAGTCACTCATAATATGCAACAGGCTGCTCGAATTTCTGATTTCACAGGATTTTTCTTAAATGGAGAACTTGTAGAGTTTGACAAAACAATCACTATATTTAATACTCCACGGGACAAAAGAACAGAGGACTATATTACCGGCAGGTTCGGATAATTATTATGTTGAGAGGTGAATTTTTGATATGACAAGACCGACATTTGAAAATGAGCTTAAAGAAATCCATCTTGATATTCTCAAGATGGGAGCTATGGCCGAAGAGGCTATTGACAAAGCAATTTTGGCACTTAAGACAAAAGATGTTGAACTTGCACAAAGAATAATAGACAATGATGATAAGATTGATGAGCTTACCGAAGAGATAGAGAAAAAATGTGCTATTGTGATTGCGACCCAGCAGCCGCTTGCAAGTGATTTAAGACTTATTATAACTGCAATGAGAATTGCAACAGATATTGAGAGGATTGCTGACCATGCAGAGGATATTTCTCAGATAACACTCAAGCTTGCAAAAGAGGATTATGTAAAACCTTTAATTGACATTCCTAAAATGGCTGAAATCACTCGTTCGATGTTGAAAGATGCGTTAGACTCGTATGTAAATTCTGATATAGAACTTGCAAAATCTGTTGTCAAGCGTGACGATTTGGTTGACACAATGTATCAAAACCTTATTGATGAGCTTGAGCAAATAATGAAAGAAAATTCGGCAGCAGTTTCTCAGTGTATCCAGTTCTTGTTGGTTATTAAATACTTAGAGAGAATTGCAGACCATTCTACCAACATAGCCGAATGGGTTGTGTATAAGATAACAGGTATGCACAAGCATGAATGGGAAGGCAGGGAAAAGGAAACAAAGTGAATAAGAAAATTAAGATTGACAATAAAGTAATTGCACGGGCTGCTCTGATTGCAGCGCTATATTTTGTTTTAACTGCATTTTTACCGGCTATATCGTATGGACCAGTGCAGATAAGAATATCAGAGGCTCTTACTCTTCTCCCTGCCCTGATGCCAGTTTCGGCTACGTTGGGTTTATTTGCTGGATGTTTGCTGGCAAACTTGTATGGTATGGCAATGAGCATCACAGGAATATATGACGTAATTTTTGGTTCTCTTGCAACACTGGTAGCGGCGCTACTTACAACAAGGATAAAGAAAAAACCTTTTTTACCTCTGCCAACTATTATAGTAAATGCTGTGGTTGTATCAGCTTATATATGGCAGTATTTTATAGGCAGCTTGAAAATTGAGTGGTTGAAAAATCTAAGTCCAATTATCAGGTATCTTTTTACAATAGTGTCTATTGGAATGGGAGAGGCAATTGCCACATACTTCTTAGGTCTGCCTTTATTTTTAGCACTTGAAAAACAGCTAAAAGGCAAAAAACTTTTATAAGATTCTAAACAAGTGGGGCCTTGTGTGTAAATAATGGCTCCATTTTTTTATTGCTTTTTCAGCTCTTTTGTAATATAATATAACATGATATCTATTCATCACTTCATTATGATAAAGTAATGAAAGGAAGTAAAAAATGAGCAAGAAATTTGTAGATTACTACCCCCCAACATCTGAGATGTTAGAAGAGATAAGAGAAAAGACCCTTTCTCTATTTAAAAAGTTTGGGTACAAAATAGTGGAACCATCGACTTTTGAGGATTATGAGAAGTCAAAAAGTTTAAATGGGAACAACACCATAAAATTTATGGACAGTGACGGAGCAGTACTTGCTTTAAGAAATGAATTTACTCCAAAGGTTGCAGAGATTGCTGCTAAGCTTCAAACAAATGTTTATCCGCTCAAATATTGTTACTTTGGTAGAGCATATCAATTCATTCAGCAAGAAGCTGGAGATTTAAGAGAGTTTTTTCAAGCAGGGATAGAAAATTTTAATATATCTGATAGTTTTTATATAGACTTAGAGGTATTAGTACTTGCGGTAGAAAGTCTACGTGAACTCGGTGTGAATGGTTTTACAATAGATGTGGGTGAAGTAAATTTTTTCAAAGGAATTGCTAAAGACTGTGGAATTGATGAGGCTTCATCAGAAGTGCTCTGTAGGCTTGTTGACAAGAAGGACTATATAGGGATTGAAAACTTTTTGATTCGAAAAGGTATTTCCCAAAAGGTGATAGATGTTTTTAGGAGCCTAACAAGACTTTATGGTAGAGAAGATAAGATAAAAGAGGCTAAAAAGTTTGCAAACAACGAGATATCTAAATTGGCGATAGAGAGACTGAGCGAGATATATAACAACATAGTGAAACTGGGTTATCAAAGGTATATTACTATTGACTTTGGAATGGTTAAACATCTGAACTATTATACTGGCATCATATTTTCTGGGTATCTACCACAGCTTGGTTATCCTGTCCTAAATGGTGGAAGGTATGATAATTTGTGTGAAGTATTTGGTAAAAAACTGAATGCCATTGGATTTGCAATTGGTGCAGATAGAATTTTAGAGTGGAAACTAAAAAATGCTCAAAGAAGGGAAAGACAATACGACAGCCTTGTTTTATATAAGGAAGGGCACTTTGAAACGGCATTAAAACTGCTTCTTAATACAGACAATGAAAAACAGAAGATTTACTTTTATACAGTGCCTGCAAAAATAGAAGAAGCCTTTCTTATTAGCAAAGCTATGAAAGTTGAAAAATTCATGTATGTAGATGAAGAAGGTGTAAAAACATATGTTTTGGAGGATTTAGAATGATCACTATCGCGTTGCCAAAGGGAAGATTAGCCCAGCAAACAGTTGAACTTTTGAAAAGAGCATCACTTGTAGACATTGAAATATCTGAGGAAAGCAGAAAATTGATCATGGAAGACGCTCAAAATTCTCTGCGTTTTCTCATGGTAAAACCTTTTGACGTACCCACTTATGTGGAATATGGAGTTGCAGATGTTGGTGTTGTGGGTAAAGATGTTCTACTTGAAATGAATAAGAGAGTGTACGAACTTTTAGATTTAAAGATTGGGAAATGTTTTGTAGCCTTGGCAGGGCCTAAAGGGATGAGCAAACTGTTTTTAGAAAAGCCTGATAAAACAATTGCAACCAAATTTCCAAACATTGCCAAGGAATATTTTGAAAATGTTAGAGGAGAAGATGTAAAGATAATAAAACTCAACGGCTCGGTTGAACTTGCTCCTATTTTGGGGCTTTCAGACATGATAGTAGATATTGTGGAAAGTGGTAGGACTTTAAAAGAAAATGGACTTGAAGTGTATGAAAAGCTATACGACATCAGTGCTCGGCTTATTGCAAACAGGGCAAGTCTAAAATTGAAAACTCAGATAGAAGATATTATAAATCGTTTGGAAAGGATGGTTGAAGAGTGAGAATATTGAATAGTAAGCAACAGGTTGAAAACTACATAGAAATGGCTCAGATAAGAAAATGGGAAAACGAGGAAGAAATTGAACAAAAGGTTCGCAGAATAATCTCTGATGTAAAAGATAAAAAAGATGAAGCGTTGCTTTACTACACCCGGCTTTTTGATTGTGAGGGTATTTGCTTGGATGAGCTGCAAGTAAGCCAAGAAGAAATTGAAAGAGCATATTTTGAATGTGAAAGAGAAGATAAGGATTTCATAGATGCTTTGAACACTGCCTATAAGAATATCTATGAGTATCACATGAAACAAAAAGAGGAAAGCTGGTTTTATATAAAAAATGGATCGGTTCTTGGTCAGATCATAAAGCCTCTTGAAAAAGTAGGGATTTATGTTCCGGGAGGGAAAGGTGCGTACCCTTCAACAGTTTTGATGAATTCAGTTCCTGCAAAGGTTGCAGGCGTAGAGAAGATAATAATGGTAAGTCCACCTGACAAGAACAAGAGCATCAGCAAATACACTTTGGCAGCAGCAAAAATTTGTGGGATTGATGAGATTTATAGAGTAGGAGGGGCTCAAGCAGTTGCAGCACTTGCGTTTGGGACGCAGATTATACCCAAGGTAGATAAGATTGTGGGACCAGGAAATATCTATGTAGCAACTGCTAAAAAGTTGTTGTTTGGATATGTAGATATTGACTCAGTAGCAGGACCAAGTGAAGTCATGGTTATTGCAGACGAGTCTGCAAATCCGAAATACATTGCTGCAGATTTGCTGTCACAGGCGGAACATGATCCAATGGCAAGGTGTATTTTAGTAACAACATCTTTGCAGGTGGCTCAAAAGGTTTCTGAGAGTGTTGAGAAGATGCTTGCAATCTTTGAAAACTCAGTTGCTTTGGAAGCTATAGAAAAAAACGGTGTGATAATAGTTGTTGAAAGTCTTTTTGAAGCTGCTGAGATTGCCAATATAATTGCACCTGAACACTTAGAGATTTGTTGCAATGATACAGAGGAAGTTTTGCTTAAAATTAAAAACGCTGGTGCAATTTTTATAGGTGAATATTCTCCTGAGCCTATTGGTGATTATATCGCAGGACCAAATCATGTGCTGCCAACGTCTGGCACAGCAAGTTTCTTCTCTCCCCTTGGGGTTTATGATTTTGTCAAAAGGATGAGTTTAATAAAATATTCAAAAGAACAGTTTTTTTTAGATGCTCAACATGCAATAAACATAGCGCAAAAAGAAGGTTTCCTCTTTCATGCAAATTCGTTGAAGGTGAGGTTGGAAGATGTTTAAAAAAAGATTAGAAAATTTTTCAAACTATACAACGCCCCAAATAGAATGTTTGGTCAAAGCGGATGCCAACGAAAATCTTCTTGAACTTCCTGAAGAGTTAAAAAATATAATTTTGGACACCTTGAAAAATAGCATGTTTGATTTGCGTTTTTATCCAGAAATCAATTCTCAACCACTTAAAGAAGCTTTAGCAAGGTTTTACAGTTTGAAAAGTGAAAATTTTATTGTAGGAAATGGATCGGATCAGATAATTCAGCTTATTATTCAAGCATGCTGTGAGGAGAATGACCAGATATTTTTTCTATATCCTTCGTTTACGATGTATAGAATAACTGCTGACCTTTTTGGAGTTGGGTCCTGTTTTTTTGATATTACTCCCCACTGGGAAATTGATGTTGAAAAGGTGATTGATAAGATAAGAGTGAATGAGAGAATAAAAGTAATATTTATTGATACTCCAAATAATCCAACCGGGATTGTATGGAGCACTGAAAATTTAAAGGCTGTTGTGGAAGCATTTCCTTCAAAGCTTGTGGTAATTGACAATGCTTACGGTGAATACAGCAATATTGACTATATAGAGTTTGCAAGAAGATACAATAACACAATAATTATTAAAACCTTTTCTAAAATAGGTTTTGCGGGTATAAGATGTGGTTATGGCATTGCAAATGAAAATATTATAAAAAACCTTCACAAAGTAAAACCGCCCTATAATGTCAATGTATTAACACAGCACATCGCTATCAAGGTTCTTGAAAATTTCGAGAAGCTAAAAAATAACATCCAGCTCATAAAAGATGAAAGAGATAAGATGATACAAAAACTTAAAGAATATTACTTTGTTATTCGGTCTGAAGCAAACTTTGTAACAGTTGTAGATGAGTATGCCGACAAAATATTTGAATATCTTATTGCAAACAAAATTCTTGTAAAAAAATTCGAGGTAGGGGAAAAAAAACTTTTAAGAATTACATTGGGCAAGCCTCAAGATAATGATATAATAATAGAAAATCTCATTCGATTTAAAAAGGAGAACGCAAAAGATGGGTCAAAGAGTGGCTGAAGTTCAGAGAAAGACAAAAGAGACAGATATTAAGCTAATTCTCAATATTGATGGAAATGGTGATTATAAAATCTCAACAGGGATAGGCTTTTTTGACCACATGCTTCAGCTATTTTCTCATCACGGGAAATTTGACATTCAACTTGAAGCCAAAGGTGATATATATATTGACGACCATCACACCATAGAAGATGTTGGAATAGTTTTGGGGCAGGCTTTTTTAAAGGCTTTGTCAGATAAAAGAGGTATAAAAAGATATGCGCATGTTATTCTTCCCATGGATGAAGCACTTGTAATGGTGGCAGTGGATATCTCAGGAAGGCCTTATTTGGCGTTTGATGTAGATTTTAAGCTACCAAAGCTTGGGGATATGACTTCTCAGATGGTTGTAGAGTTTTTCAAAGCTTTTGTTTGGTCTTCTAAAACCACAGTTCATATAAAGAAACTGAGTGGTGAGAATGACCATCATGTATGCGAGGCCATTTTTAAAGCTGTTGGGAGAACCTTAAAAGAGGCTTGTACAATAATCGATGATAGAATTCCATCCTCAAAAGGAGTGTTATAAGTTGTGAAAAAGATTTGTATTGTGGACTATGGTATGGGGAACTTGAGAAGTGTACAAAAAGCATTTGAATACATAGGCTTTGAAGCTTTTGTTACGTCAAGCAAAGACGAAATTGAAAAAGCTGAAGCGATTGTTTTGCCGGGTGTAGGAGCATTTGATGTCGCTATTTTTAATCTTGAAAGATTTAGGCTTGTTGACGTATTAAGAAAAAAAATAAAAGAGTCTTTATTTTTAGGTATATGCTTAGGTTATCAGCTTTTGTACGAATTTAGCGAAGAAGGCAGTTGTGAGGGTTTAAAAATTTTGAAGGGAGATGTCAAAAAGTTTTCTCAAAAAGAGAATATCAAGATTCCTCACATGGGATGGAACAGGATAAAAGTTAAAGGAAATTCAAAGCTTTTAAAGGGTGTGGATAACCAGTTTGTCTATTTTGTTCACTCATATTATGTAGAAAATAAAGACAAATCGATAGTATCTTCTGTTTGTGAGCATGGTATTGAGTTTGACTCTTCAATAGAAGTTGGCAATATATTTGCTACTCAGTTTCATCCTGAAAAAAGTGGGGAAGTAGGACTGCAAATACTTAAGAACTTTGGAGGTTTGTTATGATTGTTATACCTGCAATAGACATTATAGATGGAAAGTGTGTAAGACTTACACAGGGGGATTATAACCAGGTTCAACTGTTCAATTTAGATCCGGTTGAGCAGGCAAAATTTTTTGAAAAAAGTGGTGCTAAATACATCCATGTTGTTGATCTGGATGGAGCAAAAACAGGAAAACCAGTGAATTTTGAAGTTATAAAAAAGATAAAAATATCTACATGTTTGACAGTTGAATGTGGTGGAGGCATTAGGGATAAGGCTACAGTTGAACTTTACCTTTCTTCAGGAATTGATTATATCATTTTTGGTTCTGTTATTTTTAAAAATCCTGATTTTGTAAATGAAGTTATAAATCTGTTTGGTAAAGAAAGATTTATTGCTTCTCTTGATTTTAAAGATGGTTTTGTAAAACTTTCTGGATGGCAGGAAGCAACAACAATTACCATTGAAGAAGGGATTACAACAATAACAAATTTAGGATTTGAGAGGCTTATTTACACAGATATAACTACTGATGGAATGCTAAGAGGGCATAACTTCGAAGCTGCAAAATATATTCGGAAACTTTTTAATGGGTTTTTAACAGCATCAGGTGGGATTTCATCAACAGAAGATATTGTAAGACTTAAAAGTATAGGGGTTGATGCGGCAATTGTAGGAAAGGCTCTTTATACAGGTCAGCTCAAGTTAGAGGAGATAATTAATATACTATAAAATTTCAAAAAGGAGAAGGAGAAAAGTGGTTGCAAAGAGAATAATTCCCTGTCTTGATGTCAACAGAGGAAGGGTTGTTAAAGGTATAAACTTTATCAATCTTGTTGATGCTGGTGACCCTGTCGAGAGTGCTCAAGAGTATAATCAGCTCGGTGCTGATGAGCTGGTATTTTTAGATATTACAGCGTCACATGAAGAAAGAAATATAATGATAGAAGTTGTAAAGAATGTGGCTGAAAAAGTTTTTATTCCTTTTACAGTAGGTGGCGGAATAAGAAATTTAGATGACATTAGAAATTTGCTTTTGGCTGGGGCTGATAAGGTTTCGATTAACTCTGCAGCAGTTAAAAACCCCGATCTTGTAAATGAAGCTGCAAAGGTTTTTGGTTCGCAGTGTATTGTGGTGGCAATTGATGCAAAGAGACATAATGATGGTTTTCATGTTTATATAAACGGCGGAAGAGTTGATACGGGACTTGACGCTGTAAAATGGGCAAAAGAAGTTGAAATGAGAGGGGCAGGAGAAATATTACTTACTTCGATGGACAGAGATGGGACAAAAGCAGGATATGATTTAGAGCTTTTAGAGGCTATATGTAGTAGCGTGAACATTCCTGTCATTGCCTCAGGTGGAGCAGGCAGGCCAGAACATTTTTTGGAGGCTTTCAAGGCTGGAGCAGAAGCTGCTTTGGCTGCTTCTATATTTCATTTTGGAGAGATTTTAATTGAAGATTTAAAAAATTACTTAAAAAATCACGGTATTGAGGTGAGGATATAAAATGATAGATATTTCACAATTGAAGTTTGACCAAAATGGACTTATACCTGTTATTGTTCAAGATAGTTCAACAGGCAAAGTACTTATGCTGGCGTACATGAACAGGGAAGCTTTGGAACTTACAATTCAGACAGGATACATGCATTATTTTAGCCGAAGCAGAAACAAGATATGGAAAAAAGGAGAGACTTCAGGCAATGTCCAAAAACTGAAAAATTTGTTTTTGGATTGTGATGGTGACACTTTGCTTGCAATTGTCGAGCAGACAGGGGTGGCGTGTCACACAGGAAACGAAACATGTTTTTTCACTACTTTAGAAGGTAATGGAGAAAAGATTGCAACTGATATTATCTTTTCATTGATGGAAACAATTAATGATAGAAAGCAAAATTATGTAGAAGGTTCATATACCTGTTATTTATTTGAAAAAGGACTTGATAAGATAGTTAAGAAGATTGGCGAGGAGGCAACAGAGGTAGTAATTGGAGCAAAGAATGGTCAAAAAGAAGAGATTATCTATGAAATATCTGATTTGATGTATCACTTGAGTGTTTTGCTGGCGTATTTTAACCTCGACTGGCCAGATATTTTCAAAAGTTTGAAGGAGAGAATGAAATAATGTTTTTTAGCATTTTTCAGTTGTTTAAAATTTGAAAAATATTGTATAATATAAATTGTTGAAGTTTTCTATATTTCTTAAAGAGGAGGGGTTTAAAAATGCAAAGATTTGCAGTGGTTATGGCAGGTGGTGGCGGTACAAGGTTTTGGCCTTTGTCACGAAGCTCATCGCCAAAACAATTTTTAAACCTCTCTGGAAATGACATTTTGATAAATGAAACAATTGATAGGATATCAAAGGTCATCCCTAAGGAAAATATCTTTATTGTTACCAACATAAATCAAAAAGAGATGATAGAAAAGGTTCTTGATGAAGAGATAGATAGAAACAACATCATTTATGAACCAATTGGAAGAAACACAGCAGCTTGTATTTTATATGCTGCACTTAAAATTAAAAAGATACATGAAGATGGAATAATGTGTGTATTTCCATCTGACCACTATATTAAAGATAATGATGGATTTGCTGAAGTAATAAATACCTGTATTGAAATTGCTGAAAAGCATGATAAACTTATAACAATTGGAATAAACCCCACTTTTCCTTCGACTGGTTATGGTTATATAAAGTTTGACAGAGATTCCAGTGATAAATATGAGAAAAAAGCTTACGAGGTTTTAGAATTTGTTGAAAAGCCATCATTTGACAGAGCAAAAGCGTATATAAAAAGTGGTAATTACTTGTGGAATAGTGGGATGTTTGTATGGAAGATAGACACAATTATTCAAAACTTCAATAGATTCTTGCCCAGAATCTACAATAGGTTTTATTCTATATATGAGTATCTTTGGACAGACCAAGAGTTTGAGAAAATAGAGGAAATATATCCATCTCTTCAGGATATATCTATTGACTATGGAATAATGGAAAGAACTGACGAGGTAGTAGTGGTACCCGGTGATTTTGGCTGGAACGACGTAGGGTCATGGGATTCACTTGGTGCAATATTTCCGCCAGATGATGATGGTAACATTGTGAAAGCTTTGCATGTTGGGATTGATACGCGTGACTGCATAATTTATGGAAATAACCGACTTATCGCCACAATTAATGTGTCTGATGTAATTATTGCTGAAACAGAAGATGCAGTTCTTGTTTGTTCAAAAAACAGAGCACAGGATGTTAAAAAGATTGTTGAAATGCTCAAAGAACGAAAGCTGGATAAGTTTATTTAATCTTTTTTGTTAATTTATTATTTTAAGAAGGGCGGTCTTATATGTCTGACAGTGCCAAGAAAATTACTAAAGCAACTTTTTTTGTTATCGTTGCAACTATACTGTCAAAATTGTTTGGATTTTTGCGTGAGGTTGTTTTAGGTGCTTTCTACGGGACAAGTTATAAATTGGACTCTTTAATTGCAGCCCAGCTGTTGCCGGGCGTTTTTTTTGCAAGTATTTTAGCTTCTTTTTCTACTACCTTTATCCCTATATACAATGAAATATTAGTAAAAGAGAACAAAGAGAAAGCAAGCAGATTTGCAAGCAAGTCCCTTTTTTTAATTGTCTTAGCTGCGCTTGTAGTGGCGGTGATAGGTTCTATCTTTTCACCGTTTATAGTTGAAATGATATTTAGGGGATTTGATAGATCTACAAAACAGTTGACCTGGCAGCTGATGAGAATCACATTTTTTTATATAATTTTTTTAGGCGCTAACTATATCTTGCAAGGATTTCTTCAGTCTAATGAAAATTTTGTGGTGCCTGTACTTGTAGGACTACCATTCAATGTAATTATCATCTTTTCAGCCTTTTTAAAGAAAGAATTTGACATTTATGGTGTTGCTGTTGCATTTGTACTTGGATACTTTTCGATGGTATTGTTTCAAATACCATTTGCAGAAAAAAAAGGGTTTAAGTTTAAATTAGATTTTAACCTACGTGACCCGTATATAAATAAACTCTTTAAACTTGTTCTGCCCGTATTTATCGGTTCGTCGGTGATGTCGCTTAATTCTTTTGTTGACAGGTACTTAGCTTCATTTTTACCTGAGGGAAGTATTTCAGCTTTGAATTTTGCAGATAAACTCAATGGAGTAGTTTATGGTATATTTAGTGGTTCAATCTCGGCTGTAATTTATCCGTATTTATCACGATTTTTTTCAAGTGAAAAGAAAGAAGAGTTCAAAAAATACTTAGTACTTTCTATAAATTCTCTCATATTAATTATGGTGCCAATTACAGCTACAGTTTTGGTGTTATCACGCGAAATTGTTCAGTTTGTATATGAAAGAGGAGCGTTTGACAGCCGTTCAACTTATCTGACAAGTGGTGCGCTTATGTTTTTTTCTTTGGGGTATTTAGGATATGCGGTGAGAGAAATTCTTAGTAGGACTTTTTATTCGATTCAGGATACTCTCACACCTATGAAAAATGGTATTTTTGCTGTAGTAATTAATATAATTTTAAATATTGTGCTTGTTAAATTTTTAAAACACAGAGGTTTAGCACTGGGTACCAGCATTGTTGCTTATGTGTCAGTGTTTTTGCTTATGCGTAGTTTATTTAAAAAGATAGGAAAGATTGAACTAAAAAGCTCCTTGGTAGTATTCATAAAAGCCTTGTTTGCTTCTTTTGTAATGGCTATTAGTATTATTTTTGCAAAAAATCTGATACAAGTAAAAACGCCTGTGACGTTTATAACTAAGGTAATCAATCTTTCGATTTGGGGATTTTGTGGAGTAATTTCATATAGTACAGTAATTTATTTATTGAAAATAAAAGAGGCCCAATGGGTATTGGAAAATTCAATAAAAGTGATTAAAAAGGTTAGAGGATTAGCTGCAAAATAATAACATCCAAAAACCTACCAAATTTGCTACCAACTTTGGTGAGCTTTCCGACTTCTACAAAACCAAATGATTTGTGTAGATGCAAACTCATACAGTTTTCAGCGCACACTTTTGCAATTATGTTTGCAGCCCCTGTGTCTTTAGCTCTTTTTATTAAAAATTTTAAAATCTGCTTGCCAATCCCTCTGCCCCTATACAATGGATGTATGTATATAGTGTCTTCAACTGTGATTGAATAAGCTTCTTTCTCTGAGAACGGGGAGAGATAACCATAACCCAATATAGTGGAATTTTCTTCTGCTACATAAATAGGGTACCTGTGACTGTGGCTATCGAACAATTTCAAAAAATCCTCTTACTTTTTTTCTCCTTTTATCAAAATATTTTTTGGGAGTGAACGAAGATTACTAAAAAAGAAAAAGCAAACTATGTGATAAAAGAACTTTTAAAGATTTATCCACAGCCAAAGTGTACTTTAAATTATAATAAACCATATGAGCTTTTAATTGCAACCATTTTAGCAGCACAGAGTACAGACGAGCGTGTAAATAAGATTACAGCTGAGCTTTTCAAAAAATATCCTACGCTTGAAAGTTTTGCAGAGGCAGACCTTTCTGAGCTTGAGAATGATATAAAGCCTGTTGGGTTTTATAAAAACAAAGCTAAAAGTATAAAAGAGACTGCAAGAATCTTAGTTGAAAAATATAATGGTACGTTGCCAACTACTATTGAAGAACTTGTAAAACTTAAAGGAGTTGGGAGAAAGACAGCAAATGTAATAATGGCAAATATCTATGGAATACCTTCCATAATAGTTGACACTCACTGTATGAGACTTTCAAACAGGCTTGGACTTGTAAATAGTAAAGATGCAACAAAGATAGAGCTTGAGCTGAGAGATATTGTAGAGCCTCAGTTGTACACTATATTTAGCAATTTGATGGTTTACCATGGGCGAGCAGTTTGCAAGGCAATAAAACCAAAATGTGAAGTGTGTACTATAAAAGATGTTTGTAAGTATTTCAAGGCCCGAAAATAGAAGGGCCTATTTTTTTGTATTTTTACTGCCAAAGTGGTGAAAAATAAGTAAATAGAAAAAACGGTCTCAATCTTTGAAAGGGAGAATTGAAAAAGTGAAGGTAGGAGTTCCAAATAGTTTTTGCTATGCTGGAATGGAAAACTTTTTTATAAGAGTTATACCAGAAGTCTTAGAAGATTCTCAAATAATCTTTTCAGGCAAGACAACAAAAGAAATCGTAGAATATGGTCTTAAAAATAGTTGTGATGAACTCTGTATTCCCGTAAAAATCTTTATTGGACATGTAGAGTATTTGATAAAACAAAACCAGGTAGATGCCTTGTTTTTACCACGCCTTGTGTCTGTATTGCCAGGCACCTATTCATGTCCCAAAATTATTGGTATTCCGGATATCATAAAATCTAATTATCATGGGATTGAATTGGTGGTACCTGAGATAAATTTAAGAAAAAAGCGGAAAATAATGTCGGAAGAAAGTATGAAAAATGAACAACTTTTTGATTTTCCTATGGCCAAGATAGCTAAAACCAAAAATATAATGGTATTGGCTCATAGCTATGTTATTTTTGATGAATTTCTAAACAAAGGTATATTGGAAACTATAAAAAACGCAGGCTACAATCCTATTTATCCCGCATACTATCGTTTTAATTCTTTTTATATTTCCTCTGATTTGCCGAAAGAATTCTTCTGGTCCTCTGCTAGGGACATCTACAATTATTTTGAGTGGGCAAGAAATAGTACAAATGTTGATGGAGTAATATACCTTATGACATTTGGATGTGGAATTGACTCTATTTTGCAAGAATTAATAATGAAAAAATGTAATAAAATTGGACTACCTTATCTTTGTATAACTGTGGACGAGCATTGTGCTGGTGTGGGGATACAAACAAGAATAGAAGCGTATTTAGATATGATTGAATGGAGGAGTAATAGAAATGAAAAAAGTTGCCTTCCCGCACATGGGTAATCTTTTTGTTATTGCTAAGGCTCTTTTTGAAGAACTTGGATTTGAAGTGGTCATTCCTCCATATAACAACAAAAGCGCTCTTGAAATTGGAAAGAGACTTTCGCCCGAATGTATTTGCCTGCCTTTTAAATTGAACATGGGGAATTTCATCCAAGCAATTGAAATGGGCGCAGACACCATTGTAATTTTTGGTGGCTGTGGACCATGTAGATTTGGATACTATGGTGCACTTGAAAAGGAGATTATCAAAGATTTGGGCTATGATGTGGAGATGATAGTCATTGAACCTCTTTTTTATGGTCTTAGGAATTTTTTGGAGCAGGTGAGTAAGATATTTGCAAGAAAAAATATAGCCAGTGTATTAAAGAGAGTGTATAGGTTAGCCAAAAAGGTAGATGGAATTGAGAAAAAAGTACATTTTTTAAGACCAAGGGAAATGGTTAAGGGAAGCGTAGATAAAATATATGAAAGGTTCAGAAAGGAAGCACTAAAAGTTTGCGGAATTGATCAAATGGAAAGATTGGTTGATACCACGAATGTTTTGCTTGACAACTTGTACATTGTAAATGAGAAGGTCAGAAAAATAGGAATTGTAGGAGAGATATACACCATTATTGATAGTTTTTCAAGCTTGAACATTGAAAAAATACTTGGTGATATGGGATGCGAGGTTGAACGAAATCTTTATATTTCCCAGTGGATTGATACACATCTAATATATCCAATATTTAAAAGAAAAGATCCAATTATTAAGAGATATTCTAAAGGTATAATGCCAGCTTTAATTGGAGGCCACGCAAGAGAGACTATTTCTTATGCCAAATACTTTGCAGCCCAGAAATATGATGGAATATTGCATATTTTTCCTCTCACATGTATGCCAGAAATAATAGCAAAATCAGTATTAAATGGTATCAAAAATCAAATTAATATTCCTATCCTACACGTTGTAGTAGACGAGGTTGACAGTGACGTAGGTATCAAAACACGTTTAGAAGCTTTTTTAGACTTAATCGAAGCAAGGAGTGATAACGTTGAGCAAAGACTTCTTTCTTGGGATTGACATTGGTTCTGTTAGTACTAATGTAGTATTGCTTGACCAAAGTGACAGAATTATTGAAAGCATGTATCTCAGAACCCAAGGAAAGCCTATTGAAATTTTACAAAAGGCTCTTGGCGCATTGTACGAAAAGTATGGAGATAGCTTGAGGATAAAAGGAGTTGGAACTACAGGGTCAGGAAGGCATTTAGCATCGCTGGTGGTAGGAGCAGACATTGTAAAAAATGAGATAACTGCTCATGCAAAGGCTGCAATCTTTTTTGTACCTGATGTAAGAACTATAATTGAAATAGGTGGACAAGATTCGAAAATAATCTTAATAAAAGATAGAATTGTTATTGATTTTGCTATGAATACAATCTGTGCTGCGGGAACAGGTTCTTTTTTGGATAGACAAGCAGAGAGACTTAATATTCCGATTGAAAAGTTTGGTGAAATAGCAATAAAATCACAAAATCCTGTAAGAATAGCTGGCAGGTGTGCTGTGTTTGCTGAGTCAGACATGATTCACAAACAGCAGCTTGGACATCCTTGTGAAGATATTCTTTTTGGGCTGTGTTTAGCTATGGCGAGAAACTATCTTGCCAATTTGGCGAAAGGGAAAAGCTTGGAAAGTCCAATACTGTTCCAGGGCGGTGTTGCGGCAAATATAGCAATGAAAAAGGCTTTTGAGCAACTTCTTGGAACACAAATTATAGTTCCAAAATACTACAATGTTATGGGAGCAATAGGTATTGCCCTGCTGGCAAAGGAGAGGACAAAAGGTCTTATCACCAAATTCAGGGGTTTTGAAAGCATCAATGGTTGCAAGTTTGAGACAAAAGGATTTGAGTGTCGGGATTGTTCAAATTATTGCGAGGTTGTTGGTTTTTATAGTAATGGCAATTTAGTGGCAAGGTGGGGTGATAAATGCCAAAAATACTCATCTAACAGGAATTATCATATTGAAAACTCTAAAAATCTGTGATATATTTAAATTAGAAATAGCAAAACAAAGCTATGGCAGGAACTCTGCCGTGTGCGTTACAAGATGGTGAAGTTCCAGGCCAACACCATCAAAAAAGGGAATCCGGAGTCCAATAGTGGCGCATAGGCTTCCCACCCAAGTATATCTTGGGTGACAAACAGGAAGTAATGCAAAGCTATTGGCAGGATACCCACCTGCTGAGGCAGGGTCTGGGAAACTCCCTGAGGACGGCATGGTGGAGTTCCTGACATGTAAAGAAGAAAGACCCAAAACCAAAAAGGGTCTTTATTTTTTTTGAAAGGGGAGAATTTGAATATTGATAGGTCCAGAAGATATTTTCCAAAGAACTATGATGCTAATTGGAGAAGATAAGATTGAAAAACTGTCAAAGGCAAAAGTAGCAGTGTGTGGGCTTGGTGGAGTTGGAAGTTTTGCGTTTGAAGCTCTTGTTCGCTGTGGAGTAGGAAATTTTGTTATTGTTGACAAAGATAGAGTTGTTCCCTCTAATTTGAACCGCCAACTAATAGCAACTATGCCGAGTATAGGAAGATATAAAGTGGAGATTGCACGTGAAAGGGCAGTTGAAATAAACCCTTTTGTGAAAATAGAAATAATACCTAAGAAAGTTACATCCGAGAATATTTATGAGATTTTTGAGAATGTGAATTTGGATTATATAGTAGATGCAATAGATGATATTGGGGCAAAGGTTGCACTTATCAAATTTTCTTCAAAAGAGAACATAAAAATAATAAGTTGTATGGGTATGGGCAACAGGATAAATCCTTTGCTTGTAAAAGTTTCTGATATATATTCTACACGTTATTGTCCGCTTGCTAAAAAACTTAGAAGTATTCTGAGAAAAGAAAATATTAAGAGTTTAAAGGTTGTATACTCTGAGGAAAAACCATCAAAACCCGATTATAGATATTTAAAAGAAAAGTCAGAAAAAAAGCATGTTCCAGCAAGTATTTCGTTTGTTCCACCTGTTGCAGGATTTATTATGGCTTATGAGGTGGTAAAGGACCTGGTTTTTGGTGATTAATTTTGATATACAAAAATAATCTTTTTTGTGTTAAAATATTCAAAAAGGTCTTAAGAGAATCTGGAGGGAAAAATGAATACATACAAATTTGCAAGGGCTTTTAGGGGTTTTAAACCAAGTTCTGTGATAGAGTATTTAAATAATTTGGAGATGACCTATGAAAAAGAAATAAAAGAGAAACAGGAAAAGATTGAAGAGCTCCAGAAAGAAAATGAGGAGTTAAAGAATACTTTGAAAAAGCTTGAGGAAGAGCTTTCAAAGTTGAACGAGCAAAAAATAAAAATTGCTGAGCTTCTCATAATTGCTCAGGAAAAGGCAGAGAGTATCGTATCAAAAGCAATTGAAGAGGGAGAAAACAAAAAGAGAGCTCTTCTTGCTGAAATTGAGGAGCATGAAAAGCTTCTTCAAAATTTAAAAGACGAAATAAAGCGAATAAAAGGAGAACTTCAATCCTTCATTTCTAAATTTGATGAGAAAGCTATAGGTAGCTCTCAACCTGAACTTCAAGAAGAGAGTAGCATTATGTAAAAAGTATGCTACTCTAATTTTTTCATATTATTACTGTCATTTTCATAAATTTACCTTAGAACAAACTTTGTAGAATGAATAATGATAAAAGTTTTTAACATTTCCAAAATTATAAGGCTGGTCTTACTCGCAATTCTTATTTTGCTCATAATAAACACTATTTTTATCTATTCAAGGCTAACTGTAGAGGTTGTAACTCTAAAAAAGCTTCTACCAATCTACTGTGTTAACAGGGATGACAAGAAAATAGCTCTAACATTTGATGCTGCATGGGGAAACGACGATACAAAAGAACTGCTTAGTATACTCAAAAGATTCAATGCAAAAGCTACTTTTTTCCTTGTAGGTTTTTGGGTAGAAAAATATCCCGAAGATGTAAAGAATATCTTCAGTCAAGGGCATGAAATAGGAAGCCATTCTGACAAACATCTTCACATGTCAAGATTATCTGAAGCTGAGATAATTAGAGATATTAAAAGCTGTGAAGAAAAAATTATAAAGATTATTCACAAAAAACCAGTGGTTTTCAGACCTCCATATGGAGATTACAATAATACTTTAATAAGAACTCTTTCTTCCTTGGGATATTATGTTATTCAGTGGGATGTTGATTCACTTGATTGGAAAGATTTATCTGCCCAAGAGATTGCACAGAGAGTATTGAAGAGAGTAAAAAGCGGCTCTATTGTATTGTTTCATAATAATGCCGAAAATACTAAATTTGCTCTGCCGATTATACTCAGTAGTCTTTCCAAGCAAGGGTATCAATTTGTAACAGTATCAGAACTAATATATAAAGATGGTTATTATATTGACCACCAAGGTGTTCAGAGAAAAATAGAAAGGTGATTTAATAATTGAAAAAAGAATGGTCACACTAATAAATGCGGTAAAAACAATGAGGAGAAAAATAAAATGGTAAAGATAGGAGTGTTGTATGAAAACCCCTTGTACAAGAAGATATTTAAGAGTGATTTTGTTGATTTTGCAAAAAAAAAGGGTAAAAAAATATTAGAGATAGATTTAGCGAACGAAAAGATCAGTGCCGAAAAAATTACAAATTTGCTTATAGACTTTAATCTTCCATTTGATTATATCATTTTTTATTTGGATTGTCCACAAAATGTTGTAAAATATTGTGAATTCATTGTTGTCCTTCAGAATGAGATTTTAAGTAGGTGGAAAGACACTTTTAATAAACACCATAAAATTTTAATCTTTATGGATAATAACGTACCTTTGGCATTAAAAAATACTTCTTGTAATGTTATTGATATAGGCTTTTCATCCCAAAACACCATAAATATAACTCATCTTGATTATGGCAGTGACAACAAGGTAAGCCTGAGCCTATTTTTCCAGAGAGCTGTTGAGACCATTGATGGCAATATTATTGCCGAGAAAGAAATAAAAGAAAAAGAAAATCTACAAAAAGAGGAAGAGGGGATATCTGTCTGTGTAATTTCTGCCACTTTAAAAAGTTTGTGTGGTTTGAATTTGAATGTCTAAAAATTTACTTTGTTGAATAGTATAAAAATAGGCTAAAAAAGTACGAAAGGATGAGTGTTTGCCATGTCTCAAAACCCTTTAGAAAACAACAGAGTTTACTTGTGTGGAAAGGTTGTTACTCCACTTAATTTTAGTCATGAGAGTTTTGGTGAAAAATTTTTTACATTTAAGCTTGAAGTTCCCCGACTTTCTCAGCAAAAGGATATTTTAATTGTAACAGTTTCTGATAGACTTTTAATCAATGTAAATCTTGAAGAGGGAAACTCGGTAGAGGTAATAGGACAGTTTAGGTCATACAATAATCCTTCAAATGTAGGAAACAGACTCATCTTAACAGTATTTGCAAGGGACATTAAAAATGTTGAGAGTATTGACCCTTCGAAGAATATCAATGAGATATTTTTAAATGGATATGTGTGCAAAAAACCTCAGTATCGCACCACGCCTTTAGGAAGGGAAATAACAGATATTTTGCTCGCGGTAAATAGACTGTATGGGAAGTCAGATTATATTCCTTGCATTGCTTGGGGGAGAAATGCCCGTTTTGCAAGTACATTTCAAATAGGTGATAACATAAAAATATGGGGAAGAGTGCAAAGTAGAGATTATCAAAAGAAATTGGAAGATGGTAGGGTAGAGATAAGAACTGCTTATGAGGTTTCTATATTTAAGCTTGAAAAAGTAGAAAAGGAAGAGAATGCGAACTAAAGATGTGATATAGATATTATCTTTGAAATATGATAAAATCATAAAAAGTGACAAAAGAAAAAAGAGGTGTAGTTGTTGAATCTACCAAATATTCTCACAATTTTAAGATTTATATTAGTACCAGTATTTGCTGCAATATTTCTTTCTCATCTGAAGTACAATTATCTGATAGCGCTAAGTATGTTTTTATTATCAGGCCTCACTGATGTTTTAGATGGTTTTATTGCACGAAGATACAATATGGTTACACAATTTGGAAAACTATTTGACCCGCTTGCAGACAAGTTGATGATACTTACTGTCTTGTGGTGCCTTGTTTTGAAAGAATATATACCTTCATGGGTTTTTTATATTGTTCTTGCAAAAGAGATTTTTATGATAGTAGGTTCAGCTCTCTTATATGGGAAAATAAAAATAGTGGTTTCTGCTAATATATATGGAAAAATTTCAACTTTTTTGTTTTACATAGCCATTGTCGCGTTAATCTTAAGATGGCAGATATCCTTTTTTACACTCATATTAGCTCTAATTTTTGCTGTTTTTGCACTTGTAATGTATGTATCAAAATATGTAAATGAATATAAAAGACTCAAAAGCACCTCCCGTGAATAACTGCATTATAAGTTGGTTAACCTACAAATAGGAGGTGCTTTTGTTATGAGTGAAAAAACTGAAAAAAGGTATGCAAGCTGGCTTGGTATAATTGTGAGATTTGTTGTTGCTTCATTTATGATGCTTTTGATGCAGCTCATTTACCCTAACTTTGTATTCAGTAATTGGATGATAGGAATAGCTTTAATTGTAGCAATATCTGTGATAACATATATAATTGAAAGAATAACAACACTTTATAGAACCCCTATAGGAAGAGGAATAATTGCTTTTTTAGTAACTTTTGCCATCTTATATTTTGGTAATATGTCAGTACCAGGTATCAAAATACCAATTATCGCTAATTTGGTTACCTCTTTTGTGGTGGGAATGTTTGATATATTTTTGCCAGACAGGGTATTTTAAATTAGAAAGGCAAAGGGGGTCTTTTTTTGGATATAGGAAAGGTACCTGTAGAGATACTACAAAAACATATCTTTAGTAAATCAAAAACAAGCAAAAACATTTTGTTGTTTCCTAATATTGGAGAAGATTGTGCTGCTGTAGATATTGAAGGAGAAATAGCTGTTCTTACTATGGATCCAATTACAGCAGGCGATAGTATGAGCGGTTTTTTATCGGTTATTGTTGCTTGCAATGATTTGGCGGCAGCTGGAGCACAGCCACTTGGAATACTTACTACTGTGCTTCTTCCCCCTGGAAGTGGTGAGGATGAATTTGCGCATATATTAACTCAAATAAGAGATGCTTGCAATAAATTAAACATACATCTTTTGGGCGGACACAGTGAAGTGACAACTGCAGTTACAAGACCATTGATTGTTTCAACTGGATTTGGAAGGGTAAAAAAAGAGTTTCTTGTTTCTACAGGTGGAGCAAAGCCTGGTGATAAAATTGTTATAACAAAAACAATAGGTTTAGAAGGTATTTTTATTTTATATAACAAGTATAAAGAAAAACTAAAGGATATATTAAATAGCCACGAAGAAAAAGAAATAGAAAGCTTTGTAGAAAAATTAAGTGTTGTAAAGGAAGGGATGATAGCAAGAGAATATGCCTCCAGTATGCATGATATTACAGAAGGTGGACTTTTTGGAGCTATATATGAGGTGTGCAGAGCATCAAGTAAAGGTGCAGTAATATATGAAAATATGATAAATCTCAGTAGTGCAGTTCAAAAAGTGTGCGCTTTTTTTAATTTAAATCCATATAAGCTTATCTCAAGTGGAAGTATGTTAATTACGACAAACAGGGCAGATGAACTGGTAAAAAAGCTTTGGAGAAATGGCATTGAATGCTGTGTAGTAGGAGAAATTATGGAAAGACCAAATATAGAATTTATATCTAAAAGTGGAGAGATAATTTATATCAATGAGTTGCCAATAGATGAAATATATAAAGTTGTGTAAAAGAGAGGTAGAAAGAGGATGAAAATCCTTGTTATTGATGATGATATAAAGATATGTGAGGTAATAAAACTCTACTTAGAAAAAGAAGGGTTTGAAGTGGTAGTTACTCACAATGGTATGGATGGAATTTCTGTTTTCAAAAATGAAATGCCCGACCTGGTTATATTAGATATTATGTTGCCCAAAAAAGATGGATATGAGGTTTGTAGAGAACTCAGAAAGATTAGTAACATTCCAATTATAATGCTCACTGCTAAAGGAGAGACTTTTGATAAGGTACTTGGATTAGAGTTAGGAGCAGATGACTATATTGTAAAACCGTTTGATCCTAAAGAGTTAATTGCACGTATAAAAGCAGTACTGAGAAGAACACAGGGTGAAGTCAATGATGAAAAGGTTGTGGTATATCCAAATCTGACAGTAAATCTCACTACATATGAGGTGAAACTTGAAGATAAAGTAATAGATATGCCGCCGAAAGAGATAGAGCTTTTGTATTTTTTAGCATCGCATCCTAATAAAGTGTTTACCCGTGAACAACTTCTTGACCATATATGGGGTTACAATTTTGTTGGTGACACTCGAACAGTTGACGTACACATCAAAAGAATAAGAGAAAAGATCGAAAATAATAAGTATCCTTGGAAGATAAAAACCGTATGGGGTGTAGGTTATAAATTTGAAATTTAGATTTATTTAGGGAAGTGAAAAGAATTGAAATCCATATATTTTAAATTTGTACTGACATATACAATCATAATTGCAGTCGGATTTTTAATTTTTGGAACAGTACTCAATAACTTGACAGAAAACTATTTTATCTCTCAAAAGCAGACTCAGCTTGTTCGTGAAGCAGAAAAGATTGCAACTGGACTGGCTCTGTGGTATATCACAGGTTTTTTGGAGCAAGATAGACTTAGGTTTGAGATTAGATTTTTACGAGATTATCTTAATGCTTCAATCCTATTGATAAACAAAAATGCAAATGTAATATTAAACTCGGACGAACAGGTGTATATAGATGACTTTAATCTGAGAAAGATAAGAGACAAGGTCTTTGAAGGCGAAATTGCTGTAAAAAAGCTTCTTATAGGTGATATTATAAAAAGAGAGTATTTGGTTATAGGGTATCCGGTTGTGATAAACAATCATATTATTTCAGGACTGCTTCTTATCACTTCCACCGATGAAATAAGGCAAACATTAAAGATGTACAACAGAATAATTTGGCTTGTTACATTATTCGAAGTTTTAGTTGTCCTGATAATAACATATGCACTGACTCAAAGGATTATCACTCCCATTAAAAAGCTTGCACAGGCTTCAAGAAGGATAGCCGAAGGTGATTTTTCGCAAAAAATACCTATTCCAAATAACAGTG
The DNA here is from genome assembly GCF_000145215.1 of Caldicellulosiruptor obsidiansis OB47. Classification (NCBI taxonomy): domain Bacteria; kingdom Bacillati; phylum Bacillota; order Caldicellulosiruptorales; family Caldicellulosiruptoraceae; genus Caldicellulosiruptor; species Caldicellulosiruptor obsidiansis. Next base: position 1,217,450 of record NC_014392.1, read on the forward strand.
ATGATGAAATTAGCGAACTTATTTCATCTTTTAATTATATGACAGAAAAATTAGAAAACTTGGAGATGATGCGAAAAAGTTTTATTTCTAATGTGTCACATGAACTCAGGTCTCCTCTTACTTCAATAAGAGGATTTGTGGAAGGTATATTAGATAGAACTATTCCAGATGACAAAAGAGATTTTTATTTGACTCTTGTAAAAGAGGAAGTTATAAAGCTTAACAACTTGATTAATCAACTTTTAGAATTGTCAAGACTTGAATGGGGAAAAATAAATGTTAATTTGAGTGAATTTAAGATTTATTCTGTGATTGCAGAAGAACTCATTAAATTTGAAAAGCGAATAGAAGAAAAAGAAATAGATGTAAGTTTACAAGTGGATGAAGAACTTGTTGTCAAGGCTGATAGAGATTTGATAAGCAGAGTTATTCACAATCTTCTGGACAATGCTATAAAGTACAACAAGGTTGGCGGGAAGATATATATATATTCTGAAGTAGTAAATGGTAAAGCCTATATAACAATACAAGATACAGGCGTGGGTATTCCTGAAAAGCTACAAAAGCTTATCTGGGAAAGGTTTTATAAGGTTGATGAGTCAAGAAGCCTTGAAAATGGAGTTGGGTTAGGGCTTTCAATTGTAAAAGAGATTATAAAGCTTCATAAACAGAACATCTGGGTTGAAAGTGAGGAAGGTGTGGGCTCAAAGTTTACATTTACGCTTGATTTAAAATAATTTTTATTATTTGTTAACAATTCGTTAATAATTTTTTCAAAAACAAGGGGTAGAATTATAAGTGAAAAAACAAAGTGAGAGGTGAACAAAGATGACAGATAAATTTGATTTCGAAACTCCAAACTATCAACCATATTACAGTCCTATTAATTTTGAGATTCCTAAAACAATTAGAAAGAAAAAATCTATAAAAGAGTATTTAGTTGCAGGACTTATAGGTGGCATAATTGGTGCGTTGTTGGTTTCAATATTTTTTATTGGTTATTTTGGAGTAAACTTTAATAATTTCAAAAATAATGCAAATTCAACGCTAAATACCCTAAACTTGAATAGTTCGAGCAATGCAGAACCACTGACAAAAACAGTTGTCCTGAATTCAGGTAACAGTTCTTTTGTGACAGATGTAGCTCAAAAAGTTGGTCCGGCTGTTGTGGGTATTAAAAATAAAGGGACAGCTTATAACTGGTGGACTGATGAAGAACAGGAAATCACAATAGGTGAGGGTTCTGGTGTCATAATTAGTAAAGATGGTTATATTGTAACAAATAACCATGTTGTTTCGGGTGCAAAATCTGTGTCCGTGATTTTATCAGGCGAAAAAGAAGTTCCAGCTACAATTGTTGGTACAGACGCTTTGAGTGATATAGCGCTTTTAAAAATTGATCCGAAATATGTAAAGGCTGTTGCTCCTCTTGGTGATTCATCTAAGGTAAAAGTTGGAGAGTTTGTTATTGCAATAGGAAATCCTTTGGGACAAGAGTTTGCTGGCACAGTTACATTTGGCGTTGTGAGTGCAGTAAATAGAAAGCTTGATATGGGAAATGGTGTTCAGATTCCACTTATTCAAACTGATGCTGCAATAAATCCGGGTAACAGTGGTGGTGCACTTGTAAATAGTAATGGTGAAGTTATTGGTATTAACACAGCCAAGATTTCTCAAACAGGTGTTGAAGGAATGGGATTTGCTATTCCAATAAACTATGTAAAACCGATTATAAATGATTTGATGAAATACAAAAAAGTTTTAAGACCAACCATAGGCATATCTGTTATGGAATATTATGATAGAAATGGTAATGTAATGGGGATGTATATTTCAAAGGTTTATTCAGGTACGGGCGCTGCCAAAGCTGGTTTAAAAGAAGGAGATATAATTTTGCAGATAGATGGTAAGAAAGTTACTACATTTTCAGATATTCAATCAATACTTTCAAATCATAAAATTGGTGATGTAGTAATCATAAGAGTTCTGCGGGATGGCCAGACCAAGGACTTCAAAGTGACTTTGGGTACTCCTGTTGATACAACTACTGATGACTAAAATTAATTTCGGAAAGATTTGATCAGGTTACATCTTTTTCCTAAAAGATGTGACCTGTTTTTTTGTATATTATCATTCCGAATATTATCCCGAAATATTTTAATTTTGTTCACAATTAATTATTGACATAAAGCGTGTTGCTTTGATAATATGTACTTGTAGATGCCAAACATTCGGATAATATATTAAAAAAATGTTCGAAGAAAGGTGGTATACTTGTGTTAGAAAATATTTTTAAGCTCAAGGAAAGAAAAACTGATGCGAAGACAGAGGTCATTGCAGGTTTTACCACATTTATCACAATGGCGTACATAATCTTTGTCAATCCTTCTATTCTCAGCACAACTGGACTTGACAAGCAAGCTGTCTTTTTTGCAACATGTATTGGTGCGGCGGTTGGAACTCTTATTATGGCACTTTACGCTAATCTTCCATTTGCTCTTGCACCTGGCATGGGTCTTAACGCTTTCTTTACCTACACTGTATGCCTTCAAATGAAGTATACTCCTCAACAAGCATTGGCAGCGGTGTTTATATCAGGTATTATATTCATAATAATTACTCTAATGGGGCTTCGACAAGCTATAATTAGGTCAATTCCCATTTCGCTAAAGCATGCCATGACAGCAGGAATAGGGTTATTTATTTCATTTATTGGATTTATAAATGCAGGAATTGTGGTTATTGATTCAGGAACGAAATTGCCTAAATTTGGAGATTTTACAAGTGCATTTAAACCACTCACAAGCAATCCTAGTATAAATCAACAAATACTTACTTCTCGAGGGGCAGTACTTGCCTTGATTGGGCTCTTACTGATAGGCGTGCTAATAGCTAAGAGAGTAAAGGGTGCAATTATAATAGGAATAGTAATTACTACACTACTAAGTTTTATAGCAAAGTTGGTTGATATTTCTAAATTTACTTTTTCATTAAATTCATTCAGATTAAAAGCTTTCAATTTTGATTTTAAGGGATTATTTGCTGCACAAACTCATGATAAAGGCTTTGTAGCTTTATTTTTGAGTTTGTTTGCAGTTGTATTAACATTTACACTTATTGATATGTTTGACAATATAGGAACGCTTGTAGGTCTTGCTGATAAAGCGGGCATGCTTGACGAAAAAGGTGATATTCCTAACATGGATAGGGCGTTGATGGCAGATGCGTTTGCTACAACTATAGGGGCAATTTTGGGAACCTCCACAGTTACAACATATATTGAAAGTGCAGCTGGTATAGAAGAGGGCGGAAGGACAGGTCTTACATCCTTGGTTACAGGTATTTTATTTATCCTTGCATTGGTGATTGCGCCGTTTATAGGGCTTGTGCCATCCCAGGCAACTGCTCCAGCCTTGATTGCTGTTGGTGTGATGATGATCAGCTCTATCAAAAAGATTGATTTTAACGATTTTGAGGAAGCTCTTCCAGCGTTTTTAACAATTGTAATTATGCCGTTTACTTACAGCATTGCGAACGGTATTTCGGCGGGTATTATATTCTATGTTTTGGTTAAACTTTTAAGAGGAAAAGCAAAAGAGGTTCATCCTATAACATATATTCTTGCTATACTTTTTATTCTGAGATTCATGGTTATTGCACACTAAATAAAAAGGGGAGCATATAAGTTGCTCCCCTTTAAAAATCCAGGTATTGCATAAATATACATTGCTTACATTAAAGAATGCTTATACTTTTACACTAATTGATAAGTGGGAGGTTTTTCCAATGAGTTATGTTATTACAAAACTTTTGTATGAAGGCAAAGCAAAGAAGATTTATGAAACTAATCATCAAGATGTTGTTGTGATTGAATACAAAGATGATGCGACAGCTTTTGACGGCACAAAAAGAGGTATAATTAATAATAAAGGAATTGTCAACAACTTAGTATCAAACCATTTTTTCAAAATATTAGAGTCCAACAAAATTCCTACACATTTTATAGAACAGATTGATGAGAGAAAGACAGCTGTTAAGAAAGTACAGATAATTCCAGTTGAAGTTATTGTGAGAAATATAGCTGCAGGTTCACTATGCAAAAGACTTGGACTTGAAGAAGGAGCGATTTTGAAAAGACCCATCTTAGAATTTTGTTACAAGAACGATGCCCTTCGCGACCCTCAGGTGAACCAATACCATATCTTGGCTTTGGAACTTGCAACTGAGGATGAGATTAAAAAGATTGAAGAGTATTCTTTTAAAATTAACGATGTGCTCAGAAACTATCTAAAACAAGTTAACATCAACCTTATCGATTTCAAACTTGAATTTGGCAGGTACAAAGGAGAGATAATCTTGGCTGACGAGATTTCTCCAGACACCTGTAGGTTTTGGGACGTTGCGACTAAAGAAAAGCTTGATAAGGATAGATTTAGAAGAGATCTTGGAAATGTCGAAGAGGCGTACATGGAAATATTAAAAAGACTTGGTCTTGATAAGACGAAGTAATTAAACTGAAAATAATTGTTTGAAAGGGGAAATATCAATGCTTAAAGCTGAGATTTTTGTATATTTAAAAAAATCAATTTCAGACCCACCAGGAATTGCTGTGTTGAATTCTTTAAAGAGTCTGGGATTTGACAATGTAGAAAAAGTCAGAATGGGAAAGTATATTGTGGTATATTTGAACGAAAATGATATTGAAAAAGCAAAAGAACAGGTAAAACTCATGTGTGAAAAGCTTTTATGCAACCCTGTCATGGAAGAATACAAGTTTAACATTTCGGAGGAGTAAGAGATGAAGTTTGGCGTTGTAGTGTTTCCGGGTTCTAACTGTGATAGTGATTGTTTTCATGTTATTAAAGATGTTATCAATGAAGATGTCGAGTATATTTGGCACGACAGTGATGAAAAATTAACGGGGTTTGATTGTATAATCTTGCCTGGCGGATTTTCGTACGGGGATTATTTGAGAGCTGGAGCAATAGCAAGGTTTTCGAAAGTAATGCCAAGGATAGAGGAATTTGCGCACAATGGAGGACTTGTGATAGGGATATGCAATGGGTTTCAGATCCTTACTGAGAGTCATCTTTTGCCAGGTGCGCTGATAAGAAATAAAAATCTTAAATTTATCTGTAGTGACCAGTATGTAAAGGTAGTGAATACAAACACTCCTTTTACTAATCTCTACACAAAAGGTGAAGTAATAAATCTGCCTATTGCCCATGGTGAGGGTAACTATGTTGTAGATGAAGAAACATTAAAACAAATGATTCAAAATCAGCAGATTGTTTTGCAGTATTGTGACAAATATGGCAACGTCAATGATGAAACAAATCCCAATGGTTCTATTCTAAGTATAGCAGGTGTGTGTAACAAGGAGAAAAATGTTTTTGGACTGATGCCCCATCCTGAAAGAAGTAGCGAGAAAATCTTAGGTTGCGAAGATGGTAAAAGAGTATTTTTAAGTATTGTCAATTTTTTGAAGTCGAGGTGAGAGGTTTTGAAAAAACATCTTTATGAAGAAGTAGGTCTGACATACGATGAGTACAAAATGATTGTGGAGATTTTAGGGAGAGAACCGAATGAACTTGAGCTTAATCTTTTTGGAGTTATGTGGTCTGAACACTGTGGATATAAAAACTCAAAAGCCTATTTAAAAAACCTTCCTACAAAAGGTGGACATATACTTCAAGGTCCAGGTGAAAATGCAGGGATTGTTGACATAGGTGATGGATATGCAGTGTGTTTTAAAGTAGAGAGTCACAATCACCCCTCAGCAGTAGAACCGTACGAGGGTGCAGCAACAGGAGTTGGCGGGATAATACGAGATATATTTACAATGGGAGCAAGACCAATAGCTCTTTTAGATTCGCTCAAGTTTGGTAATCTCAATGATAACAGAACTAAATATTTGTTTGAAGGGGTTGTAGCTGGTATTGCAGGATATGGTAACTGTGTAGGTATCCCTACTGTAGGCGGTGAGACTACATTTGACCCTGTTTACAAAAACAATATCTTGGTCAATGTTATGTGTGTAGGTATTATGAAAAAAGATAAAATTTTCAAAGGGGTTGCGCAAGGAGTAGGCAATTCTGTGTTTTATGTTGGGCATACCACTGGCAGAGATGGAATGGGTGGAGCCACATTTGCATCAACCGATCTTACAGCTGAATCAGAAGAAAAAAGATCTGCTGTGCAGGTTGGAGATCCATTTATGGAAAAACTTCTTCTAGAAGCGTGTTTAGAGCTTTTTCAGACTGATGCAGTTGTTGGTATTCAGGACATGGGCGCAGCAGGGCTTACTTCTTCAACGTGCGAAACAGCTGCAAGAGCTGGAACAGGCATCGAAATAGATGTAGCACTTGTTCCAAAAAGAGAAGAAGGTATGAACCCAATTGAAATTATGCTTTCAGAGTCACAAGAAAGAATGCTTGTAATTGTTAAAAAAGAAAGAGAGGAAGAAGTATACAAAATATTCGAAAAATGGGGACTTCATGCAGTAAAGATAGGAAGAGTAACAGATGATGGTATGCTCCGAGTTCTTGACAATGGCAAGGTGTTAGCAGAGGTTCCTGCGAAGGCACTTGCTCATGCGCCAGCCTATGTCAGAGAAGTAAAAGAGCCAGCGATAATAAAAGAGGCTGAAAAATTTGATGTATATTCAATTCCGCAACCAAATGATCTAAACGAGGTTATTTGCAAGATGATTTCAAATCCTAACCTTGCAAGCAAAGAGTACATCTATCGCCAGTATGACCATATGGTCAGAACAGATACTGTCATAAGACCAGGTCATGATGCAAGTCTTTTGAGAATAAAAGGAACAAAGAAAGGAATTGCTGTCACAATAGATAGCAACGGTAGATATTGTTATTTAAATCCATATGAAGGAGTTCAACTTGTGTTGGCAGAAAGTTATAGAAATATCGTGGCTGTGGGAGCAAAACCGCTTGCAATCACAGATGGACTTAACTTTGGAAATCCGCACTATCCAGAAATTTATTACCAATTTGTCAAAACAATTGAAGGAATGAAAGTTGCATGCGAGTATTTCGAAACTCCTGTAACTGGCGGAAATGTATCGTTCTACAACCAGTCAGAAGAAGGAGCTATTTACCCTACACCTGTAATTGGAATGATAGGTAGAATTGACGATATCGAAAAAGCGGTTGACATTTCTTTCAAAAATGAAGGTGATTTGGTTGCAGTTATTGGAAAAACCTCAGATGATATTGGAGCAAGTGAATATCTAAGTTTTTATCATGGAATAGTTTCTGGTAGGGTGCCAAAACTCGATTTAAAGCTTCACAAAAAAGTATGTGATAAAGTCTTAGAATGTATCAACAAAGCTCTTTTCAACTCTGTTCATGATATTTCAGATGGAGGTTTTGCAATTGCTCTTATAGAAAGTGCAATAAGAGGTTCAAAGGGTGCTGAATTGCAAATAAAAACAGAGCTAAGAGAAGATTTTTATCTTTTCAGTGAAACGCCAGGAAGGTTTGTTGTTACATTCCAAGAAAGTAATTTAAGAAAAATACAGGATATATTAGATGACATTGAGCTTACTGTGGTAGGAAGAGTAACAAATGAGTTTGTGATAAATGGTAAGATAAATAATAAGGAGATTCTTTTGGACCTAAAAGAGGTTGAGAGGATATATCAGGAGGCAATACCATGTGCTTTAAAGAGTTAGAAGAGAGTTTTAAAGACCATTGCGGAATATTTGGCATATATTGTCCAGATGGTAAACTTGATGTTGCGAAGATTACTTATTTTGGACTTTACGCTCTTCAACACAGAGGTCAGGAAAGTAGCGGTATAGCTGTAAATGACTCGGGAAATATCATTTATCATAAGGACAATGGCCTTGTCAATGAAGTTTTCAACGAAGTGGTGCTAAATCATCTAAAAGGATATTCAGCAATTGGTCATGTAAGGTATTCTACTACAGGCAAAAGTGACAGAGAAAACGCTCAGCCTCTTGTCATAAAATACAGAAAAGGTCATATGGCTCTTGCGCACAATGGCAATCTTGTTAATGCACATATAATAAGAGAGAAACTTGAGCAAGAAGGAGCAATCTTTCAGACAACTATTGATTCTGAAGTTATTGCAAGTTTGATTTCACGTAACAGAATAAAGTCCGAAAATATTGAAGAAGCCATTTTAAAAACTATGGATGAAATAAAAGGAGCGTATTCTTTGCTGATTTTAACACCCAACAAACTTATTGCAGTAAGAGACCCTTATGGTCTCAGGCCTTTGGTTATGGGAAAGATAAACAACAGTATTTGTTTTGCATCAGAAACATGTGCCCTGGACACTATCGGAGCAGAATATATCCGAGATGTTGAACCAGGAGAGATAATTTCGGTAACTAAAAGTGGTATTAAGAGTGAAAAATACAATAATAACACTAAACACTTATGTGTATTTGAATTTATCTACTTTGCAAGGGCTGATTCATACTTGGAAGGAATAAGCGTTTATGAAATAAGAAAAAGGCTTGGGAAACAACTTTGCAAAGAGTCTTATGTGGACTGCGACATTGTAATTGGTGTGCCAGATTCTGGGACAACTGCTGCCATCGGTTTTGCCGAAGAAGCTGGTATTCCATTTTCAGAAGGTTTTATAAAGAATAGGTATATAGGAAGAACATTTATAAAGCCTGAACAGACCCAAAGGGAAATAGCTGTAAAAATAAAGCTCAATGTTTTAAAAAATAATGTGGCAGGCAAAAGAGTGGTTTTAATTGATGATTCTATTGTAAGGGGAACAACATCGCGAAAGATAATAAAAATGTTGAGAGATGCAGGGGCATTGGAGGTTCATCTTAGAATAAGTTCTCCGCCTGTTCTTTTCCCTTGTTACTATGGTATAGATACACCTGACAGGAAAGAACTAATCGCAGCAAATTACTCAACTGAGGAGATTGCAAGAATTTTAGGTGCTGACTCTTTAGAATACCTAAGCTTAAATGGGCTGAATGAGGTCTTTGATGGGAAAATCTATCAATTTTGTACAGCATGTTTTAGCGGAGATTATGTAACTGAGATACCAGGAAATTTTAATAAATATATTCTTGAAGAGGGTGTTTGAAGAATGACCACATATAAAGATGCAGGTGTGAACATTGAAGAAGGCTACAAAGCAGTGAATTTAATTAAAGGTTTGGCGAGAGAAACTTTTGATTCAAATGTTATTACTGACATAGGTAGTTTTGGGAGTATGTATCTATTGAATATTGGAAGTTCTGAATATATCTTGGTTTCTGGTACAGATGGAGTTGGTACTAAACTGAAGATTGCATTTTATCTTGATAAGCATGATACAGTTGGAATAGACTGTGTTGCTATGTGTGTGAATGATATTTTATGTCATGGAGCAACACCTCTTTTCTTTTTAGATTATATTGCATGTGGAAAACTAAGCAGTAGCAAAGTTGCAAGTATTGTGAAAGGTATTGTGGAAGGTTGCAAAATGGCTGGCTGTTCACTTGTAGGCGGGGAGACTGCTGAGATGCCAGGATTTTACAAAGATAATGAGTACGATTTGGCAGGGTTTGCAGTTGGGATTGTAGAAAAGCAAAAAGCGGTGTATGGCAAAGATGTAACTACGGGAGATGTATTAATTGGTCTTGCTTCAAGCGGTGTTCATAGTAATGGTTATTCACTTGTAAGAAGAATTTTTGGAATAGATGATGACCCCAAAGTGCTTGGAAAGGTATATGAAGAACTTGGAGTATCACTTGGTGAAGAACTATTGAGACCAACAATGATATATGTAAAACCTGTTTTGAAAGTGCTTGAAAAGGTAAAAGTTAAAGGAATAGCTCATATAACTGGTGGAGGATTTTTTGAAAACATACCCCGAGCTTTTCCGAAAGGTTACTCTGCTGTTATTGAAAGAGGTAGCTGGGAAGTTCCTGCTATATTTAAGTTGATTCAAGAACATGGGAAAGTAGAAGAAAAGGAGATGTTTTCAACATTTAACATGGGAATAGGTATGGTTCTAATAGTTTCCAAAGAAGATGTAAATTTAACGTTGAAGATATTAGAGCAAGAAGGAATAAAGGCATGGGTGATAGGTACAATTCAAAAAGGTGAAGACGGAGTTGTCCTAAGATGAAAAAGTTAGCTGTATTTGTATCAGGTTCAGGTTCTAACCTTCAGGCCATCATTGACCAAATAAAAGTTGGGGAAATTCCTGCTACAATTTCCTGCGTTATATCCAACAAAAAAGATGCATATGCGCTTGAAAGAGCAAGAAAAAACAATATTCAGGGAATTTATATATCTAAAAAAGATTTTTCCTCTTCTTTGGAGTATGAAAAGTATCTTGTAAACTTTCTTAAAAGTCAAAAAATTGATTTTGTCATTTTAGCAGGTTTCCTTTATATATTCTCCGAATATTTTGTAGAAGAGTTCAAAAACAGAATTATAAACATTCATCCTTCCTTGCTTCCGGCATTTGGTGGAAAAGGTATGTACGGTATAAACGTGCATAGAAGCGTGTTAGAGTATGGAATGAAGGTAACAGGTGCAACAGTTCACTTTGTTGATGTAGTACCAGACGGTGGACCAATAATATTGCAAAAAGCTATATATGTAAAAGATGATGATACTCCTGAAACCCTCCAAAAGAGGGTACTTGAGGAGGTTGAATGGAAGATATATCCTTTAGCTATAAAGCTTCTTTGTGAAGATAAAATAGAAGTTGTAGGTAGGAAAGTTATTATAAAGGACAAGGAAATCTTAAAAAAGGTGGGAATTGAAATATGAACAAGAGAGCAATTATAAGTGTTTACAATAAAAACGGGATAGTGGAATTTGCAAAAAAGCTAAAAGAGTTTGGATATGACATTATCTCAACGGGCGGTACTATGAAGTATTTGACCGAAAATGGGATTGAGGTTATAAACATCTCTGACGTGACCCGTTTTCCAGAAATTTTGGATGGCAGAGTAAAAACTCTTCATCCAAATATTCACGCAGGAATTCTTGCAATAAAGGATAATAAAGAACATTTAGAAACTTTAAAGGCATTGGATATTCTACCAATCGACATGGTTATAGTTAACCTTTATCCCTTTAAAGAGACTATTTTCAAAAAGAATGTTAAGCTTGAAGAGGTTATAGAGAATATAGATATAGGCGGACCTACTATGATTCGAGCGGCTGCAAAAAATTTTAAATACACAACGGTAATAGTTGACCCTGAAGATTACGATACAGTAGCAATGGAAATAGAAAAAAATGGAGAGGTTTCTCTTGAGACAAGATTTTATCTTGCTACAAAAGTTTTCGAGTATACCTCATATTATGATTCAATGATTTTTAACTATTTCAAACATGTGCGAAAAGATCAGACGTTTTCAAAACATTTTACAGTTCCATTAGAACTTTTGCAAAGCTTAAGATATGGTGAAAATCCTCATCAAAAGGCATCTTTCTATAAAATATCATTACCATTTATTGAAACTTCAAATATTGTGAACTGCGTTCAACTTCATGGCAAAGAACTTTCATATAATAATATCCTTGATAGTGACAGTGCTATAGAGCTTTTGAAAGAGTTTGATGAACCTACATGCGTTGCTATAAAGCACAACAACCCATGTGCGGTAGCATCGGCAGAGAATATCTTTGATGCTTACAAGAAGGTATATGAAAGTGACCCAGTGTCTATATTTGGTGGCATTGTTGCTTTTAATAAAAAGGTTGACAAGGACACAGCAGAGCAACTCAAAAAGATTTTTCTTGAAATTGTTATTGCCCCAGAGTTTGATGAGGATGCTCTTTCTATTCTATGTTCTAAAAAAGATTTGAGGATTTTAAAATTGGCTTCTTTGGAGAGAACTGAAGCTTTCTATGATATTAAATCTGTAAATGGTGGTGTTTTAGTACAAGAAAAGGATAGAATGCTTCTTGCAGACCAGCTTCAGGTTGTCACAGAAAGAAAACCTTCGGAAAAGGAATTGGAAGATTTAATCTTTGCTTGGAAAGTTGTAAAACATGTAAAATCGAATGCTATAGTAATAGCAAAGAATAGAATGACTCTGGGCATTGGAATGGGTCAGACAAATAGAATATGGGCTGTTGAACATGCAATTTCAAGATCGCGTTTTGATTTACAAGGATCAGTGCTTGCATCTGATGCATTTTTCCCATTTTCAGACAGTGTAGAGGCTGCAGGTAAAGCGGGAATTAGCGCTATTATACAACCAGGGGGGTCTATCCGCGACAAGGATTCTATCGAAATGGCAAATAAATTTAATATAGCTATGGTATTCACAGGCATAAGACATTTTAGGCATTAAATAAAGAGGTGATATTTTAGCTATGAGAGTGTTAATTATTGGGAATGGTGGGCGTGAGCATGCAATTGCATGGAAAATATACAATGAAGGTTACAAAGAGTTGTTCTGTGTTCCGGGCAATGCAGGAATAAGTGAAATAGCTGAATGCACTGATATTAAAGTAAATGAGTTTGAAAAGATAAAAGATTTTTGTTTAGAAAAAAAAATAGATTTTGTGATTGTTGGTCCTGACAATCCACTGGCTGACGGGATTGTTGACTATCTTGAGTCCTTTGGTGTAAAGACTTTTGGACCTACAAAAGATGCTGCAATGATAGAAAGCAGTAAAGCTTTTGCAAAGGATTTGATGAAGAAATATGGAATTAAAACTGCAAGATATGAGGTGTTTACCAACTATGAAGATGCATACAAGTTTGTAAATCAAACATCTAAGTATCCAATTGTGATAAAAGCAGATGGGCTTGCTTTGGGTAAAGGTGTTATTATTGCAAAAACTAAGCAAGATGCTATAGAAGCTTTGAATCTCATTATGAAAGAAAGAGTTTTTGGAACTGCAGGCAACAGGATAGTTATTGAAGATTATCTTGTGGGCGAAGAAGTTTCAGTATTTGTTGTTTCTGACGGAAAAGATATTGTTCCTCTCACAACAGCAAGAGATCATAAAAAGGCATTTGATGGTGATGAAGGTCCAAATACAGGTGGGATGGGGGCTTTTTCACCATCTAAACTTGTCAATAAAGCTATTTTTGAAAATATATTAGAAGACATAATGTTAAGAGCAGTATATGGTATGCGAAAGGAAGGACGAACTTTCAAGGGAGTATTGTATGGAGGACTTATTTTAACAGAAGAGGGGCCAAAGGTTTTAGAGTTTAATGCACGTTTTGGGGACCCAGAAGCCCAGACAATTTTGCCACTTATGAATAGTGAGCTTATGGAGATAATGGTTAAGGCAAGGGAAGGAAATTTGAAAGGTATTGAGGCAAAGTTTAACCAGGATTATTCTCTATGTGTGGTGCTTGCTTCAAAAGGTTATCCTGACAAATATGAAACTGGGTTTGAAATAAGTGGATTAGAAAACCTTGATGAAAAGACAATAATATTTCATGCAAATACAAAGAAAGAAAATGGCAAGGTAAAAACAGCTGGTGGAAGGGTGTTGAATGTAGTAAGAATAGAAAAAACTTTAAAAGAGGCAAAAGAAAAAGTATATGAAGAGATAAAAAAGATTTATTTTGAGAATATATTTTACAGAAATGATATTGGAGATAAAGAGATTGAGTGAAATTTTTGTTTTAAAAGAAGAAAAATGAGGTATAAATTATTTGACAGTTTAAAATTCTTAAAAGAGGAGTGAACATTTTAAATGGAGATTTGGGTATGCAGTATATGCGGATACGAATACAATCCTGAAAATGGAGACCCGGAAAACGGTATTGAGCCGGGAACAAAGTTTGAAGATTTACCTAACGATTGGGTTTGTCCTATTTGCGGTGTAGGCAAGGATATGTTTGAAAAAAAATAAGTTTGATAAGTTGTTTGGAGTACCCTAAGTCATCTCTGGGAGTTTATGAAGATGACTTAGGGTATTTTTATGGTATATAATAATTCTATAGGAATATAAAAGAGGTATAAAAACAATGCTTGTAAATACTCCTTCATATATTTTTTTGAACGATGTTTTTACACAGGCTGGCAGAGATTTAAAAAAGATCTCTTATCAAATTATAAATGACGTGGATGGTTTTTCTGTAAATTTCTTTTTTACCGATGATTGTGAAGTCAACAATATAGGAATAGCTTTAGAACTTCAAAATGCTGAACTTGTTTTTATGCCAAAACTCCAGAAAGGTAAAAAAGGTCTTGTTTGCAACAACTCGAATATACAGATGATACTTTTGAGATCTAACAATTCGTTTTTTCTATTAAAAATTTATGGTATTTTGCAGCTAAAAGAAAGATATTTAAGATTTGCGACAAAGTTAAAAGAAAAACTTTTATGTATCGGATTTTTCAATTCTTTTTGGATAGATGAAGGTACAGAGAGTTTTTGTTATCAAAACTTGCTCTCGGTTTCTGAAATAAAAAAAGGTTCAAATATAAAAATAGAAATCAAATTTCAGAGAGGAAATTCCATTTATGATTGTGTTGAAAACTTTAATGAGAAGCTAAAATTTTTTGAAGTTGGACTTGATTTAGAATCAGCAAAAAGTCCAATGTATATTGGTACTGTAGATATTATGAGATATTCAAAAATAGATATTGCAACAAGATATCAATTTTCGTTTGTTGTTCCAGCAAAAGTATCGAAATTTTGCTTTTTTTATCTGCCCAGAAAAGTTATAAACTATAATCTTTCTTATACGTCCTCGTTACAATCCTCCAGTTTTTATTATTTAAATGTTTTAAGTGAGCTTAAGAAGAGTGAAATTTTAAATCTTAAAGAAAACATAGAAATATTAGCCTCAAATGAAAATATTTATTTTAATTTTTACAATAAAAATCTTATGTTAACCTCAATGAAAACTTATTATCATCTACCCTATGTTTTGCTTCTTTATATTAAACTTTGTTCTTTGACAGGAGAAGAAATAAAAGCTTCTGTTGAGAAATTTGTTGATGATATAGAGTGGTATGTTATAAAAAGCAAAAAATTCTTTTCAGATGAAACTTTGAAAAACATAAAAGAGTTTGATAAAAATTTTGAAAATGAAATATATCCAAATGAAGTCCTCACAATATATATTTGTTATGAACTGTACAGACTTCTCTTCCACTACTATGAAGATTTAAGTTATCATAAAATGAGTAATGATTTAAAAGCTTTATTGTTTCTATACTATGATTTTGAACGCAAGTATTTTTATAAAAACAACTATTCATTTAGAAAAGAAGAATTTTTAAGAATTATTAGAAGGGAAGACTTGAAATGAAATTAGTTATATTTGATGGTAACAGTATTTTATACAGAGCTTTTTTTGCTCTTCCTGAACTGACAACTTCGAGTAATATTCCTACAAATGCTATTTATGGGTTTATAAATGTAATATTGAAATATTTAGAGCAAGAGAATCCTGATTATGTTGCAGTTGCATTTGATAAGAAAGGAAGACAGGCACGAAAAAGCGAATATGAAGAATACAAAGCTAACAGAAAACCTATGCCAGATAATCTTCAAGTACAAATCCCTTATGTTAGGGAGATTCTTTATGCTCTTAATATTCCAATTATTGAGTTTGAAGGTTATGAAGCGGATGATGTAATTGGCTCGCTTGTAAACATGTTCAAAAATACTGATTTAGATATTGTTATTATTACTGGTGATAAGGATACTCTTCAGTTGTTAGATAAAAACGTAGTTGTGAAGATTGTTTCAACAAAATTTGATAAAACAACAGAAGATTTATATACTGCAGAGAATGTAAAAGAAAAATATGGAGTTTGGGCAAATCAAGTACCGGATTATAAAGCGCTTGTTGGAGATCAATCAGATAACATTCCAGGGGTAAAAGGAATTGGGGCAAAGAGTGCTCAAAAACTTTTGGAGGAGTATTCCTCTTTGGAAGAGATATATCAAAATCTAAATAACATCAAAGGTTCTATACGTGAAAAATTAGAGGCTAGCAAAGACATTGCGTTTTTATCCAAGCGTTTAGCGACAATTGTATGTGATTTACCATTAAATATTAAACTTGAGGATTTAAGAACAAGAGAGTGGAACAAGAAAAGATTATATGAAATTTTACTCCAATTAGAATTCAAGAGTATAATAAAACGGTTAGGGCTGTCAGAAGAGGTTCAAGTTGAGTTTGTTCAACAGCTAACTAATATTCACGATGTAGAGCAAAAAAAGCTTGAAGGAATATCACAGATAAGATCAAAAGATATCTCATTAATGTTTGTGCCAGAAGAAAAATGTTTTTATTTATACGACCAAGAAAGTAATACTGTGTTTGTAACAGAAGAAAGACATTTAGTAGAGGAGATTTTAAAAAGTGAATCTGTAAAAATTGTATATGATTTGAAAAATATATTTCATGAACTCTACTTAGAGAACACAGATAATATCAGAAATTGTGAGGATGTAATGATTGCTTCTTATGTTCTTGACAGCACAAGAAGTTCATATGAATTGGAAACATTGTTTATATCCTACTTAAATACCGACTTAGCAGCTGTGAAAAAGGATAAAAAAGTAACATCGGTAATACTTTTGAAACGATTATGGGACGAACTTTCAAGCTTAATTGATTTAAATTCATGCCAGTTTGTGTATACAAATATAGAACGTCCTCTTATTCCTATTCTATACGAGATGGAAAAAGCAGGATTTAAGGTAGACAGAGATGCACTACTTCAGTATACTAAGGAGATTGAAAGCAAAATATTAAATCTTGAGAAGCAGATATATCAAATTGCAGGTGAGTGGTTTAATATAAATTCACCCAAACAACTTTCTTACATTTTGTTTGAGAAATTAAAACTTCCTGTAATAAAAAAGACAAAAACAGGATATTCCACTGATGCTGAGGTTTTAGAAGAGCTTTTTGACAAACATGAAATAGTTCCTCTTATTTTGGATTACAGGATGTATACCAAGATACTAACAACCTATTGTCAAGGATTACTCCAGGCAATAAATCCTTCTTCAGGCAGAGTCCATACAACATTTATCCAAACAGGCACAGCGACAGGAAGACTTGCAAGTAGTGATCCTAATTTACAAAATATACCTGTGAAATACGATGAAGGAAGATTAATAAGAAAGGTTTTTATACCTGAAGAAGGGCATGTCCTGATTGATGCGGATTATTCACAAATTGAACTGAGAATACTTGCTCATATTTCTGAAGATGAGAGACTTATAAATGCCTTCAAAAATAACGTTGACATCCATTCGCAGACAGCAGCTGAGGTTTTTGGTGTAGATATAGACGATGTTACCCCAGAGATGAGAAGTCAAGCTAAAGCAGTAAATTTTGGTATCGTTTATGGGATTTCTGATTATGGACTTGCAAGGGATATTAAGATTTCCAGGAAAGAAGCTGCAGAGTTTATAAACAGGTATTTTGAACGTTATCCTAAAGTTAAAGAGTATTTAGATAATATTGTCAAATTTGCTCGTGATAACGGATATGTTTTAACCCTATTCAACAGAAGGAGATATGTAAAGGACATAAAATCTGCAAACAGGAATGCAAGAAACTATGCCGAAAGGATTGCAATGAATTCGCCAATTCAGGGCAGCGCTGCTGATATCATGAAATTGGCAATGATTAAAGTGTATCAAAAGCTCAAGGAGAATAATCTTAAATCAAAAATAATTTTGCAGGTACACGATGAGCTTTTAATTGAAGCTCCATACGAAGAAAAGGATATAGTAAAAGAAATAGTAAAAAGAGAAATGGAAAATGCAGTAGCTTTAAAAGTGCCTCTGGTAGTTGAGGTGAAAGAAGGACTGAACTGGTATGAGACAAAATAAAGTTTTGGGAATTACAGGGAAGATGGGTTCAGGTAAGAGTACTATCAGTAGTATATTAGCACAAAATTACGGCTTTAAGGTAATTGATGTTGACAAAGAATATCATGTACTTTTGGAAGAGAACGAAGAACTCAAGAAGAAATTGACTGATGTTTTTGGGAAAGAAATATTGGTATCAGGGAAAATAGACCGAAACAAGTTGAGAACTTTAGTTACTGCCGACAGATCACGTTTTGAGATTTTAAATAAAATAACCCATGCATTTATTTTTGAAAGGGTAAGCTACTTAGTTTTAGAGGTCTTGAAAGGATGCCATACGGTTATAGATGCTGCACTTTTATTTGAGATAGGCCTCCACAAACTCTGTTCGGTTGTATGGTTTGTGGAGGCAGAAGAAGATGTATTGGTTGAGAGAATAATAAAAAGAAATGGATGGAGTGAAAAAGAGATAAAATCTTTTTTAGAAAGGCAGAAAATATTAGAGAGCTATAAGAATCTTGCTAACAGGGTTATAGTGAATAATTTTGACATTGAAGAGTTAAAAAGTGTAATAAGAAAATATCTAAAAGAGGATGGGTTGATTTGAAGAAGAAGGTTGTTATAATAGTCTTGCTACTTGTTTTTCTTTTATTCTTTGAAAGATTTTATTTTTTTGTTCTGAAGCAAATATATCCTTTGAAGTTTTCTGAAAGTATAAGTAGATATAGCACGGAAATAGGAGTAGATCCATATTTGATATGTGCAATAATAAAATCTGAAAGTAACTTTAACCAATATGCAGTTTCAAGAAAAGGTGCTGTTGGACTTATGCAGCTTTCACCTCCAACTGCAAAGTGGGTTGCTCAAAAGCTTAAAACAGAATATTTAGAAGATAGCCTCTACGACCCTGATTACAATATAAGGCTTGGTTCGTGGTATATAAAATATCTAATAGACTACTACTCTGGTGATACAAAGCTTGCAGTTGCAGCTTACAATGCAGGTATGACAAATGTAAATAAATGGCTTTCAATTAGAAAAAGAAACACCATTGAAATAACAGAAATTCCTTTTAAAGAGACAAACTATTTTGTAAAAAAGGTTTTTAAGAGTTACGAGATGTACAAAAAACTTTATCCAAAGGCATTCAAATATAAAGATTATTGAAGAAACTGTAGCATAGATTTCCAAACATACGTTTGAAATTTGAGGATGAATGAGATAAAATAAAACTTGGTGATTGAAGATGAAAAAATTTAGGCTTGTTTCAGACTTTAGACCAACAGGTGATCAGCCAAAAGCAATAGAGATGTTAACAGAAGGAATTTTAAAAGGCGAAAAATTTCAGACCCTTTTAGGTGTTACTGGGTCGGGCAAGACATTTACAATGGCAAAGGTCATAGAGAATGTTCAAAGACCTACACTTGTCTTGGCACATAACAAAACCTTAGCTGCACAGCTTTGTAGTGAGTTTAGAGAATTTTTCCCAGAAAATGCAGTGGAATTCTTTGTGAGTTATTATGACTATTATCAGCCTGAAGCTTATATCCCGGAGACTGACACATATATTGAAAAAGATTCGTCTATAAATGAAGAGATTGACAAGCTGAGACATTCAGCTACATCTGCCTTATTTGAAAGAAGAGATGTTATAATTGTTGCAAGTGTATCCTGTATTTACAGTTTGGGTAGTCCTGAAGATTATTTAAATCTTACTATTTCTTTGCGCCCTGGCATGACAAAAGACAGAGATGAGGTCATAAGAGAACTTATAAGAATGCAGTATGAAAGAAATGATGTTGACTTTCGAAGAGGCAGATTTAGAGTAAGAGGGGATGTACTTGAAGTTTTCCCTGCTTCTAATACGGACAGGGCAATAAGAATAGAATTTTTCGGAGATGAAATAGAAAGGATTACAGAATTTGATGTCGTGACAGGTGAGATAATTGGGCGAAGGAATCATGTTGCAATATTTCCAGCATCTCACTATGTAACAACAGCTGAGAAGTTAAAAAGAGCGATAAAAAGTATAGAAGAAGAACTTGAACAAAGGCTAAATGAACTAAGAAGTATGGGGAAGCTTGTTGAAGCTCAGAGGTTAGAGCAGAGAACGCGCTATGACATAGAGATGCTTCAGGAAATGGGTTTTTGCAAGGGGATAGAGAACTATTCAAGGCACTTAACTGGCAGGCCGCCAGGAAGTCCGCCGTATACCCTACTTGATTATTTTCCAAAGGATTTCATAATGTTCGTTGACGAGTCACATGTTACTATACCTCAAGTAAGAGCTATGTACAATGGTGACAAAGCAAGAAAAGATGCTCTTGTTGAATATGGTTTTAGACTTCCATCTGCGTATGATAACAGACCGTTGACATTCGAAGAATTTGAAGAAAAGCTCAACCAAGTAATTTTTGTAAGTGCAACACCCGGGCCTTATGAACTCAAAAAGTCTTCACGCATTGTTGAGCAGATTATAAGACCGACAGGGCTTGTTGACCCTGAAATTGAGGTTCATCCTGTCCAAGGTCAGATTGACCATCTAATTGGTGAGATACGAAAAAGAGTGGAAAAGAACCAGAGAGTACTTGTCACTACCCTTACCAAAAAGATGGCTGAAAGCCTTACTGACTATTTAAAAGATGTGGGAATCAGGGTCCGATATATGCATTCAGACATAGACACAATTGAGCGTATGCAGATTATCAGAGATTTACGGCTTGGCAAGTTTGATGTGCTGGTGGGGATAAATCTGCTTAGAGAAGGTCTTGACCTTCCTGAGGTGTCACTTGTTGCAATTTTGGATGCTGACAAGGAAGGTTTTTTGAGGTCAGAGACTTCGCTTATCCAGACAATTGGCCGGGCTGCAAGAAATGTTGATGGAAAGGTTATAATGTATGCAGATAGAATCACAAATGCTATGCAAAGAGCTATTGATGAAACAAATCGACGAAGAAAAATTCAAATAGAATACAATCAGAAATATGGAATTGTACCTCAGACTGTTAGAAAAGGGATAAGACAGATAATTGAAGCGACAGTTTCTGTAGCTGAAGAAGAAGAAGAGAAATATGAAGTTGTGGAAAAAGACATTATAAAGAATATGACAAAAGAAGAGATAGAAGAATATATCAAGGAGCTTGAACAGGAAATGAAAAAGTTTGCTATAGAACTTGAATTTGAAAAAGCTGCTAAAGTAAGAGACAAAATATTTGAGCTGAAGAAACTTCTTTAATGGTTTTATTGCTTGGAGGAGAAAAGAAGATGTCAAAAGAGTATATAGTTATAAAAGGTGCAAAGGAACACAACCTCAAAAATATTGACTTGGTACTTCCTCGAGACAAACTCATAGTCTTTACTGGGATCTCTGGTTCTGGCAAATCGTCTTTGGCTTTTGATACTATCTATGCAGAAGGACAGAGAAGATATATTGAATCTCTCTCTTCTTATGCAAGACAATTTTTAGGAATGATGGAAAAACCAGATGTAGACTATATTGAAGGATTGTCCCCGGCTATTTCAATTGACCAAAAGACTACTTCCAAAAATCCACGTTCAACAGTGGGAACAATTACTGAGATTTACGACTATTTGAGACTTTTATTTGCAAGAGTTGGTAAGCCTCACTGCTATATTTGTGGGAAACCTATTTCCCAACAAACAGTTGACCAGATGGTGGATGAGGTATTGAAACTTAAAGAGGGTACAAAGATTCAAGTACTTGCACCGGTTGTAAGAGGAAGAAAAGGTGAGTACCAGAAGCTATTTGAGGACTTAAGAAGGAGTGGGTTTGCAAGAGTTAGAGTAGATGGTATTGTGTATGAACTTGAAGAAGAGATAAGACTTGATAAGAACAAAAAGCACAATATTGATGTCGTTGTAGATAGGCTCATAGTAAAAGAGGGGATAGAATCAAGACTTGCGGGTTCAATAGAAACAGCGCTTCAGCTCGCAGGTGGGATTGTAAATGTATCTATTGTTGATGGAGATGAGATTGTGTTTTCACAAAACTTTGCATGTGTAGACTGTGGAGTTTCGTATGAAGAAATAACTCCACGTCTTTTTTCATTCAACACACCATATGGTGCATGTCCAACGTGCACGGGACTTGGTTATTTGCAAAAGGTTGACCCTGAGCTGTTGATTCCTGACAAATCTATTCCCATAGGTCAGGTTACAATAAATGGATGGAACTTTACTGAGACAAATTCATATGCGAGAATGATTTTGGAATCACTTGCAAAAGAGTATAATTTCAGTCTAAATACTCCTGTTGAAAAACTGGACAAAAAAATTTTGGATATCTTTTTATATGGAACAGGTGAGGAGAAGATAAAAATTTATACTCCACGTGGTATATACTTTGCGAAATATGAAGGGCTTGTAAATAACCTTGAAAGAAGATACAAGGAAACCCAGTCAGAGTATGTCAAGCAAGAGATTGAAGAGTATATGAGCACATTTACATGCTCCGATTGTCAAGGTAAAAGACTCAAAAAAGAGGCTTTGGCTGTTTTGATAGAGGGAAAATCTATAGCAGATATTGCTGACATGACAGTATTGCAAGCAAAAGAATTTCTTCAGAGCCTCAACCTTAAGGGTAAGGATAGAGTAATTGCCCAGCCAGTAATAAAAGAAATTTTGGCAAGATTAGACTTTTTAATAGATGTAGGTCTTGATTATTTAACTCTTTCACGTTCGGCAAGCACACTTTCTGGCGGAGAGGCACAGAGAATAAGACTTGCTACCCAGATTGGGTCTGGACTTGTTGGAGTTTTGTATATTCTTGATGAGCCAAGTATAGGATTGCATCAGCGTGACAATCACAGACTAATAAAAACTCTCAAAAAACTAAGAGACCTTGGCAACACGCTAATTGTTGTGGAACATGATGAGGACACAATAAGGTCAGCTGACTTTATTGTAGACATTGGACCTGGAGCAGGTGAGCATGGTGGAAGAGTGGTTGCTGCAGGGACATTGGGTGATATAATTTCGTGTGAAGAGTCTATCACAGGACAGTATCTTTCAGGCAAGAAAAGAATAGAGATACCTGAGAGAAGAAGAAAGCCTGATGGTAGATGGCTTACTATAAAAGGTGCAAGCGAAAACAATCTCAAAAATATTGATGTAAGCTTTCCTGTTGGGCTTTTTACTTGTGTTACCGGTGTTTCGGGCTCTGGCAAAAGCACTCTTGTGAACGAGATACTTTATAAGGCAGCAAGTGCAATTTTGAACAAGTCAAAAGAAAAACCAGGTAAGTTTCAAGAGATAATTGGCCTCGAACATTTTGATAAGGTTATAAATATAGACCAGTCCCCTATAGGAAGAACTCCACGGTCAAACCCTGCGACTTACACAGGTGTTTTTGATCATATAAGGGAAGTTTTTGCCCAAACGCCCGAGGCAAAGCTCAGAGGTTATAAGGCAGGAAGATTTAGCTTTAACTTGAAAGGTGGGAGATGTGAAGCTTGCTCAGGTGATGGTATTATAAAAATAGAAATGCATTTTTTACCTGATGTATATGTACCGTGCGATGTGTGCAAAGGGAAAAGGTATAACAGAGAGACGTTAGAGGTAAAGTACAAGGATAAGACTATTGCCGATGTGCTTGAGATGACAGTGGAAGAGGCGCTGGAATTTTTCAAAAACATACCGAGGATAAAATCCAAGCTTCAGACACTTTATGATGTAGGACTTGGTTATATAAAGCTGGGTCAGCCTTCCACCACTCTGTCTGGTGGAGAAGCTCAGAGAGTAAAGCTTGCAACAGAACTTTCTAAAAAAGCAACTGGAAGGACTTTGTATATTTTAGATGAGCCTACAACAGGTCTTCACATGGATGATGTCAATAAGTTAATTGCTGTTCTTCAGCGACTTGTGGATATGGGCAACACGGTAATTGTAATTGAACATAATCTTGATGTTATTAAAGTAGCAGATTATATAATTGATTTGGGACCGGAGGGCGGTGATAAAGGCGGCGAGGTAGTTGTGTGTGGCAGTCCCGAGGAAGTGGCTATGTGCGAAAGGTCATATACAGGTATGTTTTTAAAAGAAATCCTGAAAGATAGGATTTATGCTAAAAAATAAGCGGAGCGTTTGCCAGCTCCGCTTTTTATTTCAAAAGGTTTTCTAGCAATTTTATGTCAACATGACTATTTAAAAACTTAGAAAGCTGCAAATGTGTTTTGGTGTTATTTAAGAGAAGGTAGGCGGTTAACTTGTCGTTTTTTACCACAAACTTTTTGTAAATCATTTTACTCTTGTCTAAAAATTCAAGTATATTTGCATCTTGCAGATTTTGCATATCACCTACAGAAACAATCTCAAGCCCAAACGCTTTTAAGAAATATGGCAGTGGCATATTTTGATAGAAGGTTTCAAATCCCAAAATATTTTTTGCAACTATTTTTGCACTTTCTAAAGCAAACGTCCAGGTTCCTGGATTCTGACCATCAATGTGGGCAACATCACCACAAGCATACACGTTTGAAATCTTGGTCTGCATTTTGTAATTAACTTCAATTCTCTTTATGCTATTCAAAATATTCTCAGGTGACTTTATAAACTCAGTGTTTGGCACAACTCCTGCCGAAAAAATGAGTATGTCACAATAAATTGGTTGACCATTTGAAAGTACTATTTCTAATCCATTGTGATAAGTTTCAATATTTTTAATTTTGGTACCTAAAATAATTTCAATTCCTTTTTTTTCTACATAGTCTTTTAACAGAAATGAAGCAACTTCGTCCAACTGCTTTGGCAATATCCTTTCGCTCAGCTCAATTATTGTTATTTTCTTACCCTCAAGTGCAGATGCAAGTTCTAATCCTAAAAGCCCAGCACCAACAATTACAACTTTGTTGACCTGTGATAACCTTTTTTGGAGCAAAAGCAAATCATTATAGTTTCTGAAAGTGAACACAAAGTTTTGTGTCTTTTCAGTTAACAGATGCTCAGGAAGGTAAGGTTTTGACCCTGAGGCAATAACAAGAAAATCCCAATGTATCTTTTTGGTCTCTGAGAACACAACTTTTTCTTCGAAATTGCACTCTTTGACTCTACTATTCAGCATCAATCTTATATTGTTTGCTTTGTACCAATCTGAAGATTTTAAAAAGAACTTTTCGTCTATGGGATTTTGAAGATAATATCCAAGTTTTAATCTGTAATAGGGCAAAACCTTCTCCTGACTTAGTATGCAAACTGATACATTTTTGTTTTCTTTTCTTATTTGTTCAGCAACGGTTACACCCGCAGGTCCCCCACCAATTATAACAATGTCATACTTTTCCATTGTATATGCACCAGCTTTTTATTCTTTTATCTTTTCAGCAAATAGTATACCAAATTCAAATGATTTTTTTAACTCCTCTTCGTTTGGTTTAAAATTGACCTTTAACCCGGGCAGGACAACTTTTAATCTTATCTGTTTTAGACGGCTTTCAATGTTTGGCACAGCTTCACCGCTCCATCCATATGAACCAAATGCAGCTGCCACTTTTCCACCATGCACAATAGGGTTTAGTCTTATTAGTATCTCATAAATAGGAGGCAAGGCATCCGAATTTATGGTTGGCGAACCAAAAAGCACGCCACTTGCAAAGTATATTTTTTCTACAATCTCTTCTGGCTTGTGTTCAATTGCGTTGTATACAAGAACATCTACACCACTTTGTTGGATACCTTCTGCAATCTTTTTTGCAAGCATTTCTGTATACCCATATGCCGATACATATACTATTACGACATAGGGCTTTGATGGTTTTTCTGAAAGCTTTTCAGACCATGACTTATATAAGGAGATAAGGTCATCTTTATAATTTGTTAATATAGGACCATGTCCCGGAGCAATTATATCAATTTCTAAATCTTTTATTTTATCTATTGCTTGCAGAACATAACTTTTAAACGGTGACATAATGACGTTGTAATAGTACTTGTAAGCATCCATAAAGCCTTCTTTGTCGTTTTGCATAACCCAGTTTATATCAAGGTTTTCAGTACTAAAATGGCAACCGAACGAGTCACAGGTGAATAGAATTTTGTCTTCTACCAAATACGTATAAATAGAATCAGGCCAGTGTAAAAAAGGTGCAGAAATAAATCTTAGAGTTTTATTTCCAAGCGAAATCTGGTCGTTGTGATTTACAACTTGAAATTCAAAGTCCTTATTTGTGATCTTTTTCAGAAATTTTATTGCTGTACTACTGCCAAAGACCTTTATATTGGGATTTAGCTCTAAAAGTTTCTCAATTGACCCTGAATGATCTGGTTCTGTGTGGTTTATTATCAAGTAGTCTATTTTTTCTGGTGAGATAATCTCTTTTATGTTGTCTAAAAATTGTTCAAAAAACTTATATTTAACATTTTCAATTAAAGCTATTTTTTCACTTCCAATAACCAAATAAGAATTATAGGTAGTTCCGTATTTAGTGTACATAACGATATCAAATATCCTCAAGTCTGGATCTTGTACACCGACAGAGAAAACTCCATCTCTTAGTTTAGTATGCATTTTTCTTTCCCTCCGCTTTCTAAGGATGATTCTTGGTATTCGAAATTATTTATACCCTAATTTTTTTTGGTAAACAAATTAGTGATAGAAAATGCACTTAAATAATATATTTTAGTAGAAACATTATTTGGTAAGGGAGATAATAAAGATATGCTCAGCAAAGTTTCAAACAGATTTTTAGCTGTTACAATTTTAGCTATCTTTGTTATAGCTTTGGTAGGAATAATTTCCAACAAAAGTCTTGAAAGTTCAAAATTAACTTCTACAGAACTCCAAAAAAATTCATCTGTACCAGTATCTGAGCAGGTTTCTAAAGTTGAGGGTCTGAAAGGTTATTTGCAGGTTATGGTTGTTGACAGCAAAACTGGTCTACCCATTGAAGGTGCAAACGTAGTGTTTTCAAACTTAGATCAGCTATATACCACAGGCAAAGATGGAAAAACTCAGATTATTCCTATGCAGATTAAAGTTTCAGAATCTTCAAAGATTTTATCGCAGCCATATGAAGAAGTAGTAATTGGAGTGTTCAAACAGGGATATGCAGATTATATTTTAATGGGGTCTAAAGTTCGCCCTACTACACAGGATAAACCTCAACTTAAAATTATAAGAATAGTAAAAGCATCAACTCCAACAACAGCACCTGTTTTTGCGATGGAAAAATACTCTGCTGATGTTGCAAAAGAAGTGATGAATAAAATGAAAGAAAAACTCAACTCACTTGCAAATAACTTACAAGAAGTTGAAGAAATAGAGATTACAGAATAAAGTGCCTTGTAAAAAGGCACTTTTTTTTATATAATAGAGCTTGAATATTTAAGAGTGTATTTTTTATTTTTAGAAAGGTTTTGGCGGCAATGAATAAGGAAGTTTTGATTCTTTTGAAAAATTTACTGTTTCTTTTCTCTGTTATATTCATAGGATTTGTGGGAACAAAGCTCAAGCTATTTTCAAATGTAGTAAAAGACTCTGTAAGCGAACTTATTGTAAAAGTGACAGCACCTATTTTGCTTTTTACTACGATAAGTAGTCAACCTTTCTCTGGACAGGTATTAAGGAATGTTTTCACTTTGATACTTTCAGCTTTTGCTGGAATTATGATTTTGCTCTTACTTGGTTACATAACGGGATATTTATTTAGGTTAAAAGGAAAGACTTTTTATACTCATATTTTTTGTTCTGCCTTCGGTAATACAGGATTTTTGTCGTATCCTTTGTTATACTCAATATTTGGCGAAAAAGGTGTTTTCTTTGCTGCAAGTTATAATATCATGCATGATTTTTTAGCTTGGTCCTTAGGACTTTTAATAATAACTCGACA
This sequence comes from Caldicellulosiruptor obsidiansis OB47, assembly GCF_000145215.1. NCBI lineage: Bacteria > Bacillati > Bacillota > Caldicellulosiruptorales > Caldicellulosiruptoraceae > Caldicellulosiruptor > Caldicellulosiruptor obsidiansis. Next base: position 1,245,075 of record NC_014392.1, read on the forward strand.
TAATCGTGAAAAAACTAAATTTGGCTTTGTAAATGCAAATTCAATTGCTGTGTTTTCGGCATTTATTATTTATCTGATAAAGGGAGTATTACCGGCTGGTGTGAAAAGTTTATATGACAAGATATTTTTGACCATTTATGATGCTTTAAATCCATTTGGGAAGACCACAATTTACCTTTCAATGTTTTTTATTGGATGTTTGCTGGCAGAAATATCATTTAAAGAGACATTAAAAACCTCATCAGCCTATGCAATCACATTATTCAAAATGGTCTTGTTACCACTTGGTATTATGTATCTTACAAAATATTTGCCGATAAACAATTTTACAAGACTCATAATTATACTTCAAACTGGGATGCCAACAGCTATAATAAGCTCTGTGCTTTCTTATAGGTATGATGGTGATAGCCACTATGCAACACGGACAATATTTATAACAACCATTTTTTCGCTTATAACAATTCCTTTATTAGTGTTTTTATATTATCGTATATAATAATCTATTTAAGAAAGGATGAGATGGTTTGCAACATGAGATTGTAATAGTTCTGGACTTTGGTGGTCAGTATAACCAGCTTATTGCAAGAAGAGTAAGAGAATGCGGAGTGTACTGTGAAATTTGGCCATACGATACACCTCTTGAAAAGATAGTTAGTAAAAATCCAAAAGGAATTATATTTACAGGTGGACCGTCAAGTGTATACGAGCCAAACGCTCCTATGATTGACAAAGAACTATTTGAAAAAGGTATTCCGATACTTGGAATATGTTATGGGAATCAGCTAATTGCTTATGTTTTGGGAGGAAAAGTATCAAGAGCATTATTTAGAGAGTATGGAAAAACACAAATAAAGTATGATATTTCTTCTCCTCTTTTCAGCGGAATACCTGAACATTCTGTGTGTTGGATGAGTCATACAGATTTTGTAGAAAAGCTTCCAGAGGGGTTTAAGGTTTTAGCTTCTACTGAAAATTGTGCAATTGCAGCGTTTGGAGATGATACTAAGAAGATTTATGGAGTTCAATTTCATCCTGAGGTTGTCCATACCGAATATGGACGGGAAATAATAAAAAACTTTTTATTTAACATTTGTCAATGCAGCGGTGATTGGAAAACTTCATCATTTATTGAGGAAAAGGTTAATGAGATAAAAAGTATTGTAGGCAACCAAAAAGTAGTATGTGCTCTTTCAGGTGGTGTGGACTCTTCTGTTGCAGCAGTACTTGTTCACAAAGCTATAGGGAAAAATCTTTATTGCATATTTGTTGACCATGGTCTTTTAAGAAAAGGCGAAGCTGAAGAGGTTATGAGTGTTTTTAGGGATAAGTTTGATATGAATGTAATTAAAGTTGATGCAAAGGACAGATTTTTAAGTGCTTTGAGAGGTGTTATTGATCCTGAGGAAAAGCGAAAAATTATTGGAAGGGAATTTATAAGGGTTTTTGAAGAAGAAGCAGAAAAACTTGGTGATATAAAGTTTTTGGTTCAAGGGACTATTTATCCTGATGTTGTTGAGAGCGGGGTTGGCAAGGCTGCAACTATAAAAAGTCATCACAATGTCGGTGGCCTTCCAGAGAAAATAAAGTTCGAGAAAATAATTGAGCCGCTCAGGGAATTGTTTAAAGATGAGGTAAGAAGGGTAGGAATAGAATTAGGAATACCTGAAAAGATTGTCAAAAGACAACCTTTCCCCGGCCCTGGTCTTGCAATAAGGATAATTGGAGAAGTTACAGAGGAAAAATTGGAGATACTGCGCGAGGTTGACTGGATTTTTAGAAGGGAGATTGAGCAAAGTGGTCTTGACAATGAAATATGGCAGTACTTTGCGATATTAACCAATATGAGAAGTGTTGGTGTAATGGGTGATGAGAGAACTTATGATTACACAGTTGCTCTAAGAGCTGTCACAAGTATTGATGGGATGACAGCCGACTGGGCTAAAATTCCTTATGAAGTTTTAGAAAGGGTTTCAAATGAGATTGTAAACAGTGTGAAAAAGGTCAACAGGGTTGTGTATGATATCACTTCAAAACCTCCTGCTACAATTGAATGGGAATAGAAAAAATTTTTTTGATGGGCTTGAAATTTCTCACAGAAGGGTGTAACATATTTATAAGTTTTCTCTTTGGAGAGTATAGAAGAGAAATGAAGCCTTATGTGGTAAACTTGAGTTTAAAGTTAGTTTCGTTTATTTACCTGTGCCTGTGCATATGCTTATTTATATATTCTAAAAAAGCAGAGGTTTTGTTAATTTCAGCGGTATTGAGTATACTGATTGTTTCTACAGTTTATACCTTAAGTAAAGTAGTGGAAAAAGCTCTTACAAAACAATTTAGCATTTTCTACTTTATAATTCACTATTTGATTGTCGTTCTCTTGATCATTTTGTCTTCTTTTATATCCGCCTGCATCAGACAAAGAGCTTTATATATTGTGATTCTTCTAATAAGCTATCCTATAGCCTTGATAATCTCGTTTGGTATTGCCTATGTTTACTCTAAAAAGCTTTCAAGGGAAGTGAAGTGAAAGATGGGCGAAAGCGTATTGAAGGTTTTATTTACCATTCCTATTGGAAAAGGCATACCTGTGAGAGTTGCAGTTGTTGAAATGTGGGCTGTTATGGCATTCTTGATTGGTCTTGCTTTTTATTTAACATCTAATATGAAACTTGTGCCCACGAAAAAACAGATGATTGCTGAATTTATTGTTGATTCTATGAATAAAATAACCAAAAACTTTTTGGGCCATTATTGGCGAATTTTTTCACCATATCTTGGGACTCTGTTTTTGTTCTTGCTAAGCCTGAATCTGTTGGGACTTTTTGGTTTTCAGCCACCAACAAGTAACTTGAATGTTACTGCAAGTTTTGGTGTAATGTCTATTCTGATATTAATTGTTTCAACAATAATACTTAAAAATCCGGTGAGATGGTTTTTAAGTCATTTTAAACCCATCATTATTATTTTCCCGTTTAAGTTTCTGGATTATTTTACAAGGACGCTTTCATTATCTGCCCGATTATTCGGTAATATTCTTGCTGGGACTACCATTATGGAGCTCATTTATCATGGCCTCATAAAATCTCACATACCTCCTATTGGTATTCCAGCAGCAGCAAGTTTATATTTTGATATATTTGATGGAGTTCTTCAGGCAGTAATCTTTACATTTCTCTCTCTAATTTATCTTTATGAAGCCTTGGAAGAATAAATTTTTAATTTTGGAGGTGCTTTAAGATGACAGCATTAGCAGCTGGTATAGCAATGCTGGCAGGTTTGGGTGTAGGTATAGGTATTGGTATTGCTACAGGAAAAGCTTCTGAATCTATTGGAAGACAACCAGAAGCATTTGGACGTATTTTCCCATTATTTCTAATTGGTGCTGCTTTGGCAGAAGCAGTTGCTATCTATAGTTTGGTTATTGCATTCATGTTAATTTCTAAAATTTAAGCGCTCTCCATATTTTTTGGGGAGCGTCATCTCTTTTCATTCACTGAATTTTACTTTCATTCACTGAATTTTACTTAAATATTATGTTGATTACTCTCTATAAATAGGGTCTAAAAAGGAGATGATAGAATAAGATGTTTAGCCTTGAGATCTTTGAGAATATATTCTTTTGGGCAATTATAAACTTTTTGATACTTTATCTAATATACAAAAAGTTTTTCTTCCAAAGAGTTACGCAGTTTATGGAAAAGAGATCTCAGATGATTCAAGAACAGCTTGATTTTGCAGCAAAGTCAAAAGAAGAGGCAATAAAACTAAAGGAAGAATATGAGAATATACTTGCCCAGGCACATGCCAAAGCAAACGAGATTGTTGAGAAGGCAACTTTGGAAGCACAAAGACAAGCAACAGAAATTATTGAAAATGCAAAACTTGAAGCTAACAGAATTATTGAAGATGCGCTCAGACAATTTGAGATTGAAAAGAAGAAACAAATAAACGAACTTAAAAATCAGTTTGTATCAATTGCTCTTCTTGCTGCGTCCAGGGTAATTGAGAAAAACCTGAATACAGAAGAAAATAGAAAGATGGTTGAGAACATATTTGATGAGGCAGGGGTTGCTTGAAGATGTTGCCAGCAAAAAGATATGCAGAGGCTCTTATAAAGCTTGGTCAAGAGGAAGGTAATCTGGAAAAATTTTATAATCATTTGTTCAAATTATTTGAGATTATCAAAAGTAATAATGAATTTAATAATATTTGGTTTGATTTAGAAATGAAGCGTTCAGAAAAGAAACAAAAAATCAAAGCATTTTTTGATGATGACATTGACAGTTACATTTTGAACCTCCTTTATCTCCTTATTGATAAACGCAGAGAAATAATTCTTCCCTATATACCTCTTTATTACAAGCAGATGTACGATAAAATTGTGGGGAATGTTGATGTTGAGGTTATTGTTGCGCATGAAATTGGGAGCGATGTGTTGAACAAGATTTCTAAATGGCTTGGGAAAAGATATGGAGTCAAAAATCCGAGGTTTATTGTAAAGATTGACAGGAACATAATTGGCGGGATAAAACTTTTATTTAATAACATTGAAGTTGATGCTTCAATAAAAGGTGCTCTTGATTCAATAAGAAAAGAGCTTGTAAAGATAGCTATTTTGTAGGGGTGAGAATGGAAGATGGTTGATGTAACAATTAGACCAGATGAAATTGCTTCAATAATAAAGGATCAAATAAAAAACTATGAAAAAAAGATTGAAACAAGCGATGTTGGTATTGTCATAATGGCAGGTGACGGTATTGCGAGAATACATGGTCTTGACAACTGCATGGCTGGAGAGCTTTTAGAATTTCCTAATGGAGTTTTTGGAATGGCTCTCAACTTAGAGGAAGACAATGTTGGATGTGTTATACTGGGGAATGACAAGGATATAAAAGAAGGAACCATCGTAAAGAGGACAGGTAGAGTTGTCGAAGTGCCTGTAGGAGAAGAACTTTTGGGAAGAGTTGTAAACGCTTTAGGCCAACCCATAGATGGTCTTGGTCCCATAAATGCGAAGAAGTTCAGACCAGTGGAAAGGATAGCTCCTGGTGTAATTGAAAGAGAACCTGTTAAAACTCCTCTTCAGACAGGTATAATGGCAATTGACGCTATGATTCCTATAGGAAGAGGACAGAGAGAGCTTATAATTGGTGATAGGCAAACTGGTAAAACTGCAATTGCAATAGATACGATTATAAACCAGAAAGATCAAGGTGTTTATTGCATCTATGTGGCAATTGGGCAAAAGGCCTCTACAGTTGCTCAGATAGTCCATACTTTAAAAGAATACGGTGCGATGGATTATACCATTGTTGTGAGTGCAACAGCAAGTGACTCAGCTCCTCTTCAATTCTTAGCTCCATACGCAGGTTGCGCAATGGGTGAAGAGTTTATGGAATCAGGCAAAGATGCACTCATTATATACGATGACCTTTCTAAACACGCTGTTGCATACAGGGCAATGTCTCTTTTACTCAGACGTCCACCTGGAAGAGAAGCTTACCCTGGCGATGTATTTTACCTGCATTCAAGACTTTTGGAAAGAGCAGCAAAACTGAATGCTCAGCGTGGTGGAGGTTCACTTACTGCGCTGCCAATAATAGAAACTCAAGCAGGTGACGTTTCAGCATATATTCCGACAAATGTTATTTCTATTACAGATGGACAGATATACCTTGAAAGTGAGTTGTTTTATGCTGGCATAAGACCTGCGATAAATGCCGGTATTTCTGTCTCAAGAGTCGGTGGTAATGCTCAAATAAAGGCAATGAAAAAGGTTGCGGGAAGGCTCAGACTTGATCTTGCTCAGTACCGTGAGCTTGAAGCTTTTGCTCAGTTTGGTTCAGAACTCGATAAATCAACGCGAGAAAGACTTGCTCAGGGACAAAGAATTGTGGAGACGTTAAAACAGCCACAGTACAGACCACTGCCAGTATGGCATCAGGTTGTGATTTTGTACAGTGCTGTAAATGGTTATTTGATGGATATAGAAGTTTCGAAGGTAAGGGAATTTAATGAGAAGCTTGTACAGTATATATCTGCAAACTATCCGCAAATATTTGATTCTATAAAAGAGACAAAAGATTTGACACCTGAAACAGAAGAGCTTTTGAAGAAGGTCATAGTAGAGTTCAAAGAGAGATTTAAGAGTAACAAGTAGGTGAGATTACAAAATGGCGAACAAAACAAGATGGATAAAATCAAGGATCAGAAGTGTCAATGAAACAAAAAAGATCACAAGAGCAATGTATCTTATCTCTGCATCAAAGGTGAAAAGGCTTCGAGATAGGCTTGATAGTACAAGACCTTATTTTGAAAAGGTAAATGAGTTTATGAAAGATTTGATTTTGCATGGAGTGAAAACACCACATATTCTTTTTGATGGGTCATATAAGGAAGGTAAAAAGAAGATAGGTGTTATATTGATAAGTGGTGACAAGGGTTTATGTGGAGGATACAATGCTAATGTTCTGAGAAGTACAACCAGCTTATATGGAAATTTCGCAAAAGAAGCGGATGTGACGTTTTTCCCTATTGGTACGGTGGGACGAAACTTTTTGGTTCGCCATGGGTATCAGGTTGATGAAGGTTTTAATTACCAGACACAGTCTGTTTCTATAAAACTTGCAAGACTCATTTCGCAAAAGATTGTGAGAAAATATTATACCGGTGAAGTTCATGAAGTTTACATCATTTACACAAAACTTGTTTCAACCATAAAACAAGAAGTTACTATCAAAAAACTTTTGCCTCTTGACAAGACTGAATTTGGTATAGAAGAGAGTAAAAGCGATGAGATGATAATCTACGAGCCAGACCCAGTTTCTGTACTTGACATCGTTATTTATGAATACATCAAAGGAATTATCTTTGGTGCTATGATGGATTCATATGTGAGTGAACTTGCTGCAAGAATGACAGCAATGGACAATGCCACAAAAAGTGCTGATGAGATGATACAAAAACTTATTTTAAAACTTAACAGAGAACGCCAGGCTGTGATAACCCAGGAAATTTCAGAGATTATAAGTGGTGCCGCAGCTTTGAAATAATATTTTTAACAATCTTGATTTTAGTTTGAGGGAGTGTAGGCAAGAATGGAACAGAGTGTAGGGTATGTCGTCCAGATTATAGGACCTGTTATTGATATACGATTTGAGAGTGAAAATTTACCAGCCATAAACAATGCTATTGAAATTCACTTTGATGGTAAAAAACTTGTTGCTGAAGTTGCTCAGCATCTTGGGAATGACACTGTTCGATGTGTGGCTTTGGGATCTACCGACGGACTTAGAAGGGGTGTAAAGGCAATAGACACTGGTGGGCCTATAAAAGTCCCTGTGGGAAGGGGAACGTTAGGTAGGATATTTAATGTATTGGGAGAGCCTATTGACAATAAAGGTGAGGTAGTAGCTTCAGATTACTGGCCCATTCACAGAAGTGCACCCTCGTTTGAAGAACAGGTACCTGCAGTGGAAATTTTTGAGACAGGTATAAAAGTCATTGATCTTTTAGCTCCGTACGCAAAAGGTGGTAAGATAGGACTTTTTGGCGGTGCGGGCGTTGGTAAGACTGTCCTTATAATGGAGCTTATAAGAAATATAGCAACAGAGCACGGTGGTTTTTCAATTTTCACAGGTGTGGGTGAAAGGACAAGAGAAGGTAACGACCTTTGGCTTGAGATGAATGAGTCTGGTGTTATAGAAAAGACTGTATTGGTGTTTGGTCAGATGAACGAGCCGCCTGGGGCAAGAATGAGAGTAGCTCTGACCGGGCTTACCATGGCTGAATATTTCAGAGATGTAGAAGGACAAGACGTTCTTTTGTTCATTGACAATATTTTCAGGTTCATCCAAGCAGGATCTGAAGTGTCAGCGCTTTTAGGAAGAATTCCCTCAGCAGTTGGATATCAACCAACACTTGCAAACGAGGTAGGTGCATTGCAGGAAAGAATTACATCCACAAAAAAGGGGTCAATCACCTCTGTTCAGGCTATATATGTTCCTGCCGATGACCTTACAGACCCAGCACCGGCTACAACCTTTGCACATTTGGATGCGACAACAGTTTTGTCAAGACAGATTGCTGAGCTTGGAATATATCCTGCTGTTGATCCTCTTGACTCAACGTCGCGTATACTTGATCCACGAATTGTGGGAGAGGAACACTACTATGTTGCAAGAACTGTACAACAGATACTTCAAAGATATAAAGAACTTCAAGACATTATCGCTATTTTGGGTATGGATGAACTTTCGGAGGAAGATAAACTGATCGTCTACAGAGCAAGAAAGATTCAGAGATTTTTGTCCCAGCCATTCTTTGTTGCTGAAGCTTTCACAGGAAGACCTGGAAGGTATGTGAAGTTAAAAGATACTATAAGAGGTTTCAAGGAAATAATTGAGGGGAAGATGGACCATATTCCTGAACAGTATTTTTACATGGTAGGAACAATAGATGAGGTATATGAAAACTACGAAAAAGATATGAAAGGTAAATAAATCTTGAGGTGAATTTAAAGATGGCTGAATTTGAATTGGAGGTTCTCCAGCCTGAAAGGGTGTTTTTTAAAGACAAGGTCGAAATGATAGTTGTGCGAACAATAGATGGTGAGATAGGTATTATGGCAAACCATCAGCCTATTATTGTACCCATTGGTATTGGGAAGTTGAGGATAAAGAAGGATGGAAAGTGGAAAGAAGCAGCCATTGCAGGTGGTTTGCTTGAAGTGAAAAATAATAAGGTGACAATATTGAGTGATGCTGTAGAATGGCCAGAGGAGATAGATAGACAAAGAGCACTTTTGGCAAAAGAAAGGGCAGAAAAGAGACTCGAGCAAAAGCTTCCTCCTGATGAGTTTGAAAGATACAAAGCGGCGCTGTACAGAGCGCTAAACAGGCTAAAACTTGCCGAGGAAAATAGAAAAGATGTATAAAAAGGCAGTGCAACCGAGGCTGCACTGCCTCATTTATTTTTTTTCTTTCCTTTTTTCTTTTCAGATTTTGCTTCTTTTTTGGTCCTGCTACTGGACTCTTCTTCTAATGGGATATTTTCATCCTCAATCTCAGTTTTTTCTTTATAGTCTTCTGATTCTTCTTTTATTTCTTCATCATCCAATAGTATTTCTTCGTCCACTTCTAATTCTTCTAAATCTAATGGTGTGTCAACAAGGTCAAGTTCTTCGTCAGGCAACTGAGTTATAATATCTGGTTCTATATCTACAAAATCATTTTCAAATATCTCTGAGTCGGTTTCTTCCTTGACTACTTCTTCTTCAATTTCAGAGTCGTCAACAACTCCTGTCAGCAGTCTTTCTTCAAAGCAAGACTCACACATATCTTGATCTTCCGGAATATACTCTTCATGGCAGTATGGGCACAGTTTCATGTTTGCTTCTGTAACCTTTTTTAGCTGTTCTAAGTCCTTTTTGCACACAGGGCACAAATCTTGATCTTCCGGGATTCTATTCAATTCGCATCTTGGACAGTATTTATAACCCATTTTTCTTTCCCCCTAAAATGTGATATGCTATCACAATAATATTAATTACTCTTCGAGAAAAAATCAACTAAAATTTGCTTAACATTATCAATCATTTTTGCTACTATAAAAACATAAGAAGTAAAAGAGAAAAAGGAGAAAGAGACTTTAGTGTTCGGATATGTGGTTCCTTATAAGCCAGAGCTAAAAGTGCGAGACTATGAATATTACAAGGCAGTTTACTGTGGTATATGTCTTCAGACAAAAAAGATAGGAAACCTTCCACGGGTATTTCTTAACTATGATTTTGTTTTTTTGTATCTGGTGCTAAAAGAGCATTTTAAAGTCAAAGATGAGTTAGGAAAAACAAGGTGTATTGTTCACCCAATTAAGGAAAGGTTCTTTTTGAAAACTAATGAAATCTTGGAATATGTGAGCAACCAAATGGTTCTTTTGAGTTTTTTTAAGCTTTATGATAACATTCTTGATGAAAAGAATATATTTAGTTATGCACCTTATAGTATTTTGAAATTATATATAAGGAAAATAACAAAATCACATCGAGAACCGTTTGAGAAGATAAAAGAACTATTTAACAAGCAGATATCGCTTGAGAAAAGTGGTTGTGAAAATATAGATGAACTTGCGCACAATTTTGGCAATATTTTGGCCGAAATATTTGCTTACAATGATGAAGAACTTTTGAGACAAATTGGCTATTATACAGGTGTGTGGGTATACATTATCGATGCTATTGACGACTATATTGATGATGTGAAGAAAAAGAGATATAATTGTCTGAAACACCACTTTGAAAAGTGTAGGCATGATAAAAGACAGTTTGAATATGAACTCAGTATTTTGAAGGTTAGTTTGGAAAATTATCTTGCTATATTAAGTGACTATATTAGAGGGTATAATAATTCAATACTGAACAACATTGTTCAGATTGGTATGTATTCAAAAACACAGCAGGTCTTAAAGCATTTTACAACAAACTTCTTTAAGGAGTTGAAAAAGTAATGAGAGACCCATATGAGGTTTTAGGTGTGAGAAAAGGTGCTTCAAAGGAAGAAATAAAAAAAGCTTATCTTGAACTTGTAAAAAAGTACCATCCAGATAAGTTTAAGGATAATCCTTTAAGAGAACTTGCAGAAGAAAAGTTAAAAGAGATAAATGAAGCATATAATATCCTTATGAACGATCAATATTCAAACTATGAATACTCTACATATGATCAAACCTCTCTCTACCAAAAGGTGAGAGACTTGATTATGCAGGGTAATATAGCTCAAGCAGAGAGTCTCTTGAATCAAAACCCTCGAAATGACGCAGAATGGTTCTATTTGATGGGAATAATATATCAAAAAAGAGGATGGATAAATCAAGCATACAGATACTTTATTGAAGCCTATAATCGTGATCCTGGAAACTATGAGTACAGGCGTGCAAAAGAACAGTTTGAAATGGCTTCAAGAAATTATGAATGGTCAGCATACAATAGGGGATATAGAAGACATGATGACTGCGATATTTGCACCATATGTCAAATAATTGCGTGTTGGGAATGTTGTTGTGATAACGATATAGGCTGTTAAGGAGGTTTCCTTTTTGTGATAAAACTTTATTCACTTTCAAATGGTATAAGGCTTGTATATGAGAAAATTGATACAGTGAAAACTGTAAGTATAGGTATTTGGGTCTTGGCTGGTTCAAGGTATGAGACAAAAATGATAAATGGAATTTCCCATTTTATCGAGCATATATTGTTCAAAGGAACTAAAAACAGAAGTTCTAAAGAGATTGTATATGAAATTGAATCAATTGGTGGACAAATAAACGCCTTTACAGCAAAGGAGTACACCTGTTTTTATGTAAGAGTTTTAGATGAGTTTTTACAAAAAGGTTTTGATATATTGTCGGACTTAATTTTAAATCCTGTCATTGCAGCAGAAGAGATAGAAAAAGAGAAGACAGTCATCATTGAAGAGATAAATATGACAAAAGATGATCCGGAAGAGATGTTGTATCAATCACTGAATGATTTGATATGGAAAAGCCAAGCTCTTTCGTATCCTATAATCGGAAAAGAATCTACTGTTAAGAAAATAGATAAGACCAAAATTGAAAGTTATATAAAAGAAAGATATATACCTCAAAATATTGTAATATCCGTTGCTGGAAACTTTGCAGAAGAAAAGCTTATAGAATTTGTGGAGATTTACTTTGGGGATTGGAAGTGTTCAAACAAAACAGATATGAGTTATTGCATATCAAAGCCAGTTTTTAATAGAGGTGCTGTCATCAAAAACAAAAAGAGTGATCAGGCTCATTTAGCAGTAACTTTTGAAGGTTTTGGACAGGAAGATGAAAAAGTTTATGAGCTTTTAGTTTTATCTAGTATTCTTGGCGGGGGAATGAGTTCACGACTTTTCCAGCGAATAAGGGAAGAGTTAGGACTTGTATATAGCATAAGCTCGTTTGTGAGCACATTTAAAGATGCGGGAGTTCTTATCATATACGCAGGAACAAATCCCAAAAATATTGCAGCGGTGTACAAAGAAATCATGAACCAGTTAAATCTCTTTTTAAAAGGTGAAATCTTACCTGATGAAGTAGAGGTTGCAAAACAACAGATAAAGGGAAGTATCATATTTGGGCTTGAAAACACAAGTAGTCGAATGTCCAACATAGGAAAAAATATGCTGCTTTTAAACAAAATTATGGAGATAGAGCACATTACAAAGATAATAGATTCAATTAAATATGCAAACGTGATTGACACAGCAAGAGAGGTTTTGTCAAAAGAATTTTCGGTTGCTGTTGTTGGGAATAAAAAAGAGATGGATTTGAAAATCTTTGATCAAAGAGTACTGGCATAATAGAAAGGAGAAAGCATTTATGGTCTTGAGAGTAAAAAGAGCTGTCGATGCAAAGGATCTGCCGCTTCCAACATATATTTCAAGCGGGGCGGCAGGAATGGACCTGTTTGCGTGTGTTGAAAAAGAAGAGATTATAAACCCTGGTGAGATAAAGCTCATCCGAACAGGTCTTTACATTGAACTTCCGGAGGGATATGAAGCACAGGTACGACCTCGCAGTGGCCTTGCTTTGAAACATGGCATTACTGTTTTAAATTCTCCTGGAACAATAGATAGTGATTATAGGGGGGAGATAGGAGTAATATTGATTAACCTTGGCAAGGAGCCTTTTGTAGTAAAGAGAGGAGATAGGATAGCCCAGATGGTAATATCAAAGTTTGAAAGGATAGAAAAGATTGAAGAAACAGAAGAGCTATCAACAACGTCCAGGGCAGACAGAGGATTTGGCTCAAGTGGTGTGTAGAAAAGTAGGAGGGTAAAAGTATGCTTTTGAGCGAAATAAAAAATTCAAAACCTGTTGTATCTCAGCATTCAGGCAGAATTGTAGGAAGTTCTGAGTCGTTGGAGTTGGTAATTGACGATGAGGGGAATATACTGAGCATTGAACTTAAAAAGAAACGGGGGTTTAGGAGGGAGACGGAAGTGATTTCATGGGATGATATTGTTGTTATAGGTGAAGATGTAATAATTGCAAATATAAAAGAGGGGGAACATGAATGATTCTTCCAACCTCTTTTTTTGGTTTTTCTAAGTCTCAAGTGAGAAGTTATATTGAAAATCTTACACAGAGTTTTGAAAATTTAATCTCTAAGCTTGATAGAGAGAGAGACCTTTTGACTTTAGAAAACGAGAAACTTGCAAAAGAGATAGAAAAGCTCAAAAGAAATTTGTCTAAGTTACATATCAAGGATATTGAATGCTACAAATTTTTTATTGATGAGTTTTTCAGCAGTGAATGGGAAGAATATTACTCAAAAAAAGCACAGGAGGTTCGAGTAGAGTATTCAAAAACTTTAGAAGAGCTTGAAAAAATCAAGGAAAATATCATCCAGCATATTCGGTACCTTGAGAAGTACAAAGAGGAAATCTTGAAAAAGTTGAGTGTTTTGGTTGAGGAGATAGAAAAGTTTTTGAACGATCAAGAAAGCTTACCTGCTCAAAAACTTCAGAGAGACTTTTATGTAGATGATGTTCTGGTGCTACCTGCAGGAATTGTTATAAATCATGAGGTCATTGAAAGCATGAGAGAAAAAGGCTTTTTGATTGAATTTTTAAAACATCTTGCAAAGGAGGAAGAAGAATGAACATCGAAGTGAAGGTTTTAGAGATTTTAGAACAAAATCCCAAACTCTCTGCCGAAGAGATTGCAATAATGCTGGGTGAAAACAAAGAAAATATCGAAAAAACCATTAAAAAGCTTGAACAAGATAAGGTTATTGTAAAATATCACACAATTGTGAACTGGGAACGAACAGAAAAGGAAGTGGTTGAAGCAATTGTTGAGGTAAAAGTAACTCCCCAGAGAGGGTTTGGCTATGATGCAATTGCAAAAAGAATTTACAAGTTTCCTGAAGTAAAAGCTGTGTATTTGCTTTCAGGAGATTATGACCTGCATGTTGTTGTAGAAGGCAAGAGTATGAAAGATATTGCTCAGTTTGTTGGTTCTAAACTTGCACCACTTGAATACGTCCTTTCGACAGCAACCCATTTTATAATGAAAAAATATAAAGATGCAGGAGTAATACTTGAAGATGGTGAAAAGGACGACAGGGAGGTTATAACACCGTGAGTAATTTAGAAAAGTTTATTTCAAAAAGTGTTCAAAGTGTTCCACCATCGGGCATTAGGAAATTTTTTGATATTGTATCTGAGATGAAAGATGCTCTTTCGCTTGGAGTTGGTGAACCTGACTTTGTCACTCCATGGAACATTCGCGAAATGGGAATATATTCTATTGAAGAAGGGCACACCCACTATACATCAAACTTCGGACTTTTGGAGCTGAGAAAAGAGATTAGCAGGTATTTGAAAGATAGATTCGACCTTGACTATCCAAATTATAGGGATCAGATTTTAGTCACTGTTGGTGCAAGCGAAGCAATTGATATTGCACTAAGAAGTATCATAGACCCTGGTGATGAGGTCTTGATTCCTGAACCTTGTTTTGTTTCATACAAACCATGTGTTATTTTTGCAGGTGGTGTACCGGTTGAGATTGAAACAAAACCAGAAAACGACTTTAAACTTAGAGCAGAGGATATTTTACCCAAAATATCTTCCAGAACTAAGGCTATTATTTTATCTTATCCCAACAATCCGACAGGTGCTATTATGACAAAAGATGATTTAAAAGAGATTGTTGATATATTGAAAGACAAAGAAATCATAGTAATTTCCGACGAAATATATGCTGAGCTTACATATGAAGGAAGTCATATTTCAATTGCCAACTTCTCTGAGATGAAAGAAAGGACAATTGTTATAAATGGTTTTTCAAAAGCGTTTGCTATGACGGGTTGGAGACTCGGATTTGTTGCTGCAAATGAGGTTTTTATCAAAGCAATGGCAAAGGTGCATCAGTACATCATAATGAGTGCTCCTACTTTTTCACAGTATGCGGCTATTGAAGCGCTAAGAAATGGGCTTTTAGAAGTTGAAAAGATGAGAGATGAATACAATAGAAGAAGACGCTATATGGTAAGCAGATTTAATAAGATGGGGCTTGAATGTTTTGAGCCAAAAGGAGCATTTTATGTTTTTCCATCCATAAAGTCCACCGGCCTTTCCTCAGAGGAGTTTGCAGAGAGGCTTTTGCACGAACAGAAAGTGGCGGTTGTGCCAGGTACTGCATTTGGGAGCTCGGGAGAAGGATTTATAAGATGTTCGTATGCCTATTCAATTGAAACAATAAAACATGCTTTGGACAGGATAGAAAAGTTTGTTTTAAACCTCAAAACTCAAGGTGTCTTCCAGCAAACTCATAAAAATAATGTGGTAGTGGAGAAGTAATATTATATATTTTATTATCAATTAGCTTGAAATTAAATCTTATCGAATAAGCGTGAAGAAGCAAGGGAGTATTTTGTGTTTTTTGTTCGCCGTAAATATAGTCCCCTACAATCGGATGACCAATTGATGATAAGTGAACTCTTAGCTGATGTGTTCTGCCTGTTATCGGTTTTAACTTTAACAGTGTGAAGTTTTCAAAACAGTCAATAACTTCATAGTAGGTGGAAGCAAAACTGCCATCTTGATGAATTTCTCTTTTAATTCCATCCTGCGAACGTTTGATGGGTTTTTCAATAAGCCCGCTTTTTTTTGTAAGTCTTCCGTGAACAATTGCAATGTATGTCTTTTCGACTTGCCTTTTTTCAAACTCACGTGAGACGATGCTGTGAAAGTAAGAGTTTTTAGCAAATACAACTATCCCTGAAGTCTCTTTATCTAACCTGTTTATTATGTGTGAAGTGAGGTTCTTAGAATTTAAATAATATTCAACATAGTTTGCGATGGTATCAGAATAATGTCCTTTAGATGGATGTGAAGGAAGACCGGAAGGTTTGTTTACAAATAAAAAGAAGTTGTCCTCATACAATATGTCTATGCTACCTTCAACAGGAACTATGTTTGATTTGGAAGATATCAAATTAACTTCAATTATGGCGTTTTCTTCTGGATATTGGTTGGTAGAATAGATTGGAGGAATAAATCTTATTTGACCATGTGCCTTTAACCTGCTCGTCAGTGTTGAAGAAAAAAAGAGCTTTTTTTGCAATATCTGTTTATATGTCATGTTCAAATCTTCTTTTTTGACCACATATATTAGCTTCATAGTGTTTTTTCATCCTTCCTGTTAAAATTTTTTAACATATGATATGATAATTTATTGAGGGTATCGCTCGCTATCATTTTTAAAACAATTATATCACAAAACAATAGAGGTGATATGCTCTATGGCATTTAAATCTGGATTTGTTGCGTTAATTGGTCGTCCTAACGTTGGTAAATCTACTCTTCTGAACTACCTCGTTGGTAAAAAAATCTCTATTATTTCTCCTAAACCGCAAACAACCAGAAATAGTATAAAAGGTATTCTAACGTTAGAAGATGCTCAGATTATATTCATCGACACACCAGGTGTTCATCCTCCAAAGAATAAGCTTGGCGAGTATATGGTAAAGGTATCTGAGAAGACTTTAAAAGAAGTAGATTTAATTTTGTATATTGTAGAAGCAATCGACAATGGAATTGGACCATGGGATGAAGCAATAATAGAAAAATTAAAGGATGTGGAGACTCCAAAGATTCTGGTTTTGAACAAATCTGACCTTGCTTCAAAAGAGAACGTAGAGATGTTGAAAAGTATTTTCTCCACAAAGCTGAATTTTGAATTTATAGTTGATATAGCGGCAATTAACGGTTACAATTGCGATCTACTTCTTAGCAGAATAAAGGAGTTGCTTCCAGAAGGGCCGAAGTATTATCTTGACGATATGACAACTGATGTGAGGGAAAGTTTTATTGTAGCAGAGATAATAAGAGAAAAGATTTTGCTTAATCTTTCTGAAGAAGTACCGCACGGCGTTGGAATTGCAATTGAGAGGTTTGCAGAGAGAGAAAACAAAGATATACTGGATATAGAGGCAATCATCTACTGTGAAAAAGATTCGCACAAAGCAATAATTATTGGTAAAGGGGGACAAATGCTTAAGAAAATTGGAATGCAAGCACGGGAAGAGCTTGAGATGATATTTGGAATGAAAGTAAATCTTCAGCTTTGGGTAAAAGTTAAGAAAAACTGGAGAGATGACATCTCTGCCATGAAAATGCTCGGTTATAACCTTAAAGAGGTCTGAGGAATAGATGAAATTAATTAAAACTAAAGGAATTGTGTTAAAAGAGATAAATTTTGAAGAGTCGAGCAAGATTTTGACTGTGTTCACGAGCGATTTTGGCAAAATTCAAGTTTTGTCAAAAAATTGTAAAAGATTATTGAGTGTACTTTCTGCTGTGTCCCAGCCGCTTATGTACTGTGAATTTGTTATAAGAAAGACAAAAGATATATTCTCAATTTCATCAGCATCTGTAATTGAATCATTTTTTGAACTGTCTCAAGATGTAAATCTTGCAATTTATTCTGGATATCTTATTGAACTTGTTGACAGTTTCTTGGAATTTGAACAGAAAAACGAAGATGTTTTAAGACTTCTTTTAAACTCCCTTTATCTTCTGAAAAAAGGCAAAGATCCTGAGGTAGTCAGTAGGATATTTGAAATAAAAATTTTAGTATATACAGGCTTTTTCCCTCAGTTTACCCAGTGTGTAAAGTGTCAGAGAAAAGACATTACAAGAGCGTTCTTTTCTTTCAAAAACAGTGGTCTTACTTGCGAAAAGTGCAAAGAAGAGAACGATATAGAAATTGAAATTGAAGTTGTAAAGAGTATTTTGGTTATTGCAGCAACCAATTTGAAAAAGCTCAACAAGATTTCATTTGACAGGTCTTTGAATGACAAAATAAAGACCATAACGCTACCATATATTAAAGTGCTGCTGCAAACAGACATCAAAATTCTTGATTTTTTTAAGTTTATACAATAAAATAAATTCGACTTGTGATAAAAATAATAAGTTTGAAGGTGGTAAGAGCAATATGGTAACAATGGATGAAATAGTTGCCCTTTGCAAACGTCGTGGATTTATATTCCAATCAAGCGAGATATATGGTGGACTCAATAGCTGCTGGGACTATGGTCCTCTTGGTGTAGAGATGAAAAATAACATAAAAAGACTGTGGTGGAAAGCAAACGTCCAGCTCAGAGACGATGTTGTGGGGCTTGACTCGAGCATCTTGATGAACCCAAAGGTATGGGAAGCAAGTGGGCACTTGAGTAATTTTGCCGACCCTATGGCTGACTGCAAGGTGTGCAAAAAAAGATGGAGAACAGATCAGTTACAAGAGTACAAATGCCCTGAGTGCGGCGGTGAACTTACTGAGGCAAGGATGTTCAACCTTATGTTCAAAACATTTATGGGCCCTGTGGAGGACGAGTCGGCAGTAGTATACTTGAGACCTGAAACAGCACAAGGTATTTTTGTAAACTTTGTAAACGTACAGCAGACCATGAGAAAAAAACTTCCTTTTGGGATTGCTCAGATTGGTAAGTCGTTCAGAAATGAAATCACGCCTGGTAACTTTATCTTCAGGACAAGAGAGTTTGAACAAATGGAAATCGAGTATTTTGTAAAACCAGGAACAGATGATTACTGGCACAGACATTGGATTGACCAGAGAATAAACTGGTATTACAAACTGGGAATAAGAAAAGAAAACTTGAGAATTCGAGAACATGGTAAGAATGAACTTGCACACTATGCAAAGGCGTGTGTGGATATTGAATATTTATTCCCAATGGGATGGTCTGAACTTGAAGGTATTGCTAACAGGACCGATTTTGACTTAACGCAACATCAAAAATACAGTGGTGAAAACTTATCATATTTTGACGATGAGACAAAACAAAGGTATATTCCATATGTAATTGAGCCATCTGCGGGCGTAGACAGGTCTTTACTTGCATTTTTGATTGATGCATATGAATACCAGCAGATTGATAAAGATGACTTCAGAGTGGTACTTCACCTTCATCCTGCGATTGCGCCTGTAAAAGCTGCTGTCTTCCCACTTTTAAAAAAAGAAGAGCTTGTAAAAAAAGCAAGGGAAATTTACAATGAGCTTAAATACAAGTGGATTGTTCAATATGATGAGAGTGGTAGTATAGGTAAAAGATATAGACGCCAAGATGAGATTGGAACACCGTTCGGGATCACGGTAGATTATCAGACTTTAGAAGATGAAACTGTTACGATAAGAGATAGAGACACCATGGAGCAAGTAAGGGTGCATATAAAAGAGATAATTCCATACCTTGAAGAAAGAATCGAGGTAAAGTTTTAAACAAAATATATTCTCAAACTGCAAAAATATGCTATAATATTTTATGTTGTAACATGCCAAGTTTCCTCTTTATATATTTTCCCTAATAAATTTCACATAGGAGGGATTTTAATTGAGCAAAAAGAAATACGTCTACATGTTCTATGAAGGCAACAAAGACATGAGAGAGCTTCTTGGCGGAAAAGGCGCGAATCTTGCTGAGATGACAAATCTTGGACTTCCTGTTCCTCCTGGATTTACTGTCACAACAGAGGCTTGTACAAGATACTATGAAGAAGGCGAAAAGATAGCAGATGAGATTGTAGAAGAGATCTTTGAAAAACTTGCCGAACTTGAGAAGATCACAGGAAAGAAATTTGGTGATCCAACTAATCCACTTCTTGTTTCTGTTCGAAGCGGTGCAAGAGTTTCAATGCCAGGTATGATGGATACAATCCTCAACCTTGGTATCAATGATGAAGTTGTTAAAGGCTTAGCAGAACTTACAAATAATGAGAGGTTTGCATACGACTCATATAGAAGATTCATTCAGATGTTCTCTGACGTTGTTATGGGCATTGAAAAGAATAAGTTTGAAAAGATACTTGATGAAGTCAAAGAAAAGTATGGTGCAAAATATGATACAGATTTGACAGCTGAGCATTTAAAAGAGGTTGTTGTAAAGTACAAAGAGCTTTACAAAGCCGAAAAAGGTGAAGATTTTCCACAAGACCCCAAAGTTCAACTCTTAGAAGCAGTAAAAGCTGTTTTCAGGTCTTGGAACAACCCAAGAGCTATTGTATACAGAAGACTTAACGAGATTCCGCATGATTGGGGAACAGCTGTAAACGTTCAGATGATGGCATATGGTAACATGGGCAACGACTCTGGTACAGGTGTTGCGTTTACAAGAAATCCTGCAACAGGTGAAAAAGAGCTGTATGGCGAGTTCTTGATGAACGCACAGGGTGAAGATGTTGTTGCAGGTATCAGAACACCACAGCCAATTTCTGCTTTAAAAGAGACAATGCCAGAAGTTTACCAGCAGCTTGCTGACATTGCAAAGAAGCTTGAAACATATTATAAAGATATGCAAGATATGGAGTTCACAATTGAAAGAGGCAAACTCTATATGCTTCAGACAAGAAATGGTAAGAGAACTGCACAAGCAGCGCTCAAGATTGCAGTTGATATGGTAGAGGAAGGTCTTATTACGAAAGAAGAGGCAATGTTAAAAGTTGACCCCAAACAGCTTGATACACTACTTCACCCGACATTTGAACCGGATGCGCTCAAAGCTGCAAAACCAATTGCAAAAGGTCTTCCTGCATCACCTGGTGCTGCAACAGGTAAGATTTATTTCACAGCTGAAGAAGCAAAAGCTGCTGTTGAAAGAGGAGAAAAGAAGGTTATTCTTGTTAGAACAGAGACATCTCCAGAGGACATTGAAGGTATGGTAGCAGCTCAGGGTATTTTGACATCAAGAGGCGGTATGACCTCACATGCTGCAGTTGTTGCAAGAGGTATGGGTAAATGCTGTGTTGCAGGATGTGGCGACATTAACATAAACGAAGAAGAGAAATATTTCACAACACCCGATGGAAAAGTTTATCGTGAAGGGGATTGGATTTCACTTGACGGTTCAACAGGATACGTATACGCTGGTGAGCTTCCAACAAAAGAGCCAGAGCTCACAGGTTATTTTGCAACATTTATGCAATGGGCTGACGAGATAAGAAGATTAAAGGTGAGAGCAAACGCAGATACTCCAAGAGACGCTGCACAGGCAAGGAAGTTTGGTGCAGAGGGTATTGGTCTTTGCAGAACAGAGCATATGTTCTTTGAAGAAGATAGAATTCCTGCAATGAGAGAGATGATTGTTGCAAGAACAGAAGAGCAGAGAAGAAAAGCTCTTGAGAAGCTCCTACCAATGCAAAGAGGAGACTTTGAGGCACTGTTCAGAGAAATGAAAGGTTACCCTGTTACAATAAGACTTTTAGACCCACCACTCCATGAATTCTTGCCAAAAGAAGATGATGCTATAAGAGAACTTGCAGCACAAATGGGTATAACTTTTGAAGAACTTAAGGCAATTGTTCAGAGCTTGCACGAACTTAACCCCATGCTTGGACACAGAGGTTGCCGTTTGGCTGTAACATATCCTGAGATTGCTGAGATGCAGACAAGGGCTATTATCGAGGCAGCAATCAATGTAAAGAATGAAGGTATTGATGTTGTTCCTGAGATAATGGTTCCTCTTGTTGGTGAGTTAAAAGAGCTCAAATATATTAAAGACATCATTGTAAAGACAGCTGAAAAAGTTATGGAAGAAAAAGGTGTTAAGATTGAATATAAAGTTGGTACAATGATAGAAGTACCTCGTGCTGCACTTACAGCTGACGAGATTGCAAAAGAAGCTGAGTTCTTCTCATTTGGTACAAATGACTTGACTCAGATGACATTTGGTTTTTCAAGAGACGATATTGGTAAGTTCTTAAATGACTACTTTGAAAAGAAAATATTCGAAACAGATCCATTTGCAAGACTTGACGAAAAAGGTGTTGGCAAACTCATTAAGATGGCTGCAGAACTTGGAAGAGCAACAAGACCTGATATTAAACTTGGTATTTGTGGTGAGCATGGCGGTGATCCATCCAGCATAGAGTTCTGCCACAACGCAGGACTTGACTATGTATCATGTTCACCGTTCAGAGTACCAATCGCAAGACTTGCTGCAGCTCAGGCTCAAGTAAAATCGAAAATGAAGGCATTTATTGATAAATAAGATTATTAAAAGATTTATTAAAAGATGAGCAGAAGGAGGCAAAAAAATGTCTCCTTCTGCTTTTTTTGTATGTATACACTTGAATGGAAATAGAAAAATGGTATAATATTATTTGGGACTAAAAATCATGATATATGGATAAATTTGTCCCGCTGGAGAATGAGAGAGTTATGGAAAGTTATTTTGAATCTATAAAGAAAATTGCTCCTGAAATTGCTGAAATTATTGAAAGAAGATATGAGATTCTCAAAAATATTAGTTATTATCAACCAATTGGTCGAAGAGTTCTTGCAGAAAAGCTCGGTCTCACTGAAAGAATTGTTAGAAATGAAATAGACATATTGAGAAATTTAGGACTCATAAATGTAACTGAAAACGGAACGTTTTTAACAAATGAAGGCAAAGAGATTCTTGAAAAACTTTCTAACATAGTATATGATATAAAGGGATTAGAAGATGTAAAGGCAAGGGTAAAAGAGATTTTAAAAGCAAAGGATGTATATGTTGTCCCGGGAGACGCTGATTTAAACCCTTATGTACTAAAAGAAATTGGAATTTTGGCAAGTAAAGTTATCTTTTCATTGATAGAAGATGTAAAGATAATTGCTGTAACAGGTGGGCAAACTGTAAAAGAGGTTGTGGATAGCTTTCCAACATGTTCTTTTAAAGACATATTGGTTGTTCCAGCAAGAGGCGGGATAGGTCAGGAAGTTGAAAAACAGGCAAATACACTTGCGGCAAGTCTGGCAAAAAAGATAAATGGTAGTTATAAGCTTCTTCATCTACCTGATACAATGGATGAAGAGATTTACAATCTTCTGATTAAAAAAGAAGAGGTTCAAGAGGTTCTAAACGATATTAACAACGCAGATATGCTTGTATTTGGAATAGGAAATGCAATTGAAATGGCAAAGAGAAGAAAATTGAGCCAGGATATGATAGAAAAACTCAAAAAGGTTGGAGCAATTGGTGAAATATTTGGGTATTATTTTGACAAAGCTGGTAGGATTGTGTATTCAACCACTACAATAGGTATAAAACTCGAAAAAATAAAAAACATTAAATATATGATAGGAGTTGCAGGAGGTTCACACAAAGCAGAGGCAATTTTATCGCTTGGAGAGATAAAAAACAATACCATATTTGTTATTGACGAAGGGATAGCTAAAAAGATTATGAGTTTAGAAAAGTAAAGATAAAGGCAAAAACACTGCAAGAGCAAATAGCTTTTGCAGTGTAAAAATAAAAAAATAACGAAGGGATGGTAGGTAGAGATGGCTGTTAAGATTGGTATTAATGGTTTTGGAAGAATTGGTAGAAATGCTTTCAAAGCAATTTTGGCAAAATATCCAAATGAGTTTGAGGTTGTTGCAGTAAACGACTTGACAGATCCAAAGACATTGGCACATCTTTTAAAGTATGACTCCTGTTATGGTGTTTTCAATGGCACAGTGGACTATACAGACACATCAATAATTGTCAATGGTAAAGAGATAAAGGTATTAGCTGAAAAAGACCCTGCAAACCTGCCATGGAAGGATTTGGGTGTTGAGGTTGTAATTGAGTCTACAGGTAGATTTACGAAGAAGCAGGATGCTGAAAAGCACATTCAAGCAGGTGCAAAGAAGGTAATCATCACAGCTCCGGCAACAGATGAAGACATTACAATTGTTATGGGTGTAAACGAGGAGATGTATGACCCTGCTAAGCATCATGTAATTTCAAATGCATCCTGTACAACAAACTGTTTAGCACCAGTTACAAAGGTTATTGACAAGCATTTCAAGGTAAAAAGAGGTCTTATGACAACAGTTCATTCATATACAAATGACCAGCAGATTTTGGATCTCCCACACAAGGATTTAAGAAGAGCAAGAGCAGCAGCGCTTTCTATTATTCCAACAACAACCGGTGCGGCAAAAGCAGTAGCCCTTGTTCTTCCACATCTTAAGGGTAAATTAAATGGTTTTGCGCTCAGAGTTCCAACACCAACTGTTTCTGTTACAGACGTTGTATTTGAGGTTGAAAAAACAACAACAAAAGAAGAAGTAAACAGCGTTTTGAAAGCTGCTGCAGAAGGCGAATTAAAGGGAATCTTGGGATACAGCGAAGAACCACTTGTTTCTGTTGACTACAAGGGCGACCCAAGGTCTTCAATAGTTGATGCTCTCTCAACAATGGTTATCGAAGATACACTTGTAAAGGTTGTTGCATGGTACGACAACGAGTGGGGTTATTCAAATAGAGTAGCAGATCTTTTGAACTATATTGTAAATAAGGGACTGTAATTTTAAATTAAAATAAGCTGAAAAGACTGGTCCGGGAAAGAGAGTACAAAAGCGAATATCTTCCGGACCAGTCTTGATTTGAAAAATATATTTTGGGGTGATTGGAACAATGCCTAAGCTAAATAAGAAGACCATAAGAGATATAGATGTTGCCGGTAAAAGGGTTCTTGTGAGGGTTGACTTTAATGTTCCTCAAGATGAAAATGGCAATATCACTGACGATAGAAGAATAAGAGAGGCTCTTCCTACAATAAAGTATCTCATTGACCACAACGCAAAGGTAATTTTAGTATCCCATTTGGGAAGACCGAAGGGCAAATTTGACCCGAAATACTCGATGGCTCCTGTTGCAAAAAGACTTTCTGAGCTTCTCGGCAAGGAAGTTGTTCTTGCAAAAGACGTTATAGGCGATGATGCAAAAAAGTGTGTTGAACAGATGAAAGAAGGAGATGTAGTTCTTCTTGAAAATGTCAGATTTCACAAAGAGGAAGAGGAAAATGATAGAGAATTTGCAAAGGCGTTAGCATCTCTTGCAGACATTTATGTAAACGATGCATTTGGTACAGCTCACAGAGCACATGCATCAACAGCAGGTGTTGCAGAGTTCTTACCAGCAGTTGCTGGGTTCTTAATGGAAAAAGAGATAGAAATGCTTGGCAATGCTCTTGCAAATCCGCAAAGACCTTTTGTTGCAATCTTGGGTGGCGCAAAAGTTTCTGACAAGATTGGGGTTATTACAAATCTTCTTGAAAAGGTTGATAGCCTCTTAATTGGCGGTGCAATGGCTTATACCTTCTTGAAAGCGAAAGGATATAAAATCGGGAAGTCAAAATGTGAAGATGACAAGCTTGATGTTGCAAGAGAGATAATGAAAAAGGCAGAGGAAAAAGGAGTAAACCTTCTTTTGCCTGTTGGAAGCATAGTAGCAAAAGAATTTAAAAATGATACAGAGTTTATGTATGTACCATCAGATGCAATGCCAGACGATATGATGGGTATGGACATAGGAAATACTACAATTGAGCTATTCTCCAAGGAGATAAAGAAGGCAAAGACAATTGTTTGGAACGGACCAATGGGTGTATTTGAATTTCCAAACTTTGCAAAGGGAACAGAAGCTATCGCAAGAGCTGTTGCTGAGGCTGTTGAAGAAAATGGTGCAATTGCAATTATCGGTGGTGGCGACTCTGCAGCTGCTGTCGAAAAACTTGGGTTTGCTGATAAGATGACACATATCTCAACAGGTGGCGGTGCTTCATTAGAGTTCTTGGAAGGTAAAGTTTTACCAGGTATTGCATGTCTTCTTGATAAAAATCCAAGGAAGAAGATAATCGCAGCAAACTGGAAGATGAACAAAACTCCACAAGAAGCAAAAGAGTTTGTTGAAGAGCTGAAGAAGTATATTGATGATGTGCAGGCAGAAGTAGTTATCTGTGCTCCATCAATTCTTGTTCCTTATGTCAAAGAAGCAATAGAAGGAACAAATATAAAACTCGGAACACAAAACATGTTCTATGAAGAAAAAGGTGCATATACAGGTGAGATCTCCGGTCCAATGTTAAAGGAAGTTGGAGTTGAGTATGTGGTAATTGGTCACTCTGAAAGAAGGCAGTACTTTGGTGAAACAGACGAAATTGTGAACAAAAAAGTTCTGGCAGCGCTGAAATTTGGTATAAAACCTATTGTATGTGTCGGTGAGACTTTAAAGCAAAGAGAATATGGTATTACTGACGAACTTGTAAGACTTCAAGTAAAGATTGCACTGAATGGTGTTTCTAAAGAAGACGTTGAAAAGGTTGTCATTGCATATGAGCCTATCTGGGCAATAGGTACAGGCAAGAATGCAACACCTGAAGAGGCAAATAGAGTAATTGGGGTTATCAGAAATGTAATTGCAGAGATGTACGATGAAGATACTGCGCAAAAGGTTAGAATCCAGTATGGTGGTAGTGTAAACTCTGCAAATTCAGCAGAGATTTTCAATATGCCAGAGATTGATGGAGGATTAGTTGGCGGTGCAAGCCTTAATGCTCAGGAATTTGCAAAGATATTACACTACTAATTATGGCAAGTAAAGGGGAATAAGATGATGAAAAAGCCTGTTGTTCTTATCATTATGGATGGTTGGGGTTACAACCCAAAGCAAGAAGGGAATGCAGTTGCTTTGGGTAAGACCCCCAACCTTGATTATTACGAAAAGAATTACCCATATACCTTGATTGGTAGCAGTGGCATGGACGTTGGTCTTCCTGAGGGTCAGATGGGAAATTCTGAGGTAGGTCATCTTAATTTGGGTGCTGGGAGAATTGTGTATCAGGAGTTTACAAGGATAACAAAGTCAATTAAAGACGGTGACTTTTTCAAAAAAGAAGAGTTTTTAATGGCAATAGAGAATTGCAAAAAATATAACTCTTCTCTTCATCTGATGGGGCTTTTATCAGATGGTGGTGTGCACAGTCATAACACTCACCTTTATGCGCTTTTGGAGCTTGCAAAGAGACACAATTTTGATAAAGTATATATTCATTGCTTTTTAGATGGACGAGATGTTCCACCTTCGAGCGCAAAAATTTACATTGAAGAACTTGAACAGAAGATAAAAGAAGTTGGTTGTGGTAAGATTGCAACAGTGATGGGCAGATACTATGCAATGGACAGAGACAAAAGGTGGGAAAGAGTAGAAAAGGCTTACAATGCGATGGTTTTTGGTGAAGGAGAGTATGCAAACTCTGCATTGGAAGCTGTTGAGAAGTCATATGAAAAAGGTAATACCGATGAGTTTGTAATTCCAACTGTCGTGCTTGAGAATGGCAAACCAACTGCAACCATAAATGAACACGACAGCATAATATTCTTCAACTTTAGACCTGATAGAGCACGACAAATCACAAGAGCATTTTGTGATGTTGAGTTTGACGGGTTTGAAAGGAAAAAGGGATATTTTGAAGTGTTCTTTGTATGCATGACCCAGTATGATGTGACAATAAAGAACTGTTATGTTGCATTCAAACCAGAGAACTTAACAAACACGTTGGGAGAATACCTCAGCAAGTTAGGGTTAAAACAACTTCGAATTGCTGAGACAGAAAAGTACGCTCATGTCACCTTCTTCTTCAACGGCGGTGTAGAAGTACCAAATGTCGGAGAAGACAGGGTTTTGGTACCATCACCGAAGGTTGCAACATATGACCTAAAACCTGAGATGAGCGCATATGAGGTAACAGAAGCTTTGCTTGAGAGGATAGAAAAAGATGAATATGATGTAATAATTTGCAACTATGCAAATGGTGACATGGTAGGGCACACAGGCATTTTAGAGGCTGCTATAAAGGCTGTTGAAGCTGTTGACAAGTGCATAGGAAAAGTTGTGGAGAAAGTGTTGCAAAAGGGCGGCGTTGCAATAATAACCGCTGACCACGGCAACTGTGAACAGATGATTGATTATGAGACAGGTGAGCCTCATACAGCTCATACAACAAATAAGGTGCCTTTGTATCTTGTTGGGTGTGGCAATGTTAAATTAAGAGATGACGGAATTTTAGCAGACATTGCTCCGACAATCTTAGACATCTTAGGGTTAGAAAAGCCTTCAGAGATGAAAGGAAGTTCGCTTATTATTAAATAAAATTATTATAGATACTGTTAAAAATCGTTTAAAGGGAGGAATAAATAATGAAGGTTGATCTTTCGATTACAGCTGTAAAGGCAAGAGAAATTCTTGATTCAAGAGGGAATCCAACTGTTGAGGTAGAGGTTGTTGTAAATGACGAGTTTATTGGTAGAGCTGCTGTTCCATCAGGAGCGTCAACAGGTATATTTGAGGCTGTTGAGCTAAGAGATGGTGATAAGAAAAGATATATGGGCAAAGGTGTTCTCAAGGCAGTTGAAAATGTGAATGAGGTTATTGCACCAGAGATTATTGGAATGAACGCTCTTAACCAGGTTGAGATTGATAAACTTATGATTGAGCTTGACGGAACAGAGAACAAGAGCAAGCTTGGTGCAAACGCAATTTTGGGTGTATCTTTGGCAGTTGCAAAGGCAGCAGCAAACGCACTTGGACTTCCACTGTATCAGTATATTGGTGGTGTCAATGCAAAATGCTTGCCTGTTCCAATGATGAATATCTTAAACGGTGGTAAACATGCTGACAACTCGGTTGATTTGCAGGAGTTTATGATCATGCCTGTTGGTGCAAAATCTTTTAGCGAAGCTCTCAGGATGTGTTCTGAGACATTTCATCATTTGAGAAATGTCCTCAAAGCAAGAGGATATAACACAACAGTTGGTGATGAGGGTGGATTTGCACCAAACTTGAAGTCTAACGAAGAACCATTGGAAGTGATTGTTGAAGCAATCGAAAAAGCTGGTTATGTTCCTGGTAAGGACATTGCAATTGCGCTTGACCCTGCAACATCAGAACTCTACAACGAAGAGGATGGAAAGTATCATTTCGAAAGAGAGGGTAAAGTTAGAACAAAAGAAGAAATGGTAGAGTTTTGGGTTAAGCTTGTTGAAAAATATCCTATTGTTTCTATTGAAGATGGTGTTGCAGAAGAAGACTGGGAAGGCTGGAAGATGTTAACTGATGCGCTGGGCAAGAAGATTCAGCTTGTTGGTGATGATTTATTTGTTACAAATACAAAGAGGCTTGCAAAGGGAATTGAACTTGGTGTTGCAAATTCTATTTTGATTAAGCTAAATCAAATTGGAACACTCACTGAAACATTAGAAGCTATTGAAATGGCAAACAGGGCAGGTTACACTGCGGTTGTATCCCACAGATCAGGTGAGACAGAAGATACAACAATTGCTGACCTTGTTGTTGCAGTAAATGCTGGTCAGATAAAGACAGGTGCACCGTCAAGAACAGACAGAGTAGCAAAATACAATCAGCTCTTGAGAATTGAAGAAGAGCTTGGCAGCATTGCCATTTATCCTGGAATGAACGCATTCTTTAACTTGAAGAAAAAATAACTCCACAAAAGTCCAAAGATAAGTTTTTGGATTCACAATGGAATAAAGAGAGAGGGAAAGTGTTGAACTTTCCCTCTTTTCATTTTATAATATATTCAAATAGATTTTACTGTGAATTTTGTTTGAATCTTTTAGAAATCTTGTTGAAGTAAATTTTAAGGAGGTTTGGAAAGATGAAAAGATTTATGGATGAGGATTTTCTTTTGAATAATCCGATTGCTAAAGTACTGTACGATAAATATGCAAAGGATATGCCAATTATTGACTTTCACTGTCATTTAAATCCAAAGGAAATTTATGAGAACAAGAGATTTAAGAACATAACAGAGGTTTGGCTTGGAGGAGACCATTATAAATGGAGGCTTATGAGAGCAAACGGGATAGACGAAAGGTATATAACAGGAGATGCAGATGACTATGAAAAGTTCTTGACATGGGCAAAGACTATCCCAATGGCTATAGGGAACCCAATTTATCACTGGACACATTTAGAACTTAAAAGATATTTTGGAATAGATGAGATATTGAATGAAAAATCTGCACCTATCATTTGGGAAAAGACAAACAAAGTTCTAAAAGAGCTTGGTGCAAGAGATATAATTTTGAGGTCCAATGTAGAAATAATCTGCACAACAGACGATCCTATTGATACACTTGAGTATCATTTAAAACTGAAAGAGGATAAAGATTTTAATGTAAAAGTTTATCCTACTTTCAGACCTGATAAGGGTGTAAATATAGAAAGAGAAACTTTCATACCATGGGTAGAAAAGCTTGGAGAAGTTTATGGTAAGAAGATAGAAAACTATGATGAGTTTTTAGATGCTCTAAGGTCGAGAGCAGAATTTTTCAACTCTGTAGGATGTCGCATTTCTGACCATGCTATTGATGATATGGTTTTTGCCGATGCATCTTTTGATGAAGTAGACAATATTTTTAAAAAAGCTTTAGCGGGTGAGAAACTTACTGATATCGAAGTTGCAAAATATAAAACATATACATTGGGATTCTTAGGAAAAGTTTATTCAAGTCTTGGCTGGGCAATGCAGCTTCATATAAATGCCCTGAGAAATAACAATACAAGAATGTTCAATATTTTGGGGCCTGACACAGGATATGATTCAATAAATGACAATCATGTAGCTATTGCGCTTGTCAAATTCCTTGATTCACTAGAGAAAGAAAATTCTTTGCCAAAGACAATTCTGTATTCTTTAAATCCAAAAGATAGCTATGTTCTCGCAACAATCATGGGGTCTTTCCAGGGCGGTGGGATTCCTGGGAAGATGCAACTTGGTGCAGCTTGGTGGTTCAATGATAGTAAAGACGGAAACCTTCAACAGATGAAAGACCTTGCAAATCTTGGGCTTTTAAGTAGATTTGTTGGAATGGTAACAGATTCTCGAAGCTTTTTGTCATATGCAAGGCATGAGTATTTTAGAAGACTTCTTTGCAATTTGATTGGCGAGTGGGTAGAAAACGGTGAATATCCTTATGATTTGGAGACGCTTGGCAGAATAGTTCAGGGTGTGTGTTACTATAATGCAAAAGAGTATTTTGGGTTTTAAAATAAGAAAAGATTATGGCAAAATGGGTGGGCTAAACAACCACCCTTATTTTTTTAATTCTGGTTCATATAAAATTAAGTTTGGACTAAAATCCTACGATAGTAACAACTCTGCCTTATTCTAAACCTGAGAAAATTAGAGCAATTTTAAGCTATTTTAAGAAAAACATAATTTTAGCTCAAAAATTGGCGAAATATCGTCTAAAAAAAAAAAAAAAAAAACGAGATTGACAGTATGAAAATATATAAAAAAAAATTTGCATAGAAATTCCAAGAAGAAGTTTACAGAAAAAATAGTTCAAGTACTAAATAGCCTAAATAAGAGAATAGAGAAGCAAACATACCAAAAATCAAGTGGGATGAAAAGATGAAAAGGAGATACTATTGTGTAAAGCAGCATGATATAACAGATTGTGCGGCAGCGAGCATAGCCACAATTTGTTTGCAATATGGAAAAGAAGTGTCAATAGCCAAAATAAGAGAGATAGCAGGGACAGACAGATTTGGCACAACAGCATATGGAGTTGTAAAGGCTGCAAAGGAGCTTGGATTTGAAGCAAAAGCAGTCAGAGCAGAAACAAAAGAGGCAATATTTGAAAAAATACCACTTCCGTGTATAGCGCATGTGCTGGTAGATGGCAAGCTATTTCATTATGTTGTGATACATGAGATAAGAAAAGAAAGTATAGTGATAGCAGACCCAGCAAAAGGGATTGTGAAGCTAAAGCCTGAAGAATTTTTTAAAATATGGACAGGCATTTTGATACTGCTTGTGCCAAATGAGAGGTTTAAAAAAGGTAAGCAGGAGGGAGTTTTAAAGAAGTTTTTCAAGTTATTGGCTCCACAGAAGAGTTTGCTATTGAATATTTTTGCAGTGTCTATTGTATATACCTTGCTAGGGATAGCGGCAGCATTTTATTACAAGTTTTTGATGGATGATGTAATACCAAATCTTTTGAAGAATACACTTCATGTTATAGCAGCAGGTACAATACTGATTACGGTATTTAAGGTGATATTAGGAGCCTTCAGGGTAAGACTTTTAATACATTTGAGTCAGAGATTGGATATTAAACTGATGCTGGGGTATTATGAACATGTGATTAAGCTTCCGATGAGTTTTTTTGGTAGCAGGAAGATAGGAGAGATAATTTCGAGGTTTATGGACGCGTCAAAGATAAGGGATGCGGTATCAGGTGCAACGCTGACGCTAATGATAGACAGCATAATGGCATTGGCAGGCGCAAGTATTTTATACTTGCAAAATTCAACGCTGTTTTTTATAGCGTTTGTGATGGTTTTGCTGTATGCGGCAGTAGTGTTTGGATTTAACAGGGTATTGAGGGAAGCGAACAGGCAGGAGATGGAAGACAATGCAATTTTGACGTCATATTTGGTAGAGTCACTGAATGGGATAGAGGTAGTAAAGGCATTTAATATAGAAGAGGATGTGAGTTTTAAGACAGAGAGCAAGTTTGTAAAGCTATTAAAAGATGTGTTTAAGGTAGCGAATTTAAACAATTTGCAAAGTAATATAAGTGCCGCAATAGCAGGGATAGGTGTTATAGTGATACTGTGGGCAGGAGCAAACAATGTAATAAATGGGCAGATGAGCATAGGAGAGCTGTTTACGTTCAATGCACTGCTTGCATACTTTGTAGACCCGATAAAGAACTTGATAGGATTGCAGCCGATGTTGCAGACGGCGATAGTTGCAGCCGAAAGGCTTAGAGAGATTTTGGAACTTGAGAGTGAGTTTAAAGAGGACGAAGATAAGAAGTTAGCTCCAAGTTTGAAAGGTGATATAGAGATAGAAGGTTTGAACTTTAGATACGGTACAAGACAACTTGTGCTGAGGGATATAAATCTTAAGATAAGAAGTGGAGAGAAGATAGCGATAGTAGGAGAGAGTGGTTCAGGGAAGACCACATTGGCAAAGCTGCTTTTAGGATTTTATGATTATGAGAGTGGAGAGATAAGGATAAATGGTTATAACATAAAAGATATAAACAAAAGGCATTTGAGGGAGAAGATAGCATATATATCTCAAGACATCTTTTTGTTCAGTGGTACGATATTCGAGAATTTGGTATTGGATAACAGGAATATAAAAATGGAAGATGTGATTGAAATAAGCAGATTAACCACACTGGATGAGTTTGTATCAAAACTTCCTTTGAGATATAATACCATGATAGAAGAGAATGGAGCGAATTTGTCAGGCGGGCAGAAGCAGCTAATAGCAATAACCAGGGCACTTTTAAAAAGGCCTGAGATAGTGATAATGGATGAAGCAACCAGTAACCTTGATTCTGTAACCGAGCAGGCGATAGGGAAGGTTATAGAGAAGGTATGTGAGGGGATAACAACCATAATAATAGCGCACAGGCTATCGACAATATTAAAGTGTGACAGGGTTGTGGTAATGCATGAAGGCAGGATAGTAGAGGTGGGAACGCATGAGGAGCTGATGAGAAAGAAAGGATATTATTATAACCTGTGGAGAGAACAGCTGATAGGGCTTGAGCAAAAAGGGCTATGGGATTTGGTTGGGAGTGCAGCTGGAAAATGAGAGAGGTAATATATGATTTTGGTGAACTGAAAGAAAGTAAACTCTTGTATGAATCAGAGATTTCAAAGTATGGACTTTATATTACATACATTTTGCTTGCCTTAGTGATAGGGCTTGTTTTGTGGAGTATTGTAGGAAAAATTGATATAAATGTAACGGTTCAAGGGATAATAAGACCCTGGGAAGATGAAGCAAAGGTGATAAGTTATGTTGGAGGGAAGGTAAAAGAGGTTTTTGTAAAAGAAAGTGAATATGTAAAGAAAGGTGATGTTTTATTTAAGATAGATGATGAAGAGTATGTAAAGAAGAGAGATTTTTTGAAACAGCAACTTAGCGAATATGAGAAAAAGATTGACGATTTAAAAGAATTGAGAAATAGCATAGAAAAAGGAGAAAGTCTCAAGAATAAAAATACGTACTATTTAAGGTACTTGAGTTATAGTTATGAGATAAAAAAATTGAAAAAAGCGGCAGAAGAAGCAAGAGTGCAAAGAGAATACAGTATAATGGATTTTAAAAAGCAGATAGAGAGTTTAGATGAGAAAATTAAAAATATTGATAAATTTGAAAGCATGTTAAAAGAAATAAAGGAAGTTGTAAGCAAAGGCGAGCAAGTTAAGCTAACGAAATACGACATAGGGTATTTAGGATTTATATTGAGTGAAATAGAGGATTACAATCAGCAGGTGAAGACAAAATCGGATGGTAGTGATATGAAGAAGATTTTAATATTGAAAATAGATTCAAAACTTGATGAACTGAGGCAGTCAAAAAGTGAGTTGATTTTGCAAAAACAGAAAATAGAAGGGCAGCTGAGACTACTGGTCATTTCAGGTGATGATACAAAAGGAGATATTGAGAAGTATAAGCTGGAGGTGCTGCAGCAGATTGATAGTGAGATTAGTAGTTTAACTCACGAAATAAAGAACTTGAAAATCAACTTGGAAGAAACTAAGAGGTTGATAGAGAGTTGTAGTATAAGAGCGGAAAAAGATGGTTATGTTGAATACAGTGCTGAATTGTTCAGTGGAGCGGCAATAAGTAGCGGAGCTGAGATTGGCAGGATAGTTGACGGTCAATCAAAAAGATTTAAGGTTATTGGATACATACCAAACACAAAAAGCAGTGGTATAGAAAGAGGGCAAAGGGTAAAGGTGAAATTGGCGGGAACAGATGGGTTGAAAGTAGTAGAAGGGAAGGTTACCAGGGTATCGCGGGATATAAAGGTAGCAAATGAAAATGGGCAAGGATTTTATGAGGTTGAAGTAGAAGTGAGGAATGTAGGAAATGGTATTAATTTGAGAGCAGGGCAAGCATGTGAGATGAGCATAGTGGTTGAACAAAAACGATTAATTGAATGGGTATTTGAAAAGATGGGATTGAGGTTGTGAGGGTAGGCAACAACCCTTTCA
Organism: Caldicellulosiruptor obsidiansis OB47; assembly: GCF_000145215.1. Lineage (NCBI taxonomy): Bacteria > Bacillati > Bacillota > Caldicellulosiruptorales > Caldicellulosiruptoraceae > Caldicellulosiruptor > Caldicellulosiruptor obsidiansis. The sequence continues at coordinate 1,279,975 of NC_014392.1, forward strand.
TCAGCCGGCTGTGAGGGTTGAGTTATAAAAGCAAAATTATTTAAAAAGAGGGGGTTTAAGTATTATGAATAGTAAGATTTCTAAACCAATATCTACTATAGAATTGAAAGGAACAGAGTTGTTAGACGTCTCAGGTGGTGGGAATTTAAAGTTAAATGATTTGGGCTTTTATCTTAGTGGAGTTGGTGGTACAACATTAGGTTATGTTGTAGCTGGTGCAGTTTTTGGTTCAGCGGCAGGGCCAGTTGGAAGCCTTGTTGGCGCAATTATTGGGGGTGGTGTATATTGGTTAATAGATCAGTTCTAAATGGTTATATAGTTTTTCAAAACAATGAATTAGAAAAAATAAACGGTGATGGTTTGTTTGGGGCTGCAGCTGGTGCGATATTAGGGTTTACGTATGGATTGGCTGCAGGAGCTGTAATTGCTTATAATAGTGGTGAAATTAAAGATATGTTTAAGACAGGATGGACAGGTGCGATGTTAGGCGGAGCAATAGGTGGTCTTACCCCATTTTAATTATTATAAAAATGAAAGTAGGTGATGAATATTGCTTTTTAAATCGACTTTAAAATGTTTTGCGTACTATTTTGGTGCATCAGCAGGGATCGGTATATTGGTATTGATAGTATCAAAATTAAATGATTTGTATATAAAACCAGAAATTATATTAGTATGTGCTTTAATGATATTTTTATGGTCTTTGACAATGGCTTTTATTTTTGGTTACTTATGTGCTCATGAAGTGTATGTTTATAAAAAATGTGCTATCACAGAAAATGAATTAGAAGAACGAATAAAAAGGACAGGTTATTATACAAAAATTGAAAAAATCGGCAACAAAATTATTGCAACAACACCACATAAGCTCACAAACTGGCTGTGTGGAAAAATAGTTATTGATATTAACGAGGAAGAAATAAGAATTGATGCAAGTAGAGGTTTTTTGTACAAATATTTTAGACCAGTAAAAATGTTATAATGTTATTTTGTCGGGAATGAGAGAGGCTGTCTAAAAAAATGAGGTGACAGCCTCTTTATTTTCTTGACTTTGTCAGTTAAGAGAAGTTTTTGAGCTAATAAAAAATAACAAAGTCTTAATTTATGCGGGTTTTGAGAATAGAAAAATAAAAAATTTGGTTCTATAGTAAATATTGGGGTGGGTAGATAGGAAAAAATATAGCACTTATTCTGAATGCCTGCTATAATTAAGATTGTTTTTAGGAGTAAAAAACACATAATCAAATAATGATTCTGGTGTAAAAAGCCTTTTTTCTTTATGAAGAAGTATAAATATAAAATTAGAATTGAATAAATAAACATAAAAATATATGTAGTACAAATTTTTATAGAATTATGTTAGAATCAAAGGAGCAAAAATTACGACAAATGGGGTGTTGCACTTGTTTAGAGAAAATAACAACCATCTCCAACAATCATTATTTGAAAGTGTTAACTTCATGGATTCAAGGATAAAGGCTAAACTTGAAAAAGGGTCTGTAAATAATTTTGTGTATTTAAATTGAACCATCCCTCTTGGTAAGAAATCATTCAGGATAATCCTGTCTACCTTCTATTTTTTAGTATTACCATTTTAAAAATTTTTATGCATAAATTTTTTAAAAGCTGGACAAAATTTGATACTGGGATATATTGCTCTGATTTTTCTGGTTCTAATTTGTTTTAGATTGCTTCCATGGAAGCAATCTAAAAGCGAACTGAAGTTTGTTATTAATTTATATATCCACTTAAACGTTCTGGATACATTATCAAAAGCTGATTTAATATTATATCCCAATTTCTGTACCTCTGTGTCCACTTTCTTACAACATTTTTTGTCGCAAGATAAAGCATCTTCTCTAACGCTGTATCGTTTGGAAATACTGATTTTGCTTTTGTCACTTTTCTAAATTGTCTATGAACTCCTTCTATGATGTTTGTTGTATAAATTATCTTCCTTATCTCTGGGGGAAACTTAAAAAACGAAGTTAGTGAATCCCAATTGCTTTCCCAACTCCTGAACGCATAAGGATACTGTTTCCCCCATTTTTCTTTTACCTGATAAAAATTTTCCAGTGCTTCTTCTTCATTAGTTGCCTGATACACTTTTTTAAAATCCTTTGAAAATTCTTTTATATGCTTGTATGAAACATATTTGAATGAATTTCTGAGCTGATGAATAATACACCTTTGAATATCGCTTTTTGGGAACACTGCTTCTATTGCCTCTTTTAAACCAGTAAGGCCATCAACACAAAACAGTAATACCTCTTCTACTCCTCTTGTTTTCAGGTCATTCAAAACACCCAACCAGAATTTAGAGCTTTCACTTTCTCCAATCCATATCCCTAAAACATCCTTATATCCCTCAATGTTAATTCCTAAAACAACGTAAGCAGCTTTGTTTACAATCCTGCCTTCATCTTTTATCTTGTAATGAATTGCATCCATAAAGATAAACGGATATATCTTTTCTAACGGTCTGTTTTGCCATTCTCTTATCTCTGGTATTATTTTTTCTGTAATTTTGCTTACCATCTCAGCAGATACTTCAATACCATAAATATCTTTAATTTGCTCATGAATGTCTCGTGTTGCTATTGCTCTGGAATATAAAGCTATTATTTTATCTTCAATTTCAGAGATATCTCTTTTATATTTGGGAATTATCTTGGGTTCAAATTCACCTTCTCTGTCTCTTGGTATATCAATTTCCATCTCTCCAAATTTTGTTTTTACAGTCTTCTGAGTATATCCGTTTCGAGAGTTAGTAGTTTGTTTGTTCTTAACGTCATACTTTTCATAACCCAGAGTTTCTTCAATCTCTGCTTCTAAAAAGCTTTGAAGTACACTCTTAAACAAGTCTTTTAAGCTTTCGTAAATATCACTCACACTCTGAATATTGTTTTTTCTTATAAACTCTAAGAGCTGCTCTTTTGTTAAAACATTTTCCATAACAAAAAACCTCCTTCTTGGATATTTTTGTTTATATTCTGATTCTTACCAAGAAGGAGGTCCTTATACTTTACACAAAATTACTTATAGTCTCTTGAAAAATCATGGGCACCCATATTTTATAAATACGTGTTCTGCAACATCGATGAAAAACCCTTTTCAGTTTTATACAGTGATACAGGAAGGGCTAACTTCCCGGTTAACATACTTCTTTCCTTGGAATACATAAAACACCTTAAAAACTACTCTGATGATGAACTTATCGAAAATTTCAACTTCAATTACCTGATAAATTATGCTGTAGGAATAAGAACATAAGTAAGTATGAACCTTTCAGAGAAAACCTTGTATGACTTTAGAACAAGGATATACAAATACCTCATAAAACATCCTGAACAAGAGGACTTAATATTCGGGCAGTTTTTAAATCTTACCATGATTTTTGCCAAAAAAGCAGGTATATGCATGAAAGAACAGCGGATAGACTCCACCATGTTCATGTCAAACATCAAAAAAGCAGGAAGAGTTGCCCTTGCCTTTGATGTACTTTACAGGGCAGTAAAATCCATTCCTGAAGACAGACTTTCAGAGAACCTAAAAAAAGTTCTCAACCCTGAATTTAGGACAGAAGTGATACACAAAACCAAGCCTTCAGAAGGCGAAAGCAGGCTGGAAATGCTCTTGAATCTTTGCCAAGAAACAAAAGAAACAATTGAAAACATTTCTGAACTAAAAAACTCCGATGCGTATAGGATCCTTGAAAGATTTTTGTCGGAACAGGCGTACTACGACGAACAAACCAAGAAGCTCAAGGCCAAAGATAGCAAAAGTATACCCAGCGATTCTCTTCAGTCAGCATATGATGAGGATGCTACTTATCGCAAGAAGGGGAACAAAGCTGAAAGCGGATATGTTTTAAACCTTAGCGAAACCTGTGCAAAAGAAAATTCTTTTCAGCTCATAACAGACTATACGGTAGAAAAGAACATAAAGAGTGATGTAGAGCTTTTAAAAGAGAGACTACCTATTGTAAAACAGAATACAAAATGTCAAGAAGTCTATGTAGACGGTGGTTATTACTCCAAAGAAGTAGTACAAATTGCAAAAGAGAACTGTGTAGAAGTTCATTTTACTGATTTAAACGGTAGGAAGCCTGTTAGGATGTCAGTGAGCGAATATGAAATAGATGAAGAGACGAAAGTGATAAAAAAATGCCCAAGGGGAATAATACCCATCCATGCAAGTGGAGACTTGTCAAGAATTTTGTGTTTCCAATTTATAACGTAAGTTGTAAAGTTGGATTATGTTATTGATGCATTTTCTAATGCTGGGAACTCCATTTTTCCATTTTGCATAGCGTAAGTTCTCTTCCTGTAAGTAAATATTAATTTCTAAAACACAGGCAACAGGCAGCTGAAAGTATCCACCTGAATTTACTTCTTGCCTTCTCAATCATGCTACTTACACACAAAGCGGTGTTTGTAGAAAGAGCTTTCTTAATTCCTCAGGGTATTTCATATGGACAGAATAAAACTCTGCTTTTTCTGATATTGCAGCAATAAAATCGAGGATATTTTGAAAGGTATCCATCGCAAAGTTCTTTAAATTTCAGTACAGCTCAATCGAAATGGGAGAAAGAAATTCTAAGTCTGTTCTTAACTCTTGTTAAAAGCGGAAAGCTTTATCTTTTGTCATATGTTTTCTGCTATTTTGTTGGAGGTGGACAAAAGCAAGCTAAAGGTCAGCAAGAGGGTAAGCAAGTTTAACGGCATCTGTAATATAAGGAAAGTCATCGCTTATGACAATTTAAAGCAATCTCCAAAAAGGCGTAATCAAGGGAGGGTATGATAAGTTGACATCTATATATGGTGGCGTTGATGGTAATTATTTATTTGCAGGAGCGATGGGGCTTACCATGAGTGTAGGATTAATTGCCGGTGCATGTATACATGGACTAAATGTATTTGTTGCTGGAACATTATTATATGCAGGAACTTGGTCTTTTTCGTTAGATGTAACTTCAACAATTTTAGGAATTATAAAATAAGTATTCCAAAATAAAAATATAAGCTCCGGAACAGTTTGATTAACATATTTAATTTAGAGTTGGGGGATATTCTTATGCTGATAGTTTTTTTTATATTATAATTCTATTTTAGCCCTTTTATTTGCATTAGGAATTGTTAAAAGTAAAAATAGATGGAGTAAAATTGCAATTATAATACCAATATATTTAGAATGTGTGTCTTTACTTGCACTTTATAAACAAAATGTTGGCTTATATGGATTAGGCGGTTTAGTGGTAATTATTGTATTTTTACTAAGAAGATTTAAAATAGTTTGAACTGGTAAGTTTATAATTTTTAAAATCAAGTGTGAAGCTGGGGGTTCTATCTGCCCACCTTCTTTTGGATAGGATTTAGTCTGCCAAACATGTTACTTCAACACCACTTAATCACGAAAAAAACTTATCAAACTTCGCTTTTCTCGAATAATATCATCTTTTGTTATTGTTAAAGTTAATATTGAATTTCACGTAAATATGTGGTACACTGTTTTACGTGGAGGTGAAATAATATGCGTAAATATCAGAATATTACTTTGTCTCTTCCTAAGGAACTTATTCAAAAGGTAAAACATATTGCTGTTGAAAGAAATACATCTATTTCTGCGCTGCTTACAAGCTTGTTAGAAGAACTTGTGAATAGAGAAGAGTCATATCAAAAAGTCTATTTACAACATCTTAAACTTTTAGAAGAAGGATTTGACCTTGGAACAGGTGGAGCAATCACATGGAGGAGAGAAGATCTATATGAAAGAAAGTAACTATCAGTTTGTTGACACAAATATTTTGGTGTATGCTTATGATAAATCTGCAGGGGAAAAACATGTAGTAGCAAAGCAGATTGTGGAGAAACTTTGGAAAGAAAGAAATGGTGCGCTGAGCACTCAAGTTCTCCAAGAATTTTTTGTTGTTGTTACAAAAAAGGTTAAAAATCCTATAAGTTTTGATACTGCTTTTCAAATCATATCAGACTTAAAGTTATGGAAGGTAGCCACAATTGAAGTAGAAGATATTTTAGAAGCTATCAAGTTTTCACAAAGATATAAAATATCTTTTTGGGATGCTTTAATACTTTGTAGCGCTATAAATTTGGGATGTTCGATAGTATGGAGTGAGGATTTAAATTCTGGTCAGTATTTTGGGAAAATAAAAGTAGTAAATCCTTTTTTGTCTTCATCTCTTGACATATAAACATTTGTTTGATATCCTTTATATAGAACATTTTATCGGAGAGAATGAATATTTTATGAGAACGAAAGTTGTTATAAAAAATAAGTTTCGTTTTGGCATTGCATTGCTTCTTTTAATGATATTAATTGTAACGGCTTTGATGATTTCGATTGGAGAAGGGAAGGGCATTGATAAAGGAAAGGATATAAACTGGATATTTGTAAAGGTGAAAGAAGGAGATTCGTTGTGGACAATTTCAAAAAATTTTGTTGATGAAAGCGTAGACATTCGCGATTATATCTCTTTTGTACGAAAAGTAAATAAGTTAGAAAATGCAATTCTGTATCCTGGACAAGTGTTAAAATTTGTAGATGTGAAAACATACAAACTTTTGTGCACAGAATAAAAACCCCCTTGTCAGGAGTTTAAAGTATCTTGTTTTTCTCCTGAGAGGGGGTTTTTTTCAAATGCTTTTTTGATGTCATCGTCATTTACATGAGTATAAATCTCTGTTGTGGAGATACTTTGATGACCCAAAATAGTCTGAAGAGACCTTATATCAACTTTGCCGTGTCTGTACATAAGTGTTGCTGCTGTATGACGAAGTTTGTGGGCAGAGATCTTTTTCTGATTTATACCTGCCATCTTCACATACTTTTCAACAATGTATTGAACAGTTCTTCTGCTGATTCTTTTCTTCCTTTCACTCAGAAAAAGAGCATCCTTGTCTTTTACACCTTCTGTAGGGCGGACTTTCAAATAATTTTCAATAGCTTCTTTACAGGCTTTGTTTAAGTATATTATTCTTTCTTTATTCCCTTTACCAACAATCCTCAGCATATCATCTTTTATATCTGAAAGGTTTATATTCACAAGCTCTGAAAGACGCAATCCGCAATTTAGAAAAAGAGTAATTATTGCAAAGTCCCTTTCTTTATTTTCACCATCAATTGCAGAAAGTAGCTTTTTGCTTTCCTCAAGTGTAAGATACCTTGGATTTCTTTTTCCAAGTTTTGGCGATTCTAAATCTTTTGCAGGGTTATCAGGAATGAGTTTGGCTTTGCTGTAAAGGTATTTAAAAAAGCTTCTAATTGATGCAACTTTTCGGGCTCTTGAATATGGGCTGTTGTTAAAACGTGTAGCAAGGAAAGAAAAATATTCATATAGATTACTAAGAGTTATTGTTTTGAGTTTTTCAATTTCAAAGCTGCTCACATCGATGTTTTCGAGGTCTTCAATCTTTTCGATCTGATTGAGAACATTCAAATCTTTTGCTTTTAGATATCTTAAAAAGGTTCTCAAGTCATAATAATATTCTTTAATTGTATTTGGAGATTTATTTTTGATTGTAAGCATATAATTCAGAAAATCCGCAACATAAGGCGGAATATCAGAAAAGTTCATTTTCTCATTCCCTTCATTGCACAAAATTTTTATTTTGTGCAATTATATTTTCTTTGAATCTATTATACTTCTCTTCTTTTCATAATGTCAACCTTTTTACTTTTTCTTTTTCACAACTCTCTGCGGCTTCTTAAAATTCATAGGGTTTGCAAATTATTTCTTTAATTTTTGTCTCAAATATAGAAGCTGCGTGCGAAGGCCTTATAATTACAGCAGTATCTGCACCTTCAGATGTTCCACCAATTGCAATTACATCTTCACCATATGGTATCAGTCCTGCATCTAAAGCCATAACAGAAATCTCCACTGCAACCTTCACGCCTTGCCCGAGCATTCTAAGTGTATGTGCCATAATTTCAACTGGATACACTCCGCCAAACTTTCTTGATATTCCTCTTTCTGCTCCTGATAGAACATGTGTACCTGTATAAATCCTAAATCCCATTGCTTTAAGCTCTTCAATAGTTTTTTCGCTTATTTCCATTTTTCCAGGTTCAGAAAAACCATTTACATGAGTTACAACTACTACATTTTTTCCACAATCTTTTAGAAGTTTAGCTGTACTTCCACTACACGAAGCCACCACTATATGATTGATATTTCTTTCGTTAGCAGTTTTTATTGCAAGCTCAATAGTTTTTTGAGTATTATGAGGACCAGCTAATTTAAAATACACTTCCTACCACTCCTTGTGGTACAATTTTTAAGTACTAAAAGTAAGATAATATTCTAATGTGTACAGAAGTCAATTGAATACTTGTATTCGATTCAAAGATATTTTATACTATAAACTATAAACTCAACCATTATTATAACACAAAAATTTATTTAGAAGGAGTGTGAGGTTAAAATGAAAAGAGTTTTGGTAAGTGTTGTGCTTTTGCTTTTTGTTCTCTCTATACTTACAGTCTCTTTTGCATCATCTAAAAATGTTATAAAAATTGGAGTAGATTTAGAATTATCTGGTACGGTTGCTCAGTATGGTCAAAAGGAATTAGATGGCTTAAAGCTTGCTATCGATGAAATTAATAAAAAAGGTGGGATTAATGGCAAAAAGATTGAGCTTGTAGTTATGGACAATAAGTCTGATAAGACTGAAGCTCAGAATGTTGCATACAAGTTAGCAGTGAGACAAAATGTTCTTGCTATTTTGGGTCCTGCAACTTCAGGTGCTACGAAGTCAGCATCAATAGCAATAGCAAAATATAAAGTCCCATTAGTATCTCCATCTGCAACTGATGATAATGTTACCGTTGAAGAAAAAACAAATAAAGTAAAATCATACGTATTTAGAACATGTTTTAATGATTCATTTCAAGGGAATGTTATGGCAAACTTTGCTCTTAAAACATTAAAAGCTAAAAAAGCTGCTATAATTTATGATGCTACATCCGATTATAGTAAAGGACTTCTCAAGAATTTTAAATCTGTATTTGAAAAAAGTGGTGGTAAGGTTATAGCTGAGGAAGCATTTGGTAGGGGTGAACAGGATTTTAGTAGTATTCTTACAAAGATAAGAGACAAAAAACCGGATGTAATTTTTGCGCCTGTTTATTATGACGAAGCAGGTCTTATTATAAAACAAGCAAGAGAACTTGGTATAAAAGTACCCATTCTTGGTGGCGATGGATTTGATGATCCAAAAGTTGTTGAGAAGGCAGGAAAAGAAAATGCCAATAACGTATTTTTCTCAGCTCATTATTCTTCACAAGATACTGACAAAAAGGTACAGGACTTTATTAAGAAATACAAAACAAAATATAATCAAGAACCTAATGCTTTTGCAGCTTTAGGATATGATCTTGGATACTTTATAGCTGATGCACTCAAGAGAGCTAATCTTAAATTTGACAGTGTAACAAAAGATAGAGAAAGACTCAAAATTGCTATTGAAAATACTAAGAATTTTGTTGGTGTGACAGGCGTTATAAACATTAATAAAATGCACAACGCAGAGAAATCTGCTGTAATTATAGAACTCAAAGATGGTATTCAAATGTTTAAGCAAAAACTAAATCCATAGAAAAAAGTATATTATAAATGTTGTTCAGCTTAGTTGGAAGGGGCTTTTTTTAAATTATAATGCCCCTTCCCTTCTGTTATATATTTAATGTTTTAAAGTTTTTGAAAGAGGTGAAGAGCGAATTGTCTACGTTAATTCAGCAGTTAATAAATGGAATAACACTTGGAAGTATATATGCCCTTATAAGTCTTGGTTATACAATGGTATACGGAATTATTAAGCTGATTAATTTTGCTCATGGAGACATATTTATGGTTGGTGCCTACATTGCATTTTTAAGTGTTGCATACCTGAAACTGGGATTAATTCCTTCTCTGTTAATCTCTATGATTTTTTGTAGTGTTTTAGGAATTCTTATAGAAAAGTTTGCATATAAACCTCTTAGGAACTCTCCAAGGATTGCTGCTCTGATAACTGCTATAGGTGTTTCGTTGCTTTTAGAAAACCTTATGCAAATTATAATGGGTGCTGATTCAAGAGTTTTCCCAAGACTTGTTACTGAAAAAAATTATCATCTTTTCCAAGGTAGGATAGTAATTAACAACAAACAAATATATCTTTTGATTATTACAATACTTTTAATGATAATTCTAAATTTCGTTGTCAAGAAGACAAAAATAGGAAAAGCAATGAGAGCAGTCTCTCAAGATATGGATGCAGCAAGATTGATGGGTATAAACGTTGACACTACAATTTCATATACATTTGCAATAGGTTCTGCTCTTGCTGCAGCAGCTGGTGTGTTAGTTGGACTTTATTATAACACCATAAATCCTCTCATGGGAGTTTTGCCTGGACTTAAAGCTTTTATAGCTGCTGTGTTTGGTGGAATTGGTATCATTCCTGGGGCGATGCTCGGTGGATTTTCCCTTGGTATTATTGAAACTCTTGTGAGTGGATACGGCAGTTCTATGTACAAAGATGCAGTTGCATTTGCTCTTTTGATATTAATTTTGATTATAAAACCTTCTGGATTACTCGGAAAAAATATAAAAGAGAAGGTGTAAGAAAAGATGAAAAAAAGGCTTGTTGTGCATTCTGTATTTGTAATTGTTTTGTATTTAATAATAACGCTTTTAATGAAGATTGGCATGATAGATGATTATATCAAACTAAACCTCTTCTTGATAATGTTGAATATCATCTTAGCAGTAAGTTTAAACTTAATAAACGGTATCACTGGTCAGTTTTCACTTGGACATGCAGGATTTATGGCAATTGGAGCGTATACCACTGCAGTTTTGACCACCCTTGAAAAACCAGTACCCTTTTATCTCACTGTTTTAATTGGCGGGTTGTTTGCAATGATATGTGGTTTTATAATTGGTCTTCCTGTGTTGCGACTGAGAGGTGACTATCTTGCAATTGCTACATTAGGGTTTGGAGAGATCATAAGAGTAATTATACAAAATATAGATTACTTAGGTGGTGCAAGTGGAATAAGTGATATACCACAAGGAATTGACTGGACTGGATATTTTGTTATTACAGTCTTAAGTGTAGTGGTTATATTAAATATTATCAATTCATCGTTTGGTAGAGCGATGATCGCCATCAGAGAAGATGAGATAGCTGCAGAAGCTATGGGAATCAACACAACTTTATATAAAGTTATGGCATTTATGATAGGTGCCTTTTTTGCAGGTGTTGCAGGCTCAATTTATTCTGGCTCTTTTGGCTTTATACAGCCAGATATGTTCAACTTCTTTAAATCAATTGATATATTAGTGATAGTTGTTTTGGGTGGACTTGGAAGCATATCAGGTTCAATTATTTCTGCTATAGTTTTAACAATACTTTCAGCTTTATTGCAAGATTATCCTGCAGTGAGAATGGTTTTATATTCTCTTATTTTGATCATAATTATGTTATTTAGACCTCAAGGGCTTATGGGGACAAAAGAAATAAGACTTTCAAAACTGATACCAATTGGTGGTGAGAAAAATGCTTAGGATAAAAAATGTGACAGTCAATTTTGGAGGAATTGTGGCGCTGAACAATGTTAATATTGATATTGAAAAAGGTGCAATAATCGGGCTAATCGGGCCAAACGGTGCTGGTAAAACCACAGTATTTAATGTGATTTCAGGTATATATAACCCTAATACTGGCAGGATAGAATTTTCAAACTACGATATAACTTATAAAAAGACATACCAGGTTTCTGCGCTTGGAATTTCAAGGACTTTTCAGAACATAAGGTTGTTTAAGGAACTAAGTGTTCTTGATAATGTAAAGATTTCATTTCATAAAAACATTAAATATAATTTATTTGACGCAATATTAAGAACTCCTCGATTTTTAAGAGAGAAAGAACAAATTCAAAAAAAAGCAGAAGAGCTCTTGAAACTCTTTGGACTATATGAAAAAAGGTTTGAATTTGCTAAAAACCTACCTTATGGCGAACAAAGAAAGCTTGAAATTGTTCGTGCACTTGCAACATCACCAAAATTACTTTTGTTGGATGAGCCAGCAGCGGGAATGAATCCTCAAGAAACACAGGAGCTAAAGAACCTTATTAAATTTATAAAGGATAAATTTGATTTAACTATACTCTTAATTGAACATGATATGTCAGTTGTAATGGACATATGTGAAAAGATATATGTGCTTGATTACGGTGAAGTGATTGCGGTAGGATCACCTGAAGACGTCAAAAATAACCCTCGTGTGATAGAAGCATACCTTGGAGAGGGGGATTTAGAGTTTGCTTAAAGTAACTGGGATAGATGTGTTCTATGGAGCAATACAGGCTTTGTTTTCAGTATCATTGGAGGTTCAAAAAGGTGAGATTGTTACATTAATTGGTGCAAACGGCGCAGGAAAGTCTACCCTGCTTAAGACAATCTCTGGTCTTATTAGACCTCGTACAGGTTCAGTCTTTTTTGAAGATATTGACATAACAAAAAAGTCATCTATAGAGATTGTAAAACTTGGGATTTCCCATGTACCAGAAGGAAGACGCGTCTTTCCAGAGATGACTGTTCTTGAAAATTTAGAGCTTGGAGCATATTTAAGAAAGGACAAGCAAGGAATAAAAGAAGATTTGAAAAAGGTATTTGAAAGATTTCCAAGATTATATGAAAGAAAGAACCAGTTAGCAGGTACCCTCTCTGGTGGAGAGCAGCAAATGCTTGCAATTGGAAGAGCGCTAATGTCAAAGCCAAAGTTACTTTTGCTTGATGAGCCTTCAATGGGATTAGCACCTATACTTGTAACTGAGATTTTTAAGATAATAAAAGAGATAAATTCACAAGGTACGACTATACTTTTGATTGAACAAAATGCTCACATGGCACTTTCAATCGCGGACAGAGCGTATGTAATAGAGACAGGTAAAATTGTTTTATCCGGAGATGCAAAAGAGATTGCAGCAAATCCTGAGGTTAAAAAAGCATATTTGGGTGGGTAATCATTTCTAAAGAAAACAGGGCTTTTATCCGACAAAATTTTGGAAAAAGCCCTGTTAGAGCTTTATTTTTTTATTCTGTTTTCTTTTTGCTTTTTCTGCTTCCAGGTTTTACAATAGGTATACCTTCTTTACAAAGCGGACACTCCTCAGGGTCAAAAGTTTCAATTTCAAGCGTAAGAAGAGTTTTCAAAGGATAGCCAAGGTCAACCTTACCACCACTTCTATCCACAATACCAGCAACTGCTACAATCTCACCTCTGTATTCTTTTACAATCTCAATTATCTCTCTTACAGACCCACCTGTTGTTATGACATCTTCAACTACTAGAACTTTTTCTCCTTCTTCGATCTTAAATCCTCTTCTGAGTTTCATTATTCCATCTTCTCTTTCTGCAAAAATAGAACGGCATTTAAGCTGTCTTGCAAGTTCGTATGAAAGTGTTACTGCACCTAATGCTGGACCTATTACAACGTCGACCTGCACATCTTTAAAATATTGTGCAAGATCTCTGCAGATCATTTCTGATAAGTTCGGATATTGCAACACTCTTGCGCATTGAAGATACTTTGCACTGTGTTTTCCAGAGGATAAAAGAAAATGTCCCTCTAATAAAGCATCTGTGTCTTTGAACATTTGAATGTAAGCCTCTTTATTCATAACTTTCTCTCCTTTCAATGATAGTTAAATCTTGTTTTTCAATTCCTCTTTCTTTTAAAAACTGTTGCCACCAGTCTTGATATGCTATTGTGGAAAGCTCATTTCCAAGATGAGACCAATCGCCCTCAACAACAAGGTGGTATTTCCCATCTTTATACTCGATTATATTTATAGCAGTATTGTCCTGCCACAAAATCTCGTTGAGTCTTTCAAATTCATATCCTTTTATATACGTGAGAAGAGCCCTAATTAATGTTCCATGGGTTACAATACATATTTTCTTCCCAACATTTGACTTTACGATGTTCTCAAAAGCAGATTTTGCTCTCAAGAAAAGTTCATACATACTTTCGCCATTTGGCATACAGTGCTTGTGAGGCATTTTCTCCCACATTTCGTACTCTGTTGGATAAAGCAAAGGAAGTTCATCCCAGCACCTATCTTCCCAATCTCCACCGTTTATCTCTATCAAATCTTCTCTTACTATAATATTTATATTTCTGCCCTCCGCTATCTTACTTGCAGTATAGAAGGCTCTTTTCAGAGGACTCGAATAAATTACATCAAAATGGACATTTTTTAATCTTTCTGCAAGTTTTTGAGCTTGCAATTTGCCTTTTTCTGTTACATTAGAATCTGTAATACCATGAAACCTTCTTACAAAATTCCCTTCTGCCTCTGCATGACGAATAAGATATACAACTGTCTTTGACATTTTTGCTTTCACCTCAGATATTTATGTTACCTACAAGTTCTCTTATGGAATTAAAACCCATTATTTCAAGATAAGCCTCAATTCCCTCTTTAATTTCATAAACTGCATTGGGATTTATAAAATTTACAGTGCCTATCTGAATGGCAGTTGCTCCTGCAATGATAAACTCAATAGCATCTTTGTGGTTCATAATTCCCCCCATCCCGATGATCGGTATCTTAACTTTTTTAAAGCACTCATAAACCATTCTTACTGCAATTGGTTTTATCGCAGGGCCAGAAAGCCCACCTGTTACCATCTTTATCAGGGGTTTTCTTGTCTCAATATCAATTGCCATAGCAGATATGGTGTTTATAAGTGAAATTGCATCTGCTCCTGCTTTTTCTGCAGCTACTGCCAACTGGGTTATATCTGTGACATTTGGTGTTAGTTTAACTATTACAGGGCACGCAGATACTTTCTTTACTTCTTTTGTTATCTCATAAACTTTATTTGGGTCTTTCCCAAATACCATACCACCTTCTTTTACATTGGGACATGACAGATTTACTTCTATCATGTCTACAAGTGGACTTACTATTTTTGCAAGGTCCATAAATTCCTCTTTGCTAAAACCGTTAATGTTAGCAATTATCTTTGTATCAAACTTTCTTAAAAAGGGAAGCTCATCATTTACAAAAGCTTCAACTCCCGGATTTTCAAGTCCAACTGAGTTTATTATTCCGCCGTAGACCTCACACAGTCTTGGCTGAGGGTTACCAGTACGCTTTTTGAGAGTTATTCCTTTTGTTGAAATTCCTCCAAATAGATTTAAGTCAATCAGTTTTGAAAATTCACGACCAAATCCAAATGTTCCTGATGCAGCAATAACCGGGTTTTTAAGTTTTATACCTGCTATTTCAACTTCTAAATTCATTCAATTTCAACCTCCATTATATCAAAAACAGGACCATCTGAACACACATGATACACATTGTCATCTTTTCCTTTTATGCTGCAACAAAGACATGCGCCTATCCCGCACGCCATTTTTTCCTCTAAAGAGGCATAACATTTTACAGGAAGTTTAAGGTTTTTAATAGCTTTTAACATGGGTTTTGGTCCACAGCAAAAAACTACTTTATATTTTTCTTTTGAAAAATTGTTTTTGAAGATATCAACTACATTTCCTTTATAACCGCAACTACCATCATCTGTTGAAATTAAAGTATTATCACAAATATCTTTAAATTTTTCTACTAAGAACATTGAATTTGAATCTCTGAATCCAAGAAATATATCAACCCTATTACCTTTATTTTTTAGTTCTTTACATAATCCGACAAGGGGGAAAATACCAACCCCCCCTCCAATTATAGCAACATTTTCGTCGGAGATGTCTGTCAAAAATGAATTTCCAAGTGGACCTAATACATCAATAGTTTCTCCTTTTGATTTTTGAGAAAGAAGTTTTGTGCCTTTACCTACCACTTTGTAACCAATATAAACTCTTTTTCCCTCAACAAAAGAGATACTAAGAGGTCTTCTCAAAAGAGGATAAATGCTCTCTTTATCAATTAGAATATTCACAAAATTACCCGGTTTAAAATTCTCTGCTAAATATTCAGATTCAAAGGATAAGAGAAATATATCATTTGCAATCTTTACATTTTCTTCAATTTCAACGTCTAATAGTTTCATTATCAATCTCTCCTATGTTAAATATGTCAAGTTCTCTTTTTTGTTTTAGAAATTCAATAATTTCAACCACAGCCTTTGCAGTATCAACTGAAGTGAAGATTGGCACTTTGTTTTCCACAGCAAATCTTCTTATTAAAAAACCATCTCTTTGCGGCTGCCTTCCTTTTGTAGGAGTATTGATGACAATGTTGATTTCTCCTTTTCTAATTAAATCTATTATATTTGGACTTCCTTCAGACACTTTTTTAACGTGATTTGCAGCAACCTGATAAAAATTCAGATGTTTTGCTGTCTTTGATGTTGCATATATCTTGAATCCAAGCTTTTCAAACTTCTCAGCAATTGGGATGATTTCATTTTTATCAGGGTCAGCAACAGTAAAAAGCACTCCACCTTCTAATGGGAGTTTTGTTCCGCTTGCAACAAGTCCTTTGTAAAGAGCAATATAGTAGTCTTTCGAAATTCCCATAACCTCACCTGTTGACTTCATCTCAGGACCAAGTGATACTTCAACATCAGGCAGTTTTTCAAATGAGAAAACAGGAACTTTAAAGGCATAGAAATCTTTTTTCGGCAAAAGTCCAACTGTGTTTACCAAATCTTTCAGTCTATATCCCAAACTTACCATTGTTGCAAGCTCAACCATGGGAACACCAGTTACTTTGCTTAAAAACGGCACAGTTCTGCTGCCTCTTGGATTGACTTCAATAACGTAAAGCTCTTCATTTTGGACAATGAATTGAACATTTATAAGTCCTTTGCATTCAAGTTCTTTTGCTATTTTATGTGTGTATTCAACAATTCTATCTTCAATATACTTTGAAATATTCCTTGCTGGATATAGAGAAATACTATCTCCTGAATGAACACCTGCTCTTTCGATGTGCTCCATTATTCCTGGAATTAAGATGTCCTCACCATCAGATATAGCATCAACTTCTATTTCCTTTCCGACAATATATTTATCAATAAGAATAGGATGATCATTGAGATTCTTTGCATAGCTTAGCATTTCCACAATATCATTATCGTCAAAAGCAATCTTCATACCCTGTCCGCCCAGAACATATGAAGGTCTTACAAGCACAGGATAACCCAATGAGTTTGCTATTTCAAGTGCTTCTTGCAAAGCAAAACATGTAAAACCTGGAGGTCTTTTAATGTTAAGTTTATTTAAAATCTTGTCAAATCTTTCCCTGTCCTCTGCAATGTCTATTCCCTCTGCACTTGTACCAAAAATCTTGATACCCTCTTTTGCAAGCTGCTGGGAAAGTTTTATAGCTGTTTGACCACCAAATTGAACTATCACCCCATCTGCCTTTACAGTTTCAATGACATTCAAAACATCTTCTTTTGTAAGCGGTTCAAAGAAGAGCATATCTGAGGTATCAAAATCGGTACTTACAGTTTCAGGATTATTATTTATTATGACCGACTTTATACCCAGCTTTGAAAGTGTATAACTGCTGTGGACAGAAGTATAGTCAAATTCGATTCCCTGACCAATTCTTATTGGACCTGAACCAAGAACAACAATTTTTCTCTCTGTATCTGATGTTTGTGATACTGCTACATCATTTTCTCTTTCATATGTTGAGTAATAATAAGGAGTTTTTGCTTCAAATTCTGCTGCGCATGTGTCAACCATTTTATATACCGGTGTTATGTTTAGGTTCTTTCTCATACTTCTTACATCATTTTCAAATATACCTTTGATATTTGCAATTGTCTTGTCACTGAATCCCATCTTTTTTGCTTCAAGTAAAATGCTGCTGTTTAGTTCTTCTTTTTTGATTTTTTCTTCCATATCAATTATATTTTTAATCTTATTAAGGAAAAATTTATCCACTTTGCTTATTCGATATAGATATTCTACTTCATAACCTCTTCTTATAGCCTCGGCAATTGCAAATATTCTTCTATCATCAGCCTCGATTATAAGTTGCGTAAGAGTTTGATTATCGAAATTTTTAAGCTCTGGAAGGTCTAAATAATCCAGTCCAATATCAAGTGAGCGTATACCCTTTAAAAGACCTTCTTCGAATGTTCTTCCTATCGCCATGACTTCTCCAGTTGCCTTCATTTGTGTGCCAAGCTTTCTGTTTGCATAAGTGAATTTGTCAAACGGCCATCGAGGAATTTTCAAAACAACATAGTCAAGTGCTGGTTCAAAACTTGCATATGTCATTTTTGTAATGGCATTTTCTATTTCGTCAAGTGTATAGCCAAGCGCAATCTTTGCAGCAATTCTTGCAATAGGATACCCTGTTGCTTTTGAAGCCAAAGCAGATGAGCGGCTGACCCTTGGATTTACTTCAATCACTGCATATTCAAAGTTCTCAGGATTTAGAGCAAATTGAACGTTACAACCACCTTCAATTTTAAGTACATCAATGATCTTTAATGCAGACGACCTTAGCATTTGATATTCTTTGTCTGAAAGCGTCTGCGATGGTGCAACAACAATGCTGTCGCCTGTATGAATTCCAACTGGATCAATATTTTCCATATTACATACAGTAATAAGACACCCGTTTGAATCTCGCATAACCTCATACTCTATCTCTTTCCACCCTTTTATACTTTTCTCAACAAGTATTTGGTGTACAGGACTGTATGAAAGACCTTTTCTTGCAATCTCTACAAACTCATCTTCATTGTTTGCAATGCCACCGCCAGTTCCACCAAGAGTATATGCCGGTCTTATTATAACCGGAAAGCCAATCTTTTTTGCAAACGCAACACCATCTTCAACACAGTTTACAACTTCACTTGGAACAACAGGTTCACCAATTTTTATCATTAACTCTTTGAAAAGAAGCCTGTCTTCTGCAAACTCAATAGCTTCAATATTTGTTCCAATTACTTTGACATTATATTTATCAAGAATACCACTTTTGTAGAGTTCAACAGCAGTGTTAAGTCCTGTCTGCCCTCCAAGTGTCGGTAAGATGGCATCCACTCTTTCTTTTTGGATTATCTTTTCTATTATTTCACACGTTATTGGTTCTATATAAATGCTGTCTGCCATTGTTTTGTCTGTCATTATTGTTGCAGGGTTTGAGTTTATAAGGACAACTTCAATTCCTTCTTCTTTTAAAGCTTTACAAGCCTGACTTCCTGAATAGTCAAATTCAGCTGCTTGACCAATTATTATCGGTCCTGAACCTATAACTAAAACCTTTTTTATATCCTTTCTCAGTGGCACTTTAAAGTCTCACCTCTTTTGATTTTGTTTTCCTATGAAATTACTGCATTAATACTTTCTTTGATGTTTTTTGAAGCCAAATAACTACTTTTCTCAAAATCAGAATTAACATAGTTTTTGTATGCATAGATAATATCACGTGACGAATTTACTATTATGCCCATGTTGTTGCTGTCCACAAAATATTTCAAATCTTCTACTTTTCCTCCCTGCACACCGATGCCAGGTACAAGTAGGAAAGAGTTTGGCAAGATTTGCCTTATTCTTTTACCAGCTTCTGGCTGGGTTGCACCTACAACAGCTCCAATATCACTGTAACCTTCTTTTCCTACACAGTTTTTCCCCCATTCATACACTTTTTCAGCAACTATTTCATAAAGTTTTTTATCTTCAACTACAATATCTTGAATGTCAGCAGAAGAAGGATTAGAAGTTTTAACAAGTACAAATAGACCTTTTTTGAATCTCTCACAGTCTTCAACAAATGGCTTTATACTATCTTGCCCGAGATAAGGATTTGTTGTGATTGCGTCAAATTCAAAGAACCTTATCTTCTTATTAAAAACAGGAGTTTCACCAATGTAAGCATTTGAGTATCCCTTTGCTGAACTTGAAATATCATTTCTCTTACCATCAAAGATTACAATAAGCTTTTTGTTTTTTGCATATTCACAGAGTTTATGCAAAACCTCAAACCCATGATAAGAATACTGTTCAAAAAATGCTGCCTGAAACTTTACCCCAACCACATTTTCTTCCACAGCATCAATAATTCTTCGGTTGTATTCAAATAAAATAGTTTTTAAATTATCAATCTCGCTTTTTTCATTGTAATAGAATCTTTTAATAAAATAATCTGGTATATTTTCAATGGTTGTATCAATTCCTGCTATAAGAACACTATTCTTCTTTTTTATAGCATCAATTAATCTGTCTGAAAAGTTTAACAATTCAAAACACCGTCCTTTTTTAATATCTTCCCATTGTATATTACTGTCTCAACATAAGAAGTCAAAATTTTTCCCAAAAACACACTATTTTTTGACTTTGACACAATGTTTTTTTCTTTTACTTCCCATTTTTTCTTTAAATCCACAATAACAAGATTTGCTTTTTCACCTTCTTTTATAATGTTTGGAGAAAGTCCAATTATTTTTCTTGGGTTGTGGTTTAAAAGTTCTACTATCTCCCCGATATCAAATGCATTTTTTTCTACAAGATATGTTATTAGCACAGAAAATGCAGTCTCAAAACCAATTGTACCACTTGCAGCAAGATTAAATTCGACATTCTTTTCATCTTTGTGATGCGGGGCATGGTCTGTTGATATACAGTCTATTATACCTTCTTTTAATCCTTCAATCAAAGCTTCAACATCCTCTTGTGTTCTCAGAGGAGGGTTTACTTTTGCGTTTGTGTTAAATCCAAGTACCTCTTCTTCTGTAAGGCTTATATAATGCGGGCATGTGTCAGCCGTGACATTTACATCCCACTCTTTTGCCATTTTTATAAGTCTAACAGATTCTTTGGTAGATACATGGGTTATATGAATATGTGCTTTTGTTTCTTTTGCAAGAAGAATATCTCTTGCAACAATTATTGATTCTGCCTCACGTGGAATTCCTCTAAGTCCTGTGATTGTTGATACATATCCTAAATTTATCTGTCCTCCTTCAGATAAGTTCGTATCTTCACAGTGTGAGATGACAGGTATCGAAAAATCTTTAGAGTACAAAAGAGCATTTCTCATTAGATTAGCGTTCATAACACACTTTCCGTCATCTGATATAGCAATAGCACCTTCATCTTTCATAAATCCTATCTCAGCAAGCTCTTCTCCTAAAAGTGCTTTTGTTATAGCCCCAACAGGTAACACCTCAATTGGTGAGACTTCTCTTGCACGATATTTTATATACGCAACCATTGCTCTGTTGTCTACAGGAGGGTTTGTATTTGGCATACAACAGATTGTTGTAAATCCTCCTGCTGCGGCAGACCTGCTACCGCTCTTTATGTCTTCTTTGTACTCAAAACCAGGTTCTCGCAAATGACAGTGAATATCGGTAAAGCTTGGCATTACATACTTGCCGCTTGCATCTATTATAATCATCTTCTCCGGATTTTCTTCTATGTTTTTACTAATCTTTTCTATCTTGTCATCAACTATCAATATATCAACTTTTTCAAGTTTGTCGTGAAGACTATTTACAATCTGTGCATTTTTTATCAATATCATCACCTGTAAATTCCCTCCTTGCGTGTGCAAAGGTATAAAACTGCCATTCTAACAGCAATACCGTTTGTAACTTGCTCATTGATAGTTGAATTTGGCAGTTGCATAATTTCTGAAGAGATTTCAACTCCTCTGTTGACAGGACCAGGGTGCATAATCAAGGTGTTGTCTGAAACATATTTCATTATATCTTCGTTTAACCCATAAAATTTGTAATATTCTTGCTTTGAGGTTATAAAGCCCCGTTTTTGTCTCTCAAGCTGAATCCTCAAATCTATTACAACATCTTTTCCTGAGACTGCCTCTTCCAAAGAAGATGCAACCTTGGCAAAGTTTTCAATATAAGGTGGAATAAGTGTTTGTGGTCCAAACACTGTGATTTGGTTGTCAAACTTGGAAAGTCCCCAAATGTTGCTCCTTGCAACCCTGCTGTGAAGAATATCGCCAATGATTGCTATCTTCAATTTCTCAATTGTTCCAAGCCTTTCTCTAATTGTGAACATATCAAGTAGTGCCTGTGTTGGATGCTCATTCATTCCATCACCAGCGTTTATGACCGAAAATGAGCAGTTTTTGGCAATAAAATGCGGCACACCAGAAACTGAATGTCTGACAATTAGCACATCTGTTTTTAGAGCTTCCAAAGTTTTTACAGTGTCAAGCAAAGACTCTCCTTTCTGCACACTACTGGTTTGCACAGATATAGAGGTTGTATTGGCACTCATAAACTTTGCTGCAAGCTCAAACGATGTTCGTGTTCTGGTACTATTTTCATAAAACAGAGTTACAACCGAATACCCCTGCAGATGAGGAGTCTTTTTAGTTTCACTCTTTAAAATTGTCTTCATATCTTTTGCAAGGTTGAGTATTTTTAAAATATCCTCTTTTGAAATCTCTCTTAAACCAAGCAAATGTTTCAATTTATTCACCTCCGATTGTTTACAAAAAAGGTAGGGAAAATACCCCTACCCTTAATTGTTTGGTTCTAAAGCTTCTTTTGTCTTTGCTACTTTGAGTTCTTTTGACTCTGGTAAAAGAAGATTTAAGATTATTCCGACAAATGTAGCAAGAGCCATTCCTTCAAATTCAATGTTAAAAAATTTGAGTCTTGTTCCACCAACACCAATTATTAAAACCACAGAAGCAATTACAAGGTTGCGTGTTTGAGACAAGTCCACCTTGTTTTCAATCATCATTCTCAAACCAGATGAAGCAATAACACCAAACAGCAAGATACTGATTCCTCCAATTACAGGTGAAGGAATTACCTGAATAAGAGCACCAAGCTTTTGGACAAATGAAAGTAAAATTGCCAGAATTGCTGCCCACAAGATTACCCATGTGCTGTACACCTTTGTTATAGCCATAACGCCGATATTTTCACCATATGTTGTATTAGGAGGACCTCCAAAAAAACCTGCAGCAATTGTTGCAAGTCCATCTCCTGCTAATGACCTGTGAAGCCCAGGATTTTTTGTAAAGTCTCTTCCCACAACATTATTTGTTACAAGAAGATGTCCAATATGTTCTGTTATTGTAACTATGGCAATTGGAGCAATAGCTAAAATAGCAGAGAGTGAAAATTTAGGGAATGTGAACTGAGGAAGTCCTAGCCACTTTGCATTCTTGATAACTTCATAATTCAAAAAAGGAATATACTTGCCATTTGGATAGAATGAATTGAGAAGATTTGTGTTCATACCAATCAAGTCAAGCACATATGCAAAAAGGTATCCACTTACAAGTCCAATCAAAACAGGTATGACTTTAAAAAATCCTTTAAAGTAAACAGAGCCAAACACGGCAACAAGCAATGTAAATATAGAAACCCAGCAAACAGGACTTTTTATGACGTTGACGGCAACTTCTAAAATCTGCCCATCTTTTATAACCTCTTTGAAAAGTCCTGCTGATTTTACAGCTGCTGCTCTTGCAAGAGAAAGTCCAATAATCATTACAACAGGACCTACAACAACGGGTGGCAGTAGCCTGTCAATCCAGTTTGTTCCAAACAGGTAGACAAGAAATGCTACAATCAGATATACAACACCTGATGCAATGCATCCGGCAAGAGCGTATTCTTTTCCTCCAAGTGAAGCAGAGACTGTGATAATAGGATTGATAAATGCAAAGGAAGAGCCAAGATATGCAGGTATTTTGTTTTTTGTTACAAGAATATATATTATGGTTCCCACACCACTTGTAAAGAGAGCAACAGTTGGACTAAGTCCTACCAGAATAGGAACTAAGATTGTTGCACCAACCATGGCAAAAAGATGTTGAAGACTCAAAGGCAAGGTTTTCAAAAATGGAAGCTTTTCTTCAACCTGAACAACTCTGTTCATTTTCAAAAATTTCTCCTTTCTTTTAAGGTTATATTTCCCTATCAAGCTGTTCAATTATTACTCTGTTGTCGTTGTCAAACTCATCGACAAGTACGTGAACAATCTCTCTTCTTGAAGTTGGAACATTTTTTCCTACATAGTCAGCCCTAATTGGAAGTTCTCTGTGTCCTCTGTCAATTAACACTGCAAGCTGAATCATCTTTGGTCTTCCCATATCCATCAAAGCTTCAATTGCTGCTCTTACTGTTCTGCCTGTAAAAAGTACGTCATCTACTAAAACTATCTTCTTATTGTTTATATCAAAATCAATTCTTGTAGAGTTTACTGTCGGATGTTCAGAAAGCAGACTCAGATCGTCCCTGTAAAATGTTATGTCAAGAATACCTAAAGGAAGCTTTACGCCTTCTATCTTTTCTATGTTTTCTTGTATCTTTTTTGCAAGTGTTACTCCTCTTCGCTGAATCCCAACAAGGCAAAGATTTTCAACACCCTTGTTTTTTTCAAGTATCTCATGAGAAATCCTGAGCAGAGCTCTTCGCATTTGATTGGCATCCATAATTTCTTTAAATTTTTCCAAAATACAACACCTCCTCTGGCACAAAAAAAGCTTCCTGCCCGTGAATTGGCAAGAAGCTTTTTTACATGCTTAATATTCTCGACTTCTCTTATTTCAACCTTGCCGCCTCACAGGGCCAGCTTAAAGGTCTTAAATTCTCTTAAAGCCACTATTCGATTTTTGTTTATTTTTTAGTCATTATAACACCAAAATATAGAGTTTGTCTATGGTTTTTGATGTTATACATGGTATTTACTGTTTCTGCTTCTCAGTATATTTAAAATCTCAAGAAAGTATTCAGGTAGCTCGGTTGAAAAGTGCAGCACATCTGAAGTTATTGGGTGAACAAACTTAATCTCACCTGCATGAAGAACTTGACCTTGAATACCAAATTCATTTTTAGATCTTCCATAAGTACTATCTCCAAGCAAAGGATAACCAATGTACGACATATGGACTCTTATCTGGTGAGTTCTTCCTGTTTTTAATCGGAGTTTTACAAAAGTGTATTTATCATACCTTTCCAAAACCTCAAAATAAGTAACTGCTTGTTTACCATTTGGAATTACAGCCATTTTTAGTCTGTTTACAGGGTGCCTCCCAATCGGTGCATCAACTACACCGCTATCTTCTTTTAACACACCTTCACATATAGCATAATATATCCTTTTTATTTGATGAGATTTTAATGCTTCAGAAAGTTTAATATGTGCTTCATCTGTTTTAGCAACAATTAAAAGTCCCGATGTGTCTTTGTCAAGTCTGTGGACAATTCCGGGTCTTATAACCCCGTTTATACTGCTAAGTTTCCCACTGAACTTGTGCAAAAGAGCGTTTACAAGAGTATTTTCAAAATTACCTGCCCCAGGATGAACAACCATACCTCGTGGTTTATTTATTACAGCTAAGTGTTCATCTTCATATACAACTTCAATATCTATATCTTGAGCAACAAGGGATAGCTGTTTAGGTTCAGGAATCACGATTCTGATTATATCTCCACTCCTGACTTTATATGCAGGTTTTAAAACTTGTGTTTGATTTACCCATACATTTCCTTCTTCTATTATCTTTTGAACAAAACTACGAGTTTTAGAAAGAACCTCTGAAAGATACCTGTCCAGTCGTCCGTCAAAACCTTCTACTGTCAAGGTTTTTTCTTCAGAAATAACTCTTCGCCCCCTTCTCTCAGAATCAAAAATATCAAAAGAAACACTCCACAGGTTATAAAGAAATCAGCAAGATTAAAGACAGGAATTACTTTTATGTCTATAAAATCCACCACATAACCTTTAATAATCCTATCAAAAAGATTTCCTGTTGCTCCTCCCACTATCAGCGAAAAAGAAAACTTGTAAAGATTGTTTGTTGACTTGAATATCATATAACATAAAAACAAAATGAGGATTATTGAAACAATTATAAAAAAATCTTCTTTTCCCCTCTAAGATGGAAAAAGCCCCACCCCTGTTTTGTACATAGGTAAGTGATAAAATTCCACCCAGTAAATTGACAGGTCTATATACAAAAAATTTTTCTGCTCTTGCCTTTGTTAGCTGGTCTAACACAAAAGTTGACATAATTATAATCCAGTAAACCATTGAATCACCTTGAATCATGTACAACTATGTTATGATATTATAATATTAGCCAAACAAATCATCGTCATCATCATATAAAAACAAATCTTCGTCGTCATTCTCTTCAGAATCAGGGTCGTAGTATTCTATATTAAATGGCTCATCTTCAAATCTAACATCAAATTCAAAAATTTCAAAGAATTTATTTAACCTTCTAACAAAATCTTTACACTCTTCAGCAAACTTTTTCTTTCCCCTTTTTGATAGAGTAAAATCATGAGCAAAAGCCAACTTTACACGATAGACATTATTCTCAAGTCTCTCGATTTCTGACCAGTCATAGTAAATATTTGACCAATAAGTATTATTTAATGCATTGTTAGGAAAGTAATCTTCCATTTCTGGCAACAGAACTTCGCAAAAATTTTGAATAAATACCATAAACTGTTCTTCAAACTCTTTAATATCCCTCTTTGGTAAACTTAAAAGTTTTAATTTGTATTCCAAAAACATAAAAGAAGGTGTACTCATGTCAAATACCTCCTAAATGAAATTTGTTATTTTTTTTTGATAAATCAAATTATATACGAAACAAATATAAATCAGCAAACCGGCAGAATAGGAGGAGAAGGATCAAATATACTGAAAATACCTGGCAAACCAGCAATCTTCTTTGCTTCTTCATACCAGTGCCATGGGTCATATACATTTGCATCATAATCAGGTTCGCATCTGAATTCTATTATACCTTCAACAAGAATCTTTATCTGATTTTTCAGTGCCTGCGCATCGTTTTTCAATATATACTCCGCAAGAGCAGAAGAAACAATCCCTGTCGTGTTTTTCGCAAATACTTTTTTAACATCCACAGCCATTTGATAGTTACCAAGGTAATATTCTGCATCTGCCCACAAGACATAAAAATATGAACTGCCTTCCGGACGTAGCACAAAAGTTCTATCAGCTTTTTTCCCCTCTTCATAAACCTTTCTAAAAATTTTAACAGCCTCAAAGCATTCCTGTTTTAGTTTCTCAATCTCTCCTATCCACCTGTACATTTTAGCTAATCTTGTTTTGTCCGTGGCTACTGCTCTACTTTCATAGCCGTATTCTTTTATAGATTCTTCAATATCTTTTTTCTTAGCTTCAATAGCTTTCAAAATATACTTTTTCCCCTCATCAAAGTTACCAAGATACATGTAATACCTTCCTGCTGCTATAAGCCTGAAATCATACATTACACCATACTGCTCATCTTCTTCTATCCTGCTTAACTCTTCTTTCAACATTTTATTGAGCTTTTTAGGATTGAGCTTAATCTCCCACCACTCAGCCATTATTTTTCACCCCTGAAACTTTAAATTCCCCTTCCCTTCCCACCCTTGATAATAATTTTACTCTATTTCAATATCATTTTCACCATCTCGAACGATGCTATGTTTTCATCATTCACTAAAATTTCTGTAAAATATTTACCAAATCCGCCATCCCATCTAATCTTTTTATTCTGCGAAGCATAAAACAGTGCTGCTTTGTATTTTTTCTCACCCTTTAGTAATTTTTGAAACTCCTCAAACTCTTTTTGACCAACATCTTTACCAAGCAACTCTTTCATACCTTCTTCTACTTTGCCCAGATACCTTTTAGGATTTGTCGAAAGCCACTTAAAAGACAGCTGGGCTAATCTTTCTTTTGCTCTTATTTCGGGATTATAAACATTGCTAAATAGCCTGTTTTCTCCTACCGTTGGATAGGTGGTTAATTAAAAATCAACAAAATTGTTATTGCTTATAAATCAGCAAACCGGCAGAATAGGAGGAGAAGGGTCAAATATACTGAAAATGCCTGGCAAACCAGCAATCTTCTTTGCTTCTTCATACCAGTGCCATGGATCATATACATTTGTATCATAATCAGGTTCGCATCTAAATTCTATTATACCCTCAACAAGAATCTTTATCTGATTTTTCAGTGCCTGCGCATCGTTTTTCAATATATACTCCGCAAGAGCAGAAGAAACAATTCCTGTTGTGTTTTTCGCAAATACTTTTTTAACATCCACAGCCATTTGATAGTTACCAAGGTAATATTCTGCATCTGCCCACAAGACATAAAAATATGAGTAAACTTCAGGATTTCTTGCTAAAGAGTCGTTCATCTTCTTTGCTTCTTCATAAACTTTTCTAAAAATCTTAACAGCCTCAAAGCATTCCTGTTTTAGTTTCTCAATATCTCCTATCCACCTGTACATTTTAGCTAATCTTGTTTTGTTCATAGCTATTGCATCATTTTCATAGCCTAGCTTTGATATAACTTCTTCAATACGTTTTTGCTTAGCTTCAATAGCTTTCAAAATATACTTTTTCCCCTCATCAAAGTTACCAAGATACATGTAATACCTTCCTGCTGCTATAAGCCTGAAATCATACATTACACCATATTGCTCATCTTCTTCTATCCTGCTTAACTCTTCTTTTAACATTTTATTGAGCTTTTTAGGATTGAGCTTAATCTCCCACCACTCAGCCATTATTTTTCACCCCCAAATATTTTTATTCTCTTCCGTTTCTCACCTTTAAGATAATGTTTTATACTATATTCAATATCATCTTCACTATTTCAAATGATTCTATACTTGAGTCGTCCCCTATAATACCAAAATATTTGTCAAATCCGCCATCCCATCTAATTTTTTTATTCTGCGAAGCGTAAAACAGTGCTGCTTTGTATTTTCCTTTGCATTCTAAAAATTTTTGAAACTCCTCAAACTCTTTTTGACCAACATCTTTACCAAGCAACTCTTTCATACCTTCTTCTACTTTGCCCAGATACCTTTTAGGATTTGTCGAAAGCCACTTAAAAGACAGCTGGGCTAATCTTTCTTTTGCTCTTATTTCGGGATTATAAACATTGCTAAATAGCCTGCTTTCTCCTACCGTTGGATATTTTGAGTTTTCAAAAGCTCCTTTTGCTTCCACTATTAGATATTCTCTTGGCTGTGTGTTGGTGAGAAAGATTAAATCAGGACCTTTAACGCCATGTTTGGCTTTATAAATGCACTTGTAGCCCAGCTTTGTATAATACTCATATGCTGCTTCAACAGCAACTCTTTCTGCAAATACATGGGCACTTCTGAGCCCATTCTTTTTTAAATACTCATTTGCTCTTGCTATAACGCTCTCGGCGTTTTCTAATTGTATATCTTGAGTTATAGAAAATTTGACTTTGCTATTTTTTATAATTGATGCAATTTCATCAAAATTATTGTGCTGAGCAAATTCAGAGACAGCCTTCAAAGGTTTATCATAATCTCCATTTACCACTTTTTTTGCAACATCAAAATTGTCTTGTCCTTTGCATAAAAGAGCAAACACAGGTAAAAACAGAGAATTTCTAAAGACATTTTGCCATTCATCAAATTTATGAACAATAAACCTTGATACAATGCTTATGCACTCATCACCGAAACTAATAAATTTTGTAAGTGTTCTTGCAATATCAGCACAGTCTCCTACACCAGGGATAAAGCCAATTAAATTTGTTAATACTCCTGCAAAATCTAATTTTGCCAAACTTGCTACAGCATCTCTTATATCTGAAAATGGTATAAATCCGGAAGCTATTTGACCAATTAAATACCCAAATGATTTTAGAGTTCTTTCTGCTAAAAGTCCATGTCGAACTAAAATCTCACCTGCATCGCCGCAAGTTGCACCAGCTAAGATGTCTTTGATATGTTCATACCAAGTTTTATCATAAAGATAAGGATCAAGTCCTTTTTCGAATTCTTGTTTGTCAGGATATGAATCGCCGTCATAATTTTTATGAAGGGGTGAATACCCCATGCTGATTTCATTTCCATCAGTCAAACCATCTTTATCGGTATCTGCAAGATTTATCTTTGTTCCCAGTTCATCTTCTTCCGCATCAGAAAGTCCATCATTGTCGCTATCCCATTTTTTCGGATTGCTTGTTGCTTTGTAATAATACCCGTTTGCTGCACAAACCAATGGTCCAATTTCTAAGCCATCTAAAATTCCATCTCCATCTGTATCAGGATTTGATGGATCAGAATATACAATTGTTCCAAGACCTGTTCGTGCACCTGAAATTTCAACAGAATCTGGAACACCATCTTCGTCTGTATCAATTGGTTCTGTAACTATTTCAGTTATTCGCTTGAACACCTGTGGTAGTTGAGAAGCAGAAGATACAGGAAAATACATGCCTCCTGTTTGGGTTGCTATATCTCTCAAAAGATTTTCGTCAACGCTGGTTCCTAAACCTATAGTATATATTGTTATACCATTGTTTTTTGCTTCAGTTGTGAGATTATTGTCGTAATATCCTTCACCATCTGTTAAAAGTATAATTACTTTTATTCTATCCTCAGAACTATG
Organism: Caldicellulosiruptor obsidiansis OB47; assembly: GCF_000145215.1. Classification (NCBI taxonomy): domain Bacteria; kingdom Bacillati; phylum Bacillota; order Caldicellulosiruptorales; family Caldicellulosiruptoraceae; genus Caldicellulosiruptor; species Caldicellulosiruptor obsidiansis. The sequence goes on from NC_014392.1 coordinate 1,310,379, forward strand.
AGAAATTAATTGCTGGTTTGCAATTCTAATGCCTTCTGCAATGTTTGTTCCGCCCCAGCTATCAATCCTGTCAATTGCATTTTTTACGGCTTGAAAATCAGTCGTTAAAGGCTGCAGTAAATAACCAAAATCATCGAAATCGACAACAGCTGCTCTATCCCCTTGTATCAAGGCATCAACAAATGATTTTGCAGCAATTTTTCTATAACCGTTTGGATCATTCCAGCTCATGCTGCCAGATGAATCTAACACAAATACAAGGTCTATATAATTGACTTGTTGATTTATTTCTCTTTCGCCTTTATTTATTGGAACCTCCCAAATTGCTTTCCATGTTGGGATATAAAATAATACAAAGTGTTGTAAAATGGTTTGTTTTTGCCCATACCACTTTGTTTACAGGATCAACACCTTGTTCGTCAAGTGGAACAAAAGTCATCAAATCTTCATCAAGATAAAACATTTTTACATTTTGAAAATCTTGATTGGGGATTTTGCTTGTATCAATTGGTATAAATACTGTCGCTTCTTTAAAAGGTGCATATACTTCAATATCAACTGGTGTTGAAACTATTCCGTAAATTTCAGAAAATACTTCTTCGTCTTTTAGATTGTTTATTTCAACAAAGGGTGAAATGTCCCCTTCTGCAACAATTTCTACTTTTGTTCCAGTCTGATCGTCTTTAAAGGTTTGCTTATATTCCTCAAGTCCGTCAGGTAAACCATCAGCATCACAATCAGGATTATTAGGATCAGTTCCTAATAAGTATTCACTTTTGTCACTCAGTCCATCTTCATCCGTATCAAATTTCAAAGGAGAACTTTTAAATGTAAATATTTCGAAATAGTCATCTAAACCATCGTTATCTGTGTCTGGCAAAAGCGGGTCAGTATTGTATTTTTGTTCATCTATATTAGTTAACTTGTCCTCATCAGGGTCTTCTTGCCAGTCTGGTATACCATCTTTATCAGTATCAATTAATTTTCCATCAGTAAGGTTAAAAAGCTTTAATATTTCAAAAAAGTCAGAAAGATTGTCTCCGTCGGTGTCTAACTTATTTGTTTTAAGACCAAACTTTTCTTCTAAAAAATCTGGACATTTATCATTATCTTTGTCCTGAAGCTTTAAAATAGCAATATTAAGTTCATTTAACTGTTCCCATGCTTTTCGATAAAATTGAATAGCTTGTTCATTGTTCTTTTTGCCTTCAAATTCAACACCTTTATTAAACTCTTCAATTGCTTTTAAAAGTTCTTTCTTTTGTTTTTGGGTAAATATAGTTTGATTATTTTCGCAAACTATTTTTAGATTCTCTGTAACTATCCTTGTTACTGCAATAAGATTCAGTTTAATTCCTTCTAAAGTTGAATCATAATGTTTCTTAAAGTTACTGTGCTTTTGATAAAATTCAAGTTGCCTTACAGCCTTTTCAATGCAGTCAAAAAAGGCTGAATTAGTGATTGTGGTATCACTATCAAATTGATTTACAGCTTTTGTTAAATAAATTAATATCTTTTTGACCTTTTCCTCAGGTGATGGTTTTAAGTCATAAAATAATTCAGGGAGAGTAGAAATTTTTTTAATTTGAATTTGTAAAAGTTCACGGGGATTTTGGATTTGAGAAGAGTTTTGAGAGGTTTGAAATACTGATGCATCTCTCGATGATAAATTATCTGATTTGACAAAGTAAGGGGAAAAAAGGTTGATAGTAAATAACAATACAATCAATAATGAAATAAATTTCTTCAAATATCTCATATAAAACCCTCCTAACTCCTAAAAATTTGAATAATCTTATAAACATTTTATAATAATTACAAGAATTTTGTCAATAAATCCATGATTTTTAGGTAATTTATTAAAGAAGCTATCCAATTATCTTTTTGGATAGCCCTTCTATTTTAAAAATTATCAGTAGAAATTTTATCTATTTCTTCGACACTATCATCAATATCATTTATATTTTTGTAATAATTTCTTCCATCAAATACAATCTCATCCTGTGGACCGTTGCTTGTGGAATGCATTTCAAGGATGCTCCACATATCTGTGCCATCATGTTCTTCTTCACCTTGACTTGGAAACTTGTCATTGAAAGGTTTGCCCAGCACCTTTTCTTCGATTGGTCTTTGATCTGTTTTATAATTTTCTTGTTTTTCCATCTTTTTCTGACACTCTATACAAAATTCTGCATAAGGTATTGCTAAAAGCCTTTCAATAGAAATCTCCTTTTTGCAGGATATACAGTAGCCAAAGTTTCCCTCTTCGATTTTAGATAGTGCTTTTTCAATCAATTTAAGTTTCTTTTTCATGTCAGCTTTCAAGCTCATGTTCTTTTCCATTTCAAATAGGTCTGATGCAATGTCAGCTGGATGATTGTCATAGTTTGAAACCTCGTTTGAATACACTGTGCTAAAGTTCGAAATTTGATTATCTTTAGTATTTTTTAGATACCTTTCTAATTCGGATTTTTTATCTAAGAGCATTTTTTTGATCATTTCCATTTCGGCTGGCTTCAATATGAATCTCTCCTTTTAATGAAGATTTTAATGCATATAAAACTTTACAAACTTCAAAATCTCAGCGATATACCGACCTATTACAGGAAGGTTGTATTTTACAATAGCATTAAGTATATACAAAAGAAGAGCACCTAAAATAGAAAAACCAAAAGCTGTTCCAAATCCTCTTGCAGTACCAGATAAGAAATTCATAAAAATTATTTTTTTGGGTTTTTAAATATTCTATATAGTCGCTTAAATTCATTCTTTCTAGCTTTAAAATAAAATCATTTAATTTTTCTTCAAATTCATTTTTTGACATAATCTCACCTTCTCAATAAATTATTTTGTTGATTTTCGCTCATTTTATTTATATAATTTTTTTGAAATGCGAAAGTTTTTATCATTGGAGGTAAAGAAAGATGGAATACAGAGCTGATATAGGAGTATTTGGTGGTTCCGGCTTTTATTCTTTGGAAGACAATGTTGAAGAGATAGAACTTGAAACACCATATGGGAGACCAAGTGATAAGATTTCTTTACTCGAAATTCATGGCAAAAAGGTGGCTTTTTTGCCTCGACATGGTAAAAATCATCAATATCCTCCACATTTAATTCCATATAGAGCAAATCTCTGGGCAATGAAAATGCTCGGAGTAAAAAAAATAATTGGACCTACTGCATCTGGAAGTTTAAAGCCTGAGATAAAACCTGGAGATTTTGTTGTATGTGATCAGTTTGTTGATAGGACATGGGGAAGGAAAGATACATTCTTTGAAGGTCCTGAAGTAAGGCACATATCCGCTGCAAAACCGTACTGTGAATACTTGAGAAAGATTGCAATTGAATCTGCAAAAGAGCTTGGAATTACTGTACATGAAAAAGGAACTGTGGTTGTGATACAAGGTCCAAGGTTTTCAACAACAGCTGAGAGTAGATGGTTTTCAAGCATGGGCTGGGATGTTATCAACATGACCCAGTATCCAGAAGTTATCCTTGCAAAAGAGCTTGGCATCTGCTATGTGAATATATCGCTTATTACAGATTATGATGCTGGACTTGAGGGAAGAGATGATATAAAGCCTGTAACAGAGGAAGAAGTTTATAGAGTTTTTAGAGAGAATAATGACAAAGTAAAGAAGCTTATATATAGAATGATTGAAAAGATTGATGTAGATTATATTTGCGAGGAGTAAGAAGAAAATGAAACACTTTGAGTTTGAAAATGATAAGCTCATTGTGCTTGACCAGAGAAAGCTGCCATTTGAAAAAGAGTATTTTGTTTGTAGCACATATCAGGATGTATATATAGCAATAAAGGATATGATTATAAGAGGAGCACCGCTTATTGGAATTGTTGCCGCATATGGAGTTGTGTTGGGATTTAGGGAGATAATTGAAAAGAACCTGGAGTCTAATAAAATTTATGAGATTATAAAATATCTTGCAAGCTCAAGACCCACAGCTGTGAATCTTTTCTGGGCACTTGAGAGAATGAAAAAGCTTTTTGAAGATGCAAGAAATTTTTCTCAAAATCAAATTTATAGTGTGCTGCTGGATGAGGCAAGGAAAATAGAAGATGAAGACAAAAGTATCAATAAAAAGATTGGTGAGCATGGAAATACACTTATAAAAGAAGGTGCAAATATCCTTACTCACTGTAATGCAGGAGCTTTAGCAACAGGCGGGTATGGAACTGCACTTGGTGTCATCCGTGAAGCTCACTTTACCGGCAAGAATATTCATGTTTATGTAGATGAGACCAGGCCGTATCTTCAGGGGGCAAGGCTCACAGCTTTTGAGCTTTCTGAAGATGGTATTCCCAACACAGTTATCTGTGACAACATGGCAGGTTATCTTATGAAACTTGGGAAAATTGATTGCGTTATTGTTGGTGCAGATAGAATTGCTTTAAATGGAGATACAGCAAACAAGATTGGAACTTACTCTCTTTCTGTTTTAGCAAAGCACCATGGTATTCCTTTTTACATTGCAGCACCTATTTCAACTATTGATTTTAATATAAAATCTGGACTGAAGATTCCTATTGAAGAGAGAAGCGAAGAGGAGATAAGATTTTTCAATGGTAAAAAGATTGTTCCGGATGAATCGAAGGTTTTTAATCCTGCATTTGATGTGACACCGGCTGAAAATATCACCGCTATAATTACAGAAAAAGGTGTTGTTTTTCCACCCTTTGAGGAGAATATCTCAAAACTCAAAGAAAAGTGAGTTGTCAAAAACGGGGTATTGTAAGAATTGAATACCCCGTTCTATATTTTATTTTTTATGATTTGCTGAAAAACTGTTACATGCTTCCTTGAGTGCTCAAGAAGGTTGGTGCAAAAAATAATGAATTTTTGAAAGGGACTTTTCTTTTGTTACTATATTTACTTTGTATGGTTATTTTTTTATTTAATAACCTAAAACTTTCTTACAAAAAGATTTTATCTTAATCATATTTTGTTTTCTCGATGCCGAAAATTGATAATTGCAACTGAAAATATATCATTTTACTAAAAAGTTGAGGTAATGTACTTGTTTTTTGTCTAATCTTACAATTGTAGAGAATCTATATGTGTGGTATAATATCAATAAAGTAAACCGCTCAAGAGGTGAGTAGAAAATGTTAAGAAGCTAACAAGTAAAGTGTTGAGAAGAACTATAATTTTTTAATTTAAGAAAGACCAGCTAATTAAAGTCAAGAGTTTTTTAAAAAATTTTTGATAACATTTTATGGTGTAAAATCCTTTTAAAAGGGTATAAGAAGATAAGCTATCCATTAGAAGTTGACATAACATATGGAGGCTAGACACATATTATGGTTAACCAATGTTTCATTAATAAAACAATTATTTATACGCAACAAACAGCAGTCTTGTTAAAACATTTTTGAATATGTTCTTCAGGAATTCTAAGTTCAAAAGGTTTTTTATCGCGCATGACAGCAAAGATGATACAAATAATTTTTCTCATGACAGCATAAAATAGAACTTTTTTGGGCTTTTGTTGGCACTTTTTCTGATAGTATTCGAAGAGTACAGGGTTACAAGGCTTAGAGTCTCTTTTGGTTCTGATATTGGCAAGAGCAATTGTAAATAAGATTCTTCGCAAGATTTTAGAGCCACGTTTAGACATTTATTTATCCCTCACCTACCTCTTTGCTGAAATTTGTAAAAGTATATTCGTTTAAATGGAACTCTGGAAAGTAATAACTCAATCATGCAATTATGGAGGATTAACCAAATGCAAAAAATATTTCGTAATTCAATGGTAATATTTTCTTTAATTCTCATTGGATCATTGGTATTATTAAGTATTAGTTTAAAAATCTCTCACATTAGGGCTGACACAATCTTAAATAAGCATAAGCTAGAAGACAATAGCTCCGAGAGAATTCATATTATAAAAAACAAAAAGAAATTTATAGCAGATATCATCTCAGTTTTACCCGTTGTTGAAGAAAAGAATATAAACAACTCAACTGTGGACAGCAACATAAGTAAAGTAAAAGCAAAAAGGCAAGTACATTATAAAATTATTAAAGCTGTGCTAAATGAAGCCAATCACAAAAGCATCCTTGGCCTTGCTTCAAACAAAGATATATATTCATTTGTATCTGAGAAAGTCCTAAAAATACTCTTTCCCAAACCTACACAAGATACTTATACCTGTTACTATAAGGTAGAACCTGCTGACCCCAAGCAAACCGTTATTTGGTACAAAAAAGGATATTTTTATTTTGTGTACTGCTTCACAGACTCTTACACCATAAATCCAGCTGACCCTTATGGTGATATAAAAAAAATGGTTCTCTTGGTTGAGAAAATTAAAAATAAATGGATCATAAGCGATTTTTCAAGCAATAACTGATAAACAGTCCCTATAAAATATAATATGGACACAAATTCTATTTTTACTATAACAGATAGTTTTTTGGGTTCTATAATAAATATTGGGGTAGTAAGATAAGAAAAAATATAGCACTTATTCTGAATGCCTGCTATAATTAAGTTGTTTTCTGGATTCAAAAAAAAACACAAAAGAAAGGAGGCATCCAGAATAAGTGCTCAATCATAATTATATCACTGAACTTTTGAAATCAAAAGATATTATCCTCTACCAAGTAGTAGAAAACGAAGATGAAGTAGAACTCTACATAAGTCAGGTGCAAAAATCTCATGAGTGTCCTAAATGTGGTAGTATCACAAGTAAGATACATGATTATCGTATTCAAAGAGTAAAAGATGTACCAACTGATGGGTAAGAAAACATATTTAGTTTTAAGAAAGCGAAGATATATTTGCAAAAAATGTGGAAAAAAGTTCTTTGAACACATAAATTTTTTAGGAAAGCATCAAAGAATGACAAATAGATTAGCAGCATACATTAAAGGTGTTATTTTTCCACCGTTTGAGGAGAATATTTCAAAATTTAAAGAAAAGTAAGTCTTTTAACGGGGTGTTATGAGAAATTGAATACCCCGTTCATTTTTTATACATATTTTTTAAACTTTTTCTGCACTATTATAAATAATAAGATACCAAAAATGGCATAAAGTAGTCTGTTTAAAACCAGAATGTTAAAACTCCAATCAATGTTCATATATAATCCTTTAGTTTGATTTTTTTTTAAACATGAAACAAACTTTAAAAAGCATCCTTGAATATATTTTAAACTTTGGTAATTAATCTAAAAGTAAGAGTTATTTCAATTTAAACCCAACTACTTTACACTCATAACAGTCATAACCTATATCTTCGTATCTATTTACTATTTCTCCTTTTGCGTTATATAAGATTAAGTCTTTTAGCTTTTTATAACCGTCTACAATAATAATATATCCTTTGTCACCTTTTACATTTTCTATTAGTTTTGTCCCATTTTCAAATTCAAATACCATTTTAGTGTAATTAGTAGGCTTTCGTGCGCCTGTTGTTGGTATCCATGTAGAGGTATTTAAGTTACAAAAATAAATGCTTTTTCCTTTATATTTAACTCGATTTACTCCAAATCCCATACTCATTGCTGGATACCCAGCAGATGCATACCATAACGCTTTATTGTTTTCAACCAAACATAACAAATATTGGGGTGAATTATCGGTAGTCATATAAAATAAAAATAGATACCAATTATCATGTTTTTTATATTTAAGTACATTAAAATTCTTATTTTTAACCATATAAAAAGCATCTGACAATGCTGAAACAGCTATTTTTTGAACTTTAGTGTATTCATCTTCTTTTTTTGTAAAATCCTTTCTTGTGCACCCGCTTATATTTAGCATCATTAGTGTGAATAATAAAATATATGGAATAACTTTTTTTATCTTCAATGTAATTCGCCTCCCGTTTTATAATTTTTTAATAACAACAATAAGGGCACACCTTCAGAAAAAACATTAAGAATATTAAGGAAATATTTATTTAATTCAATTTCTGAAGGTGTGCAATCTTTGAAGATAGTGGGAAATAAGATTGTATTTGTTGTATTCTTATTCTATTTCTCTAAAATAATATGGATTGAAAAATCTTTTTGCTCCTGTATATTCTTGATAATAACGATAGATATTCGGTGTATGTTGAGCAAATTTCAAGGTAACTTTATCTACGAGAATTACTGTATGATCAAATCTTCCGTCATTAGAAAAATCAATTTGCATTATTCCACCATTATCTAATGAATTTATACTATCTACTACAACAACGCGTGGACCAGGTGTGTCAATAGATTTATAGCTTGTCATATAACTCCAGAAAGCTTCAACATTCTCCCAATTTCGTGAGCCTCCACCAGGACCAGCATACCACCCTTTTTCATATGAACCAGGAACCATCATCACCTTATTTAATATATCATTCGTAGTATCATTTGCTCCAAATCCGTACCATAAAACTTGAGATGCAAAGTTTGTGCAATCTCCTCCTCCAGCGGTTGCATCATAAAACTTGGTATTACGGTTATATACGTATTTCTTTGCATATTCAACAGCTCTTGATGTACTATAATAATGATTTACTGCTGGCAAACTAAGAATACCAACATTACTTTTCAATTCAACATCACTGAAGTTTTTATATACTTTCTTCGAATCTGGAGAAAATTCCTGTTCAATCATTTCAGCTAATTCTTTCGGTTGAAATTCTCTTATTAATTTTTCTTTTGAAATTTCATAGAAACTTAGATCTTCATAATCATGTTCTGTAATTTTCCAGCTATTTTCCATTTTTATTAACTTAAATATATTTTCGCCACCACAAATAAAAGGTAGATACGCATTCTGTCCATCTAATTTTATTTCTAATATGACGCTTGCTTGATTACCATTTATATCAATAGCTTTGTAATTGAACTCTAATGGAAATCTTCTCTTTTCAATGTAACAATAACCTTTTTGATAAATATACTTTCTTCTTGCTGTTAAATTTTTCAGAGCTATTACTTTGTTTTGATTTTGTATTTTAGTCATATCAAGGTAAGGAATTATATCTTTATATTCCATTTGTAAATATGCATCGTACTGAGTGTTGTAAAAAGATTCAATAATGTTTTTAATACTTTCTTCTTCAGTGTTTTTATAAAAATATGAATTTGCATAAGCAATGGAATTTGGTATTATTAGAATTAAACATAACAAAAACAATACAATTTTTCTCATTTGAGATATCCCCTTTCTTTTAGTTTTCATATGGTTTTCAGATTAAATTAAATAAATAAATTTTTTGAAACTATTATCTTCTGTTTAATCAGGAACTATTGAAAATAAGAAGTACGACATAACTTTCCGCCTCCATTTTTCTAGTATCATACAAATTATTACTTAATTCCAAAATCCCTATCTATTTGCTTTTTTATTTGTTCGTAATCAGGTTCTGGTAACTTTTGGTCAGTAGAGAATTCATAGAACATTAAGGCCCATTTATCATAGATATGCTTTGTAATTTTCCATGTCCCCTCCTGCTTTTCTAATTCAAAAATATTTTCTCCATATGAAATAAATGATGGATATGCCTCTTTTAGTTTTATCTCTAAGTCAATAACTACTTTGGCTTTGTTGCCATAAAGCTCTATGTTCTTATAATGAAGTTCATATGGAAAATGTCTCTTCTCAACATAACAGTACCTTTTTTCGTCTGTATATTTTCTTCTAAATACTAACATTTTTAATGCAACAACCTTATTATGATTTTGTATCTTTGACATATCCAAGTACGGTGTTATATCTATGTACTCCATTTGAAGATAAGCTTTGTACTGTGTTTCATAAAATCCTTCTATAGTTGATTTGATTGCTTCTATTTCATCGCTATCAAAAATCAAAATATCTTTTGCCAAAATTTGAACAAACGCACTTAAGAATATTGTTGTTGATACTAACACCACAACAAAAACCTTTGCACCTTTGCTCATTTTCTTTGACTCCAAACTCATAATAAACCTAAATCTCTCAACAATGCTTTCTTTTCTACCTACCAGACCAAATGCCGCGTCTGCTCCACTGCCTATACTCACCAAAAGTGTGTTATAAAGTACCTCTGCATACCTTCTTTTGCCATCCTTCTTAAGCTTTCTTATTACTTCTTCGTCACATGAATATTCGCATTCTCTATTTAGCTTTAAAACAGCAAAGTATACTAAGGGGTTAAACCAATGAAGTGCATTTATTAATTTGCTTAGCCATTTAACAAGTACATCTTTTCTCTTGAAGTGTACAAGTTCATGTCTTATGATTAATCTTAAATCTTCTCTTACTATGTCCTTTGTAGGTATTACTAAGATCGGAGTAATTATTCCGATTAGCATAGGTGTTTGTATAATATCACTTTCTAATATTTTTATTTTTTTAGGAATTTTTCTTAGATTGTAATACCTTTCAATCATTCTCCTGCAATATTCATTTGAACATTTTCGTGAACTTCTTATCAGTATCATTTTAAACCAAATATACCTTATCAAAAACCATGCAAAAAATACTATGGCCCCTACAAGCCAGACATAAACCATAACTTTTCCTAATGTTTCAGGATTAAAATATCGAAGATTTTTAGAAGGCAGGGCAGTTAAAGCCCCACCTTGTGCTGTATTCCCTGTTAGTTGCAAGTTCAATGAACTACTGTTACTGAGTTTTAATGTCATATAACTGCTGTTGCCTAATATAATACTCTGATTTAGTACTCTACTATCTTTCTTACTAAATTTAATCAATACATTCCATGGAATGGTAAAACAAAAAAGCCCTATCATCCAAATATAATACCTTGCCCTTGCGCTCAAATGCTCTTTAAAGATTTTGCTCAAAATAGCAAATATCAAAACAGCTATGCTACCACCTACTGTCATTACTGAAATCCATTTGAATATAACTTCTATATTCATCTCATCTCTACTCCTCTTTTCCTAATAACTTCTTAATCTCCTCAAGCTCTTCTTTTTTTAAGTTTCCACTTTCAACTAATGCTGCTATTAAATCTTTTACAGAGCCATTAAATAGCTTATTCAATACCCTTGTTGTTTCTCTCTTTGCGTATTCCTCTTTGCTAATAGAAGGACTGTAGTAGTAAAGTTTATTTTTTTTCTCTTGCTTTATTACTTTCTTTTTTACAAGCCTGTCAATCAAGGTGTATATGGTTGACTTTTCCCATTTGATGTCTTTTTCTTTTAACCTTTGCACTATCTCTGGTGCACTCAACGCTTTCCCTTCTTCCCACAAAACTTTCATAACCTCTAACTCAGCTTCTGATGGCTTTAATAAATCTTTGTTCATTTGCTTCACTCTCCTTTTACAATTATGATTACACATATATTTTACAATAGTAAAAACCAATTTGTAAAGAGGTATTTGAAAGATTTTTGCTTTCTAAATTGCTATAAAAAATGCAACACTTTTTAGATAAAGCTGGAAATTACAATCTGATTAGAATAACACCTGTGTATCTTGATTGTATTTCATATTAGTAAATGAACAAAAAGTCAAGTATAATATACATGAATTAAAAATATTTTTACAATTTATGGATTAACTTTTAAAACTCTCTTACCGTTTATAGGATTATAATAATACTGCAAAAAATTATTGGTATCTATGATGCGAAGAAGACCATTAACAAAATCTACTTTACAATTTTTAAAAGGCAATCTAATATTAACAAAAACTGTTCCAAATGCATCAACTATAGTGATAGTATCTTCTGAGGAGTAAAAGGCTGCAAGACCTCCACTACCTCTACTACTTATCCAATTAAGAATCTTGGAATTTTTACGCTGAATCACCACTTTTTTTAAATTTGTAACGATAAATCTTTCATCGTTATTTGCCCATACCTGATAAAATCCATTACCTAAATCAACGATATTTTTACCCAATGCTACGGTGTTTCCATTTGCATCAAGAAGCTTCTTGCTCTTCCAATCAGTAGTATCTGTTACAATAAACCAGCCATCTTCTGTTAATGTTGATTGTGGAACTTTAAAATAAGCATCCGTCTTGGCATTATATCCTATGTCCTGTCCATTCTTAGATGACAGCAATCCACTTTCACCAATAAAATATCGCACATTATATTTCTTTTCATCTATCTTGAACAACCTTAATACTTTTCCTGTTTTATTTATCAAATAATAATTCTCTTTCTTTTTTACAACTGCTTTCCCTCCATGAAATGCATATGCTCTATCATAGTAAAAATTTATCATCTTCTTGCCATCAAAAGAATAATAACCATAAAGATTTGTTTTGTCATCTTTTATTGGCAACATATAATCACCTTGAGGATAAATAAGGACAGTACTTACCGCATCTGTGTCGGAGGACAGTTTTTTCTTTTGTGGCAATAAATAAATTCCATTGTCTACAATGGCCAACTTTCCATATAATCCTACAATACGTTGGAATTTAAAATAGATTTTACCAGACTTATCAAAAACCATATACGAATCCTTAAGATAAAGGGGACTCTGAGCAGTAGCATACCCTTGCATATTAAACCCTGAGGGTTCATGAAATTTTGGCTGTATCCTCCAATTCCCTTTTGAATCTATATAACCCCAGAGAACATCAGAATTTGCTACATTATTTACAAAAGGATATGGATAGAAAGTTTCTTCTGAAATGGGATTGCCTCTTTCACCAATAGCAGCACTGTATAATCTTAGTATTGTTATAATTGCTTCTTCACGGGTCAGTTTTCTGTTTGGCTCAATACATCCGTTGCTATCAATATTAAAAACACCTATTCGATACAGGTAATTTACTGCCTCTCTTGCCCATGAGAAAATGTAAATACCATCTGAGAAGTCTTGAGGAAAAATTTCATCCTCATTAGGCCATTTCATTTGCAGTTTAAAATATTGTTTTATTTGTGGCATTCTTTTGGAAATAGTAACAATAGAAAAAAGCATTTTAGCAGATTCTTGTCTTGTAACAGTAGCATTTGGATAGAACATTCCTTTTTCTTTAGCATCTACTATTCCGAGAGTTGCTAATACTCTTACTTCATGGTCATCGGTATCAGAAAAAGTTAATTGAGAACTTGACTTTGATATTTGGTTAAGGTCAAGACCAAAAGAACGTAATAGGCATCCTATCAGGTGACAAAATTCGAGCCGAGTTATGGGTTTTTGGTAGTTTCCTCTTAACTCTTCCGGAACAAGTTCTAAGGATATTGCTCTGACAACTTCGTTTTGTGTTACATTATAATTAGAATTTGTAGCTTCAGTACAAAAGATTAAAAAACAAAAATAGCTAATATTACGGTAGTTTTTATGGTTTTAATTTTCTTCATCATTATTGCCCCTTCCATTCTTTAATTTAAAATTTTTGAAAAGTCACTTTGTTTTGAACATTATTTCAACATCACCATATGAGCCCCCAGGTAATACAAACCAAAAAGAATTTCCTCCTATTAACTCAAAAGAAAATGGGTTTGATTTTGAAGCAGTAAATGTCTGCCATATTCCGTTAATTTTCATAGTGTATTTTTGTACTATATCTACTTGCTGAGGTGTAACTGCAACATATTTTGCATCGGCTACAGGATAATAAAAAGTATATACAATTCCGTAGTCTCCAAGATTACCGTTCTTCGGAAATGGTAATGTATATATTGGACTTTCAAATTCATCTATATTATATCTATCCACTACTTGATTGTTTTCAATTTTACCCAATGCAAAACGCACGGTATTATTCCCAATAGGTAATTCGACGTGACGTCTAATATGTTGGTAAAGACCTGTCTGGGACAAACTGTTATTATAAGGTTGACCAATAGCTGATTCTATTTTTTGAACATCTTCTGCAGAAATTAAATTTGTCCAACCCGCATATTTTTCCCAATTAGTCTGATCCTTAACACAATAAACTTTTATAAATAAATTTTCGCCTGAGTTTACCTTAAAGCAGATTCGCCCATTTACAAGTGTAGTACCAGACACAAGAGCAGATAATAGATCTGTAAACCCCTGAGTGGGATTACCTGTTGTTCGAGGTGGAATAGTTAGTTGAATGTTGAAATTGCTTTGCATGAAAGCAGTAGTCATTATAGAACCACAACCACTACCTGTCCGTATGTCTTTCTTAAGAATTTTAATTGATCCGGGTGTCGTTACACTTTCATTTTTAACTCCAACACCAATATGAACTGCCTGTCCGCTATAATTCCATTCGTAAAATTCACATTCATATATTTTTCCTGCTACTAACGGAATAATTGTAAATGCACGCCCATATGCTGCAGTATCAAGCAGGTTAGCACCAATGTTTTCCATACCATTAACGTAAATAAACCCCTCTATTGAAGTGCCATCATATTCTTTAGATTTTGTAAATATAACCATCTCACAAACCCTCTTTCTTTTAGTTTCTACATAATTTTCAGATTAAATAATAAATTTTTTGAAACTATTATCTTCTGTTTAATCAGGAACTATTGAAAATAAGAAGTACGACATAACTTTCCGCCTCCATTTTTCTAGTATCATACAAATTATTACTTAATTCCAAAATCCCTATCTATTTGCTTTTTTATTTGTTCGTAATCAGGTTCTGGTAACTTTTGGTCAGTAGAAAATTCATAGAACATTAAGGTCCATTTATCATAGATATGCTTTGTTATTTTCCATGTCCCCTCCTGCTTTTCTAATTCAAAAATATTTTCTCCATATGAAATAAATGATGGATATGCCTCTTTTAGTTTTATCTCTAAGTCAATAACTACTTTGGCTTTATTGCCATAAAGCTCTATGTTCTTATAATGAAGTTCATATGGAAAATGTCTCTTCTCAACATAACAGTACCTTTTTTCGTCTGTATATTTTCTTCTAAATACTAACATTTTTAATGCAACAACCTTATTATGATTTTGTATCTTTGACATATCCAAGTACGGTGTTATATCTATATACTCCATTTTTCTCTTGCTTTGTTGCTTCTTTTTGCAAGCCTGTCAATCAAGGTGTATATTCTTTGTTCATTTGCTTCACTCTCCTTTTACAATTGTGATTACATAATATATTTTACAATAGTAAAAAGTATTTTGTAAAGAAGGTTTTTTGAAATGATTTTTATTTCTTTTTTTATAACTTAAAAGTAAAAAAATGAGACTGTCCTTTTGGACAGCCCCTGTTATCTTAATCAATTGCTATTATCATTTTACAATTGTTGGTTACTCACTTTAAAAATAGATACTCACTATATTTTTCGTTAGTGTTATCTTTAAAATAACTTCTTATAAATAAATTAGTAGAAGGAGTTTTAGAATAAAGCATGATATAATTGGAATATCCTTTTTGCAGTTTCAAATATGGAATCTTGTAATATTTTAAATCTTTTAATGAAAATATATAAGTACCATCTTTTAAGTAATTGCCATACCAAGACAAATATCCTCCTGAAACATATGGGTCTGCAAATGTAATCATATTTGAATTTTTCATAGAATACAATTCAGGGTATACTATTATTTTCCATCTAATTGGTGCTTTTGATATATCACATAAAACTATTTGATCTTGAGAACTTATACCATTTATATGGCGAAGAGCAATAACATAATTTTTGTAAATCCTTGGTATTACAAGTTCATTATTTGGAGAGATTTTCGTTTTTTTCTTTTTTTCGATATTATATAAGTATATTTCTCCACTTTCTATCCTCATTGTATGAGTTTCTTCAATATTTGATATACACCAAACTATATTATCACCGTAAATAGATGGAGGATATATTAATCTATTTTCTTTTTCAGGTATTTTTTCAATTATAGAATTTTTCTTTGTTTTCATATCAAATAACTTTATAACTAAATAGATAATTCCTTTTTTATCCTTTTCGTAGTTTAAGTAAACAACTTTGCCATTGTGAGCAAATATATCTCTCCACATCACACTTGCTTTGGCTTTCATATCATCATTAGTTGAAATACTTGTTTCATTACATTTATCAATCAAGCAGATAGTATTGGTATTAATATCATATCCATATAACTTCCAATTGCAACTTAGATATGAATATCCCTTTTTTCTTTCTCCTTCTATCCAATAAAAATATCTTCCATCAAAGTTTTCAGCAATGCTCAGAAAGTTTTTTTCAGTAATTTTGTATATCAACTTTGTATAGTTTTTCTTAATGTCTTTAATAAAATATGCATCTTCATTGTTAGAAAGTCCCATAAATCTGTTTGAATCAATAGCAATAATCAAATTTTCATCTTTATTCTTTTTAAATGTTTTCAAAAGGATATTATTAAAATTTCCTTCGTTTTTAGGAAAATATTCAAAAAGATCTTTACAATATACTATTCGCAGTAATGGTTGACTATTAATGAATTTAAGAAAAGAAAATAAAATAAAAACAGTTATTAAAATAAATATTTTTTTTGTCGTTTTTGATATATTACACATTTTTACTTCTCCTCTCTCAATGTATCTTTGATTTTCTCAAAATATCTCTCGATTTCTTTAAATTTCGCTATCGAAACAAATAATATCATTCTTGATATTGCTATTATTGCTTTATTCTACCATGCGAAGATTAAACTCAACCTACTTTTTGTATTAATTTAGATATTTTACCATATTACGGCGGGTTTTTACCCACAATAACCATGGCGTTTACCCTCTCATGTCTCTCAGGGTCTTTGCTTATTTGCCCTCAATTCCTTCGTCCCATCTACCATGGCGTGGAAGTCGGTTATGCTCGTATGCAGGGTCTTCGCCCTTATGGGGGATGTACTCCGACCACCCGCTCTCATTTTTCAATCTACCTATAAAAAATCATTTAATTCCTTTTTCCTTCACTTCTTACCCTCAACACATTCTCTATGATTTGAACTCCTACCAAAAGGGGCGCTTTGCTTCTTGACATGACTTTATTCCATTCGCAAAGCTAAGAAACTTTTACCCCTTCAGATGTGAATCACTCAAACTATTGCTCCTACTTTAAACTAAGATTTCTCAAGTTATCTTTTTATTCTTTTACGCTGTTCTTGCTAATGTCTCTCTCTTTATATCGCTCAACATCTTATTACCATCATACCTTATCCCTTTTTTCAAAATCGCATAAAATATCCTTATCAACTTACAGCAAAGCGCTATCAGTGATTGCTTCTTCTTCAATGGATTGTTCTGCCGCGTTGTGTAATACATGTGCAGCTGTTTAAATTCTTCATTCTTTGCTACTATTGTAATCATGGCCCTGAACAAACTACTTCGAAGCCGCCCTCGCCCTCTTTTGCTTATACATGTCTGCCCCTTGTACTTGCCAGAACTATTCTCAATTATATTAAGACCAGCTAATTTCTGGATCTGTCTCGCATCCTCATACCTCCTTATATCTCCAACCTCAGAAATAAACCCAACTGCTGTTTTTACACCAACACCTTTTATTTCAAGCAGCCTATCACCATTCGGCACATCTTTCAAAAGCTCTGCCATCTCACCTTCTATCTCTTCTACCTGCTTCTTTAAAAGCTCATATTCTTCAAGCAAATATTTTATCTCTTGTCTTGCCAGCTTTCTACCTTCTTTTTTACCTATACTCCTTTTAGCAGTCTCTACTAAATCCATCGCCCTCCTGCGACTAATCGCACGTTTATCTACTTTGTCACGCCAGTACTCTATAATCCCTTCTACTTCCTTTTCTATTACATCACTTGGCAATGGCATCTCTTTTAGGGTCAATAGCGCTACCTTGCCTTCCCAATCAGAAAATACCTCTAAAAACTCTGGAAAATAGATATCCAGCCAGTTGATTATTTGATTTTTTAAAACGTTCAGCTGTTTTTGTAGCCTTTCATATATGTTCATCGCTACTCTCATCTCAGCATATATACCCTCGGGTATATTTGGTTCTGTGTATCTTCCATCCTTCACAAGCATCGCTATCGTCTTCGGATCCTTTATATCGCTCTTTGTTGGTGTATTATCATCGAGTTCTTTGCTCCTTTTTACGTGAAAAGGATTCACTAAAACCACTTTTATGCCATTCTCTCTTAAGTACTGCTCAAAGCACAGCCAGTAATGCCCTGTAGGTTCTATCCCAACTATCATGTTGTCTTTGCCATTGGCTTTCATTATCTTATTTGCCCAATCCAAAAATTTTTCCATACCTTCTTTTCTATTCTCAAACTCTATTCTCTTGCCAAGCTCCACTCCTCTAAAATCAAATGCTCTTCCAACATGCCTTTCCTTCGCTATGTCTACTCCTACAACTAAAGTTTTTTCTGTTACTTGTAATATCTTTTCATTTTGTGTATACTTCAAAGAGGGTACCTCCTTTGTTGTGTTTTGTCGTAAGTTGTACAACTTACATTCTGTATTTTACCAGGAGGTACCTTATCTTTTCAAATCTCATTTTTCGTCATTTTCACTCATTTTCGTTCATTACAGGAATGCTCGTTTCTATGATTTATATGATCTAATTTTAAATTACCAAACGATACCTCTGTCTTTGCATAATTTGACGAATTCGCTGTAATTATCAGTCAATTTACATCCGTTATTGTATTTAGATGAATCTGAATCGAATTTTTGAGCTCAAAATAGAATATTTCAGTGTTTTTAGGATGTTCAAGAAGTATCAAAACTACAACAAAACATAACTATCACCCCTGTTTTATACATATATTTCAAAAACATAGTTATTTATGCTAAACATGTTTATCATTCTTATTCAATTTCTCTTCCTTATTAAAACAATTTTTATTGATAAACCTTTCTTCACTCCCATTTAATGTTTTTTAATCTCACCTCTAACTCTGCTTTTAATGGCTTTAATAAATCCTTTTTCATTTTTACATTACTCTCTTTTACAATTGTAATTACATATATATTTTACAATAGTAAAAACTAATTTGTAAAGAGGTTTTTGAAAAGCTTTTTGGAGATTTTTATACAAAAAAATTCAAGCCTAAACATGTCTTTCTATTCTTCTATGCCGAAAATTAGTTATTAGAACTTATAATATAATATTTTACCAAAAAATTGAGAGAATGTGCTTATTTTTTTGTCTGATCTTACAATTGTATGGTTTCTACATACGTGGTATAATAATGATAAAATAAATAAACCACTCAAGAGGTGAGTCGAAAATGTTTGAAAATTAATGGGTAAAATTGTAAATAGGGATTATATTTTTAATCTCAGTCGTTCACAAAAATAAAAGTTAGAGGATGATTATTAAATTATTTACAGTTTAAAATACTTGATAATGCTCATATTGAGCGTTTCTGCAAAAGGCTAAAAAACAATAATTATTTTTGGAGGGTTATGCATGAAAAAAATGTTTTGTTTGGTAATTTACCTTTGGATATGTATACTTTCGAATGCATTTATTTTTGCAGCTTCGCAAACACAAGAAGATATCCAAAGCCTCTCTCAGTCAACAGTAGATATCGATGAGAAAAATCAACTCTTCGGAGTTAATCCTCCAAGCTCTTCAAATCAAACTGTGAACTTAGACCGAGAAAGTTATAACGGTACTGTAGTATGGGCATCAGGGATATTATATAGTGACAAGTGGGTTAAAACAAGTGGCAATACTATTAAAATTGATGCTTGCTTTGGAATGTATTTAAATAAGTCAGATGCTATCAATAGGACAAATCCTTTAAGCAATGCTTACGCATCTATTCCAGTATACTTATTGGATAGTTCAGGGAAGAAAACATCCCCTCAATATATTATTACTAATAAAGGTTGGCAAACTATTTCTTTTTCTGTAACTCCAAATAAAGATTATTATATTGAGTTTAATTTTAATACTGGTTATTATGCGTCAGGAGACTTTATAGTATACAAGCCTTGATTTATTATAAAAGTTATGAAAATATAGAAGACTTAAATTTCAATCTTTTATACTGAAGGAATACAGGTAATGCTTCAAAAGTATAAGCAAAGAGCTGTAAAGATTATTTTCGATGGATATATATTTGTAGTTATGATAATTACACAATTTCCAATCAAATTGCCATTTAAAATAGACATTACTAAAGTACAGTATAACTTAGTTCCATTTTATTTTTTAATAAAGAGAATTGAAGCATTAAGAGAAGCATCAAGAGCAGGGTATAATATAAAAGAATACTTACTACCTACTTTTGAAATAATATTTGAAACTTTTGGGTATAATATTATTTTATTTTTACCATTCGGCTTTTTGCTACCAATAATAAGGAAAGATTGCTCATTAAAAAAAGTAACATATTATAGTTTTTCATTTTCTTTATGCATAGAAGTATTGCAGTTAATTAGTATGATAGTGACAAACAATTCTGGCAGATGTTTTGACATAGACGACATTATAGCGAATACAATAGGCGGAATTATGGGATTTTACTTTTGTATTATTAGTAAAAGATTATTGATGCTTATATTCAAGGGAGTTGATTTGTAATGCAAATTAGAAAAATCAATAATTGTAAAATTCTGTAAATAACAGTATTAATTTCACTTCTGGTGTTATTTCCTATTCTGTACAACTTGAATATTGTTGCTGCTGAAAATACATCTAATAAACAACAAAAGTAGTATAATAAATTTAAAAACGGAAATTATTCCATCTCAAAATGAGGAAAAGATAAGAAAAAATTATTTTTCAAATGGTGGCTTTGAAGAAATTTATATCGACAAAAATACTAAAACCAAAAATGATTCGTATTTAATATAATGTATAACGATGCAGAAATTAGAATTAACACATAAAAAAGCTCCCTTTTCTTGGCATTTATTTTTATAATTCGTGAGCTATATAGCCAAGACAGGGGAGCTTCTTCTTGACTTTGTCAGACTGAGGCATTTTAAGATAAAACAATTTTTTCGAACTTATCAAGTGCCTCATATAAAATATCTTCATTAATTTCGTAACCTAACACATAATCACATACATCCTTCAATAAAACAACTCTTATAGAAGAACTTATATTTTTCTTATCATACTTCATAATTGAGATAATTTGGCTCTTCTCAAATCTTTGAGGAAGTTTTACACTATTCTTCTCCAAAATTCTTATTAAAAAATCTAAGTTTGACAAATCAAAATTAAATAGAATGTTTGAAAGTATCATCTCAGCAACCATTCCCAAAATAACGAATATACCATGAGAAAAATAGTAATTGTAATACGTCTCTAGTGCATGACCTACTGTGTGACCAAAATTCAGAACTTCTCTCAAAAATGATTCTTTTTCATCCTTTTCAACAATTTTGACTTTACAGTTAATAGATTTCTTTATCAACTGCATAGAAAGTATTTTATCTTGAAAAATCTCAAAAACATCATTTTCAAATCTCTTTTTCATATCCAATATACTTTTGTCCAAGGTAAAACCATATTTTATTATTTCACCAAAACCAGATAAAACTTCGCTTTTTGGAAGTGTTCCTAAAAACTGAGGGCAAATTATTATCATCTCAGGTTGATAAAATGTTCCAATCTGGTTCTTATAGGATTTATAATTAATTCCAGTCTTACCACCAATACTACTATCAACCATTGAAAGAAGAGTTGTTGGAATGTGAATGAGCCTTACACCACGTTTATATGTAGATGCTATAAACCCTACTACATCCCCAACAACCCCGCCACCGATTGCAATAAACAAAGCTCTTCTATCCACATTTCTATCCAAAAGATAATCAATGGCTTTCAGGTAAGACTCTATTGACTTTGATTCCTCACCTTTATCAAAAAGATAAAGGTAAGAGTGCTGCAGGCTATCAATAAAATCTTTATAAATCCTGTAGACCAACCTATCAGTAAATATTACAAGATTTGAGCAGTTAAAAGATAAAATATATTCTCTAATTTTTTCTATTCTCTCAACAAAAACAATTGGAATATTTTTTTCATCCCTCTTTAAATTTAAGTAAATCCTATCTTCCATCCTACCCATCCTTTTTGTAAATTTTATAAAATAAAAGACAAGCCGGCACTTGTTATAATACCGGCTTTGTCTTTTTTATGTTATTTACCTTTTAAAACCTCATAGCATCTCGGACATACATTTAAACTTTCTTCATTCTTTCCAACCATTGTATCGAATTTCCAACATCGTTCACACTTTGAACCATCAGCCTTGTAAACTTCTACTTTCATTTGGTCGCTGTCGCCTTCTTCAACCTCAAGTTGGGAAACAATTAGCACTTCCTGAATGATGTCTTTGTTTTCTTCTATAAACCTCTTATTAATGCCTTTTGCAAAAATCTTTACTTTGCTGTCCAGTGAACTTCCAATAAGCTTTTCATTTCTTGCAATCTCAAGCTGTTTTGCAACAATGTCTTTTATTTCAATTATCTTATCCCACTTTTCTCTCAAGGTTTCATCTTTCAATATACCTTCGTTAACCTTTGGCCAGCTTGTTAAAAATACTGATTCAACGTTTTCTTCTTTGTAAGCAATATTCTGCCAAATTTCCTCTGCTGTGAAAGACAAAATTGGTGCAATTAGTTTTGTGAGCGCAACAAGTATTTCATACATGACAGTCTGTGCAGCTCTTCTGTCAAGACTTTCACTTTTTGACGCATAAAGCCTATCTTTGTTTATATCAAGATACAGATTGCTCATATCAATTACACAGAAGTTATGAACAAGATGATATACCTGATTATAATCATATTCTTCATATGCTTTTGTCACCTTTTCAATCAATGTATACAGCCTTTGTAGTGCCCACTTATCAATCTCTTTCAAGTTTTCATATCCTACCTTGTCTGTCTTTGGGTTAAAGTCATAAAGATTACCAAGCAAGAATCTTGCTGTGTTTCTTATCTTTCTATAAATTTCTGTTAGCTGTTTTATAATATCCTTTGAAATTCTCATATCAGTTGTGTAGTCAGCTGAAACACACCACAGTCTTAATATATCTGCTCCAAACTCATCAATAATGTCAAATGGTGATATTACATTTCCCTCTGATTTTGACATTTTTTTGCCTTCGCCATCAACAACAAAACCATGTGTGAGTACAATCTTATAAGGTGCTCTTCCTTTTGTTGCAACAGCTGTCAAAAGCGATGACTGGAACCATCCTCTATATTGGTCGTTCCCTTCTAAGTACATATCACATGGCCACTCTAAATCTTCTCTGCTTTCTAAAACATAAGCATGAGAAGAGCCTGAGTCAAACCACACATCCATGATGTCGGTTTCTTTTTCGAACTCGCTACAGCCACAAACAGGACACTTTGCACCTTCTGGCAAAAGTTCTTTGACATCCTTAGAAAACCAAGCATCAGAACCTTCTTTTTCAAATATTTTTGCTATGTGTTCAATTGTTTCATCTGTAATTAGCTCTTTTCTGCAATCTTTGCAATAGAAGATTGGAATTGGCACACCCCAAATTCTCTGTCTTGAGATACACCAGTCTTGCCTGTCTGCAATCATATTGTAAATTCTATCTCTTCCCCACTCTGGTACCCACTTAACGCTGTCTACAGCTTTTAAAGCCTCTTCTCTGAAACCTTTTACTGAAGCAAACCATTGCTCAGTTGCTCTGAATATAACAGGATTTTTACATCTCCAGCAATGCGGGTATTGGTGAGTTATCTTTTCGACACCAAGAAGATTACCTGAGTTTTCTAATTCCTTTGCAATCTCTTTGTTTGAATCTTCATAAAAGAGACCTGCAAACTTGCCAGCCTCTTTAGTCAAATATCCTTTATTATCAACTGGAACAATTACAGGTATATTATACTTTTGGCAAACCTCAAAGTCCTCTTCACCATGTCCTGGTGCTGTGTGAACACAACCTGTTCCTGCTTCTAAAGTTACATGCTCGCCTAAAATTACTAAAGAAGTTCTGTCTAAAAACGGATGTTTGCATTTTACATATTCTAAATCTTTGCCTTTAAACCTTGCAATCTCATGGTACTGCTCAATTTTATTTGTCTTCATTACTCTTTCTACAAGCTCAGATGCCACAACTAATATTTCATTTCCAATATCAATCAAACTATAATCAAAATCAGCATTTAAGGCAATTGCAAGGTTACCCGGAAGAGTCCATGTTGTGGTTGTCCAAATTACAATGTATACCTTTTTATCTCCTATGGGCAAATTTGAAAACAACCCTTTGTCATCGATCACTTCAAACTTAACATAAATAGAGTATGTCCTATCCTCTTGATACTCAATCTCTGCTTCCGCCAGTGCAGTTTCGCAAGACGGACACCAGTAAACAGGTTTTAGACCTTTATAGATATAACCTTTTTTAGCCATTTCTCCAAATACACGAACCTGTCTTGCCTCAAACTTTGGGTCTAAAGTCATGTAAGGATTTTCCCATTCACCAAACACGCCAAGTCTTTTGAACTGTTGTCTTTGGATGTCAATATAGCTGAGGGCAAACTCTTTACACTTTTTCCTAAACTCTACTGGGTTGACTTCATGCCTGTTTACTCCAAGCTTTTTGATAACCTGCTGCTCGATCGGAAGACCGTGTGTGTCCCAGCCAGGAATATAAGGTGTGTAATAGCCCTGCAACGATTTGTATTTATTTACTATGTCTTTTAAAACTTTGTTTAGGGCATGTCCTAAATGAATGTCGCCGTTTGCGTAAGGTGGTCCGTCATGAAGGATAAACTTTTTATTGTTTTTATTTTTTTCAAGCATTTTTTTAAAGATGTCATTTTCGTACCAAAACTTTAAAAATTGAGGTTCTCTTTGCGCCAAGTTTGCTCTCATTGGAAAATCGGTTTTTGGCAAGTTCAATGTTTGACTCCAGTCCATCTTATGTTTCATCCCCCTGCTAAAAATGTTAGTCATTTTGTAGTTCTTTATCTACCATTTCAAGTGCACTAAGTTCAGTTTGTAGTAAATTCCTGAACTTGTTTAGAAAAAGTTGATACCTCTTTTTAAGCTCACCATACTCATATGTTATTTGCAAAACTTTACTATTTGCTTCTTCTATCATCTTTGAAGCCTTCATCTCAGCTTCTTTGATTATTGTCTCAGCTTTTTGATACGCTACCTTTTTGATTTCTTCAGCAGTGGATTGTGCAACAATTAGGGTATTTTGCAAAGTCTCTTCAATTGTCTTGTAGTTTTGAATATTCTCGTTTAAAAGAGCAATCTTGTCTTTCAATTCAAGGTTTTCTTTATACAGAGCCTCATAATCTTTTAAAACCTGGTCCAAAAACTCTTCTACCTCTTCAACACTATATCCACCTATATACACCCTTTTAAAGGTCTTAGATTCAATATCTTGAGGGGTTAACATCAATATTTTACCTCCGCATAAAAATTATGAAAATCTCAAAACTTCTATCCTAATTCTTCCCTTTTTAGTTTGGGTCAATACCTTATCTATTTTCAATCGTCCATAATGACGAACAGAGATTAAATCTCCTTCTTTTATAGGATATGAAGGTTTATCAATGTATATCCAGTTTACTGCCACTTTCATCTGTCTGATTAAATCTGCTGCTTCTTCTCTTGAAATTCCAAAACCGTGGCTTATCACACTGTCAACTCTGAGCGATGCTAAAGTATAAGTAATCCTCTTGCCTTCATTGCTGAAAAAATATTTTATATCAACTTCATTGTCTCTGACAATGCTACATTTTACCTTTTCCTTGCCGATTTTGTCTATATTGGTTACAATATATGTTGCCACTTCATCTTTTACAAACACAAGTGCACTGTTTTCTTTGACAAGGATATCGCCTATCTTATCTCTTTTAATTCCATTACCAATAAAGCTACCAAGAACTTGCCTGTGAAAAAGTTTATCTTTGGCTTCAATCAAAATGGTTTCTATAGGGTACGTTAGATTTTCTGCATATTCCTCAAAATCCCTACTAAAAAGAGCCAATATATTTCTTTCGCTGCCTTCGTATCCACCCCAAATTTTGTATAAAATTTGATTCTCTTTTTTCAGAAGAAAATCAACAGCATACTTTATTGCAAATGGTGAAAGAAAGTCAGAATATTCAATACCAAACCTTGTTTTCTCTATCAAGTTTTTAATTTTTAATATTTCATGTTTGTTTTCTTCAGGGATATAGTACATTACCTGCTACCCCATTTTTTATATTAAGATTATAAGAAGTATTCTCAGTAGCCATCTAAAAACTTCTAAAAGAATTATAGCAATCATAGGTGAAAAGTCAATAAAACCTATCCGAATGTATCGCGAAGCTACCCTCCTCACAGGGTCAAGAATAGGATTCACAATAGTACCCAATATTCTTCTGTATTTATTGTATGGGTCGACTATTACCCACGACAAAATTGCATCAACTATTATACAAAATTCAACAAACGAAATTGCCTTGTCTGCAAGTCCAAATAAAAATCTTATCATAAAACTCCCCCAAAAATTTTGTCTTGATTACTTCAACCAAGCAAATACACCTTTTGACCTGAACTCTTCTTTGAGCTGTTCGTCAACTTCAAGGTCAATACTTCTTGGAACAACCACAAATATCTTTTTGCTAATCTTATGAATCTTGGCATCCAGAACATAAACAGCCCCGCTCACAAAATCAATTATTCTCTGAATGTGCTCCTCTGCTACTTGTTCCAAATTGAAAACAACTATCTTGTTTTCTCTGAGAGCATCGCAAACTTTAACAACCTCATCAAAGAGTTTGAGATTATACACTGTAACTTCTGTTTGGTTTGCTTTTCCAATTGTCACTACCTTTGGAGTTTCATGCTTTGGTTTGGCGTTTTCCTCTTTTGTTTTTGAAACCTCCTGAGACCTATCTTCCTCTTCAATCTCAATGCCAATAAGGTTTAAAAACTTTCTTTGTAGGTTATCAAACATGACCAAAAAACCCTCCTTATTATTTTTTTGGTCTCTCACCAAAGATTTTTGTTCCTATCCTCACCAAGGTGGCACCTTCTTCTATTGCTACCTCAAAGTCATTGCTCATACCCATAGATAGGACTTCAATTTTAACACTATTATAATTTAATTTCTTATATTTTTCAAAGATTTCTTTCATCCTTCTAAAGTACCACCTCAATTTCTTGTCATCATCTTCAATTGGAGGTATGGTCATAAAACCCTTAAGAATGACATGGGAACAATTACTGATCTTTTCAATCAAATCATCTACTTTCTCTATACTAACTCCACCCTTTGACTCTTCACCACCTATGTTTATTTCTATCAGCACGTTACATGCTTTTCCTGCCTTTGCACATCTTTTTTCAAGTTCATCAATTTGCTGAGGACTGTCAATTGAATGAATAAGACTTACTTTATCAAAAATGTATTTGATCTTGTTGGTCTGAAGTCTTCCAATAAAATGCCACTCAAGATATGGAAGATATTGAAACTTTGGTAAAAATTCTTGTACCCTGTTCTCACCAAAAATCTTTAAACCAAACTGATTTGCAAGCTTTATAGTCTCAACATCTACCCCTTTTGTCGCACCAAGTAAACTGATCTCACTGGGATTTCTACCACTTCTGATGCAGGCCTTTTCTATTCTGTTGATTACATCTTCAATATTTTTTTTGAGCATCTCTTTTTCAACCATAATATCATCACCCATTTTTATTCAAATATGACCCTTCCAAAATGTCCTCCCGCACCAAATTTAATAGTGTAATCTTGATTTATAAACTTTGTAAGTTTTTGTATTATATTTTTATCAATATTGTAATTCTTAAAAGTACCATCATTTAGAGATCTAATGAAGTTTATTTCATTTTTGAATATCTCAATTATTTTTTTGATTGTCTTTTGTCCAAATCCCTGTACAAGTTCAAAAGGGAATGTGTAAAAATAAGGCGGTTTTTCCACAGGATTTTCTATCTTGCAAAGCCATGAAATTCTATCCTCAACACCAATTACAATGTCATTGCTTTTGCAAAATGGACATAATATTGAATCTTGGCTTTTCAAATTAAATGAACTATTACATTTATTGCAATACGATTTATGATATTTTCCAAGTCTTGGGTTTATACCATAGTTTGCAACTACTCTGTTTTCTTTTATACTTTTTATGATATCCTTTGCAGAAAGATTTTCAACCTCAATTTCATTAAACTCTCTTGCAATATTTTTCAAAGAATGAGCGTCTGAGTTAGAAAGCAGGCTCCTTTTTTGCACATCGCAAAGTGCATTTACCATGTAAGAATCAGCAGAAAGACCAAGTTCTATTGCAAAAACCTCTGTATTTTTGAAAACCTCTTCAATTCTTTGCGCCGCTGAATAAAAACCTTTATAAGGAGTAAAAGCATGTGCAGGCACAGCTAAAAGTCTAAAAGATGATACAATCTTTTCAAAATCGCAAATCTCCCCTCTGAAAACCGGGCAGCTAAAATCAATTTGATTAAAGTAGGTCTTAATTATTTTTCTGAAGTCTTTTAACTTTTCATAATCTTCGAAAAAGAGAAGACAGTGAAAATCATTTGAGAAAAACCTCAATTCTATCTCGGCTGCAGGTATTATCAAAAGCCCCTCAGAATATAAACTACCATCTTTCAATACAAACTTTCCTTTATCTAACAACTCTTCAGTTTCTTCAATTACATCCTCGCACAAAAAGTCAACAATACCAATCACATCAAGGCCTTTCTCATCTTTTGCTGTTTTTACAATATTCTCAAGTGTAAGGGTTTTTGAAGAAGGTACCTTTATGTACCTTCCATTAGAAAATCCAATGTGCACGTGCAAATCGGCATATACCCTCATTTTATCAGTTCTTGCTCCTGCAAATACATATTTGCAAGAAAAAGTCCTATTATTGTCTTTGCATCCCTAATCTCACCTTTTTTGACCATCGAAATGGCATCAACCATCTTAATTTTTAGTACTTCAACAAACTCGTCAGCATCTGTATGAGCTTTTCCTTTAAAAAGACCCGTTGCAAGGTATATATGTATCACTTCGTTTGAAAATCCTGGCGTTGTATAAATCTCGGTAAGTTTTATTAGTTCTCTTGCTTTATAACCTGTTTCTTCTTCAAGCTCTCTTTTAGCGCATTCAAGTGGATTTTCATCTTTGTCAAGTTTGCCTGCAGGAAGTTCAATTATTACCTTTTCAATTGGTTTTCGAAACTGTTTTACAAAGATGACGTTGTTCTCATCATCGACAGGAACAACCACAGCTGCACCCGAGTGAAGTACAATAGCACGCTGAGAAATATTGCCGTTTGGAAGTAAAACCTTGTCTATTTTTAATGATATAAATGAGCCATCATATATTAATGTGGACTCTACAGTCTTTTCATAAAAATCCATCTTTAATCTTCATCTCCTTTTTAGTTTTGTTAAGACATATTCTGCTGTAGCGAAAAGTTCCAAAAAGTATTCACTATCTTGCTCATAACTTCTTCCCATTGTGCTCATAATTGACTTGTATTTCTCTACTATCATTTTATCTATTTTATTCACCACGGCCACAATGTGCTTTGCGCGGTAATTGTTTAATGTCTTATAGATTTTCGCGAAAAAGATTTTATCTTCAAAATCAAAAACTGGAATTTCTACAGAACAATTCACATAATTTAATATTGTAAGAGAATGATGACTTATGAACCTATGCCGCTGTCTTTTTTCATTTTTCGATACCCTCACTGGAAAGACTACTCTGCCACCAAATCTGACTACATCCTCAATAACGTGGACAGCCTTGTAACTACTGAACCCAAATTTTGTTCCTGTTCCCACAATTCCAGGCAGGGGAGAAATTATAGCAACATCACATCCTAAACTTTGAGAAAAAGTGAGAGAATCTATTTCATTTATACATTCAAATTCACCATTGAATGCTTCCTGACATGTTATTATGTAGTCTACAAATTTGTTTTCTTTTAAAAACTCTAAGTTGTGCGAAAGCTTTGCATTTAACATTCCCCAGTCATTTAATATAACAGAAATCTTTATTCCTTTTACTTTTTCTTTAAGGTAAATACATAGAGGCAAAAGCATGCTGTGAAGCTCACACACAATAACAATTATATCATTAAAATTTGGAACTTTATCAAAAATGTCAGGATTTTTTTCTTCTTCTGTCAACACAGAAAATTGCAGTGGTGTGTATCTGAGCTTCATTATATGACCTTTTGACAGGTTTTTAAAAGCATCAAAAGGTAAAATATAATCATATCCACCCGTTCCAAGCTGAAGCACTCTTGCTGTTGTATTCACTAAAACCTCTTGTCCCTCTTCTACTTCGTGATTTATATCCAAAAAGTTTACAGCAATAGACACATTGCCGTCGTGATATTTTACTTCAACATACTGGCAAAATCCTGTAGTATTTATCTTTCTTGTCACAATCCCTTTTTTATTTCAAACACTTTATCTTATTGCTCCCCTTTTATCATACTTCTTGCAATCTGGTCGCAAAGATTATTAAGTTCATTGTCACTATGACCCTTTACTTTCTCAAAAGTAACCTTATGAATTTTGAGAAGATTTATAAGCTCATTCCACAAATCAATGTTTTTGACCTCTTCCTTTTCAGATGTCTTCCATCCATTTTTCTGCCATTTTTCTATCCAATTTTGATTGACAGCATTTACAATATAAGCAGAGTCTGAATAGATTACTACTTTGCATGGTTCTTTCAATGCTTTTAGAGCTTCCACAACCGCTTTGAGCTCCATTCTGTTATTGGTTGTGTGCCTTTCAAAGCCTTTTAACACCTTCTTGATTCCTTTGTATATGAGTATAGCACACCATCCGCCTGGTCCAGGATTTCCGCTGCAAGCACCGTCAGTGTAAATTGTCACTTCTTTCATTACTTTTTACACCTACAATATATTTTTAGCTCTTTCATATGCCTTGAGTATCCCATCTATTATTGCTCCTTTTACCGCTCTTCTTTCAAACTCCACAAGCCCTTCAATTGTTGTACCCCCAGGAGATGTTACCATATCCTTTATCTGCTGTGTAGTTAACATATTATTTTTCATGTTAACAACAGTACCTTCAAATAATGCCAAGATCAGGTTTAGACTTTCTTGTCTTGAAAATCCAAGTTTAACTGCTGCATCGGCATAGCTTTCAATAAAGTGTGCAACAAATGCTGGGCCACTCCCAAATAAAGCTGTTATTGCATCAATATATTTTTCATTAGTAACTATAACTTCACCCATACTTTTAAAAAGTTTAAGTATTTTTTCTTTCTCTTCAGCAGTTACTTCTTCAGAAAAACATATACCCATAACGCCTTTCTGTACGCTTATATTGATATTCGGCATTACTCGCACTATCTTTTTGTCCCCTACAACCTCTTTAATTTTTGAAATCGAAATCCCCGCTGCAATAGAAACTATTATCTTTTCAGAGATACCATCTTTTATTTTCTCAAGCACATCAAAGATGTCTTTTGGTTTTACAGCGATTATAATTATGTTGCTATTATTTACAATCTCCATTTCACTATCGACTTTGGTGGCACCATAAACTCGGGAAAACCTGTGAGCCTTGTCAAGGTCTATGTCATAGCAAAAAAGCTGAGGCTCAAGAGATTGTTTTATTGAATGTGCAATTGAACTTGCCATATTTCCACAGCCAATTATTCCTATCTTCATTTTCTTTTCACCTCAAAAATAAAATCTTTTATTGTTGAAACCTTCAATATACCGAATATAAAGGCACACATAAAATACGCACATATACTGCAAATTATCATAACAATACCTTCGATAAAAACAGAGGTTTTGAAAACGCAAAGGACGATCTTCCCTACAATAACCATTATAACACTTGAAAGGACAATATAAAACATCTTCCATGTATTAAAATGGGCAAAACCAAAAGATTTTAACTTATCTAAGTTTATCACAAAGACCACAAAGTAGCATATGATATTAGCCAAGATAAGACCCGATATGTTCAGGTTGTATACCACGATAAACACGAACATGCACAGAATCTTTATGATCACGCCTAAAAGGATACTTTTTACAGGTACCATAAAATGTCCAATTGCTTGCAACACCGACGTTGTAAATTGAACAAGAGAGATCAAGATAGTAAGAAAAGCAGAGATTTTAAGCACATCATCTCCTGCAATAGCATTGAAAAATACAAGTTTGAATATCGTATCTGAAAAAAAGTAAAATGCCACACAAGAAGGCAGCGTCACAAGAATAATGTACTCAAAAGCTGCAGAGACAAGCTCTCTTCTTTCTTTCTGCTGTTTCGCAGCCACAACATACGAAACTATACTTACAGCCATCGACACACTGAATGTGAGTGGAACATGTATAAGAGTCATTGCCTTGCCAGAAAATATTCCAAACAGTTGTGAGATTATTCTATCATGATACCCTCTCATATGCATGAAATATGGAAAAAGCAAAGAGTCAACAATTGATATTACTGACATCAAAAGGGAGGACAGCGAAAAATAAATGGTAAGCAAAAGAATGTTTTTACATGTCAAAAATATATCATGGTATAACTGTGTATTTTCTGCACTCTTTTCCATATCATTTATAGTCTCGTCTTTACGTAAAGCTACATCAAGGTAGATTAAAGAAAACAAAGCACCTACACTGCTCCCTGCGAGTGCTCCCGCAATCGAAAAGTGAATTCCTTTTTTTAAAAACAAAATACAAAACAAAAGTCCAAAACAAACTCGTCCCATCGACTCTATTATCTGGGAGATTGATGTAATGTACATCTTTTTAACACCGTTAAAATACCCTCTGTATGATGCTTGCACAGAGACAAGAAAAAGTGCAGGAGCTAAAGACAAGTATGGAATATAGGCCTCTTTGGGCCACTTGAAAATTTCTATAATCTTTTTAGATAAAAGCACATATGCAAGCAAAAATATAAAAGAAATAGCTGTTATAACAATCAAACTTGTGTAAAATGTGAGTTTACAAGCCCTGTAATCTTTTTCTGCATGAAAATGAGAAATCTGTTTTGAAACTGCGAATGAAAAACCAGTCATTGTGAACGTCAACACAGTAGTATAAATGGGATAAGGCAGTTGATACAACCCTATCCCATAATCACCAACAATATTTATTAGAGGGAGCTTTAAAAACACACCCACAAATTTTGCAAACAGTGACCCCACTGTCAAGATAACTGCTGAATACACTAATCCCTTTTTCATGAAATTAAGCTTTCACACCAAATTGTTGTTCCATATTAAAAGTGTATGTAAAAGGCCCTCTTTTAAATTCTCATTCATTTTGTTTGGGAAGACTTCTTTATCTTTAGCCTTAGCTTGTCACTTATCATAGCTATAAACTTGGCGTTAGTCGGCTTTCCTTTATCCTGTGATGTGGAATATCCAAAATACTTGTAAAGCGTGTCTGCCTTACCCCTTGTTGATGAAATCTCTATCGCATGTCTTATTGCTCTTTCTACCCTTGTTGGTGTTGTGTTGTACTTTTCTGCAATTAGAGGATATAACACCTTTGTGATACCATTTAAGAGGTCAGCATCCATTGTTGCTGCAACAATCGCATCTCTCAAAAACTGATAACCTCTTACGTGTGCAGGAATTCCGACCTCTTTGAGAATTTCTGTAACCTCAGCTTCCAGGTCCACTTCGCTTACAGGTTTTTTCTCAGCAGATTTTGAGAAATTTGCGTCGACAGCCTCCGACTTTGAAGATAAGTTTGATAAAAGCTGCCTTACCCTTTCTATCATAATATTCAAATCAAAAGGTTTAACAAAGTAGTACAAAGCTCCCATGTTAATTGCTTTTTGTGATATATTCTCTTGACCAACTGCAGAGATAACAATTATGTTTGGATGTTTTTCCACGTTTGAAAGATTTTCTATTACACCAATTCCATCAAGGTATGGCATTATGATATCCAGCATCAGAAGATCTGGTTTCTTTTCCTCAACTACTTTTAAAGTTTCTATACCATCATACGAATTGCCAACCACCAAGAAATCTGGCTGAGAATTAAAAACTTCTGTTAAAAGCATGTTGAACTGTCTATTATCATCAGCAATTACTACCTTTAATTTTTCCATATATCTCCCTCTTTTTGATGTGTTATATACATAAAAAATTCAACAGCTAACCGAAATTTCCTTTTAGTATTTTTTCATAAATTTATTTAATAAGGTTTGTGATATTTAGCATATTATCTATAAAAACGCCATATCCTTTTTCTGGTTCTTTCAAAAACACATGAGTAACAGCACCCACAAGTTTGTTATCCTGTATAATTGGAGAACCACTCATTCCCTGAACAATCCCAGATGTGAGCTGAAGAAGTCTCTTGTCAGTAATCTTTATAACAAATGCTTTTGTCGAATTTCTGTAAAGAGGCAAGATCCTTTCTATTTTTATTTTAAACTTTTCCACATTACCAGAGATCCCGCTCAAGATATATGCACTACCTACGTGAATATCCTGAACCCTTGCAATCTCCATATCCTGAAGACCATTCCAAAAATTATTCTGAGCAACTTTCCCATAAATTCCATACGGAGAATTAATAATCACATCTCCGACCACACAGTGTTCATTAATTCTGCCTATAACTTCACCAATCTCATTTTTATCATTTTTCCTTATATCAACTATTTCCGCTGCGTAAATTTGACCTTCTTTAACATCCAGAAGAATCCCGGTATCTATGTCTGATATGCCGTGACCAAGAGCGCCAAATACCTTTCTTTTGGTATCTATAAATGTAACTGTTCCAATGCCGCTTGTACCGTCTCTGACCCACAGCCCTATTTTGTACACACCTTCACTGCTAAGAACTGGTTTTATATTGAGTTGTTTGTAAAGTTGCCCTCTTTTAATTACAAAAACCAACGACTTGCCACCTGATGAGTTTATAATTTCAAAAAGCTGTCTGCAGTCTTTTACCTTTTGTCCATCTACATATACAATCTTATCACCTATTTGAATGCCTGCTTCTTTCGCAGGAACTTGGGAACTCGATTTACTACTGTTTACGTAAGAATACCCGATAACAAGTATTCCATCTGTCATAACCTTAATCCCTACAAATTTTCCAGAAACGTAAACGTTGTTTGACTCAAGAATGGAGATTTTTACTCTTTTAAGTGGTATTGAGCCAATTTTTAGCTCACATAAAACTGAAGAAACCTTTTTTGAAATATAAATCTTGTTTGTTCTATAAAAAAAATTTATTTGCGTGCTACTTTGAATACTTGAAGGATTTAGATTTACATTAATAAAAACAGGAGTTTTAATAGAGATAGCCTTATCTGAGCTGTAGCAAGTCAAACAATCTGGGGTAATGTAAAGGTAAATGACAAAAAAGATAGTAAGCAAGATGTAAAAAAGAAAAAGTCCACCTACCAGCTTTTTCACTTGTTTAGCACCTAT
Organism: Caldicellulosiruptor obsidiansis OB47; assembly: GCF_000145215.1. Classification (NCBI taxonomy): domain Bacteria; kingdom Bacillati; phylum Bacillota; order Caldicellulosiruptorales; family Caldicellulosiruptoraceae; genus Caldicellulosiruptor; species Caldicellulosiruptor obsidiansis. Next base: position 1,345,634 of record NC_014392.1, read on the forward strand.
CAATTTGAAATTTCTATAAGTTATCTTCTCCACCACCATCTTAAAATATTCTTGAATAATCAGGAAAACTGGGACTTTAGCTGTTTTGCATGGAGAAGAGAACTTTCTGTAACATTTTCTCCTGAGAACATTCTGGCAATCTCCATAAGCGATTCATTTCCCTCAAGTCTTTTTATATTGGAAATGGTTAAGTTTTCTTTAACCTCTTTATATACATAATAATGAATATCTGCGGCAGCAGCAACCTGTGGCAGATGTGTAATACAAATAATTTGGTGTTTCTTAGAAAGCTCCTTTAAAAGTTTTGCAAGCTTGTTGGCGACAACTCCACTCAGCCCGCTGTCTATCTCATCAAAGATGATCAGCTCCACGTCATCTTTCTCTGCCATGATGGATTTTATTGCAAGCATTATTCTCGAAAGTTCCCCGCCTGAAGCAATGGCAGAAAGAAGCTTTGGCTGCTGACCAACGTTTGTTGCTATCAAAAATTCAACTTCGTCAATTCCCTCTTCATAAAGCTCTCTTTCAAGAAACTTAATATAAAACTTTACATTTTTCATTTCAAGCTGTGAAAGAATTTCTAATACCTTTTGTTCAAACTCATTAGTCTTTTTCCGCCTGATCTCTGACATTTTCTTAGAAATTTCTTCAAGTCTTGTTTTGGTTTTGCTCAAATACTCTTTTAGTTCAAGAGCTTGTTCATTACTACTTTTGATTTTTTCTCTTTCTTCTAACAAATTATTTCTGTACTCCAGTATCTTTTCAATTGTGCTTCCATATTTTTTCTTTAACCTGTTTATTTTATCAAGCCTATCCACTATCAGTTCTATTTCCTCTTTATTCACTTCGTAATTCTGGCTTTTTTTGGAAATAGAAAATACGATATCTTCGATTTCATAATACACGTTGTTCAATCTTTCAGATATTGTCTCAAATTCCTTGTCAAATCTTGAATTTTCGTTAGCAAGTCTGATACACATCTCAAGAGAATCTATGATTGTGTTGTTAATAGTATCGAGAATCTTTTCACTGTTGTGCTTAAGTTTCCAACTGTTTTGGATAATCTCTTTTCTTTTTTCAAGCTCTGTATCCTCACCTATTTGGGGTTTTACACTTTCAATTTCATTTATTTGATAATTTAGTAAATCAAGTTGTCTTTCCCGCTCTTCTTCTTTTGTTATTATCTGTTCATAAAGCCTTTTTTTCTCTTGATAATCATGGTATAAATCCTTATACTCAGCTTTTAACTCTTCAAGTTCTTTCCCACAGAACCTATCTATGTACAAAAGTTGAATCCTTTTATCGTTTAGAAGATGAGTCTCATTCTGTCCATGAATTTCAAAGATGTGCTTAGTTATTTCTCTTAAAGTTGAGAGCAATACAAACTGATTGTTAACCCTGCAGATGTTTTTGCCACTGCTGTACACTTCACGGCTAACAATCAAAAAATTGTCTTCAAGAGAAATTCCCATTTGAATCAGCGCATCAAGAGTACTCTTTTTTTCAATTTCAAAAATTGCAGACACGCAGGCCTTTGAACATCCTGTTCTTATAACATCTTTTTTAAATTTTGTACCCAAAAGCAAGGATAATGAATCAATGATAATAGACTTGCCGGCACCAGTTTCACCTGTCAGTATAGTCAGACCTTTGTCAAATTCAATGTCAAGTCTATCAATTATAGCAATGTTTTCAATTAATAATCTTTTTAACATGATATCTACTCACCTTGGCTTATGATAGCTTTTATCCTCTCAACTATCTTGTCAGCTGCTGCACTGCCTTTAGTTGCTATAAAAATGGTATCATCACCTGCAATTGTACCCACAACTTCGGGCCAGCTCAGAGAATCAATGGCAGCAGCAGCACCCTGTGCAGCACCTGTAATTGTCTTTATAATAACCAGGTTATCAGCAGTGTCGTATTTGATTATCGACTCAGAAAAGACCTTGATAAGTTTTTCGGTAATATTTGCTTCTGGACCTGATAAAACTGCATATTTGTATTTCCCTGTTTCAGTCAAAACCTTGGTAAGTCTTAGCTCTTTGATGTCTCTTGAGACTGTAGCCTGTGTCACATCGTAGCCAAGTGCCTTGAGTCTTTCTACAAGCTCTTCCTGTGTTTCTATATCTTCATTTTGAATTATTTCTAAAATCTTTTGTTGTCTTTCAGACTTCATAGCAAAATTTCACCTCTATCTTTTACTGTTACTCTTTTATTTTTTCTCTAAGAATCTCATAAAAATTTCTTTGTTTAAGCCTTATAAGTTTTAACTTGTGTTGAGAAATTTTACATTCAATAAATTCTTCTGGCGCAAGCTCATCCACCAATCTACCATCTACTACTACCTGAACATTTTCAGAAGATGAATTTTCCACTTTTATTGTTCTTGTACTGCCAAGTATAAGACTTCTTGAACTCAAAGAATGAGGACAAATAGGGGTGACTAAAATCACCCCCAGCTGTGGCTCAACTATAGGTCCGCCTGCCGAAAGTGAATATGCAGTCGACCCAGTAGCTGTTGCTACTATGATACCATCACTTCTATACTCCTGAGCAAACACACCATCAATATAAAGACACAGATCCACTATATTAAAAGTATTTCTCACAACACACACATCATTCAGTGCAAAGAAAACCTTCTCCTTTACACCAGCTTCAACAATGTGCCTCTCTTCAATGAAATACTCTTTTTTTAACAGCTTAAAAATTACTTTTTCAATATCCTCTTCTACCTCTTCGGTAAGATACCCCAGCCTTCCACAGTTAATGGCAAGGACTGGTGTGGCTTCTATAGAAGCCTTTTCAACCACATTCAGAAGTGTGCCATCTCCTCCTATTGTTATAAGGAGGTCAAAATTTTTAGCTTTTTTGTTCTCTTCATTTATCAGTAACCAATTAACTCTGTTGTGGTTAAAAATAGATACAATATTTTCTAAGATTTCGCTGCTGTGTTCTTTCTGAAAATTCACAAAAATTCCAACTATCATTTGCAAAACCATACTCCTTTATCATGGCCAAAGCAAATTGTTTATTTAGCCAGCTGGCCAGGAAAATTTTCTGCCGCCAAGTAAGTGAAAGTGCAAATGGTCAATAGTTTGACCCCCGTCAGCTCCACAGTTTACCACAATTCTGTATCCTTTCTCGTCAATTCCAAACTTTTTTGCCAATTCTTTTGCTACAAGAAATACATGACCTATGAGTTCTTTGTGTTGCTGCTGGACAGCGTTTAAATTTTCTATATGTGGCTTTGGAACTACAAGGATGTGCACAGGTGCAGTAGGGTTTATGTCTTTAAAAGCACAAACAAGTTCGTCTTCATACACAATCTCAGACTGAATTTCCTTATTTAAGATTTTGCAAAAGATACATTCTATCATTTTTAAGCACTCCCCTTTAATATATCTTTCAAAATATTCTCAGCTGTCTGCACTGCTATGTCTATCTTCAGTATATCATTTCCACCGCCTTGGGCAAATTCAGGTCTTCCACCGCCTTTTCCACCAAGTACTGCACATATTTCTTTTACTACTTTTCCACAATCAACTCCCTTTTTAACTGCTTCTTTTGAACATGACATGAGTACAGTGACCTTGTTACCCTGCTCTAAGATATTGAGCACAATTGCTTTTGAATCTCTTTCTTTAATCTTGTCAGTAAAAAGTTTTACATAGTCCATATCGTCTGTCTCTTTTCTATTTACAATCAGCTTGAACTCGCCATAATTAACTGCTTTGTCAATAAGTGATGAAATTTCACTTTCGATAACTAAAAGCTTATACTTCTCTACCTCGTTTTCAAGATCCTTTATTCTATTTTCAAGCTGTTCTATTTTAGCTAATATTTCAGAATCAGTGCTGGCTTTCACTTTACTTCTTAACTGTTTTAACGTCTGCTGGGAATTTAGAATAAACTCATATACCTTGTTTCCAGTAATTGCTTCAATTCTTCTAACACCTGCAGCTACACTCGACTCAGATATTATCTTGAACATTCCTATCTGGCCTGTGTTATCAACATGTGTTCCACCACATAACTCCATACTAAAATCGCCTATTTTTATAACTCTTACCACATTGGAATACTTTTCGTCAAACAGAGCAGTAGCACCCATTCTCAAGGCGCTGTCCAAATCTGTTACAATTTTTTCAACTGGTATAGCCTGTTGAATAACATTATTGACCATCTTTTCAATTTCAATTATTTGTTCCTCGGACAATGGTTCATAATGAGCAAAGTCAAATCTAAGCCTATCAGCACTAACCTGCGAACCACTTTGTTGTGCATGCTGCCCTAATATTTTTCTGAGTGCACTGTGTAAAAGATGTGTTGCTGTATGATTCTTCATTGTTGCAAATCTCAAACCTTCATCAACCTTGGCAATCACACTTGACAAAACAGAGATCTCACCTTTTAAAACCTTTACCTTATGAAGAATTGTTCCTTTCGGTCCTTTCTTGACATCTAAAACCTCCGCTAAAACTCCTTCGCCTTCTAAAATACCCTTATCTGCAACTTGTCCACCACTTTCTGCATAAAAAGGAGTTTTATCTAAGATAACAAAGCACACATCTTCCTCTTTGGCGTATGCTACCTCTTCATCCTCCATAAAAATCTTTAGTATCTTTGACTCTTGTTTTAATGTTTCATATCCAACAAAGACTGTTTCAATATCCTCCTCAATGACAATGTTTATATCCTTCCAGCCAGCATTTTCAAGCTCTTTTTGAGCTGCGCGAGCTCTTTCCTTTTGCTGCTGCATAAGTTCATCAAATCTCTCTTGGTCAACAATAATTCCCTTTTCTGCAGCTATCTCCTTTGTCAGGTCAAGAGGAAATCCATAAGTGTCGTACATCTTAAATGCAATCTCACCATTTAGAATGGTTTCCTTGTTCTTTTTAAGCTTTTCAATCTCATTTTCAAGTATCTCAAGACCAACATCAATTGTCTGATTGAACCTGCTCTCCTCGTTATAGAGCACCTTCTTTATATACTCAGCCTTTTGAACAAGTTCTGGATATGGATTTTTGTAAGACTCTATAACTGTGTCTACAATAAGGTGCAAGAACGCTTCTTTTTTACCAAGCATCCTACCATGTCGTGAAGCACGCCTTATAAGCCTTCTCAAAACATATCCTCTTCCTTCATTCGAAGGCAAAATACCATCACCAATCATGAACACTATGCCACGAATATGGTCTGTGATAACACGTACCGACACATCTTTTTCAGCATTTTTTCCGTACTCATAGTTTGTAACTTCACATACTTTGTTACGAATAGCTTTTACTATGTCAATGTCAAAAAGAGAGTCAACCTCTTGCATAATTGCTGCAATTCTCTCAAGACCCATACCTGTGTCAATGTTTGGATTTTTCAACCTGTGGTATACACCATTCTCATCCTTATCAAACTGAGTAAAAACTAAATTCCAAAACTCAACAAATCTGTCACAGTCACATCCAATGCCGCAAGTGGGCTTGCCACAACCCTTATCTTCGCCTCTATCAAAGTATATCTCAGAACACGGTCCACATGGTCCTGTTCCTATTTCCCAGAAGTTATCTTCTTTCCCCATTCTCTTGATTCGCTGCGGCTCTAAGCCTACCTCTTTGTGCCAAATTTCAAACGCTTCGTCGTCTTCCTCATATATTGTAACCCATAACCTCTCTCTTGGAAGTTTCAAAACTTCTGTGACGAACTCCCATGCCCAGATAATAGCTTCTCTCTTGAAATAATCACCAAACGAAAAATTGCCCAGCATTTCAAAGAAAGTAGCATGTCTTGCTGTTTTACCCACTCTGTCAATATCCGGCGTTCTTATGCACTTCTGACATGTAGTAATCCTTCGGCGAGGAGGTTCTTCAATCCCCAAAAAATACGGTTTTAGTGGTGCCATACCAGCGTTTATCAAAAGAAGGCTCTTATCATTTTTAGGAATAAGCGAAAAACTTGGCAGTCTCAAATGACCTTTTGATTCAAAAAATTGGAGAAATTTTTCTCTTATTTCATCAGTAGACATGTACATCTTTCAATCAGCCTTTCTTTATGGTATTTTTTAAAAAATGGTTTTTATATTTTTTCAATACAATCAAAATTTTATTAAAGCCAAAATGCAAAGTCAACAATATTCACTCAATCTCTTCAGGTTTTATCCTTTTCATAATGTTAATAAATATAATTTTTATCACTGCAGCAATGGGAATAGCAAAGAACATGGCTACAAATCCAAATATTTTGTTTGCTAAGATGATAACTATAATAATTGTAAGAGGATGAAGTCCGACTTTTGAGCCAATAACTCGTGGGGATATGATAAAACTATCCACCTGCTGAAGTAAAACTAAAAAAACTATCACCAATATAGCCTTTATGTAGGAATCAGACAGCGCTATTATCACCCCTGGAATACTGCTAAATATTGGTCCAAAATAGGGAATCAAATTGCCAATACCGGTTATCACACCCAAAAGAGCTGCGTATCTTACAGAAAGTAGTGAGAACCCAAAAAAGCTCAACAGTCCAACTATAACAGCATCAAGAAGCTGTCCTCGAATATACTGATGAAGAACCCTATTTATATCAGCAAATATATAAAGTCCTTCCTTTCTATATTTCTCGGGTAATAACCATTTTATCCACATAACTAATCTCTTCCAATCTCTCAGGATGTAAAAAGATATAATAGGAATAAGAAGATAATACAAAATGTTAGAGGAAATACTCTTTACAATGTTCAAAAATATAGACAAAGTTTGTTTAGAAACTGCCTCTATATTGATGGAATTAGCATTTAGTATTTCTTTGATATCAATATTTAATTTGTTTAAAAGCTTGGAATCAATCTCGTAAAACCACTTTTGAATAAGTGCTATATATTCAGGAACGTTTTGAATAAGCTGCTTAGTTTCGCTAACAAATAAAGGAATAAAATATACAAAGACCATAACGGTGATACCAAAGATTATTGCAAACGAAATCAGGATTGAAATATCTCTTGACCGAATCTTTGTTTCTAAAAAATCTACGCAAGGTTTTAAGAGATATGAAAAAAATAGTGCAATCAAAAACGGAATCAGAATCGGCCAAAATGCCTTCATATTCGCAAAAAAATAAATAACGATTGCAATTAGAGCTATGAACAATATATCTGTAAAATATCTTTTTACCAATTTTATTATGTGCACTTTTTAACACCTCAAATAGAATTATTCTTATCCCTTAAAATATTAAAAAAGTAGGGAAGAAAACCTTCCCTATCGCAAAAGCTTATTTAGCATAGCCATCAGCTTTTTAGCAATCATTCTCTTTAAAAGCTTATTTTTCATATTCTTTGGAGATGACTGAGACAGCATGGCAGATATAATCCCGCCTACTATGCTTCCTATCAATACGTGTTTTGCAGAAATTCTTTTCAAAGTATGACACCTCAGCTTAATATTTTATTTTCTTTTAATATTATTTCCTCAGGGCTCAATATTATTTTTTTATTTTTTATATAGCTCCAAATACTCTCTGAAACCTGATATTCTGTTATTTTAAAGTTGTCAGAATCAAATACTATGTCAATTACAATCCCAATTAAAAACCCATTTTCATCTATCACTTCTTTCAAAAAAATTTCTTGTGCTCTTAAAAATGGCAAGCTGTCAATGGAAGTATGGATGCTGCGGACAATCATCAGTTGACTGTTTATAGACTCAATGTCCTCTGTCGGCACATATGCGCACGATGATACTTTAAATGAGTTTTTGACTCGTACCTTAAACCCAATCACCTTGTCATCTCTGAGTAACATGTCTTCTACTTTTCCTGTTATCTTATTATCTAAATTAAGGACGGGTTTGTTTTTCAAGATAGAAAATGAAATCTTCATAGGCTCTTAAAACATTAAATTTATTGTTCTAACTTTATATTCTTCACAAAATCAGCAAGTGTTATCACAAAGTCTTCGTTATGCTCAGTATCTATGTTTTCTTCTTCGTGCAAATCTTTTAAAGACAACGCAACCCTTCGCTTTTCTTCATCAATCTCTATAACCTTTGCTTTCAAGCTATCTCCAACTTTATATACGTTATGTGGTCTTTGGTTGTATCCAAGTGGAATATTTGAAATGTGAACAAAACCATCAACATCATGTTCTGTGATCCACACAACAAGTCCAAAAGATAACACCTTTGTGACTTCACAGTCAACAAGCATCCCTAAATACAAGTTTTTAATCCTTTTTGCCCACTCATCGTCTTGAGTCTTTTTTATGCTAAGATAAATCTGTTTTTTATTCTTGTCTATATCAAGAATCTTCACCTTGACTTTTTCGCCAATCTCAAACAATTTTTTAAGGTCTGCACCTTTTTTCAAATATCCAACTTCACTTGCAGGTACAAAACCACACAGGTTCTCAAAATTTACCACAATGCCTTTTTGTTTTATCTCAACAACAATGCCCTCATATTCTCTGGAAAAATCTAAAGACTCAATCTGTTTAATAAATCTCTCTTCTTCTTTTTGTTTTAGCAAAGATTTCCGACTACCAAAAGCTATCTTTTTTTCTTTGTTGACATCTGTAATTTCTATTTCAAATATCTTTCCTATATCCGAAGTTTGAACGTCTTCACCCCACTGAGAAATTGGCACATACACATTTGTCCCTCTAAAGTCACAAACAACACTTTTTTCTTTAATTGACTTTACAACCACTCTTACAGGTTCTTTATTTTCATACCTCGAAAGCAGCTCTTCAAACCCGTGAAGTACATCTGCCCGATACTTTGATAAAACCACATTTCCTTCTTCATCTGACTCTTTTATCACAACCGCTTCAATTGTCTCACCTATCTTAAACAGGTCCTTCAAATTTACATTTCCATTTTTAATTACCTCGTCTTTGTAAATTATACCCTCTGCCTTGTAACCAATATCAACAAGTACATAATCTTCCTCAACTTTTATTATCCTGCCTTTTACAACTTCACCTCTTTGCACTGTCAAAAAACTTCTATCAATAAGTCTCTCAAAATCTTTCAGATTCATCTCATTAAACTTTTCTTCCAGATGTTTTACCACCTCTTCAATCTGCTCAGGAGAAGTGGAAGCTCCTGCTGTTACCCCGATACTCTTTGCACTGCTATCTAATTTTATTGAATCTAAATCTTCAACTTTTTCAATAAAAAATGTGGGTTTTATCTCCTTCAGAAGCTGATACAATTTGTTGGTATTAGAACTTTTCTTATCACCGACCACCAACATTATGTCTACATGCTGTGCAAGTTCTGCTGCTTCCTTTTGCCTGTTTATTGTTGCTTTGCATATGGTATCAAATACTTTATAATTGGTATGAGACTCTAAAAAATCTTTTATACTGGTCCACTTCTTGCTGTCAAACGTGGTCTGACAGACAATTGCAGCTTTGCCTTCAATTTGATTAATCGCTTCTTTTACTTTTTCAATACCATCTACAACAAAACATTTTCTATTATTGCTAACATGGCCTACAATTCCCTTTACTTCAGGATGGTTCATATCTCCAACAACAATTATATCATACCCGTTTTCTGAATGCTCCATTACAATCTCATGAATCTTTTTAACATACGGACATGTAAAGTCATAAACTTTATCTGCCCTTTTTTCAATTTCAACATACTCTTCCTTTGAAACACCATGCGAACGTATAAAAATAATATCTTCTTTACAGATTTTTTCAATATCCTCTACAACTTCTACACCTAACTCTTTTAATTTATCTATAACATAGCTATTATGTATTAACATTCCATACACCTTTATAGATTTTCCCTTATTTGCTTTTGCCCATGCCAAAACGCCTTCTACTGCCCTTTGAACACCAAAACAAAATCCAGCACTTTGCGCAACTTTAATAATCATTCTTTTTACTTCCCCTCTTCCTTTATTTTAGGATAAGTTCTTTAATTTCATTCATAATTTTATCTACAATCTCTCGATTATCCATGCTACTGTCTTTTAGTTCCATTGGCTTTCCAATTTTCACCCTTATCTTGCCAAATGGAACTATTCTTCCAGAAATACCAACTGGTAAGACCTTTGCACCTGTTGCTTTTATTATGGTTGCAACTCCTTTTTCACCTTTTAAAATGATTTCTTTTGTCCTGTTTCTTTTTCCTTCCGGGAAAATACCCAAAATATTGCCAGATCTTATAACCTCTATAGCTTTTTTTATTGCACCAATATCGCTTTTGCCACGCTTGACAGGAAAAGCTCCAAAAGCTTTGATGATTGGTGCAAGCCACCATATTCTAAAAAGTTCACTTTTGGCCATGAAATACACTCGTTTGTCAAATATTAGTATAAGCAAAACTGGGTCAAGATAACTTCTATGATTTGCACAGATAATAAAAGGACCTTCAGGTATATTTTCTTTTCCTTCAACTCTTATAAAAAAAACACATTTCAAAATGATAAAAGCAATTTTTCTAATAAGATTGAGAAAAAAATTATACCTCATCTTTTATCACCTTGTTAATAAGCTCCAAAATTTTTTGCAAAACCTCTTCAATTGAAAGAGAAGTTGAATCTATGACAATGGCATCCTCAGCTATCCTCAAAGGTGCAAACTCTCTTGTCATATCATTTTGATCCCTTTTTTTTATCTCATCTAAAAGTTGATAGTAATCTACGTCATAGCCTTTTTGCTTTAGTTCCAAAAATCTTCTCTTTGCTCTTTCCTCTGCCGTAGCCGTCAAAAAAATTTTTAGTTCAGCATTGGGTAAAACATGTGTTCCGATATCTCTACCGTCCATTATAACGCCTTTTTGTTTTGCCAGATCTTGCTGCATCTTTACAAGTCTTTCTCGTACTTCCCTGATCTTTGACACGTCAGATGCATACATCGAAACTTCTGGTTGGCGAATTTCTTCTGTAACGTCTTCACCATCTAAAAAGACAAGCTGTTTACCATCAACAAGTTTTATTTTTATATCAGTTGAGTTTAAAATCTCAACAATTTTTCTACTGTCATGCGGGGAGATGTTATTCTTAAGTACTTTGAGCCCAACAGCTCTGTACATTGCTCCTGTATCGATATGAATATACCCAAGCTGGCTTGCCAAAAGCTTTGAAATTGTACTTTTCCCTGCCCCTGCAGGACCATCAATTGCAATGTTAATTTTCTTCATAAATCTTCACCTTTCTCGTCAGTCAAGTCTTCTCTGAGTTTCTTTGCATCTCTCAAATATACGTGTTTGGGAATAAAATTACTATCTCTTTGAATAAGCATAAGAAGCCTTATACATTTTGTAAGCGCTCCCTCAATATCAAGCTCTTGAGCACATATAAGAGGAATGTCCACAAACCCCATGAGTCTTGCTGCATACGCTGGAAAAGCCGATTTTAAGTCTTTGGTCATTGTAAATAAAATAAAAACAATCTCCTCTTTTTTAAGATTGTTTCTGAGCATAATTTCATTCAAAAGCTCCTGAGTACAGCTGACAATCTCATCTCTAGAATCTTTCTCAACAGTTGTAGCACCTCTTATTGCAAAAACCAAGGTCATTCCCCCTACTAATCATTCATCTTTTGCCAAAAACTTTCATATAACCCTGTGACCAAGTCCTATTGCTACCTCATTTAAATGTAAAAGACCTATCCCAAAAAATATGGCAACCGCAACATGCTCCTCAAACCTTGCAATGCCAATCTTTCCTCCTACGTTTAGCCCAATTGCTTTTTGCATGATTTGAGATATCGCTTCCCTTGTTGCTCCGGCAACAGCACCTTCCTCTTGATGTACCTCGTTTATAACACCTTCTCTTTTGGCAGCAACAACTGCTCTTTCAACAATTTTCATAACAGAGGTTATAAACTCCCCTCCAAAATCCACAGCTGCGCATTTAATTCCGATTTTAGTAAAATCTTCTTGAATCTTTTTTTCTTCTTGTCTGTTTTGGCTTAAAGCCATCAAAATAGCTGCTCTCGAAACGTCCTTGCTTCCAAATTCCTTCTTATCCACCATTTCATAGACCTCACTTTTTAAATTATCGGACGAACTTGTTCTGCTGTCAGATGAGACATGTCATTCAAAAGGCTGAGCATTGTCCTTTCTCCTTTTATATCAACAATGCTCAAACTTGCATTCCCAATCCAGCACTTTTTATAAAAATCAAGGGGAAGGTTCAAAAGATAGATAATCGAAAGTTTTACTATACCACCATGCGTGACAATCACAATATTACTAAAATTTTTTTGCAAAATATCATCAAAAAAACTTTTAACTCTTTTCATAACAGCACACAAGTTGCCTTCACCCGGAAAAATAGCCTTATCGGGATTGTTTTTCCACATTAAATAGACATGAGAGTATTTTCTTTCAAGCTCTTCAAAGCTCAATCCTTCCCACTCGCCAAAATTTATCTCATTAAGTTTTTCAGAGGTTTCAAATAAAGTGTCTGGATGATAAGATTTTATATAATTTGCAGTAGTATAAGCCCTTTTTAATGTGCTTGAAAATATTATATCAATCTTTTTGTTTTTAAGCCTCTCAGCAATCTTTTTTGCCTGTTCAATACCAGTTGAATTTAGTTCTGTATCGATTGAACCCTGAACAAGGTTTAATCTATTCCAGTCAGTTTCACCATGTCTTACTAAATAAATTCTTTTCAAACTGCATCACCTATTTTCCTTTTCATAGACCTGAAATTCATCCCAAATTTCTTCAAGTTTTTCAAGTGTTTTTGCAACCTCTTCTTTTTTCCTAAGACCTGTCGCAACAATTAATGCGTTTATTACACTCAGTGGTGCCACAAGCGAATCAGCAAATGATACCATATCGCTTCTGCAAATAAGAACATAATCACTGAATTTACACAGAGGTGATATTTTGCTATCTGTAAGCGAAACTATCTTAGCACCCTGTTTTTTTGCATACTGCAAAACCTTTAAAGTGCGCTTTGAATATCTCGGAAAACTGATGCCGATAATTAAATCGTCGCTTGTGATTCTGAAAACCTGTTCAAAGATATCACTAATACCACTTGTTGTGATGACCTTGACATTATCTAAAATCATGTTCAAATAAAAACCCAAAAAATCAGCAAGTGCTGCTGAACTTCTAATTCCAATGATGTATATCCTTTTTGCATTTACTATCTCATCTACAACCTGGTTAAAAATGTTTTCATCTATCTGCTCTAAGGTCTGCTTTATTTTGTCCATGTCAGAAAGGAGGACACTTCTTAAAACCTCTTTTTCGTTTATCCTACTTGCAGAAAGTTCTACTCTTTGCACAGATGTAAGCTTTGTTTTCATAAGCTCCTGCAAAGCTCTCTGAAACTCAGGATAACCTTCAAAACCAAGTCTTTCTGCAAATCTTACAACTGTTGACTCACTTACACCAACTGAATTGCCAAGTGCGAGTGCTGTCATATAAGCTGCTTTTTCCCCATGTTCTAAGATAAACTGGGCAATTTTTTTTTGCCCTTTACTAAACTCTGGCATAAGTTCAATTATCCTGGCTTCTAAATCGTGGGTCATCTTGCATTTCTCCTTATGTTTGGTAGATACTTATAACAATCTTATTGTGGCTTCTTGAAAGCCCTACAATAATATTTTTGTCTTTTAAACTTTTGTTAAGAAAATCTATTATCTTATAGATTGGAACATTTTCTTCGAATTCCATCGAAGAGATAAGTTCAAGCTTTTCATTTTCCATTTTAAAATTCCACATCCTGTTTTCTTATTTTATTCTTTATTAATTATATCACAATACTTACGTTCTTATAAGAGTATCTTTAAAAGAAAAAAGGAAGAACACAATTTTATATGTCCTTCCCCTCTCATACAGGATACACTTTGTTGTTCTGAACAAGATCAATGTCAACTTTGTAATTTTTTGCAAACCTTAATCTGAAAAAATTTTCTGCAAGTTGAGGGAATAAACAGTAAGTTACTACATCAGTATCATTTTCAATATACTCCTTGATTTTTTCCTTTGCATTTTCAAGCTCTGGTAAAATCAAATCTGCAGGTCTGCAGGTTATCTCTTTTTCATCTTTCAAAATTTTTCTTTTCACTTCTTCATTCACAGGAGCTGGAGGTTTTCCGTACTCACCTTTAAAATACGCTTTTGTCTCCTTTGTGACAAGCTTGTATCTCTCTCCTGCTACAACATTCAAAACAGCTTGCGTTCCCACAATTTGACTTGTAGGAGTTACAAGTGGTGGATATCCAAAATCTTTTCGAACCTCAGGGACCTCTTTCAAAACCTCATCTAACTTGTCTTCTTGCCCCTGTTCCTTTAGCTGGGAAATGAGGTTTGATAACATCCCTCCAGGTATTTGATAATGAAGAGCGTTTATATCAACACTTAATACTTTCGGGTCAAGCAACCCTTTTTTGATATACTCTTCTCTTAGTACTTTAAAATATTCACTTGCCCTGTTTATCATTTCTAAATCAAGTTTTGGAGCGTATTCTGTATTTTCAAGTGCATACACAATTGTTTCAGTTGGCGGCTGGGAAGTGCCCAGTGCAAGCGGAGATAGAGCTGTGTCAATACCATCCACACCTGCTTCGATAGCTTTCAAATATGTCATTGACCCAAATCCTGTGGTGTAGTGTGTATGAAGATGAATAGGAAGTTTTATCTGTTCTTTTAACGCTTTTATAAGTTTGTAAGCGTCGAATGGTGAGAGAAGCCCAGCCATGTCTTTTATACAAATTGAGTCTGCCCCAAGTTCTTCTATTTGTTTTGCTAAATTTACATAGTTTTCAATAGTATGATAAGGAGAGATAGTGTACGATATGGCAACCTGGGCATGTCCTTCTTCTTTTTTTGTTGCTTTTAGAGCTATTTCAATATTCCGAATGTCATTGAGTGCATCAAATATTCTTATAATATCAATACCATAGTATATAGCCTTTTTTACAAACTCTTCAACAACATCATCAGCGTAGTGCCTGTAACCAACAAGATTTTGTCCTCTAAGAAGCATCTGGAGCTTTGTCTTTTTAAAAGCAGTTCTCAGCTTTTTTAATCTTTCCCATGGATCTTCATTGAAAAACCTCAGACACGCATCGAATGTAGCCCCGCCCCAGCACTCAACTGAATAGTAGCCAACTTGGTCAAGCACAGGAGCAATTTCAAGCATCTGTTCTGTTGTCATGCGCGTCGCAATGAGTGATTGGTGAGCATCTCTTAGTATTGTCTCTGTTATTCTAACTCCCATTATTTTTTAAACCTCCAACAAATTTTCTATTCTATTTCGAACAGCAAATCTCCTTTTGCCACTTTCTGTCCTTCCCTTACATGTATTTTTTTGATCTTTCCCTTGCCAGGGGCAACTACTTCATTTTCCATTTTCATAGCTTCAAGAATTAAAACAGGTTCATTTGCATCAACAACATCGCCTTCACTTTTTAGTACTCTCACAATAGTGCCTGGAAGCTGAGCAATAACCGAGTTTTTATCAGAAGAAGGTACAGGATTTCGCTTTGTTTTATCTTCATACTTTTCCTGCCTCGGCTCAAAATGACCAATTTTGGGCCTTGGTACGACAGAAGTTTTATTTTCAACCCCTATCTCTTCCACTTCTACAACAAATTCTTGGCTATTAATCTTTACCTTGAATTTTCTCATCGCAAACTTTACCTCCATCTGTAAAACATCTGTGACTGATTGAGTATCATTTCTCTTGCACCTTTGACCCACTTGTTTTGCTGTTTAGTTATGTTGGTGATTTTATATTGACCTTCACCCATCACAATGTGCAAACATGCACAAATACAAGCAAGCTCTTCTTTAGTAATGGTTGAAATAGTGCTGACCAGAGCATACATTTTAAAACACTCTCCTTTTTTCACAAAAATACATTTTACAATGGAATATTGCCATGCTTTTTGGGGGGCCTTTGCTCTCTTTTTGTAATGGAAATTTTAAGCGCCTCGATGACCTTGTTGCGGGTAAGCTGCGGCTCAATTACATCGTCAACATACCCACGGGCAGCTGCAATGTATGGATTTGCAAACTTTCGAGTATACTCTTCTATCCTTCTTTTTCTTTCCTCTTCGGGATTTTGAGCACTTTGTATCTCTTTTCTAAATATAATATTTGCTGCACCGTCTGGTCCCATAACAGCTATCTCGGCAGTTGGCCATGCAAACACAAAATCTGCACCAATGTGTTTACTGCTCATTGCGATGTAAGCACCACCATATGCTTTTCTCAAAATTACATTTATTTTTGGAACTGTTGCCTCTGAGTAAGCATACAAAACCTTAGCTCCATGACGAATTATTCCATTGTGCTCTTGGTTAACGCCTGGCAAAAATCCAGGCACATCAGTAAATGTTATTATAGGAATATTGAAAGCATCACAAAATCTTACAAATCGCGCTATCTTGTCAGATGAATCATAATCAAGTACTCCTGCATTGACTTTTGGTTGATTTGCCACAATCCCTACACTGAAACCTCCTATTCTTCCAAATCCTATTACAGCATTTTGAGCAAAGTATGGTTGAACTTCCAAAAATTCTTCGTTATCTACTATTTTATATATAATTTCTTTGACATCATAAGCTTTGTTTGGCTCTGATGGAATTATGCCTTCAAGCTCGGGAACAAGTCTTTTTTCTGAATCAGATGACATTATAAACGGCGGATCTTCCATGTTATTTGAAGGTATAAATGTCAATAAATACTTTATCATGTCAAGCAGGTGATACTCATCCTCTGCAATAAAATGAGCAACTCCACTTTTGGAGCTGTGGGTAAAAGCGCCACCAAGCTCTTCAAATGATATCTCCTCTCCAGTGACAGCTTTTATAACCTGAGGTCCTGTAACAAACATTTGGCTGGTTTTGTCCACCATAAAAATAAAATCCATAATAGCAGGAGAGTATACAGCTCCACCTGCACAAGGTCCCATGATAGCTGCAATTTGCGGAATTACACCTGATGCCATGGTATTTCTATAGAAGATTTCACCATACCCTGCTAATGCATCAACACCTTCTTGAATTCTTGCACCACCAGAATCATTTATACCTATCACCGGGCAACCATATTTTAGCGCTAAGTCCAAAACTTTGCAAATTTTCTTTGCATGCATCTCTCCAAGTGAACCGCCTATGGAAGTAAAATCCTGGGCATAAACAAATACTTTTCTGCCGTTGATTGTTCCATAACCTGTTACAACACCATCACAGGGGACAAATGTATCTTTCATATCAAATTCTTGACATCTGTGTTCAACAAACATGTCTATTTCATTAAAGCTTCCAGGGTCAAGTAAATATTCTATCCTCTCTCTGCACGTAAGTTTTTTGCTATCATGCTGTTTTTTTACTTTATCTTCTCCACCAAGTTGTAATATTTTTTCTCTCTTTTGCTTGAGTTCTTTGAGCTTATCTGTCATTAAAAATCCTCCTTAAAGGCGATTTATCAGGTAGTATTAATATCTGGTATTAATATATTATGCTAATTTCTATTTTATAACATCCAAGTATTTTTAGCAAGAAAAAATTGAAAAAACAAAACAAGGGTGTGGACTTTTAAGGTACTCTTTTGTAAGTACTCCACACCCTGCTATTTTAAAAAAACCTATTAGAATTTTTTTACTTCATCATCAATATTAGCTCTCTTACTATTTTTGCAGCAAGTAATGCTGTTCTGTCAGAAATATCGTAATATGGTGCAACCTCAACTATATCTGCTCCTATTATGTCAAGATCTTTTAATTTAAGTAAAATGTCAAAAAAGTCCGAAGATAGAATTCCACCTGGTTCAGGTGTTCCTGTACCAGGGGCAAAAGCTGGATCAAAAACATCTATATCTATCGAAAGATATACCTTCTTGCTTTTTAGATTTTTTATTACATCATCAATTTTACCCCATTTGTTAACAAAATAAAGATTGCTATTCTTTTTCGCAAATTCAATTTCTTCTTTAGACCCAGACCTTATACCGAAGTGGTATATACTCTTAAAACCTATTACCTCACCCACTCTTCTCATGACAGTGGCATGAGAAAACTTTTCACCAAGATACTCCTCTCTCATATCAGCATGAGCATCAAAGTGAAGTACATAAAACTCCCCATCATTTGAGTTTGCCGCCGCTTTTATTAGAGGAAAGCTGATCAGATGTTCACCGCCTAAGAAAATAGGGACTTTTTTATCTTCAAACAGCTTACAAGCAAATTGGTATATTGTTTCAATACTTCTTTCGATGTTTCCAAAAGGAAGTTCCAGATCACCCATATCACAAAAAGTCTTGTCATACAGGCTTTTGTCCTGATAGATAGAATACTCTTCCAGCTCTATTGACACTTCTCTTATTTTTGCAGGAGCAAAACGCGAGCCAGGTTTAAAGCTTACTGTGAAATCCATAGGAATTCCTGCTAAAACTATGAGGCTATCTTCATACTTCTCTGAAGCACATAGGAAAAAAGGTTTGTAGAGATTAAAGCTCATTTATTTTAACTCCTTTTTTACTTTATAATTTCCTGGACAAAAGTTGGCAGTGCAAATAGAGCTTTGTGCAACTCTGGATTGTAATATTTTGTATCAATCCTTTTTATCCTTGAAATATCTACCTCAAGTGGGTCATACCTTTTAGAACCAAGAGTAAAACTCCAAAGCCCGCTTGGATATGTTGGAATAAATCCAAGATAGAGCCTTGTTATTGGGAAAATAGACTTCACTGTATGAAACACATTCTTTATCAAGTCCTTGTCATAAAAAGGCGACTCGGTCTGTGCAACAAAAAGTCCATCCTCTTTCAAGCATTCAAATACTGCCTTATAAAAACTATCTTGAAAAAGCCCCACTGCTGGTCCAATAGGGTCTGTTGAATCCACAATAATAACATCAAACATGTTTTTGTTTTCGGATACAAATTTTATTCCGTCGGTTATAATGACCTCTGCTCTTTCATCATCAAGTGCATAGCTTATCTCAGGAAGGTATTTCTTGCTTGCTTCCACAACTTCTCTATCAATCTCGATTAAATATGCCTTTTCAACCTCGTCATGTTTAAGAATTTCTCTAATAACTCCTCCGTCTCCCCCACCTATGACAGCAACCTTTTTGGGATTTGGATGAGTGAATAAAGGAACATGAGAAATTAACTCATGGTAACAAAACTCATCAGCAATAGTTGTTTGAACAGCACCGTCCAGTACAAGCATCCTACCAAACTGTTTGGTTTCAAGTATTGCCAAGTCTTGATATTGAGTCTTTGCCGTGTAAATGGTCTTTGTTATCTTGCATGTAAATCCCAAGTCAGGAGTCTGTTGCTCAGTAAACCAAAGTTCCATCTCAGCCAATTTCTATTTACCTCCTTGCCGAAAACTTTAAACAACAGTGAATATATTACAATATCCGATAAATAAATTCAAGTTGTTAATTTTTTCGTCCCAACATGTCTATAAAATTTAAAAACTTATTTCTTTCAATAACCTTTGAAAATGAGAGGCGTTCAGATAAAACATTCAGTACAAAAACCACTATAAACACAGCCCATATCAAAAACAAATTGTAACTTGCAGAATAGCTATTTGTCAAAATGAGAAAGAACAGATACCCTATTACGTTGGAACCGGCATCTCCAAGCATATAAAATTCTCTCAAATCACCTATAAAAAACGGAATGGTTAAAGTTAAAAGACCAACTGCTACCCTGTCGATATGCACAAAAAAGCTGAGCACAGCAACGGATATCCATAGCACCTTTATGCATCTGCCAGGTCGAAGGTCAAACAGGTTAAAGAGATTAACACACAACGAACCGAAAATAGCATAAAACACTGATTCGACTACTTTTTTTTGCAAAATCACGCTTGACACAAAAATCACAACTGGCATTGACACCATTTTTAACAGTCCAGTTGAAAATTCGCCATTTTTTAAAAATCTTGTAATATGACCTTTAAAACCTTTACTTTTATTGTCACCAAAGATGTCGTCCAATAAACCTACAACGGATATACAACAAATTGAAAGACTAAGAATTAACCATTTAATATCTGCAGTGCTAAAAAAAATCTGCAACAAATATATTGTCCAGCTCAATGATAAAACAATTCCCATACAACATGGAATTTTCTTGCCTATAAAATTTTTCTTCAACAAAACATTGTACTTTTTTAGATAAAAAGTAAAAATTATCAGGGTTACTATTTCAATTCCCAAAGAGATAAGCAAAAATTTAGTCAGATTTTTTCACACCCTCCATTTTGTAATAAAAACCAAGAATATATCTTTCATTTGTCGTGTTTTATGTAATATATCTCTCAAATTCTTTCCTTTTTCGTCATGCGAAAAATCAAACTCCATTTCTTTTATTTCACAGCCCATATTAATAAAATCAATTAACATTGAAATATCTACTCCATATCTATCAGGAATGTATTTAATATCTTTTAAAACAGAGAACGGAATTATCCTCTGACCACTTAGACAGTGTTCAACTTCTTTTTTTGTATAAATTTTTACTACAAATTTGGCAAACTTTTTTACAATTCCAAACCCCTTTTTTTTAACATTTATAGGATAACCAATTACTACTTGTCTATCATTTAGAATAAAAACTTTTTCACAAAATGCTTGCAACTCTTCTTTTTTTACCTTTAAGTCACCATCCAGAAGTATTATCCTGTCAAATGACCTTTCTTTGAGATATTCAAATGCTGTTTTTAAAGCCGCACCTTTTCCTTTGTTTTTACTATGAGTCAGCACAATGCACTTATCATAATAAGAGAAAATCTTTTTTTTAGAACCATCATCAACAACAAGTATATTTTTTATAAACTCTATATAAGACAAATCTTGTAATAACTTTTCAAAAGATTGCGGAGGATTATACACAGGAATTACTACAACAACATTCAATTGTATTTCTTCCCCTCATAAGAAGTTTGCAAAAACAAACTCTTTATGGCATAACATTTGTAGATTGTATATTTTGATATTGCTCAAGCAAACTTTCTCTTCTCTTTTTCAATGAATTTTCAGAAACCTCAACGCTTGTAAAGGTATTCGGCATCAAAAGGTTTGCCTCTTTTTTAGTCCCATAATTGCCATTTCCGCCTCTTATAAGCTCCATAAGCGAAACTTTTCCAGTCAGTTCATCAACGTTATCAACTGTATCCAAGCCCATGCTTTTGTACTTTTCACAATAGTTTAATTCACTGTACGATTGCTCAACTCCAACAATATTGAGATCGTTTATATTTTTCAACTTTTCAATAAATCTTCTATCAACTGCGTTAAAAGTATCATTCTGAAGAGTATTCCCGCCTGCTATCAAAATTGTATCAGCAATTTCTCCTGATAGTCTATTTATTTCTATATATCTTTTTTCTGTAAGTTTTGTTATAAAGTCATCTTTCATATCAAATACCGCATACAACATTAGAGTATTTATCGCATCTTCTGGAAGTTTGTATTCTGGAAAATCGCTTGTCTTATTATTCAAAACATCCACAAACGTCCGTTTTATCTTAACAATTCTTGCTAACTTTATTTGGTTCTTTCTCAAAAAATCTATTAGGTCGTTGTATGAATAATCTGTTGAGGTTACAATGAGACTTACAACTGCATTACTTTTGCACGTTTTAAGGTATGCATTTACAAGAGTGTCATTTATTTTTCCCAGTTGATTGATCTGTGATTTGTACTCATCAATTTCTTTTACAAGCCTGTCATTCTCTTTTTTTAACTCAACTAAGTTCTTATCTATAAGGCTTAGCTGTTGTTGAAACTGTTTTTGAACAAATTTTTCGCTATTTAACGAAAATCCAATAAGTATTCCAACCCCAAGAGCAACAAAGATGGAAGCAATCGTAATAACGAAATACTTTATACTCACTCCATTCATTCTTTCCTACCTCAAAATTACTCTCAGTTTTAATTGAATCAAATAGAAAAAGTATTGAAAAGGCGGAGTTACCATAAGGATTGCAAGTATAGGAATAAGCGCAGAAAATAACAAAACGCCGATATACTTAAAACTTACCTTTTCAGTATAAAGCTTGGACACACCTCTTGCATCTACAAGCTTTGGACCTATTTTTAACCTGACGAGAAAAGTGCTCGACATTCCTTTCCGACCTTTCTCTAAAAAATCAAGCATACTGCTGTGAGAACCAACCGAAACTATAAGCTCTGCTCCCTTTTCATAAGCAAGAAGCAAGGCAACATCTTCACTCGTACCAGGACATGCTACTATTTTTGCTGTGAGCCCCAAAGCCTCTACTTTTTTAAGTCCTGGTGCATATCCGTTTGGATACGAATGAACAATTATCTCATCACATTTGTAAAGACTTTCTTCCGACACACTGTCCATATCCCCGATTATAATGTTTGGTCTTATCTTTTCCTCAAGCAATGCGTCAGCAGCACCATCAACTGCAATCACTACCGGTTTTACCTCGGTTATATAACCTTTAATTGCTTTTATATCCTTTTTAAAACTGCTTCCTCTTGTAACAACAAGTACATGTCTTCCAGCTATTTTAGTTGAAATGTCAGGCATTTCAAATTGCCCTAAGATAAATCCTTTTTCTTTTTTTGCATACTCTAATGTATTTTCAATAAAGTCTTCTAAAAGATTTTCCATTTCTTTAAAACTCTTTTGATAAAAAGATTCAAACTCGTGTTTGGAAAGATATTTCGCATCGCACAAGTATTCATCATTCAAAAATATCTTGTCGTTTTTAATTTCTATAATGTCTCCTTCTTTTATTCGATTAAAGACTTCTTCTCCCAAATCGTCAATCATAATCACATCGTGTGAAAGAAGAATCTTCGCACCAACTGCTGGAAACTTCCCGGTAAAAGATTTAGCACAGTTGATTACAACCCTCACTTTTTTCTCCAAAAGAGAATATGCAGCTACCTCATCAATATCCTCGTGCAATATAACAGGTATCTCACCTGGTCTTAGTCTTCTTACCAAGTTTTTGGTTCTTCTATCAACTCTAACCTTCCCTTTTATCATCACTTATCACTCTTGTTTTTTTGCAATTTTGGATTTACAATTTCGCGCCATGATAAATCTCCTCTGTCAAGAGCTTTTATCAAGAGTTCTGCTGTCGCAATGTTTGTTGCAAGAGGAATATTATGGACATCACAAAGACGCAAAAGTGCATTTACATCTGGCTCATGTGGCTGGGCTGTAAGAGGGTCTCTCAAAAATATCACCATGTCGATCTGATTGTATGCAATCAAAGAACCTATTTGCTGATCCCCACCAAGTGGACCCGGAAGAAATCTATGAACTTCAAGTCCTGTTGCTTCCTGAATTAACCTTCCAGTGGTTCCTGTTGCATACAGCGTGTGTTTTGATAGGATAAACTTATAGGCTATTGCAAATTGAACCATAAGTTCTTTTTTCTTGTCATGGGCAATAAGTGCTATATTCATTCTCTTCACCTCAAAACATAGTTTTTATATTTTCCCTATAAATGCTTTGCACAATTCCAAGCGATGCCATGGAAGTAAGCATAGAACTTCCACCATAGCTTACAAACGGCAAAGGGATTCCAGTCACTGGCATTATCCCAAGAGTCATTGCAATATTGACAAACATCTGAAAACCAAACATTCCTGCAACTCCAGAAACAATGTAAGAACCAAGCTTATCTTTGCAGGTGGAAGCTATCTTTATAAGACTCAGTATAAGCAGCGCATATACTATTATTATAATTATACAGCCGACAAACCCAAGTTCTTCACCTGCTACACCAAATATAAAGTCAGATTCCTTTACAGGAAGATAGTCAAGCCTGTTGATTGTTCCCATAAATAAACCTTTTCCAAATACTCTTCCTGACCCTATAGCTATCTGAGAATATATTACCTGCCATCCTTTTCCCATCGGGTCAAGCTGAGGATTTAAAAATATTCTTATTCTATCTTTTTGATATTCATGAAGAACAAATTCCCATGCAATAGGAATAAACACCAAAAGAGCACCAATTGCAGCATAGAAATATCTCAAGTCCAGCCCTGCAACAAATAAAATTGTAGCAATTATAGCAACAAAGACAGAAGCTGTTCCCAAGTCAGGTTGTTTTAAAACAAGAACTATAGGAATTGCAGTGAAAATTAATACTTTAGCCAATGTTTTGAATTTATTAATATTTTCCTGCATTGTAACAACTTTTGCAAAAAATACTACCATTAGCAATTTAGAAATCTCAGACGGTTGAAACGAAAATGGTCCAATTTTTATCCATCTCTGACCGCCAAGTACATTTATGCCTTTTAAGTCTACATATAAAAGCAGAATAACCATTGTCATATAAATAATAACATAAAAGTTTGCAAACATTCTATAGTCAATTAATGAAAAAATGAGATACAAGCTGAGTCCTAAACAAAACCAAATGACTTGTGAAATGACCAGTTTATATTTTCCTGTCTCCAGAACATTAGTCGCACTTGCAATTAGAATAAATCCAGTAAGACAAAGAATTATCATTAAAATGGTTATGACAACATTGAACCTTTTTTTTATTGTTTGCTTGTTTTGGACCATCATTTTAATCGTCAGCCTCGTTGTTTAAAATCTCAGTTTTCTTTACAGATTTTATAGGAATATTGGCAATAAGTGCAGGAACAAATTCACCTTTCTGCTCAGACGGTGTTCTGGTTATTTGAATTTCCAAGAGCTTGTCGTCAATCACTATGTATTTTTGTATAGCTTTTAAAACTTCATTCTTTATAAGCTCTAAAAGTTCTGGAGACACGTTTGCCCTGTCGTGAATAATAACAAGTTTCAACCTTTCCTTTGCAATATCCTTTGAAGATTGTTTGTTAAAGAACTTGTTAAAGAATTCAAACATTCTTATTCCTCCTAAGAATTATTTAACCCCAAAAACCTTTTAAGCCTACCCAAAAATCCTAAATTTTCTTCCTCGCTCACAATAGGGATATTCTCCCCCAAGATTCTTCTTGCTATGTTCCTGTACTCTTGTCCTGCTCTTGATTTTTCGTCCATTACAACAGGTTCTCCTTTGTTAGTAGAGATTATAATCTTTTCATCATCAGGTATTATGCCAAGAAGTTCTATCGAAAGAATTTCGAGAATATCGTCAATATCCATCATATCTCCTCGTTTGACCATATCAAATCTTATCCTGTTTATAATGAGCTTAGGATTGTGCAGCTCATAAGCTTCTAAAAGACCAATAATCCTGTCGGCATCACGTACAGCAGAGACTTCAGGTGTTGTTACCACAATTGCCTTCTGTGCACCTGCAATTGCATTTTTGAACCCTTGTTCAATTCCTGCCGGACAGTCAATTAAGACAAAATCAAAATCATCTTTCAATTGCTCGCACAAAGCTTTCATTTGTTCAGGTGAAACAGCAGTTTTGTCCTTTGACTGAGCAGCAGGAAGTAAGTAAAGTCCATCAAACCTTTTATCCTTAATTAAAGCCTGTTTTGGTTTGCATCTTCCTTCTACAACATCTACAATGTCAAACACAATTCTGTTCTCAAGTCCCATAACAACATCCAAATTTCTAAGACCTATATCAGCATCAATCAAAAGTACTCTTTTCCCTAAAATGCTCAAATATGTCCCTACATTTGCAGTGGTTGTTGTTTTCCCCACTCCACCCTTACCAGATGTAATAACATAAACCTCTCCCATCTTCTAAAACTCTCCTTTTTTGATTATTTTAAAATTGTGTAACAGGCTTAACAACTATTGTTTCATTTTCTATATAAGCTATCTCAGCAACCCCTTTTTCATGCTTATTATCTTCATCAGGCGCCCTCGCAATTATATTGGCGATCCTGATCTGAACAGGGTCCATCTCAAGTGCAAAAACTACCGCATTTTTATTACCAGAAATGCCTGCATGTGCAATTCCTCTGAGCGCTCCCAGGACAATTATGTTATTTTTAGATATCACCTCAGCTCCTGGATTTACATCACCTATAATTATTAAGTCAGACTCGGATGTTATAACCTGTCCAGACCGAAGTGTTCCTTTATGTATCTTTGCATTAAGCTGCTCTTCTTTTATATCTTCGGAACTTTCTCCTACAGTTGAGAGAAGATTATGAAAACTAATCTCGTCCCATGGGAATATTATATCATGCACCCCTCCAAATGTTTTCATTATCTCTATTAGCTTTTGTAACTCATAACTATTAAGTCTTCTTCCTATAAACTGGATGGGAATTTCATATCCTGAAAAAAAATTTTTGCCGTTTATAACTTTTTGTTTAAAATGATCACAGATTATCTCAAAATCACAACTACTGTCCAAAATCACAGCTATTCCTTTCCCAAACCCCTTTAAAACAACAGGTTCGTTCAAAATAAATCCTCCCCCTTTATGGCAGCTTTTTCTCTTCTTGCTGAGGTAAATTAAAATAAGCATCTATTATATCCCTTGCAACATATGCAGCATATGAACCATGCCCACCATTTTCTAAAACAATAGCAAAGGCAATCTGGGGGTTATCATAAGGTGCAAAACCAACAAACCATGCATGAGCAGCTGATGAGTTTGAATACTGCGAAGTTCCCGTTTTTCCTGCTACAGTAAACGGCAAATCTTTAAACGCTTGTCTTGCCGTTCCTCCTTCTTCACTTGTAACGCTCTTCATCCCTTCAAAAACTGCCTTTTTTGTTGATTCATACATCTTTACCTTGCTGAGTACTTTTGGCACAGACTTATAGATGACTTTTCCATTGGAATCCACAATCCTGTCTATGAGGTTCACTTGATATCTTGTCCCACCATTTGCAACAGTTGCAATAAAACTTGCCATCTGGATAGGTGTAAATGCATTTATAGACTGACCAATAGCTGCTAAAATCGTATCACCTGGATACCAAGGTTGGTTAAAAATCTTCTTTTTGTTCTCTTCATTGGCAAGAATTCCATTTGATTCTCCATCAAGTTGAATACCTGTCTTCCCACCTAATCCAAATAATTGCGCATATTTAACTATTCTTTCTATTCCAAGTCTTCTACCAGTCTCATAGAAAAATACATTACACGAAACCTTAAGAGCGTCTTCCACATTAACCCAACCGTGTGTTGTATGATATCTATTCCATATCCAGCAAGCAGGAGTAAACCCTGACTTTGCGTAATACATATATCTACCTGTATCCAATATTTTTTCGTCTGGCTTGATGACACCTTCCTGAAGACCTGCAATTGCTGTGAGTATTTTAAAAGTTGAACCAGGAGGATAAACCCCGGCAATTGCCCTGTTAAACATTGGTCTTGTGGGGTCATTAATCAACTTATTCCATTCACTGGTAGTGATACCTTTTATGAATATGTTAGGATTGTATGAAGGATAACTTGTGAGAGCAAGAACATTGCCTGTTTTTACATCAATTACCACCGCAGCACCGCTGTTTGCTTTTTGAAATCTCTCACCATAATCACCATTTCTTATATTCTCTAAAACTTTTTTGAGCGATTCATAAGCAACTTTCTGAAGCTTAGAATCTATGGTCAGATAAACATTTGCTCCCTTTGTTGGTTGTTTTTCTATCTTGACATCATTTATCCTTCCAAATTTGTCAACTTCAATGAGCTGAAGTCCATCTTTACCACGCAAATAATCTTCGCATCTTTTTTCTATTCCATCAACACCAATTAAACTATCCTGAGAATATCCTTTGTCTTTAAACTTTTCGTATTGTTCTTGAGTTATTTTACCTATCCTTCCTACCACGAACGCGTTGTATATTGCATCCTTGTAAACTCTTACTGCCTTTGCTTCTATGTTTACAGACGAAAAATCTCTGCGCCTTTCTTCAATCTCAGCAATAGTCTTCATGGAAATGTCAATTGCAATTGTAACAGGTTGATACATTTGATAATAGTTATAAAATAGCATATCTTCAATAGCCATTACTTGAAGAGTAGTTTGCAGGTCAAGATTTTCTGGAATATAAAATTTCTTTCTCAAAAATTCAAAAGCTTGCTGCGCAGAAAAATTCAAAGGAATTTCTCTGTCTTTTTTCCATTGGATTTCTACTTTCTTTGCAAGTTTCTTGTCTTTAATACCAAAGTTAAATCTGATTGGATTTATGTCAATTTTAAATTGATTTATAATTTTGTCTCCATTTTTATTTAGAATATTCACAATTTCTATTATCTTTTTTGTAAAGTCTCTTTTTTGATTTTCAGTTCGAAGTTGCTGAGTTTTCATAATCTGGAGAACATAGGCAGGCCTGTTGTCAGCAAGTGGTCTACCATTTTTATCATAGATAATACCCCTTGGTGCCTCCAAGTTTGCTTTTTGCATTAATTTCTTTTCTGAAAGCTCATAATAATAGTCTCCCTTTACAATCTGCAAATAGCTCAAGCGCACAATAAGAATTAACACAAGGGATATAAAAAGTATGTATAAAAAAGTCCACCTGTTAAATATGTTTTTTTCTCTTAACTTTTCTATAAACAATATCTTCATTCTTCTCTTAAATTTCTCCCCTTTTTTAGTTTGAGCAGGTATTTACTTTCTTTGAGCACTGTATAATAAATGAATATCCCGAATACTGAGTCAAGAATGAACTGAATAACAGAATTATTAAAAAATACTGAGGGTAGAGGAACTTCTTTATAAGTCAACCCCACACTAATATACTCCAATAAGTTCAAAGTAAGGATGTACATTAAAAGAAACAACAAAAACATCTCAACTCTTTGTAAATAGACCTTCTCTTTCAATTTACTTGAAATAAATACAAGAATTACTATTAAAAAAAGATTTAAGAAGAAATCATTTGTAAACAAAAAACAAAAAACAAAAACAACAAAAAAATTAGCTATCAGTGCCTCTGAAAAATCAAAAAATATTGCATTACTAATAACAAGTGGTAAAAATAGTAATACAGTATTTCCTTTTACTTGAATAATCTCTTGCAGTACTGTTTGAAAAAAAATTATAAATACAATATTTAGTACATGCAAAATCAGTTTGTTTTTAAACAACTCACTTAACACCTACCGATAAATTTATATCCTTAAGTTGTTTTAGTACCATCACATATTCTACATTTTCTATATCCACTAAAGGTTCTATCACAATATTTTTTGTCAGTTCAAACTTATCATTCTTTATCTGAACCACTTTACCAATAGCAATTCCCTTGGGAAATATTTCACCCATCCCTGAAGTTATGACAATATCGTTAAGTTTTACTTTTGAATCTTTGGAGATATATCTCAGTTCACATAATCTCTTTGACAAAAGATTGACACTTCCTCTTACAACACCAATCTCCCTCGTCCTCACAACCATCGCAGATGCCGAAAAGTCAGGATCAAGTACTGTTATAACTTTAGCCCAGTTTGTCCCAGTGTCTATGATGTATCCTATCAATCCTTGGTTGTTGATAACAACCATGTTTCTCTTTACGCCATTTTTTTCCCCTTTGTCAATGATAAAATAGTTCAACCACGCTTCTTGAGATCTCTGAACAACTCTGGCAATTTCATAACTTGCTGATAATTTAATTTGATCTTTGAGACCTAAAAGTTCTTTCAATTTTGCGTTTTCACTCTTTATCTCTTCAATAGTAATTTTGTCACTATTTAATTTGCTTAGTTCTTCTTTTAATCGTTTGTTTTCAGCAATAATTTGGTTCAGATGAAATATCCCATTTATATACTCTCTTATATCTCTTACAATCTTAACTATTTGAGAATTTGCAGGGATATACCCTTCTTTTAATTTTCTCGAAACAATATTTGAATCATAGTTTTTGAGCGATATCACAGTGGCAACGATACTAAATAAAAATGCTAAAAATACAACAATGGTTAACAAAACATTTCTTTTCAAAACATTTCATCCTCCACTACCTTGAGCTCCTGTTGATCATCACCTTTTGCAAAG
The DNA here is from genome assembly GCF_000145215.1 of Caldicellulosiruptor obsidiansis OB47. NCBI lineage: Bacteria > Bacillati > Bacillota > Caldicellulosiruptorales > Caldicellulosiruptoraceae > Caldicellulosiruptor > Caldicellulosiruptor obsidiansis. The sequence continues at coordinate 1,375,502 of NC_014392.1, forward strand.
TTTCAAGTTCTTCCAAGGCTTTCCCCGCTCCCAGAGCAACACAATCAAGAGGTCTATCAGCTATGTGAACAGGAAGACCAGTTTCTTTGCTTATAAGTTTGTCAAGCCCTTTTAAAAGCGCACCACCACCTGTAAGCATAATCCCTCTTTCCATAATGTCTGCTGCAAGCTCTGGTGGAGTTTTTTCAAGAGTTTGTTTTATTGCATCAACTATTGCCATAACAGGTTCTTTCAAAGCATCTCTTATTTCTGTGGATGAGACCTTTATAGTCTTTGGAAGACCTGTTATAAGGTCTCTCCCTTTTATTTCATACCATTCTTCCTTTTCAAGTGGATAGGCAGACCCAATATTTATTTTTATCTCCTCTGCTGTTCTATCCCCTATCATTAAGTTGTATTCTTTCTTTATATAGTTTGAAATTGCTTCATCAAACTCATCACCAGCAACTCTGAGGGATTTACTAGTGACAATTCCACCAAGTGATATAACAGCAACCTCTGACGTGCCACCACCAATATCTACTACCATACTGCCAGACGGTTCATCAACAGGCAGTCCCGCACCAATTGCTGCTGCCATAGGCTCTTCCATTATATAAACCTCTTTTGCTCCTGCCTTGTAAGCCGACTCTTCCACAGCCCTTCTTTCAACTTCTGTAACACCAGATGGAACACAGATTACAACTCTTGGTCTTAACCCAAGAAAGGATTTTTTATATGCTTTTTCCATAAAATATTTTAACATGACTTGGGTTGTATAAAAATCAGCAATAACACCATCTTTCAATGGTCTTATTGCAACAATATTACCCGGTGTTCGGCCAATCATCTCTTTTGCTTCATTTCCTACTGCCAATATTTTCCCTGTATCCTTTTGAACAGCAACAACAGATGGTTCATTTACAACAATGCCTTTTCCACGCAAATGTACAAGAGTGTTTGCAGTGCCCAAGTCAATCCCCAAATCTCTGTAGAGTGACTTTAAAAGTCCCATCACAACTCTCCTTTCATTAAGTCATATCCAAGTTTTTGTAGCATGATGTTTAACCTGTACAAGGGAAGACCAACTACATTGTAAAAACAGCCCTCTATCCTTTCAACAATTAAGCTTCCAAAACCTTGGATTGCATATGCCCCTGCTTTATCAAAAGGCTCTTTTGTTGAGATATATCTGAGAATTTCTTCATCAGTCATATGTTTTATATAAACATTAGTTTTTTCATATTCCGCCAGAATCCTTTCCCATTCCCCGTCAATTATACATACACCAGTGTAAACACTGTGCCATTTACCATTTATTTTTCTGAGCATCCAGAAAGCTTCATCCTCATTAGAGGGCTTTCCAAGAATGAGTCCTTCAATATACACCACAGTGTCAGCTGCAATAACCAAACTTTGTTTACTATCTTCCCCAAGTTTATTAAAAACCTCTTGAGCTTTCTTTTTAGCAAGCTGCATTACATTTTCTTCAACCGAAAGACTTTGATCTATACTTTCATCAACGTTTGATGGAATTATTTCAAACTCAATGCCAAACTGCTTTAAAAGCTCTATTCTTCGGGGGGATGAGGATGCAAGAATTACTCTTTTCAATTTTGTCAAACATAACCCCTTTCATACACTGTGTTTTGAATGTGAATTTTGTGAAGTCTTTCTTAGCTCTCTGATATTCTATTATATCATTAATATGTTACAAAAAAAATAACTTTTGATAAAAAAAGAAGCTGGTAAACTCACAAACCAGCTTCTTTTACTTAAGGATTTAAGACTGAGCTCAGTACAGAGGTCTTTTCTTATAATGTGTATGCAGAATATGATGAGCTTTTTCGCTGTTTGGATGACCTAAGAACTCTTCATACAATCTTTTTACAGTAGGATTTTCATGAGACTTTCTTATTACCAGTGACCTATCCTCATCATATATTGCACTTGCTCTGAGCTTCGCAACATCTACTTTTTCTTTGACTTTTGCATGAACAATTGGCTGTCCACCACCCATTATACACCCACCAGGACATGCCATAATTTCTATAAAATGATACTCTTTCTCACCATTTTTGACCATCTCGAGAAGTTTTTTGGCATTTGAAAGACCATGTGCAACAGCTGCTTTAATTTTCATACTACCAACATCTATCTCAGCCTCTCTTATTCCTTCAAAACCACGAACTTGAGTAATTTCGACATTTTCAAGTGTTTTTCCTGTAAGCACCTCGTATACAGTTCGCAGTGCTGCTTCCATTACACCACCTGTTGTTCCAAAGATAACACCTGCACCTGTTGCATCTCCCATTGGATCATCAAAATGGCTATCTGGCAGGTTTACAAAGTCAATCCCCGCTTCTTTTATCATTCTAGCAAGTTCTCTTGTTGTCAATACTGCGTCAACGTCTGGATATCCACTTGCCGCAAGTTCTTCCCTTTGAGCTTCAAATTTCTTAGCAGTACACGGCATGACAGACACAACAAACATGTTCGCAGGATCAATTCCCATCTTCTGTGCAAAGTATGTCTTTAAAATAGCACCAAACATCTCATGTGGTGATTTGCAGGTAGACAAATTATCTAAAAATTCTGGGAAATAATGTTCACAGAACTTAATCCAACCTGGTGAGCATGAGGTTATCAACGGTAACTTACCACCGTTTTTAATTCTGTTGATAAGCTCTGTCCCCTCTTCCATAATAGTAAGGTCTGCAGCTGTGTCTGTATCAAACACCTTGTCAAATCCAAGCATTTTTAGAGCAGTTACCATCTTACCAGTAACTCTTGTACCTATTGGAAGTCCAAATTCTTCACCAAGCGCAACTCTAACAGCAGGAGCTGTTTGAACCACAACATATTTGTTCTTATCTGCAAGTGCCTTCCATACAATGTCTGTTGAGTCTTTTTCTCTTAAAGCTCCAACTGGGCAAGCCTGAATACATTGCCCGCACATTGTACACGCAACATCATTCAAACTTCTATCAAATGCAGTTGATACAACCGTCTTAAAACCCCTATAATTTGCATTGATAACTCCAACCTCTTGAACATTTCTGCATACATTGATACATCTCTTACAAAGTATACATTTGTTTGGATCTCTAACAACAGAAGGTGAAAAATCATCAAGAGGTCTTCTTATATTTTCGCCTTCATATCTAATTTGCTTTACATTTAAATCTTCTGCAAGTTTTTGAAGTTCACAGTTTCCGCTTCTGACACATGTCAAACAGCTCCTGTCATGATTCGAAAGAATAAGTTCAAGATTGACCTTTCTTGCTCTTCTTACTCTTTCACTGTTAGTAATAACTTCCATACCTTCTGAAACAGGATAAACACAAGCAGCCTGCAAGCTTCTTGCCCCTTTTACTTCAACAACGCACATTCTGCAAGCACCAATTTCATTTATACCTTTAAGATAACAAAGGGTTGGAATCTCAACTCCTGCTTCGCGTGCTGCCTGAAGCACTGTATAATCCTTTGGCACCTGAATCTTCTTGCCATCTATTGTTATATTCACCATTTCCATTTATCATACCCTCCCTTGATTATGCCTTCTTGGAGATTGCTTTAAACGGACACTTCTCTATGCAAACACCGCATTTGATACATTTGCTCTGATCAATCTCAAAAGGCTTTTTAATCTGGCCTGTGATAGCATTTGCAGGACAATTCTTAGCGCATATGCCACAGCCTTTACAAAGATCTTTGTCTATCACAATCCTGAGCAGTGCCTTGCAAGCACCTGCTGGACATCTCTTTTCTTTTACATGTGCTTCGTATTCATCTCTAAAATATCTCAGCGTGCTCAAAACAGGGTTTGGCGCAGTCTGACCAAGTCCGCAAAGAGCACTATCTTTAATTGAATATGCAAGTTCTTCTAACTTTTCCAAGTCTTCTTCTGTGCCATTTCCGCTTGTTATTTTTTGCAAAATTTCGAGCATTCTCCTTGTACCTATTCTACACGGTGGACATTTTCCGCATGACTCATCAACTGTAAACTCTAAGAAGAACTTTGCTATATCGACCATACAGGTGTCTTCATCCATCACGATCATTCCGCCAGAACCCATCATTGTACCAAGTGCTGTTAAAGAGTCAAAATCAATTGGCGTGTCCATAAGCGATGCTGGAATACATCCACCTGACGGTCCACCTGTTTGTACTGCTTTGAATTTCTTACCGCCAGGGATTCCGCCACCAATATCCTCAACTATTTCTCTTACAGTTGTTCCCATTGGAACTTCAATAAGTCCTGTATTGTTAACCTTTCCAACAAGTGCAAAAACTTTTGTCCCTTTGCTCTTCTCTGTTCCAATTGATGCAAACCACTCTGGACCCTTTAGAATTATTACTGGAATATTTGCGTATGTCTCAACGTTATTAAGCAAAGTAGGTTTTCCCCACAATCCTTTTACAGCTGGGAATGGTGGTCTTGGTCGTGGTTCTCCTCTGTGTCCTTCAATTGATGTCATCAGTGCTGTTTCCTCACCACAAACAAATGCACCAGCACCAAGCCTTATCTCAATATCAAATTCAAAGTCTGTACCCAAGATATTCTTGCCTAAAAGCCCGTATTCTCTTGCTTGATTTATTGCAATCTCCAGTCTTTTTACTGCCAGAGGATACTCTGCTCTGACATACACATAACCTTGCTTTGAACCAATTGCATACCCAGCGATAGCCATCGCTTCAATCACAGAATGCGGATCGCCTTCCAAGATACTTCTGTCCATATATGCACCTGGATCACCTTCATCTGCATTGCAAACAACATACTTAACATCACCTGGAGCTTTTGCTGCGAACTCCCATTTGAGTCCTGTTGGAAATCCACCGCCACCTCTTCCTCTAAGACCAGACCTTTTAACCCAGTCAATCACTTGTTCAGGTGTCATCTCTGTAAGAACTTTTGCCAAAGCCTTGTATCCATCATATGCGATATATTCTTCAATATTTTCTGGATTTATAAGACCACAGTTTCTAAGAGCAATTCGCATCTGTTTTTTATAGAATTTGACCTCATTTAACGATTTAATCTGACCTTCTTCTACTGACTCTTTATACAAAAGTCTTTTTACTATTCTTCCTTTTAAAAGATGCTCTTCAACAATCTCTTTTACATCAGAGTCTGCAACCTTGCTGTAAAAAGCTCCTTCTGGATAAACAATCACAATTGGACCTTCTGCGCAAAGACCAAAACAACCTGTACGAATTACCTGAACCTCATCCTTTAGATTTTGAGCTTCAATTTCTTTTAGAAATGCATCATATATTTTATCTGACCCACCTGATGTACAACCTGTCCCACCACACACAAGAACATGCGATCTATACAATGGCATATTAATCTTCCCTCCTTTTATTTATTTGCCTCACTATTTTCTTCGTAGCCAATTGTATACTCATAAACTGGCTTCCCGTTGACCAAATGTTCTGCAACAATCCTTGTGACCTTTTCAGGTGTCATCTTAACATAAGTAACTTTTTCTTTGTTAGGTTCATATACTTCAACAATTGGTTCATATTTGCAAAGTCCTATACATCCTGTTTGAACCACAGTTATATTTTTTAAATTTCTTTTTTGAATTTCTTCAACAAACTTGAGCATAACAGGTCTTGCACCTGCTGCTATTCCACATGTTGCCATTCCAACAACAACTCTTATACCTTCGCCTTGCTGTTTTCTGAACTCAAGCTCTTCTAACGCCTTTTTTCTTATTTCTTCAAGTTCTTGAATAGATTTAATCATTTATCATTTACACCTCCATTTAAATTTGATAAGCCACTTTCTAACTGGCTTCGAATAAAGTCAAGTACACTCAGAGTATTTAAAGGAATATCATCACCCAAAATATCTCGGATGCTTCTTGTGTCAAAAGTAAACTCGTTTCGGTCTTTTTTGTAACAAAACTTAAAATTCACATCTGGTGTTCCGGTTATAAGTGCAAGTAAGGTCTCGGTTATGTTTCCAAGAGGAGGTCTGTCTATATGAGAATGTTTCATCTTAAACACTATTTTAGTGCCTTTTTCAAGCCTTTCAATAGTAAAGCTTCCTTCACAGTCCATTGCAAGTTGTTTTGCTAAAGAAAGCCCAAGTCCTACTTTTCGCGTTTTTCTTGTGGTGTAAAAAGGGTCTGTCACTTTATCAATAACATCCTGTGGAATTCCTCTGCCGTTATCCTCTATTGTAATGGTAAAAAGATCCTCTTTTAAATCTTCGGCAATCTTAATTTTAACCAAACTTGCACCTGCTTCTATCGAATTTTGCACAAGGTCAAGAATATAAAGCGAAAGTTCGTTCAATTACATCACCTTATATTTTCTCACCATTGTCAATTTGTTAAGTTAATATCTTGACAAGATATTTTCAACATCATCTACACTCAATTTGCCATACACAGTATTGTCAATCACAACAACCGGTGCCAGTCCGCAAGCTCCCAAACATCTAGTTGCCTCAATTGAAAATTTCCCATCTTCTGTTGTTTCCCCTACATCAATCTTTAAAATTTCTTTTAACTTATCCAAAATCTTGTCTGCACCTTTAACATAGCAAGCTGTACCCATGCACACACTTATCTTATGGTCCCCTGTTGGCTTTAAGGTAAACCTTGTATAAAATGTCGCAACACCATAAACCTCTGCCATGGGTATATTGAGTCCTTCTGCTATTCTTTTTTGAACCTCATATGGCAGGTATCCAAAAAGTTCTTGTGCTTCATGCAAAACTGGAATTAAAGCCCCTCTTCTTGATTTATTTTTTTCAATAATCTCATCAAGCTTTCTAAAATTCTCTTCAGTCAAATTCTTACCTTGGCAACAAGACATAAATCTACATCCCCCTTCTATTGTTAGAAATTTAACATACTGAGTTAAAACTACTGTTAATATTGTAACATACAAAGGATTATAAATGAAGTATAAATTTTGGAGAATTTAATCGAAAAATATTGTATACAGTATATCACTTTCAATAAAAAACTCTCTTTCGTTTATCTCCCCCAGATGATGGGCATCTGATGAGTGTAAGAAGAAGTAGTTTTTATTTTGAGGAAGAAATTTGGTAAATTCTATTTCAGCAATCTTTGAAACCTCAAAAAAGGTCAAATCAGTTAGCTCTTCAGGCAAAAAACCAAGCCTTCCAATTATACCAAAAGACTGTCTGTTTATATGGGCGGGGACAAAAATCATATTATAAAATTTGGAAATATCATAAACTTCTTTTAAGCTCAGTGAAAGTGGTTGAAGAAGAAGTTTTTCATAGCTTCCAATTACATTGTCCTGGTTATCAACAGTGTACTGATTCCCATAAATATCTTCTCTGAGCTTTATAAAAGGTAGATGCTTTTCAATAATGCCCTGAAATTCTCTTATAATACAAACATCTTTGTGCTTAAAATACAGCAAAACATGAATCTCCTCTTCTGTTTCTATCTCAACTCCAGGTATAAACAAAATGTCAAGCAAGTTTGCCACTTCTAAAAAACTTTCAAGGTTCAAGGTGCAGTTATGGTCTGTTACAGATATAACATCTAAGCCCTTTAACTTAGCCATATTTATTATATTATGCGGGGTCATATCATTGTCTGCACACGGAGAAAGCAACGAATGAATATGAAGGTCATAATAAAGCTTCATTTTTATCTCCCTTTTCTTTAAGAATCAGCAGCCTTGCTGTTTCAAAATGTGAAAGTTCTGTTGTAAAAATTGGAATTTGCTGCTCTATTGATTTTTTAAGCATATCAGAATCGGGTTTTACTCCTTCTGTCAAAATTATTGCTTTCACTTCTCTGAGAGTTGCTATGGCAACCACATTCACATTGTTTTGAATGGTAATCCAGATACTGTTGTCCTTAATATGCGATATTGCGAAACTCAAAACATCTCCAATGTACACATTTTCATATTGCTCATCCTTTACAATCCCATTTGCCAATTCAAAATACCTGCCTAAATCCAAAATGCTTGGCACTATTCATCATTCCTTTCAAGTGATGGTGGTAGTTTATTTGAAAGCTCAACCATCTTGTTTGCAAGTTCTTTTATGTTTTCTCTGAGAATAAAGATACAGTCTGTGTCATTCGCAAAACCACGCACTATATCCTCAGCAAGAGTTTTGCATGTAGGTGAACCACAAGCCCCACAGTCCAAACCCGGCAACATACTAAGGATATTATTTAACTTTTCAAACTTTTCCATAGCTCTCTCAATATCAGAGTCAAGTTCAAGGACGGGGTTTGTTTCTAATTCTTTTTCAAAAAGAACATCCTCAAGCTTGAGAGAAAAACTATTAATAATCTCCTCTGTCCACGATGAAAAACTCTCTTCTTTGTCTTTTAATTTGGAAGACAATCTTTTAATACGATTTTTAGCAACATACGGATTTTCCACTGTAAGCGGTCCTCCTACACACCCACCGCTGCAAGCAAGACCTTCAAAATATACAATATCCTTGAGTCTGCCATTTTCAATCTCTTCTAAAACTTTTACTACATTGTGAATACCATCTACATTTACATACTCTTCAATTTCCAACGCCAAACTTTCACCGCCTGATGCTGCCCAACCAATACCTTTGCCCGAGGCAATTGAAAGATGTTTTATATCTTTTATCTCTCTTAGCTTGCTTCTTACAAGTCCATAAATATCTTTTATTGCTATTACTCCATCTACGTACGAACGACTAAATCCTAATGGTCTGTTTACATATGTCATCTTTGCCGCACATGGAGAGATAAAAAAAGCTCCTATTTTATCTTCTTCAATTCCTTTTTCTTTTTGTATTCTTTTTTTAGCAATGTAAGCAGCAACTTCCATAGGTGAGGCGATTGGCAGGATATTCTCTATAAGGTCTGGAAATTTTGTCTGGATAAGCCTGACAACTGCCGGACATGCAGAAGAAATTATTGGTTTTTTGTTTTTCTCAGATAAAATAAACTGCTTTGTGAAGTGGGTTACTATTTCAGCTGCTTTTGCTACCTCAAACACATCATCAAATCCCAGTTCAAGCAAAGCATACAGTAACTTATTTACATTGTCTACTTCAAATTGGGCGTAAAACGAAGGTGCAGGTAGAGCAATTTTATAATCAAATTTTTTTATTTCTTCCAAACTATTTGTTACAGCATATTTTGCATGGTATGGACATGTTCTTATACATTCTCCGCAGTCTATACATCTCTGATCAATAATCCTTGCTTTTGAGTTTCGTACTCTAATGGCTTCAGTTGGGCATCTTTTAATACAGTTTGTACACCCTTTACACTTATCTTTGTCAAGCATTATAGAATGCAAATTTTTCATTTATAGTTCACTTCCCCACATTTTAAAAATGGTCATTTATTGTAAATGATCATATATACCTTCGTACCTTTGCCTTTTTGCGAGTCAATCTCAAAATAATCTGAGTACTTCTTCATGTTCGGTAAACCCATACCGGCTCCAAATCCCAAGTTTCTTATCTCTTCCGGAGCAGTGGAATATCCTTCTTTCATGGCAAGCTCAATGTTTTCAATACCCGGTCCACTGTCTTGAGCTATTATTTCAATCTTGTCCTTTGAAATTATGGCTTTTAAAATACCCCCAATAGAATGTATAACAATATTCATTTCAGCTTCATAAGAGACAATTGCAACTTTTTTTAGTATCTCTGGTTTTACCCCAAGTTTTTTTAAAGTTTCTTTAATCTTAGAAGAAGCTTCACCAGCTAATATAAAATTGCCCGGCTCAATTTCAAATTCCAGCTCAAGCAGCATCTTTCTTAGCAACACCCTTCTTTCCCAAGTCCGTTTTCATAGAGTATTCCACATGCTTGAAACATAGGATAATCCGTTCCAAGAAGAGCTATGCATTTCTCCCTTGCAAGTTTTAACATTTCTTCGGATGGCTGTTTGCCCCGAACAATTATTACAGCTTTTATATCCATCATCTCTGCAGTCCTTATCACTTGAGGATTTACAAGACCTGTCAATAAAATCACCTTCTCTTTTACAAATGCCAAAACGTCGCTCATAAGATCAGAACCACATGCATTTAAAAATTCTTCGCTACATAGTTCTTCCAGCTCGAAATAAACCTTGCAGTTTAAAAGTTCCTTGATCTTTGTTAATTTCATAACAAATAACCCCCAAATTTTTACTTTTTCTCACCTAATACTTCAAACGCCTGATTGACAATTTCTTCTATTGACATATCATTCACACAATTTTTTGCTTCTTCCCCCATTTTAATATAGAGAAGATATTCTATATTTCCCTCTGGTCCTGTGATTGGCGAATATGTCAGACCATTAATTGAGATTCCAACTGAAAAATAGTGATCAATTACCTTTTTGATCACACTTTTATGAGTATCTTTAGACTTTACAACTCCTCTTTTTCCAACCTCCTTTCTTCCCGCTTCAAACTGGGGTTTTATCAGCAAAACGCCTTCTGTACCATTTTCCATAAACTCTTTTATTTTTTCTGAAATTAGGTTCAAAGAAATAAAAGAGACATCGCATACTATAATATCAATCCTATCCTGAATACTTTTTCTATCAAAGTACCTAAAATTAGTCTTTTCAAAATTTACTACTCTCGGGTCTTCTCTCAACTTCCATGCAAGCTGACCATACCCAACATCCACACAATAGACCTTTTTAGCGCCATGTTGGAGCAAACAGTCTGTAAAACCTCCTGTTGAAGCACCAATGTCAAGGGCAATCTTACCTTCAACGTCAATCTGAAAAAACTCTAAAGCTTTTTCAAGTTTAAGGCCGCCTCTGCTAACATATTTTAGTGGTTCTTTTATTATTATCTGGCTGCTTTCATCTATCATCTCTCCTGCCTTTTCTATCTTTTGATTATTCACATAAACGTTGCCACTCAAAATTAATGCTCTTGCCTTTTCACGTGATGCTGCCAGTCCTTTTTCAACAAGGAGTATATCAGCCCTTTTTTTCAACTTTCTATCAACTCCATAATTACTCTTGTTAAGTTTTCTCTATCCATCCCAAGCATGGAATAAAGCTGAGAAATTGAACCATGAGGAATAAATCTATCAGGTATAGCTATGTGCTTAATCTTTGCTGATTTTCCTTCAGCTATAACACTTTTTATTTTTTCACCAAGTCCACCGATAACACTATTGTCCTCTACAATTAGAATTTTCGGGTGTACAGCAAGTATTCTTTTTATAATCTCAGTATTTAAGGGTTTTATAAATCTTACATTTACCAGTGTTACATCCAACTTGTTTTTGCTAATAATATCATACAACATTGAAACATGTCTTCCAATAGAAAATATGGCTAGGTATTTTCCTTCTTTTAATATCTCTGGTTCAGAAAGTTTAATTTCATCATAAAGACCTACCTGTTTGCAGCTTCCGCGCGGATATCTTATCGCAATAGGTCCGTCCTGATAGAAAGCTGCAAATTCTATCATCATTTCAAATTCTTTTGTATCCTTTGGCACCATCAATGTTAAGTTAGGAATTAGGCTCAAATACGATATATCAAAACTTCCATGGTGCGTCTCTCCATCTTCGCCAACAAGACCTGCCCTGTCTACACAGAAGACCACATTCAAATTTTGAAGACACACATCATGAATAATCTGGTCAAAAGCTCTTTGTAGGAAGGTTGAATATATGGCAACAAACGGTTTAAATCCCTCTTTCGCAAGAGCACCTGCAAAAGTAACCGCATGTTCTTCTGCTATTCCAACGTCAAAAAACCTTTGAGGATACATCTTTGCAAACCTGCTAAGACCAGTACCATCTGGCATTGCAGCGGTGATTGCTAATATCTTCGGATTATTCTTGGCAAGCTCGCAAAGTTTATCACCCAAAACCTCAGAAAATGTCTTTGAAGTATTGTCAGACAGATGATTTCCTGTTTCTATGTCAAATGGCGGAACACCATGGAATTTTTCTGGAAATCTTTCAGCATGTTCATATCCTCTCCCCTTTTGTGTAACCACATGAACCAAAACAGGTCTTTCAAAATCCTTAACACTTTCAAATACTTCACAAAGTCTTTCTATGTCATGACCATCAATAGGTCCATAATATTCAAATCCAAGCGCTTCAAACAAAGTTCCAGGAAAGAAAAAGTATTTTAAACTCCCTTTTACTTTTCTTACAAACCTGCTAAGATTTTTGCCAATAACTGGTATTCCTTCTACCAAGCTATCAGCAGCTTTTTTCAATTTAAAATAACGTGGTTTTGTTCGTACCTTTGATAGATATTTTGCAATCGCACCAACATTTTTGGAGATTGACATGTCGTTGTCATTCAAAATGACAAGAAGCTTTCCATTGTACCTGCCGGCATTATTGAGTCCTTCATATGCAAGTCCTCCAGTTAAAGCTCCATCTCCTATTACTGCAATTACATTATAGTGCTCATTTTCAAGATCGCGCGCAACTGCAAATCCCAGTGCAACAGAAATAGAAGTAGAACTGTGACCAGTATCAAATGCATCAAAAATACTCTCTTTTGATTTTGGAAAACCGCTCAAACCACCAAATTTTCTTAAAGTATTAAATTTTTGTTTTCGCCCTGTCAATATCTTGTAAACATAACACTGATGCCCTACATCCCACACAATTTTATCTTTTGGTGGGTCAAATACTTTTAGCAAAGCAAGAGTCAGTTCAACAACCCCTAAATTTGCTGCCAAATGTCCACCTGTATTGGCAATGTTATATAACAGAAATTCTCTTATTTCTTCGGCAAGTTTATAGAGTTCGGATATACTCAATCTTTTTATATCTTCAGGATAGTTTACCTTTTCTAATATACCCAATACCTCTCACTTCCCAAACTACATTTTTAGAAATATTCCAAGAATCTTTCCGCTTATTTTTACAATTTCATTACTCTTTTTGATTGCAAAATATTTTCCAATTGATTTGCCAGATATTGTTATAGCAGCAACCATTGCAGTCAAAAGTATTGAAAGAAGAATGGGATTGGCTTTGCTATTTTTTGATATATAAAATACAATACTTGCAGAAAGTGCTCCACTCAATATTCCGCATATATCTCCTATAACATCGTTGCAAATAGAAGATACTTTGCTTGCATTTTTTATGAGCCATACACTCACCTTTGCACCTTTTACTTTCTTTGCAGCCATTGCGTGAAAAGGAACCTCATCAGCTGCGGTTGTAGCAATCCCAATTATGTCAAAGATTATTCCTAATAAAATTATACAAAATAAAAGTATGAATGAAATTGTCACAGGTAATCTTTCTGATACATAGCTTGAAATGTAGTTTAGAGTAGCCGACAGTAAAAACGATAAAATAAACAATATTAGTGTCCATTTGAAATATTCTCTTTTTTTATTCTGCATTTTTTTCTTATTTTTCATTTTTCATCTCCCAAAACACACTTTTGAAAAATATATAAATTTATTGGGATAGGGTGATTTTACGAAGGGTAAATTTTGCGGCTTAAGGTCTGGTAGGATTTCCCCCAAACTTACCTCCCGTCGCCAGGAGGCGGTTTCCCTTTAAAAGTTTGGGTGTGCGGTTGCCCAACACACAACCAGATCGCCACTTAGTCCGCACTTTAATCCCCTTCGTAAAGCCAAATACTTGGCACAGCCTAGGAGCTTTCCTCGACAGAGGGCATGCTTTCTAGCCTCTTTTGCGAAATAGATTTCAGGCCTCAAGACCTTCCTAAAAACGGGCCCTATTTTTAGGAAGGCCAGAAATTCGGCCATCCGTCTATTCCGCTCAAGGCAGGCTACACTACCCCAAGCACATCCTTTCTCAAAAAGGACGCACCTGGCGGTAGGTTTTACTAACGCACAAAAAGTTTTGTCTTTTTGTGCGTTAGCCTCCACGGGAAAAGGGTTGCATCCTGCATGCCGTTGCAGGACTCCCTTAACCCTTACTCCCAGCTCCAACCCCTGACTGGGCGTCAGAAGCCGAAACCAGGAACTTCATCGGTGTGCCCTTTGGCGGATTTTTAGGCCCGCCTTCGAAAGCAGCCACTCTGACTAGGATACTGCATCACCCTATCCCATTTTAACGTTCTTGATTATTTAGTTTTCAGAATAATATTATATCACAGCTTTTGTTTTGCTTCAAATCATTATTGTGGCAATTAATATTCCAACTACAGCTCCTGCAAAGACCTCTGTAGGTTTGTGTCCTATGAGCTCTTTTAGTTTATATTGAGGCTTGTAATGTGGTGAAAGATACATCTCAATTATCTCGTTCAAAGTCTGTGCCTGTTTTCCAGCCTCTCTTCTTACTCCTGCCGCATCGTACATCACAATTAACGTAAATGTTAATGATATAGCGAAATTGGTGGAACTAAAACCATCTATTAGTCCCACAGCAGTTGAAAGCCCACATGCAAACGCTGAATGAGAACTTGGCATCCCCCCAGAGCTTATGAACCATTTAAGGTCAATTTTTCGTGTCATGATAAATGCTATCACAATTTTTAAAAACTGTGCAGCAAACCAGCTGACAACACCAACCTCAAGCGCCTTATTCTTTAAAATCTCTAACACAACCTCTTTCATCTTTCCCTCAACCAATCCTTTTAAGATTTGCATAGGACAGAAGCAACCTCTTCTGACCAATCTCTTCAAACTCTACTACTACCTCTTTCATATCGTCTGAAAGCCAAATAACCTTCCCAACTCCAAACTTGCCATGCTGGACCTTGTTTCCAACTTGTAGATTGCTGATAGAAGCATCTTCAGCTCGATTAATCCCGGCAGAAAATGTTTGGTGAATTTTAGTAATAGGCCTGTAAACAGTTTGAATGTATCTTTGAGGAATCTCCTCAATGAAACATGATTTTTGACGTGAAGAAAACCTGCCAAATACTCTTCGATTGTTAGCATATGTCAGAACAAGAAGCTTTTTGGCTCTTGTAATTGCTACATAACACAGTCTTCTTTCCTCTTCAAGTTCCTTTTCAGCCTCAAGAGGTTCTTCTGCCCTAACAAGTGGAAACAGTCCTTCTTCCAACCCTGTAAGGAAGACAACTTCAAATTCCAATCCTTTTGCAGCATGAACTGTCATAAGCGAAACTTTTTCTTCTTTTTGAGTATCTTCCTCTTCAGAGTTCAAAGTAATAGAGTTTAAAAAGTTTTGCATAGTAGGCTCCTCATTTTCTTCTTCAAAAATAGCTGCAGCGCTTATAAGCTGTTCAATATTCTTGGCCCTTTGAAACTCCTCTTCACTTTTGCTACTGAGCAAACTTTCTAAATACCCCGTCCTGTCAAGCACAAGTTTAATGGTCTGACTTACAGACAAATTTTCCGACTCAGCTTTCAACTCTTCTATCAGAGATACAAAGCTATTTAGCTTTTCATATGTCTTTTTGTCAAAATCAAATTTTGCTCGCTCGAGTAAAACTGTATACGCTGAAACGCCATACTCTTCACTCAAAACTTTTATTTTCTCTAAGGTGCTGTTCCCAATTCCTCTTCGGGGAACATTGATAATCCTAAATAGACTCAAATCGTCATGCGGATTTGTAATGAGTCTCAAATAAGCAATAATATCTTTTATTTCTTTTCTTTCATAAAATCGCAAAGCACCTACAACTTTATATGGTACAGAATAAGCCGAAAGTGCATTCTCAAAGTTTACAGACTGAGCATTTGTCCTGTAAAGGACTCCTATTTCGGATGGTGAAAGTCCGCTTCCAATGAGGTTCTTCACGCTTGATGCAACAAACTCTGCTTCATTCATTTCATCAAAAGCTGAATATAGAAAAATCTTTTCACCATCAATGTTGTCTGTCCACAGCTTTTTAGATTTTCTGTAGTAATTGTTTTTTATAACCTCATTTGCAGCTGAGAGTATTGTCTTTGTAGACCTGTAGTTTTTTTCTAATTTTATCACCTTGGCCTCGCTAAACATCTTTTCAAATTCCAAAATATTTTTTATATTTGCGCCTCTGAAACTGTATATACTCTGGTCGTCATCACCGACAACACAGATATTTCTGTGTTTCTGTGAAAGTAAATAAATAAAATAAAACTGAGCGTGATTAGTGTCCTGGTACTCATCTACCAAGATATATTTAAACTTGTTTTGATACTTTTCCAGAATATCAGGGTTTGTCTCGAAAAGAACTACAGTATAATACAGAAGGTCGTCAAAGTCAAATGCGTTGTATTCTCTCAAAAGTTTATTGTAAAGTTTATACACATCAACAACACGACCATCAACCTCACCGTATCTGTATACATCAGAAGGTCCAATTAACTGATTTTTGAAATTGCTAATCTGCCTTGATACATATCTGATATCAAGCCTCTCTGTGTCGATGTTTAGCTTGTCAAAACACTCTTTCAAAAGCTGGTTTTTATCCTGTGTATCAAATATTACAAAGTTGTTTGAAAATCCTATATTATGAGCTTCCATTCTCAAAATCCTTGCACATGCAGCGTGAAAAGTAGACACCCACATCTCTGAAAATGACTGGGTGTTAACAAGCCTTTTTATCCTTTCTTTCATCTCATCAGCAGCTTTGTTTGTAAAAGTAATTGCAAGAATATTGCCCGGATTTGCTAACCCCATATTCAATATATATGCTATCCTATATGTTATGACACGAGTTTTCCCTGAACCTGCACCAGCCAATACTAAAAGCGGCCCTTCTGTTGAAAGAACCGCCTCTTTCTGCTGGTCATTTAGTTCTTTTAACCATTCCATGTCTCTTTCTACTCCCGCAAACTTATATTGTAATTTTTTAGCTCATCTAAGATCTTCTCTTGAACCTGATTAATATCACTATCTGAAAGTGTTTTTGACTTTGATCTAAAGATTGCTTTATAAGCATAGCTTTTAAAACCCGGCTTTATTTGTTGTCCTTTGTATACATCAAACAGATGAAACTCTTCTAAAATATCAGAGCTATATTTCTTGAAGATTTCTTCAATTACCCTGCTTTCTACATCGTCTGGCACAACAAATGCATAGTCCCTCTCAACTGCGGGATATTTGGGAAGTTGAGTATATCTCTTCTCTTTCTTCTCTGCCTCAAGCAGCTCATCTATATAAACCTCGGCATATACAACTCTTGCAGGTATGTCAAACCTCTCCAATATATCAGGATGGACTTCTCCAATATAACCTAAGAGCAACTGGTCGTCGGTATAAATCTTTGCTGAACGTGTTGGATGCAAATTTAGATTTTGATGTTCTGATGAAAATCTGACTTCTTTGATTCTCAGCATATCAAAGAGATTTTCAAGTACTCCTTTGACAGAATAAAAATCCTGAGCCGAACTTCCTATTGCCAAAACAAGTTTTTCTTCCGGAAGTTTTTCGTCTGACTTTTTGAATACTGTAGATAGCTCAAATACTTTCACATCTTTTATATTTCGCGATATATTGAGATAAACTGTTTTTAATATGGAAGACAAAAGCTGCATTCGCATAACCGAAAAATCCTCACCAAGCGGATTTAAAATCTTGACTGCATCGTCCAAGTTATACCCTTTTAAAACCTCATAAACCTTTGGCGATTCAAAAGAATATGAATAAATCTCATAATAACCACTATTGGCAAGAAAATTCTTTATATTATTTACCATTCTTTGCTTTTGAGTAAGTCCAGAAGATATGGCATTCCCCATGAAAACCCTTGAAGGCAGTTTATCATAGCCATATATTCTTATTACCTCTTCAGAGATATCGGCCATATCTTCAATATCAGTCCTAAAAGGTGGTATTATAAATACCTCTTTTTCTTCATCATATTTTATTTCAAGTCTGTTAAGAATATTCACCACTTCATCTTTTTCAATCCTAAGACCAAGAAGCTTCTGTATATATGAAAAATCAGCTTTTACTTCCACTTGCTGCCATGGGTCAACGTACGTATCCACAGTCCCTTTTACAACTTCGCCTGCTCCTATTTGCTCAATGAGAGCACATGCTCTTTGAATTGCAACCTCTGCAAAGTAGGGGCTCAAACCTTTTTCAAACCTGTTTGAAGCCTCTGTTCTAAGCCCTAAATATCGTGCTGTTCTTCTTATCATTGCAGGATTAAAAGTTGCAGATTCTAAAAGTACAAGTGTGGTATTCTCATCAACCTCAGTATCTAAACCACCCATCACGCCTGCAACTGCTATAGCCCTTTTTTCATCTGCAATAACAATATCAGATGATCGCAAAACCCTCTCCACACCATCAAGAGTTACAATCTTTTCGCCGTCGCTTGCAAGTCTTACAAAAACGTTCCTGCCACAAATCTTGTCGAGGTCAAACGCGTGAAGAGGCTGCCCCATCTCAAGCATTACATAATTTGTCACGTCGACAATATTATTTATTGGTCTTACACCGCAAGCTACAAGTCTTCTTCTTAGCCACAGAGGTGACTCCTCAATTTTTACGTTTTTTATTACCCTTCCCATATATCTTCTACAAATCTTTTTGTCCTTGATTTCAATACTGTCCAAATAATTTTTTACTGGTTCATCAGTCTCTTTGAAATTCATGCTTGGAAATTTCAGCGGTTTGTTTAAAATAGCAGCTATTTCCCTTGCAATACCCAAAACACTCAAACAGTCAGGCCTATTTGAGGTTATTTCAAAATCAATTATTACATCATCTATTCCCAGTGCAGTTTTTATATCAATTCCTATCAAGCTGTCATTCATACCTTCAAGGATAAATATGCCATTCTCATCAGCATATGAAAACTCACCGCGGGTAAGCCCAAGCTCCTCCAACGAACACAACATTCCTTCCGATACTATTCCCTTGAACTCAAGAACATCAATTGTTTTACCATTTGCCAAAACGGCTCCTGGCTTTGCCACAGGAACATATGAACCTACTTTTACGTTCTTTGCTGCAGTGATTATGGTCAGGATTTTATCTTTTGTATCAACGTTGCAAACAAAAAGATTTTGGTTATGAGGATGCAAAGAGATTTCTAAAACTTTACCCACCACTACATTCTTAATATTTTCAAGTCTTTTTTCATACCCCTCTACTTTTGTTCCACTCATAGTAAGCTTGTCAACAAGCTCTTCTACCGAACATTCTATATCAACAAAACTTTTTAGCCATTCCAATGAAACCTTCAATACTTTTCACTCCTTTTGTATTAAGTTTTTATCTGAACTGTTTCAAAAATCTTAGATCATTTTCATAAAAGAGTCTGATATCTTCAATCTCATATCTCAAAAGTGCTATTCTCTCAACTCCCATACCAAAAGCAAAACCAGTGTATATGTCGGGATCAATTCCACAGTTCAAAAGAACTTTTCTGTGAACCATTCCTGCACCTAAGATTTCTATCCAACCCTCACCCTTACATGTTCTACACCCTTTCCCACCACAGAAGATACACGAAATATCAACCTCGGCCGACGGCTCAGTAAACGGAAAATGATGTGGTCTGAACCTGACCATTGTTTCTTTGCCGAAAAACCTCTTTGCAAACACTTCAAGTGTCCCTTTCAAATCAGCCATTGTAACCCCTTTATCAACAAATAGACCTTCTATCTGATGAAAAATAGGAGAGTGTGTGCTATCTACCTCGTCCGACCTGTACACCCTTCCAGGAGAAATTATCTTAATTGGAGGTTTTTTGCTTTTCATGACCCTGATCTGAACAGGGGAGGTATGCGTTCTCAAAAGTACATCATCGGAAATATAAAAAGTATCTTGAGTATCTCTTGCAGGATGATCAGCAGGGATATTCAGTGCTTCAAAGTTGTAATAATCAAGTTCTATCTCCGGTCCTTCTGCAATTTCATATCCCATGTTCATAAAAATTTCAGCTATTTCATTTTGAACCTGAGAGAGGATGTGAATAGCTCCTATCTCCACTCTTTTCCCCGGTATAGTAACGTCAATGCGTTCACTTTGTATCCTTCTTTGCTTTTCTTCCTCTAAAAACCTTTTTCGCAAGTTAGCGATGTTTTCCTCAATGTACTCTCTCAGACTATTTAGTTCTTTTCCCATTTGAGCGCGAATTTCTGGTTCAAGTGAAGAAAGCTCTTTCAGTTTACTTTTCAAAATGCCTTTTTTACCTAAATATTTGATCTGAAAATCTTCAAGTTCTTGCAAATTTTTGATTTTTGATAGTTCTTCCACACATTGGTTTTTTAAATTTGCTATATCAGCGTTCAATATTACACACCACCTTTTTGTATTTTTATTAGATTATTTCTCCTTTGACATATTGTTCATAAGCCTGTGTAATCTTAACCTTGTAAATTTCACCAGGTACTATCATATGACTTTTCCTTACTAACGTACGGATATAATTTCCTGAATACCCTTCATAATATCCATCAAAATCAGAATCTTGTTCAATTAAAACCTCTAACCACTTGCCAACAAACTTTCTGTGAAATTGATATGAAAGGTTCGCTGCCACTTCTTTCATTACTTTGCTTCGCCGTTCTTTTTCTTTGCTATCTATTTGATTTGGCATATCATAGGCTTTAGTACCTTTTTTTGGCGAAAATCTAAAAACATGAATTCGTGAAAAACCTATCTCCTGAACAAACTTTACAGTGTCATTGAAATCTTCCTCTGTTTCACCCGGAAAACCCACTATAATATCAGTGGTGAACGCTACATCATCCCATTTTTCTTTTATTCTCTCTACTATACCTTGGTACTGTGCTGTAGTGTAATGCCTGTTCATAAGTTTCAATATTTTGTCACTGCCACTTTGAAGGGAAAGATGCAAATGATGGCACAGCTTATCAAAACTCAATAGCCTACTTATAAACTGTTCGCTCATGATAAGTGGTTCAAGAGAACTTAGTCTAATCCTCTTGACCCCTTCAATCTCATTTATTCTCTCAATTACATCTATCAAGGTTATCTTCCCGTCTAAATCCTTCCCATAAGCTGAGATGTTAATTCCTGTTATAACAAATTCTTTATATCCATTTGAAACAAGTCTTCTAACTTCCTCTTCAATACTCTCTAAACTTCTGCTTCTAACTGCCCCCCTTGCATATGGAATTATACAATAAGAACAAAACTGGTCACAACCTTCTTCTATCTTTATGAAAGCTCGGCTGCGCTCATTAAATTCTGATATTTTGAGTTCTTCAAATGATTCCCTTTTATATCCTTCATCTATTGCTACAATTTTCTTTTTGTTATCCAAATATTCTTTAACATAATCAACAATTTTTTGTCTATCTTTAGTTCCAATTATAATATCTATATCTCTTATTTTCTCAACCTCATGGGGATACACTTGAGGATAGCATCCCATTACAACTACGATACTTTCCGGAGAAAGTTTTTTAGCCTTTTTTATTGCCTGTCTTGACTTTCTATCGCTCATGTTGGTAACCGTACATGTATTTATCACGTACACATCTGCCTTGCTGTCAAAGTCGACAATTTCAAACCCGCTTTCTTTAAAAAGTTCAGCCACTGCTTGGGTTTCATACTGGTTCACCTTACATCCAAGTGTATAAAAGGCAATCCTCAATTTAATTTGTTCACCTCCACATTTAAGTTATATTATAATATTTAGCAGCCAATTAGTGAAGAGCTAAAAATTTATCTTCAATTGTTATTTTTCTATGAAAAAAGGGTATAGAAAATGTGTAAGGAGTTAATTGATTTAAGCCTCATAAACATGATATGATAAATAATAAGCATTATTTTTGTTGTGAAGGGAGGAATTTAAAATGAAAACAGTAACAGTAAAGCTGAACACAATTGACGCTGTTAAGAACTTTGTCAACATTGTTAGCAAATATCCATTTGACATCGATCTTACATCAGGAAGGTATGTTGTTGATGCCAAATCCATCATGGGAATATTTAGCTTGGACCTCAGCAAACCTATCAAGGTAGAAATTCATTCAGACAACTGCGATGATTTGCTCAAAGAGCTTGAACCGTTTATGGAAAAATAAAAATAAAAATAAATAAATTTAGCGTGGATTTAAGTCCACGCTAAATTTATTTTTGTCTCATTCTTTTCCCAAATAACCTCTCTCTCATTCTATCCCATAAGGATTTCCTGGCACACTCTTGTAAAGTAACAATTGGAACAATTTCTTTTTCACTTTTGAGATACACATTCAACATCCCAATTACCTTGTTTTTCTCAACAGGGGCATCTAGCGGCTGCATCAGCATATCTATTTTCGGGAAACAATCTGAGTCCACCACCCAGTATTTTTGATGTGTTGTTCCTACTTTTACCCAACCCATTTTCCCATTATTAACCTTTACATAACCTATCTCGCCTGGTGGGAGTTTTAACACTTTAAAATTACGGTAAGAATAGTCAAGAATCTTTCGCGTATCATTCCACATATCCTGAGCATTTAAAACCACGCATATGACTCTAAAATCATCTCTGCAAGCAGAAGTGACAAGACACCTACCAGCCTTTTTTGTAAATCCAGTCTTTACACCTTCAGCCCCCGGATATAATCTTAACATCTTGTTTTTGTTTCTTAGTATTCGATTGTAAGGCCTTGTTGTCCATGGTACTTCTTTTTCTGTGGTCTTTACAATCTGCCGAAAAATGGGATTTTTCATAGCATATGCTGTGAGAAGTGCCAGGTCATGAGCTGTTGTATAGTGCTGACCTTGTTCTAAGCCATGCGGTGATGAAAATACGGTATTTGAAAGTCCAAGCTCTTTTGCTTTCTTGTTCATAAGATTAACAAATTTTTTTACATCACCGGCTGTTACTATTGCCAAGGCTACAGCAGCATCATTTCCAGAAGAAAGCATAAGTCCGTATAGAAGGTCTATTATTTTCAGTTTTTCTCCTTTTTCGAGGTACATAGATGAGCCTGGAACTCCTACAGCCTGCGGAGGAATTTCAATTTCTTTGTTTACATCACAGTTTTCTAACACCAAAATTGCCGTCATTATTTTTGTAGTACTTGCCATTGGAAGTTTCAAATCCTCGTTTTTTTTAAAAAGAATTTTTCCTGTCATCCATTCAATGGCTATGGCAGACTTGCTACTTACCTGTGGCAAGTTCTTTTCATTTGCATAGCATATCTTAGCAAGTTCTGTGCTTACTATCAGCAGAAATATCAAAGTAAATACCCTTACTTTCAAAAAGAGCACCCCCACATCCATTAGTATACCCACTGATGTGAGGGCATATGTACCTCCAGCTTATTTATTATAGATTCTTTTGAAAGTCTCTAACATTGTTTTGACTGAGTCTCCTCCTAACCTTTCTATCAAAGCATTTGCTAAAACATATGCAATTGCCGCTCTCATGACAACGCTCCCTGCCGGTACAGCGCATGTATCAGACCTTTCAACGGCTGCCTCAGCAGGTTGAAAAGTCTGTATATCCACACTTTTGAGAGGTTTATAAAGTGTTGGTATGGGTTTGAAAGCAGCCCGAACAACAATATCCATGCCGTTTGAAATTCCACCTTCTATACCGCCTGCGTTGTTTGTTTTTCGGTAAAAACTTCTCTTATCATCATAATAAATCTCGTCATGAACTTCAGAACCAAACCGTCTTGCCGCTTCAAAACCCATACCAATTTCAACACCCTTGACAGACTGGATGCTCATCACAGCCTGAGCAATTAATGCATCAAGTTTCCTATCCCAATGAACATGACTGCCAAGCCCATATGGGACATTTTTGCAAATCACCTCAGCAACCCCACCTACACTGTCACCCATTTGTTTTGCTATATCAATCTCCTGTTTCATCTGAGTTTCTGTCTCTTCATCAATACAAAATAGCTCTGAAGAAGATAAAGCCTCTTCAAAAAGATCTATGCTGTCTGTGGAATATGATTTCGTAAGTCTAACTTTGCCAATCTCCACAACGTGGTTGTAAAGCTTAATTCCAAACATTTTTAAAAGTTCTTCACAAATAGCTCCAACTGCAACTCTTATAGCAGTTTCTCTTGCACTTGCTCTTTCCAATATATTTCTTGCATCATCAAACCCATATTTTAAACAACCAGCCAAATCTGCATGACCAGGTCGTGGAACTGTTACTTTTTTTGTCTCGAGGTCACATTGTATTGCGTCCATAAAACTTTTCCAGTTTTCATAGTCTCTATTTTCAATCATTAGTGTAATTGGAGCTCCTGTTGTATAAGAGTTTCTAATACCAGAAAGAAATATTACTTTATCCTTTTCTATTTCCATTCGTTTTCCTCTGCCGTAACCTCTCTGTCGCAGTTGCAAAAGATGATTTATATTTTCGATATCTATTTTCACATGTGCAGGAAACCCTTCCACTATAGCTATCAAAGCTTTTCCGTGGGTCTCACCAGCGTCTAAAAACCTCATTGTTTCACCTCAGCTTCTTTTGTTTTTGTATCAAACAAATTACCCTTTTTAAATATAATGATAATATACCAACCCTTATCGTTTTTGAGTAGGTAAAAAGATGAAAAGAAAGCTTGTTAGCATAATTTTTACTTTGATAGTGGTTTATATAATCTTGAGCATACTTATCATCAAAAACTCAGAAAATTATATATATGTCTACCACGAACCTTCGAATTTATCTGTCCACTACGGTGAGTCGCAATATTCATCAATAGTACAAAACCTAAAAGTAAGTCTTGAAAAAGTGACAAAAGAAAAATTTTTCATCACATACTCACAAGTTACCGGAAATCAAAGTTATTTTGGTTTAACACTTATCATTGACAACTTAGAGAAAAAGAAGATTGATAAGACTGCATTTGAATATATTTATATTGAAGATACAACCACAAACCAAAAATATTATCCAATCCCTTATTTTGAAATAGAAAACTTTCCCCAAGATCAACCTCTTTTATATAAAGCAAAACTCTATGCTAAATTTCAGCCTTTACCATATGATACTATTTCAATAAATATCTACTTTAAATTTGCAGGAAGATTGTTTATCCTCCAGAATGTCGATATAAGATAAATACCTTTTTAGTAGTCGTTCAAAGCCAGATTGAGGAGATATCTCAACTCTTCTAAATTTGAATTTAGAGCAAGTAGCCTTTCTGAAGAAATAGCAGAGTGTTTTATACCTTCTTTCAATCTGTTAAGTTCATATTCAATATCCTCAATCTGAGCAAGTATTGAAAGATTGATAAAGGAAGGAAGTTCTGAGAACAACCTTTCTTTGGACAAAACATATTCAGGTCCAATTTCATACATCTCGCCGCGCGCAGGAACAATTACATCTGCTCCGAACCTGTTTTTTAGTTCTTCTGCAAACTCAAGTTGTACCTCTTTTTCACCGTGGACCACAAAAATCTTCTTTGGTTTTTCGCTCATGTGTTCAATCCACGAAAAAAGGCCACCTTTATCTGCATGCCCTGAATAAGCCTCGATATACTCTATCTTGGCTTTTACTTCCACTTCTTCACCAAATATCTTTACCTTTTTCTGCCCATCCAAAAGTTTTCTTCCAAGCGTGTTTGGTGCCTGATATCCAACAAAAAGTACAGTGTTTTTCTCATTCCACAAATTATGTTTAAGATGGTGCTTTATTCTTCCTGCCTCACACATTCCACTCGAAGAAATTATTATACAGCTCTTGTCGTACTCATTTAACCACTTTGATTCGTCAACAGACTTTATAAACCTCAAATTAGGTGGTTCAAGAGGATATATACCATTCTTTATGAACATAGCTGCTTCTGTATCAAAATACTCTATATGTTTTTTATAGATAGCAGTCGCAGAAGTTGCAAGTGGACTGTCAACAAAAATTTCTACATCTCTTATAACTTTGGCTTTTTCGGAATGGGTCACAATCTCTTTTGCAATTTCATATAATATCTCTTGTGTTCTACCTACAGCAAACGAAGGGATTATAACCTTTCCTCCATTTGATATGGTAGTGCAAATTATGTCTATAAGCTTTTTAGATTTGTTTTCAACATCCACATGAAATCTATTGCCATATGTGCTTTCAATAAACAGATAATCACAACCATCTATAATGGTGGGATCTCTTAAAATAGGAACATTTTTATTTCCTAAATCACCAGAAAAAACAAGCTTATATTCTTTACCATCTTCTATTATATAGAGCTCAATTATCGCCGAACCAAGCATGTGTCCTGCATCTTTAAATACAAAACTCAAATTTTTGTTTATTTGAACTTTTTGATCATATTTTACACCTCTAAAGTGCTTGAGAACATTTTCTGCATCTTCTAAAGTATAAAGCGGCTTTAATTGTTCTTTCCCTTCTCTTTTTCTCTTTCTATTTTTCCATTCAATCTCGCTTTCCTGAATATGAGCACTGTCGGGCAGCATAATATTACACAGGTCCACTGTTGCATCTGTTGTGTATATTACTCCTCTAAAACCATCCTTGTAGAGTTTTGGAATTCTTCCACTATGGTCAATATGGGCATGAGAAAGAATAACAAACTCAATTTCTGACGGATTAAAAGGAAATGCTTCATAGTTGAGCAGTTCTTCAGTTAAACCTCCTTGAAACATACCACAATCTATCAGAAATTTTACCCCTTCAAATTCAAAAAGATAACATGAACCTGTTACGCTCTGGGCCCCACCTATAAATGTTATCTTCAAATTCTCTTCTCTCCTCTCATTCAATCTTAACCTTACCGTATTGCGGTACAATCTCAAACCATGTATTTCCTTTTAAAAGTTTAATTTCTTGACCATTTTCATCTTTTAATGTAAATGAATTTTCCATATCAAATTCATAAGTGATTGGAATTGTTTTTCCCATCTGTAGAACATACCCTTTTCCTTTTGAAAAATCCACTTCTTGTCTACCTTTGTCATCATTTTTTATTGTGCCATAATGAGCAAATAATATTACTACGTTTTTAGCAGTCAACTGAACTCCTGTCTCTTTGTCAAGATGAGGTTTTTCTTTGATAAATCTTTTGTAAACTTTTTTCTGAGCATCGTATTCATAAGTAATATAATACCATCCTGAAAAAGTAATCTTTACCTTCGAATTTTCTGAATCCCATTTATTAATAACATTATCTGTTAAAGGATATGTTTTGTAAGTCTTTTGCATCATGTAACCTTTTTTATCGAAAAAAGTTATAAGTTTTTCCATCGATGAATAAAGATTATGTGGCGCTTTTCTATCTGAGGTTCTGTAGAAAATTCCGCCACCTGTGTATATGGCATCAATATGAGGTATAAAATTTTGTTTAAAAAGCCTGTAAGCTTGTGGACTACCACCACAATGTACAAAGTAAGCTTTGAGCGACTTTGCTATTTGCATAAAATACGGTCTTGCACTCCTTATAGGTCCCACTTTTTTAGGATATGTATGATGGTATATTGCCATAATTCGTGTGGCTCCACCTTCAATCAAAGCTTCATAAAGGTATTCAGCTTGATTTAATGAAGATTGAGGAATTGCTCCTGGTTCATTATTAATCATAACTGCTATTACTTGATGTTCCTCTTTTTGGTAAATGGCCTCTCCGGTGAATTTGCAAAGATAGTCAAATTGTTCAGTTTGAGCATTTTTCTCCTTTTCTTTTTTGTCTGCTTGCAAAGTTTTATCTGCTTTTGAGATATTAACTTTTTGACTATTTTTTTTACCACACGCTGATAAAGAAAAAAGTAGTATTCCAACTATTATAAGCGTTAAAATCTTTTTTAAACAAGGCCTTTTCTGGCATTTCATAAAGGTCCCTCTTTCACTTTATTTTGAATATTAAAAGCGTTACAAGAATTCCAATAAGTGCACCTACAATTGTTTCCCAAACTGTGTGAATCTTTGCTTCTATCCTACTCTCAAGTACCAATAAAGCCATAAAAACAGCAAGTGACACTATAATGAGGTTGTTTGTGAGCATTAAAATAGCAGTTGCCGCAGCAAAAGCTAAAGCAGTATGACCACTTGGCATTCCACCTTGCATGAATTTCGTTCTATTTGTTACAGCTTTTACAACTATTATCACCATTGCAACAATTATAAGGGATAAGAACACTACATGAAAAGAAATACCCCTAATGTGCTTAAGGGTTATTTCTATAGGAAGCTTCATTCTATCATAAAAAAGGAAATATCCTATAGCCAAGGACATCAGTGCAGATACCAAAACAGCTCCCGCTGCTACGTCCTTTGCAATTTTTGCTTTCGGCTCAAATTCTTTTGCTACAAGGTCCACGGTATTTTCTATTGCTGTATTTATAAGTTCTGTTGCTATAACCAACCCGATGCAGATCAACACCAATATTGTCTCAATTTTGTTAAGTTTAAAGACAATTGTCAAAAAAAGAATTGCAAAAGCTATTATAAAATGAATCTTCATGTTTCTTTGGGTTTTAAATGCAATTATTATGCCGTTTATTGCATTGTCAAAGCTCTCCAGCAAGGTTCTTCTTTTGTTCATCTTGTCAACCCCATACTATCTAAAATCTGTTCTTCATATTTTCTCATTACTTTTCTATCATCTTCTTCTATGTGGTCAAAACCTAAAAGATGCAAAACAGAATGCACAGTTAAATATGCAACTTCTCTTTCCAATGAGTGACCAAATTCTTTCGCCTGCTGCAGTGCCTTTTCGATAGAAATTACAATATCGCCAAGAGGAATCTCATCCTCCACAACTACTATATCTTCCTGCAATTGACCATTTTTGAATTCAAATATAGGAAATGATAGTACATCTGTCTCTTTGTTGACATTTCTATAATTTCTATTTAGCTCCTTTATGAAGTTGTTGTCAACTATGAGCACGCTGACTTCAAAGTTCTCTTCTTGCAAGAAAATCTTAAGGGTATTTGCAACCGAATCCTCAATTATCTTTGAGATGTGTTCATCAACATCAACCTTATCCTGCTGATTTTGAATGAATATTTTCACTTCTTACCATCACCTCATCTGCTTTGTTTGAAGAGTCTTCAAAGATATTATAACTAACCCTCTTGTGAAAAACACCAGTTAAAACTTTAATAAAACTTTCAGATATAATTTCCAGTTCTCTAAAGGTCAAATCACTGCTATTTAGCTGCCCATCCAGAAGCTTTTCTTGTATGACATTTCTTATGGTAGCCTCAATTAGTTGAGGTGTTGGAGAAGAAAGAGCCCTAACAGCTGCTTCAACAGAGTCAGCCAGCATCACAATTGCAGCTTCTTTATTTTGAGGAATAGGTCCATCATGCCTAAATTTTTCTTCGCTCACTTGTTGATTTTGGTTGAGTGCCTTTCCATAAAAAAACGCTACTTTAGTAGTCCCATGATGTTGTTTTATAATGTCAAGAACCTGCCTCGGCAGCCTATATTCTTTTCCAATCTCTACACCATCTTTTGTATGCGAAATTATTATAAGAGCTGAGAGGGTAGGAGTTATTTTGTTATGGGGGTCTTCTTCAATAATCTGGTTTTCTTTAAAATAAAAAGGCCTTTTTAGTTTTCCTATGTCGTGATAATAAGCACCTATGCGGGCAAGGAGGTAATTGCCACCAACCGCCTCACAAGCAATCTCAGCTAAATTACCCACTATTAAACTGTGATGATAAGTTCCTGGTGCTTCAAGTAAAAGTCTTTTCAACAGCGGATGGTTAGGATTAGATAGTTCCATAAGTCTAATCGGTGTTGTAAAATCAAATAAGTATTCCCACAAAGGTAAAGTTCCATATGCAATAACAAAAGAGAGTGCTGTTCCGATAAAAGAGTTTACTGAAGTGTTCAACACCTCAGTGTCGTTTATTTTAAATACCAATTCGGCTGATAAAACAAAAAGTGAGGACATTAAGCTCGCCAAAAATCCGTGAGATATAAATTGCAATCTGTTATGAATACTGTGTGATACAATTGCACACAAACTTCCTGCTACAAAAAGATAAAGAGCGAAACTGAGATTATCTGTCCCCACAATTAGCAGTGATACTATTGAGAGTACCATATTAAAAATAATTGAAACCCTAACGTCAATCAAAAGAGAAATCAAAATAACCCCTACAAACACTGGTAAAGCAAATGTTGGTATGGGAAGAAGAAATTTTATTAATAGCAGATTTAAAACTATAATAGCACTTGCTGCTGCCATATCCCTGCAGCTGTCTATAAATTTTCTTTCAAAAAGATAAAAGTACACTCCCATTATGAGAGAAAGTATTAAAATCAATAAAATAGCTGCTGACAAATCGCTTGCTGTTTTAAAATTAGAGTATTTGCCCTCAAAATTAAAAGACCGAAAAACTTTATCTAAAATTATGGGCGTTTCTCTTTTCTTTGACAGTGCTATAAGGAGCAATGAGGTTACAAAAAACGAGCAGAAAAGAACAAATCGGTACAAATATATTCTCTTTCTTTCTTGCCATCGTCCAAAGTTTTTAAACATATCTATACCTTTTGTTTCTCCTTTCGTTTTTCTTCGTACCTGTTGTAAGCATTTATAATTTTCTGAACCAGCTGATGACGAACAACATCCTGATATGTTAAAAATACAAATTCTATTCCTTCAATATCCCTGAGTATCTTTGTTACTTGAACAAGACCTGATTCTACACCACTTGGCAAATCAATTTGAGTAATATCACCAGTCACCACTGCTTTTGAACCAAAACCAAGCCTTGTTAAAAACATCTTCATCTGCTCTGAAGTTGTATTTTGGGCTTCGTCCAGGATGATAAAAGCATCATCTAATGTTCTTCCTCGCATGTACGCAAGTGGTGCAACTTCAATTACTCCTCTTTCCATATATCTTTGATACGTTTCTGTGCCGATTAGGTCGTGCAGCGCATCATAAATTGGCCTTAAATAAGGGTCCACTTTTGTTTGCAAATCTCCCGGCAAAAAACCTAATTTTTCTCCTGCCTCAACAGCTGGTCTTGTGAGAATAATCTTGCTTACCTCCTTCTTTTTAAGGTAGTGAACAGCCATTGCCATAGCCAAATAAGTCTTTCCGGTACCAGCAGGTCCAATGCCAAAAACAATAGTGTTGTTCATAATTGCACTTATATATCGTTTTTGTCCAAGGGTTTTAGGTTTTACCTGTTTGCCTCTATGAGTTATAAAGATAACATCGTTTTCTAAGCTTCTTATCTCTTCATCTTCTAAGGTCTCCACTATATAACGGATAGTATGCTCGTCAATATCTAACTTCTTCCTTTCCATGTCATGTAATATTTTTATTGTTTTTTCAGCCTTATTTATATTTTCTGGACTGCTGCCTATAATTTTTATGCTGTTGTCTCTAAAAACAATATTTACGTTCAAAAGTTCTTCTAATGTTTTCACTTTAGAATCAAACTCTCCAAAGATATTCCAAAATTCTTGAGTATCTTCAATATTTACAGTTGAAACAAGTCTTTCCTCCAAATATTTCTGACCTCCTACGATTTTATTTTTTTATAGCAATCTCCTCCAAGCATTCGTAATCTCTTTTGCATTCAATCAGTCTTATCTCATTTTTTTCTTTTTTGACTTTAATATATGTTCGTATTGACAAAACATTCAATATTTTCTTGCTTTTTGTAATGGCTGCAAACTTCACATCACACTCTTTCTGAGCCTTCTCTTTTATCTGTTCTAATGTAGGAACAAATTTTTTTAATTTATATCTTTTGATTTCAAATATTTCCACCTTAATGGGCAAAGGAGAAAGTTTATACTCTTTTATTTTAATTTTATCACAATTCTCGTTTTTAGTAACCACATTTTTGAGTTTAATTTCACGGTCTCCTAACACTATATACGGAAGTGTAGTTTTTGAAATGTACTCTTTCTGATATAAAGGAATGGAAAAAGCTGTAGAAACATTGTAAAATGTAATTGCTTCAATCTGAGCGTTGGCATCCTCATAATATTCAATTCCATCTTTAGAAGTTACTTTATTGTCTACAAGAAGCTGACCAAAAACCACCGTGTCACCTTCTTTAACAAGTAAGTTTCCTGATTTTAGTACTATTCTTTTAATAATTCCACTACTTGCTGCGAATATCCTTCCTTTCTTGTTCTCAATTTGCACTGTTTCTCTCTCTACGTATTCCACAAACAGACGAGCACCTTCCCTTTTCACCTTCACCCACATCAAATCGTTCAAATCAGCAAGAAGTTTGGTTTCAAGCTTTTTCTCGTCAATTTTATTTTTCAGCATAAAAGGCTTTACATCATACTGGTAAAGTTTTTCTTTTATCTTTTTATTTAACAATACGTCTGTGGATCCATGATTTATAAAAACTATGTCAAAAATAAATTGATTAAAAATTATCAAAAAAAGTATACATAGTACAACTGTTATCATTTTACATAGCGTTATCTGTTTTAAATAAAAATATATTCCCTTTTTCTCTACAATACTTACCTTGCATTTTGTCCTCTTTGCTATCTTTGTTACTTTTCTAAAATATCTAGTCGAAATGCTTATAATAACAGAGTTGTCTTGCTTAGAGTGTAGTTTCAACAAAATTTTGTTGAAAATGAGTATGTTTAGAAATTTGCTAAGATTTTCTCCATCTACTTTTAAAATGAGTTTGCCACTGCACATTCTTTAATCACTTCTCCTTGCCTGCTTCCAGAAAATATTTAAGTGATCTTACCTCTCCTCTTACAACAATTGTTTCATTGTCCATCCTCTCAATTACAAGTTTATGCCCCTCAATTAAAAGAGGAGAAACCTTTGTGTTTATCTTAACAAAAGTATCCTCATACCCAATAACTCCTTTATGGTTTTCAACAACAATTTCATAATCGCCTATAATAGTAATCCTTGGCTGGTCTGTTATCACTTCTGGTGGAAGCTGAGACAACAAAGCAAGCTGTTTTAGATCTTTCTTCGACCTCTTTAGCATAAAGGCTTTATCACAAAAATTAGGGTTCACATCTATTTTATTTTTCTTGAAATTTTTTTATAACTTATCCAAAACAAAAAAGTGACCCTCTCATTTATTTTCAGAAGGTCACTTTCTATCTTTAATTATTCTATTCCCTTTACAAATATTTTTTAACAATCTCACTTACAACTTTTCCTTCTGCCCTTCCACTCACCTTTTTTATAACCTCTTGCATAACCTTACCCATATCTTTCATTCCATTAGGTTTTATAATTTCTATAGTTTCCTTTACAAGCTGCTCTATTTCTTCTTCGCTGAGCATGGGTGGAAGGTAAGAAGTCAAAATCTCAATCTCTCTATTTAACTCATCAATCAAATCCTGTCTGCCACTTTTTATATATTCAGGTAAACTGTCTTTTCTCTTCTTAATCTCCTTCGCAATGACACTCAGCACACCATTGTCGTCAAGAACCACCTTGTTGTCCTTTTCAAACTGCAATATAGCAGCTCTCACCATACCAACAACATTTTTTCTGACAACATCCTTTTCTTTCATAGCAGTTTTATAATCTTCAAGGAGCTTATCTTTGAGACTCAACAAAAACGCCTCCTACTCCTTATCTGCGCTTTCTCCTACGTGCAGCTTCTGATTTTTTCTTTCTTCTAACGCTTGGACTTTCATAGTGCTCTCTTTTTCTGAGCTCAGCTAAAACCCCAGCTTCTGCACATTTCTTTTTAAATCTTCTGAGGGCACTATCGAGTGATTCGTTCTCACCTACTCTTACTTCTGACATCAATTTCCCTCCCCTCAAACCAGGCTCAAAAACACTATCTCAGGATTATGGTATTATTATAACTCACTTATTTAAGATATGTCAAACAGTTTTAAATATTACAATTTGTCTTCCACCCACAGCTTTTCAAAATTCAAAAACAAATCCCTGTTTTTTTTCTGCAGATTTATTGGTTTAAAATTTTTATCTACAAAGGCATGTTCTGTAAAACCTGTTGCACACAAAACTCCATCTTTTTTAACTTCATAGTAAAATTTTATTCTCGTAGGTGTTAAATTATTAACCCTTGCACTCACCGTTATTCTGTCTTCGTAAAAGCAAGCTCTCTTAAAATCGCAAGAACAGCTTATAAGTGGCAGATACACTCCAAATTCTTTTTCAATCTGAGAATAAGAAATTCCCACCTTTTTTATAAGCTCTGTACGAGCTGCTTCAAACCACACAAAATAATTTGAGTGATGTGCAATACCCATTCTGTCTGTTTCAACATATCTGACTGTTATTTCTATTTCTGCCATTATTTATTACCCCTAACGTCTTTTATTCTTATACCTTCTGTTCTCCACTAAATACAATGCCTTTTTGAGTATCAATTGTAACCACAATCCCTGTTTTTAATATCTCTAATGCATTTTTAGCATCTGTAATTACAGGGATATCAAGTGCAGCACCTACAATTACAGCATGAGAGTTCTGTCCACCTTCTTCTGTGATAATTCCAGATGCTCTTTTCATATATGGTATAAACTCGTTATTTGTTTGATTTGTAACAATAATATCTCCATCTTCAAAATTCAGCTTTAAATCATTAATGGTTTTTACAACACAGACCCTGCTTGTTACCTTTCCACTTCCCCAGCCACGTCCTTCAACCAGAACATGTCCTACAACATGAACTTTAAGTATATTTGTTGTTCCACTCACACCAACAGGAACTCCGGCAGTGATAACAACTAAATCTCCATTTTTTACAATCTTGGATTTCACAGCTATCTCAACAGCATGGTCAAATATATCATCGGTTGAACTCTTGTACTCTGCCAGAAATGGATATACACCCCATGACAAATTCAACTGTCTTCTTACCTTCTCACAAGGTGTGGTTGCAATAATCGGACAAGCAGGTCTGAATTTTGACACCATTCTTGCAGTGTTACCTGACTTTGTCACTGTTATAATAGCCTTTGCGCCAAGGTCATGTGCGGTTGTACAAGTTGCGTGCGAAATAGCATTTGTCACATTAACAGGCATATCAAATACCTGAGATTGAAATCTCTTGATATAATCAATCTGATTTTCTACTCTCTCGGCAATCTTTGCCATTGTAGCAACACTTTCAACGGGGTACTTGCCCATTGCCGTCTCGCCAGAGAGCATTATTGCAGAAGTGCCATCAAATATGGCATTGGCAATATCGCTAACCTCTGCCCTGGTAGGTCTTGGATTTCGTATCATAGATTCAAGCATCTGGGTTGCTGTTATGACAGGCTTTCCTGCTTTGTAACACTTCTCAATCAGCATCTTTTGAACAAGGGGAACTTCCTCAAAAGGAAGTTCTACCCCTAAATCTCCTCTTGCAACCATAATCCCATCTGCAACCCTTATTATTTCGTCGCAGTTGGCAACACCTTCTTGAGTTTCTATCTTGGCAACTATTAAAACATCTTTTCCACCATTTTTGTTCAGAAACTCTCTGATTTCAACAACGTCACTTGCCTTTCTTATAAATGAG
Source organism: Caldicellulosiruptor obsidiansis OB47 (assembly GCF_000145215.1). Taxonomy (NCBI): domain Bacteria; kingdom Bacillati; phylum Bacillota; order Caldicellulosiruptorales; family Caldicellulosiruptoraceae; genus Caldicellulosiruptor; species Caldicellulosiruptor obsidiansis. Next base: position 1,410,704 of record NC_014392.1, read on the forward strand.
GCTGCAATAAAATCTACATCGTTTTCTATTCCAAACAGAATATCCTCTTTATCCTTCTGGGTAAGTGCAGGAAGTCTTATGGGTATACCCGGTACATTTACCCCTTTCTGGTTGGTTAAAACTCCTCCATTTTTTACCTTGCAGATTATATTCTTTTCTGTCTTGTCCTCAACAATAAGCTCAATAAGTCCATCATCTATCAGGATTTTATCACCTGGTTTTACATCCTCAATAAGTTCTTTATAAGTTATACTCACAATCTCTTCATTTCCCAAGATTTCTTCTGTAGTCAGCACAAATTTCTGGCCCTCTTTTAGTTCTACTTTGCCATCCTTAAAAAAGCCTATTCTTATCTCTGGACCCTTGGTATCAAGCAAAATGGGAATAGGCTTGTCAAGTTCTTCTCTTATTTTTTTTACCATGTCAATCTTTTTCTTATGCTCTTCATGAGTACCATGAGAAAAATTTAATCTCACAACATCCATTCCATTTTCAACAAGCTTTCTTATTATCTCCTCTGAGTCGCTCGCTGGACCCAATGTACAAATTATTTTTGTTTTTCTCAAACTCAAACCCTCCAAAAAAAGTTATAAAGAAAGGATAGTAGCTAAGTTGTACATGTATTCATCAATTGACTTTTGCATAGAAAGTGCTTCGTCAATATCATAATCAACAATCTTACCATCCTTCATTGCAATTATCCTATTCTGCTTCCCTTCTTTAATCACCTCAACAGCTTTTGCCCCCATCAAACTCGCAACAACTCTGTCATATGCAGTTGGTGAACCACCTCTCTGGATATATCCAAGGATGGTCGCTCTTGTCTCTATTCCCGTTGCTTCTTCAATCTCTTTTGCAAGCTCTGTTGCTCCACCGATTCCTTCAGCTAATATAATCAAGTTGTGGAGCTTTCCTTTGTTTTTGCCATCAATTATTCTTCTGATTATCTCATCCTTATCAAGACCTTTTTCAGGAATTACTATTGACTCTGCTCCTCCTGCAATCCCACTGTAAAGTGCTATATATCCAGCATGACGCCCCATTACTTCAAGGATACTAACTCTTTCATGGGAGGTTGCTGTATCTCTTATCTTGTTAATTGCATCCTGTACAGTATTCAATGCTGTGTCAAACCCTATGGTGTAATCTGTACATGCAATATCATTGTCGATGGTTCCAGGAATTCCAACAACATTTATGCCAAATTTACTCAGGTCTCTTGCACCCCTGAAAGACCCGTCTCCGCCAATTACAACAAGAGCATCAATCTTGAATATCTTGCACATTGAAGCAGCTTTTTTGAGCCCATTTTCTGTCATAAACTCAGGAGACCTTGCAGTCAAAAGTATTGTTCCACCGCGTTGGATTATATCTGAAACAGACCTCAGGTTCATCTCAAAAATGTCGCCTTCAATAAGACCATTATACCCGCGTCTTATGCCCATCACTCTAAATCCATAGTATATACCCGTTCTTACAACAGCACGTATAGCAGCGTTCATTCCTGGTGCGTCTCCACCACTTGTCAAAACACCAATAGTTCTCACTTCTGGCATACTTTGTACTCCTTTCTTTTGAGTTTAAAATCCTTTTTCGATTATTATATTGTGTGCTTCATTGACGTCTGTTTCTGGCACTATTATTTCAAAATAACCTTCTTTGCCTTCCTGAGAAATAGATTTGACCTTTGCAAGAATCCCTACCTTCTCAAGCTCCTCTTTGATTCTGTTGGCAATCTCACTATTGGAGGTTATATAAACCACTTCCCACATAAAAACACCTTCTACACTATCATTTATTCTGGGACTCTGAAACAATAAGCCCAAACTTTGTATAGATCTCTGCCTTACCTCTTACCTTAATTGCCGACGTAACTTCAGTAAATTGAGCAAGTAAAACTTCACCACTGTCAAGTTTTTCTGTGTGATGAAGTTTTGTGTCCTTGCCTCTTGTAAGCCCTATTACATTTACTCCATTTTCAAGTGCCTTGACTACTATATAGTCACCATTTTTGTATTCGTATACATTTTCATTTTCCATATTTCATCTCACCTCTTTTCAAATATTATAACAAAACAGTCTAAAAATCAAGAATCTATATCTTCTATCCAAACATTTTCCTCGCCAAACCATTCTTTGAGTTGTTCAATCACCGTAGGATTTATTTCTATACACAAACTTGACTTGGAAATTAGCCTTTTTTGATTATAATAAAGAACTATTTTAGACTTTCCTGCAAAGAATTTTAAAAACGCTAAGAATTTCTTTGACTTTAATATTGTATCATCACTTACCCTTATTGCAATGGCTTTTTCTCTGCTGTTTTGAGTTTCTTCAGGTCTATCGCTGCCAAGCCTATCTACTTTTTTAGCAATAACCTTTACCCCCTCGTCCTCTCTGAAAGTTGCCTTTGCCTCAATTAATACAATCATATCTTCTTTTATTAGATGAGAATACTTTTCATAAACGCTTGGAAAAAACAATATCTCAACCGAATCTGTTAAATCTTCTAACTTTGCAAATGCCATTGTCTGGTTGCTCTTTGTAAGTTTTACTTTTACCTCTTTTAATATCCCGCACACAAGTATTTGCTCAAACTTGTATTCATCTTCTTCAGACATAGTAGATATCTCAGAAAGAGGAGTTACATTGTATCTTGAAATTTCCTCTGTGTACCTTTCAAGTGGATGACTGCTTATATATATTCCAATAGTATCCTTTTCCATTTTCATAAGCTCCTGAGCAGTTGGTTGTGGTAAGCTTTTGTACTCAAAACTTTCATTTTCGTTGCCGGATATCTCAAAAAAACTAAACTGATTTGCATTCTTCTTTTTAGCTTGTTTTAGCACAAGAATATCTTCCACTGAAGCTAAAAGCGAATTTCTGTTGATTCTTGTAAAGTCAAATGCACCCGAGCGTATTAAATTTTCAATAATTCTTTTGTTTACAGTATTTGTGTCAACTCTCATTATAAAATCATACAAATCCTTAAATTCACCTTTTTCCTCTCTCTCTTTTAAGATGTGGGCAATTACGTTCTCTCCCAAGCTTTTTATAGCTCTTAGTCCAAATCTTATACTATTTCCTTCGATTGTAAAGTCATAACTACTTTTGTTTATATCAGGCGGCAAAATAGTTATTCCAAATTTCCTGCACTCTTCAATATACATTCCAACCTTCTCATTCGAGTTCATAACACTTGTAATTAAACTTGTCATAAACTCTATGGTATAATACTTTTTTAAATATGCAGTCTGATATGCTAATATAGCATATGCAGCAGCATGTGATTTGTTAAATGCATAACTTGCAAAATCTTCTATAATAGCAAAAATCCTTTCAGCTGTTTCTTTTTTCACTCCATTTGCCACTGCTCCTTCAATAAACCTATCCTTTTCTTCCATCAAAATGTCGGCTTTTTTCTTGGCCATTGCTCTTCTCACAAGGTCAGCTCTTCCAAGCGAATATCCAGCAAGTGTTCTGAAAATCTGCATAACTTGTTCTTGATACACAATACATCCATAGGTGACATTTAAAATTGGTTCAAGGCTGGGATGGAGGTATTCAATTTTTTCTCTGTTATTTTTGTTCTGGATATAAACTGGAATCTGGTCCATTGGTCCAGGTCTGAATAGGGATATTCCTGCAATAATATCCTCCAAGTTTTCTGGTTTGAGTTCTTTCATAAACTGTTTCATGCCACTGCTTTCAAGTTGGAACACACCATTCGTGTTTCCTTCTGATATAAATTCATAAACATTTTTGTCATTATAGTCTATCCTGTCTAAATCAATCTCAATACCTCTATTTTTTTTCACAAGCTCCAACGTATTTTGAATGACAGTGAGTGTTCTCAAACCAAGAAAATCCATCTTCAAAAGCCCTAGTTCTTCTAAAGTTGTCATTGGAAATTGAGTGACAATAGCATCATCAGTCCTTGCCAACGGCACCAAATCTGTAATTGGAGAGTTTGAAATCACAACACCGGCAGCATGAACAGATGCATGTCTTGGCATACCTTCAAGATTTCTTGCTGTATCAATTATTTTTCTTACCGTATCATTTCGTTCATAAATCCTTTTAAGCTCATGGTTTATCTCAAGTGCCTTGTCAATGGTCATCCCAGGAGAAAACGGAATCATCTTCGCAATTTCGTCCACCTGAGAATATGGAATTCCCAGAACCCTTCCAACATCTCTGATTGAAGCTCTTGCAGCCATTGTCCCAAAGGTTATTATCTGACTTACTCTATCCTCTCCATATTTGCGAGTGACATAGTCAATCACTTCTTGTCTTCTTTGATAACAAAAGTCAATATCTATGTCAGGCATAGAGACTCTTTCTGGATTTAAAAATCTCTCAAAAAGAAGGTCATACTTTATTGGGTCAACATTTGTAATACCCAGACAGTATGCAACAACACTCCCAGCTGCAGAACCTCTTCCAGGACCTACCATTATGTTGTTTTGTTTAGCATAGTTTATAAAGTCCTGAACTATCAAAAAATATTCGACAAATCCCATATCTTTTATCACTTGAAGCTCCATCATAAGCCTGTCATATGCAGTTTTGTTATTTTTTGAATATCTTTTCTTGAATCCTTCTAAAGCCAACTCTTTAAGGTATTCAAAAGAATCATTTTTGCCTTCTGGCAGTTGAAATTTCGGAAGGTTAATCTTACCAAACTCAAACTCAACGTTGCATTTTTCAGCAATCTCCAATGTATTTTTTAGTGCTTCTGGAATGTAACCAAAAAGTTGGTGCATCTCTTCAGATGATTTGAGATAGAATTCATCGGTTGGAAATTCCATTCTGTCAGAATCGTTTATAGTCTTTCCTGTTTGAATACAAAGCAAGATATCATGAAGGTTTCTATCTTCTTTCTTCAAATAATGAACATCATTTGTTGCCACAAGCGGAATTTGATATTTTTTTGATAGTCTCATAAGTTCATTATTTACAAATCTTTGCTCGTCAATGTAATGATATTGAAGTTCAAAGTAAAAGTTTTCTCCAAACACCTCTTTATAAAAACTAATTGCATCATACAGTTTTTCCTTTTGCTCTCTCAAAATCAGCTTGGGAATCTCCCCCGCAAGACAACTTGTAAGTGCCACAAGCCCTTTTGAATACTTGCTTAAGACTTCTCTGTCAACCCTTGGTTTATAGTAAAATCCTTCAACAAATCCAATTGAAACTATCTTGGAAAGATTTCTGTAACCATCATTGTCAATAGCAAGAAGGACAAGATGGTGGATATCATTATCGATATTTGGTTCTTTATCAAAGCGAGTCCGTGGAGCTAAATATACCTCACATCCAATTATAGGTTTGATACCATTTTCCTTGGCAGCTTTATAAAAATCTATAACACCATACATTGCTCCATGGTCAGTTATTGCCACAGCATTCATATTTAGCTCTTTTACTCTTTCAAAAAGCCTATCAATCCTACAAGCGCCGTCCAACAAACTATATTCGGTATGAAGGTGAAGATGAACAAAACTCATTTCTCTTTTGCACCTTTCTTCTTTCCTGGTTTTATATCTCTAAATCATCTAACACATCAACAATATAATAGTGGAAATTCAAAGCCAAATCTATATCCTTGCGAAATGCAAGCCTTTTACCTTCACTATCATAAAAAATTCTAACAATTGGTCTGGATGGAAACTTAGGATTGTTGTGCACAACTATTCCTTTTTCTCGAGTATTGAGCACAACAGGTGTTCCTATCTGAAAAAGAGAAATAAATGTGACAAACTTGGAAACGATATAACTATCAAAATGTGTTGAACATGAATTTAGCAGATATTCTATTGCCATGTGAGGTTTTAATCGCTTTCTAAATTCTCTGTCACTAACTAAAGCGTCAAACACATCTGCCACAGCTACAATTTTAGCCATTTGCGGGATTTCATCTCTGGTTTTGCCAAACGGATAACCACTGCCATCTAATCTTTCGTGATGGAAAAGTGCAATCTCTGCAACATTCTGTTCAAATTTGTACTCAGAGCTCAAGATATCATATCCAACAATTGTGTGCATCTTTATCATCTCATATTCCTTTTCCTGAAGAGGTCCTCTCTTGCTCAAAATATTTTTGGGAATTTTTATCTTACCAATATCATGAAGTAAAGTGCCCATACCAAGTACCATGAGTTTATCAAAATCATATCCCAGTTTTATCCCAATCAGAATTGAGAGCACTGTTGTGTTGAGTGAATGAAAAAGTGTATAGTTCCCAACTGTACGTATATCACATAGGTTTAAAATAATCTCTTTTTGGTTTAAAAGAGAAGAAATTATTTTGCTAACAAGCTCCTTAATTTCCGGAGTAACTTCTTGAGTATTTATATATTTTGATGAAAAAACATCATTTACAATCTCAAATGCTTCTTCTTTTATCTCTTTGGTTATAACATCCTCTATGTAAATCTCGGTATTGTCATCTACAATGTAAATGTCATAAACTCCAAATTCTTTTAACCTTTTTATAACACCATTTGTGAGTTTCTGACCACTTGCAATCAAAACCTTTCCATCCTCACTGTATATGTCCCGTGCAAGCACCATACCCTCTTTTGCATTTTTAAGTAGTATCCTTCTCATCATATTCTCCCCTATATGAATTTTTTTGTAACAAGACAAGCCTGTCAGTCACAATCACATCAAGCTTTACATCATGCTCCTCTGCTCTGATTTTTTTTACCTTTTGAAAATGGTAAGCAACCCCAACCTTTACACAATGTTGAGCTGCCTTTTTCAAAAACCTATCGTAGTAACCCTTGCCAAACCCCACCCTGTTTAAATCCTTGTCAAACGCAACAATGGGTACAATACAGACATCTATTTGTGATGGAGGTATCTGCTGTGTGCTTGACGGTTCTAAGATACCAAGCTTATTTCTGTGAAGTTTATTTTCTCCTTTATACTCACACGCCACCATTTCTGCACTATTTACAACTTTGGGTACATACACCTTTTTATTTTTTTTGAGAAGATATTCCATAATTCTTTTGGTATCAACTTCATATGGAAGGCTCATGTAAATGAAGATGGTTTGAAACTCAAAGGTTGAAAGAAGTTTTTTTAGGTTTCTGTATACCAATATATCAAGATATAACTTTTTCCTTGGTTCAACTAATTTTCGCCTGATTCCTATAACCTTTCTTATTTTTCGTTTGACCAGTTTTTATCACCCTTTTCTATTAATTTATCACTTTTTTATTACAATTGAAATACCTTTTATGTACTCAAAGTAAAATAGCCCTGAAAATAAATCAGGGCTATTTTGTTAGTCTTGGTTTACAACTTTTCTATTTCTATAATATCCACAATTTGGACATACTCTGTGAGGAAGTTTCATCTCATGACACTGTGGACACTCTACAAGATTTGGAATTTCCAATTTCCAATTTGCTCTATGTTTATGTGTTCTTTGTTTTGACCATCTTCTTTTTGGTTGTGCCATTTCCTTTCACACCTCCTTTTTCTCATCTGTATCCAATTGATTGATAAGAGTTTTTAAAATGCTCAGTCTCGGGTCAATATCATCTTTTTCACATGAACATGAACTCACATTTAGGTTTGTCCCACACACCGGACAAAGCCCCTTGCAGTCTTCTCTGCACAAGTACTTCATTGGCAAATACAAAACAATTGTTGCAACAATGCTATCATCAAATTCAATGACATCATCTTCAAACTTAATTACTTCATCATCTGTAGTATCTTCTCTATTGGAGTACTCTTCATAAAAAGGAACGTCAACTTCAACATAAGCATCATCTGTACATCTGTAACATATAGTTTTTAGTTTTGTTTTAACATTGCCACTGACCTCAATTAAATTTCCCTTCTTTGTAGCTACTCCATAAAAATAGACAGGTTCAACAAAAAATAAAATATCACCTCTAAATTCGAGCTTTTCCCAAGATTCACAAAATTCAAACTCTTCAGAGTCACCATTTGTTTTTAATTTTGATACATCTAATCTCATCTTTACAGTCACCTCGTATCATAACGGTTGTATTATAAACTTTTATTTGAGTTTTGTCAATTGATTTATTGCACTGTGATGAAATCCTTAATACTCTCGAATATCTTCTCCCCGATACCGTTCACGTTTTTTATCTCCTCAATACTTTTAAAAGGACCATGGTTTTGTCTATATTCTATTATCCTTTCAGCAAGTTTATCACCAATTCTATCAAGAGTTTTCAACTCCTCCTTTGTGGCAGTATTGATGTTTATTTTTCCTTCACCTGCAGACACAGTCTCTTGTGCTGTCCCATCTGTAGAAGAAGACAAACTGCTTTGCGACTGCACTTCGCCCATCTTTGGAATATAAATCTTTTGCCCATCAGAAATTTTCTCGGCAAGATTAATTGAATTCAGGTCACTTCCAGGCAAAGCTCCACCCGCCAAAATCAAGGCATCGTTTATTCTGCTGCCTGGCAAAAGCTCATAAACTCCTGGATTTTTTACGTTTCCGCACACATAGACAACATATTTTTGCTGAGAATCTTGGATATTTGTCTCAGCTGTCTTTCTACTCTCATTCTTCACAATGTCATTGTCGCCTTCTTGCGCCTCAATGGTAACCACTTCTCCGGTGCTTTTGTTCGAAAAACTATTGTGTGTAAAATACTGGTATATATTGAGCATAAGAAGTACAGCAATAATCACAATCATAACTTTTTCTTTTTTTGTAAATACAGACATTTTGTATCACCTTCTTTTTTGATTGTGGTACCTGACAGGATAATAAAAAGTTTTGCCAGAAGTCCAGCAATTGACATAAAAGCTGGTCATAATATATACTTATTTTATCACATGCACACAAAACTTTTAAAGGCGGTGACAGTATTTAATGTCTCAGTTTCTAAAAAAGGTAGTCTTATATCTAATTATCTCAGCACTTTTTTTTGCAATACTTTTTACATACCCCTTGTATACATACTCACAGCAAGAGTCCACAGACAAACTTGGCTTGAGCGCAAAGTCAGCCATTTTAGTGGAAGCACATACGGGGCAGATTTTATTTGAAAAAAACCCTAATCTAAGATGCTTTCCTGCAAGCACTACCAAGGTTCTCACAGCACTTGTTGCTATATCATATGAACATGATCTTAACAAGATATTTAAAGTTTCTTCAAAAGCCACAATGATTGAACCAGGAAGTAGCAGTTATTATTTGAATCCAGGTGAGACTATATCTTTCCAGGACCTTCTTTATGCAATGCTTTTGATATCTGCAAATGACGCAGCTAACGTGATTGCTGAAAATATAGCAGGTAGTATCCCCGAATTTGTAAAGAAAATGAATGAATATGCCAAAAGTATTGGAGCTAAAAATTCTCATTTTGTAAATCCAAATGGACTTCATTCGCCTGAACACTATACAACTGCTTATGATTTGAGCCTTATTGCAAGACAGGCTTATCAAAATGAAATGTTAAGAAAGATATTTTCTACAGTTGAATATAGAATAACAACTGCCTCAATGCATAAAAAACCTGAGTGGCAGATAATTTATAATATAAACAAGCTTTTGCGAAAAAACTCTAAATATTATTACCCATATGCAACAGGAATAAAAACAGGGTATACAGCCCAGGCAAAAAGATGCTTAATTGCCTCTGCTAAAAAAGACGACATAGAACTTATTGCTATTATTCTCTTTTCTGAAGATGCTTTTTCAGACGCAATTAAGCTATTTAATTACGGCTTTAACAACTTTAAAAGAGAGAAACTTTTTTCAGAGAATCAAATTGTCGGAAAGGTATTAATAGACGAAACAAACCATAAATGGCTGGATGGGTATCTCAAAATCCCCGTTTATGTTCTTCAAAATGTTTATTCTCCAGCAGAATCCAATTTTACTTATACTGTAGATTTTTCAAAAGACCTTAAAATTCCTATATATAAAGATACAGTAATTGGAAATGTATATATATACAGCAAAGGGCATCTTATAAACTCAATTCCTGTGTTATCATATGAGAGTTATGAGATACAGCCTGCAAAGAAAATTCTCCAGAATGTAAAAAAAGGGTTGATAAAGGGCACTAAAATAGTGATAGAACTTTTGATTGGAGCTATTTTACTTGTACTCCTTTTCACAATAATAACCATAATTAGATTCAAGCGCAGAAGAGCCCGACTTAAGCTCAGAGCAACAAAAACGATAGACTTTTCAAACTTGCACAACAGAAGATTAAAATAAAAGAGGGCATATCTCAAAATGCCCTCTTTTATTTTATTTCACCACGATGTTAACAAGTCTATTTTTTACGTACACAAATTTCACAATTTCTTTTCCATCCAAAAGTGATTTCAGTTTTTGGTCATTCAAAACTGCCTGTTTTACTTCATCTTCGGTCATATCTACAGAGATATTCATCCTCGACCTCACCTTGCCATTTACCTGAATAGCAATCTCTACGTTCTTTCGAACAAGAGCAGCTTCATCATACTGTGGCCAGCTTACCTCTTCAATGTCCTCACCAAACCCCATAATCTCCCATAGCTCACATGCAATGTGAGGTGTAAATGGATAAATCAATATTAATAAATTCCTGAGTGTATCTATAATCAAATCTTTATTTAATTTTTCACTCTCCTTATACTCATACAAGAAATTTAAAAGTTCCATGATAGTACTGATAGCAGTGTTAAAGTTGAACCTCTCTCCTATATCCTCTGTGACCTTTTTAATTGTATAATTTAATCTATATCTTAGTTCATCGTCAAGTTCAGACTCACCAACAAGATTATCATCTGCAAGTTTATTTTTAAGTTCTATATAAAGTCTCCACAGCCTATTTAAAAACCTAAAACATCCTTCAACCCCTTGGTCTGACCACTCTAAATCTCTCTCTGGCGGTGCAGCAAAGAGTATAAACAGCCTTGCTGTGTCAGCTCCATACTTTTCTACTATGTCTTCAGGACTGACTATATTTCCAAGCGATTTTGACATCTTTGCTCCATCTTTTAACACCATGCCTTGCGTCAAGAGGTTCTTGAAAGGCTCTTCAAAAGGTACATAGCCAAGGTCATATAGCACCTTTGTAAAGAACCTCGAATATAGAAGATGCAATATAGCATGTTCAACCCCGCCAATATACTGGTCAACAGGAAGCCAGTAAGAAACAAGCGATTTTTCGAAAGGTTTTTGATCATTTTTGGGGTCTGTGTATCTAAAATAATACCACGAGGAACATATAAACGTGTCCATCGTATCAGTTTCTCTCTTTGCAGGTCTTCCGCACTTTGGACATGTGGTGTTAACAAACTCTTCACAGTAAGAAAGTGGTGACTGGCCTGTTGGTTTGAACTCAACATTGTAAGGTAGCAAAACAGGCAAATCTTCCTCAGGTACAGGAACAATCCCACATTCATCACAATATACAATAGGAATTGGAGCTCCCCAATAACGTTGCCTGGATATTAACCAGTCTCTGAGTTTATACGTTACGCATGCCCTGCCAAAACCTTTTTGTTCCAGGTACTGTGTTATCTTTTTCATAGCATCTGTGTTTTTAAGCCCATCAAAAATTCCAGAATTAATCAAAACACCCTCATCTTCATAAGCACTCTGAAGATTTTCAATGTCAACACCTTCACCTTTTATCACAACTTTAATAGGAAGATTATACTTTTTAGCAAACTCAAAGTCCCTCTGGTCATGAGCTGGAACACCCATTACAGCCCCTGTTCCATAATCAACCAGCACATAGTTTGCAATGTATATTGGCACTCTTTCACCTGTTAGAGGATGGATAGCATACCCACCAGTAAACCTTCCCTCTTTTTCTGTCTCTGTAGAAGTTCTTTCAATCTCATTTAGATATTGCATCTTTTCAATAAACTCAAGACACTCTTTCTCCTGAGGTTTTCCTGCTATTATCTCCTTTGTTAAAGGATGTTCTGGAGCCAAAACAAGGTATGTGACACCAAAAAGGGTATCAGGCCTTGTAGTAAACACTTTTATTTTCTTACCCAAGCCTTCAATTTCAAACTCAATCTCTGCACCTTCACTTCTTCCTATCCAGTTCTTCTGCATTATTTTTACTTTCTCTGGCCAACCATCAAGTTTTTCTATATCACGTAAAAGCCTTTCGGCATAGTTAGTAATCCTAAAAAACCACTGCTCTAAATCTTTTTTACCAACAAGTGATTTACATCTTTCACATCTTCCATTTACAACCTGTTCATTTGCAAGCACTGTCTCACAGGATGGACACCAGTTCACATATGACCTCTTTCTATAAGCAAGTCCAGCTTTATAAAACTGCAAGAACATCCACTGAGTCCATTTATAATAATCCGGATGACATGTAGCTACTTCTCTATCCCAATCATAGCTAATTCCAAGTTCTATAAGCTGCCTTTTCATATTCTCAATGTTTGACCATGTCCAATCAGAAGGGTGAATTCCGTGTTTTATAGCAGCATTTTCAGCGGGAAGACCAAACGCATCCCAACCCATCGGATGCAAAACGTTGTAGCCCTTTAACCTCATAAAACGTGCAAAAACATCACCAATTGAATAGTTTCTCACATGCCCCATATGAAGTTTTCCTGAAGGATATGGAAACATCTCAAGGACGTAATATTTTGGTTTTGGACTGTCCTCTGATACTTTGTATTTGTTCTGTGAAAACCATTTTTGCTGCCACTTCTTTTCAATCTCTTTAAAATTATATTCCATTTCTCATACCTCCATTGATTTTTTCATTTGAATCAGTTAGTTATTACTACAATGCTGCAATCTCAAGCTTTTGAGCATCTATCCATAATCGTTCAAGGTTATAAAATTCTCTCTCTTTTTCGTGGAAGATATGAAGAATTATATCGCCAAAATCTACAACAACCCATCTGAAACTCTCTTTGCCTTCAATTCTCAAAATATGCACTGGTTCTTTTTCTTCTATCTCATCCACAATGGCTTTCACGTGTTGAACATTCGAAGCACTGCATATAATAAAATAGTCTGCTATTATGGTTAGCTTTGAAATGTCCAAAACCACTATATCCTGAGCTTTTTTGTCAGATAAGAGTTTTACAATCTCATATATTTTTTGTTCCAATTTACTTTTTTCACCCCTTTTTTTATTTTACTTTAATATAAATATCATACTTTTCCTCATAGTCTGGTGAATAAACCACCTGAAAAGTTGAAAGATCAATGTCATTTCTTAATTGCTCAAAATATTTTCTGTTAATTCTCTTTAGTTCAATTGTAGCATTTTGAATACTCTTTTGACTCCCCAACCCAACATTTACATACCCTTTTGATTCAAGCTCGCTTTTGAGCAAAGCTGCCTTTTCGCTGCCACTTTCTCCTATCACTTTTATCTTTATATTTTCCTTTATTATCTCTGGTTCATTTAGATCCTCAATTAGTTGTTTGCTCTTTTCTTCATCCAATATATAGTAAGAAACATTATCAATATACTTAGGGTAGCCAGGCAGCACAGCTGTCATTATATTTTGGTTACTGAACTTACCTGCATTTTGGATAAACCAAACCATTTCATCTCTTGTAAAACTGTGATCCACGTATTTTGTAGCTGTCTGGATAATACTTGGAAGTTTTATAAGGTTTTGTGGTTTTAATACCTTCTCAATCAAAGCAAACACAAATTTTTTCTGCATCTCAATCCTACCCAAATCCCCGCCTCTGCCATACTCTTTGCCGTTTGAGTTGTGTCGCCAGCGCAAAAACTCAACTGCTTTTTCACCATCTAAATGCTGAAGACCGGCAGGGATATCTATAAAAAGCTCTTTGCCCGGTGTTGTATCTTTATAGTATAAATGGAAAGGAACTTCAACATCCACTCCACCAACTGCGTCAACAATTTTTTTGACCGCTTCATAATTTAGGGCAACGTATCTGTCAATTTTTATGCCCAGAAGATCTTCTACAGTTTTTATGGCCAGCTTTGACTTGCCATAGGCATATGCAGCATTGATTTTTGAATATCCTCTTATACCCTCTATCTTTACTCTTGTATCCCTTGGAATAGAAATAATAACTGGTTGGAAATCTTTCTGGATACGGACAAGCATTATGGTGTCTGACCTTCCACCTTCTTTTTCATCTCCTCCAAGAACTAAAATGTTCATTGGCAAATTATTCTCAAGCCCGTTTGTCTCAGTATTTGTAACCTTTTCAATGAGACTATTTATTATTGGCGGAAGTGTTTTTGTGTTTTTGTAATATAAAGCTGTAGCAAGAATAAGCAAAAATATAACTGCTACAGTAGCCAAAAAAGATGCCAAAAACATTTTTGCTTCTTTCTTGATTCGTATCTTCTTCACCTTACTTCCCCGCTTTCTCGTAATATAAGCCAATTTCTCGCATATATAGTATTGGGATGTATTAAACCTCCACATTCAATTACATACTTTAAAGTATTGTCCATGGCCATCACAACAGCTTTTTCTAAATCTTCAAATGATTTTTCCCTCAACCTATCTACATGTTCAAATTGTCTTGAAGGTTCAATCAAATCAGCCACATATATTATCTTTTCTAACTTTGACATATTTTCTCTTCCCGTTGTATGATATGCAATAGCATTTAAGATGTCAACATCTTCTATCCCAAAGAGCTGTCTTGCTAAATAGCTTCCAGCAGGACCGTGCAAAAGTTCTATTTGACTGCGCATAATGTTATCTATAACTATACCAGATTTCAAGGCACAATTCAACAACTGCTGCTTATCAAGGCACTTCGCAACATCATGAACAAGTCCTGCAATCATTGCTTTTTGCACATCTTCGCCAAACCTTTCAGCAAGCTTTACCGCATACTCCATTGTTCCAAGCGAATGCAGATACCTTTTTTCATCTAATATCTCTTTTAATTTATCTTTAATCTGCTCAATTTTCACCTTCTGTAAAGCCCCTTTCTTTTAATATATTCTTCCACCTTTGGATGAACCATATATCTTATACTTTTGTTCTGGCGAATTAGTTTTCTTATCTCTGTTGAAGATATATCAACAATAGGCATCTGAATCAAAGTAATCTCTTGAGCATATTTAGAAGAAAGCTTTTCTATTTCCTTTTTTATCGCACACAAATCTCTTTCTCGTGGAAGAACAATAAGAGAGTATCTTCTTAAAATCTCTTCTGCCTTGTACCAATTTACTATCTCTGAAAGATTGTCGCTTCCAATAATAAAACACACTCTTTCATAAATAGATGAAAAATACTTAAGCGTATCTATAGTCCAGCTTGGTCCACTTTTTTTGATTTCAAAGTCGCTTATATCAAAATATGGATTATCTTCTATTGAAATTTTTACCATTTCGAACCTGTCGCTCGCATCTGCTACATCTTCAATCTTGTGCGGAGGATGTCCATTGGGAACAAATACAACCTTTTGCACTTGTGAAAAATTCAAAACATATTGCGCCATAATTAAATGTCCAATATGAATGGGATTGAAAGTACCACCAAATAGAGCTACCCTCATACAAAAACTCCTTGAAAAATACGTTATATCTAAGATATTATAATAAAATAAATCCCTTTAAATCTCAAGAAAATTTGAATCGCCTCATTGCATAATTATTCATTTAGGTGTATAATTTTATAAAATCAATTATGAAGGGAGATAAGAGCATGAAACTTAACAAGGTAGTTTTAGCATATTCAGGCGGACTTGACACCTCAGTTATTATTCCCTGGCTCAAAGAAAACTTTAACTGTGAAGTAATTGCTGTTGTTGTTGATGTAGGACAGGAAGATGACTTTGAAACCATAAAAGAAAGAGCTTACAAGACGGGTGCTTCAAAGGTTTACATTGAAGATGCTAAAGAAGAGTTTGTGAATGAATATATATTCCCCACTTTGAAAGCTGGAGCTATTTATGAGGGCAAATATCTTCTTGGAACATCAATGGCAAGACCTTTAATTGCCAAGAAACTGGTCAATATCGCAAAAAAAGAAAACGCCGAGGCAATAGCACACGGTGCAACAGGAAAAGGAAACGACCAGGTAAGATTTGAAGTGACAATTAAAGCGCTTATGCCACAAATAAAGATAATAGCTCCTTGGCGAATATGGAATTTAAAATCGCGCGAGGATGAACTAAATTACCTTGCTCAAAAAGGCATAGATATTCCTTTCAAAAAAGAAGAAAGTTACAGTATGGACGGAAATATATGGCATCTTTCTCACGAGGGACTCGACTTAGAAGACCCTTGGAATATGCCTGACTTCGATAAGGTGTTAAAAATTACAAAAAATCCTCTTAAACTTGTTGACTCTCCAGAGACTGTGGAGATTGAATTTGAAAAAGGAATTCCTGTGAAGGTAAACGGGCAAAAAATGAATGGAGTTGAACTTTTGAAAACTTTGAACAAAATAGGGGCAAATCATGGAATTGGCATTGCGGATATAGTTGAAAACAGGCTTGTTGGAATGAAATCGCGCGGCGTGTATGAAACACCTGGCGGAACAATTCTTTATTATGCTCACAGGGAATTGGAATACCTCTGCCTTGACAGAGCTACTTTGCATTTCAAAGACATGATTGCAATTAGGTTTGCTGAACTTGTTTATGACGGGCTTTGGTTTTCACCGTTAAGAGAAGCACTCTCAGCATTTGTTGACAAAACCCAAGAAGTTGTAAATGGCACAGTAAAACTTGTGCTGTACAGAGGCAATATTTACTCTGCTGGTTCAAAATCACCAAACTCATTGTACATCAAAGACCTCGCAACATTTGAAGAAGACCAGATGTATAATCAAAAAGATGCAGAAGGATTTATTAACTTATTTGGCTTGCCTTTGAGAGTATTTGGAATGGTAAACAGAAAGGAGGATGAGTAAACTGAAGCTCTGGGAAGGCAGGTTCTCAAAGTCTACATCGCAGATTTTTGACCTTTTTAATGCTTCTATCATGACTGATATAAAACTCTTTGAATACGACATCCTTGGGTCTACTGCCCACGTTAAAATGCTTGCAAAGTGTAATATTATCCTTGAGGATGAGGCAAAACTTATCATAGATGCTCTCTATCAAATATTAGAAGACTTTAAATCAGGAAAAATCAAATATGAAATTTCTGATGAAGATGTACACATGCTTATTGAAAAAGAACTAATAAAAAGAATAGGAGAGGTTGGCAAAAAAGTCCACACAGCCAGAAGCAGAAACGACCAAGTTGTTCTTGACGAGAGATTATTCTGTCGTGAAAAGAATTTACATCTTCAAGAACTAATAAAAATGCTAATAAACACTATTGTAAACTTAGCTGAAGAAAATATTGATGTAATTATGCCAGGGTTTACTCATCTGCAAAAGGCTCAGCCCATACTTTTTTCTCACTACATTCTTGCATATGCCCAAATGCTAAAAAGAGATTTGTTAAGATTAAGACAAAACTACAGCATAATAAACATCAGTCCTCTTGGCAGTGCTGCTTTGGCAGGGACCACATTTGATATAGACAGATTTTTTGTGGCAAATGAACTTGGTTTTGAGAGCGTGACAGAGAACAGTATTGACACTGTCTCTGAAAGGGATTTTGTTCTTGATATGTTATTTTCACTTGCCATGATTCAGATGCATTTGTCACGACTTGCAGAAGATTTTATTATTTTTAATACTGATGAATTTAAATTTATTGAACTTGACGATAGTTTCTGCTCAGGCAGCAGCATCATGCCTCAAAAGAAAAATCCGGACGCTTTAGAGTTAATCCGCGGCAAGACAGGAAGAGTATATGCAAACTTGATTGGACTTTTAACAGTACTAAAAGGTCTGCCTCTTTCATACAACAAGGATTTGCAGGAAGACAAAGAATTTTTATTTGATTCCATCGAAACAGTAGAAATGAGCTTAGTAATAATAAATGAAATACTCAAAACTCTCAAAGTTAACAAAGAAAATATGGCAATATCGTGCAAATCTGGATTTATCAATGCAACAGACCTTGCAGATTACTTAGTTACAAAAGGAGTAGCTTTTAGAGATGCCCACTTTATTGTAGGAAACATTGTAAAGTACTGTATTGAAAGTAGCAAAACATTGGAAGACTTATCGTTAGAGGAATATAAAAGATTCTGTGAGAAGATTCGGGAGGATGTGTATCAATATATAAAGATTGAAACCTGCGTAAACCGGAGAAAAAGCTATGGCGGAACTTCGCTGGAGAGTGTAAAAAGGCAAATTGATAATCTAAAAAAATTTTTGAAATCATTATAAATAATATGGTATAAAAAAGAATAAAGGGGCTGTCCAGATACCTGAAAAAGCCCCTTTATTTTTTTGTATTGCTGATTTTTGTAGTTTATACTTTCACTTTTCTTTTTTACTTCATCCGTTTGAAGAAGTCTCTTCTTTCTTCTCCTCAGCCTCTGCTTCTTCTGTAATTTCACTTACGTCAATTACTGCAACAACCTCATCTAAATCTTCTGTTATTTTGATTCCCTCTGGAAGTTTTATATCTCTCAACTTTATAGCTGTAGGCTTTTCATAGCCCATCAAGTCAATTACCAAATGCTCTGGAATATCCTTAGGAAGCCCTTCTATTTCTACTGTGTCCATCTGTCTTTGAAGCACAAGTCCTCTTGATTTCAAAATCTCTGCGTTCTCAAATATAATTGGCACCTCAACATAGATAGGCTTGTTTTCAGAAAGTATTTGAAAATCCACATGAATTATATTCCCTTTTGTATAATGTGTCTGAACCTCTTTTATAAGAGCAGTTCTCTCTTTCCCATCAATTGAAATCTTTATCTTACCGGCCAAACCTTTTTGATGATATAATTTTTCAAACTCCTTTTTAGAAACATACCCAGGAAGGCTCTTTATGTCATCACCATACGCAACAGCAGGGATGTATCCTTCTTTTCTGAGTTTGTTTAAATTGCTCTTTGTAAATACGTCCCTTCTGTTGTAGACAAGTACTGGTTCCATAAAGAAACAACCTCCCTTCGCATATTAAATTTTTGCGCAGTATTATATATTATACACTATCTTTGCTGTGACTGTCATCATCTTTGTCGGAAGAAAGTTCAGTATTTTCTTGACTTTCATGCTGCTCTTCATTTTCCTTTTGGGGATTGAGATATATTCCAAAGATATAGTTTGTGTAGAAATTTTGGGCAAGCCCAATTATGCTCACCCATATCAAGGGATAAAGAAGTAGCACCGGTATAAATCGTGTCACAAATAAAAGTAGGAAAGGAAGCAGCCATACTGTTGCCAACAACAAAAACATTCCGATAGTATGAGGAAGTTTTAAAATGGTGAAGATAAAAGCATTTTTATAAATGTGTCTCACTTTCAGGTTGTATGTTACCATCATGGGATAGATATATATGTGCATCATGAAATAGATAAAAAGTGTAAATACCAAAAAGTACTTTATAATTCCTACACTGGGATATTTAAGACTTTGAACTGAATAAAATCGTATAGCTACAGAAAATATCCACAACACCAACAAATCTGTTATAAAACTTATTATTCCTTCTTTGAGGTTCTTTTTTGTATGTTCAAAAAAATCACTTGTAACCCACGCATGTTCTTCCCTTGCAAAGTTCCTCACAATATACGTAAAACCTGCAGTTGTTGGTCCTATACCAAACACCATAAATCCACTTAAAAGTGTCAAGCCGAAAGCTGTCATCAAAAAACCTTGAAGTGACTGAATATCTTTTATGTTTCCAGCTCCTTTTGTTGCAGACTGGATAATAGGAGCTATATAATTGCCAATTATAAAGTAGAGCAATATTAATATTGGTAATGAAACAAGAAAGTATAAAATATTTAACCAGCACAGTTTCCAAAACTTTCTCGCAAGTACTTCAAAAAATACTATAAACTTTGATTTTGGAGGCTCGTTTTCTGGTACACCCGGCCCAGGCTTTGTATAATCAAAGAATCCAAAAAATCCTGCCACCAAAAACTTCCCCCTTACTCTGCCGTCTCAAGCTCAAATAAAATACTGTCAACTATCCTCTCAACTTCTTCCATGTCAAGACCTTTCGCAAGTCCAAGCTCACTTACTAAAATCTGTTTTGCAGTGTTGAACATCATCTTTTCGTTTGTCGAAAGTCCTTTTATTTTTTCTCTCATTGCAAGCATCTTTAAAACTTCTACAACGCAGTAAATATTTCCGCTCTTTAGCTTTTGCTGATTTTCTCTTATTCGCTTGTTATAATTTCCACAGCTGTTTATGTCAACCTTAAAACTGTTGTCTTTCAAAAGTTCAAATACCCTGTTTGCTTCCTCTTCAGAAATCACGTTCCGAATACCAATCTCTGATGCGCTTTTGACAGGCACCAGTACCTTCATTCCATTGTACAATATTTTTACCACATAATATTTCTGAACACTATCGAAAACCTTCTCCTCAACTATCTCAACTATCCTGCCTGCTCCATGCAAAGGGTGTATTATAGTATCTCCTACCTTATACATTCATTGCCACCCCATGCTATCTTACAATAACTTTACATAAATAAAGTATATCCAATTTAAAAGTTTTTGTCAAAAATTCTTACTACCTGCCCTCACTATAAACATTTGTATTTACATCTGAGTTTGTAGAGGGTGAAGAATCACTTTGGACTGCTGAAGTCTGACCTTGATTTTTGTACAAGCTATCTTGAGTATTTTCGGGTGGCAAAGTTTGCTGACTTTCCAGTGCTTGCGAAGATTGCTGGGTCTGGGCAGTAGTATTCCCAGTTGAAGGATTATCTGAATTTTGTGCAGGCAAGGAAGTATCAATTGAACTACTTTGCTGAGTTTGCTCTTCTGTTGTTTTCTGGTGTCCTTGGCTTGTAGTCTGTAAACTTTGCTTTACAGTTTTTGGGGAAGAATTACTGGTCTTATGTTTTACAATTCGCGGTGTATATTTAAATCTTTCAGGAAGCTGAAGGTCTATTTCAATGTCATAGCCAAGAAGGTCCTTTACAAGCTTTTTTATCCCTTCATAATCTGGTTTCCAGTAGCTCACTCCGGCATAGTTAAAATAAGTGCCAGGAATACTCTCAAATATCATATCTTCTTTGTTCATGCTCTGGGCAAAATAAGCAAGCGATGTTATCTGCTGAAGAGAAAGATTGGTAAAAAAGTGTTTTCTTATCTTCCAATATATTTCTGGCAGTTTTATTATCTTATTACTTTCTTTAAGCTGCTGAAAAACCGAAAGAATTAGCTCTTTATCTCTTTTTATCCTGTCTATGTCACCACCAGGAGTTTTTCTCCAAAGCGCATAATAAAGAGTTTCTATGCCATTCAGTTTCTGATACCCCGGTTTTAAATCAATGTCCACCCACTTTGTTTTTACCCTCACTGGTACCTCAACATTGACATAAACACCGCCCAATATGTTTACAACCTTTCTTATAGCATCAAGGTCAAATCCAACGTAATAATCAACCGGCATCCCACCCAAGAGTTTGCTCACAGTTTCCATTGTATATATAAAACCTTCTTTTTTCTCTCCTCCTCCATAACCAAATGCACTGTTAATCTTGTCCCATTTTTCAACTTTGTATATTTGCGTAAGTGTATCTCTTGGAATAGAAATTCCTTTAACTTTTTTATCTTTGAAATTAATGTTTATAAACAAAATTGTGTCTGTTCGGTGCATATCGTACAATGTTCTGTTGCTTGCCTTGTCAAGTCCCACAATCAAAATGTTCACACTACTGTCATCAAAAGGATACTTTAAAGAGGAGATTTTAGATGTTTGCGTTTTTTTTGTGAAAACCTTCTCAATATGTTTTGCATCAATAACAAAAACCTTGTAAATGTACCCACCCACAGCTACACATATAAGCAAAATTGAAATTATAATTGAAATCACAATCTTTTTATTTCTTGTCCTTTCCATACCAATCTTGTTTCTCCTTCCCCGCACTTTTTCAATACTCTACAATTCTTTCGTAAAATTGAAAAAGTTTTTTCTCCTCTTTTGCCCAGTTGTACTTTTCCATAAATGCCTTATGACCATTTAAACCTTTCTTTATTATCTGGTCTCTGTTGTTGTAAAAAAACAATATAGCTTGACAGATAGACTGAATATCTGTAGGGTCAACTAAAACACCACAGTCTGCTTCTTCAACTATTCTTCTCCAAAGTTCAAAATCTGAAGCAATAACAGCTACCTTTGCAGCCATGTATTCAAAAAGTTTCAAAGGAAGTGAAGTTTTATACCGCGAAAGAGGCAAAAGCGTTACAAACCCAACATGTGCATTTTTTAAAATTCCAGGAATATCTTTTTTAGGAACTCTCCCCCATATCTTTATTTTTTCATCTTCGTATTTCTTTATCTCTTCAAAGTATTTTTGATTTTCAGCAGGACCAACAATGTCTAATCTTATGTCAAGTTCATGCAAACTTTTCACTGCTAAGATCAAGTTTGTTATTCCTCTGTTTTGCGAAACGCTTCCTATATATATGAGGTTTAAGGTTCCATCAACAGTGTCATCTTTTTCTTCCAAAAATGTCTCAGCAACAGGATAATTTTTGATAACCTCCTTGTTCTTGCAATTAAATTTTAAATATATGTCTTCTGTAACAGTCACAACACCGTCTAAAAGTCTGCTTATAGTTTTTTCGGCAAGATTAAAAAGTATTGAAAACAGCATGGTAAACGGCCCTGGAAAATATCTTCTGTCTTTGAAAGCCAAAGGATAGTCCTCATGCACGTCATATATCACTTTTTTCTTTAAGAAAAACTTAAAGTACAAGGATAAAACCAAAAGGTCAGGGTCATGAAAGTGAATGATGTCAGGTTTAAATTCCTTAATTATCTTTATGATTTTTAAATAATTTTTATATCTTCTTGAGCGGGGTAATTTTGGAAGTCCAAAAATCTTTATTTGGTCCACTTCAAAAAATTGCTTGTCTGCAACAGCACATAGGGCTGTTTCATACTTTTTCGAAAGACTCTTGGTTATCTTGTTGAACACTCTTTCATCATCCCATGGATGGGCAGAAGATAAAACCAGCACCTTTTTCAAACTCAATACTCTCCTTCTTCTTTTTTTGACTTTGCTAAAACAAACAGCGAAAGTGCAAATACAAACCACATTATCCTCATCTCAATCATCTTTGATGAACTTATGCTTGATATAAAAAAGGCAGAAATAGAGCTTATTAAAGGGATTGTTGGTAGGTTTAAAGTATTACTGCTCTTTTTTATTTTAAAAAGATTGTAAAGTATATAGACTATCCAAATAAGATACAAGATGAATATTATCACGCCGTAACACACAAGAACATCCAAAAACCAATTATGAAGTTCAACATTTACAGTATACTGTTTTACCTTTTCCATCAAAACCCTGCTGTTGCCTGAACCAACTCCAAAAAAGAGATAGTCATACAAAAACGAAAGACCATACACAATCAAAAGTTCTCGCCGCACATTAGATGAAAGATAAGCCTGGGAAAAATCAACAAGCGAAGAAATCTGAATTTTTATCATTTCAACTGCCTTATTAAACGCTCCAAAGTCCAGTCTAAAACCTGTTATAAGCATTAAAAAAAATAAAAATATAGCCCCATACTGTAGAAGACTCTTTTTCTGGTCTTTACCAGCTAATAGAAAATAAATAAACAAAGCTAACAAAAATCCTATGTAATTTGCTCTGCTTGTGGTAAGAATCAAAAGTGGGATAGCCAAAACTGCGCCTAAAAAGGCTGCCCACTTTTTGAAAAAATTATTATCACTCTTGTTTACCGCAACAGCTAAAATAAAAGGCAAATATAAAACTAAATAAGTTGCAAAATCGTTTGGATTTGCAAAAAAGGTTGAAGGAGTTCTATGAAGATTATATAAAGGTACCTTAGATGTCCACAAATGTTTGTCAGTCACTACTTCTAAATAGCCTACAGCAAGATGGATTATAAATGAAATCAATATTATTTTTTCAAAAACATCCCATCTAAGATATTTTGAGTAATACATAAATATCAATATCACAAATATATTGATTGTTAAAAAAATCTGGTCCCTCACTGCACTTTTTACATTCTGAGCCCATAAAAAACTTAAAAGTGAGTAGGCACACCACCCTATTAGAAAAAAAGTCGAAAAGTTAAGAAAACTTTTCAGCTCAATCCCATTTAACATCAAGTCAATAAAAATGAAAAAAAACAAAAATGCCAAAAATATTCTATATGCAAAAAGGTAGCTCAACTTTGGATACGCAAGCGTACTTCCAAAAAAACCACTCAAAAAGGTCAAGTACAAAATAGCTGGAATAACCTGCTGCTTCAATCTAACTCTAAATGCATTCTCCATCTGTAGCTCTCCACCTTTTAAATCTGTAAATAGGCAAGAAAAGATAAAATGTATATAACATGTTAATTAACAGCATCCTACTATTTGTAATTTCAGCCATATCAAACATCTGAAAAATGGTTATAAGAATAAATCCAATAAGAATATTTCTATCATATTCTTCTTTGTGTTTAAAAAAATTATATGCAGAAAGAAAAACCGAAAAATAAACTATAAAAACCAAAATCATATATCCTATTATACCATATTCAATGAGGGTATTTAAAAACAAATTATGTGCCGAGTGAAGTGCAACTATACCCGGCGCTTTTAATTTTCTAAAAAATAATTCAAATTGACCTGCTCCTATTCCTTCGAACAAGCTTTTGTGTGAAAAATATCTTAAGACAAACTCAATTACAAAAACTCTCTGCCCCACAGCTGTCTTAGGATTTGTTATATCATTTAGTTTTGGAATTCTGTAAAGAATTTTAGGTAGAAAAATAGTCACTATACCAGTCAGTGCCAAGAAAACTGGTAAGATATTTTTTCTAATAAGGTAAATATTTATAAGAAGAAACTCAAATATATATACTACAAACCCTGTCCTTGACCCAGAAAGTAAGATTTCTATAAATATTAAAAGTGATAACAAAAGTTTTGACTTTTCGTCTTCTAACTTGTTTATCACAAGCGGATAAACCATAACTAAAAAAAACGCAAATATATTTGGATTAAAAAAGATTGAAATAGTTCTCTCTCTAAAACTTTTGAAAGCTATATAGTATAAAAATTCAAAAATACATACAACTGAAGCAATTGCTAATAAAAACAACCATATTTTTTCTGTTTTCAAAATGCAATCTTCGTTACATGAAATGAGGAAGATATAAAATATTGCTGGGAATACAAAAGCATTTATTACACCTATAATAGCCTTGTCCTTGTCTAAACTGACATTTAGTAACAAGAGAGAAATCAATGCAAGGCCCACATAAAAAAACATAGGAACAAAATTCAAAATGTCAAATTTTATTTTCAGTTTATAGACATAAAAGGCTGTAAAAAATACCACCAAGAAGAACAAATATACAGGAAAATACGAATATCTAACAAATTGCATAGTAGCAGCAGCACCTACAGCAAGCAAAAATTCATACTTATTGGTTTTCAAGTAACTGATCAGCCGGCACATCTTTTATCTCCCTTGCAGGATTTCCCACAACAATCTTTCTTGGCATGACATCTTTTGTAACAACACTACCGGCACCTACAAACCCTTCTTCTCCAATAACCTTGCCGGGAAGCACAGTTGCATTTGCACCTATCCTGCCACCTCGTTTCACTGTAACACCTTTGAAATACTTTGCCCTGTCCTTCCCTCTTCCCGCAAAATTATCGTTTGAGGTAACAACACACGGTGCAATAAACGCCCAATCTTCAATCTCTGAAAGAGCAGTGATATATGCATTTGTCTCTATTTTGCAATAGCTTCCAATAATTGTTTTGTTTTCTATGCTAACACCACGACCTATAATGGTGTATTCACCAATACTTACATTTTCTCTTATTGTCACAAGATCAGCTATAAAGACATTGTCTGAAATAAAAGCACCTCTATAGATTATGCTATTTGCTCCAATCTTGACGTTGTTGCCTATTTTAGCGGGTGGAAGAACAATTTCTTCTGTGGTTTTGCTCGCAATAGCCTTTTGAGGAGATTTTCCTATAATTGTCCCATCAGAAATTTCGACATTGTCTCCTATAATGCTTCCTTTTTTTATAATTACGTTGTGACCAATCTTGCATCCGCTACCTATCTTAACATCATCTTCTATCACAACAAAATAGCCCATTTCAACGTCTTCAGCTATTTTTGCTTTCTCACTTATAAATCTCATCTTACTAATCTCTGCCTTTCATAACTGTTTTTCATATTCATTGTTGAAAAGTTGGTAACAGGCAGTTTTACAGGTCTTTTCTCAATTGCTGATTTATAAATACCCAAGATTATCTCAAGCGACTTTTTACCTTCCTCTCCAGTTACCAGTGGATTCCGTCCGCTTTTGATGGCTTCAATAACATCCCTGAAAAGAGGAGTGTGACCAAACCCGTATACATTGTCTGGATTTTCGGCAAACTTTTCTAAAGCCTCTTTTTCATCCTCATCAGGCACACGCCACACAACAATTCTGTTAACCGATGTACCACCAAGCACTGCTGTGCCTGTTTGACCAAATACGCTGAGCGTCTCTTCCAAATTTGAAGGCCAAACACATGTAGTCCCTTCAACAATTCCTCTTGCCCCACTTTTGAATTTCAAGATAGCAAATCCTGTATCTTCTGCTTCAATCGGTCTTAAAAATGTTTCTATATCACCATAAATCTCGTCAACCTCAGAACCTATTATCCATTGTAAAAGGTCAATGTTGTGGGTACATTGGTTCATAAGCGCACCACCATCTTGTTCCCATGTGCCTCTCCAGCTATCTTGTCTGTAGTATTCATTGTTTCTATTCCATCTAATACTTGCAACAGCGTACAGTATCTTGCCGAATTTGCCACTGTCGATGGTACTTTTAAGTTTTTGCACACTTTTATTAAACCTGTTTTGCAGACATACACCAAGTACTTTTTTCTTTTCTCTTGCTTTTTTAATCATCAAATCTGCATCTTCTATTGAAAGTGCCATGGGCTTTTCTACAATCACATGCTTGTTAAAATCCAAAGCAACAAGTGTCTGCTCAGCATGGCATCCACTGTATGTTGCTATGTCAACTACGTCACATTCTTGATCTTTTAACATCTTTATATAATCGGTGTATATGGGTATATCCTTTTTTATTTCAATTCCTTTGGTTGCAAGCAGTTCATAATACTTTCGTCTTGTCCTCAAAGCTTTCTGGCTATCTAAGTCACAAAATCCCACAACCTCAAGCTGGTCATAGTTGTTGGCATAAGCCTCAGCATGTTTGAATGATATTCTCCCACATCCAACAAGACAGATTTTTAACTTTTCCATGTAACAAATCCTCCGTTACCTTGTATTTTTTATAGTTTATAAACCTTGTCTGATTTTATGCCTTTTGTTGCGTTTCTTGTATCAAAAATGAGGTTAGCATTCTCTACGATAAACTTATAATCATATTTTGAGTGGTCTGTTGTGATAACAACTATATCATACTCTTTGAGCGACTCTGCTGTAAAATCTACCGAGAAATATTGTTTGCCATTATAAGTAAAACTCGGTACATATGGGTCATTGTATTCTATCTCTGCATTCTCTTTTTCAAAAATCTCGATAATCTTCAAAGCAGGTGACTCTCTTATATCATCAATATCTTTTTTGTATGCCACGCCTAAAATTAAAATTTTTGAGCCGTTCAAAGGTTTCTTGAATTTGTTGAGGATTTTCATAACTCTTTCAACCACGTACTCTGGCATATAGTTGTTTATCTCACCAGCTATCTCAATGAGCCTTGTATGATAATCATATTCACGCGCTTTCCAAGTAAGATAAAACGGGTCAATCGGTATGCAATGACCACCAAGCCCAGGTCCAGGATAAAATGCCATAAATCCATATGGTTTTGTCTTTGCTGCTTCAATGACCTCCCAAATATCAATGTTCATCCTTTCGCACAAAATAGCCATTTCGTTTATAAGGGCAATGTTTATATTTCTGAAGGTATTTTCTAAAATCTTTTCCATTTCTGCAACTCGTGGAGAACTAACCTTGAATACCTCTCCTTCTAACACATTCTCGTAAAGCCTTGCAGCTATCTCAGTACATGCTTTTGTCACACCGCCTACAACCTTTGGTGTGTTCTTTGTGTTATACACCTTGTTGCCCGGGTCAACTCTTTCAGGTGAAAAAGCTAAGAAGAAATCCTCACCGCATTTTAGCCCACTTTCTTCCAAGATAGGTTTTACCACTTCTTCAGTTGTCCCTGGATATGTAGTACTCTCTAAAACAACCAACATCCCTCTGTGAAGGTATTTTGCAATCTCCCTTGTAGAATTTACAACGTACGAAATGTCTGGCTGTTTGTATTTATCAAGTGGAGTGGGAACACATATAGCAACAGCATCAACATCACTAATTTTGCTGTAGTCAGTTGTGGCAAAGATTCTACCTTCCTTTACAAGATCAGCAAGTTCTTTGTCCACAACATCGCCTATATAATTTTGGCCTCTGTTTACCATGTCAACTCTCTTTTGCTGTATATCAAAACCAATAACCTTGTACCCTGCTTTTGCCTTTTCGACAGCAAGCGGAAGTCCTACATATCCAAGCCCTACAACTCCAATAACTGCTGTTTTGTTCTCAATCTTCTCAAGAAGTTTTTGTGCAATTTCATTCATTATAAACTCCCTCCAAATTGATTTATTGAAGTTGTTATATACTCTATCTCTTCATCTGTTAGTTCAGGAAACATTGGAATTGCAAATGATTTTTTGCAAAGCCTTTCAGCAACTTCAAAATCACCTTCTTTATATCCCAAAAAGCTCAAGGCTTTAGTTAAATGTAGTGGTACAGGATAATATATACCTGTTGCAATTCCTTTCTGGGCTAAATATTCCATTATAAGCTCTCTTTTTTCATGTTGTAGAACATACAGATGATATATGTGTCCAAACTCATAATTATTACTTTTTTTGGGAGTAACAAGTCCATCAAGCTTAAGCTCTGTAGAAAACTTTTGAGCTATTTCTATTCTTCTTTTATTCCAATTATCAATATATTTGAGTTTAACGAGAAGTATCGCAGCCTGCACTTCGTCAAGCCTGCTGTTAAATCCTATCATCTCATTGAAATACTTCTTTTTAGAACCATGTTGTCTGAGCATCCTTGCTCTTTCCGCAATCTCGTCAGAATCTGTTACAATCAGACCACCGTCACCAAACCCGCCTAAGTTCTTTGTAGGAAAGAACGAAAAACATCCCACATCTCCAATTGTACCTGCTTTTTTTCCTTCAAATTCAGCACCAAATGCCTGGCAGGCATCTTCGATAATATACAAGTTATACTTTTTGGCAATTTGTACTATTTTCTTCATGTCGCACACTTGACCAAATATATGGACAGGAATAATAGCTTTCGTTTTCTCCGAAATCTTTTCTTCTATCTTTTCAGGGTCTATGTTGTACGATAAAGGCTCAATGTCAACAAAAACGGGTTTGGCACCCACCCTCACTATTGCCTCAGCTGTTGCAAAAAAGGTAAAAGGAGTGGTTATAACCTCATCACCTTTTCCTATACCAAGGCTTTCAAGTGCTATAACAAGGGCGTCTGTACCATTTCCAACACCTATAGCATGCTTTACATTTAGATATTCTGCACACTTTTTCTCAAACTCTGTAACTTTTGGTCCCAAAATATACTTTCCGCTTTCAAAGACTTCTTTCACACTTTCTATTATTTCCTGTGAAATACTTTTGTACTGTCTTTTCAAATCAATAAGCGAGATCATTTTTAAGCCCTCATCTCCATTCTGATTTATTATTATGGAAATATTACAAATTTTGTATGATATATTTTCTCTCCCTATATATTACATACAAAATTGCAATAATCACACCTGCCAGCATTCCAGCAACAACTCTCAATGCCTTTTCAAACTTGCTTCCAGCAGACTCATATACCTTTACTTTTCCATATTGATAAATAGCACTTTTTAAGTCAACCATTTTACTGTAATGAGAATTTACCCATTTTATAAGACTTATAGCAGCTGAAATTTGACTGAGTTGCTCTTGCTCACTCAAATTTAGTTTTGTCTTTTCATACTTACTTTTTTCAAGCAAAAGCTCATCCAAAAGTTTTTGAGCAGCTTCTGACTTACTTTTCAAATCTGAGATTACCTGATTATCTAAACTTTTGAGATATTCATTTAGCATATTCTGTGCAGCAGCCTGTGAATCAGCTACAGCTTTTATAACAACATAGTTTATCCCGCTTTTTGAAGCTTTAGGTTCAATAAAAACTCCAAATCTCTCATCTTCACCATATCTGCTTGTGACATAGTCAATAAAGGGTGGATTTAGTGCTACCATCTCTAAGTATTCTTTGTTCAAGTCCAATGCAGTCACGTTGGAATACAGACCTTGTACTATATTGGAAACGTCGGGTGATGAAGTATTGAAGTTGAATGGATTTAAAAGATTATTATCAAGCCTTAGGTTTGTCTCAGCCGTCCACAAAGTTTTTGTAAAAAATTGTACAGTCACAGCTGATAGTATCAAAAATAATACAACTATTACTACTATATCCTTGATTCTCTTTTTGAATATATAAATCATTTTTGGCTTTTCTCCTTTCTATCTCTGGGTGATGAGTTTCAATGTGCCATCTGGGAATATCAGTGCAACAATGTTGCCATTTTGTTCTGTTGTAAATATTTTAACTTTAAATTTCTCCAATCTCCTTATTGTGGATGAGTGTGGATGACCGTACGGATTGTCTTTTCCCACACTTATGATAGCCACTTTGGGATTTACCTTTTCTAAAAATAAACTTGAAGTTGCAGCATAACTTCCATGATGAGAAACCTTCAAAACATCTGCCTTTATATCATGAACATTTTTTACTATATCGTATTCTACATTCTTTGAAATATCACCTGTAAATAATACTCTTTTTCCCGCAAATTCAAGCATGACAACCACACTTGAATCATTCAAATCATCATAATCTTTAAGAGGTGATAAAAAAGTTAATGTAACACCATTTAATTTCAGTCTATCAAACGGTCTTGCAATTGAAATTTTTAGGTTCTTTTTCTTCAGTGCGTTTAGCATATCCTCAAATGTCTGAGTATTTGTTGTTTTATTGGTTGTATAAAATCTTTCTATGTCATATTTAGAAATAATCTTGTCCATATTGCCAATATGGTCCTCATGCGGATGAGTTGCAATCACCACATCCAATTTTTTGACATTTAATCTATCTAAGGTTTGTAAAACATCCTGTTCAGCAGAATTCGGCCCTGAGTCAATCAATACAAACTTATTTTCGGGTGTTTTTATCAGTATACTATCTCCCTGACCTACATCCAAAAAAAATACACTACATACTTGCTTATCTAAAAACTGGGCTGAATTTGTTCCCCAAAAGTCAGAAGTTTGAAATAGATACGAACATCCACTTAAAAAAAGAAAGAAAGCAATTGTTACTAAAAGAACATATACTGAAAATCTTCTTTGCATTACTTAAACTTCCTCCAGTGCACCTCAAAAAATCAGCAGCCTTTGAGCCTACTTTTAAAAGCTTTTATAAAACTTTTCATAATAGAGGTAGCATCTGCTACAATCCCGTAATGAGCAATTTTAAAAATCTGCGCATCTTTGTTTTTGTTAACTGCTATTATAAGTTTTGGATTGCCAATTCCACAAATATGATGGGCTGCACCTGAAATACCAAAAGCAAAATATATCTGTGGTGATACAATCTTACCACTTTGACCAATTTGATATTCTTTGTCAAGCCAGCCCATGTCAACAAGTGGTCGTGTGACACCCACTGCACCGTTTAGGAGATTTGCAAGTTCAAAGGCATATTTTAAATTTTCCTTGTCTTTAATTCCCCTTCCTACACCAATAACTATTTTAGCACTTTCAAGTTTGTTATCAATATTCTCAGCTAAATTTTTTTCAATAATCTTTACTCTGTCAGAAAAAGGTTTAAGGTTCTCAAAAAGATTTGAGACAATTTCTACTTTGCTGTCAACAGTCTCAAAAGAACATTCAGCTACATTTTTTATTTTTAAGGTAGCAAAGACAATAGAAGAATTTTTGACTGAAATCTTAGCGTTTATATTTCCTGCATATGCAGGCTTCAAAAAACTGTAGTTGTGAGTACTATCATCAAAAATAAGGTCTGTACAATCAACTGCAAACCCGCATGAAAAGCGTGCAGCAACTCTTGCTAAAACTGACTTTATAAAATCGCTTGAAGTTGAAATGACGGCATGAGGTTTTATAGTATTTATATGCTGGGTTATAGCTTCGATGTAAGGCTGTTCCCAGTCTGAAAAAAGGTCATTCTCATAGATGACAATTTGACTTACTGGAAGTGTTTTCAGGTAATTTATATCTTTATTCTCCACTTGCCTATTCGAATATAGGTGTAAAATAATCTTTTTATCTTTAACTGCAATTCTGCTATCAATGAAAGAAAGAAGAGAAACAAGCTGTGAGATTTCATCAACATGATAAATTGCCGGTACAAATATCACATGTTCCATTTCTCTTTTTAGTCCCCCTTATGAAATTGAAGTTTTTATAGGAATCTTGTAACAAGGTCAGCTATACACTCTATTTGAGCATCTTCAATCCCTTCATAGATTTCACATTTAACCTCTTCAAAGTTTTGCTCCATAAACTCATCCACAGAAGTCTTTGAACCTTCTGCTCCTACTTTGCTAAAATCAAAGTTTTCTAAATCATCTAAACTCAAGACTTGAGGTGTATAAGAAAGAGCTTTTATCATGAAGCTTAGTTTTGGAAGCCTAAGATAGCTACTTTCTTTTTTAACAGAAATTAATGCCGGCAGGTTTACCTCAAACTTAAACACTGTATTTTCAACTTTTCTTTCAACTTCTATTCGCTGCAGCTCTAAAACCTTTATATTACTTGCAAATGCTATGTGAGGAATATTAAGATATTCTGCTATCTGAGGTGGGACAATAGATGTCTCACCATCTAAGGAAGACTCACCACACAGTATCAAGTCAAAGTTGCCAAGCTTTTCAATAGTCTTTGCCAGCGCATACGCAGTAGAATACGCATCAGAGCCAGCAAGTCTTCTGTCACTTAAAAGCACACAGCTATCACAACCCACTTCTATAAGTTCTTTTATTTTGCTCTCACATTCTGAAGGACCCATTGAAAGAGTGGTAATATGCACATCTTTATAAACATCTTTTATTCTAAGAGCAAATTCTAAAGCGCTAAGGTCTGCAGGATTGTTTATTAAATACTGAGCATTTCTTTTTATAGTTTTGGTTTGAGGATTATACTCCACCTTTTCTGGAGCAACCACTTGTTTTATACATACAAGAATTTTCATTTTTCAAGAACTCCCCCTAAAGTCTTAAAGATTTAATACTCTTTTATGATTTCAGACGCGATAATATTTCTTTGAATCTGATTTGCACCTTCAAATATCTGAGTTACTTTAGCATCCCTCATCATCTTTTCAACCGGATAGTCTTTAACATATCCATTTCCACCCATAATCTGAACGGCATCAGTGGTGACCTTCATAGCCACATCAGATGCGAAAACCTTGCACGCTGAAGACTCCTTTGAAAAATCCTTTGCACCACTATCAATCATTCGGCATGTTGAATAAAGCATAGCTCTTGCAGCTTCGATGTTTATGTACATGTCAGCCAGCATATGCTGAATTGCCTGAAAGGATGAAAGAGGTTGTCCGAACTGGACCCTTTCTTTTGCATACCTGATTGCATGCTCATATGCACCTTGAGCAATCCCAACAGCCATTGCAGCCACTCCGGGACGTGTCCTGTCAAACGTCTTCATTGCAACAATAAATCCTGTACCTTCCCTACCTAAAAGATTTTCTTTGGGAACTTTACAATCTTCAAATATAAGCTCTGTAGTAGAAGACGCTCTTATACCCATCTTGTCTTCTTTTTTCCCACAATAAAATCCTTCGTACTCCTTTTCTACAATGAATGCTGAAATTCCGCGCGGTCCTTTCGATTTGTCGGTTACTGCAAATACCACATACACGTCAGCTTCACCGCCGTTTGTAATCCAATGCTTGCTTCCGTTTAAAATATAATAATCTCCTTTTTTCTCTGCAGTCGTCTTTATACTGCTCACATCACTTCCAGCATCAGCTTCTGTCAATGCAAACGCGGCTATCAACTCTCCTTTTGCTATCTTGGGTAAATACTTTTTCTTTTGTTCCTCTTTGCCATAAAGAATTATAGGATATGCGCCCAGAGCTGTTGCAGCGTATGATACCGCAACACCTGCACAATTTCTTGAAAGCTCTTCTACAACAAGGCACATTTCCATAACACCGCCACCAAACCCACCGTACTCTTTAGGAATGTATACACCAGTGAGCTCTGTGTATGCTAAAAGGTCCAATATATCTCTTGGGAATATGCCTTCTTTGTCATATTTTATTGCAACCTTCGACACGTACTCATCTGAAATTCTCTTTGCAAGTTTCTTTATAATCTTTTGTTCTTCACTTAAAAAATATTCCACCTTAAAAATTCGCCCCCTACTTTTGCAGTATCCTTCTTCATAGTTTATCAGATGAAATTCTCTATTGTCAAACAACCAAAATTTTTTACATTGATGGGGTTATTTTGTAACAATAATTGTTGTATTGCGTTATTATTTTTTGATATCATACTTCATATAAAAAAAACTGTCCTGGGGAAGGACTACAAAATGAAAGTTGCTGGAATAGTAGTAGAATACAACCCTTTTCACAATGGACACCTGTACCATCTGCAAAAAACAAGAGAAATAACAAATGCAGACATAGTTGTGGGCGTAATGAGCGGTAACTTTATTCAAAGAGGAGAACCTGCGATTGTAAACAAATGGGCAAGGACAAAGATGGCTATTTTAAACGGGGTAGATGTCATTTTTGAACTGCCGTTTGCATATGCCTGCAACAGTGCCGAAATATTTGCATATGGCGCAATATCCATTTTAAACCAGCTCGGCGTTGACTTTGTTGTTTTTGGTTCAGAGTGCGGTGATATTGATAAGCTTAAAGAAGCTGCTAAATACTTGGCATTTGAAGAAGATGATTTCAAGTCAAGTTTGAAAAGTTATTTGAAAGAAGGGTATTCCTTCCCAAAAGCTCGTGAACTTGCCCTTATCAAAACATGTAAAACCAATATTGAATTTTCTTCTAACAATATACTTGGAATTGAATATATCAAATGGATTTACAGATTAGGCTCAAAGATTAAACCACTAACCATAAAAAGGATAGGTGCATTTTATAATGACCCTAACCTCACACAGGACATATACTCTTCAGCTACTGCTATAAGAAGAAACATAAATAACTTGCAGGCGATCAAAAACAAAATGCCATCTGCTTCTTATGAAATACTGATAGAAGAATTTGAAAGCGGAAGAGGCCCTGTGTTTCTTGAGGATTACTTTAAGCTCTTTATCTACAACGCCATCGTTGTACCAGATTTTTTGAAAAACAAAATTGATGTCAAAGAAGGGCTTGAAAATAGATTTGAAAAGTACATTTTCAATTCTCCATCAGCTAAAAATCTTCTTGAGAATGTAAAAACTAAAAGATATACCCTTACAAGACTTCAGAGAATATTTATACACGCTGTTGTAAGAAACAATTTTGACCAAAAGACTCTTCTTTCCATTACACCTTATGTAAGAGTTTTGGGATTCAACCAAAAAGGAAAAGAATATTTAAATAAGATAAAAGACAAAATTGAGTATATCACAAAACTAAATCAGCAGTGGTTAAAAAACCTTCAATACAAAGAGCTTCTTGAACTTGAAATAAGGTCTTCAATGCTGCATGCTCTGCAATATAAAGATTTTCACAAATATCTGCAGACAGAATTTAAATCATCTCCTATCTATATCAGTTCAAGAAGCTAAATTCTTTAAGTTTCCTAACTCCTCTTCTGCCCTTTTCTTTCCTCTTTGATACGCCTTTTCTACATCAGCAAGGGTATATGGATTTATATCCTCAAGATTAATCTTTATAAGATAATCAAGATATCCTTGTTTTAGCCTGAATATCTCCTCACCCATGATATCAATTGTGGTCATTATCATTTCTAAAATATTCTTGGGTTCTTTTAGCAAGCCTTTGCCTGAAACATCAACTCCAATTACAAATTCACAGCCGTTTTCTCTCAAGACCTTCCCCGGCACTTTGTCTACTACCGCTCCATCAACCAGCACAGTATCCCCTATTTTATATGGTGGAAGAACTCCGGGAATAGATATGCTGCTTCTTACAGCATCATATAAACTTCCCTCGCTGAAGACCACCTGCTCACCCTTTAAAAGGTCTGTTGCAACAACATAAAATGGATATTTTAAATCGGAAAATTTTTTATCTCGTAGGAAAAGCTTTAAAATCTCTTCTATATTTTTACCTGAAATGAGTGCATTCTTTCTAACTTTAAAATCTATGAGTATGTCATTTCTTATTTGCTTTGCCACCTTGTATATAAGGCCAAGGTCATATCCAAGACAGTAAAATGCGCCTATAACAGCACCAATGCTTGAACCTGAAAAAGCTTCAAATTTAAACTCCTTTTCCAACACTTCTATAACTCCTATGTGTGCAAACCCTCTCATTGCACCAGAACCAAGCGCAAGTGAAACTTTTTTCATTTTACCCTCCATACAGTAATATTATTTTAAGTAGAACGCCATTTATTTATGTATTGGAGCAAAGTACTTGAGAGAGATATTTAACTTTACCGTAATAATATTATGTATACTTTATTTTTTATCTATGTTTTTAAATCCTCAGCTTATCATTCAGTCAACAACAAAATCAGCAATCATATGGTGGAAAAAAGTCCTGCCTTCTCTTTTCCCGTACTTTTTAGTCATAAATATACTTATAGAATCGAAATTAATAAACTTTATTTCATATATATTTTTTTGGCCATCAAAAAAATTATTCAAACTTTCACCTAATGGCTTTATAGTAATGATAATGGGAATGCTGACCGGCTATCCTGTCGGTAGTAAAATGGTATGTAACTTATATAGTCAAAAATTAATCGACAAAAAGGAAGCTTTAAGACTTCTCTACTTTGTAAATAACTCTGGTCCTCTTTTTATCATTGGAACGGTTGGAATCAATCTGTTGGGTTCTAAAAAGTACGGATATATGCTATTTTTTGCTCATATACTCGCAAGCCTGATAATAGCTTTTTGTACTTCTCGGCTTGCACAAAGTGAAATCCTGTCAGCTTCCACACCTTACAAACTTTTAAATTTTGACATTGGAAAGGTTCTATCAAAATCAGTCAAAGACTCAGTTGAGTCCATACTCATTATAGGCGGTTTTATAACTCTCTTTTTCAACTTGAATAACGTTCTCGAATATTTCAAAATTTATCATTCAATATGTAGCCTTTTCAGATTTACAGGTGCAGATGCTACTCTTATAAAAGGACTTTTATATGGCTTGTTTGAAATAACAAACGGTAGTGTGCAAATTAATACAAACTCTCTTCCTATCTGGCAAAAATTGATAGCATCTGAGCTTATTATTTCCTGGGGCGGACTTAGTGTACACTTTCAAACCATATCCTTTTTGAACGCAACAGGTTTGCAATCTTTCCATTATATCATTGGAAAATTGATTCAGTGTGCTTTAGCTACAGCTATTATTTGCGTGTTTCTAATAATTTTACCACTATGAGTTTTTCTGTCTTATTTGGTCAATATTATCATTTAGTTCTTTTACAATATTTTCAATAGTTTTCTTTGTCTGCTCTAAAAGCTCAATGGTATAACTTTGGGCCATAAGTCTATATTCTTTTGCATGTTCTTTTGCTTTTTGGATAATCTCCTCTGCCCTCTTCTCTGCCAATTTGACAATTTCTGTCTCATCCACAAGACCTTTTACTTTGCTCTCCGCATCATTTATGATTGCTTCTGCTTCCTTTTGAGCTCTCTCCAAAATCTTCTTCCTCTCTTCTTTTGCCCACTTGACTTGAGAAAGTTCTTGCGGCAGCAAAAGCCTTATTTCTTTTATTATCTCTAAAAGCTCATCCTTTTCCACCATAACCTTTGATGTAAACGGTATTGATTTGCTATTTTCTATTATTTCCTCCATTCTCTCTAAAAGCTCTAATATGCTCAGCTCACCCATCACTTATTTTCCTCCGTTTCTGCATATTTCTTATTCAATTTCTTCATTACCTTTTTAGCAATCTTTTCAGGAACTAAGTCCTCTATGCACCCGCCAAATCTTGCAACTTCTTTGACCATGCTTGAACTGAGGTATGAATACTTGCTATTTGTCATCATAAAGATTGTTTCAATCGAAGGTTCAAGTTTTTTGTTCAAAAGTGCCATCTGAAATTCATACTCAAAGTCGGACACTGCCCTCAATCCCTTTACTATAACTTTCGCATTTTCCTGTTTCATGAAATCAATTAAAAGACCTTTAAAAGCTTTTATCTCAACATTCGGCAGATGCTCTGTTGTCTCTTTTAAAAGTTCAACCCTCTCTTCAATGTCAAACACAGGGGTTTTATTTGGATTGACCAGAACAGCCACAATTAATTTATCAAAAATTTTCGAAGCCCTTTCAATTATATCAAGGTGACCATTTGTAACAGGGTCAAAACTTCCCGGATATACTCCTATCTTCAACTTCTCTTACCCCCAAAACAAAAAATTGTAATTTTAGTATCACCATACTCTCTTTCTCTCAAAATAGAGAGGTTTTCATCTTCATACCGAAACTCTACATTAGATTCAACAATTATAAGACCATTTTCATTGATTCTGTTATTTTCTATTATTTCAGAAATACACTCTTTTGCATAACCAGACTTGTACGGGGGGTCTAAAAAGATAATATCAAATACTGGACAGTTTTTAGACTTTAGAAATCTTATTACATCAGCTTTTATTATCCTCGCCCTTTTCAACAAATTTAAGTTTTTAAGATTTTCCTTAATTAGATTAATGCACCTCACATCTTTTTCAACAAATACAACCTCTTTCGCACCACGCGATAAAAACTCAATCCCCACATTTCCCGTCCCTGCAAAAAAATCAGCTACAATAAGCTTTTCATTCAAAAAAGGTGCTATCATATTAAAAATAGCTTCTTTTACTCTATCTGATGTAGGTCTTAACCCTTCAATATTTGCACTTTTTAATTTTCTACCTTTTTGCTGGCCGCTTATAACCCTCATCTTTTAAGCAACTTCTTACAATTTGTTTATATATTGATTATATAAAAATCACTCTAAAAAAACAACAACGAAGAGACTCAAAAAGTCCCTTCGTTGTTGGTAAATTTTAAACACATCGCGGGGTTATTTACCTGCTGCTCTATTTTCATAATCCTGAATCATTCTCTTTACCATATAACCACCAATTGAACCTGCTTGTTTTGCTGTCAAATCACCATTGTAACCTGGTTTCAACGGAACACCAATTGAGCTTGCTACCTCTGCCTTTAATTGGTCAAGAGCCTTGGTTGCTTCCGGAACAAGCTTTCTATTTCTTGCCATGGCCTTCAACCCCCTTTTTTTGTTTGAGACTTTTCTTTTTTCACTATTTAATATGCTCTCTTTTTAAAAATATTATAACAAGAAATATTTGAAAAGGGTTAAAGGCCAATATTTTCTATATTATTGTAAAATTGTTTGTTGATTTTCTCTAAAAGTTTGTTATCAACAAGATTGAGTCTAATAGTCTCTTCTGCAGCTATTCTCGCTTGTTTTAAAATATCCATATCATTTATGATATCGGCTACTTTAAAGTTCATAACACCGTGCTGTTTTGTCCCAAACAAATCACCAGGTCCTCGAAGTTTTAGATCCATTTCAGCAATTTCAAATCCGTTCTGACTTCTGGTTATAGCTATCATCCTTTTTTTGGCAATTTCTGAATCGCTTTGATTAAACAAAATACAGTACGACTGGTGCTCGCCTCTGCCAACTCGCCCCCTTAGCTGATGCAGCTGGGCAAGTCCAAATCTTTCAGCATTCTCAATCACCATTACTGTCGCATTTGGAACGTTTATTCCAACCTCAACAACTGTAGTTGAAACTAATATATGAATGTATCCATCTTTAAAATCATTTAAGATTTTGTCTCTCTCTTTTACAGAAAGTTTTCCGTGCAGACACCCAATATTGTAGTCTTTAAAAAATCCTTCTTTTAAGGATTTCGCAAATTCAACTGCTGATTTTGCATTCAAAGTTTCTGACTCTTCAATCAGAGGACATATCCAGTAAACCTGCCTTCCTTCATCTAACTGTTTCTTTATAAAATTATACACCCGCTGGCGAAAACTCTCATCAACAGCGTATGTCAAAATCTTTTTTCTGCCGGGAGGTAACTGGTCAATAATAGAAATATCAAGGTCTCCATACAAAACCAAACTCAAAGTTCTGGGTATTGGAGTTGCTGTCATAACAAGAATGTTCGGCGAACTTCCTTTTTTTGTGAGTTCTACCCTTTGGATAACTCCAAATCTGTGTTGTTCATCAGTGATTGCTAAGCCAAGGTTTTTAAATTTTACTTCATCTTGGATAAGAGCATGAGTTCCAATGACCATTTTGCAAAGTCCATGTTCAATCTCTTTTAAAATTATTTCTTTTTCTTTTTTTGGAGTTGATCCAATCAAAAGTCTTACGTTAAATTTATTCCCAAAATACTTTTTACATTCGTTATAATGCTGCAAAGCTAAAACCTCTGTTGGTGCCATCAGTGCAACCTGATATCCCGCTTTTATTGTTGCATATGCGCTTGCCAAAGCTACAACCGTTTTCCCGCAGCCAACATCGCCTTGGATGAGTCTGTTCATCTGTTTTGTACTCTCTAAATCCTGTGCAATCTCTGCCAGCACTCTTTTTTGTGCCTCGGTCAACTCAAACGGCAGAAGCTTTTCAAACTCTTTTAAGCTACTTTGTGCATTTTCAATTTTTAATCCTTCGTTTTTTTCTATGTTTTCTTTTAGAAGCAAAAGGGAAAGCTGAAGAAGATAAAATTCTTCAAACACAAGCCTTTTCCTTGCAAGTTCTAAGCTCAATTTGTTTTCTGGAAAATGAATATTTTTTATTGCAAAATTGATTTCACTCAAATTATATTTTTGCCTTATATAAGGCGGAATTATATCTATAAGTGCTCCATCAACTTGCTGCAGAAGATTGTTCACAATATTTCTAATCACCTTTTGAGAAAGACCTTCTGTAGAATTGTATACAGGAACAATCCTGCCTGTATGAAGAAGATGTTGGTCATATTTCTCAAATTCGGGATTTTTGACCTCAATATAAAAGCCTTTTCTCTCTATCTTCCCAGAAAAGCAGAATATCTCTCCTTCCTTCAAAACGTTTTTTATATAGTCCTGGTTAAACCATACTGTTGTAACAACGCCTGTACTATCTTCAACAGGAATTTTTATTATCTTTACTGACTTTGTCTCTATCTCCACAGGCTTGCCAGCAACTTTTGCAACAAATGACTCTATTTCACCATTGCAAAGCTCTCTTATTTTCTTTAGCTTACTATAATCAAGATATTTTCGGGGTATGTGCCAGAGCAAATCCTCGGCTTTTTTTATACCCAGCTTTTTAAATAGCCTTTCTCTGTTTTCTCCAACACCTTTTAAGAATCTTATGTCTTTTTCAAGAACATTCATTTTATCATCACATCTCAGCCACAATAATTAATTGATAAATTTCATTTCCACTTTCATAGCTCTCAATGTCAATTTTCGGGTATCTTTCTTGTATGTTTTTAACAAGCACCTCTATATCTTCTAAGGCCACATCTTTGCCATAGTAGATACTCAAAATCTGGGTTGTAGAATCAACAATTTTTTCCACACAAGCCAGAGCTACTTTTTGCATATCTTTGTCGCATGCCACAATTTCTTTTTTTGAAATCCCTATAAAATCGCCTTCTTCAATCTCAAACCCGTTTATTTTTGTATTTCTCACTGCCTTAGTAACTTCTACAACCTTTACTGAGTCTATAGCTTCTTGCATGAGCTTTTTATTTTCTTCAATACTCTTGTTCAAATCAAACTTTATCAGCGCAGCAATGCACTCGGGAATGTTGGTTGTCTTCATAATCACTACATTTTTATTTGTATTTACCAGCTGCAGAGAAAGTTCTGCGGACATAATCACGTTTTTATTGTTCGGGAAAATAAATACATTTTTGGCTGGTACATTCTTTATAGCATTTACAAAGTCCTCGGCACTCGGATTCATAGTCTGTCCACCTTCAATTATATAATCAACACCCAACCCTTTTAATATTTCATTGAATCCTTCTCCCTGTGATACAGCTACAAAACCATATTCTTTTGTGATAACTTCATCTTGTGTTTGAACTTCTGTTTCAAAGTCTTCTCTTTTACTTATAAACTCTTGGTGCTGATATTTCATATTATCAATCTTTATATTTATAAGCTCACCATACTTTAAAGCCTTCTCCAATACCCTGCCAGGTGAATTTGTGTGAACGTGAGTTTTGAGAATGTCGCCATCCTGGATTACAATAATTGAATCACCAATTGTCTCAAGATAATCTTTAAATTCTTTTTCAATATTCTTTTTCAAACCAGTGATAAAAAACTCTGTACAGTAAGTAAAGTTAATATCTTCAGGTTTAAAAGTGATGGTTGTATAAACTTCCTGCTGTGATGGTT
The DNA here is from genome assembly GCF_000145215.1 of Caldicellulosiruptor obsidiansis OB47. Lineage (NCBI taxonomy): Bacteria > Bacillati > Bacillota > Caldicellulosiruptorales > Caldicellulosiruptoraceae > Caldicellulosiruptor > Caldicellulosiruptor obsidiansis. Next base: position 1,453,394 of record NC_014392.1, read on the forward strand.
CTTCAAATACCGCCCCTTCTTTTAAGAATTTATACATCCCTTCAAAAATTATGACAAGACCCATACCACCACTGTCAACTACATTTGCCTCTTTTAAAATGGGAAGCATCTCTGGTGTTTTTGCAAGCCACTTTTTGCCGCTTGAAATGCACACTTCCAGTAAATCCTCTATTTCACTCACAATACCTTCTGCCACTTCTTTTTCAACATCCTCTGCAATCCCGCGTGCAACTGTGAGCATCGTGCCTTCTGTTGGTTTCATTACTGCTTTATAAGCACTTGCAGAAGCAGATTTCAAACAAGCAACAAATGTTGGTATATCTATAACATCCTTGCCTTTCAGTTCTTTGGCAAATCCTCGCAGAAGCTGAGAAAGAATAACTCCAGAATTGCCGCGTGCACCTTTTAAGCTGCCAAAAGCGACTGCATTCATAAGTTTATCCACATCTTCAAAAGTTTTCCCGTTTATCTCTTTTATGCTACTGTCAAAAGTGGCAGCCATATTGGTACCTGTGTCCCCGTCTGGAACTGGAAATACATTTAAAGAGTTTATCTTATCTACGTGCAGTTTCAAATAATTATTCGCAGCTTTTAACATATCTTTTAACACATCTGCAGTTAAAAATTTCATAGTCCAATCCTCCTCAGCAAGTTACAAACGAATACCATCTACAAAGATATTTATAGCCCCCGGTTTTAGACCTGTGTATTTTTCAATAGCATATGAAACTCTTTCTCTGATGTTTTCAGCAACAACAGGAATTCTGGTGCCGTATTCCACAATTATGTGAATATCAACATTTACAATTCCATTTTCTGCTAAAACCTTTATGCCTTTTTGCAAGTTTTCCCTGCCAAGAAGTGTAACTATCCCGTCTGCTACACTCTTTGATGCCATACCAACAACTCCATAGCTTTCCATACATGAAAGCCCAATTATAGTAGCAATACAATCATTGGTAATCTCTATCTTTCCAAATTCATTTTCAAAATGAACACCCATAATCTTCATCTCCTATCTTTTTACTATCTTCGATAACCTTTTATAAAGGACAAAAGTAACCACCGAAATAATTGTACCCTTAACCAAATTAAATGGAATTATGGAAAACAAAATTAATGTAAACTTATCTGTTACAAGACTATTTACTTTTGCAGCAATTTTTATTATTTCTGAGATTGGAAATTTCAAAGCCTTTTCGTAAAGAGGAAGAAGCACAAAATAGTTTAGCAAGCCTGCCCAGATAGAAAATGCAATGGTAGAAATAATAAGAGCTACTGCAGCACCTTTTTTAGTTCTATTCTTGGCATATATGTATCCCGCAATGTACACAAAAAAGCCACCAATCATAAAGTTAGCAAACTCGCCTATTCCAGCCGTTTTGGTAACGAACAGATGAAGTACATTTTTCAAAAATTCAACACCCACACCCCAAGCAGGTCCAAGAGCAAACGAAATTATCAATGCTACACAGTCACTAAAATCAAGTTTTAAAAAGTCCGGAAAAATCCCTAAAGGAAACTCTATAAGCATTATAACAAATGCCAAAGCACCAAAGATTGAAACCTTAACAAGATTTTTTAACTCAACCTGTTTCATCTTTCAATTACCTCTCCTCTCTTTTTACTTACCAAACACCAAATAAGCCTCTTCTTCTTTCATCACCCTGTATTCACCCGGTTTTAAACTTTCGTCTAAATTAAGACCTCCTATTCTCCGGCGTTTTAAGTCCACCACCTTATTTCCAATTGCTTCGAACATTCTTTTAACCTGATGATACTTACCTTCATATATACACAATTTGACTGTGGTACTATCAATAATAGTATATTTTGCAGGAAGTGTCTTATAACCATCATCTAAAATAATACCATTTTCAAACTCTTTTAATCTTTCCTCATCCACCTCTTTTTCAAGCCTTACTAAATACTCTTTTTCAATTCTTTTTTTGGGTGAGATAACTCTGTGCGTGTATTCACCATTATCTGTAATTATCAAAAGTCCTTCCGCATCTTTGTCAAGTCTTCCAACTGTATGCAAATCTCTATGCTTTAAATCATCAGAAATGAGTGAGAACACTGTAAGTGACATCGGGTCCTCATTTGAACACACATAACCTTTCGGTTTGTTCATCATGATATAAATCCATCTACTGAACTTTACAACCCTGCCATCAACTTCTACTACATCTTCTTCGGGATTAATCTTAAAATCAACTTCTACTATTTGTTTTCCATTTACAGTCACGATTCCTTCTCTTATTAGTTTTTTAACTTGAGTCCGTGAACCAAAACCGCAGTGGGTTAGAAACTTGTCAAGTCTCATTTTTATTCCAATCTCCATCCTTTTGGAAAATAGTTTTTTATTATATGTCCTTCTGCTTTACCCCATCCAAGAGTAAAACCATCTACACATATTCCTACAAATCCATTTAGATTTTCTTTATTCTCTATTGTCTCACCTTTTAAATACCTCCACAGCCTTTCATCATCTTGAGAAAAGTTAATAGCAACCTTCAGATTTTCGCCCTTTAAACTCGCAATCAAATGAGCAGAAGGATAAAATCTTCCTTTGTAAACTTCTCCCAGCAAAAGACCATTTCGAAGCGGTGTTATTTTATCAAAAGGTCCGTCAAAACCCAAATATAATTTACTTGCTTTTTTATAAAACAGCCTATCTCCAAAGTGACTTAAGTCTATGTTTAAGTATTTATCGCAAAACTTTTCAAAAATTTTTAAATCCTCGCTGTCCACCTCAAATCTTTGTGGCTGAAAAGTCCACTCAGCTCCGCTTTCTTTCACCTTTTTTAGCTTGCAAATAAAATGTCCCTCGCCTCTGACCCTGTGTGGGTAAATTCTCACCGCTTTTTTCAAATTTTCATTGCCATTTATCTCAATCCCATCCGAAAAACCCTCATATTTTTTTATCTCAACAACTTCATAGTTTTTATGTTTTTTCAAGAACCAGTCAATAATTTCTTCATTTTCTTCTATTTCAAACGTACAGGTAGAATATACTATCTCGCCACCCACTTTTAAAAGTTCATCTACCTCTGTCATGATACTTCTCTGCAGATTAACATACTTTTCAGGGTGATTGGAAGTCCATTTCTTTGCTGTCGTCGGGTCTTTGCGAAACATTCCCTCACCAGAACAAGGTGCGTCAACTAAAATCTTGTCAAAATATGCGCCATAGCTTTCAGCTATCTCTTTCGGCTTGTTGTTCAGAACTACAACATTTGTAAGCCCGAGATTTTCAACATTCTTTACAAGCGCTTTGATTCTTGTTGGTTTTACATCATTGGATACAAGCAAGCCATTTTGTCCAAGCCTTGCTGCTATCTGAATGCTCTTCCCACCGGGTGCAGCACACAAGTCTAAAACTTTTTCACCTTCTTTTACATCCAAAGCTTCAACTGGAAACATAGCTGAGGGTTCTTGTATATATATAAGACCAGCAAAATAGTATGGGTGTTTACTCAGTTTTATCTCTTCAGTGTAATAAAAACCATCTTTGCACCATGGAACTTTTTCAAATTCAATTCCCATTTTCTCTACAAACTCTTCAACTGAAACTTTGGCAGTGTTAACCCTAAAACCTTTATAGCTATCAAACTCGTATATCTTTATAAACTGTTCAAACTCTTCTTTCAAAATTTCTTTCATCTTTGACAAGAATTCTTCTGGCAAGTTCAATTTGAAGTTAGACCTCCTTGTAAATCTTATAAAACCTGAAAAATAAAACATTTGAGGTACAAAGACTCTTCATAGTTAATAAGATATGGATGGTCTTTTGCCTGTGTTCTGTACTCAATAAGCCTTAAGGTTTTTTTTGCATCTTTTGCTGCATCTTTAATAACCTCAAAAAATAGGTCTGGTTTCATATAATGTGAACATGAACAGGTCACAAGAATTCCACCTTTTTTGAGTATCTTCATGGCTCGCAAGTTTATTTCTTTATATCCTCTTTTTGCATTTTCCAAAGTGTGCATGCTTTTTGCAAATGCAGGAGGATCAAGTATTATCATATCATATTTTTCTTTTTTGTCATCAAGTTCATTCAGATAATCAAAAACATTTGCAACCACAAATTCACATTTTGATTCAACCCCATTTAACTTAGCATTTTTTACTGCCTGTTCAATAGCCGTATCTGAGATATCAACACCTATGACCTTTGACGCACCAAACTTTGCTGCGTTTATTGTAAATCCTCCTGTGTGACAAAAACAGTCCAAAACTACTTTATTCTTTACAAAATTCCTTATTGCAACCCTGTTCTCTTTCTGGTCCAAAAAATATCCTGTTTTTTGTCCATTTTCTATATCCACTATCATCTTAATACCATTTTCCTCTATCTCAACTTCCACAGGTGAACTGCCATATAAAAATCCTTTTCTCAAATCCAGTCCTTCAATTTCTCTCACTTTTGCATCGTTTCTCTCATATATAGCTTTGGGATTTACAACCTCAACTAATATTTCTACCAGCTTATCTTTATATCTGTCAACACCTTTTGACAAAGTCTGCATTACAAGTACATCCCCAAACTTGTCAACAATAAGCCCTGGCAAAAAATCAGCCTCAGCAAATATGAGCCGGCAATTTTGTGTATAGCCTATACTTTTTCTGTAATCCCATGCATCTTGAATTCTTTTTTTAAAAAAGTCAATATTAATCTCCTCATTTTTTCGTGTAAGAATTCTTACAAGTATTTGAGACTTGGAATTAATAAAACCTTTCCCTACAAATTTCCCTTTAAAATTCACTACATCAACAATCTGACCATCCTCGAACTCCCCATCTATCTTCTGTACCTCATGCCTGAAAACCCATGGATGACCACTTTCCACTCTCAGTCCTTTTCCTTTTGCCAAAAACACTTTCGCCATACTCTAAACAACACCTCTTTTTTAGTTTATTTTCTTTCGTACAAGGTACTCATATACAAGAGAAGTAGAATAGAACCTAAACTTGCCCCAATCACCCCAAAAACCTTTTTGTTCTTTCAAGATATCACAAAGATTTTTTAATTCATCCAAAGACACCTTTATTACCTCTGAAATCTCACCATCAGTTTTTGCAAGATTATCCTTTTCATATTTTTCAATTAAAAATACAAATGAATAAAAATCAAAATGTTCTTGCAGCCAGACAAGATTGTATTTTATAACTCCAATCAGCAAAAAATCCTTAATATCCAGCGCAAGTTCCTCTTTTACTTCTCTTTCTAAAGCCTCATCCACATTCTCGTTAAGACCGATACCACCAGAAGGTATCCTGTAAATTTTATCAGGATATTCTTTTTGTCTTACAACAAGCACTTCTTCTCCATCTCTTATTGCAAACACCACTTCACCTATTCTATCAACATTTATTTTGCTTTTAAGATATTCAAAGAACTCTCTATCTTCTATTGTTACAGTAACTTCTTTAACACTTAAATCTGAAGCAATTGGTGTTCTTTCTAAATCAAACCTGGTTTGAAAGAACTCTTCTAAATCTTTCATTTGCTGCCTCCAAATCAGATTGAGTATTTATATTTTTAAAGCTTTCAAGATAAGGGTCAAATCTCAATATTTCGTTAATTTCAATCTTCTTTATATTTGAGCTTTGTAAGATAGCAGAAAGAGAAAATTCACCCTTGTTTATAAAATCCAATGCTTTTTCCAAAAATGCTTTGCTGTATACACAAAAAAGAGGCTCAAAATAGCCATTGTAATAAGGAACAATTGCATCGTACCCATTAAACCCAAGCATATACTCTACAAGTTCTTTCTTGGCAAACGGCATATCGCATGCTATTATAAAATTCTTGTTTGTTCTGCTTACCATCAAACTTGTTAATACACCTGCAACCGGTGCATCTATTTCAATTCTATCTTTTATTACTTCAAAACCTTCAAATTCTACATACCCATTTTTTACTACAATAAACTTTTTGTCAAAAAGACTCCCTATACTCCTGTCTATTATTTGTATAACCCTCTGGTTACCAATCTTAAGATTTAATTTGTCAAATCCGAGCCTTTTTGACTTTCCACCCGCCAAAATAAATAGATTTTTCATGTTGTCACCTTTTTCACAAATACAAAATTTGAATTAAATGCTGCTTGACTGTCCATCTCTGCCGTTTTGGAAAAGATGCAAGAGTTTATTGTCTCAATCTTCTGGTTTTGAAAGCCCTCTTCAACTATTATATACCCTCTTTTTACATCCCGCCTCAGTACTGCCTCAACAACAAAACCTCCACAGCCATTGTAAAGAAGCACTTTATCGCCGTTTCCAATTCCAAGTCTTTTTGCATCTTCGATATTAAAAATAGCAACTGGTCTTCTTTCAAAAAACTCCTGAGAATGTAGCGTTTTTTGAGAATGAATAGTCACAAGTCTGAGCTGGTTTTTTAATACTCTTTCTTCATCTGTAGATGGCACAGCTACACCCATCTTCTCGTTTTCAAATTCAAATTTTTTGCTCTTAGTTAAAAATACTTTATCTTCCCACGGAACATCCATTTTGGCTGCACGCACAAAGTGCTTGTCAAATTTAATGTTTAGAGCTTTTTCAAGATGAGTCTTTACACATTCTACCCATTCTTTTTCCGATTTTATAGGAAAATCTAAATCAAGTCTTTTTGCAAGCTGGTTTATTATCTCAACCTCTGATTTTGACTCACCGATGTTTTCAATAACTTTCTCAGAAACCCCAATGTAATCATGCCACATATTGGGGACAAACACATCCTCTTTCTCAAGAAAACTTGCAGCAGGAAGTATAATGGTTGATGCTTGTGTTGTTGCTGTCAAAAACATGTCAACAACCACTACAAACCTTTTTTGAAGTTCTCTGAAAACTAAATCTGAGTCAGGACACTGTGAAACAGGATTTCCGGCAGATATATAAACCATCTCAATCGGCGGATTTTGCTGGTCTTTTAGATATTCACCAAGTTTTGCTCTGTTATAAAAGCGCTTATTTACAGCTCTAAAATCATCTTTGAAAACGGAAGCTATATTTTTAGTGAACCTGTGAGCAAAGTTTGAACCTCCACCTTTTATGCCAACATTGCCCGAGATTGCAACAAGATAGTCAATTGTTCTTATTGTATTTACTCCATTTGTATATCTTTGCGGACCATAGCCAATAAAAGTTGACACAGGTCTTTGAACATAAACATTTGCAAGGGTCTCAATAACCTCTTTCTTTACACCGCAATTTCTTTCTATCTCTTCATATGTCAATCTATTTGCAATGTCCTTTACTTTTTCAAAACCAACAGAATACTTTTCAATAAACTCTCTGTCTTCCTTCCCGTTTTCAATTATATACTTTATTGCTCCGTAGGCAAGATAAGAGTCAGATCCAGGATTTACAACCAAACCAATATCAGCAATCTTAAATGTTTCAGTCGGATAAATGTCAATTACCACTACCTTTTTGCCCTGTTTTTTGGCCATATGGACAAAATAAAAAAGGTGGAGGTTTGTCCACAGAGCGTTTCTTCCCCAAAGAACAATCCAGTTAGAATTAAAAATATCAAACGGCGAATGGCAAAGCGAATTTCCAAAATCCATTTTCTGAGCAAAAAGACCTGCTCCCCAGCACAAACTTCCTTCCGAATACGTTGCACCACCCAAATAGTCAAAAAATAACCTTTCAACATTTCTCAAATACCCTTCATACCCATCTCCGCTATAGTATAAAATGGAACTTGAGTTGTGCCTTTTTAGAATATCTTTTATTTGCTCTGCAATCATGTCAAGAGCCTGATTCCATGAAATTTGGTGAAATTCATTCTTGACTCTCAAAAGAGGAGTGGTTATCCTCTCTTTTGAATAAACCTTCTCAAGCAATTTATAACCTTTCGGACATAAAAAACCATTAGTGATAGGGTGGTCTTTATCACCATAAAGCTTTACTGCTTTCCCATCTTCAACTTGAGCAACAATCGCACAGCTGTCAAAACAGTCAAGAGGACAAAAGGTCTTTTTTTTCATAAGAGTTTGCCCCCCAAAAAATTTTAATCTACAAAATCAAGGCTAATATCAAGGCTTTTTACTGAATGCGTAATGCTCCCAACAGAAATAATGTCAATACCTGTTTTTGCAATCTCTTCAATGTTATCAATATTTATATTTCCAGATGCTTCTATCAACACTCTTCCCCCAGCTTTTTCAACAGCCTTTCTCATCTCATCCACCGTAAAATGGTCAAGCATAATTATATCCGCACCTGATAACAATGCCTCTTCAAACTCCTGCATATTACGCACTTCTATTTCAACCTTCATTGTATGTGGAACATTCTCTTTCGCCCTTTTTATAGCCTCTGATATGCTTCCAACAGCCTTTATATGATTATCTTTAATTAACACCGCATCAGATAAGGAGTATCTGTGATTTTTGCCACCACCAACAAAAACAGCGTATTTATCAAGCATTCTCAAAAGAGGAATGGTCTTTCGAGTATCAGTCACAGTCGCCTTGTACCCTTTTATCTTTTGCGCAAGCATATTTGTAAATGTTGCAATCCCGCTCATCCTTTGCAACAAATTTAAAGCAAGCCTTTCGCCCTTCAAGATTGCCCGGGTGCTACCATCTATTTTAGCCAAAACATCACCCTTGTTTATAAATTCTCCATCAGCTTTTAACTTTTCAAATTTTATGTTGCCATCTAGTATCTCAAATACCCTCTTTGCCACATCTATCCCACATAAAATTCCATTCTCTTTAGCCAATAAAACAGCATTTGATGTGCTCTCCTGCGGAATTAATAAATCTGTAGTAATATCCCCATATGGCATATCCTCTATCAGTGCATCCTTAATAATTTTATCAATCACCAAAAAATTCAGCATTTAAAAGATTTCCTCCCATCCGCAAGTCTTTGAGTATACCAAATGCTTTTTCCAGTTGACATCATCTTGATACGGGAAATCTTTTCTGTAATGAGAACCTCTGCTCTCTTTTCTCATCAGCGCAGCATTTGCCAGAATGTATCCTATTATGAGCATATTGTAATATTCTATCTCTTTTTGCGAGCCAAGCTTCATTGCATTTAACATCTCTAACCTTGAGACAATGTAATCAATCAACTTTTCAAGTCCTTCTTTTGTTCGCACAATCCCTGCATGCTCACTCATTTTACTTCTCAAACCTTCAATCTCGGTGGCTACGTTCAAATCAAAATCCTTTTTACTCAAGCTTCTATGGCAGATTGCTATATGTTTCACATTTTTTTGTGACCTGCTGTTGATATATTGAGCTATTCTTCTTCCAAAAACAAGACCTTCTAAAAGTGAATTTGATGCAAGCCTGTTTGCTCCATGAACACGTGTCCCTGCTGCCTCACCACATACAAAAAGGTTTTCCACAGTGGTTCTGCCAAACTCGTCAGAAAGCACCCCGCCCATACTATAATGCTGCGCAGGTGCAACAGGAATTCTCTGTTTTGTAATATCGATACCAAGTTCCAAACATTTTTGATATATATTAGGAAATCTCTTTCTTATAAAGTTAGCATCAAGATGAGTAATGTCGAGAAATACGTTTTCAGAACCTGTCCTTTGCAGCTCAAAGTATATACTACGAGAAACAATATCTCTTGGTGCAAGCTCTGCAAGAGGATGATACTTAGGCATAAACCTTTCACCAAAACTATTGTAAAGAAGACCGCCTTCGCCTCTTACTGCCTCGGATATTAAAAAGCTCTTATTTCTTTCATGATAAAGCACTGTGGGATGAAACTGCACAAGTTCCATATCCACAACCTTTGCTCCACACCTTACAGCTGCAGCACAGCCATCGCCTGTTGTCACCTCAGGGTTTGTTGTGTATTTGTACAAATATCCATAGCCACCAGATGCCAGAACAATGTTGTTTGAAAATAAAATGACCTTCTTATTCTTTATCTTTAGCAAAACTCCTATGGCATTGTTCTGTTCATCGGTGAGTATATCAACCAGAAAAGCATTTTCAAATATTGTAACGTTTTTATACGACTTTACTACATGTCCTAAATGCTCAGACACAATTCTTCCTGTTGCATCTCCACTTGCATGGATAATCCTTCGTCGGCTGTGTGCTCCTTCCTGACCTAAAATAATTTCACCCTCGTCATCTAAATCAAACGGAATATTCATCTTAAGCAGAATATTTATATTTTCAATAGCCTCATCAACCAAAATTCTTACCATATGCGAATCACAAAGACCACTGCCTGCTCTTATTGTATCCATATAGTGTATGTCAGGACTGTCATCATGACTAAGCGGTGCTGCAATCCCGCCTTGGGCTAAATTGGTATTGCTAACCTGCATGGTTTCTTTTGTTACAAGAGCAGTTTTTAGTCTTTTGTCAAGATTGACTGCAGTGTATAACCCTGCAACACCTGTTCCAATAATCACTACATCAAAATTTAAAACCTCATCACTATTAGAGTCAAATTCAATGCAAAACCTTTTAAACTCTGTCAAACTGACCATCTCCAATTTACAAATTAACCCATTTCAAGCATCTTAGCAAGTGCTTTTTTCGCACCTTGCATAATTTCTTCTTCAACTTCTATCTGGTATCTCTCATACAATAGAGCATCTCTTACCGATTGCAAGGTATTCTTCTTCATATTAGGACAAATCATCCCTGGATGAAGAATATAAAACTTCTTGTCGGGATTCAGCTTCTTTAAACTGTACAGTACTCCCATCTCTGTTCCGATAATAAACTCTTTTTCTTTTGAAGCAGTAGCAAAATCTATTATCTGTTTTGTACTTCCGACAAAGTCAGCAAGCTCAACCACTTCTGGTCTACACTCAGGATGGACCAAAACCAAAGCATTTGGATGCGCAGACTTCGCTTTTTCAACATCTTCTTTTTTAATCTTGTAATGAGTAATACAAAATCCTTCCCATAAAATGATGTCTTTTTCAGGCACCTGTTTTTTAACAAAACTTCCTAAGTTTTTGTCTGGCAAAAAAATTATTTTGTCATTGGGAAATTCCCTTACAATTTTCACAGCATTTGATGAAGTACAGATAACATCTGATTTTGCTTTGACAGAAGCAGGAGAGTTAATATAACACACAATTGAATAATCAGGATATTTCTTTTTTAAATTTTCAACATCTTCTGCAGTCACCATATCAGCAAGAGGACATCCAGCATCTATCTCTGGCAACAGCACCTTTTTATGTGGCGAAAGTATCTTTGCACTCTCAGCCATAAAGTGAACTCCACAAAATACTATAACTTCTTCAGGACGTTCAGCGCACACTTTGCTAAGATAAAAAGAGTCGCCCACAAAATCAGCAATCTCCTGCACTTCATCAATTTGGTAATTGTGAGCAACTATCAAAGCGTTCTTTTTTCTCTTGAGCTTGTAAATTTCATTTTTAAGCTCTTCTATATTCAATAATATCACTCGCTTTTCTTGGTAAGATTTTTATCATTAATATACCATTTAAGAAGACCAAAATCAACATACACAAAAGATTCTTAGCTTCCATTATAAAAGTCAAGATACCCCTGGAGAATATAAACTGCTGCAACCTTGTCAATTGCCTTCTTCTTTTTTTCCAGTTCAGCTCTTCATTCATTACCCTTTCAACAGCTTTTGTTGAAAATCTCTCATCCCATTTTACAATCTCTACATTGTATCTACTTCCAATTCTGCTGGAAATCTCATCAATTTTTTTTAGCTTTTCATCCTTCAGGTCAGGATGCAGCTTAGAAAGAGGATAACCTATCACAACTTTTTCTATATTATATGTGTGAAATATTTTGTCAAGCTCATCAAACAAATCTTTATTTTTCAGCTCAATTGTCATAAGCGGCTGAGCAGTAATTTTGAGTGGGTCTGAAATTGCAACACCAACTCTGCTGTTACCTATGTCAAGACATAGAATCCTCAATTTGCAACCACCTTTCTACTTTTCCAATTTGCTTCAGATTACTTTCAAAGCAAAAAGCTTACAATAGCTGCTGCAGTATCCACAGCAAAGACATCTGGAGTAATCAACAACCACCTTTCCATCTTTCACAGACAATGCATTTTGGTGGCAATGCAAGGCACACTCTCCACAGCCTTCACACCAGCTTTCAACATGAAGCTTTTTTGTCTTTACATTCTCTAATAATTCTTTGTTCAAGTAAACCTTCTTTTCTTCAAAGCATCTAATATTATAGTCAACCTCAAATATACTTTGCATACCAATTGCAACAGAATGAAGATAAGGAAAGTCAAATATAAATTCAAGCGCTTGCCTAAAATTAGAAAGGAGGTTGCCCCCACCAAATATTTTCATAGCAAAAATTCCTTTGCCATGTATGTAGGCTTGTTTTATCGCCTCAGCCATCTCATCAACTGTACCATCTACAATTCCGATTCCTTTGTAGTTAAATATTGGATGGATAACTTCAATTTCTGGATATTTGATAGCATCTTTTACCGCCTTTACATAGTGGGTAGAAATGCCAAAATGTTTTATATACCCTTTCTCTTTTGCTTTTAAAAAATACTCAACTGCTTCATAATGTCCTTTGAAAGTATGCTCACCTTCTTGTTCATGGAGCATAAATAGGTCTATGTAATCAACATCCAGCTCTTTCAAAGCCTTATATAAAGAAAACTCTGCTGATTTTTTATCATAAGCATATGATTTTGTAGATATCACAGGTCGTATTCCGCTTATCTGGATTGACTTTCTTATATACTCATAAGTCTCATACAGCTCAGCAGTATCAACAAAATTTATACCCTTTTGATACGCATACGCTAAAAGCCTTGCTCCATCTTCAACTGATAATTTTTTTTGAAGCGGTCCGATCGTAAGAGTACCGAAACATATTTTGCTTACATAAAGTGAGGTACTTCCAAGTTTAATGTACTGCATAATCTTTCACCAGCTTTGTAAGGTATATACTCAAGTTTAAAAATCCTAATAACAGACCAGCAATTATTGTACCTGAATCGTTCAAAAGCCATGCAAACATAGTGATTATAATAAACAATTTTATCTTTTCTCTTTCAAGTGAGCTCAAAACCAAAATTTTATTTTTGGTCAAAGCTAAGATACTTAAAATCACAAAGCAACTAACAAGCAAAATTGTCAATGGATAGGATACAAAATAAGAAAGGTTCATGAGCATTTTTCTTTTTATTGTATCAAGTAAAACCTCAGTGTTTGAAAAAACATTAAATAGATAGCTATTCTTGAAGATAGCAAAAACTATCAAGATTGCAACTGGTAACAACAAAAAAATCATCTTTTTTTTATTTTCTGATTTTATAATTGAAAATAAAGTAAAACCTAAAAGGATGGAAACAAGCCCGCCAAAATTTATACCATAATATGGAATCGCCAAAAATATAGCTAAGGCTCCGAGTATTATATAAACATTTTTTAAAGGAATTTTAGTTGCAACCGAAAATACAAATGCAAAGCCCAATAAATAAGCAAAAAACTCATTGCCTATGCCATAAAACCTATTTGCAAATGAAGGATGATATCCTGCAGTAGAAATAAGCTCTAAATAGTTGTCATAAAAAATAGCCTGAATCAAAATAGAGAGGATTCCTGCCAAAGCAAGTCCAGCTTGAGTTTTTTCTAAACTGAAGTATGATAATATTAACGAGGTTGCAAAAAACAGTAATAAAAATACAAAAACATGGTTAATATACTGAACTATTATCGGTGAGTAGATAATAAAAAGGTACGAAAGCAACACAGTGGTAGGAAGCAATTTTAAAATATATATATGTATAGCAGCGTTTGATAAGTTTATTTTAATATTTCCAAAATAAACTATTGCTTCTAATATTGAGAAAATAATGATAACAGCAAAAAGAACTATTAAATACCTATTAAGATACATAAGCTGATAATTCAATATCCAAAAAAACTTCCACAAGTGTTGTAAAAAGTTATTTGTTACTAATATTTTAGTATCCTCATTAAACCTGCCTTCTAATATATCCATAAATTCACTGTCCAGTACAAGTCCAGCTCTTTTAGTGTGAACTGATTCGAAAGTAAAAAAGCCTTCATCAGAAAAGTTATTGAATACAAAGATTAACCTACCATCACCACTGTATAAAAAAAATAGACCCTCTTTTTTCTTTTTCATCTGTGATAGATTACTAATATTTGTCCCTTTTTTCCCAAGATATTCTTTAATCTTTTGACTTCTTTCTTCATCTTTTAAAACTACAATCACTGCCCAACCTTTTTTGCTACTTGAAATAACTTCTTTTACAGTAGCATAAAAATATTTATCGCTAAACTCTTTTCCTTCAAACTTGTAGAAACTAAATGCAAAAGCTGAACTGAAAATTAAACTACTCAATATTATTATCAATATAAAACTTAACAATTTCTTCCAATATTTCATCTCTTTCAATTCTCCTTATTATAGAGCGGGCATTCTTATGATTAGTAATATAAGTTGGGTCACCTGATATTAAGTATCCTACAAGCTGGGCAATCGGATTGTAACCCTTTTCTTTCAGCGCATTGTAAACCTCACTCAATATCTCTTTAACCTTTTTGTCCATACTTTCTTCAAATGAGAAATGCTGAGTTTTATCGTTCATTTCTTATACCACCTTTTAATTAATTTTTAAGCCCTCATCCACAATTTTAACTCTGGATGAAGGCTTAAATTCTATCTTTTTCTCAATTCATACAACACAATTGAAGCTGCCACCGCCGCATTTAGAGACTCTGCTTTGCCAGCCATAGGAATTTTTATCTTTCTTGCTGCCACCTTTGCAAAAGAATCGCTAACCCCTTCAGACTCATTACCAATAACAACACAAAATTTTTTGTCAGGAACAACTTTTGAAATTTCAATATCACCATAGGGCGTTGCCACATAAACTGCAAAGCTATTATCTTTTAGGATTTTGATTAATTTTCCCTCTTCAGCCTCTCTCATAATCTGTAGATGAAAAAGTGAACCCATTGTGGCACGTATTGTCTTGGGATTGTAGATATCAACTGTCCCCTTTGTTGTTACAACAGCATCAAATCCAAACGCGTCAGCACATCTAATCAGTGTCCCTAAATTGCCAGGGTCCTGTAGCTTATCAGCTACAACTACTCTTTTAAGATTTTTTATAAAATTTATGTCTTTGTCAACAAAGTTACACTCAGCTAAAATACCTTGCGGTGTAGAAGTTGTAGCAATGTATTCAAACAACTTATCAGGAACCTCAATAACTCTTTTTATTTTCCCATCTTCTAAAAGACGCTTGCACTCCCAGTAAAATTCTTGATACCTATCTTTCGCTTGTTGAGAAAATATCACCAAGTTTATACATTCAATCTGATAGTTAATAGCTTCTTTTACCAGTTTTAAACCTTCAATTATGAAAGACCTAAACTCTTCTCTGTACTTTTTATCATTCAGCTTTTTTACTCTCTTTATACATTCGTTCTCTCGACTGCTAATAAACTCAACTTTTTTTGTGAACATCTTACCAATAGCCCTTGCTTAAAAGAATCAAGATGTAAATATATTACTGAGCATTTATTTGTTTTTTAGCAATCTCAACCAGCTCAGCAAATGCTTTTTGATCATTTACAGCCATATCCGCCAAGACTTTCCTATTAAGATTAATGCCTGCTTTTTTAAGACCATTCATAAACTTGCTGTACGAAAGACCATTTTGTCTTGCTGCCGCATTAATTCTTGTTATCCACAGCCTTCTAAAATCTCTCTTTTTTAGTTTTCTACCAATATATGCATATCTTAAAGATCTCATTACAGCTACATGTGCTTGTTTAAAAATCTTGCTCTTTGCACCAAAATAACCCTTTGCAAGTTTTAGCCATTTTTTATGTCTCTTTCTTGCCCAAACACCATTTTTTATTCTCATTTATTGTTCTACCTCCTGTTTAAAATTGTTGTTTTTATAGATACGGCAAAAGTTTCTTAACTGCTTTTACGTTAGTAGCATCGACAACTACAGTCTTCTTTAAATTTCTCTTTCTTTTTCTTGTTTTTCCACTTAAAAGATGACTTTTGCCAGCTCTCTTTCTCAAATATTTTCCACTTCCGCTCATTTTGATTCTTTTTGCAAGTCCTCTATGTGTTTTTAGCTTCGGCATCAAAAAACTCCTCCCCATCAAAAATTTTTATTGCTGTTTTGGCGCAATGACCGCTGTAAGGTTCTTACCATCCAATTTTGGCTTTTTCTCAACAATTCCGTACTCTTTTATCTTTTCTATGAACTTGTTTATAATCTCTTCACCTATTTCAGGATGCAAGACTTCACGACCCCTAAAGCGAATAGATACCTTTACTTTGTCTCCATCCTGTAAAAACCTAATTGCATTTTTTACTTTTACGTTAAAGTCATGTTCTTCAATTGTAGTTGTAAGCCTGATTTCTTTTACGTTAATAACCTTTTGATTTTTCTTTGCCTCTTTCTCTTTTTTGGCAAGTTCAAACTTATACTTGCCATAATCCATTATCTTGCACACAGGCGGATTAGCATGAGGAGCAATCTTAACTAAATCAAGCTTTTTCTCCTCAGCAATCCTCAGTGCCTCTTTTATGCTCATAATTCCAAGTTGAACACCGTTCTCATCAATAACTCTTACCTCTTTGTCTCTTATCTGCTCATTAATGAGCAAATCTTTATTATTTATATTAAAACACCTCCTGGAAATAAATAACCCTAATTCCTAATTTAAACAAAAAGTGGATAGAAGCATAGCCTATCCACTCTCTTAACTCTTTTTGAGCCATATTAAATGGCTCAAAAAGCACTATTGACCCTCCGAGTCATTTCTCGGAAAGGTGAGAAGCGATAGACTTCTACTTCTTTTTCACCTCTATAAGGATACCATATATACTTTGAAAATGTCAATATCAAAAACCTGCAATTCGGAATTTGAACAACAACTCCTTTTTCATGTTATACTTTACCCAGAATCGAATCTAAGCGCTGCTTCACTTCTGCGTTGCATGACGCATACAACTGAATAAACTCCAGAAATCCAAAGATACCAAAGTACTGTCCAGCATATACAATAACCGATTTTGGCCCCTCTTCCACATACTTCTTTGCTGCTACAGGCAAACTTTTTCCCTCACATCTCTTCCCTTCTTCCATATCTCTGTATAGCTGGAAGAACAAATATCCTATCAGTACCATCACAATATGAAATGCTATAAAATTGTACTTCGTGCTCTTAAAATCTTCAATCTTCCAAAAATCCTTGATCTGTCGGTAATCTTCCTCAATCTCAGGCCTTAATTCATATGTCTTGATTATTTGTTTTGCTGTCTTCCCAAGATCTGTAGTCACAATTACAAAATATTCATCCGTCTTTGTGTCATGTACTACACACCCATTTATCTGTACGTCATCTTCAGGCTTGGCACTCCTCCAATAACTACCCAGTGATTCTACAAAAGCAATCTCCTGCCTCTTCCTTTTTTTGTTCGGGTGAGCTTCCCACTTGTTTTCTTCTTTTGCTATCATTACTGCCTGCTCATATGCCTCCATATTGCTTTTCAAAGGAATGTACGTATCCACTCCTCTCTTTTGTTTTAACTGGTTCATAAGCTCCCTCGAAATAAATCCACGGTCATTAATTAAAATGTCCCCAAATTTTAACATTTTGCTTTTTAGTACCATCTCTCGGCTTAATTCAAGGTCATGTACGTTAATACTACCTATTTTGATTTCTTCCAGTATACCATTATCACCTGTAATACCTCGTAGTGTAGACATCTTATATCCTCTACGCATTCCATCTTTATCTCTTACCACTTCTGAACCTTCATAATTGCTATTCTCCAGTAATACTTCAAGCTCAGTACAATCAAGAATATGAATATCAGGTACTATCTCCTTCTTCGGAAATACATACTCTTGAACATATGTATTATATCCTTGTATTAACTCTTCCACCGTGTATTTCTTTACTATGTTACGAAGGGTACCTTCGTCCATCAGCCCTTCTTTCAACCCTCTCTTATTGTCCCATATGTTCCAGCCAATTTCTGATAATGTCTCCGCATTGCTTATAGCAAAGGGTACATCTGTCAAACTGGTCTTTAGCTTCATCTTCGCTGTAATGGCTAATGTCAGCAATATGTGAAAAGGTATATTCTTATTTGCTGATCGTTTGTCCAAAAACGCATGCTCTAATAGCTCTATTATCCCTTCTCGTTTCATTTTAAGAATTATTGCATCTATCAAATTAGGAAAGCTTAAATCCGCTGCATCTATTGCACCTTTTCTAATAGCTTCTAATACTCTTTCTTTGTCTTTTTTACTTATTACCATATAATGAAACCTCGAAATATTATTCTTAAGAATTATCTTAATACTATATTCCTATATTGTCCAGTTATGCTATCCCTAATTACTTCTAATATGCTTAAAATAGCAGCTTTAAGCTCTCATTTCCTTTATTTAACTCCAAATTCCGAATTGAAGATCAAAAATCTTCTTTAACCTTGTATTCAAATATTTTTTTCTTTGTGGTATTGTATTATTTAAAATAACTTTTAAATTCTTCGAACTTCAACAGCAATAGGGGAGCGAACCTTTAATGATATACCTCATCACTGCCTTTTATCCTGAAGCAAAGGCTTTGATAGACTACTTCGGACTCAAGAAATTATACGAACCATCAAAATTTCAAATTTTTTCTGGCGATGAAATTCTTCTTATAGTGAGCGGAGAGGGAATTTTACAAGCTGCAATAGCAACCACATTTGCTTTGACAAAGTTTGGAACAAGTGATAAATGTATAGCCCTGAATGTAGGAATTTGTGGTGCAAAGAAAAAAGATCTATCAAAAGGCGATGTCCTGCTGTGCAACAAGATAATAAATCATCACTCAAAAAGGACATTTTACCCTGATATTCTGATAACTCACCAGATGAAAGAAGTCTCTCTTGAAACTTTTTTATTTCCTGTTAAGAAAGATACCTTTACTGGTGAGATTGAAGGGGATATAGTTGATATGGAGGGAGCAGGATTTTTTGAAGCAGCCTTAAGCTTTTTAGCCCCTCACAATGTCCACTGTATTAAAATCGTTTATGATTTTTTGGAATATGAGAAGATAGAACCACAAGAAGTTACAAATCTTGTAAAACAAAGCATACCTTTTATAGAAAATTTTATAAATACCCTTGTTGATCTGAATCTTGAATTTTGCACCAACATGATTGAAGAGGAAAAACTAAGAGAAGTGATTGAAAAGCTTAAAAGTAGTCTGCGTCTTACTACTTCCATGACATATCAACTTGAGAAATTGTTAAAGAGTTATATTATAAGACATGAAAATCTACCAGAAGATATCTCGGAGTTTTTCAATATAAATGTAAACTCAAAAAAGGAGGGCAAGCAATACTTTGAAAAACTTAAAAAACTCTTTATTAGCTAAACATTTTTCTCATATATACATTGAAAGAGAGATTATTTTCCATCCGATTACAAAAATAATTTTAGATAAATTTCCTAACTCTGTTTTAGTAGAAATAGATAACTACAAAGAAGTTTTCTCAAGACCAAGACAAAATTATAAACTTCAAGAGATTAGTAAAAAACTAATACTTGCTAAAAAGAAGGGTGAATTTTTATATCCTGGTCCTCCCCTGTGCCATGATTTTGGATACAATCATTTTTATTATACCAGTCTCATTTTTAATTGCATCTTCAGCTGTGACTATTGTTTCTTGAAAGGAATGTACTCTTCTGCTAATATAGTAATATTTGTTAATATAGAAGACTATTTTGAAGAGATTGATTCAGTTTTAAAAAGACATCCCCTGTACCTATCAGTGTCTTATGACACTGACATTATGGCATTAGAAAAAATTGTACCCTTTTTTAGCATGTTTATTGAATATGCAACTTCAAGAAAAGATTTGACAATTGAAATCCGGACAAAGACTGCAGATTATGAAGTTCTGCAAAGTCTAAAACCCTCCGAGAACGTAATTTTAGCATGGACCTTATCACCCCAAGAAATTATAGAAAAGTTTGAACATAAAACTCCCAGTTTGTCTGCAAGACTTGATGCAATCAAAAAGGCTATAGAAAATAGGTGGAAAGTAAGACTTTGTTTTGACCCTCTTCTGTTTACCGAAAATTGGAAAGAGATATATTTAAAATTTTTGAATCGGGTCTTTGAAGAAGTAGAACTTTCTAAAATTTTAGATATTTCCATTGGTGTATTCAGAATTCCAAAGGATTATCTCAAGAGAATGAAAAGGGTATTCGTAAATGAAATTACTCTATTTCCCTATGAAGAAGAAAATGGTGTTTTTACTTATTCTTATGAATTAAAAAAAGAGATGATGGACCTCTTCATTCCAAATTTGAGTAAATTTGTTCCCAAATCAAAGATTTTTGTGATATAAAAAAATAGCCCCCACACTCGGGGTGCATTTTTTTTCAAACTTTTATCTTAAAATTAATTATTTTTTGATTTTTGAGTGGTTTTAAGTAAAAAAGAGCAATCAAAATACCAACAATAGAGAGAATAGCTGTTATATAGAAGTTAAACACATAACTTTCAAAAATATCTCTAATCTTTCCAGATATTAAGTTTCCTAAAATAGCCCCCGCTCCATAGCCGGTAAATAGAATACCATAATTTTTACTATAATGAAGTGTTCCAAAAAACTGTGCAGTTGCAGTCGGAGCAATTGAGAGCCATCCACCTAAGCAAAGCCACAACAAACTAAAAGTTATCATAAACAAAAGAGTCATTCCCTCTTTTGCAAAAAGCATACCCAACGACGCTAAGAACATTAAAGAAAAATTAATTATTGCCGCAAATCTTGGTGTAATTTTATCAGTAAGCCATCCAAAAAATGGACGTCCAATTCCATTAAAAATAGCAAAGATAGAAACTGACACAGCAGCAGCTTCAGCTGATAATTTCATTATTTCCTGCCCAACAGGACTGGATATTCCAATCGCCATCAGTCCACTCAGTGTCCCTATAACAAAGCAAAACCAAAGAGCCCAGAAGGTTTTTGTTTTTACCATCTCAGAAGGAGAATAAGAAAGTTTATCTTTTTTGGTCTTAAATCCTTTATCAGTTTTCACTTCTCTAAATGGAAACTTTAATGGGATTGATAACAAAATAATAACAATCAGAAAAACTACTCCTAATATTCTAAATGTTAAAAGAGGACCATACATCTCTATAAGTTTTCTTGCAATAGGTGCTGTAATAAGAGGTGACATGCCAAATCCTAAGACAGTTAATCCTACCGCAAATCCTCTTTTGTCTTCAAACCATTTCGCAGAAACTGCAATTGGCACCCCATACGCAATTCCCACGCCAGTTCCAGCAATAATTCCATATCCCAGAATCAGATTTATCAAACCATTAGAAAAACCTGCCAAAATCCAACCGATACCAACTAAAATTCCTCCAACTATAGATACCATCCGAGGTCCAAACTTATCTAAAACCCTTCCCGCAACCGGCATCAAAATAGCATAAAATACAAGAAAAAACATGTATGGCAAACTACTTTCAGTTGCACTCAGTTTAAATAGTTGTTCCAGCGGTTTTCTAAACACACTCCATGAGTACACAGAACCAAGGCATAAATTAATAATAAGCCCCAATAATATGTAAATATAACGCCTTTTGTTGGCTACAAAATTTTCAGGATGATTTTTCATCACCCACCTTGCCTCCTTTTAAGATATTCTTCATACCCAACGCTTTCTAAGTCATTGGCTTTTTCTTCTACTTCTACTCTCATTTTTTCCTTATATTCAACCACCTTTTGTCTGATATTGGGATACTTTATACTCAGGATTTGAGCTGCTAAAATTCCGGCATTTTTAGCATTATTAATTGCTACAGTTGCAACAGGCACTCCCGCTGGCATCTGCACAATTGACAAAAGAGAATCCAGACCATTTAAAGAAGAAGTTTTTACTGGAACGCCAATAACCGGCAAAGATGAAATCGAAGCAACCATGCCAGGAAGGTGTGCAGCACCGCCAGCCCCAGCAATAATTACTTCTATCCCCCGTACTTCTGCCTCTTTTGCATACTTGAACATCCTCTCAGGAGTCCTGTGAGCAGAAACAATTGTTATCTCATACTCTATCCCAAAATCTTCTAAAACTTTTGCTGCCTCTTTCATAACAGGAAGGTCAGAATCGCTCCCCATAATAATCCCAACAAGTGGTTTTTTCATTTAATTTACACCTCCGCTTTAATTTTGAGCACTTCTTTAACTCTCTTTGCTTTTTCAATTGCTACTTCCAAGTTGTCATCAACTATTGTTACATGTCCCATTTTCCTAAAAGGTGCTGTCATCTTCTTACCATAAAAATGAAACGAAACTCCTTCTACAGACAAACTTTCTACCAAGCCCTCTATCTTTGGCCTTCCTTTATAACCTTTTTCGCCCAAGAGGTTTATCATGACAGCCGGTGATAGTTGCTTTGTACTACCAAGCGGCAAGTCACAGATTGCTCTCAAGTGCTGTTCAAACTGACTTGTAACACATGCTTCTATTGTATAGTGGCCAGAGTTATGTGGTCTTGGAGCAACTTCATTTATCAAAATTTCGTCATCTTTTGTCAAAAAAAGTTCAACTCCAAACACACCAACACCATCCAGTGCTTCAACCACTTTGATTGCTATTTCTCTTGCTCTTTGTGCTATCTTTTCGTCAATCCTTGCCGGTGCAACTAAAAAATCAAGAATGTTTGCTGACTGCTCAAAAACCATCTCAACAACAGGATAGCTTTTCACATCTCCTCTTTTGTTTCTCGCCACCATCACCGCCAATTCTTTTTTTATGTCGACTAACTCCTCTACAAAAGATTCTGTCTCAAGTACCTTATTTAAATCTTCCTTGCTCTTTATTACAACAACACCTCTTCCATCATACCCGCCTTTTGAAGCTTTCTGGACACATGGAAAACCAAATTTTTCAAAAAAAGATGCATTTAAATGAGTTACTTTTTCAAATCTTGGTACGGGAAGGTTAGCATTTTTGAACATTTGTTTTTGTTTGAATTTGTCTTGAATAATCTCCAAACAATAAGGCGATGGGTAAATGTGGTATCCTTTATCATAAAGGTCTTTTAACACTGCTGTGTTGATATGTTCTATTTCATAAGTGGTGATATCGCTTTTTCTAACTAGCTCTTTTAACTTTTCAGGGTTGTAAAAATCACTTACAATCAGCTCATCAGAAACCGAAGCTGCAGGACACTCAGGGCTGGGATCTAAAGAGATGACATAAAAGCCCATCTGTTTTGCCTTTTGTGCAAGCATCTTTCCCAGCTGTCCGCCACCAATAATTCCAATTTTTTTTATGGGAAAACCAAAAGTGCTGTGATGCATATCTCTTTTCATCTCTCCTTTCCAAATATAGTTTACCACAAACTCTTCAAAAAACAATAAATGACCTCCCCACAAAAATATTCTTTGCAGGGAGGCATTGTTTTGTCTATTTTATCAAAGATACGTAGTCATCAAGGCTTCCATCATCCAAGCAGCATTCTATAATTTTTCTTCCAAGGGGATGTAAATCCAATGTTTTGAATTTTATAATCTCTTTCTTAAAAAATTCTGTCAAAATCTTTGCACCTTCCATATAGCCTTCTTCTCCAACCTCTTGCTGAAGGTCAACCTGGAGTAAAAACTTTGGTATATAAGTTCCTTCAACTTTCATATATTCAAGTGCCCATCCCAAAAGCGGCAGCTTTGCAGGCTTTAGCTGGTCAGGTCTTAATTTTACATTTCCTCTTTTTGCTAAATACTCTCTTGTTATCCATTGTGGCATAAAGCCAACCTTGTATGCACCTATGTGCTGATTTGGAATGAGAATATACTGGGTCTTTGTAAACTGCAAAATCTGTTCAAGCAAAAGATTCGCTTGCTTTACCATAAGTCCTGTTGCAAATGGCCAGTAAGAACCAACACCTTCAGAACTCAGCGCTTCTGCCTGTGTTATGCTTGGATTTGCATGGCCGCGAGGGCTGACAAGCCTCCACAGCCATGCCAATGCAGGTGGTAAAAGGTGAAACATCCCTACAATACCATAAGTCGGCTTTTGTTTAGTGCAAGGTGGTGTTCTCACTCCAAAGCTTCGTATGTCAACCTCAACAGGTTCATCTACAATGTTTGGAATAAACCTGCGAGGCAAAATAACTCTTGGATTAGGGCAAGGCTTTCCTGGCTCATCCATTGTGTGTTCCCATATAAGACAGGTTGAACCAGGCACACCCTCTAAATTTAAGAATATTAACGGCTCGGGTGGGTGAATGCAAAGCCTTTCAAGCTGTGGGTCAGTACCATAATGCGGAATATTATCAAGTCTTACAAACCAACCTTGTTCTGCGTCTTTTACAACCATTTTTGAACCCTTTTGAAGGCTGGGATGAACAAGTGCAATATCGTCTGTAACTGGATGTATCTCGCAAGATTCTTTTATCTCAAGGTAAATTTTTTCTTTGGTTAAAATATTTTCTCCAAGCAAGACTCTATTGTCTTTTTCTCTATGCATCTGCTGGCACATTTCACTCTTTCCGCCACCACTTGCTCCCTCGTGCATGATTGTTATCACGTTGTCATATGGTGTAACAATCCTGACTGTTGAAGCATGAGCTGCAACCCAGCCTTCCATTTCACCGATGTTCAAAAGCACACCATATACTCCCTTTTTAGCACTTGGTCCTGGGTACAAGTTATATGAAAATATTTCATGGACGCCATTTAACCTATTGTGCACAACCACTTGTTTTCCGTTAAAATGTGTATGTCTAAAAGGTGGAGCTACATATATCACTGCTTTTGGTTCAAAAACATCAATCTTTTCAAATTCGCTTTTAGGAATAAACCCCTGGATATCAGCAAGCGCAAATCCAAAAAATGCAGCATTCAGCGGAGCTATAACCAAAGCAGGATAACCATATTCCTTTCCTCCTGCATAGAAGCCATACACTATTAATTCTTGCTTTTTTAACCACTCAAATGTTTCTTTTCTTACGGCTTCAAAATTATCTCCATAAATATCTTTGTATCTCTGCTTATCAGTTTCACCATCATCACCAATAATTAAGCTATCTGGGTCTCTTCTTCTCATGTACACATCAGGATAATTCACAACAATACCATTTTTACATCTTGTAACTATCGCCTCAACCATTTCGCCTTTACCTTCTACCTCATATTTCACCTCAAACACCATGTTATCTTTTCCACCAAGGGATAAATCTATAAAATCAAGTCTCTTTTCTGGCATAATTATTCCTTTGCAGCTGCTTAAAATTTCATACACTTCATCCTTTGCCTTCAAATTTAAAAGCTTGATCATCGCAATATATACCTCCTATCAAGAAGAATTTTTCAGTTACTCTCAATAAACTCAATCTTCTCAATCAAAAGTTTTAGAAGATATCTGTAGTTTTCAATTACTTCTTTGGTTTGCCTGAAATACTCTCCATTTTCTTTGAAAAATTCCACAACATAATACTCCAAACATTGCACAACAATTTTCAAGTCTTTGAGAAAATTTTTATCTTTCCTTATATAAAAGTTAAGGGTTTTGGTGTTAAGTCGAAATACATCCAACAAAACAAGTGGCAAGGCCCACAGGTCAATGTAGCTTCCGTCCCAAAAATATTTATAAAAGAAGGCTGTCAAAAATGGATTTGTCTCACAGTATTCTTTGAAAAATTTCTCTATGAGTATAAAAAATGTTTTTCTTGTGAAGAGCTTCGACGCTAAGTCCTGAGTCTTGTGGAGGTTTGCCTCATAAATTTCAGCAAACAATACAAATACCTCCTTAATTTGTATTTATCACCTCTGCAGGGCATCAAAAAAGGCCAATATTTGCAAAGCCTTTTTTGCCCTGCAAATATTGGCCTACCTTGCAACTGGCCAATTTATTGGCCCTTTGCTTGGTCTGCCAAATTTTACTGACTTAATTTTTTTTCTAAGTTTTCATTTAGGGTTATTACAATTACTTTTTCACCATTTACTGTGTTCACATCTGAGTAGATGCCCGCAATATCAACATCAATTACCTGTTTTATTAAGTTTGCCAAATCATCTTTTGCATTCTCAAACAAAGTTGCTCTCACCTTTTTGATAAGTTCAATGCCTTCCTTAGTTTGTGCAAGCTTTTTTTCTGTAGGACTCAAAAAACCAATTAGTCTTACTACAATAATGTCCTCTGTAATTATAGTTTTTATTTGTTTTGGTCCTCTGCCCATATACTCTAAACTTGCTTACCGCCTCGCTGATTTTTGCCTCTACCTGCCCCTTGGTCATTTTGTTTTTATAAAAACCATCCCTGCTTTGTTTAACTTCTTTTTTTAGTATAGCAAAATGAAATTTGTATGTCAATATATTTCAATTAAATTTTTCTGTATGTTACTAACCCATTGATTATTCTAAATTTTAAAAGCTCGAGCTTATATAAATTGCAAGTTTGACTTTTCCATTATGCACCTTGAGATAATAAAAAAGCAGGGCTGTGTGTTTTTTTGCACAGCCCTGCCTTCCGTCTCACTTTACTTATTTTTTTGACAAAATTTCGTTCAAATCATTCTCTGGGTTTGAAATAGGTTTTATATTGAATCTCTCAACAAGTACCTGCAGAATATTTGGTGAAACAAATGCTGGCAGTGATGGACCCAAGTAGATGTTTTTAATACCAAGGAATAGCAGTGTCAAAAGTATCGCTACTGCTTTTTGTTCAAACCACGAAAGGACAAGTGTAAGCGGCAATTCATTTACATCAACTCCAAAAGCCTTTGCAAGTTCAATTGCAATGATGATTGCAGAATATGCATCGTTGCACTGACCAACATCTAAAAGTCTTGGAAATTCAGCAACTCTACCAAAGTCTTTTTTATTGAATCTATACTTTCCACATGCAAGCGTCAAAATAAGTGTGTCTTTTGGAGTTTTTTCAGCAAACTCTGTATAGTAGTTTCTACCTGGCTTTGCACCATCGCATCCACCAATTAAGAAGAAATGCTTGATCTGACCACTTTTTACAGCCTCAATTATCTTGTTTGCAACACCAAGCACAGTATTGTGAGCAAATCCAACAAGGATTTTCTTTTCTTCTTCGTCTTCCTGCCAACCACCAAGTTCTAATGCCTTTTGAATAATTGGTGTGAAATCCTTTTTGCCATTTACTTCTTCAATGTGTGCAACACCATCAAACCCGACAACACCCGTTGTAAATATTCTGTCTTTGTAACTATCGCGTGGTTTTTGTAGACAGTTTGTGGTCATCAAGATACAACCTGGAATGCCGTCAAATTCCTTCTGCTGGTCTTGCCATGCACCACCATAATTACCAACAAGATGTTTATATTTCTTTAGCTCTGGATAACCATGTGCAGGAAGCATCTCACCGTGTGTATAGATATTTATTCCTTTTCCTTCTGTTTGCTCTAAAAGTTCTTTTAAGTCTTTCAAATCATGTCCAGAGACAATTATAAATGGTCCTTTTTTCTTGGAAATCAAAACTTCTGTTGGCTGTGGATGACCAAAAGTCTCAGTGTGAGCTTTGTCCAAAATTTCCATACATCTAAAATTCTTCTTTCCAAGTTCCATACAAAGGTTGTAAAGCTCATCTGTTGACAAGTTACTGTCCAGCGTTTTTGCAAGCGCCGTAAAGAAAAAATTGTTCACATCATCATCCTTGTAGCCAAGCCTATATGCATGATGAGCATATGCAGCCATTCCTTTTAAGCCAATAAATAAGGAGCTCTCTTAAAGACCTGATATCCTCATCAATGTCATCTGCCAGAATTCCAACCTTTTTCCCATCTGTTATCATCTTTTCAACATCTTCTGGTGGTCGATAGTAAACGGCAGCCGGTAGATTATCTAAGTTTGAAATTTGATTTTTTAGATTTTCTTTCACGCTGTCTGCTTCAAGAATATACCTTACAAATCTTTTCTCATCAAAATTTACATTTGTAAGGGTAGAAAATAGAGCATCCATCATGAATTTGGTTGTACCTTCGTCAATCTTTTTTCCTTCAGCTAAAATTTTGCTGCCCAAGTATGCAATGCCTTTTAGCTGGTACAAGAGCAAATCCTGAAGTGTAGCAACTCTGCTGTCTTTCCCACAAACACCTACCTTTGTGCAGCCTTTCCCACCTGCTGTCTGCTCGCATTGGAAACAAAACATATCAGTTTGAATCATCACAATATAGCACCTCCTAAAATATTATCAATTTCTATTTACCCAAAAATTATTCTTTTATACCACCATCGGTGGTAATTGTTACCTCTTGATACGGCAAAATCTTCTGTGCCTGAAGCATGGCCTTTTTAACTATGCTTGCAATACCGTTGCAACAAGGGACTTCCATCTTGACAACTGTGATGCTCTTTATGTTATGATTCTGAATAATTTCTAAGATTTTTTCATAGTAATATTCAATATTGTCAAGCTTCGGACATCCTATTATTGTCACTTTTCCTTTCATAAAATCTCTGTGGAAAGACGCATATGCATAGGCAACACAGTCAGCAGCAATGAGTATATGCGCGTTATCAAAAAACTTTGCATAAGGATTTATTAGATTTAGCTGTACCGGCCAGTTAACAAGTTCAGAAAACTCTTCTTTGGTCTCTTCTACCTTTTGATTTTTTCCCTCTGAAACTGGATTTGTGCTACTTCTTTCAATTACTCTCTCCTGAGAACCAGGGCACATACATGAAAACTGCTCACGCTGTTTTTTCTGTTCAAGTCTTTCTTCCACAGCCTTTTCATTGAATGGTTTTGCTTCAGCTTCAACTATCTCAATTGCCCCTGTTGGACAAACAGGAAGACAGTTACCAAGTCCGTCACAGTATTCTTCACTGACAAGTTTTGCCTTGCCATTTACAAGCTCAATCGCACCCTCAATACAAGCATTCACACACAGTCCGCACCCATTGCACTTTTCCTCGTTGATCTTTACAATTTTTCTTATCATTTTCAATCATCCCTCTCTGTTTACTTGCAATTATATTTTATATGGTTTAGAATATATTTGCGGTAACATATGTTACAGTTTTATATGCATTTTAAAGAAGGTGAAAAACAAATGCAGTATGAAAAGGTATGTCAAAGCAAGCTGTTTAAGATGATGGACCAAAGCGAAATAAAAGAGATATTAGATTCCTTTCATATTCTTAAAAAGGATTTTGAAAAAGACCAGGTAATTGTACTTGAAGGTGACGAATGTAACTTTATAGGACTTATACTTAGCGGAATGGTCGAAGTGAAGAAAAGCTCTGTCTCAGGTAAAGAATATACCATAACTACATTGTCACAAGGCGATACGTTTGGTGAAGCTGCCATATTTTCTTCGGCAAACAGTTTTCCTGCGACAATTGTTTCAAAGACTAGAACAGAGGTTATATTTATTCCAAAGCATGCCATAATTGAGATGTGCAAAAAGAACGAAAAGTTTTTACACAACTTTTTAAACCTTCTTTCAGATAGAATCCTTCTCTTGAACACTAAACTTAAAGAAAATACCCTCTCTACTTTGAGACAAAAGATTTGTAATTTTTTAATTGAAGAGTACAAAAAACAAAAAACTACAAAATTAAAACTTAATTTGACAAAGCAAGAGCTTGCTAAAATTTTTAATGTGCAAAGGCCTTCACTTTCAAGAGAGCTTATAAAAATGAAAGAAGATGGACTAATTGATTTTTGGGGAAAAGAGATCTGGATCAAAAATTTAGAAAAGATAGAGGATTATCTTTACGAAGATGCATAAAAGGCTGGGCTATTTACCCAGCCTTATTGATTTTTATTAGTTTTCAAAAAGAGCATCTACAAATTCTTTTGCGTTAAAATACTGAAGATCATCTATCTTTTCACCCACACCTACAAACTTTACCGGAATCTTGAGCTCATCACAGATGGAAATTACGATACCACCTTTTGCTGTACCATCAAGCTTTGTAAGTACAATTCCAGAAATATTGACTGCCTGGTTAAATTCTTTTGCTTGATTTAGCGCATTTTGACCGGTTGTTGCATCAATTACAAGCAAAGTCTCCTTGTTGGCTTCTGGCATTTGCTGATTTATCACCCGGTTAATCTTTTTTAGCTCCTCAATCAAGTTTTTCTTGGTATGAAGTCTTCCAGCCGTGTCTACTATTAAAACATCAGCTTTTCTTGCCCTCATTGCTTGGATACCATCGAACACAACAGCTGCCGGGTCTGCACCTTCCACATGCTTTATAATGTCACACCCAACCCTTTTTGCCCAAATCTCAAGCTGTTCTGCAGCTGCTGCTCTAAATGTGTCTGCTGCCACAATTAAAACCTTTTTACCATTTGATTTTAAAAGATTTGCAATTTTACCTATGGATGTTGTCTTACCCACACCGTTTACGCCAACCATCAGGATTATGAGGGGATACTCTTCATTTAATTTGTTTTCAAGATCAATAATATTGAGCATCTCTTCTTTTAAAATTTCTTTTATAGCCTGGCTATCAGAAATTTTTTCTTTCTTAACTCTTTCTTTAAGATTTTCTATTATTTTTTGAGATGTTTTAACACCAACATCTGAGAGTACCAAAATCTCTTCAAGTTCTTCAAAAAGTTCATCGTCTACTTGCTTGAATGATTTTAATAAGCTTTCGACTTTTTCAGTAAAATTCTTTTTGGTCTTTGAAAGACCTTCTCTAAGTCTATCAAAAAATCCCATCTTCTATCATCCTTTCTGTATTTTTTCTATATTCAACGATAAAATTTTTGAAACACCGCGCTCTTCCATTGTAACACCATATAGAATGTCGGCAATTTCCATTGTGGGTTTTCTGTGGGTAACAATAATGATTTGGCTCTGGCTATTTAAATTCTTTATATACTGGGCAAACCTTTGAACATTTGCCTCATCCAAGCTTGAATCTATCTCGTCTAATATGCACAAAAGAGAACCTTTAAACGTCAAAAAGGCAAACAAAAGTGCAATTGCTACTAAAGCCTTTTCTCCACCCGAAAGAAGATTTATATTTTGGAGTTTTTTGCCTGGAGGCTTAACATCAATATCTACACCAAGTTCTCCATCCTGACCTATGAGCTTTAAATCACAACTTCCTCCGCCAAAAAGTTCAAAAAATATCTCAGAAAACAAACTCTTTATTTTTTCAAAGTTTTCTAAAAATATCTCTTTCATATTTTTTTCAAGATGACTAATAAGTCTTTTTAACTCATCTGTTGTCTTTTGCAAATCTTCAATCTGTTTTTGCAAAAATTGCATTCTTTCCTGTAGTCTTTTCTCCTGATCGATTGAATATAACTTTACTTCCCCCAGTTCAGAAAGCGCTGCTGTGCACCTTTCAAGCTCATCTTCCTTCTCTTTTGACCAAAAAATTTCTCTATTTGAAGTATGGATTTCTTCATTAAATGTTTCAAAATATTTTTCTTTTATATTCTTCATGTAGTTTTCATGATCATGCTTTTCAAGAGCAATTTGTCCAAGTTTTTTTTCTATCTCTTGAATTTTACTTAAAGTTTCACTTAACCTTTTTTGTTCAGAATTGTATCGCTCAGAAAGTTCTAAATAATCTTTGTCAAACGACTGTAAACTGCTCTTAAACTCTTCTACCTTTTTCTTTTTCTCCTCAATCTCTGCAGAAGTGTGATAAATCTGTTCCTCAATATCTTTTATCTCCTTTTCACATTTTTCTTTTTCATTAAAACAACGTATTTTTCTATTTTCCACTTCAGCCATGCTGTAGCTCTGAGTTTCAAGCTTATGGTTCAATATAGAAATTTCTGCTTCAATTTTGTTCTTATCTTCTATCGCTTTAGTAAATTTACTATCCAAAATATTATAATCTTCTTTTAGTTTGTTCAAGACAGTTTTAAGATTTGAGGTATCTTTTTCCAATTCTTCTTTTGATTTCTTTAGACTTTTTAAATTTTCCTGCGAAGACTTTATGTCATATTCAAGTGTTATGAGTTGCTCAAATATCAAATTCTTTTCGTTTTCTAAAGCATCTTTGTTTTGGGCAAGCTGTTTTATTTTGTAGTCATACATATCAATTTCTCTTTCAAGCTCATTCATTTTCGACAATAAATCATTTAAGTTTTCTTCCGCTTCTTGCTTCGCAGTTTTCAGATCATACAATACTTTGCTACTTTCTACAATCAATTTATCCATTTCCTCAAGCTTGGACAAAAGGTTCTTGACATCTACTTCCAACTCTTCTTTTTCCACTTTCCTTCCCAGAAGAGAAAAATCAGCTTTCTTCTCACCACCAACAAAAACTCCACCGGGAGAAATCAGCTCTCCCGAAAGTGTAACACACCTTGCCTTATATCCTACCTTTTTTTGATATTCTATAGCTTTGTCAATAGTATCAAAAACTAAGGTACGACCAAGTAAAAATTCTACTACCTTTCTCAATTCGTCATTTACATCAACGAACTCATCTGCAAAGCCCAAAAAACCATCTGCATTAATATCTTCTTTTTGAGCCAAAACCGAAATAACATCAACCGGAATAATTGTAACCTTACCAAGTTTTTCGTTTTTTGCTATCTCTATTATTCTTTTTGCATCATCTTCATTTTTCACAACAAGGTGTTGCAAAGAAGTGCTCAGTGCTGTTTCAATAGCTTTTAAATACTCTCTTTTAACAGATATCAAACTTCCCACTGTTCCATACAGGCAAATGGGAAGATTTTTTACTCGTTTGAAAATTTCCTTGATTGTTTTGCTGTATCCTTCATAACTTTCTTCCATCATTCTTAAAACACTTAATCTTTCCTGCTTTTTTATCAGCTGTTTTGAAAGATCATCTACTAAATTTCTGATGTTGGCAAGATGACCCTCTTTTTCTGATATCTGCTGGTTTAAATCTTCAAGTAAAATAACAAGCTTTTTCCTTTCATTATCTAATTCCATAAGTTTTGATTTTTTTGTATCTTGTGCAACAGTCAATTTTTCAAGTTCACTTAAAATAGCATTTGTCTGCTCAATTATTTTCTCTTTTCTATTTTCTAAAGTAGTCGACAAATGCAAAATCCCATTTAATTTTTGGTTAAACTTTTCTATCTGGGATATGCATTCAATTAACTCAGTTTCTTTCTTTTGGATTTCTACTTCTACTTCTGTAATATTTTCTTTTAAAGCTGCAATCTGCTTTTGTAATTTTGTATGAACTTCTAAAATACTTCTATGCTCTTCTTCTTTTTCGGAAATACCTTTTTGTAATTCCTCAATGCTCTTTTTTAATTCCTCCTTTTGCCTCTCAAGCTGTAAAATCTGACTTGATAAATCCTCCTTAAGTTGCTGCTTGTTTTCAAGCTGCTTTTTTAGAAATTTCAGGTGAGTAGTAGCCTCTGTAAGTTCATTTTTTATATCATTATAAGATAGTTTTGTTTGTTCTATATGCTTATTTAGCATATCCATTTGCAACTTGCTTTGATTTATACTTTCTTCAAATTCTTTTCTTAAGTGTACAAACTTTTCAAGTTCTTCATTTAATTGCTTTTCTTTAAAGAGCAA
Source organism: Caldicellulosiruptor obsidiansis OB47 (assembly GCF_000145215.1). Lineage (NCBI taxonomy): Bacteria > Bacillati > Bacillota > Caldicellulosiruptorales > Caldicellulosiruptoraceae > Caldicellulosiruptor > Caldicellulosiruptor obsidiansis. Next base: position 1,486,904 of record NC_014392.1, read on the forward strand.
ATCATTATATCTTCTGCCTGTCAAGTTATACTCATAAACATACTTTTCTTTTTTCAAACTCTGAAGTTTTTGATTTATTTGAAGATATATCTTTGCTTTTTGCACATCAGGCTTAATTTCCTCCAGCTGTGTGCTCAGTTCAAACATTACATCTTGAAGTCTTTGAATGTTCTCCTCTGTGGTTTTAAGCTTTCTTTCTGTTTCTTCTTTTCTGTACTTATACTTTGTAATTCCACACGCTTCTTCAAAAATCCTATACCTCTCAACAGGCCTCGCATTTATTATTTCGTCAACCTTACCTTGAGATATAACAGAATATCCGTCTTTTCCCAGCCCGGAGTCAAGAAAAAGTTCATATACATCTTTCAATCTGCAAGGAGTTTTGTTTATAAAAAATTCGCTCTCACCACTTCTAAAAAGCCTTCTTGTTATCACAACTTCTTGATAATCAATGGGAAGAATCCCGTTTGAGTTATCAAAACATATAGAAACCTCAGCAAAACCCTGAGATTTTCTTTTTTCTGTGCCGGCAAAAATAAGGTCTTCTTGTTTTGCTGCACGCAAAATTTTTAAACTCTGCTCGCCCAAAGCCCACCTTATTGCATCAGTAATATTGCTCTTTCCACATCCATTAGGTCCAACAATAGCTGTAATTCCTTTTTGAAGTTCAATTCTTGTTTTTTCGCAAAAAGACTTAAAACCATAGATTTCAAGCCATTTTATGTACATCCCAGATCTTCCCCCATAAAGATTAAAACAACAATTATTTTAGCAAAAATATAGGGATAATTCTACATTACTGTTCAAAACAATTATTTAAGATAAACTAAAAGAGGCTATCCACTTGTCTTTTTTGGATAGCCCCTCTCAATTTTTATATTAAATATTATATTTTTGTAATTTTTAGGGCTCATACCCAGGGAGAAAATTGAAAGTTTCTGAAGTTATTTTCCACTCTCCGTTTTCTTTTGTTAAGTTGAAACCATACCGTTCACCAAATTTTACTTTATACTCACGTATTTTTTTTGGTAATTTCTCAGCTTTTTCGATATACCTTTTCTGTTCTTCAGGTGACATTTTATAACCTTTAGCATTACTTATTTCATTCAATTCAGAAGGTGGTATTTTATCACTATCAAAAGCCAAACCTACAGATTTATATTCACCAAATACGTCTACAACAACTGTTGCTTTGTCTCCATCGATTTTTATTTCTAAAAATTTTATATCGGTCATTTTGTGTTCAACAGGTTTAAATGAAGAGGGATATGCATCAGCAAGTACAGCATTCTTATAAACTTCCAATCTATTTGCCATCCAGCCGTATTTATTACTATAATACTTTTCACATGCTTGAGAAATTTCCTTTAATTTTTTATTAACAACTTCTTGAGGAATCTGTATGTCAGGGGATTTTGTATATTCTGCAGGATAGCAAAGCATTTCCTTTTCTAACTCTAAAGCCCCTATTACTGTTTTCTTTATTTCCTGTTCATTATCTAATTGTTGATTACTTTTTACATTAATAGCAATAATTATTGTGCTGCACAAAATCAGTATTGTTATTAAAGAAATAATTAAAGAGAAAATTTTCCTATCATTCACTTTCAACACCTCTCTCATCTCATTTTGGACGAATTGCTACTATTGTGGTAGTATTAGCCTTGTCATTGTATGGTTTTAAATGCTAAATTGCATGAAATCTAATAGTTGTTATAGATATAATTGTTATTGTTGTAATTAAACACATGCTTAATTAAACTGAAAGGTAGGTATTCAGAACACCCACCCCAACTATTGACATAGAGCCAATAAAGAAAGCAGGTAGTTTATTCTACCTGCCTACTTTAAAAAGTCTCCTTTTTTATCTTGCTTGGACTATAAACTTTATTGCCGTTCTTTCTTCACCGTCGATATCAATCTCTGAAAACGCAGGTATTACAATCAAATCAATACCATTTGGCGCTACTTTCCCTCTTGCAATTGCAATAGCCTTGACAGCTTGGTTTACAGCACCTGCTCCAACTGCTTGAAGCTCAGCAACTCTTTTTTCCTTTATAACTGCAGTCAGAGCTCCTGCCACTTTTTGTGGTTTTGACGTTGCTGCAACTTTTAGAACTTCCATCCTTTTTTATACCTCCTGAATATGATGTTGTGACATTATTTAAACACAAAACAAATTGTCTACTATATATAATTCTACACCATTTTAAAAATTCCTTCTTTAATTTATCCTCTTCCCAAAATTCTGTTATACCTTCGAATTATCATGTTTGCAAATGTATTTATTACAAACACAATTACAATAAGCAATGTCGCAGTAGCATATGAATTTAATTTTGAAAGCCCTTCTGAAGACAGAATATAAAGATGAACGGACATGGTTCGCGTTGGACTAAATATGCTTGTGGGGAAATTTAGCGAACTTCCAGCTGTTAACAGCACTGCTGCAGTCTCACCTATTGCCCTTCCCACACCCAAAATAATTCCTGTCAATATCCCAGGCATCGCAGGTGGAACAACAACCTTAGCTATTGTCTGCCACTTTGTTGCACCAAGTGCAAGGCTACCTTCTCTGAAAGATATCGGAACAGTTTTTATAGCCTCTTCTGAAGTTCGTATAATGGTAGGCAGAATCATTATCGAAAGTGTAAGTGCACCTGATAAAATGGACCATCTAAATCCAAGTGCAATTACAAAAAATGCAAATCCGAAAAGTCCATAAATTATAGAAGGTATTCCAGCTAAGGTTTCTGTACCAAATTTAATAAGCTCAACAACTTTTCCTTTTTTGGCGTATTCAGTCAAATAAATTGCTGCTAATACCCCTACTGGTGTCGCAATTATGACTGCAAGCAAGGTTACATACAAAGTTCCTACAATAACAGGAAATATTCCTCCGCTTTTACCCATCTCCTCAGGATACTGAAGAATAAAACTCAAACTTATACCTTTTAGTCCGTTAGAAATAATGTGAAATACTATAACAATTAATATTATCATGGTGATTATCGTAAAAAGTCCAATTATAGAAAATACAATGCCCTGTATAACTTTATTCTTTCTTATCATTTCTCTTCACCAACTCTTCTTGCAATTACATTTGCAATCGTGTTTAAAATCATAATAATTACAAAAAGAACAATTCCAGTTGCAAAAAGTGCCTGAGCATGTTTACCAGACGCATACCCCATCTCAATTGCTATATTTCCTGTCAAGGTTCTTACCTGATCCAAAATACTATTTGGTACTTTTGGACTATTGCCTGCTACCATAATAACAGCCATTGTCTCGCCAATTGCCCTTCCCATGCCAAGAATTATTGAAGCAATGATTCCAGACTTTGCAGCAGGCAAAATAACCCCCTTAATTGTTTGCCAGTGAGTTGCACCAAGGGCTAAAGACCCTTCTTTATACTCTCTTGGTACAGACCTTATTGAAACTTCTGAGATGTTTATAATCGTTGGCAAAATCATAATTCCCAAAATTATAGAAGATGCCAAAATAGAAAAACCAGACCCACCTAAATATTTCCTTATCAAAGGAACCACAACAACAAGCCCATAAAAACCGTATATCACAGAGGGAATTCCTGCCAATAGTTCAACAAATGGTCTTACAAATCTTGATATCTTTTCACTTACAAGTTCACCTAAAAATATTGCTGTTGCAACACCAATTGGCACCCCTATTATAATTGCTCCCAACGTAACATAAACCGAACCTAAAATCATTGGAAAAATTCCAAACTTGCCACTCAAAGGTGCCCATTTTCTGCCCAAAATGAAATTCCAAAGTCCATACTCTTTTATGATTGCAAAACCTTCTTTAAAGATAAAAATGGTGATGAGCAGCACAGAAACTACCGAGATAGCAGCAGCTACAAACAAAACCATTTCTATGGCACTTTTCTTCTTAGGCATAATAAATCTTACACCCCATTACAATAAAATACTACTTCACTTTGATATAATGGTGTTTTTTTACAATGGCTTGTCCTTCTTCACTTAAAGTAAAATCAATAAATTCTTTTACAAGACCTTTTGGTTCATCCTTGGTCAAAAACAGAAAAGGTCTTTGAAGTTTATACATGCCATTTTTTACATTGTCCTCTGTAGCTTCCACTCCTTCTATTTTTACAGCCTTTACACTTGAATCCAACACACCCATTGAGATATATCCTATTGCATTAGGGTCTTGCGAAACAGACTGTTTCACAGCACCTGTTGATGGCTGAACAACTGCAGAATCAGAAATTGAACTGCCACCCATAACAAGTTCTTGAAAGGCACCTCGTGTGCCCGAACCTTCTTCACGAGTGACAACAACAATCTCTGCGTTTTTGCCTCCAACATCTTTCCAATTTTTTATTTTTCCTATATATATATCTCTTATCTGATCTATTGTAAGATTCTCAATTGGATTTGAAGGATGCACAACAACTGCAATTCCATCTATTGCTATTCTATATTCATGAAGACCCTTCTCTTCTGGTTTTAGCTCTCTTGAAGATGTACCAATATCGGCAACACCGTCTCTGGCTGATTTTATCCCAACACCAGAACCTCCGCCCTGGACTTCAATTTTGGTGTCTGGGTGCTTTTCCATAAACGCCTTTGCTAAATCATCTGCTAATGGCTGAACAGAGGTTGAACCCGCAACCGTAATCGAATTTTTAGATTTCTGAGCTTCATTTCCCACATTTTTGCATCCAAAAAGAAGTAAACTCAAAAGAGATAATACAACTACAAGAGCAAAAGATTTTTTGAACATTCTTCCACTCCCCATTATAATTTTTTACATATTATTTTTACCCTTATTCTTTCTTCATATTATGATTTTACACAACTAATGTTAAATCAAATTAAAATCAATGTTAAATCTATGTTAAATACTCTCAAAGTCTGCTAATATCAACTACTGTCTCATTAGACTCTGTAATTATTTTTATCCTGCCAACCTGCTCGCTGTTACATAATACTTCAATTTCAGCATGGGAAAAAAGTTGTTTGAACCTTGTGATATTGCTTTTTTTCTGTCCTACCAATTTTGAGTAGTTCTTAGGATGTACCATAAACAAGATTTTAGAATACTTTTTGCCATGTAATCTTTCTACAACCTTTCTAAATATTATCTCTGAGTCTACAAGCTCCCCAAATGAAGGATGAAAAGGTCCTGCCAAAACTTTTGCATTGTAATTTATCTCTTCTGTTGGCTGAAGCCCAACTCTAATAACATTTACACCCTTTTCTATAAATATAGATTTTATCTGACTGCATCTTTCTACTGCCTCGTTTAAAGAAAGAGGCTCATATTCTCCTCTTTGGTACATTTTTGCAAGATAAGTACCCTCTATGACAAGAGTTGGATAAACCCTTGCAATGTCTGGTGAAAAACTGGTCAATATCTTTGCCGTTTCAATATCCTTCTCAAGTGTTGATTTTGGAAGCCCCACCATAACTTGAACCCCAAGTAAAAACCCAAACTTTTTTATCATTGCCATTGCATTTTTGCTATGCTGAGCAGTGTGTCCTCTCGCGCACGCATTTAAAACATCGTCAAACATGCTTTGGATTCCAAGTTCTATTGTTTTTACATTGTAGAGTTTTAAAAATCTTAATCTTTCCTCATCAATACAGTCCGGCCTTGTGGAAATCCGAATACTCTTTATTTTCTTGAAACTATTAGCAAGTTCAAGCAATTTTTTTTGAAAATCTATATCGATGGCAGTAAAATTGCCACCATAATATGCAAGCTCAACATGCTCATCTGAATTAATTTTAAGCCCTTGTTCAATCTGCCTTTTTATCCTGTCCAAGCTTACCTCTTCTTTTTCTCCAGATATTATTTTTTGATTGCAAAATATACAGTTAAAAGGACAGGCATACTGAGGAATAAATATGGGCAAAATCCTCTGTTTCACTCCTCTTGCTCCCCCATTTCAAGCAAGAATTTATACGCTGCATCCTGCTGAGCTTCTTTTTTTGAGGTTCCGTATCCTTCAGAAACCTTTTTCCCTTCTATGAAAAGCTCTGACTTGAAATATTTCTTTTCAAGTATCTCGCAGTCTTTGTACACAATCTTTTTTTGCCCTTCCCTTTGTACAATCTCTTGAAGTTTTGTTTTGTAATCGTAAAAAAGCTTGCCTGCTACAGCTTTTTGAATGTAAGGTTTAAGCAGATTAACAATAATCTTCTCAACTGTATCGAAGCCAGATTCAATAAAAATTGCTCCAAATAATGCTTCAAGTACATCTGCTAAAATTGATTTGTTCTCATGAAATTTTTCCATTTTTTCGCGTTTCCCAAAAATTATATGATTTTTAAGATTTAGTTTTTCTGCAACCTTAGATAATGTCTGACTGCACACAACTGCAGCTCTTATATTTGTAAGCTCACCTTCAGAAAGCTCAGGAAAGTAAACATACAAATATTTGCTCACAGCAAGTTCTAAAGCTGCATCACCAAGAAATTCAAGTCTCTCATAGCAGTTTTTGTTACTATGCGTTGCTGATTTATGAGTAAGCGCAAGCTTCAACAGATTTTTATCCTCGAATTTGTATCCCAAAGCTTTCTCTATTTCTTCCATCCTTACTTCTGCTTTCCCCTTTCGTCAAAAATCTTTTATTAACAAATACAAAATGCCCCAATTTCTTTTTTTAAAATTGGGGCATCTTTCTTTTTCTATTCTTCGTATTTTTTAAGAACAAGAACTGCGTTGTGACCTCCAAAACCAAAAGAGTTTGTCATAGCATATTCTATAGGCCTTTCTCTGCCCTGGTTAACAGTATAATCCAAATCGCACTCTTCATCTTTGGTAGCATAATTAATTGTGGGTGGAACAAATTGGTTATATATTGCCAATGCAGTTATCAATGTTTCCACTGCACCTGCAGCGCCAAGCCAGTGACCTGTCATAGACTTTGTGGAGCTTATTGAAAGTTTATATGCATGTTCTCCAAATACCTTCTTAATTGCAAGGGTTTCGTATTTATCATTATAAGGTGTAGAGGTGCCGTGAGCGTTTATATAATCTATTTTTTCAGGAGATATTGCTGCATCTTTTATTGCTTTTTGCATTGCAAGCATAGGCCCTTCTCCTTCTGGGTCAGGCGCTGTAATGTGATATGCATCATCTGACGCACCATATCCCACAACTTCAGCATATATTTTAGCTCCTCGCTTTTTTGCATGTTCAAGCTCTTCTAAAATAAGTATCGCTCCACCTTCGCCCATAACAAAACCGTCTCTATCTTTATCAAATGGTCTGCAGGCAGAATTTGGATCTGGGTTTGTTGACATCGCCTTCATAGCACAAAAACCTGCAAATGAAAGTGGAGTGATTGCCGCCTCAGACCCGCCAGTGACTATCACATCAGCATAGTCTTGCTGAATCATTCTAAATGCTTCTCCAATTGCATGTGCAGATGAAGCACATGCTGTAACAATGGTTTCATTTATACCTTTGAACCCATACGTTATTGCAATATGTCCTGCTGCAATGTTTGCTATCATCATCGGAACAAAGAACGGACTTACCCTTGATGGTCCTTTTTCTCTCAAGATATTTGCCTGCTCTTCTAATGTCTCAATTCCCCCAATACCACTTCCTATTACCACACCAACATTTGTCTTGTCAATGTTTTCTAAATTGAGTTTGCTATCTTCAAGTGCAAGTTTTGTTGCCGCTAAAGCAAAGTGTGTAAACCTATCCATTCTTCGTGCTTCTTTTTTGTCTATGTAATTTGTAGGGTCAAAATCCACAATCTCTGCAGCAACTTTTGTAGGGAAGCTTGAAATATCAAATTTCTCTACAACCTTAATCCCATTTTTTCCGCTCTTAATGGAATTCCAGAATGTATCTATATCAAATCCCAAAGAGGATATAACTCCTAAGCCAGTTATTACAACTCTTCTTTTCATTCAAGTTTACCTCCCAAATATTTAAAAGTTGAATACTTTACCCCTGCTTTTGAAATTCTTAAAAGCAGGGGTAAGTATTTTTTATTGATGCTCTTCAATATATTTTACCGCATCTGCAACTGTTCTAATCTTTTCTGCATCCTCATCCGGAATTTCAATGCCAAACTCTTCTTCAAGTTCCATGATAAGCTCAACAATGTCCAGTGAGTCTGCACCAAGGTCGTCCAAAAAGGAAGATTCAGGTGTTATCTTGTCTTCTTCAATGTCAAGTTTGTCTGCTATGATCTTTTTTACCTTTTCAAAAATTTCGCTGTTCACAAAAAACACCTCCAAAAATTTTGTATTTTTAATAATCGCCCTACTTAAGAATATTATTACATAATCATCCCACCGTCAACAACAATAACTTGCCCAGTAATATAGGATGAAAGGCTTGAGGCAAGAAAAAGTGCCACGTTTGCAACCTCATCAGCCTCGCCAAATCGACCAAGTGGGATGGAAGAAAGCATGGTCTCTTTTACCTTATCACTCAAAACCTCTGTCATGTCAGTTTTAATAAAGCCTGGTGCTATTGCATTTACTCTGATATTGCGGGACGCAAGTTCTTTTGCAAGAGACTTTGTAAGACCTATTATTCCTGCTTTGGACGCTGCATAATTTGCCTGACCAATATTGCCTGTAATTCCTACAACAGAGGATATATTAATTATATTGCCAAACCGTTGTTTTACCATCATTTTAGCTGCTGCCTTTGCGCACAAAAACGCTCCTTTCAAATTTATTGCAATAACCTTATCAAAGTCTTCCTCATTCATTCTAAGAATTAGTCCATCTTTTGTAATTCCAGCATTGTTAACAAGTATATCAAGCCTTCCAAACTCCTTTTCTATCTGTGAAAACATCTGATTTACCTCATCAGAATTTGAAACATCGCATTTTATTATCATTGCTTTTGTTCCTATTTTCTCTATCTCTTCTTTTAAATTTTCGGCTTGGGACTGACTCGACGAATAGTTAATAATTACATTTGCTCCGTTTTGAGCAAACTTTAAAGCGATTGCTCTTCCAATTCCCCTTGAAGCGCCTGTGATGAGCGCAACTTTATCTTTCAAAAGTTCCATAATTTAAAATCCTCCTACAACAGAATCTTATGAACGCAAAGTTAAAGATTATTCATGTCTTCAACCTTGTTAATGTTTATAATTTTAACATCCTTTTTTATCTTCTTTACAAGACCACTTAAAGTGGTTCCAGGTCCTATCTCTACAAATGTATCAAACCCATCTTCCAAAAGCCTGTCTACACATCCAAGAAAGTTTACAGTAGTATAAACCTGTTTTTCTAAAAGGTCTATTATATCCTCTTTTTTCATATAATCTGCTGTAACATTCGATACAACAGGGATTTGCGGTTCTTTTATGTCAATTTCTAATAAATGTTTTTTCAGTTTCTCTCCTGCACCTTTTATAAGGCTGCAGTGAAATGGCGCAGAAACGTTAAGTTCCACACATCTTTTTGCTCCCTTTTGCTTTGCAATCTCCATTGCAAAATAAACAGCTTGTTTTTCTCCGGAAATAACTGTCTGTTCAGGTGAATTAATATTGGAAATCTCAACAACTCCCTTCTCTTTTGCTATTCTACAGACTTCTTTTACATCTTCTACTGACAAGCCCAAAACCGCTGCCATTGCTCCTACACCTTCAGGCACCTCATTTTGCATATATTCTCCTCTTTTTGAAACAAGCCACACAGCAGTTTTAAAATCAATACAACCAGATACAACAAGAGCAGAGTACTCACCTAAACTCTGACCAAATACAGCTTTAGGTTCCAGTTTGTCTTTCACAACTTCATATATTGCAATTGAGGTTGTAAGAATCGCAGGCTGAGTAATTCTTGTAAGTTTTAGCTCCTCTTCCGGACCATTAAAGACAATGTTTTTCAAATCGAAATCCAAAGCTTCATTTGCTAAATCAAAAATCCTTCTGGCAGACTCAAAATTTTGATAAAAATCATAACCCATGCCAACAAATTGCGCACCTTGACCAGGGAACATAACTGCCAACTTTCCCACTTTTTATACCTCTCCTTTCTATATCCATTTAACAGCACAAGATGCCCATGTAAGGCCTCCCCCAAATCCAACAAGCACAATCTTGTCACCTTTTTTTATTTTTCCTTCTTCTATTGCCTCATCAAGTGCAATTGGGATTGATGCAGCAGATGTATTACCATATTTGTGCAGGTTAACAAACACCTTTTCCATTGGAATTTTGAGCCTCTTTGCAGCACTCTCAATTATCCTTATATTTGCTTGATGGGGTATAAAAACATCTATATCTGAAGAAGAAAGCCCAACCTTTTCCAAAACTTTTTCAACTGCGTATGGCATTATTTTAACAGCAAACTTATAAACCTCATTGCCGTCCATATAGATTTTTCTAAAATTTGGCATATCTTTGGACTGAGAATAGCTTAAATCACTGAGCCCAAACGCATGACAGTAAAGTAAAAGCCCATTTTCGCCATCACTTCCAAGCTCAAACCCTAAAATACCTTCTTCGTTTGAAGCTGTTAAAATAGCAGCACCTGCCCCATCACCAAAAAGCACACATGTGGACCTGTCAGACCAGTTAGTTATCTTAGAGAGTGCTTCTGCCCCTATCACAAGAGCAGTTTTACAAAAGCCGTTTTGAATAAATTGAGTAGCAATTGCCATACCATATATAAAACCTGAACATGCAGCGGATATGTCAAAAGCAAATGCATTTTTAAGTTTTAACTCTTTTTGAACAAGGCATGCTGTTGAAGGAAAAAACATCTCAGGTGTTACTGTCGCAACAATCACAACATCGATTTCATCCGGTGAAATCCCTGCCTTTTGCATAGCATTTCTTGCTGCTTGGACTGCTAAATCAGTTGTTGAGGTTCTTCCGTCAACTATTCTTCTTTCTTTTATACCTGTCCGCTGGGTTATCCATTCATCAGTTGTTTCAACCATTTTTTCTAAATCATGGTTGGAAAGAATTCTTTCGGGCACAAATCTTCCTGTTGAAAGAATCTTGACATTCTGTTTCATTTTTTAGACCTCGCTTTCGGCTGTGATTTCTTCTTTAAGTAACGCTAATATGTTATTCTTATAAAAAGACTTTGCTTGATGTATTCCGCTGAAAATTGCCTGGCTATCTGATGCACCATGACATTTCACTATTATTCCATCTATTCCTAAAAGAGGAGCTCCTCCTACTTCCTTGTAATCATATTTACCTTTTAACCTTTTAAGGTATGGTTTTAATAAAAGTCCACCAATTTTTGCTCTAAAACTTGATTTTGCAATATCTTTTAGTATATCAAAAAACAAAAGTCCCATCCCCTCTGTAAGCTTCAAAACTATATTACCAACAAATCCATCACACACAACTATATCAGGTGGTGAGAATGGCAAGCTTCTTGCCTCAACATTCCCTACAAAGTTTATGTTTTTTGCACTTTTTAGAAGGTCATACGACTGTTTTGAAAGGTCATTACCTTTATTTTCTTCTGTACCTATATTCAAAAGCCCAACTGTTGGGTTTTGCTTGCCAAGCACCTTGCTTACATACACTGTTGCCATCTGAGCAAACTGCAGGATATTTATTGGTCTGCAGTCTGTGTTAGACCCAACATCAATTAAAAGGTACTGCCCATCTTTGTAGGGAAGCCGAGTTGTCAAGGCAGGCCTGTCTATCCCTTTGATTCTTCCAACAATTAAAAGTCCACCTGCCATTAAAGCACCAGTGCTACCTGCTGATATAAAAGCATCAATCTCGCCTTCTTTCAAGTACTGCAAGCCCACTACGATAGATGAGTCTTTCTTTTGTCTTATTGCCTTTACTGGCTCATCTTCAAATTCTATCTTTTCCTTGCAGTCTACTATTTCTACTTTATTGAACTGTCTTATTTTTTGAGCACACTCTTTTCCAATAATGTCTTTGTTGCCAAAAATCACTACTTCATCGTCTTGGTTCTGATTTAAATAGAGCGCAACACCTTTTATAACTGCATCTGGAGAATTATCCCCACCCATTGCATCAATGCCAATCCTCATATTTTTCTACACTCCCATTTCCTATTGCGCTGAATTAATCTCTTCATTCAAAGCAACGAGAATAAATTTGCCCCTGAAAACTTCTTCGTTATTTCTCTTGATAAATACCCATACTATATATTTGTTGTTTCTTTTCTTTTTCAGCTCTGCTCTTGCAACAAGCCTATCATTTGCAAAAACTGGTGTTTTATACTTTATATTTGCTACCCCAATCAACGCTGCTTTTGCATCAATAACAGACATGGCAACCGACTCAGCAAAAGCATAGATGTATTGGCCTTTGACCATATTACTATTGGCAAAGGTCATCCACAGCTCTGGCTCAAATGTTGCAATAGCAAAATTCTCAAGCTCTATGTCAATAATCTCACCCACAACATCGCGCGGCGAGATTGTCTTGAGTTTAGATATACTCTCTTTGGCCATATCCTTTATTCTTTCTCGGACTTCTTTAATATCTAAAATTGCCCTGTCAAGCCTTATTGTCTGTACAGAACATCCAAACTCACTTGCTAGTTCCTCATCTGTTATAAAAGGATTCTCTTTTATTCTTTGAAGCAGAAGTCTGTGTCTTTCTTTCCTTGATAGTTTTGCCATAATTTTATCACCATGATTTAATATTTGATATTAATATCAGGTATTAAATTCTTATGCCAATATTATATATAAATATGACTTAATTTTCAATAACAAAAAAGCCACTATTTAGAAGTGGCTAAAAACTTATCTTAAATTTTTTCTAACTCATTTAGTTTTTCTTTATAATTCTTAGCATTTAGAAGAGTAACAAGATAGTTATAAAAATCTTTACCAATATCTTCTCTTGAAAGAGCAATCTCTACCGTTGCCTGAAGGAACCCAAGTTTGTTGCCCACATCATATCTTTTTCCTTCAAACTCATAAGCATACATAGCTTCTTTTTTTGAAAGTTCTCTCAAAGCGTCAGTCAACTGTATTTCTCCACCAACACCCTCTTTTGTGTGCTGTAGGATATTTAATATCTCAGGAGTGATGATATATCTTCCAAGGACAGCAATATTCGAAGGTGATTCTTCTTTTTTAGGCTTTTCTACAAGATCTTTTACCTTGTAGATTCTATCTTCTATTTGCTTACCTGCAATAATTCCATACTTGCTGACATCATCCTCTGGCACTTTTTGGACACCCAAGATGGTTGTTCTGTACTCTTCATACACCTCTATTAGCTGTTTTAAACATGGTTTTTCGGAAATGATGATGTCATCGCCAAGTAGAACTGCAAAAGGTTCATTGTCAATAAAAAGTCTTGCACAGTATACTGCATCACCAAGGCCTCTTGGTTCTTTTTGGCGTATATAATGGACATTGTAGTCTGCTATCTTTCTTATCAGCTGAAGATTGTCATAATCTTTTTTGTTTTCAAGAGCAACTTCAAGTTCAAAAGACTTGTCAAAATGGTCTTCAATTGCTCTTTTGCCACGCCCTGTGACAATTAAAATGCTCTCTATCCCCGATTCTAACGCCTCTTCAACTATGTATTGAATTGTTGGCTTGTCCACAATGGGAAGCATCTCTTTTGGCTGTGCTTTCGTTGCCGGTAAAAACCTTGTACCAAGTCCTGCTGCAGGAATGATTGCTTTTTTGATAAGTCTTTTCATTAATTTGTCACCTTCTTTCAAAAATTCTATTTCAATTAACTCCATTATACCACAAATTGAGATAAAAAAATAAAGCACGACCTTAAAAATTAGTCGTGCTTTATTTTTTTCACCTATTCTTCATCTTCGTCATACATATCAAAATCTTCATCGTCAAATCTAGACTGGAAGATTTCAAATACATTTTCAAGCTCTTCCTCGTCCTCTACACCTACATATACTTCTTCACCGTCTCTGTCTTCAATCCTCAGAATTACAACCTCAGCCTCTTCGTCTTCTTTTTCCATCTCTTCTAAAGGAAGAAGGACTATATAGTCATTACCATTGTAATTGACCTTATCAAGCATCTCAAAAGATATCTCTCTTCCTTCTTCATCTACCAATGTTACTATATTGTCCGTAAACATATCCATAATGAATTCACCTCTTTTCTAAATATAGACTATTGTAATACAAAAATTGGCACGTGTCAACCACTAAATTCATCTACTAATATATTATCCCCACCAGATTTCATCATAACCATCTTCTTGGTCTTTTGGCCCTTCGTAAAAGTCCAAATAGCAAATCTTGCCTGTCGATTTCTCAACCATTTTCAATCTAAACATAAAATCTGGATGCTCTATCTTATCAACTGCATCAAAGTTTTTCGCATCTTCCCCGGCAACTTCAAATCCATAGCTGCTAAGGTCGCTAATGACTTCTTTAATCTCATATTCAAAATCAATATCAATCTCAGGGATATTCCCTTCTTTTAAAAGCCTTGCAACCTCACCAATTTCGCCTGTTTGATATCTAAAACCTCTTTTGATCATATTCCAAACAACCCCTTTTCAATGACATTATAAATATATGCTTTTATATTATGATATAATGATACCCTGTATAAAAAGTGGTTAAACAGATTTAGCCATAAAATATTCAACTGTCTTTTTCAACCCCTCCAAAAGAGAAAATTGTGGTGAAAATCCAAAGACATTCTTCAAAAGATTATTGGAAAGACAGCTGTGTGCAATATCCCCTGGTCGTTTTGACTGATAAACTGGAACTCTTTTGTATCCTGTCAAGCCAGAAATAATCTCAAATAGTTCATTTACCGACACATTTTTAGCAGTGCTCAGATTAAATGTTCCTGACACAGAACTTTCCAGTGCAATACAGTTTGCTTCAGCGACATCTTCAACATATATAAAGTCCCTTGTCTGAGTACCATCTCCAAATATAACAACATCTTTGTTATTTTGCATACGTTTACAAAAAATTGATACAACCCCGCCTTCCCCGAACGGGTCCTGCCGTGGTCCATAGACATTTGAATATCTGAAAATAACATATTCAAAATTAAAATTATGCGCAAACATCCTAACATACTCTTCTGAAGTAAGCTTAGACAGCCCGTAAAAAGATTCTGGTCTTAATGGATGATTTTCATCAATTGGAATATACTTTGGTTCTCCATAAACTGCAGCCGAGGATGCAAAAATAAACTTTTTCACTTTATATTTAACACAGTATTCAAGAAGATTAACCGTGCCCAAGACATTTATACTGCAATCAAGCCAAACATCTTCCATAGACTTTGCAACACTCACCTGAGCTGCCTGGTGTATGCAATATTCAATTTTGTTTTTTTCAAATACTTGTTCTAAATTGTCGCGAATGTCAAGTTTATAGAACTTGGCTTTTGGATTGATATTATGAGCATTTCCAGAAAGAAGATTGTCTACAATGCATACATCATATCCTCTTTCAATAAGCTTGTCGACAATATGCGACCCTATAAAACCAGCACCGCCTGTCACAAGAACTGCCAACAGATTTTGCACTCCTTTTTTATAAACTCATATAAAAAAAGTATATATCTAATTTATTTTAATTGCAAACTCTGATATAATTAAAAAATAAAAAACTCTAAAAACATCAGGGGGTTTTAAAAAAACAAATGAATGCAAGAAAGATATTATTCTATGCTCTCCATATTTTAAGAAATCATTTTTTGACAACAGTAATATTTATTGCATTTATGTATCTATATTTTTCTCTTTTTAGAGGTACCACTTCACAGTTTATAAGTGGTATAATCATTTGTATACTTTATATTTATGGCAATTTTTCAAGTGGCAGGTTTCACGCAAAAAAAAGAAATGCACTGTCTTTTTTAGAAGGATCCTTGGCTATAGTTATTGCTTCAATACCTACAATAATTTTAGCAATATTGGCAACCAGTCATGTTTCTTTAAATGAAAAAGGATTTTTAAATTCTCACTGGGCAAATGTAGTATATAGACTTTGGAACTCTCCTTTTATCGGAATATACTCATACGCAGACGAAATTGCAAAAAATAAACATTCAGTAGATACAATAATAACAACTTACTGGATAACTGCTTTGTTTTTACCAATTTCTTCTTTAATAGGTTATTTAATTGGGGTTTTGGAAAAACAGGGATTAATTAAGCTTCCTGAATACAATATTTTACCTAAAAAGAAGAGCCAAAATAAAAAGCAAGGCAAAACCGGGAAATCCTATTAAAGTTCCAATCGCAAGGTTTATTATGTTAAATCCAATATGAACACCATATGGTTCACACAAGAGATTAAAAAGGATAATAAAGCATGTTGTAAGAATGAATCTTATAACTAAATCAAAAAGTTTCATATTTGGATTACCTCAAATTTGGTTTTTCTAAATATAATTTATGTCAAACCAGAAACAAAAAGAACCCTCTTTTCTAGTGAGGGTTCTGCTTGAGAACTTTATACAGGTAGTTTAACCATTTTTCAGCAAGAATTTGCTGATAGATGGCTATCTCTATAAGGTCTTGGTCAGAAGCGAAATTAAAAAGGGTGTTTGCCGACGCGAGCAAGCCTTTTACATATCTAAGTAAAGATTCATAGTCATTTATTCTTTGCACATTCATCTCTCTGTTCACTTCATCTGCAAATTGGTCTAATACTACATTTAAAATATCTACTTTCATTTTAATTTACAGTTACTCCATTTATAAAGCTTCTTTTATATATTATGCACCAATATTTTATTTAATATACTACTAAATTTCTCTTCTTCCTTCTATTGCTTTGAGAATTGTGACCTCATCAGCATATTCAATGTCACCGCCAACAGGAATACCCCTGGCAATTCTTGTAACCTTGATACCCATTGGTTTTATAAGCCGCGCTAAGTAGGAAGCGGTTGCTTCACCGTCAACATCAGGATTTGTAGCAATTATAACCTCTTTTATTGCTGGGTCAGAAAGTCTCTTTAACAGAACATCAATTGTAAGCTGTTCAGGGTATTTACCTTTGAGCGGGGATATTGCACCGTGGAGTACATGATAAAGTCCTTTATATTCCTTTACTCTTTCAAGCGCTGCAACATCCTGTGGCTCTTCCACAACACAGATAATGCTTCTATCTCTCTTTTCGTCTTTACATATAGGACATACTTCATCTTCTGTAAAGTTACAGCACACCCTGCACAGTTTTGTGCTAGTTTTAGCACTCAAGATAGCATCAGCAAGTGCTTTGACATCTTCAGTTTTCATATTTATGATGTAAAACGCAAGTCTCTGGGCGGTCTTCTGACCAATACCTGGAAGCTTTTCAAGCTGCTGAACGAGTTTTGATATAGAAGTTTCTTTATTCTGCATCTTTATCTCAACCTCGTTTTAAAAAAGGCCTGGGATACCAAATCCTGTAACTTTTTGCATCTCTTCTTCTACCATCTTATCAACCTTTCTTATAGCTTCATTTACACATGCAACTATCAAATCCTGTAAAGTTTCTACATCTTCAGGGTCAACAACCTCGGGTAATATTTGAATGCTTTTTATCTCTTTTTTACCATTAATAACAACCTTGACAGCACCACCGCCACTACTTACCTCAATCTCCCTTTGATTTAATTCCTCTTGCAATTTTTCTATTTCCTCTTGCATCTTTTTTGCCTGTTTTTGGAGCTGATTTATATTGAATCCACCACCAAGCCCAGGAAACCTATTTTTTGCCATTAAAGTTTTACCTCCTTGTTCATCATTTATTTCAGGAAATACTTTAATATTATATAACAAAAATTTTGGAGCCTTCCATATCTTTTTTAACAACAATCTTCTGGTCGAACGCATCCAATAAATCCTCAATGTGGGTTATAACAAGTATAGTGTCAAACTGGTCTTTGATTCTATTCAGACACTCAACAATGTGGTCTTTTCCCTCTTCATCCTGAGAACCAAATCCTTCGTCTAAAATCAGCATTCTTATGGAAGCACCTGATCTTTTAAGCAGTACCTTTGAAAGGGCAATTCTGATCGCAAAATTTATTCTGAAAAGTTCGCCACCTGAAAAAAGTTCATAGTTTCTTGTACCATTTGCATCAGAAATTTCTATTTGGAGTGTTTCTATTGTTTTGCCAGATGCTGTTTCTCTTTGAGTTTTAAAATCTATTGAAAATGCTCCATTTGTCAGGATCTTCAAAAGTTTGTTTGCCTCATCTCTTATTTGCGGCAATGTATTTGCAATTATCTCGTTTTTTATTCCATCAGGCCCGGTGATATCAATTATTATATCGTATATTTCAATCTTTTTTTTCATCTCTTCTATTTCACTTTCAAGCCTTGAGAGCTTCTCTTTTGCCTCTTCAATCTGATTTAGTTTCTGCTCAAGGATTCCCAATTCTTTTAAAACAGAATTGAGACTTTCTTGAAGATTTTTTATCTTACTTTCACAGGTCAGAATATCTGACTTTACCTTTTCAAGCATTACAGCATGTGCAAAAGTAGATAAATTTGCTATCTCCTGCTTTAAATCCTCAACCTTTTTCAAAATCTCTTTTTCCTGTTCTTGATACTCAAGTATCTCCTTTTTTAAATTCTCAGCTTTCACCTTGTTCACAGTAAGCTCGCTAAAAAGTCTCTGATATATTTCAAGTTCTTTTTCTCTTTGCAAAAGCTGGGTATAGTAATTCTCATCAAAGTTTAAAATTGAAATTTCTCTTTTTAGGTATGTCATCTCTTCTTTTAACCTTTCTATTTCTTCTTCACAAAGCTTTATGCTTTGGTTTACCTGAACTATTGAATTTTGTAGATTTGAAATATTTTGTGTTTTTTGCCCCATCTTAGCCTTAAGATTTTCTAACATTCCGTGAAGCTTCTTTTCTCTTGTCCTCAGAACTTCTTCATTTTTTATTTTTTCTTCAAGCTCAGAAAACTCTTTTCTCAGAATTTCAAGTTTTTTGGTCAAACTATCTCTTCTTTGTTTAAATTCTTTTCCTTGGGCTGCAATTTCATTTTTTATATGTTCTTTTTCTTCCTGGCCATTAATTTGACGCAAGCATACTGGGCACCTCCCCTGATTTGCCTCTATAAGTCTGTAACTTGAAGCAAGCTCTTTTAATTTGTTCTCCACTACCTCTAAAGATTTCTCATGTTCTACAATTTCCTCTCTTTTTTTCTCTTGTTCCTGTTTATACTGCTTTACTTTTCCCAGCTCATTTTCGATCTTCGAAATTTCTACCTCCACTTTTTTCATCTCTTCCTCATACTTTGAAATCTCAGAAGTTTCTTTATTCAGCTGTAAATTACTCTCTTCAATATTCTTTTCAAATATCTTTTTCTGCTCTATTTTGCTTTTTATATCTCTCTCACACAAAACCATTTTGTTTTTGAGCTCAAGATACTTTTCATAATCCTTTCTCTTGAGTTCAACCTCTTCTTTTATCATCTCGTACTCTTTAACCATTGCAGTTATCTTATCTTCTTCCTTTAATTTTTCTTCAATTTTTAAAAGCTCTTTTCTTGCAGTATCAAATTTATACCTTATCTCCTCAGCTTTTCTTTGAAGTTCTATCATTTCATTCTTTTTCTGATTTAATATATCAAGTTTTTGTTCTATTTCAGACCTCTTCGAAATAAGGGTATTTAGTCTATTTCTCAAACCGTTTAATTCAGCTTCTATCGTGGTTCTCTTCTTTTCCAAATCAGCCACCAAAGATTTTATAGACTCTTTTTCTGATAAAATTTTATTTTCTTCCTCTATTTCTCTGTTTTTTATATCTAGCAAAACCTTTTTTTCTTTTCGTTTTTCTTTCGCAAGTTCGTTTATCCTGTCATATATACTCAGGTTCAATATCTTTGCAAAAACTTCACGCCTGTCTTCAGGGGATGACAACAAAAAATCTTCTGTTCGTTTTTGAGAAAGATATGCTGA
This sequence comes from Caldicellulosiruptor obsidiansis OB47, assembly GCF_000145215.1. NCBI lineage: Bacteria > Bacillati > Bacillota > Caldicellulosiruptorales > Caldicellulosiruptoraceae > Caldicellulosiruptor > Caldicellulosiruptor obsidiansis. The sequence goes on from NC_014392.1 coordinate 1,506,757, forward strand.
GTGCAAAAATACGTTAAAATCTATCCCCAAAATATTCTGAAGCTTTACTTGAGTCTGGGTATAAGTTGCTTCATTTATAGGTATGAGACTGTCTCCTTTTCTAACAAAGAGTGAAAGATACTTTTTGCCTTTTCTGTCAAGTCTTCTCACAACTTTATATATGGTCTTATTCAACTCAAATTCAAATTCAACCTGCATATAATCCCTATGTGAGTTTATATACTCTGTTTCTGCAACTTTTCCTCGTTTTCCTGTTTGAAGTCTTTCAAACTCGCCAAAAAGCGCCCAGGCAATTGCCTCAGCAATAGAAGATTTCCCATTGCCATTTTTGCCTATGATACAAGCAACCTTTATATTGCTAAAATCAATTTCGTTCTGAGTATCCTTATATGATTTGAAATTTTCAATCCTCAAAAAAAGAGGTCTCAAATCTCATCCCCACCTCTTGCTGTGCTTTCATTTTTCTTGAACTTCATACAAAAGCTTTTTAAATTCTGATACAACCTCATCTTTATTCTCTATACCCCTGTATTTCTGGCTTGCTGATAAAAACTTTTCAAATGCATCAACAGGGTCTGACTTTTCATCAACCTCAGCAATTCTAAAATCTTTCTTTGAGTCAACTACCTCAATTTCGATAGGCGCTAAAACAAAACATCTGTCTCTCAAAAACCTTTCAACAAGTCCAACATCAATCTTTTCTTTTATCAAACTTTGAGTTTTTATTATGAGCTTTACAACCGACACCTGAATACTATTTGAAGTATTTTGCTCAAACATTTGTACTTTCTCTTCTATTTTGTCAAGAAGCTTTTTGGTGAGATTTTCTACTTCGTCTTCAAACACATCAATCTCCAACTGGCAAAAAGGTCTTACCTTAACGGGTTGAAACTTAAACCTAAAGCTCTCTTTGTCTATCTCAAACACAACAAACCCCTTGCTGTCGTTTGCTTCAGAAAAATCTATCCTGTCAGGCGAGCCACAATACAACACAGTAGGGTTTGCTGCATGCAAAATTTGAGGTTTGTGAATGTGACCCAGGGCAACAAATTTTAACTTTGGATTTAAAAGGCAAGAAAGAGGCACCTTTATGTCTTTGCCAAGCATAATTGATCTTTCACTGCCAATCTGCGCCTCTACTACAGTAAAATGTCCTGCAAGAATTGTAGGAATATTATCTTCTGAAGAGTCCAAAACCTGGCTTAGTTTTTTCTCAAAAAAATTGGCTGCTATCATATCAATCTCTTCTGTCTTTTGAGGAAATGTCTCATCCACAAACCTTTCAAGATAAAGGTAAGGCACAGCCACAATGCGAAGTTTTTCACCTCTTATTTCAAATTCTCTGGTTTCAAAAGGTCTATCCATCACAACAATGTTTGGCTGGTCGAATATTTCAAAAACCCTCACAGAATGATCTTTTGTCTCAAAAGGATGCATATCATGATTACCTGGCACTATTGCCACCAAAACGCCTCTTTTTGAAATATCCACAACCCTCTTGTAAAACATATTCCTCAGCGTAGAGTTTGGTTCTCTGTCTTTAAAAATATCGCCTGTTATAAGCAAAAGATCAATACTGTTTTCTCGTATAAACTCCAGTATCCTGTCAAATGTTTTGAAAAAATCATGTACACGTGAGCCAAGCCCATCCGGGGTTTCGCGGCTGTAAGTTGTTACACCAAAATGAAGATCAGCTGTATGAACTCCTCTTATTGCCATTTTATTCTCCCTCTTTAGAAAAATTTTTAATAGTCCATCTCATCAAGCCACTTCTTAGATACCTCTATCGTTTTTTCGTACTTTTCGTCCACCTCATGTTTTGGGGCATAAATTGAAACAAAATCATAAAAGCTATTATCATACCCTCTCGTCTTTATTGCAATTGGCATAGGGACTGCATGACCTACAAGTAAAGCCTGCTGTTTTGAATCAAGTGACTCTATAATTGACCTTAGTTGTTTACTATTTTTCATACCAGCAAGTGCACTTGTAATATCAGCTTCATCAGAAAGAGATAAAATAACCCTTGTTCCAATTTGTGATGCAATCTCACTGTCTATCTGAGAAGGTCTCTGGTCTATACACATAAGGCTTACCTTTGCCTTTCTCATTTCTCTTGCTATTGTTCCAAATATTGTCTGTTTTGCAACATCGGGCGATAAAAATCTGTGTGCTTCTTCAATTGCAATCACAAGTGGCCTTGGAGGAGAATACTTTTGTCTGTTTGAAATATACCTTTCATACATCTCCATATATCTTTGGTAAATACGCCTTGATAAGACGTTTGTAACAAAGAGATAGTTAAGTAATTTATCACTTTTGCCAAATGTTATATCAACACTGATACCTTTTTGAAGATAATTCAAAATAATATCAATTGAGTTTGTGCCAGGTCGTCTATCATATCTAAGGTAGGGTAATTCTTTTAACACAGAAAGCTTTCTGATAAGCGCCAAAAGAGAACTTCTATTGACCACAGCTTCGCTGTCTTTAAACCTCTCTGCCAAGTCCTCACCATTTATAAGTATCTCTTCAAGCCAGTGTTTACCTTCTGTTTCTAACCTGTTTTTAAGTGCAATCATAACCTGTTGTGCTGTCTCATTGAGGTTTAGCTCTTCTGCAATTGATAAAATATCCTCGATCTCAACATCTCTAACATCAATCTCAATCGGCAAAACACCTGTCATTGATGAGAAATTTTCAGTTGCCATTATCTGGACTTTGCTTCCAAAAAGACTTTTAAGCCCTTTAACATGCCGGTTTTCCTCATCAACGCTGTCAGGTCCATGGTCTGAGTGAGCATCAAAAATGAGAAGCGATGCCTTATCACAAAGGATAATCCCTGCCATCAATAATCTTGCAATAAATGATTTTCCTGTACCAGTCCTTCCGTAAATGCCACTGCTTCGTTCAATAAATCTTTCCATGTCTATGCATACTGTAGAGTTTTCGTCCATGTCAAGAACACTTCCAACTGGAAAATAACGTTTTGGATTTTTTTCAAAACTCCCAAATACATCTGAAATATCATCATAGGTAGCTCTTCTAACACTTGAAGCATGAGGTGGTATGTTTCTTATAGGCTGATTTTTCTTTTCCTCAAGGTCGTAAGAAAGAACTGGCTGTGCCTTGAACACAGTATAAATAGAAGTCCCCCTTGTAATCCTGTTCAAAAGCAGGCTTGAGTTTCCTCGCGGAAGTTCTGACAAAGCTTGCTTGTTCATGCCCTCTATTACCATGTCGGTAAGCATACAGTAGTACTTTCTCTTTTCTGTTTGGCTAACAAGAATTGCCCCAATCCTTGTACTTTCCACCACAGAATAATCCTCGACCTTTATTGCAAGACCTTCTGAGTACGAACCACCTATGATTTTGCCAATTCTGTTCTCTTCATACATACTACTTGCCATATTTCAATCACCCTTCTTGTACAGTCATTATTAGATTATCTAACCTCTCAATTATAGGCTCAAGAAGATTTAGATCATATTTAAGATAAGCGTTCAAGCTTTTTCCCATCTGTTCTATATAATAATAGTCTTTTCCTCTTGCAAGATATGCAAAAAAAAGCATCCACGGGACAACTTCAATGATATCAATATCTTTAGTCTTTAGCACAGAATTTAGAAAAAGGCTGTTTTGAGTGGCAAGAAGAATTTCTTTTTGTGTTGCCAGCTCAACTAAACTGTGAAGTCTTATACTTTTGTCAGGAAGACAGCCGACAAACTTGCCATTTACTATGTATCCAACAACCACACATTTAAAATATCCCTTCAAAATCTGGTCAATCTGAGGATAATATTTTTTTATTTCCTCAGGTGACTTCCACAAAGCTCTCGGATATCCTCCCTCGGATATGCTGCCAACGTCATATCTTGTGACACATCCTATCACCTTGTAATCATCTAATTCAAACTTTATAAACCTGCCAGGTGTAGGTATATTGTTCCAATCTCTTGCTTCACAGGTAAGTTGAGTAAAAGAAATATCTATTATCTCGCCCACTATCATTTCAAATACTACTCCTTCTATACTATTCTTTTCATTTTATTGTTCTTTTTAGCAGAATAGCGCATAAGATCATCTTCAAACCTATATAGCATACTTTCTACTGCATCCTTGTCGCCTTTAGAGATAACAGAAAATTCATGTGCATGGGTCAAAGATATGGGATAACCAAACCCAAGCTGACACTGATGGTAAATAGCACCAAGGCTCTTTTCAAACCAGTCTTTATCGTTTGCTATATAGAGTGGAAACTCTATTCGTGCTATCTCGTAACCTGTGTTCAAATAAACAAAGCCTATATCGGTCTTTTCAAACTCATCAAAAGCTCTACCTAATGTGTAAAAGATGTTTGAATACTCTCCTTCCCTAAGGCCGGAAAATAAAACGACATCCTTTATTCTGCCTATCTTTTCACACTCTCTTTTTTTCTCCTTAGGACACTCTCTACAGTTTATCCTCGGTTTTTCACACATATATATTTTGTAAATGTTAGAAATAATTGAGTTTTTGGGAACAGAAATAAAACCACACACGGCTATTTTCTTTCGCTCTGCCAGGATGAATATCCTTTCAAGAATAGCATTTGCTTTTCTGCCAAAACGCATGCCTTGCCTGTCTTGCGACCAGTCAACAAGATTGCCATCGTAAAGTACTATTTTGAGCTGATCTGTTTCACCGCTTCTTTCCACATACTCTAAAATTGCCGCAAACTCTTTTTCCTGTCTTTCTTGTGAAATCTCAGAAGAATTTTTAAAAGTAATATCATCTTTGTCAGAATAAAGTTCTTGGTCAAGATAAATATAGGGAAAAGTTCTGTACCAAAATTTACTTTCTCTCTGTCCATAGACAATAGAAACACAGGCAATGTTCAACACATAATAAGGTGTTAGAATATGCCTATCTATTTCTGTATTGCTGCCATCTACTGCAAAAACTTCATAGTCAGTATTCAAAGAGCATCTGTGAGATTTCAAAAATTCATCGTAATTGCTATAGTATGGAAGGCAGAACAAAATCTCATTCTTCTCATCCTTGCCAGGAATTTTCGAGAGAATATTTTGAATTTTCTCTCTATCTACCGAATTTAAAAACGCAAACATATCCTCAACATTTGATTTTAACTCTTCCTCATGCTTTGCTAAAACCTCTTTCTTTTCACTTATCTGTGCAGACAATCTGTAAAGGTCTAACATCTTATCACATCCAAAAAGTTATTCTTAATAATTTAAAATTATATCTCTTTCTTACTATTATATCAAACATTTATTCGCAAATCAAAACAACTGCATATGCTGAAATTCCTTCTTCTCTTCCTTCAAAGCCCAATCCTTCTGTTGTTTTTCCCTTGATGTTTATCTGAGTACTGTCAATCTTAAGGCAATCTGCAATTTTATTTTTCATCTCATTAGTATATGGAGAAATCTTAGGTCTTTGGCTAACTATGGTAGAATCTATATTTACTATTTTCAAGTTTTTCTCTTCTAAAAGCTTTGCAACTTCTTTTAAAAGAAGCAAACTGGAAATGTCTTTATACTTAGGGTTACTGTCCGGGAAAAGCTTTCCAATATCATTTTCCCCCATAGCACCAAGAATAGCATCAATTATGGCGTGGACCAAAACATCCGCATCTGAATGTCCCAGAAGTCCCTTTTCAAAAGGTATTTCAACTCCGCCCAATATAAGTTTTCTTCCCTCGACAAATCTGTGAACATCATATCCAATTCCCACTTTAAACATTTGATTTAAACTCTCCTTTCAAAGAAGTAAATTCAAATCTTTGAATAGCACCATCATACAAAAGAGGATTATCGCTTCTTTCTTCTACTGCTTCCTTCAATCTTAAAAGTGCTTTTTGAAAGTTAGCAAAACTTTCTTTAATTTTTTTCCCAAATTTTTCATCCTCCATTTTCTTTTTGTCCTTTTAACATCTCGATATTTAAATTATATCACACATGAAAAAGAACTCTTAGTCTTGCAAAAAAATTTGACATACAAAGAATCTTAATGTTATTATTAAATAAACACCACAATCGAATAGTTCATAATATATTAATAGATAGAGGCGCGTCTTTTAAGAGTAGGCAGGCGGATGTGAAAGAAGACACAGATGAAACCTGCTGAAAGGAAAAGACGCCGAAGGGAGTTTCTTTCTTCTTGGAAACTTCCCTGGGTGCATGGAGAATATCCATGCAACTGTCACCAATTGTAAAATTGGTGGAGCGCTATCTGTTAATATATTGTATGGCTAATATACAATATATTAACAGAAGCTGGCTCGAAAACCAGCTTTTTTTAGTTTTATAAATACATTAAAGCACAATTTCAATTTTTGAAGAGGAGGTTTACAGTAAAGTGGCAAAGAAAATTAGAATGGCAATAGTTGGCGCAACAGGTATGGTTGGAAGAACATTTTTAAAGGTCTTGGAAGAAAGAAAATTGCCGGTTGAAGAATATTTCCTCTTTGCATCAAGCAGGTCAGCAGGGACAAAAGTTGAGTTTATGGGAAAAGAATACACAGTTGAAGAGTTAAAAGAAGACTCATTTGACAGGGGCATTGACATTGCTTTGTTCTCTGCCGGCGCTTCAACATCTCTTCACTTTGCTCCAATTGCAGCATCGAAAGGGTGTATTGTAATTGACAATTCAAGTGCATGGCGTATGGAAAAAGACGTTCCTCTTGTTGTACCAGAGGTCAACCCGGAAGATATCAAATGGCACAAGGGAATTATTGCAAATCCCAACTGTTCAACCATTCAGGCAGTTGTTGTTTTAAAACCTTTGCACGACAGATACAAAATAAAAAGGATTGTGTACTCAACATACCAGGCAGTTTCAGGTGCAGGATATCAAGGATATTTGGATTTAGAAGAAGGATTAAAAGGTGCTCCGCCAAAGAAGTTCCCATACCCAATTGCAGGAAATGTCATTCCTCATATTGACGTATTTTTAGAAAATGGATATACAAAAGAAGAGATGAAGATGATAAACGAGACAAAAAAGATTTTACATGACGACTCTATAAAGATTACTGCAACAACTGTGAGAGTACCTGTTTTCAACGGTCACAGCGAATCAATAAATGTGGAATTCGAAAAGCAGTTTGATTTAGAAGAGTTAAAAGAAATTCTCAAGAATGCTCCAGGCGTGGTTGTTCAGGACGACCCTGCAAATCTTTTATACCCAATGCCAATTTATGTTTCTGGAAAAGATGAAGTCTTCGTTGGAAGAATTAGAAGAGATGAATCTGTTGAAAATGGGGTCAATTTATGGGTTGTTGCAGACAATATAAGAAAAGGAGCAGCAACAAATGCTGTTCAGATTGCTGAAAAGGTAATAGAATATTTCTTTAGCTAATTGAAAGGTGGCTATAATTAAAAAGTTTGAATAAATTGGGAGGTTTTATAGGCTATGGCACTCTTTAAAGGCTCAGGTGTTGCTTTAATAACACCTTTTAAAGACGAGGAAAGTGTAGACTTTGAAACTCTTGGAAGGCTTGTTGACTTTCACTTAGAGCACAAGACTGACGCAATCATTGTATGTGGTACAACTGGAGAGCCTTCAACAATGCCAGATGACGAACATTTAGAAGTAATTAGATTTGTAATTGACAGGGTAGCTGGTAGAAAACCTGTTATTGCTGGTGTTGGTAGCAATCATACAAAACATGCAGTTTATCTTTCCAAAAAAGCACAGGAGCTTGGCGCAGATGGTCTTTTGCATGTAACACCATATTACAACAAAACAACTCAAAAAGGATTGATCGAGCACTTTCAAAGAATAAATGATGCTGTATCAATTCCTATTATTGTTTACAATGTACCGTCAAGGACAGGGCTAAATGTCTTGCCTGAAACCATGAAAGAACTTGCAAAACTGCCAAACATAAAAGCGATAAAAGAAGCAAGTGGCAACATCACACAGGTTGCTGAAATTGCTATGCTCTGTCCTGAAATTGATATCTATTCTGGAAATGATGACCAGATAGTACCCATTCTCTCTGTGGGTGGAATCGGTGTTATTTCAGTGCTGGCGAATATTCTGCCTGATGAAACACATGACATTGTTGAATATTTCTTAAACGGTGAAATTGAAAAAGCAAGACAGCTTCAGCTAAAGCTTCTTCCTATAATCAAAGCACTCTTTATTGAGGTAAACCCAATTCCTGTAAAAGAAGCTATGAACATGATGGGATTTAATGTTGGAAAACCAAGATTGCCGCTTGCTGCCATGACAGAAAAGAACAGGGAAATTCTTAAAAAAGCACTTGTTGACTATGGCATTTCGATAAAAGAATGAGAATAAAATAATAACAAGGATTGGATGTGAGACACAAATGATTAGCATCTTACTTAATGGCTGCAATGGTAAAATGGGTCAGGTTGTGAGCAGAGTTGTTAAGAACTATGACAATATTAAAATTGTCGCAGGGGTTGACTTAAACACAGTCAAAAACTTTGACTATCCTGTTTACCAAAGTCCAGAGGAAGTGGTTGAAAACTTTGATGTTATAATTGACTTTTCCCTTCCTGAAGCAACAATGAAAATTCTTGAGTTTGCAAAGCAGAAAAACAAACCAGTTGTAATAGCAACAACAGGCTTTACATCTGACCAGAAAGCTAAAATTTTAGAATATTCAAAACAAATTCCTATTTTCTGGTCTGCCAATATGTCTTTGGGAGTAAATCTTGTTGCAGAACTCATTCAAAAGGCTTATAAGGCTCTTGGTCCTTCATTTGATATTGAAATCATTGAAAAACACCACAACCAGAAAATAGATTCACCTTCTGGCACAGCCTTGATGCTTGCTGATGCAATAAATGAAATTGCAAATAATTCCTATGAGTATATCTATGACAGGCATACAAGGAGAAAGAAAAGACAGCAAAACGAGATAGGAATATCATCTATACGCGGTGGAACAATTGTAGGTGAACACAGTGTCATTTTTGCCGGCCCTGATGAGATTATTGAGATAAAGCATACAGCACTCTCAAAAGAAATCTTTGCTAGTGGTGCAATCAAGGCTGCAATGTTTATGATAGGCAAAGGCGCGGGTATATATAATATGAAAGATTTGATTAACTCAATGTGAGGTGTTTTAAATTTGAAGCCTGTGACAAATTTAAATGTCACCCAGAACGTTGCCATGATAACCCTTGACAATGTTCCAAACAAGATTGACCTGATAGCCTCCATCTTTAATGAAGTGGCAAACCATGGGATAAATATTGATATGATAAGCCAAACAGCACCTTATAAAGGAAACATAAACCTATCATTTAGCCTTGACGAAGAAAATGTACCAAAGGCAATCTCAGCACTCAGCAAGTTCAAAAAAGAGATTCCTCACCTGAGAATTGATATCGTGTCGGGCTTAAGCAAGCTTTCTATCTTTGGTGAGGCAATGAAAGACCTTCCCGGCGTTGCTGCATCACTTTTTACCACTTTAGCTGAAGCAGGTGTTGAACTTAAGATGGTAACAACAAGTGAGGTTGACATATCATATTTGATTGACCAGAAAGACGAGGAAAAAGCTGTTCAGATTATAAAAGAAAGGTTTGATTTAAAATAAACTTACTTACATGCTGCCACAAAACAGTATTTGTGTTTTGGGCAGCTTATTTTTTTTGCAGTATTGAATTTTGCTGTTTCACCTAGTATTATTGAAAAATAGAAGTTTTTAAACTTAAACATCAGGAGGTTCTAATAGTTGACAACAACAAGGCAAAAAGGTATAACTTTTTATTAGATAGAGTTAGATGATACTATTAAGTGTATAAAATACCAAAATTAATTCGAGGTGTTAAAAACATGATAACCATCCAGGCTAAGTTGATTTTTGGCAGCAGCGAGGATAAGCAGAAGGTATTGGACCTTATGAGAAGATGGACGTCCTGCATGAGGTACGCATACAAAAGGCTGCTGGAAGGACATAAGAGAAATGAACTCAAAAGACAACTTCAGGGGATTTTCAATCTGAACTCCCGATACGTCGACGATGCGATAATGAAAGCCAAAAGTATTAAAAAATCCTGCGAACAGAAGGGAGAAAATCCCAAAAAGGTCATATTTGGCGGTAGAGAACTTTTTGAAAAACTCCAGAAAAGGCACATAAACGGCAGAGCATACAGGGAACTTCAACGTGAGTGGCAGGAGAAAAGGAAAGGAACCCTCTATTCAAGAGGAGACAGGAGCAAGAAAGGAAATCTCAACACAAGGATTGAGATAGATGGTTCCTTAACAAAACTCAGAATTAACGTGGGAGAAAAGGAGTATGTATATGCGACGATAAAGCCTGGATGGAAAGTAAAGGGTGGAACGTACACAGACAGGAATCAACTGCTGCAGGCGATAAGCACTTTGGGAGAACCCTATTCTGTTGAGCTGAAACTCAAAAACAGTGTAGTATATGCCTACTTCACCGTTGAAGAGATTTTTCCAAAGTCTGAGATAACAAAATCAAACGGCGTTATAGGGATAGATCCGAACGCATATCCAAAGCATATGGCATGGGCAGAAACAGACAGTAGCGGTCAGCTTCTGAGCTACGGTGAAATACCAATGCCAGAGCTTGAAAGTGGAAACTCAAGCAAGAGGGAGTACTACAGGTGGCAGTACGCACACATGATAGTGCAAATGGCAAAAGATAATCAAAAAGCCATAGTAATTGAGAAGTTGAACATAAAGGACAAAGGGAAAAGAGGAGACTTTTCAGGTAGAAAATCAAGACGGATAAGGCACTATTTTGGATACAGGTCACTTTTGGAAAAGGTAAAACTTTTAGCAAAGCGAGAAGGAGTAGAGGTTATAGAGGTAAACCCTGCGTATACTTCTGTGATAGGTATGCTGAAGTACGCACCGCAGTTTATGGTGAGCAAGGACATTGCTAGCTCGTATGTGATAGCAAGAAGAGGGCTTGGATTAAAAGAAAGGATACCGCACAACTATATGCTACTTCTCAGTAGTTTTAATGTAAACAGTCTGGAAGAACTGAAGGGGTACGTGAAGAAGGCAGTCAAGAATCCATACGTTAGGAAAAGACAACTCAGGGAGATAGATTGGGCGATAAAGCTTCTACAAAGCTCTGGGAGTGAGCCAGGGAGGCTATCCGAGCCTCTGGACGGAACAAGCAAGGATAGTCACAGGAAATTATCCTGTAATCTTTGGCGAGTTCTCAGGGTAGCGGTGGTAACACCACTCTCCCCTGACAGAGTCCTGCGTGATATGTCTGTCCTGAAATCACTTTTAGTTTCAGGGCAAGTGGGGAAGACCTATAAAGGGCGCAAGTTCCTGTTTCTTGGGACAGGGGCTATGGTTGTTCCAAATACCGCCTGCTGGGTCTGGAACAACCTGAAAAGGCGGACTACAAATAGCCCAGCCATCTAAACTTGTGCTAATGTGCACAGTTTGGATGACCAGGAGTGCTGATTGGCAACAGGAGCAAAATACTATCATTCCTGCATAAATTGTGGTGGGATAAATACAGATACAAGAAATGAAAATGGATTACCCTGTGAACAGTGCCTCAGCCAGAAACAGATAAACGATATATACAAATCTTTAAAAAAGATGGGTACATTGAAGGATTATCAGTTATACTGGAACTTTCAGCAAAATCTTAATGCGTTCAAAATGTTCTTTGAACACATTTTTCAAAAACCATTGACAGGATACCAAAGAACATGGGCAAGACGGTTTTTGCTTTCAAAAAGTTTCACGCTTGTTGCCCCAACAGGAGTTGGTAAAACTACGTTTGGACTTGTAGCAAGCCTTTTTTTAGCGCTAAATGGCAAAAAGTCAGCTCTTGTATTCCCTACAATCTCACTTGCACAGCAGTCTTTTGAAAGACTTGAAGAGTTTAAAGCAAAATTAGAAAATGCAAACACTGTGAAAATCTTATTATTTAACTCTTTGATGACAAAAAGTAGAAAAGAAGAGTTTGAAAAAAGGTTTTTATCTTGCGACTTTGACATACTCATAATAACCACTCAGTTTGTTTCAAAAAGAAAAGATGTTCTATCTAAAATGTTTTTTGACCTTGTATTTGTGGACGATGTGGACGCTATTTTGAAATCATCAAAGAATATAGATACACTGCTTCAAATGATAGGCTTTTCAGAAGATGAGATTGAAAAAGCAACCGAAAGATTGAGAACCAAAAATAAAGAAAATGGGCAAGATACAGTTTCAAATGGTTCTAAAAATAAGGGAATGCTCATAGTATCCTCAGCAACAGCAAAGCCGCAGGGACTAAAGCCACTTCTTTTCAGAGAACTTTTAGGTTTTGAAATCGGCAGATTTACATTTAATATAAGAAATATCACTAATATAAGAATCAAAAAGAAGTCAAAAGAAAAATTGCTTGAAATAATCAACATCTTAAAAGATGGTATACTTCTCTTTGTCAATACCGAAGAAGAAGGAAAAGAAATTGTTAAATTTCTCGCAGAAAATGGTATTAAGATCGGAACTACATGGAGCAATTTTGATGAGGAATTTGAACTTTTCAAAGAAGAAAAACTAAATGTCATTTGCGGAGTTTCATCTTATTATGGAAAACTCATTAGAGGAATCGATCTTCCTGAGCGTATAAAATACTGCATTTTCTGGGAAACTCCAAGATTTAGATTTTCGGTTGATATGGACAAAGCTCCTCGATTTGTACTTGAAAGAGTTTTTGTTGAGTACCTTGAAGATCATCCCAAGTTAAAAGAGTATTTTAAGAATGTCGAAATCTTGCAAACAGAAAAGTTGAGACAGCTTGTCTTAAAGTATATATCCGCAGAGAGCTACAACAAAATTGTACAGGAAATATTCTCGCACTTGAAGATAACTGATGATGGCAAGCTTGTCATTCCAGATGTTCCAACATATATCCAGGGATCTGGCAGAACCTCGAGAATGTTTGGAATGCGTCTGACAAAAGGGGTATCAATCCTCTTTGAAGAAGATGATACTATATTCGAAAGCCTAAAGTCACGGCTTATGTTTTTACTGGACGAGGAATGGATGGAGGAAAATGAAGTAGATTTTGAAAGTCTTATGGAAGAAGTAAAAGAAAGCAGAAAAATTCAAAACAATGATTTTTATCAAATTGACACAAAGTCAAGACTTATGATAGTTGAATCTCCAACAAAGGCTGACACCATTTCAAAGTTTTTGGAAAAAGCCTCAACAAGAAGATATGGTAAACTCTCTGTATATGAATCGATAACACCGGAAGGAATTTTGCTTATCACCGCATCAAAAGGACATGTGTACGACCTTGAGACAAAAAAGGGTTTACACGGTGTTGAGTACCATGATGGAAAATTCATTCCCTATTACAACTCTATTAAACGCTGCATGAAATGCAATACTCAATTTACCGATGAGCTTGACAGCTGTCCTAAATGTGCATCCAATACAATTGAAGATAAAAAAGAAATTTTAAAAACATTGCGCGAGCTTGCACTTGAGGTTGACGAAGTTTTGATTGCAACAGACCCTGATGTTGAAGGAGAAAAAATATCATGGGACATTTCACAGTATATAAAGCCTGCAAATAGTAACATCAAAAGAATTGAAATGCATGAAATTACACGCTATGGACTTGACAGTGCCTTGAAAAATCCACGACAGTTTAACATAAACCTTGTAAAATCTCAAATTGTGCGAAGAATAGAAGATAGATGGGTAGGATTTGAACTTTCTTCAAAGCTTCAGGAAAATTTCCAAAGTTACAACCTTTCTGCCGGGCGCGTGCAGTCAACCATCCTTGGCTGGATTGTTGAAAGAGAAAAGGAATATGCAAAAAGTGAAAGAACATTTACAATGCTAAAACTTGAAAATGGGTATAATCTTGAAATTGAAGGAGAAGAAGAGTGCAAAAGAGTAAAAGCAGAAGTTGTTGATCAGAAAATAGAAGAAATACCTGCACCTGCCCCATTTTCGACTTCTTCTTTGTTATCCTTAGCTTCACAGAAATTAAATTTGGGTGTGCAGCAAATAATGGAGATTTTGCAGTTTTTGTTTGAGCATGGCTTTATCACTTATCACAGGACAGATTCAACAAGGATTTCTGTGACAGGACAGAACATTGCAAGAATGTTTTTAGAAAAGGTGGGCAAAAAGGAATTCTTCTTACCAAGAAGTTTTGGTGACGAAGGAGCCCATGAAGCAATAAGACCTGTAAAACCCATATCACCTGAGGAATTAAAAGAACTAGCCTATGAAAAATATGCACAGGGTATCTCACAAAACCACATAAGAGTATATCAGCTTATTTTTAACAGATTTATGAGCAGCCAGATGAAAAATCCTAAAGTTTTATTCCAAAAAGTTTGTTTTAAAATAGCTGATAAAGAGATTGTTAAAGACATTCCTGTTAAAATTGAGGAGGAAGGATGGTTGCACTTTCTTTCTATGCAAATTTATCCTTTATTTGAAAATAAAGATTATAGTGTAACTGACAGACGAAGCTACAAGAAACACACCATTCAGCTTTACACTCAGTCAAGCCTTATTGACGAAATGAAACAGAAAAACATAGGGAGACCTTCAACATATGCAAAGATGGTAGAAACACTTTTCAAAAGAGGGTATGTGTTCGAAGATAGTTTCAGAAGAATAAGGGCAACATCCCTTGGCAAAAAGGTATATTCTTATCTTTCACAAAAATATGGTGAATACGTAAATGAACAAACCACACGTGAGCTTGAAAAACTCATGGATATAGTAGAAGAAGGAAAAAGAGATTATCAGGAAATCTTGCAGGAACTTTATAATGATATATCCGAGCTTTTAAATAAGTAAAGAGAATTATGTTTTTCTTTTTTAATGTTGGGTAAAAATATATTAAAAATTTTAGAAACTCTTATTTTTTTCAGAAGAGGAGGGTATTTGTCTTGTTTAAAAATGTCAAAATAAGAACAAAGCTTATATTTCTTTTTTTGTTTGTGTTTTTAGCATTCATCATTACATTAGAAGCCTATATTATTCCATCTGTCATGACAACTATTGAAAATCAAGTAAAAAATAAACTTAAAAACATTGTTCAAGTAGCAGTTTCTATTTGCGAAAATGAATATCGATTACAACAATCAGGTAAAAAATCAAAACAGCAAGCTCAGGATACTGCAAAAGAGATAATCAGAAATCTAAGGTATAACTTTGCAGACTATATATGGATAAATGATTTTCAACCAAAAATGGTAATGCATCCTTACAAAAAAGAATTAGAAGGACAGGATTTGAGCAATTACAAAGATCCAACAGGATTTAAACTTTTTGTTGCAATGGTTGACATTGTCAAGAAAAAAGGAGAAGGGTTTGTAAAGTATCAATGGGAAAAACCAAACACAAAAAAACTTTACCCTAAAATGTCATATGTTGCGCCTTTCAAACCATGGGGCTGGATACTTGGTACAGGTATTTACATAGATGACCTGGTTGAATATCAAAACAAAATCAAAATGACAATTAACTTAATCACAGGTTTAATACTTCTAATAGCTATGCTTTTTATTCTCACAATAACATTATCGCTTGCAAGAAGGCTTTCACAGGTTGAAAAGATGGCAGACTTACTTTCGCATTTTGACCTGTCTAAAACAGATGATTTTAAAGCCGTTAGCTCAGATGAAATTGGAAAGGTAACAAACGCTTTTATTACGATGAGTAAAAATATAAAGGATGTTATAAAACAAATAAAAGATGTTACAAGTTCAATTTTAGATGCCGCAAAAGAACTTACATCTGCATCAAGTGAAATTGCAAACGTCTCAGAACAAATAGCACTTGCAATTTCTGATGTTGCAAAAGGAAGTTCTGAACAGGCAAATTCAATCGAAAAATCAAGTGAGAAGCTATCTGCTCTCTCAAATTCTGTACAGGACATTTATGAAAAAATGAAAGAGGCTTATTCTTCAGTTCAAACTGTATATCAGAGAATCAATAATGGTCAGGAATTAATCATATCCCAGGAACAAAACATGAACAGCGTAAAGGAAATATGGCAAGATGTACAAAATATGATGACAAGATTTTCTGAGATGAGCAACGAAATTGTTAAGATATCCTCTTTTATAACAAACCTTTCAAAAGAAATAAATCTTCTTGCTTTGAATGCATCAATTGAAGCGTCAAGGGCTGGTGAAGCTGGTAAGGGTTTTATGGTGGTTGCAAATGAGATAAGAAAACTTTCCGAGCAGACATCAACCTCTGCGAAACAAATAGGAACACTCTTAAAGGATATCTACGAAAATATCCAAACAATTTCTAATCAGTTTGAAGTGTTTAATAAAATATTAGAAACTCAAGATGATATAACAAAACAAACTAAAGATGTTTACTTGCAGATTTTGCAGTTCTCAAAGGACTTGCTTGAAATGATAAATAATGTTACAGAAAGTACGAAAATAGCAAGTAATAGCATCTCAGTAATATCTCAAGAAATTACTAACATTGCAAGCATCGCTCAAGAAACCGCAGCTGCAACCCAGCAAACTGCTGCTTCAACACAAGAACAAACTGCAACAGCTCAAACAATAGCATCAACAATGAAAAATTTAGAAACCCTTGCTCAACAAATGGCTAAAAAAGTTGAAATATTCAAGATATAGAAATTCAAAAAAGAAGGGGCTTTTATTCTTCTCTGATTTCATCAAGGATAAAAGCCCCTCTTTTATATATCAACCTGTGACTCAAAATTAAGTTCATCTTTATACTTTTCAAGTATTGGCTTTACATACTCATCATAGTATTCCTGTACCTGGGAAGGAGCCCTTCCCACAAATTTTTTGGGGTTTAAAATAGCTTCAATTTCTTCTTTTGAAAGTTTGAAGCTTGGGTCATTTGAAATAAGTTCTATAAGATTATTTTCTTTTCCAAACTCTTTTACATTTCTTCCGGCTTCCATGGAATACCTTCTTATTTTCTCATGCAAATCCTGCCTGTCACCGCCACGCTTTACAGCTTCCATCAATATATTCTCTGTTGCCATAAAAGGCAGTTCTTGCTGTATATGCCTTTCTATCATCTTTTCATACACAACAAGCCCGCTTGCTACGTTGTGATAAAGGTTCAAAATGCTATCTACTGCCAAAAACGCCTCCGGGATTGATATTCTTCTGTTTGCTGAGTCATCTAACGTCCTTTCAAGCCACTGAACAGATGCTGTAAACAGCGGATTTTGAATATTCACCATGACATATCTTGCTAAGGCACAGATTCTTTCACTTCTCATGGGATTTCGTTTGTAGGCCATCGCAGATGAACCAACTTGAGTTTTCTCAAACGGCTCTTCAATTTCCTTTAAGTGTTGCAAAAGTCTTATATCGTTTGCAAACTTGTAACTGCTCTGTGCAATTGAAGCTAAAACCGACAAGACCAAAAAATCATATTTTCGTGGATATGTCTGTGATGTCAGCGGAAAACTTTTTTCAAACCCCATCTTTTTGCATACAAGCTTGTCAAGCAACTTGACCTTTTCTTCATCGCCGTCAAAAAGTGCCATAAAACTTGCTTGAGTACCAGTTGTCCCCTTGACTCCTCTTAGATAAGTATGATCTAAAACATACTCCAAAAACTCTAAATCCATAACCAAATCCTGAACCCAAAGCATAGCTCTTTTGCCCACAGTGGTTAGCTGTGCAGGCTGAAAATGCGTAAATCCAAGTGTAGGCATATCTTTATACTTTAGAGCAAAGTCTGCCAATACTTTTATACAATTTACAAGTTTTTTTCTGATAAGTTTCAATGCTTCATACATAATGATAATATCTGCATTGTCTGTAACAAAACAGCTTGTCGCACCAAGATGAATTATTGGTCTTGCCTTTTTGGCCTGCTCACCAAATGCATGAATATGCGCCATCACATCATGCCTTAGCTCTTTCTCCTTTTGTCTTGCTACCTCATAGTTTATATCCTCTGCATATCTTTTCATCTCTTCAATCTGCTCATCTGTAATATCAAGACCAAGCTCTTTTTGTGCCTCTGCCAGTGCAATCCAAAGTTTGCGCCAAAGCTTAAAACGTGTATCGTTTGAAAAAAGTCTCTTCATCTCATCGCTTGCATATCTTGAATTTAGTGGTGTCTCATAAATATCGTTCACCTTGCTTCACATCCCCACACTAATCAATTCTCTAGCATTTTGATACCATATATTATACTACTAACTTAGTTTTTCAACAAACCTCTTGATTCTTTCAAGCCCTTCTCTTATATTCTTCTCAGATGTTGCATATGAAAGTCTTATATGATTTTCCATTCCAAATCCTTCACTTGGAACTACAGCCACCTTTTCATTCTCCAAAAGAAGTTTTGCAAACGTGTTTGCTGAGTCTATTAATTTGTCTTCGAACCTTTTCCCAACAGCAGCTGATATGTCAACCCAGATATAAAATGCCCCTTCTGGTTTTAGTGCAGATAAAAATCTGATACTATTTACAAGGCTATAAATCAAGTCTCTTCTCTTTTCAAATTCGTATATCATCTTTTTTACGCTATCCTGTGGCCCTACCAGTGCTTCATACGCAGCATATTGAGCAATTGAATTTGGGTTTGAGGTTGTGTGGCTCTGAAGGTTTGACATAATCTTTGCAAGTTCCTTGTTTGAAAGGGTATAACCAATTCTCCATCCTGTCATCGCATATGATTTTGAAACACCGTTTACAACAATTACAAACTCTTTTGCCTTTTCATTTATTGTCGCTGCGGATATGTGCTTTTTACCATCATAAATTAACTTGTCGTATATTTCATCAGAAATAATGAATATTTCTCTTTCAACACAAAACTCAACAATTTGTTTTAGTTCTTCATATGTATAAACCATACCAGTCGGATTTGAAGGTGAATTTAATACAATTGCCTTTGTTTTTGATGTTACATATTTTTCAATGTCAGATGCTGTTATTTTATAGTTCTTTTCTTTTGTTGTCGGAACAACAACTACCTTTCCACCTGCAAGTTTTATAAGCTCTGGATATGTAACCCAATATGGAGACGGCAGAAGTACCTCGTCATCATCGTTTAAAAGTGCCAAAAACACATTCATAAGTGAATGCTTTGCACCATTTGAAACAACCACTTCATCCGGAGAATAATCTACTGCATAATTCTCCTTGTAATACTTTGCAACAGCTTCTTTTAAACAGCTAATCCCTGAAACTGGTGTGTATTTTGTATACCCTTTTACAATAGCTGAAATTGCAGCATACTTAATATTATCCGGAGTATCAAAATCAGGCTCACCAGCACCAAATCCAATTACGTTTTCACCAGCTTCTTTTAATTTTTTTGCAAGGCTATCGATGGCAAGTGTTGGTGACGCTGAAATATTCAGTGCCTTTTGAGAATATTTCATTTTTTATCGCTTCTCTCCTTCAAATCATTTTTGCAATACTATATCATATTTATATGCATTTTTCAATAGTACTGGTACAGAAAACTGAGAATTTTTCAATCAAAAACGCAAGATACAGCTGCCAAAATTTCATTTTAAAAATTTTTCTGTAAACCTCACAAGGTTTAAATAGCAAATATTCTCAATTTCTTTCTCTGAAAACCCCAATTTCCCAAGTTCCACTTTTATATTTGGCAAATCTTCAACATCTCTCAAGTCTTCTGGAAATTCATCTGCCCCGTCAAAATCAGACCCAAACGAAATGTACTGTGTACCAATTAGCTCTGCAATATATGCTATGTGCCTTAGAACATCATTCAAATTAGCTTTACCTTTATCTTTAACAAACGGAGAATAAAAATTAATTCCTATTATGCCATTAAAATCTCTTACAATTTTTATCTGCTCATCTGTAAGATTTCGCGGGTGCGGGCATAAGCTAAAACAATTAGAATGACTCACAATAAAAGGTTTATTTAGATGCTTTACAACATCAAAAAAAGTCTTCTTTGATGCGTGTGCAAGGTCTATGATAAAGTTTTCTTCAAGTAGCTTTTTTAAAACTTCTTGTCCGATACTTGTCAAACCTTTATCTGAATATGCACCACCGCAAAGTTTATTTTCGTGATTCCAGGAAAGTGTTGCACTTTTTACCCCTCTTTGTTTTAAAACTTCTATCTCATATGTCTCATTTATAAAAGATATATCCTCGATTGAAAGTAAAACGTTTATCATACCATCTTCGATTTTTTTGCTCAAAGCCACATTGTTTATTTTATACTCATTTATTCTATCCAAAAAATAAAAGGCATTTTTCAAAAAATCAATGCCTTCTTGACGTGTGTCTTGCCAAATTGCCATGTACTGAAGTTTTAAATCAACTTTATTTGCTCTTTCAAAGTCAAACTGGCAGGAATTTTTATAAAGATTTTCACCTTTTGAAAATGCAGTAGTTAAAGTATCATTATGAGCATCTGCAAACATTATTAATACCCTCTACTAATTTTTTTTACATTAAAATTCTATTACCTCCATATTAGTTCCAAGAACAATGTTTTCAAAAACCTCTTTTGCAGACATAAGATGTTCTTTTTCGTTGCACTCAGGCTTTAAATGTGTCAAAACAAGAAGCTTAGCATTTGCTTTTTTGGCAATTTCAGCTGCCTGTTTTGGACTCAAATGGAATCTCTTTTCAGGTTCAATTTTCTCAACTTCCTTGTCTGTGTATGCTGCGTTTAGCAAAAGCAGATCTGCTTCCTTGAAAAATTCTATCAGCTCTTCTTTAAATCCTGTATCACCAGAGAATCCAAAAACCTTGCCATTCTCTTCAATTCTCACTGCAAAACTTTTATAAGGATGCTGACCTTCTAAAAACTTGATTGAAAGATTTCCTATTTCTATTTCCATATTATTTTCTATTTCCTTGACCCTGTACACTCCTTTTCTTATCAAATTATACTCCTCTTTTGGCTCAGATGGAATATAAAGGTCTATCTCTTTCCCTCTTGATGCAAGATAGTACCTTAAAACTCCCAAATCGCTTGTGTGGTCAGCATGAAGGTGACTACAAATGATAAAAGAAATATCATCAAAAGAAATAAAATTCAAAAGCCTTGTCAAAACTCCACTTCCACACTCTATCAATATATTAGCCTCTTTTGTCATCAAAAGATATCCTGATGTAGGCTCACCTTTTGCCGGATAAGGTCCTCTTGCCCCCAAGATATTTAATATCATCTTATCATCTCCTTGTTGTATAGTAATTCTAAAAATTCAGATATAATATCTCTGTACTTTTCTTCTTCTACTAAAAAAGAATCATGACCATAATCAGACTCAATTTCTTTGTAGACAAGGTCAACTCCTGCTTCTAAAAGCTTGTCTCTCATATATCTCATCTGAGACAGTGGGAAAAGTATATCCGATGTTATAGCAATTAATAAGAATTTTGCCTTTATTCGTCTTAAAGCTTCCTCTTCGCTGCCATATGTCCTGCCCAAATCATAAAGGTCCATTGCACGCGTGAGGTAAAGATACGTGTTCGCATCAAACCTCTGAACAAGTTTCATTCCCTGATAATGTAAATAACTTTCAACTTCAAACTCGGTGTTAAACGACTCAAAAAAGCTCTCAACAGGGTCTTTCATTCGACGATTAAACTTTCTGTCCATGAGCTTGTCAGACTGGTATGTTATC
This sequence comes from Caldicellulosiruptor obsidiansis OB47, assembly GCF_000145215.1. Taxonomy (NCBI): domain Bacteria; kingdom Bacillati; phylum Bacillota; order Caldicellulosiruptorales; family Caldicellulosiruptoraceae; genus Caldicellulosiruptor; species Caldicellulosiruptor obsidiansis. Next base: position 1,528,349 of record NC_014392.1, read on the forward strand.
ATACCAAGCATTCTGGCAATTGAAAGTCCCTGAGAAGGTCCTGTCTTGTCATAGTAGTCTCCTCCGTGCCAGTTTGGATCTGCCATTATAGCTCTTCTCATAACTTCATTGAAAGCAATGGACTGCGCATTAAGTTTCAGCGGTGATGCAATGTTTATAACCCCGTCCATAAAATCTGGGTAGCTCACAGCCCACTCCAATGCCTGCATACCACCCATAGAACCGCCAACAACACACAATATATGGTCTATATTTAGAGCATCTAAAAGCTTTTTCTGAACGTTTACCATGTCTTTTATGGTTATTATAGGAAACCTGGCACCATAAGGTTTTCCTGTCTCAGGATCAATGGAAGAAGGACCTGTTGTCCCCTGACAGCCTCCGAAAACATTTGAACATATTACAAAATATTTATTTGTGTCAATCATCTTGCCAGGGCCGACAAACTTGTCCCACCATCCGGGTTTAGGGTCGTCTTCTGAATGCTTTGCAACATGAGAGTCACCTGTCAATGCATGGGTTATAAGGATGATATTATTCTTTTCTTTATTTATTTCTCCATAGACTTCATATGCGACTGTGATTGGTCCAAATGTTTTTCCACTTTCCAATACAAAATCCTTGTTGTGAGCAAATCGTACAAATTTTTTGTAACCCTCTTCCCAGAACTCAAATTTTTCCAACTTTTTTACCCCCACCAAAAAAATATTAATTAAAATGAAAGATTGCCCCATTTTGTATCAATAAACCTTGACTTTTGGAGCAATCTTTCATTGCAACTTGAAATGTCAGCTTAAAAACTATTTTACACTTTATTGAGTGCACTCTCAATATCATATATTAAATCTTCAATATCTTCAATACCAACAGAGAGTCTAATCATTTCTGGCAAAACTCCAGCTGCTCTTTGCTCTTCTTCTGTTAGCTGTTGATGGGTTGTTGATGCAGGATGAATTATAAGCGACTTTGCATCACCAACATTTGCAAGGTGTGAAAAGAGCTTTACATTGTTTATAATCTTTTTCGCAGCTTCATATCCACCTTTTGGTCCAAATGTGAAGATTGCACCCGGCCCTTTCGGAAGATACTTCTTGTAAAGCTCATAATACTCGTTACCTTCTAAAGCTGGATAGTTTACCCACTCCACCTTTGGATGGTCATTTAGAAACTTGGCAAGTTTCATTGCATTGTCAACATGTTTTTGCATTCTCAAAGAGAGCGTCTCAACACCAAGAAGTATCAAGAACGAATTAAACGGTGATAGGCAAGCACCAATGTCCCGCAAGAGCGTAAGTCTTAGTTTTGCAATGTATGCAGCATTCCCAAACTCTTTTGTGTAAACAAGTCCATGGTAGCTTGGGTCTGGCTGAATCAAATCTGGAAATTTTTCGTTCCACTCAAATTTGCCAGAGTCAACAACAATCCCTGCAATTGATGTTCCATGCCCGCCTAAAAATTTTGTCATTGAGTATACAACAATGTCTGCTCCATGTTCAATAGGACGAAATAGATACGGTGTTGCAAACGTGTTGTCAACAATAAATGGAATCCCATGCCTGTGAGCAATCTCAGCTATTGCTTCAAAATCAGGTATGTTTATATTGGGATTTCCAAGAGTTTCTACAAATATAGCCTTTGTCTTGTCTGTGATTGCCTTTTCGAACTCTTCTGGATAATCAGGATTGACAAACTTAACTCTAATTCCAAGTTTTCTAAGAGTGTGAGCAAAAAGGGTGTATGTCCCGCCGTACAAAGTTGATGCTGCAACAACCTCATCCCCACTTTTTGCGATGTTCAAAATTGCATAAGTGATAGCAGCCTGCCCTGAAGAGGTGGCAACAGCTCCAACACCACCGTCCAGTGCTGCAATCCTTTTTTCTAATACATCTGTTGTGGGGTTTCCTATTCTTGTATAGATATTTCCCGCTTTTTTGAGCGCAAACAGGTCTGCTGCTTCTTCAGGTGTCTCGAAGATGTAAGAGGTTGTCTGGTAAATTGGAACAGCTCTTGATTTTGTCTCTTTGTCAACAAACTGCCCTGCATGAAGTTGAAGAGTATCAAAACCATATTTTCTTTCTTCCATCTTCTCTTTTCCCCTTTCGTTAATTTTATAATATCTTGGTTTTCAAAAAAGATAAAAAAATAGTCTTCCTGCAGATAAGCTACAAGAAGACTTTTTTCAAAATCTTCTTACTTCTTATCTGCCAGGTATTTTAAAAAAATACCTGCTGGAATTGGCACCAAGAAAAAGGATTGAAGCTTTCCTTTTTCCGGTTGCCGGGCTTCATTGGGCCAGTCCCTCCGCCACTCTTGATAAGAAGTAATTTTCTGATATTCAATTTTGTTGTTTAGATTATACCATTTAAAAATATATCGGTCAATACTCTACTTTTTAAATCTGAATTCTTGGATTTTCTTCAGACATTCTATAAATCACAATCTTTCTTCCTATTACCTGCACAGGCTCTGCATTTAGTTTTTCGCATATATAAGTTATCGCTTCTCTTGGTTCTATCTCGCAGTTTTTCTCAAGCGCAATTTTTATAAGCTCTCTTGCAGTGAGTGCTTCATCTATTTGCCTGAGTACTCTTTCTGTAATCCCTTCCTTGCCAATTCGAATAATTGCATCCATTGTATTTGCCATACCCCTAAGTTTTGCTCTTTGTTTGGATGTTAGCAAGATATTTTTCACCTCTTTTTGAATTTAATTTTTGATAAAATATTTCTTTTTCGCTATTTATAAACTAAAACGGCAGAAAGGCAAAACCCTTTCTGCCGGCATTTTTTATACCTCTACTTCTTTTCGAGACCTACGCCGCTGTTTCTCGTATTCTGGATCCCCCTTTTTCCAACCGCTTCTTACCTTTTCAACAACCTTCTGTTTTGACACATCTACCACAAACCCGTTTTCCTTAAAACAAAAGTATGTGGTATTACCCATCTTGCAGTTCCCACAATTGATGCACTCCATTTAGAAAAGATAACCTCCAAACCTTTTTATAGTTTCTTTTTGCTTGTCAATTATTTTAACCCATTTTTGCTGTTTTGTCTATATCCAATTTTATGATAAATCTAAAACTTATTCATAATACTCAAACTCAACATCAAGTATCCTCACAATGTCGCCATCCTTGATTCCCATTTCCCTCAGTTTGTCAAATACTCCAAGTTTGTTTAAGAAATTTTGAAAATATCTGAATGAGTCATGGTCATTTAAAACTATGTTTCTTGCAACCTTCTCTACAACTGTTCCTTCTACAACATATACACCATTTTCTTTTCTGATAGTCAGTGGCTTTACATCTTTTTTCTTATAGTACACAAATGTTCGTAGCTTTGCATCCTCTTCGACATTTTCAGCTGCTTTTTGCTCCTTTAAAATTTCATAAGCCCTCTTCAAAACCTCTCTCACACCTATACCAGTTGCAGCAGAAACAGGATACACTTCATACCCCATCTTTTCAATCTCTTCCTTGAAAAGTTCAAAATATGCCTGGGCATCAGGAAGGTCCATCTTGTTTGCTGCGACAATCTGTGGTTTTTGTGCAAGCTCAGGACTGTATTTTTTGAGTTCTTCATTGATTGTTATAAAATCCTCAACAGGCTCTCTTCCTTCGCTTCCCGACACATCAACAATATGAATCAAAACCTTTGTCCTTTCAACATGTCGCAAAAACTGATGTCCAAGACCTGCACCTTCGCTTGCACCTTCAATAAGCCCCGGTATGTCTGCCAATACAAAGCTCTCACCCTCGCTGATATATACAATTCCAAGGTTTGGATACTTTGTTGTAAACGGATAGTTTGCTATCTCAGGTCTTGCGTTTGTTGCAACAGACAAGAAGGTTGACTTCCCAACATTGGGATAGCCGATAAGCCCAACATCTGCTAAAACTTTGAGCTCCAATATCACCCAAAGCTCATCGCCTTTTTCCCCAACCTCAGCAAATCTTGGCACCTGACGGGTTGATGTTGCAAAGTGGGCATTGCCCCTGCCGCCCCTTCCACCGTGTGCAACAATTGCTCTGTCACCTTCTCGTGACAGGTCAGCAATTATCTCACCAGTTTCAGCATCTTTTATTACAGTTCCAACAGGAACCTTTATTATCAAATCTTCACCGTCTTTGCCGTGCATATTGTTAGGTCCGCCACGCTCACCGTTTTGTGCCTTGTAATGTCTTTTGTATTTAAAATCAAGCAGAGTATTCAGCTCCCTGTCTGCAACAAAAATAACATCTCCGCCTTTCCCGCCATCGCCACCTGCAGGACCTCCTGCTGGGACATACTTTTCACGTCTGAACGCAACTATGCCATCTCCACCGTCTCCTGCTTTGACATAAATCTTTGCTATGTCCACAAACATGAAAATCTCACCTCTTTTAAGAACAACTAAAAGATACAAAAAAAAGAGACAAACCTCTTTTGTCAGTTTGCCTCTTTGTGAAAAGCGTTAAACCATTCATAAATTTTTATTGAACAGCAACCATCTCTTCAGCTGGAATAACAGACACAACTTTTCTTCCTCTCTTGTTTTCAAACTTTACATACCCTGTAACTAAAGCAAAGAGAGTATCATCTCCACCACGACCGACATTCTTACCTGGGTGGAATTTGGTTCCTCTCTGTCTTACCAAAATATTTCCTGCCAAAACAAACTGACCGTCTGACCTTTTAACACCAAGTCTTTTTGACTCGCTGTCTCTTCCGTTTCTTGTTGAACCACCAGCTTTCTTATGTGCAAAAAGCTGAATATCAAATATTAGTTTCATCTTCTTTCACCTCCACTTTAATATATTTAGGATACTGAGATTCTATCTCTTTCAAAGCTAAATATGCTGTTTGAAGAAGAAGCGAACAGTTCTTTGTTACTTCTTCATTGTTATTTAGCACTTCAAACTCTAAATAGCCTTCTTTTTGTTCTAACAAATGCTCAGCTTTCAATATCTCAATGCAGCCATTCACATTTGCAAGTACTATTGAAGAGACGGCACTGCAAACTATGTCTTTACCTTTTGGGGCAAAATGGCTGTGTCCTTTTACAATTATTTTATAATACCCTTTTTTTCGTGATTTTAAAAAAGTAGCTTCAATCATGGTTGAGAATTTAACTTACTTTGCTATTTTTGTTATCTGAATCTTTGTATACCACTGGCGATGTCCAAGCTTTCTGTGATAACCTGTTTTTGATTTGTAAGTAAATACTATGATTTTCTTATCCTTTGCATGTTCCAAAACCTTCGCTTCAACATATGCGCCATCTAAATATGGCTTTCCAACAACAAAACCATCGTCGGACGAAATTGCCAATACCTTGTCAATCTTTACCACAGAATCAACATCAGCTTTTAATTTTTCAACCTTTAAAACATCGCCTTCTTGTACTTTATATTGCTTTCCACCTGTTTCAATTATTGCATACATCCTCTTTTCCATACCTCCTGCTTTTAAGAAATTTCTTAAATTCTGCCTGCACGCCGCTACGGGAGCATTTGCCCTTTGCGAGCGCTCATAAAACAACATTTAATATTATAGCATTGAATATTGCCCATTACAATAGCAAATTTTCCTCAAAACCCTTTGTGTCTTTTTGTTTTGTTTCCTTGTAAAACCTCTCTTTTTCACTGTAAATGCAGCCGCAATACTTTTGCATATAAAGTCCTATTTCTCTTGCTTTTTGCCTTCCTTCTCTAAATCCTTCCCTGAAATCTCTATAATAAAACTCAATATCGTACTTTTTTGAAATGGCTGTTCCAAGTTCTTTTATAAGTTCATGCTTTTGATAAGGACTTACCAAAAGAGAGGTTGTAAAGGCATCAAACCTACTTTTTTTAGCAACCAAAGCGGTTCTTTCTAACCTTACAGAATAACAATAAATACACCTTGCATTTTCTCTAAAAGCACAGCTGCGCAAAAACTCTTCCAAAGGGTACTCTTCTATAACAATAAGTTTTTTACCACGCAGACCATAAAAAAGCTTTGCTGAATCTAATCTGTTTTTAAATTCTGTATAAGGATGAATGTTAGGATTGAAAAAAAGCCCAAAAACTTCATGTCCCTCTTCACTTAGCTTTTCCAAAGGGTACACACTACAAGGGCCACAGCATGTGTGCATAAGTAACCTCATCTTTTATCACTGCTCCCTTTGAGCCTAAACTTTATCTTTGCTATGTGATTTATGGCTTTTTGAGTTGCAACTCTTCCTCGCGCAGTTTTTACTAGAAAGCCTTCTTGAATCAAATAAGGCTCATATATATCTTCAATTGTCCCTTCATCTTCTCCAATGGCAGCTGCAATTGTAGAAAGTCCAACAGGTCCTCCGCCAAACTTGTAAACTATTGCTTCTAAGATGTTTCTGTCCACAAGGTCAAGTCCATACTCGTCCACCTCAAACATCTCAAGTCCATTCTTGGCAACCTCGTATGTTATACTTCCTGTGTGCTTTACCGTGGCATAATCTCTAAGTCTTCTAAGTAGCCTGTTTGCAACCCTCGGAGTTCCTCTTGAGCGCTTTGCAATCTCTATGCATGCTTCTTTTTCTATATCGCACTTTAAAATGCTGGCAGACCTCATAACAATCTGGCTCAGCTCTTCAACTGTGTAATAGTCAAGTCTTTCTATTATTCCAAACCTGTCTCTCAGCGGTGATGACAAAAGACCTGCCCTTGTTGTTGCTCCAATGAGTGTAAAAGGTGGCAAAGTCAATCTTATGGTCTTTGCAGACGGACCTTTGCCAATCACAATATCAACCTTTTTGTCTTCCATTGCAGGATATAAAACCTCTTCGATTGTCCTGTTCAATCTGTGAATTTCATCAATGAATAGAATATTATTTTCACCAATATTTGTAAGAATGGCAACCAGGTCGCCTGCTCTTTCTATTGCAGGGCCAGATGTTACTTTTATATCAACTCCCATCTCATTTGCAATGATGTTTGCCAAAGTCGTTTTTCCAAGACCAGGCGGACCATATAAGAGTACATGGTCAAGAGGTTCTTTTCTTTTTTTGGCAGCTTCAATAAAAATTTTTATTTTTTCTTTCACTTTTTGCTGACCTATATAATCTTCAAGTGTCTTTGGTCGAAGTGTTTCCTCATGAACATCTTCAACAGAAAATTTATTGTCAAGCAGTCTTTCCATTTTATTTCATTCCTCTTTGAATTGTTTTTTCTCAAATCTTTGATAACTTTTTCAAAGCAAGTTTTATTCCATCTTCCAAAGAAAGTTCAGAAAAATCTCCGGATGAAAGAACCTGGTTGACTTCATCAATGTCATACCCCAAGGATAAAAGTGCTAAAGATATTTCTTCAAGTTTTTCGTAAGTTTTTTCTTCTTTACCTGTAGTGGCAGCCACTTTAAACTCTTTTTTGAGTGTCTCTTTGAGCTCAAGAATTATCCTGCTTGCAGTTTTTTTCCCAATTCCTTTTACCTTCTCAAGTCTTGCCACATTTCCTTTTGCAATCTCAACAATAAGCTCTTGAAAGTCTATTGAGGAAAGAATCTGAAGAGCTAATTTGCTACCAACACCAGTTACCTTCTGAAGCTTTAAAAAAAGTTCTCTTTCCTCTCTTGTCAAAAAACCATAACATTCAAGCTCTGATAAATTTTCATTAAACTTTAGGCTAACATACACTCTCTTTTCTTTGCCTAAAAATTCAGAAAATTTTGCGCCATTACAATGTATTTTTATGTATAAATTGTTATAATTGAGGATAATATAGTTACTAAATACCTCTTGGATGGTTCCCATAATAGAATCTATCATATTTCATCCTCCTGATAAAGTACCGAAGAGCTTGACAGTATATGACACATTGCAACAGCCAAAGCATCTGCAACATCATCTGGTTTTGGAATTTCAGATAATCCCAACAAACTTTTGACCATTTTCTGTATTTGAGTTTTATCTGCTCTACCATATCCAGTTATCGATTGTTTTACCTGAAGAGGAGTATATTCATAAACGCTCAGGTTATTCTGAATACATGTGAGAATAATAACACCTCTTGCTTCACCAATTGTAATGGCAGTTTTGGAGTTTTTGTTGAAAAAAAGTTCTTCAATTGCAACAACATCAGGCTGATACAGCGAAATTATGCTGCAAAGTTCAGTATAAAGATGTAAAAATCTCATTGACTTTTTGAAACTGCTCGAAGTTTCTATTTTTCCATAGTCGATTACTTTAAACTCTGAGCCATTTTTAGACTCTATAATTCCATAACCAGTCAGCGCAATTCCAGGGTCAATACCAAGTACTCGCAATTTCTCAAATCCCTTCTTTGATATTTCTAATCTTTAATTTCTACAAACATTGATTCTTTATTCATTTTAGCACAATTTAAATTTTTTATCCACAAAATATTGCTTGCATTTTTATTCTTTATAATTTATAATTATGCATTGAAGGAGGAAGATATATGATGGAATTTGTTGTTCGAAGAGCAACCTATGATGATATCAAAGCTATAAAAGAAATAACAAAAGAGGCATTTACAAAGTATTGTGAGCTTGCAGGTATTGACCCTGCCAAAAATCCAGCTGTAAACGAAACAGAAGAGGATATAAAAAGGGATATTGAAACAAAAGAGGTTTATGTTGCTTTTATGGACGGAATAATTGTGGGCACTATTAGAGTAGAGATATTCCCTGATAAAACGGCGTATATAAGCAGATTTGGAGTAAGACTCAACTATCAAAACAACGGTGTTGGAAAAGCCTTAATGAAAGTAGTAGATGAGAGATTAAAAGAGCTTGGGGTCAAAAAGGTTTATCTTCACACCGCATCTAAGGTGAGAGATTTGGTTCGATTCTACTATGCAAGAGGTTTTTATATTGTATCAACGTCAAACGAAAACGGGTATATTAGAGCACTTTTGTGTAAAGAGTATGATGAAGAAAATTAAAGGGCTTTGCAAGGATTATTGTAACATGCCAATCTTGAGCCTTTTCTGCATGCAAAGCTCTTTTTGATTTTTATTTTATTTTTATTGTAAAAATTACCTATAAAACCCTTCTGGCAGCCATTCTTTTTCAGCTTCAAACATCTCATCAACCATCTGACGTATCTGGTCCAAATCCAAAACAGCACTTGTGAGAGGATCCATCATAATCGCATGATAAACTGCCTCCCTATCACCTGTCAAAGCTGCAATCACAGCAAGCTCTTGAACATTTATATTTGTTCTGTTCAAAGCTGCAAGCTGTGGTGGAAGATCCCCTACATAAGTTGGCTGAATACCATTTCTGTCAACCAAACATGGTACTTCTACGCAGCATCCTTCAGGTAAATTTGTTATCAAACCCTTATTCTCAACATTACCATTTATTACGCTTGGCGTATTTGTCTCTATTGAATGGATGATAGTTGCACAGTATTCGCTACTTCTTTTAGGGTCGATGTAGTCTGCCTCTGCCATTTTCTTCAGGTCTTCAAGTAAAGTTTTCGCAGCATCTAAGCAGCAATGCAAATACATGCCATTGTAATGTTCTTTGTGCCATGAATGGGTTTTATGGATTCTATTTATCCAATCGTCACTCTTTCTAAAATAGGGAACATATTCAGACATGTGAAAACTTGACTCAGTTACATAATATCCAAAATGCTTTAATATCTCGAATTTTGTAACATCCTGGGTATAAATCTCGGGGTCATTTGCTTTTTCTCTTATAAGAGAATATGCATCTTTCCCATTCCACTCAAATTTTAAAAACCATGCCATGTGGTTTATACCTGCACATAAGTATGAAATCTCTTCCATCTTTGCCCCAATAATCTTTGCTAAAAATTCTGCAGTTCCTTGAACACTATGACAAAGCCCTACATTTTTTATATTCGTAGCCTTATTTAATGCCCAGCAATTCATTGCCATTGGATTTACATAGTTAAGAAGAAGAGCATCTGGACACAGCTCTTCCATGTCCTTTGCAATGTCAAGCAAAACCGGTATTGTTCTAAGAGCCCTGAAAACTCCCCCTGGACCTATTGTATCACCAACTGCCTGTTTTACACCGTATTTTAGAGGAATGTAAATGTCATATTCGTAAGGTTTTAAACCTCCAACTTGTATTGTGACAATCACATATTTTGCACCTTTTAGAGCTTCTTTTCTATCAGTTGTGGCTTCAAGCCGGGTAGAATACTTTTCCTGATCAATGAGTTTTTGCAAAGCTTTTCTCATAAATTCAAGTCTTATACTGTCAATGTCCATAAGCGCTATTGTACAGTCTCTTAACTCTGGGTACGACAAAATGTCTCTTACCAGGTTTCTTGTAAAAACTCCACTTCCTGCACCTATGATAGCTATTTTGAGCATACCCTCATCTCCTTCCATATGAATATATATTTTATTTTAACCTTTTGGCTGCTGTATTTAAACTTATAATTTTGAAACTTATATTAGATTTTATAAAACAAACAAGACAGCTTCTTAAAATTTTATACTCTTTAAGAAGCTGTCTTGCCTGCTAAGCAATACAATTAATTTTCTTTCTTCTTTAACCTGATTACATTCCATGAGAACTTGGGCAATATGGATGTTAAAATATTGCCTTCTATCTTTGAATTTCCGCCTTTGTGAGGCACAACATTGTCAGGCTTATCCGGAGTGTTTCCTTTATAAATATCATCACTTTCATATACAATGTGCTCCATAACCTCAAAACCTTCAAAACCATCAAGCTTAAATTCAACCTGCATTTCCTCTTCTAAATCTCTGTTGACTGCAAAAACAGTTATTTCATCCTTTTCCTCATTGTAAGTTGCAACTGTTTCAATGTATGGAACATCAGTAAAGTCTTTTGAGTCATATTTAGGAGAATTTACCTTGGGAAGCAATGCAACTCCATGTCCAAAGTTTGCAGCATGCATAAAAGGATAGTAGATTACTTGTCTGTAAGCAATTCCACCCTTTACAGTGGTAATTGGGGCAATTACATTTACAAGCTGTGCCATGCACGCTATCTTGACTCTATCACAGTGTTTCAAAAGTGCAATTAGCATACATCCCACCAAAATTGCATCCTCGAACACATAATCTTCTTCAGCAATTGGTCGAACCAAAGCCCACGGCTCAGCTTTTTGGTCTTTTCCCTCTGTGTGAGCATGATACCAAACATTCCACTCATCAAACGAGATATTGACAATCTTTTTGCTTCTCTTTTTAGCCTTTATATAGTCAATTGTTGATATAACTGTTTTGATAAACTCTTCCATTTCAAGCGATTTTGCAACAAAGTTCTTTGTGTCCTTTTCAGGATTTCCATAGTACACATGTAGAGAAACATAATCTACAAGGTCATATGTGTGGTCCAAAACAATTGCTTCCCACTCAGGAAATGTTGGCATTTTGGGACCTGAGCTTCCCGCTGCAACAAGCTCAATACTTGGGTCTACCCACTTCATAACCTTTGCTGTCTCTCTTGCAAGCCTTCCATACTCATATGCAGTTTTGTGACCTATTTGCCAGTCACCATCCATCTCGTTCCCAAGACACCAAACCTTTATGTTGTGCGGCTGCTGATAACCATGCTGACGTCTCAAGTCGCTGTAGTATGTGCCGCCTGGAAAGTTGCAATACTCAACTAAGTTTCTTGCAGCGTCAATTCCACGTGTGCCAAGGTTTACTGTCATCATAACAGAGGTGTTTGCTCTTTTTGCCCATTCAACAAATTCATTTACACCAACCTCATTTGTCTCGATGGCTCTCCACGCAAGCTCAAGTCTTCTCGGTCTTTTTTCTTTTGGACCAATACCATCTTCCCAGTTATACCCCGACACAAAATTGCCGCCAGGATACCTTACAATAGGAACATTAAGCTTTCGAACAAGTTCTAAAACATCCTTTCTAAACCCCATTTCATCAGCCTGTGGATGGTCTGGTTCATAGATTCCTGTGTATATTGCTCTTCCCATGTGTTCCAAAAACGAACCATAGATTCTCTTGTCTACTTGCCCGATTACAAACTCCTTATCATAGATGACTTTTGCTTTTTTCATGTTTCTTTTCATCCTCCCTTAAAGTTTAGTAATGATTTTAAATTTATTTTCGGCTTTATTTTCAAAGAGTCACACCCCGCAAACTTTTTTAAACTCGTATGACTCTTTACAAGCTCTTTATTTTACTTAATCTGTATACCTTTCAAATGACATACCAATCCATTAAACAAATGTTTTATTGTCAATTTTACTTCTCATTGTTTGTTTTTATTGACCTTTATTAATTTTATTTAGTTATTGCTAAAATATTTTACATTAATTTTTGAATTTAATTATATAAACGTTTATCAAAAAAATCAAGTTGCTTCTTAAAATTTTTAATAATTCTTGTACATATACAAGTTAAATATAGCTAATTAATTTTAAATCTTTTAAAAATCAACATATTTTACACATCACTACTTCCTTCTTGCAAAGTATTTTAAAACCAGCTAAAATAAAAATGTTCAAATCTACAAAAAAGGTGGATTAAAAGTCATGAAACAAATAGACAATCTCAAAGAAGCAAAAATTCTCTTTGAAGCTTTATCATCTGATGCAAGATTAGAGATTATAAACCTTCTAAGCAAACATCGCGAAATGAATATGAACGAAATTGCACAGAAATTGGGGCTCACAAATGGCGCGGTTACTCAACACATGAAAAAGCTAATTGCTGCTGGGATTGTTACAATCAGTGCAGCTGCAGGAAAACATGGCAATCAAAAGATTTGCCGTCTTGTTGAAGACAAGATAATTATTAACATTGTCACAAAGCATCCTCAAAAATTATATGAGTGCGAAATCAAAGTCGGTAATTATTCTATCTTTGAGGTTTATCCAACCTGCGGACTTGCTACAAAAGACAAGTTAATCGGAGAGGTGGATGACCCCAAATACTTTGCTCATCCTGAACATGTTAACTGTGATATTATCTGGTTTACAAAGGGTTATGTAGAATATATAATCCCCAATTTTCTGCGTCAAAATCAAAAAGCTGTTGAAATTCAGATTTCATTTGAAATTTCTTCAGAAGCCCCGGGTGTTAGTGAAAACTGGCCTTCAGATATATACTTTTACTTAAATGGAGTTGAGCTTGGTTACTGGACAAGCCCAGGGGATTTTGGAGGAGAGACTAAAGGAATCTTTACACCTGACTGGTGGTTTCCTAACTGGAACCAATATGGGCTCTTAAAACTTCTTTCAGTTTCAGAAGATGGGACATATATAGACGGATTTAAAATTTCTAATGTCACTATAAAAGATATTGATATTGAGTCCAAAAATGAAATAAGGTTCAGAGTTGCTGTACCTGATCACGCAAAGAACATTGGAGGAGTTACTCTTTTTGGAAGAAATTTTGGAAACTACGACCAGGATATAAAGTTCCGAATATTTTATGAGGAAGTATAAAACAAAAGAGGGGATTTTCCCCTCTTTTGAACTTTCATGTTTTTAATTACTTTCTATGTAAACTATGAAGCTCTTACAACTTTTTTCAAAAACCGAATATCAATTTCATGCTCAACTGAGATGTCACGTAAATATTCAAACCCTTCTTTCAATCTTCCGGTCTGCTGCTCTAAATTGTCAAATCTCTTGTACACCTCATCTCTGAACATAATCATCTCTGTTCGAAATTCTGTCAAGAATGCAACCTGGTCATATACAGCATTCATTCTTCTTGTCAGTTCTTTGTTACTTTCTTTTAATATAACAATATCTTGTTTAATAACCAGAACATCTTGCTCAAGCTTTGCAACTCTTTGCTCCACTATATCAAGTCTTTGCTCAACCATATCAAGCCTTTGCTCAACCTTGTCAAGCCTTTGCTCAACCTTGTCAAGCCTTTGCTCAACTTTGTCAAGTCTCTGCTCAACTTTGTCAAGTCTTTGTTCAATCTTATTTAATCTTTCCTCGATAACTTCAAGTCTCCCATTAATCTTTTCAAGATTCGTAACTATAGCTTGTAAAACATCATTTTCTGGCATTTTTGCCTCCTGAGTTTTAAAATTTTATAGTAAGATTATATCACATTTTTTCTAACAATTTTCTTGTATTTTACTCCATATCTTTCATAGCCTGGATCTGGTCTCTTGCAAGTTCAAGAATGTGAGGATTGTTTCGAGCTTCTTTGCTTGATATAAGCCTTGAAAACCATTTTCTTGCCTCGTCAATTTCACCTACTCGTCTCGAAAGCTCACCTATCAAATACATAACAGTAGCCATATCTATTTCCTCAGTGGAGCCTTCCTCATGTTCAAATGCATCCTTATATGTTTGAAGAGCAAGTTTTTGAAATTCAAGTTCCTTCTCCTTATCTTGACTTAACCTGTAGAGCCATGAAATTCTTAGTAAAATTCCTGCAACCTCATATTTGTTGACTTTTCTCTTAGATGTTGCTGTAATCAAAGCTAACTTGTACAATGTAATGGCATCATCTACAGTCCTTTCAAATGGAATTTCTCTTTTTACCCACTTTGAAGAAACTTTTTCTTTTAATGATTCTATATCCCATTTTGTAAGTTTTCCAAAATTTTTACTAAGTGCTGCATAACCACATCCCCCGCAAACAATAACATCATACAAAAGAGGATTAACGCCCTTGTAGTAAACACAAAGGTCAGTATCCCTATCTTCTACATAAATTGCTGAACTTTTTACAAACGGTGCTTTGATTGGGCTGCCACATACAGGACACTCTAATGTCTTTTCATAAACGTCCATTTTTCTTATCCTCTCCCCTTACTCATAAACAGATGAAGAGACAGTCTCTTTCGGTTTTGTTCCAACCAGTATCACAGCATTTACAGGTTTATAATAGTCATAAGACAAAAACTTCTTTTCTATTAACTTGCCATCTTTATAAACAAGCATATATGTCTTTACCTTCAAGCCATTCTGAGGTTTATTGGAAAGCTTTTTTACTCCTTGAGGAAGTGTTGGATCATTTTTGTAGACTTTTTTATAAGGTACCTTTTCAATTATTTCCGATTCGAATTTTACAATTTCAGCCTTATGATTGTTTTTGCCATAGAGGTTGACTGTCACAGTATTTTTGGAAGTATAACTTTCAACATAGATAGGCGCATCTGTAGTGTTCCTGAATTTAAAATCTATTGAACCTGAAGCAATTGTTGCATCTCTGCCAGGTGGCACATACGAAATCAGAGCTGAATGTGGTACTCTTTCCACAACCTTCAGCTGAGCCATCAAAACAGCATTGTACAAAGTTGTTGCTATTTGACAAAGCCCGCCACCGACACCGTCTACAAACTCATTATTGACTATTACTTTTGCAATTTTGAAACCATTCTCAACTGTTACAGGTCCAATTGCCTTTGACAACGAAAATATTTCGCCCGGCATTAATAATTTACCATTTATCTTTTGTGCAGCCACCCTTATATTTTCGCTTCTTGCAACATTCGAACTATCAAACTTAGTGGTAAATGATCCTATTATTTCCTTTACCTTCGAAAGCTCACTTGCTGTGATCCGCGGAACTATTTCTAAAAACTTTGCATAAATCTTGCCTTCTTGCTTGTTTTTAATCATATCTTTTAATTTACTCAAAAGATAGCCATAATCAAGTTTTTTCCCTATTCTCTCTGGAGTTATAACAAACTGGTCTCCTACTTTTTTGATACTTGCATTAACAGGCGATTGATAGTGTGTGTTGAAAAGCCCATCTACAAACTTTTTAAGTTTATCTGGGTCATACTCAAAATTAAGTCTTATTATAACTGGATTTTCATAAACCTTTTTTATCTCTTTAAACCGTGTTGCAAGGTTACCCTTTCTGCCAATTGAATATGCCTTTTCTACTGCCTTGTCTATATCCATCTTTACTCCAAGTGAAGAATATTCAAGAAAATAGCTTTTGTCTTCAACTATAACTTCAATTTTTTTGTTCTGCAGTGGCTCAAAATAGGTCTTTTTTAAAAGCTCAAAAGCCTCTTCTGTGGTAAGTCCACCCAAATGAACACCCTCAACGTAAACACCCTTATAAATCCTATCTGTGTCAAGAACTTTTGTAACATTGTTATAAAGACTATATCCCAAAACTGTGCTTGCTATCAAAAGTATTACTATAATCCCAATTAATATATACCTTCTCACCCCAAATTTTACCCCCGTCCAGCAATTGCTTCAAAGCCCTTTTCAAGAGCTAAACAGTTTAAATTATAAACTTCCTCTGTTTTTGAAAACTCTCTCAATACATCTTTTGCCTCATCAAATGGAAAATTCTGCTTTATTGCCAAATATGCGCCAAACATTACGATGTTTGTAACTCTAACATTTCCTACACTTGAAGCAATCTCAGTTGCCGGAATATAATGAACATTTACATCTTTTCTATTTGCACAGATATCCACAAGAGAACTATTTACAAGTAAAAGCCCACTTCTCTTTATTGCAGGTTCAAATTTTTCAAGCGATGGTTTATTTAAAACAAATAATGTATCGGGATTAAACACAACAGGAGAACCAATCATATCACTTGAAATTATAACACTGCAGTTTGCTGTTCCACCCCTCATTTCAGGTCCGTACGATGGGAGCCATGACACATTAAACCCCTTTTTCATTCCAAGATGGGCAAATACCTGGCCTAAAAAAAGAACACCCTGACCACCAAATCCTGCAATTAAAATCTCCTCTGTCATCTTCAAATTCCCCTGCCTTTATCCTTGAAAATTCCTAAACTGTAGTATTTTAGTACCTCATTTTCTATTCTCTTCATACTCTCACAAGGCGAAAGCCCCCAGTTTGTAGGGCAGTTTGAGAGCACTTCTATAATAGAAAAGCCTTCATTGTTCATCTGAACTTCAAAAGCTCTTTTTATCGCTTTTTTCGTAAACTCAATATTCTTCAAATTATGTATTGAAGTTCTTGCAACAAAGGCAACACCATCAAGTGGCACAAGCATTTCACAAAGTTTTATATGATAACCTTGTACTTTTGGGTCACGTCCATATGGAGATGAAACTGTCACCTGTCCAGGAATTGTTGTCGGAGCCATCTGACCACCTGTCATAGCATAAACTCCGTTGTTGACAAATATAGCTGTAAAATTTTCCCCCCGGGTTGCTGCATGTATGACCTCAGATGTTCCAATGGCTGCAATGTCCCCGTCGCCTTGATATGAAAACACAAGAGCGTCTGGAATACTCCTTTTTACACCAGTTGCAGCGGCTGTGGCTCTCCCATGAGCTGCTGCCACAAAGTCAAAATTAAAATAGTCATATATAAAAACTGCACAGCCAACAGGTGCAACACCTATTATTTTATTCTCTTTGTAATCCTCGTCAATAACCTCAGCAATCAATCTGTGAATGATTCCGTGACCGCACCCTGGGCAATAATGCATACTTTCTTTTGTCAAACACTCTGGTCTTTTGAACCCCATCCTAATCATCTTCCTCTCAAATTTGGTGTAATCTACTACCTACTTTTTAAGAGAATAATAAAAATCCATTATTTCCTGAATTGTGGGAACCACGCCACCTGTTCTTCCATAAAAATGTACTGTTTTTTCCCCTTCCACAGAAAGCTTAACATCCTCAAGCATCTGTCCCAAATTCATCTCAATGTCAATAAAAAATTCTACTTCCTCTTTTGATGCATAACTTTTTAGCTCATTTTCTGGAAATGGCCAAAGCGTAATTGGCCTTACAAGCCCAACCTTCTCGCCAGCTTGTCTTAAACTGTTTACAGCACTTTTTACAATCCTTGCACACATCCCAAATGAGACAAAAATAACCCTCGCATCGTCTGCCAAGTACTCTTCAACCATTACTTCGTTTTCTTTTATTTTTTTATATTTCTCCCTTAGCTTAAAATTATGCTTTTCAAGTTCCTCTGGAACAATATAAAGTGAATTTGTCACTCTTTTTTCTCTATTCCTGTCACCCGTCACTGCCCATGGTTTTTCTACCTTTTGTGGTTTATAATTTTTGTCAAACTCTACAACCTCCATCATCTGCCCAAGCATTCCGTCACCCAAAATCATGACAGGATTACGGTACTTGTCTGCAAGGTCAAACGCCTTCATTGTGAGCTCTACAGCTTCTTGCACAGAAGATGGAGCAAGCACAATCACCTTATAATCTCCATGTCCGCCACCTTTTGTGGCCTGAAGATAATCAGACTGAGCAGCGTTTATATTACCAAGCCCCGGTCCACCTCTCATAATGTTTACAATTACGCATGGAAGTTCCGCACCTGCTAAATATGATATGCCTTCTTGTTTTAAGCTTATCCCCGGTCCAGATGATGATGTCATAACCCGCTTGCCACAGCTTGATGCCCCATATGCCATGTTAATTGCTCCAACTTCGCTCTCTGCCTGGATAAACACACCACCACTTTTTAAAAGCTTTTTAGCCATATACTGCAAAAGTTCTGTCTGAGGTGTGATTGGATACCCAAAAAAACATTCACAGCCAGCTCTTAGTGCTGCCTCAGCAATGGCTTCATTTCCTTTCATAAGAATTTTCAAAGTTTACTCACCTACCTCAAACACTATATCAGGACAAATCTTATAGCAGCTTCCACAGCCAATACATAAGTTTTGGTCTTTTACTTCAACAGGGTTATACCCTTTTTTGTTTATTCTGCTCCTGTCTATATACAAGATTTTCTTAGGACAGATTTCCACACAAAGTCCACAACTTTTGCACTTATCATATTCGATTTTGAGTTTCAACTTTTCAACCTCCAAAATGGCTTCTTATCTTATTATATACCTTTTAATGGCATATACAAGAGAATATTTTTTTATCTCTTCTAAAAGCTCCTCTTCAAATAGATTTTCTTCTACCACAGTAAGAATATAGGGAATATCTTTTTTGTCAGCTACGTTTTGGATAATTTTGAGGCTTCTTATAACATCTTCTGGATTTGTTTCTGAAAGAAGATGAGAATTATTTATAATAGCTGTAATGTTTATTCCCAGAATTTTTTCAATTTCTTGCATATTTTGTAAGATCTCTTCTTCGTTTGAATTGAACGGCCTGTATATGTTGGCAACATAAAAAACACTGTAACCTTTTTTGTCAAGCAACTCTTTGAACTGGCCAACAACTCTACTGCCAAGCTCATCTCCACCTACATCTATTATGTTGACTCCGTTTGAACTGCTCAGCGCTTCAAAAACCCTGCCAGAAAGAACCGGAAGGTCTATGCTTTTGTCCTCAAAGTGTGTGGAAATAAAATTTATATTTTTATTCTCAATAATATGCTTAATACTTCTCAGGTTATAATAAAAATTTATTACATCTGCATCGATTAAATTCACGTTGAAAAACTCCCCAAGCTCTAAAGAAACATTCAGAGCTATCTCACTTTTGCCACTTCCCGCCGTCCCAACAAAGATGTTTGTTTTCCTGTTGACAAAACTCAAAGGTACCGTCATGCACATTCCTTTCACCCTCATCCCCGTCACAAATTCTTCTTAGCAAATCCTTGGTAACATCTCATAATAAAGCATGTCCAAAATTCTCGTGCCGCCAAAGGTGGTTGACAGATATACTCTCTTTTCCATACCCTCTTCTACAGTTCCAATCTCACATGCACACTTATTGTATTTTTTCAAAATCTCAATAGCTTTTTCTTTTTCATCCCTATTTACAATCGCAACAAACCTACCTTCACAAGCAAGATAATAACTATCCAGCCCCAGAATATCGCACAGAGCTTTTACCTCATCTGCAACAGGTATCTTTTCTTCCTCAACTTTTATATCAAAGCCAGACTTTTGGACAATCTCATTTAAAGCTGTGGCAAGCCCACCTCTTGTAAGGTCTTTCATGTACGCAACGTCTACCTCTTGCATCAGCTCTGAAATTACATCTAACAAAAGCCCACAATCGGATTCTATCCTGTCTTCAAACCCAAGGTCTTCATTGTGAGAATATATGCACGCTCCGTGTCTTCCTATATCCCCACTGACAATCACAACTTGACCACTTTTTATCTTTGAAATCGAAGGCATTTTTTTTGCATCTTTTGCAATTCCCAACCCGGTTGTATTTATAAATATTCCATCTGCCGCACCTTTTTCTACCACCTTTGTATCCCCTGCAACAATCTCAACTCTTGCTAAATCAGCGTATTTCTTGATTGACCTTGTAATATTCTCTAAATCATCCATTGAAAATCCTTCTTCGATTACAAAAGAAATGGTAATATATTTTGGTTCAAGTCCTGCAACAGCTAAGTCATTTACTGTCCCACATACCGAAAGCTTTCCAATATCTCCTCCTTTAAAAAAATATGGTTTTACTACAAATGAATCTGTTGATATTCCCACTTTCATACCGTCTAAAGAAAATACTGTTGAATCATCACCGCTTTTCAATATTTCAGAACCAAATATTGGCTTGAAAAGGCCGTCAATCAGCTCATATGTCTGTTTTCCTCCATTGCCATGTTCCTTGCGAATAGTCCTCATCATTTCCACTTCCCATATCTAAAGTATGCATTGCAAGAACCTTCTTGAGATACCATACACGCACCCTTTGGTGTCTGAGGTGTGCACACCTTTTCAAAAAGAGGACATTCAAAGGGCTTTAATTTGCCTGTTAGCACATCTGTACATCTGCAAGCAGAATTAGATAAACTTTCATATTCATATTTAAGCTGGACTGAAAAAGCAGAATACTCACTTTTAAGTCTCAACCCACCCCCCTCAATCAAACCAAGTCCTCTAAAATACGCATCAGTTCTTTCAAAAAACCTTTCAATATACCTTTTAGCAACTGTGTTACCCTCTTTTTTTACAACTCTCTTGTACTCATTTTTTACAGTGAAATCATTATTTAAGATACTTTGTGTTAAACTTAGCAAAGAAAACAGAATATCATACTTTTCAAATCCAGATATAACAGAAGGAAGCTTAAATTCCTCAACAAACTTAAATCCATCAACACCCAAGATTGTTGCAACATGGCCTGGCAGGATAAGTCCGTCCACTTTTATGTGATCTTTTAAGAGAACTTTTAGCGGCTGGTCAATGGTTTTGAGCTCACATGCAAACTTGACATTCTTCAAATCCTTTTCCAATACCTTTTCCAAGCTCAGAGCAAAGACTGGAACTGTTGTCTCAAACCCCACTGCTGCAATTATTGCTTCTTCATCTGCAGAGATATTCTCAACAGTATCAACCGGTGAGTACATAATTTTAATTTTGGCGCCTTCCGCTTTTGCCTCAGCTAAAGACATATTCTTTCCTGGAACTTTCAGTAGGTCTCCAAAAGTGTAGATAGTATAGTTCATTTTTGCAAGCTCAATGAGATTATCTATATACCCTTCATGAGTTACGCAAACTGGGCAGCCAGGACCTGAAATAAAATCTATATATCCTTTAAAAAGAGTATGAAAACCGTTTCGGTAAATTGAAACAGTATGAGTGCCACACACCTCAATTATTCTTAGCTGCCTGCCAATCTTTTCAATGTTGTTTTTTATTGTGTTAACAATAGCATTTACAGCTTCAAGAGTTTGCATCTCTTACCTCACCAAAAAGTTTTTCTATTTCCTCGGCTTCTTTTTCATCTATTTTTTCAATTGCAACTCCTGAGTGAATAAGTAAATAATCACCCTCAGCAAGCTCTTTTATGAGAGACACATTTACAGTTTTTTTCAAGCCTAAATAGTCAACAATAGCTTTCTTGCCATTTTCTAAAATTTCAATCACTTTTGCAGGATAGCCTAAACACATATTTTTAAAACTCCCTTAACAATTTTTTAATAATTGGATTGTATAATATACTTGTCCAGCTGAAATTCCCCCATCGTTTATAGGGAAAAAAGAATTAAAATACACCTTAAAGTGCTCTTTCTCAAGCATAGACACTGTCTTTTCAAGTAAAAGTCTGTTTTGGAATACTCCACCAGATAGTACTACAATGTCTTTATTATAATTTTCTCTCAACCTCTTTGCCACTTCAACAACTATTTTTGCAACGGTGTTGTGAAATTTCGCAGAAATCAAGCTTCTGTCAGCCTTTCTTTTAATATCATTAATGATTTGTTGTAATATATACACAATATCTATTTCAATTTCATATTCAAAATTCATAACAAAATCATAAAACCCTTCTTCTGTCTTATCAGCAATACTTTCTAAAACCATTGGAATCTGTGCTTCAAAATTGTTTTTCTCACCACACCTTAAAAGCACACCAACAACATCAAATATTCTTCCAAAACTTGAGCAAAGAGGGTAATTCAGTAACCTTGCTGCCTTTACAATTTTTGAAAGAAAATTAGAATTTGCAAAATATTCCTCTGCAAAGCTTTTATCAATTTCATATGCAAAATAGTATGCCAGTCTCACAGGTTCTTTTATAGATTTTTCTCCACCCACTAAAGAATAGTATTTCAAATGAAATACCCTTTTCACATTGCTTTTATCAATTAGAAATCCTTCACTTCCCCATATGTTCCCATCCAATCCCAAGCCTGTTCCGTCAAATGCAAAGCCTATACAGCTATCTAAATTATTTTCAAGCATACATGAAAACACATGAGCTATATGATGCTGAACATACACAACTTTTTTTGCATATTTTTCGGCCATTTCCTCAGCAAGGACGGTTGAAAAATAGTTTTTGTGCAAATCACAGGCAATATAATCATATTCTAAGTTGTAAAGAAAAAGCAGGTCACTTAGCGCAGACTTGTAAAAGTCTATATACTCTTTTGTGTCAAGGTCACCCAGGTATTGACTTACAATAACCTCATCGTCTTTTTTTAAAGCAACTGTAGCTTTTTCATGACCTCCTAACGCTAATATATTTTTTTCTACAAATTGTGTTGAAGAAAGTTTTAGCCTCAGAGGAGCAAAACCTCTTCCCGGTCTTGTCAGTACAAATTTATCTTTTACTACAAAACCAACACTGTCATCGCACCTTCGAACTATTTTCCTGTTGTGATAGAGCACATAGTCACAGATACCCTCAAGTTTGTAAATAGCCTCGCCTTCGTCAATAATCATTGGGATTCCTGAAAGGTTGGCAGAGGTTGCAATTAAAAAGTCTCTGCCAGTTTTTTTTAGAATATAGTCCAAAATAGGGGTGTAGGCCCTCATTATACCAAGGGTGTGAAGATTGCCATTCACGCGCGAAAATTGCTCAGTCTTTTTTTCAAAAAGAATTATAGGACATCGTGGAGAAGAAAAAATATCTTCTTCCATCTTATTGACATGGCAATATTTTTTTACTACTTCAATGTCCCGAGCAACAAGTGCTAAAGGCTTGCCTTCTCGTCTTTTGCTTTCAAATAGTCTTTTGACTATAGTTTCATTGTACGGATCACACACCAAGTGAAAGCCGCCTATTCCTTTTATTGCAACTATATATCCCTCTAAAATTTTTTGAGAAACAAAATCTAAAAGTTCTATTGCCTCTCCATGGATATGTTTTTTTTCAGCGAATGAAAAAAGAAAAAGTCTTGGTCCACAAACTTGGCAGGTTGTTGACTGTGCATTGAATCTTCTGTTGTCTGGAGTAGAGTACTCCCTTTCGCACTCATTGCAAAACTTAAATTGCTTCATAGATGTATTTTCTCTATCATATGGCAAAGTCTCAATAATTGTGTATCTTGGTCCGCAGTTTGTACAGCTAATAAATACATTGTGATAGTGTCTGTGAGATTCATCATAAAACTCTTTTCTACAATCCTCACACACCCCTAAGTCATAAGGCAGAACTGTTGAAATCCTATTTTTTTCACTTTCAACAATGTAAAATCCTTTTTCACTTTCTACCGGTTCAATCTCATAAACCTCTATTTCTTCCAAATAAGCATTTTTAGGAAGGTGGGCTATAATATACTGTGTTATTTGCTCTGAAGTTGTATCCCCTTGAAACTCTGCTAAAACGCCTTCACCAGTATTTTTAACGAACCCGGTAAGTCCAAGTTTTCTTGCAATACTATAAATAAAGGGTCGGAAACCGACCCCTTGCACAAGTCCTTTGAACATAAATCTGTACCTTTTCATAAGCATTTTCCCCTACTTTTTGAAATATGAATCTAAAAGGGTATAAAAGTAATTAATAATATCTTCCGAACCTTCTTTTGTCTTAAACGATACCTCAAACAGTTTTAAATCTTTGTCTTTTATAGCTTCTAAACCCTTTTTGTATCTTTGCATATCAAAACCAATAGCATCCACTATATCAATCTTTGATAGAACAACAATATCAGCTTTTTCAAACATTATAGGATATTTATATGGCTTGTCATCACCCTCTGCAGCAGAAGATACAACAACCCTCAAATTCTCTCCCAAATCAAACGAAGATGGACAAATGAGATTGCCAATGTTTTCAACAAAGATCACTGTTTTAGAAAAAGGCTTAATAGTATCTATTGCTTCTGCAATACTGTCTGCAACTAAATGACAAGCACCACCTGTATTTATCTGCAAAACCTTAACTCCATAGCTTGCAATTTGCTCGGCATCAATTGTTGATGCAACATCACCTTCAATCACTGCAATGTTAAATGTATCTTTAAGATTTTCTATCATGCACTTAATGAAAGATGTCTTACCTGCACCAGGTGACCCCATCACATTTATAATATACCATTTATTCTCAACTGCTAACCTTCTTATATTGTCAGCTGCGTTTTGATTCCGCTCTAAAATGTTTTTTATTACCTTTATTTCCATCTCAATCATCTACCTCTATAGACTCAATATAAAATTCCTTGCCGTGTTCAGTAAGTTTACCTAACGACAAACATTTTGGACAGGTAAAGTCTTTTGTTCTTTCAAAATATTCACCGCATTTTTGACAGTACAAAAGAGCCTTTTTAGTAACTATTTCAAGTTGAGCAGTTTCTAAGATTGTTCCTCTTGTTAGGATGTCAAAATAAAATTTCAGCGACTCGTCAATAATTCCGCTAAGTTCGCCAACTACAACTTTAATTCTTGTGACCCTTTTAAAACTGACATCTTTTAATTCATCTTCTGCAATCTTTACAAGCTGCTGTGTAACAAAATACTCATGCATTTTATCATTTTCCTTCCAATTGTACTTTGGGCTTAAGCCAAAGTCTCCTATTTAACCTTTAGTTGCAGTAGCCTGTGCCTTTGGCTGCACCTCATCTTTTACTTCCTGCTTTTTGATGTAAAACTCTTTATAAGTGGTTGGAACGTTAAATTGCTCTTTTGAAATTAAACACTTTTTAGGACAGGACTCAACACATACATTGCAGAGTACGCACTTGTACTGATTTAGCTGCCATGTCCTTGAATTTCTATCCACCACTATCGCATTTGAAGGACATTTTCTCTGGCAGATACCACAAAAGATACATTTCTCTATCTCTATCTCAAGACTTCCTCTTGTATCCTTAAAAAATGGTCTCTTTTCCTTCGGGTAAAGCCTTGTTACAGGCTTTGAAAACAAGTTATCTAACACATTTCTAAGCATCCCAAACATTTTACCATCCCTCTTTTACAAAAACTTTTTTACCTTTCGGTACACGAAATACATGGATCAATTGTCAAAACAAGCATCGGAACATCTGCAAAATCCACGCCCTGAAGCATCTTCACAAGCGCAGGAATATTTGCAAATGTTGGTGTTCTGATTCTGAGTCTTTCCAAGTTCTTTGTCCCGTTTGCCTTTATATAATATACATCTTCCCCTCGTGGCTGTTCAACCCTTGAAATAACCTCACCGTTTGGAAATCCTTTAACCGGCGTTGAAATCTCGCCTTCTGGCATCTTAGAAATAGCTTGACGAATAAGGTCAATCGACTGATAGCATTCACGAAGTCTAACTTTCAGCCTTGCATAGCAGTCTCCATCGTTTTCTATGACTGGTTCAAAGTCAAGTTCACCATATGCTGCATATCCAAGGGTTCGCAGGTCCATCTTTATACCGCTTGCCCTTGCCATTGGTCCTACACACCCAAGTTCATAAGCTTCTTGCTTGGTTAAAACACCTACACCTACAAGTCTTTTCTTGACTGTATAATCGTTCAAAAATGAACCTTCAATTTTCTTTAGTTCCTCTTCCAATTTTGCAAGGTTCTCTAAAATGAACTTTTGCTTATCAAGGTCTATATCTCTTCTAACCCCACCAATTATATTTGTGGAAATTATAACTCTTGAACCTGCTGTTGCTTCCATAAGGTCCATCACAAGCTCTCTATTTCTCCAGCACTGCATAAAAAGGCTCTCAAACCCGAAAGCATCAGCCAATAGCCCAAGCCACAAATGATGACTGTGAAGCCTGTGAAGCTCTGCCCAAATAACTCGCAAATACCTTGCTCTGTCGGGCACTTCAATGCCCATTAGCTCTTCAATTCCCTGGCAATAAGCCAAAGCCTGTTGAAAACTGCATATACCACAAACTCTTTCAACCACATATATGTTTTGATTTATATCCTTTTCCTCAGCAAGCTTTTCAAGTCCTCTATGAACATAACCTATTGCAGGTATCGCTTCAACAACTTTTTCGTCCTCTAAAACAAGCCTAAGCTGCAGAGGTTCCGGCAAAACAGGATGCTGTGGACCAAACGGAACTATTGTTCTTTTCCCCAAAGCCTTCTTACTCTCCTTTCTTTACTTTTACAACTGGCTTTTTGCGCATAGGAGATTCTAACTCTTCTGTTATCATGAACTTTCCTTCGTAATCAATCAAAAGATTTTCAAATTCTATGCCAAACAAATCTTTTATCTCATTTTCAACAAACACAGCTGCAAAATATATGTCTGAAATAGAAGGAACTTTTTCTTCAGACGCTATAGTAACTCTTATATTTGTTAGTTGGTAATCCTTATCAAAGTGATAGATTATATCAAATCTTCCATCGCCCAAATCAACACATGTTGCTGTGACAAATCTATACCCATCTGCTTTTAAGGCTAAAACTTCTTTCCTCAAATCCTCTTTCTGAAGTTCTTTAAGATTTTGCAACATTCAAAATCTCACCCTTTTTCATATTCTTTTTCTTCTCTTCTAAAAGCTGTGCAGCTTTTAAGATTCCTTCCATGATAGCTTCTGGTCGCGGAGCACAGCCAGGAACGTATACATCAACAGGAACAACTGTATCGGCACCGCCAAGGGTATTGTAACATTCTTTGAATATCCCACCGGAGCACGCACATGCTCCAATTGCTACAACAGCTTTTGGATGTGGCATCTGATCATATATTGTCTTTAAAACTCTTGCATTTCTGTGGTTAACAGAACCTGACACAACCAATATATCAGCATGTTTTGGATTACCTACATTTATAATTCCAAATCTCTCGACATCATATACAGGTGTTAAGGTTGCCAGTATTTCTATATCACAGCCGTTGCAGCTGTTACAATCATAGTGAACAATCCATGGAGACTTTTTCAATGCCTTTCTGAATAACACTTTTTATTTTCACCCCTGTTTTTTATAATAACCTATACTTTATATATACCCAAATGAGATTGACAAGCGCAAAACCAAATGCTACTGACCAAGTAAGTCGTAGCATTATCTTCCATGTAAGCCTTGCTGAGATGTTGTCAATCACAATCTCTAAAAAGTAGCAAATCAGAATTGCTGCTATTGCTACAAAGATATTTTTTGCAAAAAATAACCATACAAAAAGAAGTAAAAGCACAAGTTCGTACCAGTGACCAAGTTCAATCAAGCCAAGAACAGGTCCTGCAAACTCTGTTGTAATACCTTTTACAAGTTCTTGATGACCATGGTGTGAAGTTGACAAATCAAACGGAGATTTTCGCAGTTTAATAGTCAAAACATAGGTAAATGCTACGAAGATAAATGGCAAATCCAATATCAACAAACTATTGTGTTTCAAAATATCTTTTATATTGAAACTCCCAGTTACAAAGTAAATTGCTACTATCATAGCAATTAAAACAGGCTCATATGCAAGTACAGATATCAATTCCCTGTGAGCACCTATCCTTGAATATGGCGAATTTGTTACCATTGCTCCAAGAATGAGCGCTGTTGTAGCAAATGCAAGAATAAATAAAATCAAAAGAAGGTCCATCTTAAGCACAAACATCACAACTGCAACAATGTTAAATACCAAGAACAAAAATGCATACAAAATCTGAGTGTTCAAAACAACAATGGTCTCTTTTGAAAATAGTTTAAAAAGATCATAAAAAGGCTGCAGAATAGGCGGTCCAAACCTGTTCTGCATCCGCGCAGTTATTTTTCTATCAATTCCCGTTATAACTCCACCAACTAAAGGTGCAACTATAACAGTTGCCAGTGTAATCCATATTTCTTTCACTTTAAAATCACCCCAAACATTATTGCGATTAATGCCATTGAAAGCACATTTACAATAAGTGTTACTGTTTTCTCATTTGTCAGTGTCTCAAAATAATAATTTTTGAATTCAAACGGCACAACTTTATCTTTTTCACCTCTGAAAGCAAAATTGTCCGAGTTTTCACATGACATATACACAGGCACATATCTTTTTGGCTTAAATAACCTATATATTAGAGCTCCCAGAACAACTGCTGCTATCAGTACACCAAAAAATACAAGCGGATTAAATCCAAAGAAATCTTTCACATACAATTCTTTTATATTTCTGCTGCTAACTCCTGAATACCTTGCAAATGAAGATTTGAAAAACGGCACAACAAATGTATTTGTAAACTGTATCAAAAAGATGCTTACCAAAACTACCAGTATTGAAATAGTCGTCAACGGAATATGCTTTACAAATTCAAATTTTTCTATCTTATTTTTATCCTTTCCATCAGAAAGAATCTTGCCTATAAACTTTGTCCAGAAAACAACCGTAAAAGCACTTCCCAAGATTATTTCAAGCATTGCCACAATGTTTTGAGTTGACACCTCAATAGCAATCCATTTTGTAATTAAAACACCAAACGGAGGAAGTAGCATTGACACACTTCCCAAAAGGGTCAAGAAAGCAACAATTGGCATTTTATACTTGATTCCGTCCATATCCTCTATGTTTCGGGAACCTATACCCTGTTCTATTGAACCAACGCACAAGAACAAAAGCGCTTTAGACACACCATGCAAAACTATCAAAAGTGCAGCTGCATATATCGCATACACATCTGCTATGGAAGACAATGCAATTATAAGACCCAAGTTAGAAATTGTTGAGTATGCCAACACTCTTTTTGCATTTGACTGAAAGATGGCTAAAAGTGCTGCTGATACAAAAGTAAAAGCACCTGCCACCGCAACTATTTTTGACAGCCATGTATCAACAAATACCGGTGATAATCTCAAAACCAGATAAACACCTGCTTTTACCATTGTGCTTGAGTGAAGCAGAGCAGACACAGGTGTTGGTGCCACCATAGCACCAAGTAGCCAGCTCTGGAACGGCATCTGCGCAGACTTTGTAAATGCTGCAAGTGCTAAAAATGCAATTGGTATCATCAAAATACTGCTGTCTTGTGAAGATATAATTTCATTCAAAGCAACTGTGCCAGATTTATAGTACATAAATATTATACCTATAACAAAGCTAAGCCCACCTATCGAATTTAAAAGAAGAGCTCTTGTTGCATTTTTAATGCTCTCTTCATTCTGGTCATGAGAAATTAGTAAGAACGAACAGAGTGTAGTAATCTCCCAGAAAAAGTATACCCACAATATGTTGTTTGAAATTACAAGACCATTCATTGCACCTAAAAATAGCATTATTATTGCAAAAAATATATTCTGTCTGCTCTTTTCAAGATGAAGGTGTTTCTCATGCTCATCCATATAAGAAAGTGCAAATATTGCAATCAGCGGTCCTATTATGTTTATTAAAAGAAGCATAATAAAGCTTAAATGATCAACAAAAAATATATTTTCAACTTCTAATTTACCTACTTTAAATTCAAACACGAACATAAAAACAAACTGCAAAATAGCAAGAAGGCTAATGAGCTTGTTCTTAAGTTTTATACCAATCAAAAAAATGATTGCTAACAGAAAATAGTCGGCAAATGTTATGAGATATTCAAGTGCAAAATTTAAAGAATGCGAAAGTCTCAGTAACCTGTCACCCTGTGAAATAGAATAGATACTTGCGCTAATTAACACTGCAGACATCAAAAAAACAATAGCTTTTCTAAAGTTGCTATTGTTAATAAGGTAGACAAAAAGTGCTGCTATCATGGGTAAAAATATTAGGAGTAAATAGATATTCACCATCAGTTTCTTCCTTGCCCCTTTCTATTTGTGATGATAAACTATTGCTATTAAAGATTATAACATATGATCTTTGTCTTGTATACAGTATGCAAAAGTTAATTTGTTAACAAACTCCAGAATACTTGAAAAATAGCTGCTATTTTTTGTTCAATATTTTAAAAAAAGGTGATCAGTCTTGATAAAATTAATTGCGCTGGATATTGATGGAACCCTTTTAAATGATTCAGGTTCTATTCCTCAAATAAACAAGGAGTTTTTAAAAATTGCTGTAGAAAAGTATAAAATTGAAATAGTACTTTGTACAGGAAGAGGTGCTTCGGCTTTTAAAATTACAAAAGACCTGAATTTGCCATGTTCACTAATCTCGGCAAATGGCGTTTATGTTTTTGAAAATCCTGATTTTCCTCCCATCATAAAAAATTATCTTACAGAACGTCAGAAGAAAGTATTAATTGAGTTTCTTGATAATAATCATTTTGACATAGACTATTATATCGTACTGGGATATGACCAAGATTTTCACATGATTTATAAAAAAAGAACAAATCATGACAATTATTTTTTAAACTTTGTAAACGGCCGCAAACAATTTAAACCTACATACCCAGCAAAAAAGCTTTTAAAGTTTTTGGAATATCCTATTAGCCACATTGGAATTGTAGGCAAATACGAAAAACTTAAAGAGATTAAAGAAACCCTTAAAACCCTTGAGACTAACTGCAATATTATTCTCTACTATGCATCAGACAACAAAGAATATGGTTTTTTAGAAGTCTTGAGCAATGATGCATCAAAAGAGAAAGCTCTTTTGCAATTTATGAATTTTAAAAATGTCTCATCTGAAGAGTTGATATCAATTGGCGATAACTTCAACGACGTTGGAATGTTTAAAATCTCTGGTATAAGCGTGGCAGTTGCAAATGCACCGGAGGAAGTAAAAAAAGCTGCAAAGTTTGTAACCTCCAGAACAAATAATGAAGGTGCAGTTGCTGAAGCTATTGAAAGGTTTATAATAAAGAGGGATGAGTAAAAGGCTTACTTTCTCATCCCTCTTTTTTATTACTTGCCAATAATAATTTATCTGTTGTAATTTGTATTTATATACTCAACAGCATCAGCTATAGCTTTTGCAACAGCATCTTTAAAACTATCGCTCAAAAGAAGGTCCAAATCTTGAGGGTTTGTCCCAAATGCAACTTCAACGAGTACAGCAGGCATATTTGATGTTCTCAGCACAACCAAATTAGGTCTTTCTACAATACCCTTGTTCTGCGTACCAACTTGTTTTATTATGCTGTCAAGTACTATCTGGGCAAACTGCTTGTCTGGAATGATCCCATTTTGCTGTTTCTCTTTATACAAAACCATTGTTCCACGCACAGATGAATTATCAATTGCGTTGTTGTGAATGGAAATAAACAAATCTGCATTTAAACTATTTGCCATCTTTGTTCTGTCATAAAGATCCACAAACTCATCTTTTTCACGCGACATAAAAACTTCATAGCCACGGTTTTTGAGCTTTTCCTTAAGTTTTAATGAAATATCTAAATTAAAATCTTTCTCATTATAAGTTACTTTTTTGCCATCTACTACTTTTGTGTATATGGCACCTGGGTCCGACCCCCCATGTCCAGGGTCAATAAATATTTTCAATTTCTTTTGTGGTTTTTGTAATTTTTGTAAAAAACTTATTATAATATTACTTCCGTTTTTGTTTATATTTGTTACGCAATCAGGATTAATTTGGATATAAACAACACACTTATCCTCTTGATAAACCGAATACACAGTAGTAATAACCGAACCCTGCAAAGAATACACATCGTCTGCAATAGTGATAGGATATTGGCTTTCAAGTTTTATTATGTTACTGTTCTGGTCGTAAAAATAGTTTATCTGAGAAACAAAAGGCGAACTCAAAACAAGGCTTGAGGGCGGATTTAGTCTTAAGCTTGAATACTGGTCAGCAAACACCACTTCTAACTTTCCATCAAGTTTGTTTAAAACAAAAACCTTTGCCTTCGACGAAAAGATAATCTGGCTATTATTCTGATCAATGTTTGAAAGAACATAAAAATCCACTCTACCATCGTTTACTTGGTAAAAATTATTATTTTGAACCGAAAATTGAGCTCCCTTTAAATTCAAAACTACAAAAGACTCATCAGCTCTGTAAATATCACTTACAACTGTCGGACTAATTTCAATTTTGGCAAGAGTAAAGCCATCAGAAGGTATAACATCTATTTTTTGAATCATATATATTTGAGAAGAAGCATTTGAACTTTGAGAATCTTTACTTTGGTAAACCTCGCTACTGTCGATATTTGTTTTTGACTCTATAACTTTTGGTAAATCTATTTCAATTTTGACTTGGTTGCCATTGTTTAATATCTTGTAATCTTTTATCAAACTTGAATCATAATCTATTACAATGCGCGAAAATTTGTTGCCACTTGAATCAATATTTTGTGCATGTCTTATTCTAAAGACGCCATTTTTATTTATTTCTATTCTATTATTTGGTAAATTATCAATACTATTTAAAACATCCAAAACTATTCTATCAGGATTAAAAAGTTTGTAGGTCTTATAAGACAAAGTTTGGGTTGCCGAAACAATCAGGATAAATTTATTATTTTCTATGGTATATCTTATGTCGGCAATATAATTCGACTCCTGCACAGTTCTTGGCAAACTGCTTCTTGAGGTCAAAGTATTTGATGGTTGTTTTTTTGAAGAACTTGAGTCTGAAAATTGCAACTTTTTGGTATTCAAGCTCACCATGTTTTTCATTTTATCAATTTGAATGAGATAACCAAAAATCAATGCTATATCCTTTGCTAAAATATAAGATTTACCTCCATTTATAAAAACTTTGGTTGAAAGAGTTTTTTTGTTTTTGTTATAATAATAAAATGCTTTGTCAACATAGAACTGATATGTATCTTTAGAATTTTTGCCTAAGACAGATTTAGTTTTTGAATTATAAGAAACTTTAAATCCTTTCAGCCTGAGAAAGTCAGCAAGTGCAAGGTAAACATTCCCTTTGTTTTCTAAAATTTTAACTGAAGAGATTAGCTTACCATCAACATAGAGTTTGTATGAGGTGGCTGCAAAAGCAGAAATAAAAATTAATAAAAATATTGTAATCACTGCTACCAAGTTTTTTATTTTGTTCATCACAGATCTACCCCGCAAAAAATGTAATTTATAGGTATATAATACCCCATTTTGTCGAACAAATCAATTTAAATATTTGCCAATGTATTGTATTTTTATGCACCGTGGTGTATAATTATTTGCATAGTTAAAAACAATACTTTAAATAATAAAGAGGAGATGACCAAGTTGATAAAAGCAAGCATTATAGGAGCGTCAGGATATGTGGGATTAGAGCTCATTCGGCTCTTGTTAAAGCACCCTGAAGTTGAAATTATCTCTATCATATCATCAAGTAGCAACCAACTTTCCCTTGATAAAACAAACCCTCAATTTAAAAAGGTTTCAAACCTTGTATTCGAAGAATTTAACATAGAAGCATTAGAAGAAACAGATGTGATATTTTGTGCTTTGCCACACGGTATTTCACAGGAATATGTCAAAATAGGATATGACCTTGGCAAGATTGTGATTGATTTAAGTGCTGATTTTAGATACAAAGATCTGCAAAGATATGCAAAAGATTATAGTCAGCACAAATACCCTGAGCTTTTGAGCAAAAGTGCTTATGGACTTTGTGAAATAAACAGGAAGGAGATTAAAAAGGCTCAGATTGTTGGAAATCCAGGATGTTACCCAACAAGTGCAATATTAGGGCTTGCTCCTCTTTT
The DNA here is from genome assembly GCF_000145215.1 of Caldicellulosiruptor obsidiansis OB47. NCBI lineage: Bacteria > Bacillati > Bacillota > Caldicellulosiruptorales > Caldicellulosiruptoraceae > Caldicellulosiruptor > Caldicellulosiruptor obsidiansis. The sequence goes on from NC_014392.1 coordinate 1,562,342, forward strand.
GAAAAACAAACTTGTAGATAAAAATAGTATTATAATAGATTCGAAGTCAGGTGTTTCTGGAGCTGGTAAAAAATCTGATTTTGCATATAGTTTCTGCGAACTTGATGAAAATTTCAAAGCATATTCAGTTGCAAAACATAGACATACAAGCGAAATTGAAGAGAAGTGCAGTTTGCTATTTGGCGAAGATTTGAATTTATCATTTACACCACATCTTCTGCCTGTAAAAAGAGGAATACTCTCAACTATATATGCAAACCTTATAAAAAAGATTGCTAAAAACGACCTTGTTGAAATTTACAACGAATTCTACAAAGACGAATATTTTGTTCGTATTTTTGAAGATGAACTACCTGAACTAAAGTACGTAAGAGGAACAAACTTTGTAGACATTGGATTTGAGATAGATAAGAAGACAAACAGAGTTATCATAATCTCATGCATTGACAATCTCATAAAAGGTGCTGCCGGCCAGGCAATTCAAAATATGAATATAAAATTTTCTCTTGATGAAAAAACGGGACTTATAATGGTGGGAGAATATTTTTAAAAAATAAAATGAAGGGATGACGGTTTATATGTACGAAGAAATGGACACTCTGATTGAAAAAGCAAGTATATTAATAGAAGCTCTTCCTTACATACAAAAACTTTATGGTAAGACTGTTGTAATAAAATATGGCGGGAATGCTATGATAAATGAAAAGCTTAAAAACTGGGTTATGGAAGATATAACTTTGCTCAAATACATTGGTGTAAATCCAATAGTTGTTCATGGCGGTGGACCTGACATAAATTCAGTCCTCAAGAAACTCAAGGTTGAAAGTCAGTTTGTCAATGGGCTCAGAGTAACAGATATGCAAACCATGGAAGTTGCTCAAATGGTCCTTGTAGGAAAGACAAATAAAGAACTTGTATCAATGCTAAACCAAAAAGGTGGAAAGGCAATAGGTATTTGCGGAATTGATGGTAATTTAATTCAGGCACGAAAACATTATGAATATGTAAATGGAGAAAAAATTGATTTAGGTTATGTGGGAGAGGTCGTGTCAATAAACGCAAAGGTTTTAGAAATGCTTGCTAAAGATGAATATATACCTGTTGTTGCACCAATTGGTGTTGGGGAAGATGGTACAAGTTACAATATTAACGCAGATACTGTGGCGGCTGAAATTGCAAAGGCAATAAAGGCTGAAAAGCTAATGTTTATGACAGATGTTGAAGGATTAAAATATGATAAAAATAGCAAGGAAATAATCTCAGCAATAAGTGCCGATGAAGTTTTGAAGATGATTGACGAAGGAAAGATTGATGGCGGGATGATTCCAAAGGTGTTAGGATGCATAGACGCACTAAAGCACGGTGTCAATCGTACACACATCCTTGATGGAAGAATTCCACACTGTATTTTGCTTGAGATATTTACAGATAAAGGTATTGGAACAATGATTCATCTGTAAAAACTTTTATATGTCAGTATAAATAAACGGGGCTTTAGTTGTCTAAAAACATAGCCCCGTTTATTTATGGTACTTTGTCCCATAAATAATCGAAAATCCTCTGTAAATCTGTTCATAAAGTAAAACTCTAAAAAGCTGATGAGGAAAAGTAAGTTTTGAAAATGAAATAAGTAAATCAGCTTTTCTTTTCACTTCATTTGAAAGTCCATTGGAACTGCCAATTATAAAAGTAATATTTTTACCACTATATATATTTTTTCTTAGAATCTCAGAAAATTCTTCTGAGGAAAACTCAAAACCATTAACGTCACATACGATTATAAATTCATCTTCCTTTATGAATTTTAAAACCTTATCAGCTTCTTTTTCTAAAAGAGTTTCAATATTAGAATATTTATTTTCATCTTCTTCTTTAATCTCTATTTCTTCTACTTTTACCCACCGCGAAAGCCTTTTTTTGTACTCTTCACATGCCTGCAAGAAATACTTCTCTTTTATTGTTCCAACACTGATTATTTTTATCATATATCATCCACTTTCGACAAAAGTTTATCAATAAGTTGATTAAGTTCATCTCTGCACCTTCTGTACTCTTCAATATCTCCACCATATGGGTCAACAACATCCAAATCTTCTTTGGTATTCATTACATACTCCTTTAAAGTAAACACCTTGTCGGCAGTACCAGGATACATCTTTGTAATTACCTCTTTATGATACCTTTCCATTGTCAAGATAAGAGTACTTTCTTTTATCATATCCTCATTTACAAGTCTTGATACGTGCGACGAGATATCAATACCAACTTCATTCATTACCAATATAGCATTTCTGGAAGCCTTCTGTGGAAAAAATGCAGAAAGCCCAGCTGATTCAACTTCAACATTATCAATTTTCATCTTCTTAAGCTTTTCCTTTAAAAGATGCTCTGCCATTGGACTTCTGCAAGTATTACCTGTACACACAAAAAGTATTTTCTTCTTCAATATCACAACACCTCAACAATATTGTTTGCCGCTGCTTTATAAAGTCTATTTTCCAGCGCAAGAAATTCTAAGTTAAATTCTCCCCATTCACAAAGTATATAATCAACACCAAGTTGGTTAAATTTTCTCAACAGCGAAAACAGATTTCTTCCACACTCTTTTGCATCAAACATGCTTCCTAAAATGAGTTTGTACTGGGAATCAAAATTATGGGCTGTCTCATAAAAGCACAATATGCCAACCCTGTAACCTTTCAATTCTAATTTCTTTTTCATCTCATTTATCTTGTCAATTCTTTTATCAATTCTTCCCTTTACTATTATAAGTTTGGCATCAGGTGCATAGTGCTTATATTTCATACCAGGTGACCTTGGAACACTCCCACTTAGTCCTTCCACCACCGCTTTGCTGTACTCTATATTGCCAAGCACCTCTTTCAATGCATAATACGAAATAGCGCCTGGTCTCAAAATCACAGCTTCGCCGCCACTCAAATCCACCACAGTTGACTCAAGTCCAAATGAACATTTACCACCATCTATAATGACATCCACCTTATTCATCAGGTCCTCTATCACATGCTTGGCCTCTGTCGGACTTGGTTTTCCAGAGACATTTGCTGATGGTGCTGCCACTGGTACACCAGAAAGTCTTATTAGCTCAAGCGCGATTTTGTTCGCAGGCATTCTAACACCAACTGTGGAAAGACCTGCTGTAACGTTGTCAGCAACCACATTTTTTTTGGGTAGAACAATTGTAAGTGGTCCTGGCCAAAATCTTTCTATAAGCACATAAACCTTTTCATCTGTAATTTCAGCACACATTTCAAGCATCTCTTTTGAAGATATATGAACGATTAACGGATTGTCCTGAGGTCTTCCTTTAGCCCAAAAAATCTTATCCACCGCATCTTTTAAAAGTGCATTCGCTCCAAGACCGTACACAGTTTCTGTTGGAAAGGCGACAAGCCCGCCTTCTCTTAATATTAAAGCTGCTTTTTCAAGCTTTTCATAATCTATACCTTCTTTTGCATCAATGATAATTGTCATAATTCCAACCACTCCAAAAGTAGTAGTGCTACAACAATACCTATCATATTTGATACTGTTGCCATTTTTAAATTCTCTTTTCGACTATACTCTGGAATAAGCTCATTTATCACAACATACAGCATTGCGCCTGCTGCACAAGCAAGACAGCCTGCTACTACATATTTGTTAATATAGCTTATCACACTTCCAACCAAACACCCAATACCTGTTGGAACTCCTGACAATATTGCATATCTTAATATTTTCTTTTTACCTTGCTTGGCTATCTTAAAAGGCAACGAAAGAACAAATCCTTCTGGAATATCATGAATTATTATCATAATCCCTACTAAAATTCCAAAGCTCTTTTCTACAGCAAAGCTACTTCCTATTGCCAACCCCTCAGGAAAGTTGTGAAGAGAAAGTGCAACTAAAATCAGTATTCCACTTTTGAGATATTTGTTCTGGGAAAGTAAATATCTTATTGTCAATGCTTCTTCTAATATCCCAATCATAAAGTATGAAGCAATCAATACTAAAATACATTCGAGCAAGTTTGAAATACTCACAGCTTCAGGGATAAGTCCAAAGCAAATTAAACCAAGCATTAGTCCCGATGTAAAACCAATTAAGGAGTCTTTTATCTTCTCATCGTTTAAAGGGAAGACCAAACCCGCCAGAGCACCAACAAATGCTCCAGTTATCCCACAAAAAAAAGCAAAAAGGTTGAAAACTAAAAAATTTATTTCCAACAAAGTAACTTCAAAATCAAATATTTTCATTTAAATATTATGAGAAAATCAGCCCTTTTATAAACACTCTAACCCAATATTTGAGTAAAATCTTTTACCTCACAGGTTCAGCTTTGCTATATACTGTTCTCAGTATCACAATTGTAACTCTTCTGTTGAGGGCTCTTCCTTCTGGTGTCTTATTAGAAGCAATTGGTCTATACTCACCATAGCCAACAACAGAAAATCTCTCGGGTTTTACCTTTGAAACTCTTAAAATTTCCTGCAAAACAGATGTAGCTCTTGCTGTCGAAAGCTCCCAGTTAGAATAAAAGTATTTATTGTGAATAGGGACATTGTCTGTGTGTCCCTCAATTCTTATGTTATTATTTGGCACTTTTTCTAAAATCTTTGCAATCTCATGCACAACTTCTTTTGCCTGGGGTGTAAGCTTTGCGGAACCTGTATCAAATAACACATCTTTAAGTAAAATTGATAATCCTCTCTCTTCCTGTATCACAAGCACTTTACCTTCAATACCATGTTCTTTTATAAGCCCTAAAACCTGTTTCTGTATATCATTTATGAGTTCTTCTTCAGTCATCTGCCTATTTTTTGTTGCCCCACCAACATCAGTGTTTGTTCCTTTAACATTTTTCCCTGATAATCCTTCTAATATAGATGGACCAGAATTTTCAAAAATGTAAGCTGTACCTTTCAAAACAGATGTTAGGGATTCTGTGAAGTTTTTAAATTTGTCCATGTCAAGTTTACTCATAGAGTACATGACAATAAAATATATGAGTAAAAGAGTAATCAAATCTGCATAGGTAATAAGCCATCGTTCATGGTTCTCATGGGCTGGTTCTTCCATACGCTTTCTTGACATCTACTTTTTACCCCCCAACAGTTGCGCCTGCTGGCTCTTGAGCTTGACTTTGCTTCTGACCAGCTTCTTTTAACATTCCGCCAATCTTTTCCCTGAGTATTCTTGGGTTTTCACCAGCTTGGATTGACAAAAGGCCTTCCACAATTATCTCATTTAACATTCTTTCTTGCTTTGCTTTTGTTTTTATCTTCTTACCAAAGTTAAGCCAAATTAGGTTAGCAGATGAAACACCATACAAAGTTGCAACAAATGCAACAGCTATAGCAGGACCAAGTTCATCTGGATTTGTCAAGTTCGAAAGCACAGAAATAAGTCCCATAACAGTACCAATAATACCCATTGTAGGAGAATATCCACCTGCAGCCTCAAATACTTCTGCTGCTTCTTTAAGCTCATCTTCTGCAAGGTAAACTTCCCTGTCTAAAATATCTCTAATCACTTCACCTTCAATACCATCAACAACAAGTCCTAAACCTTTTTTCAAAAGCGGATTCTGGAGGTTTGGAATCTCTTGCTCTAAAGCCAAGAGACCTTCTTTTCGCGCCCTGTCAGAAAGTTGCACAAGCTGTTCAACCACACTTGCAAAATCAATTTTCTTATCCATAAAAACCATTTTTATGTGTTTTACTGCTATTTTTATCTGTGACATGGGAAATGAAACAAGTACTGCCGCAATTGTTCCACCAAAAACAATCATAGCGGCTGAAATCTGCAAAAGCTTTGCAGGATTACCTTTTTCAATTATAAACGCAGTCAAAAGAGAACCAAAACCCAATATCAACCCGCCAATTGAAAGAATATCCATCTTCTATCATCATCCTTTTTCTGGTTTATAATTTTTGCGTAATTATCATTATAATTATCGGCATTTTAGCCTACTTCTTTTAATTTCTCTGTCTGAAAATGAGTAATCAAAGCATCAATAATCTCATCAAGATCCCCATCTAAAACTTGTTCGAGCTTGTACAAAGTAAGACCAATCCTATGGTCTGTCACACGCCCCTGAGGAAAGTTATATGTTCTTATTCTCTCACTCCTGTCACCTGTTCCAACCTGGCTTCTTCTCTGACTTTCTATTTCTTTTTGCTGCAGACTCTGATAGTAATCATAAAGCCTTGCCCTGAGTATCTTCATTGCCCTGTCCCTGTTTGCATGCTGCGACCTTTCGTCCTGGCAGGTTACAACAATTCCTGTGGGCTTATGAACAATTCTAACAGCCGACTCTGTCTTGTTTACATGCTGACCTCCTGCACCGCCTGCCCTGAACGTGTCTATCTCAAGGTCCTCTTCTCTTATTTCTACCTCAACATCTTCAACTTCTGGCAACACTGCAACAGTTGCTGTTGATGTATGAATTCTTCCACCTGACTCTGTCACAGGTACTCTCTGAACTCTGTGAACACCACTTTCATATTTGAGCCTGCTATATGCACCTTTTCCGCTTATCATGAAAATTACCTCTTTAAACCCATCCAAATCACTCTCACTTGTCGACATCACTTCAACTTTCCAGTTTTTCCTTTCTGCATATCTTGAATACATCCTGAAAAGCTCGGCTGCAAAAAGTGCTGCTTCTTCACCACCTGCACCTGCTCTTATCTCCATTATAACATTTTTTTCGTCGTTAGGGTCCTTTGGCAAAAGTAAAATTTTGAGCTGCGTTTCAACAATCTCTTTCTGTTCTTTTGCCCGATTTAGCTCTTCTTTTACAAGTTTTTCAAAGTCCTCGTCAAGGTCTGTATCTAAAAGCTCTTCAGCCTCTTTGATAGTATTCAAAATTTTTTTGTATTCTCTGAATTTTTCTACAATTGGTTGAAGATTGCTGTGTTCTTTCATGAGTTTTTGCCATTCCTGAGTCTGGCTTATTATCTCAGGGTCTGCAATCTTTTTCTCAAGTTCTAAATATTTTTCCTCAATTACTTGAAGCTTCTCTATCATTCAATCACCCCATCCAATATATTTTTACCCATTTATTGCAAAGATACATCTTTCAATATTATTCAAATCCTTTCTTGACTTTATATTCTCATAACCGTTTTGCTCTAAAATTCTCTTGACTTCTTCAGCTTGAGAAAATCCTACTTCAAAAATAATATAACCACCATCTTTGAGATATAGCTTTGCTTTGCTTGCAATTTCTTTGAAAAACCAAAGTCCATTTTCTTTTGAAAACAGAGCTATATGCGGCTCTTTTAAAACTTGCTTCTCAAGTTTGAACCTTTCACTTTCAGAAATATAAGGTGGATTGCTGAGTATGGCATCAAATCTAAGATTTTTGGGAATATCTTCAAATAAGTTGCTTCTTACAAATGAAATCCTATTTTCTACACCATTCAATTTTGCATTCTTCCTTGCAACCTCAAGTGCTCTTTCTGAAATATCAACAGCTAAAACCTTGCAATCTAAAAATTTGCAAAGAGCCACCGCAATACAGCCACTACCCGTGCCAATATCTAAAAAGTATAGATTTTTTCTATCTTTAAAGATTTCTATAGCAACCTCTACCAAAACCTCTGTGTCAAATCGTGGAATCAAAACATTCTCATCAACATAAAACTCAAGACCCATAAAGAAAGCCTTATTCGTACAATATTGGAGAGGATAGTCTTGCAAATATTTGGAAATAGCATTTACAATCTTTTCATATTTGTCTTGTCCTACAGGTAAACCTTTATTTAGAATAACCTCTGTTTTATCAATATCAAGTATCTGCGAAACCATCATAAGAGCAATATTCTTATAGTCTTCTTCTTTATTTTCACAATAATCTCTTAACATCAAAGCAGCTTCATTCAAAACCTCGCCAATGGTCTTTAACCTACCACTCATCAAGCTTTCTGTCCTCCGGCACTACCTCTTTTAATGCCTCAATTGCAACTTCTATCTGTTTTTCATCAGGCTCTTTTGTTGTAATGTTCTGAAGCCAAAGCCCAGGATATGAAATTATCCTTGCTAAAATACTTTCACTTTTTCCAGCCCATCTTATTATCTCATATGATATGCCAATAATTACAGGAAGAAGTAAAAGCCGTAGTAAAGTCCTCATAATAACAGACTGCCAACCAGAAATAGTAAAAATAATTATACTGATAATTATTACAATAAATAAAAAGCTTGTTCCACATCGCGGATGGTGTGTAGAATATTTTTTTATGTTTGGAATACTTAACTCTTCACCATTTTCATATGCAAAGATTGTTTTGTGTTCTGCTCCGTGATACTCAAAAACCCTTTTTATTTCTTTCATCTGGGATGCAAATAAAAGATACAAAATAAAAATTATTACTCTTACTATTCCTTCTATCATATTTTTCCAAAAACTACTAAGACTAAAACCTTTGAATACTTCAACAGACCAAGTAGGAATATAAAAAAATAGAAGTATTCCGAGAACTATGGATACAACTACAGAAAAATAAATAGCTATATCGGTAACACCAATCTTCTGGAAAAATTTCTTTTCAAAAAGTTTGTCCACAAAATCTTTTTGTTTTTCTTTTTCTTCATCTGGCAACTCTTCTAATGCAATGTCAGCAGATTTCATCAAAGCTTTTGTCCCAAGAATCATTTGCTCAAATAAGATAAATACTCCTCTTATAAAAGGAATCTTTTTTAGCTTGTTAGTATCGTCTATGGCTAAATCCTTTACCTCTTTGTAAAGCTCACCATTCGGTTTTCTTATAACAATGGAAATTTTTTTAGGTCCTTTCATCATTATACCCTCTATGAGAGCCATTCCACCGATAGTAGTTTTTTTCATACTCATCTTCCTATCTTTGCTATTTTGTAAAATAAAAAGGATTAGCACAGGCTAATCCTCTTGAGAAGCAACACTCTCTTTCTATTTCTGTTCAAGCCCATATTTCTTCATAAATCTTTCTACTCTACCTGTTGTATCAACAAACTTTTGTTTACCTGTAAAGAATGGATGGCACTTTGAACAAATTTCTACATGGATTTCTTTTTTAGTAGAACCAGTTACAAATGTCTCACCGCATGCACATCTGACAACTGCATCGTGATAATATGTTGGATGGATGCCTTCTTTCATCACTTTCACCTCCTACAAGATTTATACAAATTTTTGTTATTTTCCAAAATCATAACTTTCCCATACTCATAAAGGTGCAAAAATATTTTACAACAGCTACTCTCTTTTTACAAGAGTTTTTTCAAAACCAGATTGAACAATTACTCCTCTTTTACTAAGAAACATAGAATAAAAAATCCCAACACCATGCAGCTAAACGATATTAGAAATAAAAGATTTTTGCCAAGTATATCAATTATACTACCTGCAATTATTGAATTAAACGCAAAAAATGGTCCCATTAAAAAGTTTCTAAGCCCGATATATGATGGTTGTTTTAATGGGTCCTTGCAAAGTTTTGCAGCCATATTACTTTCGTTTACATTTCTTGCACTTTGGGCAATCCCAAACAGGGCAACAGAAAGATAATATATTTCTACAGAGCTCATAAGGTATGTAAAATATATTGCAGGCAAAAATATCAGAGCAGAAATTAAAAGAGTACTTTTAAACCCGTATTTTGAACCAATTAATCCCCAGAGCATATATCCTACTGTTTGAGAAAAAAGCAATATTGTGGTTGCCACTGCAACATGTTGGGTTGAAATACTCAGGCTATTTTTTGCAAATATTGTTTGAAAACCAAACGGCATCTTACCCAGTGCACCAATAAATAAAACTGAAAAAAGATAATATACAAAATTTCTATCTTCTTTTAGTATCAAAAACATGCTCCTAAAATAATGCTTATTGTCAATCTCCTTTTTTGGTTTCTTGATAGGAATCTCTTTCATCATAGAAGCTATGTACAATGAGAGCATCATTATCAAAAACGAAATTAAAAATAAAAGACCATAGTTATAAGGAAAGTGTAAAAGTCTCAATATTCTTCCCATCAAAAAGGCTCCAAATGTCTCACACAGTCCCCCTATCGATGACCTTATCCCAAAAAACTTGCTCCTTTGTCTTTCAGGAACAAGCTTTAGTATAAGATTGAACCATGTTATATTGGCAAATGAAGCAAAAAAACCTTGAAGACTAAAAATTATGTAAAAAAGAATTATAAATAAGAGCTCATTCTTAGCAGCAAATACAAACACATCAATAGCAAGCAAAAACCACATAAGCCTCATAAGCAAAGCAACTTTTATAAAATATTCTTTATATGTTTCAAGCATCTCAAGTTTTTTAGCAACAAGTATCTGCGGAGAGTTTGACAAAAGTACATTCAAAGTTGTCAAAAGACCAATTAGTGTATTTGAATGGACATAGTTTGAAATAATAAACTATCACAGTAGAGACTGGAAGCATACCACTTCCAACTGCAAACACTGCTCCATCTGCAATTGAAATGATAGAATTTTTTCTTAAATTTTTATAAGCAAAAACTTCAAGTTTTTTAAGTTCTCGTTCTTGGTCTTCAGATGTCACTTCAAACTCATCTCCTTAATAGAATCCTCTATGCCTTAAAAATACAAATTGGAAATTTCTTGACTTTTTCTAATTAATCTCAAGCAATAAGCAAACAATAAAATCTCATACAAACCAACTATGACCAGCGCTCCATAGACATTTAGCATGAGCACAAAATCATAAAATCCATGCAAAAGCATAGGAATAATAAGAGAAGCCTTAAAATACCAGTAACTTCTGCTCTCGGGCGCAAACTTTGCAAAGCCTAAATAATATCCCATTACAATTCCAAACATAGCATGTGCAGGTACTGCCATCACACCTCTTAGAACAAGAACTGAAACTGCAGCGTCGGGGGATGCCTGAAAAGTTTGATACACATACCCTACATTCTCTATTGCAGCAAACCCAACTGCAGAGAATACACAGTAAACTATGCCATCAAATGGTTGATTGAAATGAGGACTGTCAAAAGCCACCCTTAGCACAACAAGTCTTTTAAAGTATTCTTCTGTAAGACCTGCAACAATAAACGCTTCAAATACAATGAATGAAAGCCTGCTTGAAGCAGAAATGCTGCCATATGCCATTAAAAAATATTCAATTGGAACAACAATAGAGCTAATAAGTATCCCCCATACAAAGGTTTTCAAAAGAAGATGAAGAGGTTCTTTTTCAAACTTGTCTCTAAAATAGATATAAAGAGCTATGAACAAAGAAGGAGCTATGCTTAAAATAATCAGTTTGTAAAGTGTCACAACAATTTACCTCCATTTGTTCATTTGAGTTTATTTATTGATGTTCCTAATATAGTGAAATAAAAAAAGCTGAGCGTATCCTGCAAGTTCACCAAACGAATTTATAAACTGTCTCAGCTGTTTTGTATTTTCAATTCCATAATATTCTCTCAAGGCACGTTTCACCCACACATCCACAGGAAACACATCATACTTTTGCAGTGAGTAAAGCAATATACAATTAGCAACCTTGTCTCCTATTCCTTTTACCGTTTTTAAAATCTTCCTTGCTTCATCAGAACTCAAAGACTCAAGACTTTCAAAGTCTATTTTACCTTCATCTAATTTAGCAATTGCATCTTTGATATACTCTGCTCTATAACCTAACCCTAAGCGTTTTAATTCTTCTGTTGAGATCTTTTTTAAGTTCTCAATTTCTGGAAATGTCCAAGAAGAAAATCCTCTGTATTCTATTTTTTCCCCATAAGCCTGGCAAAGTCTTTCCACTAGCATTTGAATTCTTTTTATGTTGTTATTCTGAGATATAATAAAAGAAATCATACATTCAAAAGGTTCTTGATTTAAAAGTCTCATCCCTCTGTACTTCTCAACTGCCTTTTTCAAAATCTCATCATGCTCAGAAAGTTCTTTTAAAATCAAATCATAGTCTTTATCCAAGTCAAAATACCAGTAAAAAAACTTTTTAAACTCTTCAGGTGAACAGTTGTATATGTCAAAAGTATTACTATCCTGCGGATATACTAAAACTATTTTTCTATTTACAACTCCTATGTATCCACCATCTACCTTTTTCCATCTAAAACACTGTCCGCTAAAAAATGTTGCGTCAAAATCAATCTCTACTCCACTTATGCGAAGAAAATCAGTATACTCTTTTATGTTCAAAAAAATTCATTCCTTTCCAATTATTTATGTGGTAAAACAAAAAGAGCCAACTTCTTCTTGGCTCTATTTTTAATTATAAGAATACAGCATTTTTTAAGCTTTATCAACATTTTTTTGATAATTCACAATTCCCTTTGCAATTGCTAAAGCTATTTGAGTTTGGTAGTTTTGATTATTTAGCATCTTCTCTTCTTCTGGATTACTTAAAAAACCGCATTCTGTCAGAATTGCTGGCATTTTAGTAGCCCTTAATACATAAAAGTCTGCAAATTTGACTCCGCGATTTATCGTTTTAACTGCCTCAACTATACTTTTTTGCACCTCCACAGCCAGTAAAAATCCTTTCTGGCTGGTCTTGTAATAAAAAGTTTCTATACCTCTTGCAGAGTCATTTTTGCTGCTGTTGCAGTGAATGCTGACAAAGACATCTACCAAATTTGCATTTGCTATGTCACACCTTGCTTTTAAGTCTTCTTTTACACTTTTTTCTCCCCACGGCAAAATATCAGAGTCTCTTGTCAAAATCACCTTGGTGTTTGTGCCATCTTCCAATATGAATTTTAATTTTTTAGCAATTGCAAGTGTTATATCTTTTTCTTTGGTGTTGTTTTTTCCTATTGCTCCAGGGTCCTTCCCTCCATGACCAGGGTCTATACATACCTTCATCATTTTCACCTCCTTAAAATCAGTGTATTCCAAATTCCTCATATTTGTGAAATTCAAAAAAACGCCCAGAAATAAAAAAGTAGCTGCTATTTTGTCCAAAATAGCAGCTACTTCCTCCAAAATATCAATTGGATTTGTTCAAATCTCAATTTTTTTTAAAATTACTTTCTACTTTCATCTCAAATTTTGTAATATCTTTCTTATGAATTCTTCATTTGACTTTGTCTGAGAAAGCATGCTTATAATTCTTTCTGTAGTTTCAGCTGTTCCAAAATTAGAAAGTGCTCTTCTGATTGCATCAACAGCTGCTTTTTCTTCTTCAGACAGCAAAAGCTCCTCTCTTCTTGTCCCTGACTTGTTTATATCAATAGCAGGGAATATTCGCTTTTCAGAAAGTTTTCTGTCAAGGTGCAGCTCCATGTTGCCAGTGCCCTTGAACTCTTCAAATATGACATCGTCCATTCGTGACCCTGTTTCAATCAATGCTGTTGCAAGGATGGTAAGGCTGCCACCCTCTTTAAGGTTTCTTGCAGCACCAAAAAACTTTTTAGGTTTGTGAAGAGCGTTCGGGTCAAGACCACCAGAGAGTGTTCTGCCAGATGGTGGTTCAACCAAGTTATAAGCACGTGCAAGCCTTGTCAAGCTATCTAACAATATGACAACGTCTTTTTTACACTCAACAAGTCTCATAGCCCTTTCTAAAACCATTTCAGCAACCTTGATGTGATGTTCAGGCGTTTCGTCAAATGTTGAGTAATGTATCTCTGCTTTAATTGAGTCCTGCATATCAGTGACCTCTTCAGGTCTTTCATCGATGAGCAGTACAATCAAATGCAAATCATCATAGTTTGTGAGAATACTATTTGCTATTTTCTTTAATAGTGTAGTTTTACCTGCTTTTGGTGGTGCTACAATTAATCCTCTCTGGCCTCTTCCAATTGGCGCAATAAGGTCTATGAGTCTAACCGCTAAATCCTTAGGTTCATTTTTATTTTCCAAAATTATTCTTTTGTTTGGGAAAATAGGGGTAAGGTCTTCAAAAGGAGTGCGTTTTGCAACTTCTTCTGGTTTCATATCGTTGACGCTCTGAACATACAAAAGTCCTGCAAACTTCTCATTTTCTTTTGGAAGTCTAATGGGACCTCTAATTTTATCACCCGTTTTGAGATTGAATTTTCTGATTTGAGATGGCGAAACATATATGTCATTTGGGCCAGGAACAAACGAATCGTCGCGCAAAAATCCGTAGCCACCGCCGCCACCAGGTTCATAAATTATCTCCAAAACTCCTTCTCCTATACCACCTATCTCAACTTTACCTTCAAGTTCTTTTAATTCTGGTGGAATTTCTATCTGCATCTTATCCTCTCTTTTTTCTTCTTTTTTAGGTTTTAACTCTATTACCTTACTCTCTTCTTTGTTCTCCTCATTCAAACTAACATCTACAGGCTTTTCAGTTTTTTCTTCTTTTTGTGTGTCCTGCGACAAAGTTTGCTCTTTTATGTTATCTTCTTCTTTATTTTCCATTTCATCTAGGCTTGCCTCTTCCTTTTCCTCAGTCTCTTCAAGCTTTGATTCTTGCTCCTCGCTCTTTAATTCAAAAGTCTGCTGAACTTCTGCAGTTTCTGATTTCTTCTTTCTTCCTCTTCTACCTTTTTCTTTTTTACCTATGCCTTCAAGAACTGTCGCATCTTCTTCTGAACTTCCTAGAAAATTTTTAATAGCTTCCATCAACTCACCTTTTTTGAGCAAAGAATATTTTTGAATACCCAGACTTTTTGCTATTTCTCTAAGTTCAATAATAGACTTTCCTTTTAAAAACTCTTCAAGTGACCCAGGCACTCTTTTCCCTCCTTGTCTACTGACTTCTCATTTCTTGCACTTATATTCTATTAACTTCTGTCTGGGGAAGTTAATTGCAAGAGATGACGTTTAACCTGACACCTTTTATTTTAAAAGTCCAACACTGCTTTGTCAATAGTGACATTGTTGATTAAATACAATGTTTCTATTTACAATGATCAGAACGAGAAAATAAAAAATCAGAGTTAGGCACCAAAAATTTTACCTAACTCTGTTCTTGACCCTTTACATACTTAACATAGACAAAATCCTTGATGTAAGCTCATCATCATTTAGATACAGCCGTGCAACCTTTTGTTCCATTGCCTTTTTTGCAACTGCTAAAGCCACCTCAAAGGCTACTTTTTTGTCAAAAGGCTTTGGAATTATATAATCTTCTGAAAGTTCTTCCTCTGCAACCTTAGCTATAGCCTCTGCAGCTGCTATTTTCATCTCATCTGTTATCCTTGTTGCCATGACATCAAGCGCTCCTCTAAAAATACCTGGAAATGCCAGCACGTTATTGACCTGGTTATTAAAATCAGACCTTCCTGTGCAAACAATCCTTGCTCCTGCCCTTTTTGCAATATCTGGCATAATCTCTGGTATCGGATTTGCCATTGCCATCACAATTGCATCATTTGACATCTTTTTGATATCATCTTCATTCAGGACATTTGCAACAGAAAGACCAATAAATACATCAGCACCTTCAATTGCTCTGTGTAGCGAACCTTTTATTCCTTCTTTATTAGTAATTTTTGCTATTTCTTCTTTATACTTATTCATATCTTCTTCTCTTCCTTCGTATATAGTCCCGCATTTATCACAAACAATAATATTTTTTGCTCCATACTTTAATAAAAGTTTTGCAGTTGCAATTCCTGCAGCACCAGCACCGTTTATGACTATTTTGACCTCTGATATTTTTTTCCCAACAATTTTAAGAGAATTTATCAGAGCAGCTAATACCACTACAGCAGTTCCATGCTGGTCGTCATGAAACACAGGAATATCAAGGCTTTCTATAAGTCTTTCTTCAATCTCAAAACATGCCGGCGCACCTATATCTTCTAAGTTTATCCCTCCAAAGGATGTTTCAATAAGCTTTACCGTCTTTACAATCTCATCAACATCCTTTGAAGCTATGCATATGGGGAATGCATCAACTCCGCCAAACTGTTTAAACAAAATTGCCTTGCCTTCCATAACAGGCAAAGAGGCATCCACACCAATGTCTCCCAAACCCAAAACAGCTGTACCATTTGTTACCACTGCAACCCAGTTGGATTTAGATGTATACTCATACACAAGAGACTTATTTTTTGCAATTTCTCTGCAAGGTTCTGCAACACCAGGTGTATAGTATATACTGAGGTCGTGCTGATTATCTACACTAACTTTGCTTTTGAGGGAAATCTTTCCTCTGTGTTGTCTGTGAAGCTGCAGTGCAAGCGTTTTTATATCCATTTTTATTTTCTCCTCTCACGCTTTTTTTGTGCGTGCAAATTTCGATTCTTTAGCTATCAAGCTGTTCTTTCAACTTCTTAATATATTCAGCTATAAACTTTTCTTTTCCCATCTCAGTTGGATAATAGTATCTTTTGCCAATAAGTTCATCAGGTAGATACTGTTGAGAAACCCAGTGATTTTTATAGTCATGAGGGTACAAGTACCCAATGCCATGTCCGAGCTTTTCTTCTCCATGTGTTGCCATTCTAAGGTGCATAGGAATACTTTTTATACTCACATTTTTAGCATCTTCCAAGGCTTTTTCAATTGCCAAATATGCAGAGTTGCTTTTTGGAGCACATGCAAGATAGATCGTCGCCTCAGACAAAATAATTCTTGCTTCAGGCATTCCCACAAATTCACATGCCATTGCTGCAGAAACTGCCATTGTGAGTGCCATCGGGTCTGCCAAGCCAATGTCTTCTGCTGCCAATATTATAAGTCTTCTTGCAATAAATTTTATGTCCTCTCCACTGTCAAGCATCTTTGCCAAGTAAAACAGCGCTGCATCCGGGTCAGACCCTCTTACACTTTTTATAAAGGCAGAAATAGTATCGTAGTGCATATCCCCCGTGGCATCATAATTAACAGTTTTTCTACTTGAAAGATTTATAACAGATTTCTGAGAAATATAAATCTTGCCATCATCTTGAGCGGAAGAAGAATACACTACAGCCTCTAAGATGTTCAAAGCAACTCTTGCATCTCCACCTGAGAGCTTTGCTATGAGCTTTTTAGCATCATCATCTATTTGGATATTCAGTTCACCAAGTCCATTCTCTTTATCCGAAATTGCTCTTTCAATGATCTTTAATATATCTTCCTCCTTAAGTGGAAAAAGTTCGAATACTAAAGACCTTGATACAAGCGCTTTATTGACTTCATAAAAGGGATTTTCAGTTGTTGCCCCAATTAAGATTATTATTCCTTCTTCAACAGAAGGCAAAAGTGCATCTTGCTGAAGTTTGTTAAACCTGTGTATCTCGTCAATAAAAAGAATGGTCTTTTTACCTGTTTGAGAAAACTCAATCTTGGCTTCTTCAATAATCTTTTTTATATCGTTTACACCTGCAATTGTAGCATTGATGGTTTTGAAAGTCTTACCTGTAGCATTAGCAATCACATGCGCAATTGTAGTTTTTCCAGTCCCGGGCGGCCCATAGAGAATTATTGAAGTAAGCCTATCGTTTTTAATTAAGTTATAAAGAGGTTTGCCCGGGCTCAAAATATGTTCTTGTCCCACAATCTCCTCAAGGCGTTTTGGTCTGAGTTTATAAGCAAGAGGTGATTCTTTTTTCAACCTTTTTTCACCAAGATATTGGAAAAAGTCCATTTCAATTCACCTTAAGCTTGTTCATCAAATTCTTTATACAAAGGATGTTTTTCGCAAAGAGCTTTCACCCTGCTCAAAATATTCTCTTTGGTATCAGAATTTGTCAAAGCATCATGGATGATATCTGCAACCTCAACCATATCTTCTTCTTTAAACCCTCGGGTTGTCACAGCCGGTGTTCCAAGTCTTATCCCGCTTGTTATCATTGGACTTTGAGTATCAAAAGGAATTGCGTTTTTGTTACAGGTTATATTGTGCTCATCTAATATCTTTTCAGCATCTTTTCCTGTGATACCTTTATTTCTCAAGTCTACCAGCATTAAATGATTATCTGTACCACCGCTCACAAGCCTGAATCCTCTTTCGATGAGTCTTGTGCTCAGAGCCTTTGCATTTTTCAATATTTGAACCTGGTAATTTTTGAACTCTTCTGTCATCGCCTCTTTGAGAGCAACAGCTTTTGCAGCTATTACATGTTCAAGCGGTCCACCTTGAATACCAGGGAAAATGGTCTTATCAATCAGTTTTGCATATTTTTCTTTGCAAAGAATAAGACCTCCACGAGGACCTCTAAGCGTTTTATGTGTTGTGGTTGTAACAAAATCGGCATATTCAACAGGTGATGGATGAAGCCCTGCAGCAACAAGCCCAGCAATATGAGCCATATCTACCATCAAATATGCTCCCACTTCATCAGCTATCTCTCTGAACTTTTTAAAGTCAATCACCCTGGGATACGCTGATGCTCCTGCTAAGATAAGTTTTGGTCTGTGCTCCTTTGCAAGTCTTAAAACTTCATCATAATTAATTGTCTCTGTTTCAGGGTCAACCCCATATGAAACAATATTGTAAAGCTTTCCTGAAAAATTCACAGGGCTACCATGAGTCAGATGTCCACCATGCGAAAGATTCATCCCAAGAATGGTATCACCTGGATTCAATACTGCAAAATATACAGCCATGTTCGCCTGTGCACCTGAATGTGGCTGAACATTCGCGTGTTCAGCTCCAAACAGCTTTTTAGCTCTCTCAATTGCTATAGATTCAACAACATCAATATATTCGCATCCACCATAATATCTTTTTCCTGGATATCCTTCTGCATATTTATTTGTCAAAGGTGAACCCATTGCTGCCATTACTGCAATTGATATAAAGTTCTCAGATGCAATAAGCTCAATTTTATTCTGCTGTCTTTTAAGTTCGCTTTTTATTGCTTCAGCTATTTCTGGGTCTGTGTCTTTTACTAAATTGTAAAAGTACATCTTCATCTCCCTTTCCGAATGTTTTGTTGCAAAGATATTCGAACGTTCATACTTTATGATTATACATCAATTTTTTCTTTGTGTATATTATATTTTAGCCCAATTTTAAAAGTCAACCATTTGAACATATTTGTGCACAAAGTTTAATGTTCACACATAAGCACAAATACTATATAATCTTACTGTAAAAAATCAAGGGGATGGAGGATATATATTTCTGAAATGATGAACTCAAAGCAGCTTATAGAAATTGCGCTCTTAGCAGGTGAGATAATGCTCACAAACGGCGCTGAAACGCACAGAGTGGAAGATACAATGGTTCGGATATGCTCAAAAGGAAAATTAAAGTTTGCTGAAAGTTTTGTAATTCCAACAGTAATTGTTGCAACAGTTGCAGATGAAAACAATAATCTTGTTACTGTCTCAAAAAGAATAAAAAATAGAACAATTGATCTTAATAAAATCTCTCTTGTAAATCAGTTCTCCCGCGATTTTCAAACCCATGAATATACTTATGAACAAGCAATTGAAATCTTAACCAATATCAAAAATAAAAAAGGATATTCTTTCTATTTGCTACCATTTGCGGCAGCACTTGTTTGTTGTTTTTCCACAATTTTGTTTGGAGGAAATTTAAAAGATGCAATCTCAGCATTTTTTGTAGGTTTTGTCACTCAAACCATTTTGAATTTTATGAACTTCAAAAACTTTTCTTATTTTATCTCTTACATCATTGGAGGAGCTATAACTGCTTTGATAGCTATCATCACAGTAAACCTCAATATTGGTGTTCATTTAGATAAAATAATCATCGGTTCTGTAATGATAATGACACCAGGTGTTGCAATTACCAATGCAATAAGAGACACTATTGCAGGCGACCTTTTATCCGGGGTTGCAAGAGGAATTGAAGCTTTTTTAATAGCTGTGTTCATTGCAACAGGAGCCGGTATTGCGCTCAGTCTTTTTAGATAAATCTCAAAAGGAGGAAAAATGTTGGAAAGAAGTTTAGTGTTTCAATTAATTTCAGCATTCATTGTAAGTTTTTCTTTTGCCATCCTTACAAATTCCCCAAGTAAAAGTTTGTTATATTGTGGAATAAATGGAATGTGTGGCTGGTTCGTCAATATATTATTGTTACGATTTGGATTTACACAAATTTTATCAGTTTTCTTTGCAGCACTTGCTATAAATGTACTGTCAGAAATATTTGCAAGATTTCTCAAAAAGCCTGTGCCAATTTTTCTTATCCCGGGATTGATACCACTTGTGCCAGGAGCTGGCATGTATAATACAATGACAGCACTTCTCAAAAGCCAGTTTGAACTTGCTATCAAAACAGGTATGCAAACCCTGCTGATTGCAGGTTCAATTGCAGTGGCAATAATGCTTGTAACATCATTTAATTGGGTATTCTCAGCCCTTAACAAAAAAGTAAAGTTAAAATAAAAGAAAGCATAAGCCACTTGCAAATGGTTTATGCTTTCTTTTATTTTGCTTTTCTTGAGTATGTGACATTCAGTGCTTCTTTTCGTGAAAGTGAAAGTCTGCCAAGCTTGTCAATCCCTATTACCTTTACAAGCACCAAATCTCCAACTTTTACAACCTCGTCTACAGACTTTAATCTTCTCTCATCTAATTGAGATATATGCACAAGTCCTTCCTTGCCAGGATATATTTCAACAAATGCTCCATAAGATGCAGTTCTTGTCACCTTGCCAAGGAAAAACTGCCCAACCTCAATCTCACGACCAATTCCCTCAATCATGCTAATTGCCCTGTTACCAGAAATATCATCAGGTGCCGCAACAAATATTCTTCCATCAGGTTCTATATCAATCTTTACGTTTGTCTCTGCGATGATTTTATTTATCATCTTTCCACCAGGTCCAATTATGTCTCGAATCTTTTCAGGATCAACTGTAGTTTTGAATATCTTTGGAGCATAAGGGGAAAGCTCGCTTCTTGGCTTGTCAATTACAGTTTGCATAAAATCTAAAATTTTAAGTCTTGCTTCTTTTGCCTGATAGAGTGCCTTTTCGATAATTTCTCTTGTAAGTCCATGGATTTTTATGTCAAGCTGAATTGCAGTAATACCTTCTCGGGTCCCTGCTACCTTAAAGTCCATATCTCCAAAGAAGTCTTCTATACCTTGAATGTCAGTAAGTAAAATAAAACTGTCGTCGTCTTTTGTAATAAGGCCGATAGAAATTCCTGCAACAGGCGCTTTAATTGGCACACCAGCATCCATAAGAGCAAGAGTACTGCCGCATACACTTGCCTGTGATGTTGAACCGTTAGATGTCAAAACCTCAGATACAAGTCGAATTGTATAAGGAAATTCATCCTCTGAAGGAATAACAGGTTCAAGTGCCCTTTCAGCCAATGCACCATGTCCAATCTCTCTTCTTCCTGGACCTCTTATAGGTTTTGATTCACCTGTAGAGAATGGTGGGAAGTTATAATGATGCATATACCTTTTTGCCTCTTCTTCTTCAAGACCGTCTAAAAATTGCATCTCACCTTTTGTCCCAAGAGTAGCAACTGTCAAAACTTGAGTGTAACCTCTTTTAAACAGCGCAGAACCGTGAGTTCTTGGCAAAATACCAACCTCAGCATACAGCGGTCTTATTTCGTCAAACTTTCTACCATCAGGGCGTTTCCCTTCATCTGCAATCATCTTTCTTACAATCTCTTTTTCAAGGTTATAAAGCGCATCATCCACAAGTAAAAGAGTTTCTTCTGTTTCACCTTCGAAAGCTTTGAACACTTCTTCTTTAAGCTCATCAAGCTTCTTATCCCTTTCAACCTTGTCAGGTATCTGCACATACTGATAAACCTTGTCATATGCAATCTCACGTACCTTTTGTTTTATCTCCTCTGGTACAACCCTCTTTTGATACTCCATTTTCGGTTTACCAACTTCTTTTACTATTTCCTCAATAAACTCAACAATCTTTTTAATCTCTTCTTGTGCTATCAATATAGCCTCAATCATAATGTCCTCAGGAACTTCTTTCGCACCAGCTTCTATCATCATCACCCTGTCTTTTGTCCCCGACACAACAAGATGAAGCTTGCTCACTTCTCTTTCTTTAGCCGTAGGGTTTATAACAATCTTTCCATCCACATACCCAACAAGCACAGAACCAGTTGGCCCTTCAAATGGTATATCAGAGATTGACAGTGCAACAGATGAACCAAGCATTGCAAGAACATCCGGTGGATTGTCAGGGTCAACCGACAGTACTGTGGCTATAACAGAGACATCATGATAAAAATCTTTTGGGAAAAGCGGTCTTATAGGTCTGTCTATCAGCCTTGCAGAAAGAATTGCTTTTTCTGACGGTTTGCCTTCTCTCTTTATAAATCCGCCCGGAATTTTCCCAACCGAGTACAACCTTTCCTCATAGTCAACTGTAAGCGGGAAAAAGTTTATACCTTCTCTGGGCTTTTCAGAAGCACATGCAGTGACAAGCACAGCTGTGTCACCATATCTTGCAAGCACAGCCCCGTTTGCCAAAAGAGCATATTTCCCAATCTCAAAGCTGAGCTCTCTTCCCGCAAGTTCCATTTTGTAAATTTTACTCTCCAATCCCTACCACCTCTTTCTAAAATAATGGAGCGGAATAATACCGCTCCACTTTTCTGCCATTTATTTTCTCAGTCCTAATTTTTCTATAAGCTCACGATATCTGTTGATGTCATACTCCTTAAGGTAATTAAGAAGTTTTCTTCTCTGCCCTACCATCTTTAAAAGACCTCTTCTTGAATGGAAATCCTTTTTGTGAATCTGAAGGTGTTCGTTGAGTCTGTTAATTCTTTCGGTTAAAAGTGCAATCTGGACTTCTGGTGAACCCGTATCAGATTCATGAAGTTGATACTTTTTGATGATTTCTTCTTTCTGCTGTTTTGTGAGCATCTTTTTACACCTCCCTTTTCTCTAAAAATGCCTGAATCTTTGTCAAAGGCTGGGAGCATCCTCTGACAATGACTCAGGTTAGCACATAGCATATTGTAGCAAAAATCTTTGCTTATGTCTATATATTTGCTTTGCAAAATAAAGTTTTTACATATTCAACATCTTTCGCTATTTGATTTTTAAGTTCATCTATATTTGAAAATTTTTTCTCTTCACGCACAAAATCGATAAATTCTATTTTAACTCGCTTGCCATACATGTTCTTATCAACACTCAATATGTGCGTCTCTATTTTTATATTCTCTGATGCTGAAACAGTAGGATTTGTCCCTACATTAGTTATAGAAAGATACCTCTTATCGTCGATAATTGTATTTGTAATATATACACCTTTCCTTGGTACAATCTTTTCTTTATCAAATTTTATATTAATAGTTGGAAACCCTATCTTTTTCCCCAACCTGTTACCTCTTTTAACAGTACCATTAATAAAAAAGTTAAAGCCAAGCATACAATTTGCAAGTTTTATGTTCCCCTCAAGTATTAACCTTCGAATTAGCGTGCTGCTCACAATGTGCTCTTGGTACATCACCGGGTCAATCACTATACACTTTCGACCAAACTGGTGAAGTTTTTCACATAGATACTTGCTATCACCCTCTGCCATGTATCCGAACGTAAAGTCATACCCTACAACTACCACTGATACATTTAACTTATCAATTAGAATTTCCTCAATAAACCTATCTTTATCCATCTGCATTATCTTTTTATTAAATTCTATAAAATACACATCATCTATGCTATAATTTCTGAAAAATTCTAATCTTTCCTCATTTGTAAGTATATACTTTATATTAAAGCCAAGAAGGTTGTCAGGATGATTTTTAAAAGTAAAAACAACTTTTTTTCTACCCCTGGCATTTGCATCTAAAACCTCAAACAGCTTTTTATGACCTATATGAAAGCCGTCAAAAAAACCAAGCGCAACAGCCGGGGTATCTCCCCTTTTCGCCACCATTTCATAAACATTCATCTGTAGTTTCCACCTTTAAAACATATTTGAATACATCCTTTTCTCTTTTGTAGATAAAGACAGCCTCATCAACACAAATTTTATAAAAGTCTGCAAATGCAGTGTCTATATCTATAATATCTTCTATGTCCTGGTTTACGAGTGGATTCCCATTTAAAATTTTCTTATATGTTTTTCTACCTACTTTTATCTCATTTTTAAATAACCTACATACAGGAATTATACTTTCTGCCCTGATATCGCTCAAAGTAACTGCATCTTTCAAATCAAAAAAACCGCTTCTTATCCTTCTTAGCTCAGAAAGCAGACCTACCGTCGAAAGATTTTCTGCGATTTTTTCTGCCAAACTTCTTATATACGTTCCATGGCTGCATCTAACTTTAAATTTAAGATACGGATAGGAAAAGCTTATTATCTCTATATTATATATGATACTCTTCACCTTTGGAATTTCAATATTTATTCCTTTTCGTGCATACTCGTAGAGTTTTCTACCATTGAGTTTTTTGGCAGAAAAAATTGGAACATTAAGTTCGATTTCTCCTTTTAAAATTTTAAAGCATTCTTCTATCTCTTTTTGTTCAACAATTATCATATTCTTTTCTTTGATTTTACCAGTTATATCAAGTGTGTCGGTTCTTATACCAAACTGCATTGTTGCTATATATGTTTTTTCCTGACTGGTAAAGAAAGAAGAAAGCTTTGTAGCCTCCCCAATCAAAATGACCAAAAGCCCTGTTGCAAACGGGTCAAGCGTTCCTGCATGCCCAGCTTTCACGTTGAACACTTTTCTGACAAATTCAACAACATCATGTGAGGTAATTCCCACTGGCTTGTCAACAAGTAAAACTCCATTCATCTCAGATCACTTTTCAATCTTTTTATCAGGTTTTCCTTTAAAGCATCTAAAGAAACATTTCTACTTGTAAAACCAGCTGCTCTGAGATGCCCACCTCCGCCAAATTCCTTGGCAACCTGAGCACAGTCAATATAGTATTTTGATCTCAGGCTTACCTTAATTTTGTCTTCTTCTTCAATAAATATTGCAGCTACTTCAACATCTTCGATGTTTCTTGCAAAATTTATGAGATTTTCCGTCTCATCTCGTGAGGCACCATTTTTAATTAGCATCTCTCTTGTTACTGTTAAAAAGGCAATCTTGTTTTTCTCAAAAAGTTCTAACGTCTGTAAAACATCTTTCAAAAGATTGAACTTTGAAAGGCTCATCTCATCAAATACCTTGTTGATAATATATACAAAATCAATTCCAGTATTTATTAAATCACCTGCAATCTGATGGGTTATTGAAGTAGTATTTGAATATCTAAATCCACCTGTGTCAGTAAAAACACTTGTGTAAAGACAAGTTGCAATTTCCTTGTCATTGTCAATGCCCATCAGTTTGACAATCTGGTATATAATCTCACCTGTTGCAGCAGAGGAAGAATTTATATAAAACAAATCGCCTATTCCTTCGCTTGTAACATGGTGGTCTATGTTTATTAGCTTTGAATAACAATTTTCAATGTTTTCAATCCCTGTCCTCTCAAGTTCGCCTGTATCAAGCAAGACAAGAACATTAAATTTTTCGTCAATTCTGTCTACCACCTCTATTTTTTCCGCTGCAGGTAAAAACCTCAAATTCTTTGGAACATTATTTTTCAAGAACATTCTTGCATCTTTACCTTTTCTTTTAAGTGCAATATAAAGTGCAAGCATAGAACCGATGCAATCCCCATCCGGATTCTCGTGCGAGACAATAGCAATCGAATCTGATTTCAAAAGCTGCTGAATAATTTTATTTTCTATCAATTTTCTTCTTCACCTTCACTTTCCTCAATATTTTCATCTTCTTTTGAAATATTCAGCTGATTCAAAATCTGGGAGATTCGTGCTCCATACTCAATTGAGTCGTCCAGTTCAAATGTTATCTCTGGAGTAAATCTCAAGCTTATTCTCCTTGATATTTCCCTTCGAATATAAGGCTTTGCATTTTCTAACGCTTTCATTGTACTTTCAACCTTTTCTTTGTCTTTGTCAAATATGCTAACATAAACCTTTGCATATCTCAAATCCTTGCTCATATTCACCTTTACAACGCTTATAAGCTCTGCACAAAGGCGAGGATCTTTGAGCTCATGTTGAATTATATCACTCAGTTCCTTTTTTATTTCCTCAGAGACCCTATCTGATCTCTCAAACTGCATACTGTCCCCCTCACCTCTTTTATAAATTTAGTTTTCTACTTTCTGCATCTCATATGCTTCCACAATATCCCCTTCTTTTATATCGTTAAACTTTTCAAAGGTCATACCACATTCATATCCGGCTGCAACTTCTCTCACATCATCTTTAAAACGCTTGAGCGACGCAAGTTTCCCTTCATATACAACAACACCGTCACGAATAATTCGCGCATTTGCTGTCCTTGTTATCTTGCCATCTAAAACATAACATCCTGCAATTGTACCAACTGCAGATGATTTGAATATTTGCCTTATTTCTGCATGTCCTATTACCACTTCTTTATAAACAGGTTCAAGCAACCCTTTCATAGCAGCTTCAATATCATTTATGACATCATAAATAATTCTGTACATCCTCACATCAACCTTTTCTTTTTCAGCAAGTGACATTGCACCAACTTCCGGTCTGACATTAAAACCTATTATTATAGCATCTGATGCAGAAGCCAAAGTAACATCAGATTCAGTAATTGCACCAACCGCAGCATGTATAACCTTGACAGTGACCTTGTCGTTTGAAAGTCTTTCAACAGCAGATTTTAACGCTTCCACCGACCCTTGAACATCAGCTTTTATTATAACCCTTAGTTCTTTCAACTGACCTTTTTGAATTCTCTCAAAAAGTTCATCAAGAGATATCTTTGTACTTTGCATCTTCTCTTCTTTGAGCTTTTCCTGTCTAATCTGGGCAACTGTTTTTGCTGTCTTTTCATCTTTTACACATACAAGCTCGTCACCTGCAACAGGCACATCTTCAAGTCCCAAAATTTCAACAGGCATGGAAGGTCCTGCTTCCTTTATTCTCTGACCTTTGTCATCCATCATTGCTCTAACCCTGCCCCATGTGTTTCCAACAACAACATAATCCCCTACTTTTAGTGTTCCTTTTTGAATCAAAACTGTTGCAACAGGTCCTCTCCCTTTATCAAGTTTTGCTTCAATTACCCTGCCGCGGGCAGGTCTGTTCGGATTTGCTTTGAGCTCCATAAGGTCTGCAACAAGCAAAATCATTTCAAGCAGATGGTCAATACCTATCTTTTTCTTTGCAGAGACATTTACAAAAACTGTATCTCCACCCCACTCCTCTGGAATAAGTCCATATTCTGATAGCTGCTGCTTTACTCTTTCGGGATTTGCCTCTGGCTTATCGATTTTGTTGATTGCAACTATGATGGTAACATTTGCTGCTTTTGCGTGGTTGATAGCTTCTACCGTCTGTGGCATAACACCATCATCAGCAGCAACAACAAGTACTGCTATATCAGTAACCTGAGCGCCTCTTGCTCTCATCGCAGTAAACGCTTCATGTCCAGGGGTGTCTAAAAAAGTTATCTTTCTGCCATTTATCTCAACAACAGATGCACCTATATGCTGTGTAATTCCACCCGCTTCTTTTTCAGTTACGTTAGTTTTTCTTATAGCATCAAGTAAGGATGTCTTTCCATGGTCAACATGACCCATCACAACAACAACAGGTGGTCTTGGTACAAGGCTTTCTGGTGGATCTTCCTGGTCTTCCAAAAGAATCTCTTCCTCAGTTTTTATAATCTCCTTTTCAACTTTAAATCCATAATCTTCTGCTATTAAAGATGCAACATCAAAGTCTATTTCCTGATTGATATTTGCCATTATGCCAAGCATTATTAGCTTTTTAATAATCTCTGCTGCAGGTTTTCCTATCAAATTTGCAAATTCCCCAACTACAATCTTATCTGGAATCTTTATTACTTCCTCTTTCTTCTCCTGAGAAGTCTTTGTCTGGAGTTTCAAAACCTCTTTTTGCTCTTTCGACTTCTTCTTTAATTTTTCTTTTCTACCACGTCTGATATGCTTTTCTTGCAAGTATTCTTCTTCTAAAAGGGTATCTTCTACTTCTCTGTCAACTTTTTCAAGCTCTTCTCTGTCCAATAGCACATCATGATGTTCTTCCTCAACAGCAAAAACTTGTTTTCTGTGTTTTGGAGCTTTTTCTTGTTTTTGTTTTGCCTGAGACTTATCCTGAAACTTCTTTTCTATTTTCTGCTCCTTTGCAACCTCGTACTTTGGTTTTGAAATCTGTTTTTTCTCTACTTCCTGCTGAAGAACAACATCTGTAATTTTTCTACCACCTTCATCAGTTTCTCTTTTTACACTCTCGACCTTAGCAATTGGCTGCTTTACTGGCCTTTGTTGTTTTCCTTGTTCTTTCCCT
This sequence comes from Caldicellulosiruptor obsidiansis OB47, assembly GCF_000145215.1. NCBI lineage: Bacteria > Bacillati > Bacillota > Caldicellulosiruptorales > Caldicellulosiruptoraceae > Caldicellulosiruptor > Caldicellulosiruptor obsidiansis. The sequence continues at coordinate 1,590,538 of NC_014392.1, forward strand.
TCTGGCTTTCTTTCATGACGAGGCTTTTCGTCAAACCTTCTTGGTTTTCTGTCTTCTGGTTTTTGCCTCTTTTCTTGCACCTGTGGCTCCTTTGAAATAGGTCTTCTTTCTGCTTTTCTATCTGTTTGCTGTTTGTCCTTCTCTTGTAAAATATATTCCAGCACAAGATTTATATCATTTTCTTCAAGAGCACTCATATGATTCTTATGCTCAATATTCAACTTGTTAAGTACATCCATCAAATCTTTATTTTGCATGTCCAATAACTTCGCAAATTCATATATTCTAAGCTTATTAGACATTCCCACACCTCCGCATAAAAGCTTTTTATTGCCCATCTTTCAAAAATCTCTCAAGTTCCTCATAGAAGCTTTTTGGAATATTAATCTTCAGCGACTTTTCTAACCCCTTTTTCTTTATAGCAAGTTTTAAACACTCTAAATCTTTACAAATATATGCTCCTCTCCCTTGCATCTTCTGTTTTGGATCAATAAAAATCTCCTCATTTGTTTTGACTATTCGCAAAAGCTCTTTTTTTGGCTTTATGCTCATACATCCGACACATTTTCTATGCGGAATATACTCTTGCACCTTTTCACCCCAATCAATCATTTACCCTTAATATCTATCTTCCAGCCAGTCAGTTTTGCTGCAAGCCGAGCGTTCTGTCCCCCCTTGCCAATAGCAAGAGACAATTGGCTATTTGGAACAAGGACAAACGCTTTTTTTTCAATTAGATTCAAATCAATATGCACAACCTCCGCAGGACTGAGAGCATTTTTTATAAACTCGCCAATGTCACTGCTCCATTTTACAATATCAATCTTCTCACCATTCAAATGCTTTAGTACATTCTGGATTCGTATACCCTTTTCACCTATACAAGCTCCAACAGGGTCAACCTTTAAACTATTAGAATAAACTGCCACCTTTGACCTTGAACCTGCCTCTCTCGCAATTGCCTTTATTTCAATTATACCCTCTTGTATCTCAGGTACCTCATTCTCCATAAGTCTTTTTATCAAATTTGGATGGGTTCTTGAAAGATAAACAATGGGCTCTTTTTCTTTGGGTGGAATTTTAACCTCAGTAATATAAAATTTCATCATTACCCCTGGTTTATATTCTTCACCAGGTATCTGTTCTTCCATGGGAAGAATTGCTTCAACTTTTCCACCCTCAATCTCTACAATAACGTTTTTCTTGTCAATCCTCTGGATAATACCCGTTACAATATTATCAACTTTTGAAGAGTAATCTTCAAAGATAATACTTTTTCTTTTTTCTCGAATCTTCCCAATAACTGTCTGTCTGACTGTCATTGCTGCTTTTCTACTAAACTGTGAAATTGGAACCTCTATCACTACAATATCCCCAACTTTATATCGCTTATCAATTTTTTGTGCATCTTCAAGAGAAATTTCACTTTTTCTGTCTTTAACATTTTCAACCACTTTTCTGTACTCATAAATTTTAACACTTCCTTTTTCTGGTTCGATAGAAACCTTAACATTGGAAAGATTTTTGTCCTTTATTCCTTTCACCTGCTTATAAGCAGTCAGAAGAGCTGATTCTAAAACTGAGTATATATAATCCCTTTCTATCTTATATTCTCTCTCAAGCTCATCAATTGCCGAAAATAATTCCTGAAAATCAAGAGTTTGTTCTTTTTTTGGCATTTTTTGAAATCCCCCTTCATCCCATAGTTAAAATCTTATCGCAAGTTTTACCTTCTTTACATTTTCAACAGGTATATCTATCTTCTCCTTATCCACAATCAAAACTAAGGACTTCTCATTCTTCTCCACAAGCTCTCCTGTGATTTTTGTGCGGTTTAAAAAAGGCTGTTTCAAAAACACATCCACAACTCTTCCTTTGTTTCTTATAAAATCTCTATCAGTAACAAGAGGTCTGTCCACACCTGGCGATGAGACCTCTAAATAATAGCTAAAAGGAATAGGATCAGCAATATCCAATTTATCAGAAAGTTCTTCACTAACAAGCTGACAGTCATCTATTGTAATTCCGCCGGGTTTGTCTATATACACTCTCAAAAAATGACTTTTTCCTTCCTTTTTAAATTCAATATCTACCAAATCAAAGCCATACCTTTCTAATATAGGTTTTACAAGTTCCTCCACTTTCTTTGTTATTTTTGACATCAGTATACCCTTCCCTTCGATTAAAGCTTTTTCCCTATGAAAACTCCATAAACAATATTAAAGAGTGGGGGATACCCACTCTCATGCTAATTTACTTTATGTCAGCACCTCTGATTATAAATATTATACCACCTTAATTTTATTTTAACAAGAAGCGCAAAAATTATTACCTCAAACTCTGAATTTTACTTCTCAAAATTTCAATAGATTTTGAGACATCACCACTGTCAAATACATATGAACCAGCAACTATCACGTTTGCCCCTGCATTGACACAATCAACAATTGTCTCCTCGTTAATACCACCGTCAACTTCTATCTCAAACGAAAGTCCTTCCTTTTCTCTAAGGTTTGCCAATATTTCAATCTTTTTTAGAGTATATGGTATAAACTTCTGCCCTCCATACCCAGGGTTTACAGTCATAATTAAAACCATGTCAACAATACCAAGTACATTCTCTATCATGTATACAGGCGTTGCAGGATTTAGTGCAACACTTGCTTTTTTGCCAAAACTTTTTATCCTGTTGATGATGGCATCCAAGTGGTAGGTTGCCTCTGCGTGGACGGTAATATTATCAGCCCCGCTTTGGACAAACCTTTCGATATGTTTTTCGGGATGTACAACCATTAGATGTACATCAAAAAAAAGTTTGGAGTTTTTCCTTAAGCTACTTACAACTGGTGCACCAATTGTTATATTGTCCACAAAATTTCCGTCCATGACGTCTATATGAACCAAATCGGCTCCAGCCACTTCGAGTTTTTTAAGTTCGCTTTTAAGGTCTGCAAAATCAGAAGATAAAATGGACGGTGCAATCTTTATTGGCAACTTTTAATCCTCTCCTTTAACTGTACTCTTTTTGTGCAGGAAGTTGCATAAATATCTGCTTGTACCTCTCATACCTTTCAAAATTTATTTTTTTCTCAGTCACAGCAGCTTTCACCATACAGTCAGGTTCAAATATATGGTTGCATCCTGGAAACTTACAGCCTTCATATTCATAAAACTCTGGATAATAATATTTGAGCTCATGTCTTAGAAGCCCCATTATCTCAATTGAACTGAAACCTGGTGTGTCTGCAATGTAGGTATCATCCCCTGCACGTAAAAGTTCTACCACCCTTGTTGTGTGTCTTCCCCTCTCAATCTTTTTAGAGATTTCACCAACTTTTAAATTAGCTCCTGGAATTAAACAGTTTAGTATAGAACTTTTCCCCACACCAGATTGCCCAGCAAAAACTGAGATTCTTCCTTGGATGTAATCTTTGAGCTCATGAATACCTTTTCCAGTCCTTGCAGACACACCTATCACATCAAACACAGTGTATTGGGATTTTATCATCTCAAATGTTTTCCCACCATCTAAATCAATTTTATTTACACAAATTACAGGCTTTACTTTTTCTTTCAACACATTTACTAAAAGTTTATCCAGAGCAATTAAAGATACTTCAGGCGACACTGACGCTACTACCACAATAGCAATGTCTACATTTGCAATTGGTGGACGAACAAGCTGATTTTTTCGTGGTAAGATCTTATCTATAACATATGCACCCTTGCTTTTCTCTACAATAACAACATTGTCACCTACAAGCGGAACTATGTCATCCTTCCTAAAAACTCCTCGTGCTCTGCATTCATATACATTTCCTTCATGGTCATAGACATAATAAAATCCAGCAATTAGCTTCCCAATCACCCCATTTATTTGCATAGCTACTCCACCGTCTCCTCTGTTGATAATTGGTCATTTATATACATTCTGATTGTAGATGGTCCAGTAATAGGAATTTTCACTTGCAAAGGAGTTTCTTCCTTTTTCACTATCCTATCAAATACAATGCTCTCATTACTATTTGAGACAACCACTATTTTAACATTTGCTTCTTCTAAATCAGAAGGTAAAATTACTGTTTTTATAATTATCTTAGTGGTACTTTTTGGCTCAACCTTTTTGGTCACTATCAAATCCACATTGCTTCCTTTTACAACCTGCTGTCCGTAAGATGGTGATTGGCTGATAACAATATCAGACTCTCTGTCTGTAACCTCTTTATAAGTTATGTTCCCGACGTTAAGTCCGTTTTTTTGTAAAACATCCTTGGCATCAACTACATTCATTCCTGTAACGTCTGGAACTGCTACTTTTTCTATTTTTGGACCTAAGCTTACAGTCAAAATCACAGTACCGTTTTTTTCTATGAGCTGGTTTGCGGAAGGCTGCTGTTCAATAACCGTATCCACCGGCTTGTCAGAATAATCTCTCTTTATCTCAGCGCTCAAACCACTGTTATCAAGCTCTATTTGAGCATCCTTGATATTGAGTCCAACCACATCAGGCACTTTGATCATCTCTGGTCCTTTGCTTACCGTAAGTCTCACAGTAGTGTCCTTTTTTACTTTGATACCCGCTGCAGGGTCTTGATTAATCACTGTACCTTTTTCAGCCTGATCGTTTTGCTCTTCAACTGTATATTTGAGCCCCAGCTCATCAAGCTTGGCTTTTGCATCATCAATCGAAAAACCAACAAGATCTGGCATTGTTATGTCATTTTCTTGATAAGTCAGACTTTTCCCAATAGCATTATAAAATATAAGCCAGCCTATTGCAACAATAATAAGGGCAGTTAAAATTCCTGCTACCACATAAATCCAATCTTTTCTTTTTTCTTTTAGCTGTTTCTTTTCGTTCAAAGCAGTATCACCTGATTTTATCTGGTCAAACTGAAACTGTTTTGTGGGAACATTTTCATGAGATTCTATCTTGACAAAATCACCCTCTGGTTCAACAAGTGAATTTTTCAAATCTTGAATCATCTCGCCAGCAGACTGGTATCTCAGCAGAACGTCTTTTTGCATTGCTTTCAAAATTATTGCTTCCAAGCTTCTTGGTATATTGGGATTGTAAAGTGTGGGTTTGACAGGCTGTTCCTGCAAATGCTTCAGTGCAATGGAAATTGGAGTGTCACCGTCAAACGGCAAAACTCCCGTCACCATTTCATAAAGTACAACTCCAAGAGAGTACAGATCAGACCTGTTGTCTACATATCCCCCTCTTGCCTGTTCCGGCGAAAAATAATGGACAGAGCCAATGGTGAGATTTGTATTTATTATGGTACCTGTTGAAACTGCACGCGCAATGCCAAAATCTGTTACTTTGACAATTCCATTTTCGTCAATCAAGATGTTTTGTGGCTTTATATCCCTGTGCACAATGCCTTTTTTATGAGCATGGTCCAAAGCTCTTAAAACCTGTATAGCAATGGTTGTTGCATCTTTTGGACTGAGCCTGCCCGTTTCTTTCATAAACTCTTTTAGAGTTTTGCCGTTTACATATTCCATAACTATGTAGTACATCCCATCCTGTTGCCCAACGTCATAGATAGATACAATGTTAGGATGCGAAAGAGATGCAGCTGCCAGCGCCTCTGTTCTGAACCGTTGCAAAAATTCCTCATCAGCTGCAAATTCGGATCTTAAAACTTTTATGGCAACATATCTATTTAAAATTGCATCTTTGGCTTTGTACACAACCGACATTCCACCGCTTCCTAACTTCTCTTCCACTTTATATCTGTTGCCTATTACAAAATCATCCATATGGCATCATCACCCTCACCACGTCTTTTATTCTTCATACCAAAAGATAGATAACGGTTATATTGTCAGTTCCACCTGCCTCAAGGGCTTTTTCTATCAATGTCTTCCCTATTTCATCAAAACTATTCTCCTCAAATATCTTCTGTATGTATGACTCAAGTACCATGTTGGTAAGCCCATCTGTACACAGCAAAAAGTAGTAGTGCTGACTTTCATCTCTGGTCAGCTCATAAATATCAACTTCCAGATCCTCTTCAATGCCAACCGCTCTTGTTATAATGTTTCTCTTAGGATGGGTGTAAATTTCCTCTTTTGTAATTTTTCCATCTTTGAACATCTCATAAACCAGAGAATGATCTTCTGTAATTTGTCTAATTTCGTTGCTATCTACGATGTAAACTCTTGAGTCTCCAATATTGCTTATAAATATCTTATCCCTGTAGCAAAATAGTCCCGCTAAAGTGGTCCCCATTCCATACAAAATGGGGTTTTTTATCTGATGGTGTATAATCTTTTGGTTTGCGTATTTGTAAGCTTCTTTTATGGTCTCCTTTAAAGAATATTCTAAACTTTTCTGATTCAATAAAATATAGTCCAGTACATACTTGCAGGCAAGGCTACTTGCCACCTCACCTGCACTGTGTCCACCCATCCCATCAGCTATTAAGAAAACATTTAGTCCATCTTCCCCTGTGTAAACAAGATAATAATCCTCATTGTTTGCCCTTACATTTCCTTTTTCTGTGAGTGCAACGTATTTCACACACTTCATCCCCTAGTTCTCTGAAATGTTAAAATACCGTCTTCTCAGCTGTCCACACGCTGCAGATATACTACTACCAAGCTCTCTTCTGATTGTAACTTGAATCTGATATGATCTTAAGGTTTCAAAAAATGCTTTTATTTTTTCTTTTGAAGGTCTTCTAAACCCCTTTTCTTCAACAGGGTTTACAGGAATCAAATTTACATGTACAAGCTTACCCTTTAGCATTTGTCCAAGTTCTTCAGCGCACTCAATAGAATCATTTACTCCATCTATCAAGGCATACTCAAATGTGACTCTTCTGTTGGTTTTTTGGATGTAGTAGTCGACTGCCTTCATGATGTCTTCAACAGGATATTTTTTGTTCATCGGAACAAGTTTATCTCTCAGCCTATTATTCGGAGCATGCAGAGATATTGCAAGGTTTACTTGTTTTGGAAAATCACAGAGCCTATAAATTCCTTCAGCTATGCCAACTGTGGAGATTGTGATATGTCTCGCCCCTATGTTTTTCCCCTCTTTTGAATTTATTATCTCTATAAACTTAAACACATTTTCAATGTTGTCAAATGGCTCGCCACTTCCCATCAGAACGACATTGGTTATTCTTTTGCCTGTAAAGTTTTCTACGTTGATTATCTGGTCAACCATCTCCCCTGCCGAAAGGTTTCTTACAAACCCGCCTATGGCAGAAGCACAAAACCTGCAGTTCATTCTGCACCCAACTTGTGTTGAGACGCATATTGCATTTCCATATCGATAAGGCAAAAATACACTTTCAATCCCATTTTTATCGCCAAGTTCAAACAAAAATTTTATACTCTCTCCATCACTTTGATGTTGCAAAATCTGTAAAGAGTTTATCAAAAACTCATCACCAATCTTTTCTCGAAGTTCGAGTGGTAGATTGGTAAACTGCATTACATCAGTAGCATTTTTCTTGTAAAGCCACTCAAAAATCTGGCTTGCTCTAAAAGGTTTTTCACCAATATTTTCGAGCCACTTTTTCAGCTCATCAAACGTCAAATCTTTTATAAGTTTTTTCATCTTGTTTATACTTCGCCCTCTTTCCTTAGTTTAGCTATATAAAATCCATCACATTTAAACTCGTCAGGGAAAATGGTTGTTTGGGATACCAATGAAAAATCTTTGTGTTTATCTAAAAACTTTAAAACTGTCCCTTCATTTTCTTTTCTTCCAAGCGTGCATGTGGAATAAAAAAGAAGTCCTCCTCTTTTTAAGTAACTTGCCGCATTATCAAGTATTCTTACCTGTAGCTCATGAAGATTCTCAATATCCTGATAACTTTTGTTCCATTTGATATCAGGCTTTTTCCTGATTGCACCAAAACCAGTACATGGAAGGTCCGCAATCACAATGTCAAACCGCCCAGCAAAATCAGGGTTAAAGACCTCAGCGTCACTTTTTGCAACAATAATATTATCAAATCCCAGTCTCAGAATGTTTTCTCTCAAAACGTCAAGCTTATGATCGTTTATATCACATGCCACAACAAATCCGTCTATAACCTCTGCACAGTTAAAAGTCTTTCCACCTGGTGCAGCACATAGGTCTATTACTTTTCTTGCCTCTTTAAAATCTTCTTGGTTTAACTTCACCACAAGTGAGGATGCCAAATCCTGAAAATAGAAATAACCTTTTTTATAAAGCTCTGTTTCCTTTATGTTGCCCTTCAAAACGTAGATTACTTCTTGGTTGTAAAAATTGATTTCATACTCAAAACCATTTTTGTCAAGCTCTTGTATTAAAACCTTTACATCCGTCTTTTTAGTATTAATCTTTATACTCTGAGGAGGTTTTGTATTTAAAAATTCTAAAATTTTCAAAGTTTTTTCAAATCCATAACTCTCTTCTAAATAATCTATCAAAAATATTGGATAAGACAGCTTTATTGAGATATAACTTTTATAATCCACATCCTTTATTTTCTCCAATGACTCTTGTATTTGATTTTTGTTTCTGATTATATTCCTCAAAATTGCATTCACGAAAGCTTTCAAATGTGGACTTATTTTACTTGCAACCTCACATGCTTCGTTCACAGTTGCATACTCTGGAATCTTTTCAAGAAAAAGAAGTTCGTAAGTTGCAACTCTTAAAATGTTTAATATCCTTTTATCCTTTACTCCTTTTTTTGTAACAAAATTAATATAGTAATCAATAAGGTTTTTGTATCTCAAAACACCATGAACCAGCTCAACAAACAAAGCCCTGTCCTTTTCATTTTTTAACTTTTGGTGGAATTTCTCCATCAAAGAGTCCATGCCAGAAAACTTTTTCTTTTCAACCTCAAAAAGTGTCAAAAAAGCAGCTTCTCTCGTATTAATCTTTAATCATCCCTTCTTCGTTGAACTAAGCTAAGATAATATAAAAGCTGAAGTATAGCAACAGATACCGCTGCAACATATGTCATAGCAGCCGCTCCAAGCACTTTCTTTATTGCTATTTCTTCATCAGGAAGGATAACCCCTGCTACTTTTAACGCATCCACAGCTCTTTTGCTCGCATTCAATTCAACAGGCAGCGTAATTAAGGTAAACATAACTGCTAAACTAAAAAGCAAAATTCCAAGATTTATAAATATATCTCCATTCTTCAGCAAAAGCCCTATCAAAATGAGCGGAAAAGCCAAATTTGATCCTATATTCACAACAGGTACCATGGCAGTTCTAAGAACAAGCCACGGATATTTTTGGTAGTGCTGAATAGCATGCCCTGCCTCATGTGCAGCAACTCCAATTGCAGCAACAGAATTGGAATCAAAAACACCCTGTGATAGTCTGAGCACTCTAAATCGCGGGTCGTAATGGTCTGTCAAAAGTCCTGGTACATACTCTACTCTGACATCATAAATACCGTTAGACCACAATATATTTTTGGCAACCTCGGCACCTGTCAGCCCTGAAAATGTTCTGACTCTGGAATATTTTGAAAAAACTATTTGTACTCTCATCTGTGCTATTAGAGATATCAAAAATGCAGGAATAGCAAACACAAGATACAAAGGATCAAAATAGTATAACACTTTTTATCCTCTCCCTTAAAGTTAGGCTAAAACATCTCCTCTTTTTATTTTATACCCATTGACAAAGTCTCTTGCACCAATCTTTTTCCCACCCTCAAGCTGAAGAAGTTTAAGTCTTATCAGTCCATCTCTAACTTTTATTATAATGCTGCTGTCATCTATCTCAACCACAGTACCATTTGGTACATTACTATTGATATTGTATTGAGCAATTTCCATATCATGAATTTTTAAAAGTTTTTCTTTGAAAGTTGTAAAAATCCCAGGCCATATCTTAAGAGCTCTGAATCTGTTATAAATTTCCTTTGCACACATATCCCAGTCAATCTTTCCTTCTTCCTTTTTTATAGGAGGTGCATATGTTGCTCTGCTGTGATCCTGTTTTACAGGAGTTATATTTTCAATATTTTTCAAAGTTTCAACTAAAAGTTTGCCACCTACTTCTGCAAGCTTTTTTGAAAGTGTCAAAATGTCATCATCATTTTCAATTTCAACTTCTTTTTGAAGAAGAATATCTCCTGTGTCTAATCCCTCGTCCATTTTCATAATGGTAATACCTGTATATTCCTTGCCATCCATAAGCGCTCTTTGAATTGGCGCAGCTCCTCTGTACTCTGGTAAAAGGGAAGCATGAACATTTATGCAGCCATGCTTGGGTATCTCAAGTACTTCTTTGGGAAGAATTTTCCCATATGCAACAACTACGATTGTATCAGGATTTATCTCTTTTAGAAGTTCAAAAAACTCCTCGTTATTCTTTAGCTTTTCAGGTTGAACAACTTCTATTCCAATCTTTTGAGCAAACTCCTTGACAGCTGGTGCTGTTAATATTCTTTTTCTCCCAACAGGTTTGTCAGGTTGGGTCACAACAAGTTTTAAATTGACAAAAGGCTCTTGAATCAGTTTTTGCAAAATATCAACTGCAAAATCCGGTGTTCCCATAAACACAATGTCCAATTCACTTTCCCCTTTCTAAAACTCACGCAATTTATTCTAAATCCATCTTATCGCCTCTTGAGCGCCTTTGCTCGATCTCCTCTTCAGATACAAATCGTATAACCTTGTCAACAAACAAAATACCATCAAGATGATCTATCTCATGACACACCGCCCTTGCTAAAAGTCCCTCTGCTTCGAGCCTAAACTCATTCCCAAACCTATCTTGAGCATTTACTACCACTTTCTGAGGTCTTTCAACCTCGCCCCACACATTTGGAACAGAAAGACACCCCTCTACATCTACAACACTTCCTTCACTGTATTCTATCTGTGGATTGACAAGTTCAATTGCGCCTTCTCCTATATCAATCACAACCGCTCTTTTGAGTACTCCCACCTGGGGCGCTGCAAGTCCAATGCCGTTTGCCTCATACATGGTGTCTTTCATATCGTCAAGAAGTTGATGAAGTCTCTGATCAAATTTCTCAACAATCTTTGATCTTTTGCGCAGTATCTCATCTTCATATATTTTTATCTTTCTCAGTGCCATTTGTCTGATTTAAACCCTCCTATTTTTTTAAAGTGTATCTAAAGGATTTACATCGATGATAAGCGATGCATTATTATAATTATATCTTTCTTTGATTAGATTTGCTATACAAATCATTTGCCCAGCCCTTTTAAACTTCACCAGTATGTGATACCTGTACTGATTTTCTACTTTAAAGATAGGATTTTCACTTGGACCATAAATCTTCATGTCATTTTCCTTTTCATACTCCTTGAGAATAGCATATACATGTTCTATTCCTCTTTTTGCTATGTTTTGTTCCCTTGCTACTGTAACAAAGTTGACTACATAAGAATACGGTGGATATTCCATCATTTTTCTCAGTTTCATTTCCTGGACATAAAAGCTTTCATAGTCGTGCTTTGAAGCAAACACAATGCTATATTCTTCAGGGTTAAAAGACTGAATTATAACTTTTCCTGGCTTTTCCCTGCCAGACCTTCCTGCAACCTGTGTAAGAAGTTGAAATGTTCTTTCTCTGCTCCTGAAATCTGGCATGTTCAAAAGAATATCTGCATCTATCACACCCACCAAGGTCAAGTCAGGAAAGTGCAAACCTTTTGCAATCATCTGCGTACCAACAAGAATATCTGCCTCTTTTTCCCTGAACTTTTTCAAAATCTGTTCTGTCGCATCTTTTTTTGAAGTTGTATCACTGTCCATACGCAAAACCCTTGCATCTTTAAAATACGCTTTTATCTCTTCCTCTATCTTCTGGGTACCACTACCATATTGTCTGACATACCTGCTGTTACATTTTGTACACACACCCCTATATTCCTCTTTATACCCGCAATAGTGACATTTTAAATATCCCTCTTTGTGGTATGTAAGTGAAATACTACAATTTTTGCACATAAAAACATAGCCGCACTCACGGCATATAACAATTGGAGAATAACCTCTCCTGTTTAAAAAAAGGAGAATCTGCTCTCCTTTTTTCAAGTTGTTCTCTATTTCACTAAGTAAAAGCCTGCTAAAAATGGACTTGTTACCTTCTAAGATTTCTTTTTTCATATCAACAATCAAAACTTCTGGCAGATTCTTGTTTATTCTATTTTTCAACATACAAAGGAAATATCTTCCTTTTTGTGCATAAAAATAATGCTCAATAGATGGAGTTGCAGAGCCAAGTATAATGGGTATATTATTTATCTTAGCCCTCATCTGGGCAACCTCAACAGCATTTATCCGCGGCGATTTTTCAGATTTATAGCTTGGTTCATGCTCCTCATCAACAATTATAAGACCAAGGTTCTTGACAGGGGCAAAAACTGCTGATCGCGGACCAATCACCACAACCGCCTCTTTGTTTCTGGCAGTAAGCCAGCTATTTAGCCTGTCTATACTTTTCATTTTGCTGTGATATACTAAAACCTTGTTGCCTATTCTGCTTTGAACATTTTCTATCATCTGTGGTGTGAGTGATATTTCTGGCACCATGAATATGACACTCTTGCCTTTTTCAATTGCATATTGTATCGTTCTTATATAAACCTCTGTTTTTCCACTTCCTGTGACTCCAAATAAGAGAATATTTCTGTATCCTCCTTCATCAAACGCAGAGATTATACTATTTAGTGCTTTGTGCTGTTCTTCAGTTAAATTATAATCAGGTTCTACCAATGGCAATTTTTTTTCACTATCTTCTTTTATATCAAAATTCTTCAAATCAAACTCCAAAAGCCCTTTTAAAAAGAGCTTTATTATTTTTTCTTTATTCTCCTTCACAAGTTTTGAATTTACGCTTACCGGTTTTTTCAAAATACTTTCATACAACTTTTTTAAATCATCATCCAGGTCCCTATTTTCTTCATGCTTTTTTGCACAGATATTATATATCTGTTTGCTACTCACAAAAGGAGGTATAACAAGCGACAAAGCCTCGCCCAGATTTAGCGCATAGTAATTCTTCATTGAAAAAGCAAGTTCTATCTGTTCCTTTGAAACAACTGAAAACTTATCAATTACAGCAAGTACACTCTTGATCTTATTTTCCTCTATATCAGTAGTTTGCTTTATCCCAACAACAAGCCCTTCAACTATTCTGTTTGAAACTCCAAAGTTGACATATACTCTCTTCCCTATCTCAACGCTATTTTCAAGATGTGTTGGTACCAAATAATCAAACACCTTATCAACATTAGCATCATGGTAGTTGATACAAACCTGAGCTATCATCTTAAAACTCAAACTCCATCCATTAAAAATTATTACCTCTGCTACATTTTGCAGAGGTAAGTCAATACATGGTCAAAAATTCTTTCAGCAACTTCACTTTTGCTCATTTTCGGAAGATTTTCTATCTTTTCTTTTGATATGAGTGTCACAATGTTTGTGTCAACGTCAAACCCTGCCCCTTCTTCAAGCACATTGTTTGCAACAATCAAATCAGCATTTTTTGTTTTTAATTTTTCTTGAGAATTCTCTATAACATTTTCTGTTTCGGCAGAAAACCCAACAATTATTTGCCCCGGCTTTTTATTATCTCCTACAAACTTCAGAATATCTGGATTTTTAACAAGTTCAATAGCAAGTTCATCCCTGTTTTCTTTTTTAATCTTATTTTCACTTACAGACTTAGGTCTATAGTCTGCCACAGCTGCAGAAAAGATTAGTATATCATACTGCATATAAATATCTTTTACCTTGTGATACATCTGAAAAGCAGTCTGTACGTTTATAATCTCTATATCAGCATAGGTATTTATATTTACTGGTCCTGAGATAACAGTTACTTTAGCCCCTCTTTTGTATGCCTCTTCAGCTAAGGCATAACCCATTTTGCCAGATGACCTGTTTGAAATAAACCTGATGGGGTCTAAATATTCCCTCGTAGGTCCTGCAGTAATGAGAACTTTCTTTCCTGCCAAGTCTTGACTGCAGAGAAGCTTTTCTATCTCAATCAATATCTTTTGATTTTCTGGATATCTTCCCTTGCCATACACACCGCAAGCCAAAAACCCTGATTCAGGCTGTACAAAGTTTATCCCAACCAATTTAAGCTTTTGAATATTCTGCTGAACAATAGCATTTTCGAACATGTTCGAATTCATTGCAGGCACAATCAGCACAGGTTTGTCAAATGCTAAAAACGTTGTGGTCAGCAAATCATCAGCAATACCATTTGCAAATTTCCCAATTATATTTGCAGTTGCAGGAACCACCACAAGAATATCTGCCCATGTTGTAAGAGAGATATGTTCTATATCATACGAATACTCGCTTTCAAAAGTATCTGTATAAACCTTATTTTGGGAAAGAGTTTGCAGTGTCAAAGGAGTTATGAACTTTTGGGCATTTTCTGTCATTATTACCTTTACGTTTGCTTCATTTTTCTTTAAAAGTCTTATAAGCTCGCATACCTTGTATGCTGCTATCCCACCGCATACTCCTATTAATATGTTTTTATTTTTTAACCTCATTCTTTTTCACCGGCTTCACGTATTTGTAAGAAATCTTCCCAGAAGCAACTTCATTTACTGCCATTGTAACATACTTGTCAGAGTTAAAATTGGTAATGTCAACCTTTTTTTGTGCCTGCTGAAGAAGTTGTCTTGCTCTTTTTGCAACAAGTACAGAAAGTGTGTATTTATTGTCCACATACTTTAAAAGCTCATCAAGCCCTGGTCGCAAAAGCATTCTTCATTCACTCCTTCAAAAATCTTTGTATATCAAATCTCCTACTCTTTAGCTTTTCAACTTCAATAATCTTTTGTATCTTTTCAGTAGCATCATCCACATTGTCATTTATAACACAATAGTCATACTCAGGCACAAGTTTTATCTCGTTCTTGGCAATCTCAAGTCTTGCCTTGATTTCATCTTCAGACTCGGTACCTCTTTTTACAAGTCTTTTGTAAAGCTCTTCTATGGATGGGGGCAGTAAAAATATCAGTACTGCATCCGAAAATACTTTTTTAATCTGAAGTGCTCCTTTTGTCTCAATCTCCAAAATTACATCAAAACCTTTTTCCAATGTTTCAAAGACAAAGTCTTTGGGCGTACCATAATAGTTGTTGTTATATTCAGCATATTCTAAAAACCTTTCGTTTTTAATCTCTTCTTCAAATTGCTCGCGCGAGACAAAAAAATAATTCATGCCTTCTTTTTCCCCTGGCCGTGGTTTTCTGGTCGTCTTGGAGATTGAAAGCTTGATATTAGGATTTTTCTCAAGAAGCTTTCCAACAACTGTACCCTTTCCAGTTCCTGCAGGCCCTGATATTACAATCAAAAGTCCATTTCTCATTTTTTATCATCCTCATCTTCAACTTCAATATCTTCTTCTTCAAACTCTTCTTCTGGTTCTATAATTCTGTGTGCTACAGTCTCTGGCTGAACAGAAGAAAGTATTACATAATCAGCATCAGTTATTATTACCGCTCTCGTTCTTCTACCATATGTGGCATCAATCAGCATACCTCTTTCTCTTGCTTCCTGGATTATTCTTTTTATAGGTGCTGAATCAGGACTGACTATTGCTATCAGCCTGTTTGCTGAAACTATGTTACCAAACCCTATGTTAATAAGTTTTATATTACCGCTACTGCTCAAAACAAACTCACCTCTATTCAATATTTTGAACTTGTTCACGAATTTTTTCAAGCTCATCTTTAAGACTTACAACACATTGGGAGATTTCAAAAATAGTAGCTTTGGCACCAATTGTATTTGTCTCTCTGTTCATCTCTTGAACTATAAAGTCAAGTTTTTTGCCCACACTTCCTCCAGCTTCTAAACACTCTCTAAACTGACTTATATGACTTTTTAGTCTCACAAGCTCTTCTGTTATATCGCTTTTGTCAGCAAATAGAGTTATCTCCAGCATAAGTCTGTTTTCATCAATGTTCTTTAAATCGAAATATTCACTTACCCGTTTGTAAAGTTTTTCTCTGTAATTTTCAACCAAATCCTTTGAATACTCTTCTATTCTCCTCACCAAAGCTTTAATGTTTTCTAATCTCATCAGAATATCCTTTTTAAGATTTTCACCTTCTGTTTTTCTCATTTTATCTAAATTCTGAAGTGCCTCTTCAACACAATCCAAAAGCTCAGACTTAACAGTACCAAGGTCAAGTTCTTCAGTCTCAATCACAAGAGCATCTGGAAGTTTTATGAAAGTCGAAAGACTAAAATCGTCTTGAATTTCTGAAAAGTTTTCTCTAATCCTATTTATTGCTTCCAAGTACTGCTTCATTATCCCTATGTTAGGAATAATCCTATAATCTTTTTCACTGAAGCTTTTAAAATTAATATATATATCAACCTTTCCACGGCAAATATATTGCGAAACCATATTTTTTATCTCATTTTCAAATTTGATAAATTCTTTAGGCATCTTCAAGTTCATTTCCAAATATCTGTGGTTTACACTTCTTATGTCCACGCTGTACTCTCTCTCATTTATTATTCTTTTACATCCACCGTAGCCTGTCATACTTTTAATCATGATAATGCAACCAATCCTTTCAATGTTATTGTTAAAAAAATTTTAAAATCAAAGAAAAAACAAAAAATTTCTACTTAACTACTATCTATTTTAAAGTATTTTTACCCATAAAATCAAGAAAGGGTTATAATATTAGTTGAAGTAAAATACACTTTTGAAAAGCAAGGTGAAGTTAAAATGATAATAGGCCTTGATGTTGGTGGTACAACCATCGACACAGTGGCAATAGAAAATGGAAAGGTTGTTGCATTTAAAAAATTCGAACGTGGTAGAAGCTTAATAGACTCTGTGTTAGAAAGTTTAAACCAGTTTATATCTAAAGAGATGATTTCGAACCTCGAAAGAATAACACTCAGCACAACCGTCACCACTAACGCAATAGTTCAAAATAATTTAGATAAAGTGGGAATGATAATAGAAAACGGTATTGGAGCAAATCCTGAATTTTTGATGTGCGGCGACATGAATTTCTTTGCAGATGGATATATAAATAACAGAGGCATAGAGGTAAAATCACTAAATATCGAAAGCGTAAAGAACGCTTTGCAAAGCTTTAAACAAGAAGGTATAGAAAACTTGGGCATTGTTGGCAAGTTCTCTGTTCGAAATTCACAGCATGAACTTGCTGTATATGAAGCAGCTAAAGAATACAACTTTAAATTTGTGTCAGTTGGCTACAAACTTTCTGGCAAACTCAACTTTCCCCGAAGAGTTTTTTCCACATACTTGAACTGTGCAGTCTACAGTACATTTAACATGTTCTATAAAAGTATTTTAACATTTTCACAAGAAAGAAAAATTCCTCTTGAAAAGATATTTATTCAAAAGCCAGATGGCGGTATTATAAATTTGTATGATATTGAAGGTTTCCCAATATTCTCTGTTATCTCAGGTCCAGCTGCATCCGCTCAAGGTGGATTTGTTCTATCAAATTCTGTGAAAAATGCAATCATAATTGACATTGGTGGAACAACAACTGACATTGCGTTCTTGTCAAACGGCAATCTTGTTCTTGAACTATATGGAGCAAAAATCGGAAAGTATCCTACACTAGTAAGAGCAATATATTCACGATCTGTAGGGCTGGGGGCAGAAAGTATTGTTAAAATAGTAGATGATACAATTAAGATAGGACCTAAAACAAAAAGATGGTATGAACAGGACAAAAATGAGTTTGCTACTTTGCATGATGTTCTTCAATTTTCAAGTTCATACCGTGAAAATCCTGTAAATGCTCGTTTAAAGTCTTTATCTTCTCAGCTGAATATGAGCCAAGAAGACTTTTGTAAATTGGTGATAAGCAGGGCAGTTTCGATGATAGAAGAAAAAATCAAAGAGGGAATTGAGTACATTAATAATCTTCCAGTTTATACTATAAATAAACTCTTGTACGGAGAGAAATTCGCACCTCAGAAGATAATTCTAATTGGTGGACCGGCAGAACTTTTAAAACCTCATTTAGAGAACGAGCTTAAAATAAAAGTTGAAGTCCCAAAACATTACATGGTTGCAAACGCAATTGGTTGTGCGATTGGCTCAATCTCAAAAGAGTACAACTTAGTTGCAGACACTATCCAGGGCAAGATGGTAATCCCAGAGCTAAATATATATCAAAGTATTCCTGCAGATTTTACTATTGACCAGGCAAAGAAGGTTTTAATTGAAAAGGTCTTAGAGTGCAGAGAAGCTAAAAATCAAGACGATGTAGAGATTGTGGATGAAAGTTCTTTTAACATGATAAGAAGTTTTAGATTCTGCGGAAGAATGATTAGAATTAAAGCCCAGTTAAAACCAAAGCTTTTAAATTTGAGAGATTGATTTTTTGGGGAGTGAAACAAGATGTTAAAAGCAAAAAATAGTTTAGGGCTCATACTATTTCCTGCCTTTGACTGGAGAATTTCTCCAACGCATCCTGAAAGAGAAGAAAGACTTTTGTATACAATTGACCAGATAGAAGAAGAGGGGCTTTTTGACTATGAAAATGTAGAAATTTTCAATCCCGAAATAATTGAGTCAAAATATGTAGAGATGACTCATTTTTGCATCCCCGACATTTCTTCAATTGTTACCGTATCTCACAAGATAGCTGCAGGCTCAGCAATAACTATTGCTAAAAAGGTTCTGTCAAAAGAAGTAGAAAAAGGATTTGCTCTCATCCGACCACCCGGTCATCATGCACACAGAATAACATATGGCGACAGAGGATTTTGTATTATAAACAATGAGGCGATAATGGTGGAATATCTAAGAAAAGAATATAAAATTAAAAAGATAGCAATAATAGACACTGACTGTCATCACGGTGATGGAACGCAGGATATCTTTTGGAACGACAAAGATGTCTTGTTTATTTCTCTGCACCAAGATGGCACAACCCTATATCCCGGCACGGGTTTTACTGACGAAATTGGTGGACCGTCGGCAATTGGTTATACTTTAAATCTCCCCTTGCCACCCTATACATCTGATGAAGGATTTTTGTACTGCTTAGACAATCTTATCATTCCTGTTTTAGAAGAATTCAAACCTGACATCATAATAAACTCCGCAGGGCAGGACAACCATTATTCTGACCCGCTGACAAACATGAACTTTTCTGCTCAGGGATACGCAAAACTTACAGAAAAGCTAAGTCCAGATATTTCTGTTTTAGAAGGCGGGTATTCTATTGAAAGTGCTCTTCCTTACGTCAATTTGGGTATAATATTTGCACTTGCGGGTATTGATTATTCGAACATAAAAGAACCTGATTACAATCCTGAAAGACTTAAACAGTCTCAAAGAACAACTGATTACATCAAACGGCTTTGTGAACATGTATACAGTATATGGAAATCAAAAGAAGAAAGAGAATACAAAATCAAAACGGCAAATCAAGATTATTTCGTCAGAAAAAAATCTATTTATTATGACACAATGGGATTCAGAGAAAATCAGCTTGAAAAAATAAAGAACTGCAAAAAATGCTCAGGTCTAATATTAATAGACTCCCTTTGTTTGGGATACAGGGTTTTAGCCATAGTAATTCCACACGATGCATGTAATGACTGCCAAAAGGAGGGTCACAAGCTCTTTGAAAATACTGCGGTTGGAGACTATTCTCATATACTTTTGCAGGATAAAAAGAGTTTTGAGTTTTTTAGAAAAACATCATAAAACTTCTTTGGTTTGTTTTATTTTAAAAGGTATTTCTCTTTTAATTTCTCACCATTTATGAGCACCAAGCTGCCCTGCTTGAATTTTAGTTTTTTGGCTAAGTATTCACATTTAATCTTCAAAAGATAAAAAACATTTTCTTGAACATCTTCAAAGTCATCCACAGTCTCAAAGTTTGCCTGCCCTTTTGAAATAATCACATCAGCAGTAGATATAAGATTTTTAACCTGCTCAGAGATAAAATCTTTGGAGACTCCTAAAAGCGCTGCTCCGCTCTCAATCACATTTGCTATTTTACTCATTGAAACTTCTTCTGCATCTTCCTTAGTTGCATCGTTGAGGACAGGCCCTGACTTTACAATGTAATAAACATTTTTTCCTATTTCATTTAGAATCTCTACCAATATCTTATCAAATACAATCTCACCTGCATTATCACCGATAATAACTACATTCTTCCCTCTTTCAATTTTTTCCTTCAAAAGAGGATAATCATCTATCCAAAATCCAAAATCAAATGCATGCTCAAGTTCTTTATCAATATTAAAGTCTCTTTGAATCCCTAAATCAATCACATTTCCTGCAACAGAAGCTTTTAAAGCTTCATATAGAGCATCAGATGCTCTTGAAACCTTCTCTTTGAGTTTTGGATACAGTTCAAGCGCCAACTTATTCGAGGATTTTTTTGCTTCATAGTATGGATCTGAGTTATTAATAAACTCATATGTTTTAAGTAGAACAAGTGAAGAATTATACGCTGGTGATGCAGAAGGATCTAAAGTTTTTATATAATCCATAAGATTATATAATATTTCAATCTTTTTTTCATCGGGAACTTTTATCATCTCCATGCATGAAACTGCCTGTTTTAGATAGCAGTGAATGCAGTCAACAAGACTTTTCAACTTTTAATTCACTCCTTTTGAAATTAAATTTTTCAGCCAAACCACTGCTACTAAATAAAGTATTAATAACTCTTGATTTATTGTCAAGAAGAATATTATAATTGTATATGTCTAAATGAGCTCCATTAGCTCAGTGGCAGAGCAGTCGATTCGTAATCGACCGGTCGGGGGTTCGAATCCCCCATGGAGCTCCAATAAAAACAAGGGGTTTGGGGATAGGTAAAATTTTAGGGTAACTACTCCACTATCTCAGGAGTGGTTACCCTTTGTTTTTATATCCTCGAATAAGCTGTTTAATTTCATTGCAGCAGCTTTCTTTATCTCAGGCATAACATGAGAATAGATATTTAACTCAAACCTTCTTGATATTTGGTATTATACAAAGCTTGAAGATACTCAAGCCTCAAATCTTTTAGCTTATAATGACCAATGGCAGAATTTATATGTCTTTCTATATAGCACAAATAATCTTTAAACGTTGAATGTCGCAATGTTTGTTTTTTGTATTCCCAAAGCCAAGTATGAAGCCAGTCTTTTTTCATTATTCCCTCTCTTTTTTGTCTTTGCAGGCATGTTATAACACCTCTTTAATTTGAGCAAAGTCTATTATAAGGTCTTCAAAAATACCAACCTTGACCTTGTCATTGAAGGTGTAAGCTACTGGTGGCAAATAATCTTCTTCATTGTCTTTGAGCCTGTATACCAAAATTGTTTGGTTGTTTGGATTTACAATCCAATATTCCTTGACTTTAAACTGTGTGTAAAGATTGAGTTTTCGAATATAATCATGTGAAAAATTACTTTCAGACACAACCTCAATTATCATCTCAGGAGCTCCAACACAGCCTTTATCAGTAAGCTTTCTCTTGTCGCAAATAATTGAAATATCAGGCTGGACAACGTTGATTGCCTGTTTTTCATCCTGTCCTTCCTCTATTAGGACTATATCAAATGGAGCTGTGTATAACTTGCAGGACTTATTAGAAGATTTGAGATAATTTTTTATCAATGTTGCAAGCTCTATTACAATTTCCTGGTGTACCCTTGACGGTGCAGGGCTCATATCATAAATAACACCATCAATAAGCTCTACCCTTGTGTCTTCAGGCAGCTCAAGGTAATCTGCATAGGTATAAACCTTAGGTATCCTTACTTTCATTTAAATCACCTTTTTCTTAGATTTTGTTCATAATATTTAAATCATTTATCAGCTCTACTTTCCATAATGGAATTACATATCTTAAAATATTCTATCACATTGTAAAAAGTTTGTCTTCATCTTCACCTACTCAAAATATTCTAAAAACAAAAACCGCCATCTTATTTGAATTTACAACACAGATGGCGGTAAATCTTTTAAAAGTTATTTTTTGTGGTTTAACGCAACCAAAACACATGCGTTGTAAATTGGAATTATACTATTCTTCTTACATAGCTCAATAAGCTCATTGCTTTCAGCTCCTGGCTGAAACCAAACATACTTTGCTCCTACTATGGCTGCTTGTTCAATATACTTCTTTCCTCTTTCTGGTGCAATAACCATACTCACACAATCTACTTTCCATTCTAAATCCAACAGCGTTTTGTATACCTTGTTATTCTCAATCTCATCGTACAAAGGATTTACAGCAAACACATTGTAACCTTTCTCTTTAAGTTTTTTGAAGACCATGTATCCATATTTTTTCTTGTTTGGTGTTGCACCAACCACAGCCCAGTTTTTAAAACCCAAGGCTGACTCAATAGTTTTTGAGTCCATATTTTTCCTCCTTATTTTCTGCTCATAATAAAGTTATAAACCACATCCAGCCTGCTATCGTCAAATTCAAACGTGTCTTTCCCAATTGAAATCAAAAGTTTGTTACCCACAACGTTCATCCTCAGGTCCTCACCGTACTTGTCTTTATACATCTTCTTAAGGCTGAGCATAAACTGCTTCACATTCTCTTTTCTGTACTCAAACAAGAACTCATCAACAGCATCAACAATATCGTATTCTTTTACAACTACTGGGTCACGCAGAACACCTTCTCCTCTTATTTCAACAGAGTTTGATTTTCGATCATATATAATCTTAAACTCGTTAGCTTTAGTTTCGTACATCAGCTCTTTAAACCCTTCTGAAACATTATAGGTAATGACAGAGAAGAATCTATCCGACGGATATATTATCCGGGAAATATCCACACATGCCTCAATAATATTATCTATCAAATAAGCATCCAACTTTTCTGCTAAAGCTGCCTCTTTAAATTTTATTGCAAACTCATTATAATCTTTGTAGGGAATATTAGTAAATTTGTCTTTTTCAAGCTCTTTTAAGTCTTCTACGAAAAAGTAAGCAAAACCCGCGTTACCATTTTCAATGTCATATTCCTCAAAGGAGTAGCCCATAACTAAAGCGTACCTTTTCATGGCTCTCCCCTCCATTCAAAAAACATTTCTTATATATTATATACCACTCAAACGCACATTTGTATTAAAAATTTTTTAAAAAATATTTTCAATCTTGAGTAAAATCATCTCTCTGACATGACTAACATAAAATTTAAGAAGACTTATTTCGCTAAGCAAAAGAGTTTTATCTTGTTCGAAGAGATATTCTTTTATTTTCGTGAGCTCTTCATCTATCTTGTCTATTTCTTGATGTTCAATCAACATAGCCCAACTTTTTTTGTATTCATTCCATTTCTTCACAATATCCAAGTAGTTTGACCTTGCGAGATTGTAATTGTTTTTAACAACATTTTCATACAAGCCAGACAGGTCATTTTCAATCTTATTAGTAGCACCTAATATTAGCAGGGTTGAAATTAGTGTAAACATAACTATTAAGATAACAAAGCAAACCACTGTCACCCATACCTTCACTTGCCTTTTACCTCCTTTTTTGAACAAACCAATTGCCCTCAGGATCAATGCAGGCAAGAAAAACATCCTGTATATTATCTATCCCTCTTTTTCTAATTTCGGTAAGCACCTGTTCTAATGTTAAATTGACATATTTCAAAGACTCTTCTTTTACCTTGCCATCGACTATAACACTTACTGGAATTCCTTCATATTTTGTTGGTATTCCCAAATCAGCAGGTGTAACATATCTTTTCTGCGACTTTGGAATCACCGAAATATCTCCATCGGTTTCCAGTATGGCATACTCTATATCATGAATATTGAAAAATCCTTTTATTCTTAGTTGTTCCATAAGGTCATTCAAGCTATACTGTGTTTTTCTGAGTGCATCTTCTAAAATTTTACCTTTTGCTATTAAAATAGTAGGGCTTCCACATACAAGTCTTTTTATAAAATCAGATTTCAAACTTCCAAATGTAATTAACGTTTGTAAAAATAAAAGGGTTAAAATAGGAATGATACCGTTTATAAGAGGGACACCGGTGTTTTGCATTGGAACAGCTGCAAGTTCAGAAATCATTATTGTAATGACAAGTTCAAATGGTTGAAGTTCACCCATCTGTCTTTTTCCCATAAGTCTCATAACCAATACAACCAGCACATATAAGATTAACGTTCTAATAAAAATGGTTATAACCATAAAAATACCCCTTTCTTTGGAATTTATATTTACTATCCTTTCCAAAGAAAAGGGATTTTATTCTTAATTTTCTTTTTGCGGGCTATGTTTATACATCACCTTTTTGAACCATTCCTTATTTGGTCTGCAAAATCCAATTGTAATCAAATATTTCTTGAAAACTTTGAGCTTAGGATAAAAAGAGTTTTCTCTTCTTCCTCCTTCAAAACATTTTATAAGATAGAATATTTTTCTTTTTTCTATGCCTTCATATGTCAAAAACCTTATCTTCCTTTTCAACTGGTTGATATTACCATACTCAAGGATTATCTCAAACAGCTTATAAGCACTTTTTAGCTCATGGGAATTCAGAAGATGAAAGTACAAAGAAATAAGAATATCGACAATCTCTCTTAAATAGCTATTTTCATTCTTTATTTCTGATAAAACTTTGATGGTTTCGTTACTTAGAAGTATAGGTTCCAACAGATTTTGATTAAAACGATAAGGGTAATTTTGAAGAAACTGTTTTAAAATTAAAAGTTTTTCGTTGATTTCTTCTTTATTGCTTTCTTGTACAGCCCTTTTCAAAGCTTTTAATAGCGCATTGAGAAAATTTGCAGGATAACTATTTTGATATAATATCCAAAAGTAAACAATAACTATAATTAGGTCTGCTACTGAAAGCATGATATCAAAGTTTATACCTTTTACTACCCACTTGTATGAAGTTCCTATTGTATTTACTATTGTCAGCATAAATACAATATGTGCAGCTGTAAACAGCATCGTCAGAATCAGCATATCGTTTAAACAAAGAGAAAAGATAAACGAACAAACCTTTTGAGAATATTTTACTCTCAGTACTCGCAGTACAAATGAAATAGTAATTGCCACACCAAAGAAAATAAATAGCTGCAACGCAAAAAGCCATGTAAGCAATCTATTTGCACTGAGTTTGTCAAAAGAAACAGAGATTGGAGATAATAAGTAAACAACTCCAACAAGCAAAATAGAGGAAAGCAGCTGCTTTCCTCTACTTGTCTTAAGGTTCTTTATCATTTTGTCTTCAGCCTCTCAAATCAAATATTCGTTTGGTCTTCTTTTCACTACGAGGAAGTTCACCTATCCTACACAATACAACTTCAGGTGATACTCCTATCTTATTTTTAAACTCATGAGAAATTAACTCTTTCATCTCAGAAATAAAATATTCATCTTCAACTTCAACTTTTAATGTAAGTTTATCCCTGTAATCAATCCTTTCTATAATTACCTGATATTCACTTCCAACACCCTTTATATCCTTCAAAAATGTGTCTATCTGAGCAGGGAAGATATTAACACCTTTGACCTTTACCATATCATCAGTTCTGCCAACAATTCTGTCAATTCGTGGATACTTAGAACCACATGGACATTCACCTGGAATTTTTCGTGTAATATCCCTTGTTCTGTATCTTATAAGGGGAGCACCTTCTTTTTTCAAGGTAGTAATGACAAGTTCACCAAACTCTCCATCAGGTACATTTTCGCCTGTTTGAGGGTCAATTATTTCAAAATACAGAAAATCATCAAAATAATGAAGACCTGTATGTTCTTTGCAATCTATCGCAATTCCCGGTCCGTAAATCTCTGTTAGCCCATAAATATCAAAACTCTCTATACCCAGATACTCCTCAATAGTTTTTCGCTGTTTTTCTCCCCATCTTTCAGATCCAAATATTCCAACTCTCAAATGTATCTTGTCTTTTAACCCTCTTCTGGTTACCTCTTCAGCAAGCAAAAGAGCATAAGATGAAGTTGCAACAATTACTGTTGACTTTAAATCCACCATCATTTGAAGCTGTTTTTCTGTATTCCCTGGTCCCATAGGAATTGTCATCGCACCAAGAAACTCTGCACCAAGCTGAAACCCAATACCTGCTGTCCACAGCCCATACCCAGGAGTTATCTGAATTCTATCAAGCTCTGTAATACCTGCAAACTGATAACACCTTTTCATCATTTCCTTCCAGTCATCAACGTCTTTTTGAGTATAAGGAATAATTACTGGCATTCCTGTTGTACCTGAAGAAGAGTGGATTCTTACAATCTTCTTTTCATCTGTAGCCATAAGCCCTAACGGATAAGCCTCTCTCAATTCTTCTTTGGTTGTAAATGGAAGTCTTTTAATATCTTCTAAATCATTTATATCATTAAGGCTTATCCCTGCTTCCCTGAACTTTCTTTGATAAAATGGGCTATTTTTAAAAACATTTTCGATCTGGTTCAAAAAAAGTTCATTTACACTTTCTCTCATCTCAACACTTTCCATAGTCTCTTCTCCTCTCTTCTTTTCTCTTCATTTTGATTGCTAATATATATATATTAAGATTTTAATACCTTTCGTAAATATTTTCAACCAAAATTTTATTTATTTCATACATTTTAGAACTTAAAACCTGCTCTAATGCTTTCAGAATCTCTTCTTTAGAAAAAGGTAAAATTCCATATTTGCATACCAAAGCAAGCATTGCAATGTTTTCTGCCTTTGGTATATTCAGCTCAATAACAATATCATGAACTTTAAATATTCTCAACTTTGGATAGTTTTCTACAAAAAATTTAACTATTTGACTCTTTTTTAAATCTGAACTTTTGGGTCTTATAAATCTATCATTCAAAACAACTACAGAATCTTTATTAATTTTACTAACATTCCTTGCAGCTTCACACAACTCAAGCCCAATTAAAACATCAGCCTTACCATCCGGTATAATTGGTCCTACATCTTCTCCTGCCCTTATATAACTTACAACAGAGCCGCCCCGCTGGCTCATTCCAATATTCTCTGCTGATTTTACATCAAAACCTTTATTCATAAAAAGCTGACAAACCACTCTTGAAAGAAGAATATTTCCCTGCCCACCTGTTCCGGCAATTATGATATTAATCATCTTTTATCACCTTCTCTATTGCTGAATACCGACAAAAACTCTTGCAAAGTCCACAACCATTGCATAAGGTTGAATCTATGAAAATATTACCATTTTCGTCCTCATTTAAAGCTGGACAACCTGTTACTTGTAAACACACTTTACAATTAGAACAATTCTGATTTATTTTAAAGTAGCTTTCCCTTGATTTTAGGTTAGCACATTCTCTTCGAAAGACTATCACCCCAAGTTCGTCGTCCTTCAAAAATTCTCTGACTTTGTCTACATTCTCGGTGAAATCTGAATAAGGGTCAATCACCAAAATTCTTTCAACACCTATTCCTTTTGCAATACCTTCAATGCTTACCTTCCTTCCTTCTTCCCCATAAATCTTCTTGCCAGTTCCAGGATGAGGTTGAAACCCTGTCATGCCAGTTGTCAGATTGTCCAAAATGCATATGGTTATATTGTGCCTATTGTAGTAGCTATTTACAAGACCTGTAATGCCGCTGTGGAAAAAGGTTGAATCTCCAATAAAAGCGATAACCTTTTTTGATCTATCTGCAATTTTAAGACCTTGTGCCATTGTGATGCTTGCTCCCATACAAAGGCAGGTATCAGTCGTTGAGATTGGTTTAGCAAATCCGAGCGTGTAACACCCAATATCTCCTGTAAAAATCACATCTTTACCCTTCATTGCATATTTTACAATCAAAAACGAGTTTCTGTGAGGACATCCAGCACAAAGTTGTGCCTGCCTTTTTGGAATTTGCAGACCATCCGTAAATGTATTTTTAACCAAAAATCCTTCATCAGTAAGTATTTTGTAAAAAATGCTTCTTACCTTGTCAACATCAAGTTCACCTGCAAACGGGACATAACCATTTCGTTTTCCATATGTAGAGATGATTCTGCCATTTTCAAAAAGTATTAGTTTTACTTCTTCTTCCAAAACAGGGTCAAGCTCTTCGATGAATATTAGCATTTCTTTATCCTTTGCAAATTCTAATATAAATCCTTCATCTAAGGGATGTGCAACTGTAATCTTTAAGATTGAAAATAAATCTTCAAAACCTTTTATAGCTTCTTTGACGTAAAAATATGAAATGCCACCTGTTACAATCCCTATTTTTCCCCTGCCTTCAATTCTGTTGTAAGCAGAAAGCTCTTTTTTCATGTCCTGAAGTTTTTGTTCAAGTTCCATATGTTTTATGTACGAAAGTGCCGGTAAAATAACCCACTCTGGCTTTTTCTCGAACCCTTTAATCTTCCTCTTTTCTCTTTTGAATTCAAACTCAATTGACTGGTTCGAATGACAAACTCGTGTTGTCATCCGAAAAAGCACAGGCAACTTGTATTTTTCTGAAATCTCAAAAGCAGGTTTTATGAGTTCAAATGCCTCTTTCGGAGAAGAAGGATCAAAAACTGGCAAGTTACAAAATCTTGCAAAGTTTCGTGTATCCTGTTCTGTCTGAGATGAATGAGGTCCAGGGTCATCTGCTACAAATACAATAAGTCCTCCTTCTACACCTACAACTGAAAGAGACAAAAGAGGGTCTGCCGCAACATTCAACCCTACCTGCTTCATAGTAGCCACAGTTCTTGCACCTGCAAGACTTGCACCTGCTGCTATTTCAAGTGCTACTTTTTCGTTTGTAGACCATTCAACATAAAAATCTTCATCCTGAAAATCTTTCAACGTTTCTATTACCTCTGTTGAGGGTGTGCCGGGATATCCAACAACAACATTTACACCATTTATAAAAAGAGAATATGCTACAGCTTCATTTCCCATCAAGACTTTTTTCATAATTTCATTTTTCACCCTTTCTCAATATAAGCTGGTTTGTACTCTATTATACAGCAATTTTAGTTTGATTTAAAATCATTTTTTAGATTAAAAATATATTAATTTGCAAAAAATACTATATAGAATAACTCAATCAATAAGGTGAAAAAATGAAAGATGACTTTTATATCAACAAGCGCAGATTTGCTCATTTTAAAAATCTTATCGAAAATTATACACGTACCAAACGTCATCTTGAGGAATATGGTGAAATTTTGCCATATGAAAAGATTCAACAGGTTATTCAAAAGCAAAGACGGAGAGAAGAGCAAATAGAAAATATTCAGAAAGCAATACTAAATGAACATGACAAAGAAAGTGAAGTTAGAAACTTAGTAAAAAACTACCTCCATACAGAAGGGTATTTAAAACACTACAGAGACAAACTACCAAAACAAATTGTGAATAATATGCTAAAAAAGCAGGTATTTAGAAAAATACAATTAGAAAATTTAATAAAAAAGGTTGACGAAGAAAAGTAAAGAATAAGGCTACAAGGAATTATTAAAACTAATTATAGAAATATTTTAAAAAGGAGTTGAAACAATATGAAGGCAACGGGAATTGTTAGAAGAATTGACGATTTAGGAAGGGTTGTAATTCCAAAAGAAATAAGAAGAACTCTTAAAATCAGAGAAGGTGACCCGCTTGAAATATATACTGATAACGAAGGGGAGGTAATATTAAAGAAATATTCTCCAATTGGCGAAATGGGGGCATTTGCTAAAGAATATGCTGAAACTCTTCATCAAGTAAGCGGTCATATTATAATCATCACTGATAGAGATAGAGTAATAGCTGTTGCAGGTGCTTCTAAAAAGGATTATATGGATAAACCATTAAGTCAAGAATTAGAAAGGGTTATGGAAGAAAATTCTATTATTGTGGTAAAATCTGAAAATGATATGAGTAGCATACCAATTGTTGAAGGCGATACAACAAGATATACTGCTCAGATAGTAAGCCCTATACTTTCTGAAGGAAGTGTAATCGGCAGCGTGATTATGTGTTCAACACAATCCCATGTTGTTATGGGTGACTCAGAGTACAAGCTTGTTCAAGCTGCAACATCTTTCTTTGGAAAACAACTTGAGCAGTAGTTGTTTTTGACAAAATTTTAATGGTTGGCTGTAGGTTTTTAAACCTACAGTTTTTTTTAATGAAATATTGGAGTATAATAAACTGTGTGAAAGAAAAATGAATTTACAACAAAGTAAATAATGCAGCTTGTTGGGGGTCATTAGATGTTCAAATTAAACGCAGACTTGACATCAGACAATTCTTTGCGCAAGAGTCTCAATTTTGTAATACTTGGTATTACATTTGGCATAGTCTTTTTTAATGTCACAACAGGGTCACCGGTTGCTGGATTTGCAAAAGCAATAGGATTTGGCGATCTGATGTATGGTGTAATGCTTGCACTGCCAGTACTTGGCGGTGTAGCGCAAGTTTTTGCATCTTATTTTCTTGAAAAATCAAAAAAAAGAAAGCTCATATTTTTAATAAGCGGATTTCTCCATAGGTTGCCGTGGGCGTTGATTGCCATTTTGCCGCTGATTTTAGGAAAAGGTTCGTATATCTTGCTGTTTTTCTTAATACTATTGATGACAATATCATCAATTTCTAACTCATTCACAAATGTTTCTTTTTGGTCGTGGATAAATGACTTAGTTCCAATGCATATAAGAGGCAGGTTCTTTTCAAGAAGAGCAACAATTTCCACCATAGTGGGAATGCTCAGCGGACTTGCCATTGGAAAATATTTAGATTTGCATAATAATCTCAAGGGATTTTCTATAATTTTTGTATTTGCTGCTATAATGGGAATGCTGGATATAGGTTGTTTCTTCTTTGTAAAAGATATTCCTATGAAAAGTCAGAAACAGCAAATTGATTTGAAAATGATGTTTATTTCTACCCTCAAAAATGATTACTTTAAAAAATTTATGTTCTTTTTTGTAATTTGGAACTTTGGACTTAGCATTGCAGGCCCTTATTTTAATATGTACATGATAAAAAACCTTAAAATGAGTTATTTTGATATAATTCTCCTGACCCAAATTGTAAGCAATATTGTAACCATAATAACATTGCCATACATAGGAAGAGTGGTAGATAAAATAGGTAATAGACCCATGCTCCTTTTGGCAGCAAGTCTTCTTTCTTTATTGCCGGTTGTGTGGTGTTTCACCAACGAAAACAATTATAAGTATTTAGTGACTTTAATAAGCATATTTGCAGGAATGCTCTGGCCTATAATTGATATGAGCAATAACAACCTAATTTTGAAATTATCTGACCAAACTCAAACGTCTATGTATGTTGGTGTTATAAATATGTTCAACGCAATATTCGGAACAGCTATTCCCATTATACTTGGAGGCTACCTTATAGAAGATATTGCACCACATGTTGTTGCCTTTGCAAAAAATTATATGCATTTAAATATAGCTACATACCATGTTGCATTTTTTCTCTCAGGATTTTTAAGATTCTTAGCTGTGATTTATCTTAAAAAGAATGTAAAAGAGCCAGGTGCAATGAGCCTTAAAAGCGTTATCAAAAGTAAAATCAAAAGAGTATAAAAATGCCCAGGCTTAATTTAAACCTGGGCATTCTGGAATTATCTATTTTTATGTGCGACCAGGTCTGTAAGCCGAGTTCTGTCGAGAACGGCTATTTCTCTTTGGGTCTGACGTTACCATCAGACCTCTTGCGACCAACCCGGGAACGCAGCGGGCCACTGCATTGTTCCCCTATTTGGTCTTGCTCCGGGTGGGGTTTGCACAGCCAGTCAGTCGCCTGACTGCTGGTGAGCTCTTACCTCACCTTTTCACCCTTACCATCCTTGCAAAAATGGATGGCGGTTCTTTTCTGTTGCACTTTCCTTGGAGTCGCCTCCACTGGGTGTTACCCAGCACCCTGCCCTGTGGAGCTCGGACTTTCCTCACAAGGGTTATCCCCTTGCGCAGCCGTTCGACCTGCTCGCATATTCTATTATAAATTTTATTTAAATTATGTCAACTGCTACTTTTCTCTGTTTATCAAATAATTGGTAAGTTCTATAAGAAGTTCTGAATTATCGTATTTTTTTATCACATCTATAGCTTTTTGAGAATAATTTTTAACAAGCTGCTGTGCTTCTTCCAACCCATAAAAAGTTACAAAGGTATTCTTCTTTTCCTTTATATCCTTTCCTATGCTCTTGCCCACTTTTTTACTGTCACCAATAACATCCAAAACATCATCTCTTATTTGAAAGGCAAGACCAAGATTTTTCCCGTATTCCTCCAAGTCAGATACAACACTATCTTCTGCACCTGCTACAAGAGCTCCGCATACGCACGATGCCTGAATCAATCTTGAGGTTTTCTTCAAGTGCATCTCAAACAAAAGCTCTTCACTTTTAATATCCTGTCCAGAGTTCGTTATATCAATAACCTGACCACCTATCATACCTTCGACGCCAGATGCCCAGAACAGGTATTTTGCAGCTTTTACTAAATTCTTTTCGCAACCGTAGTTTAAAATCCAATTCAGGCAAACTTCTGCTGCCAAATTTAAAAGTGCATCACCTGCTAAAATTGCAATAGCTTCTCCAAACACTACGTGACTTGTAGGTTTTCCTCTACGCAAAACATCATTGTCCATTGCTGGAAGATCATCATGAATTAGAGAGTAAGTATGAATAAGCTCTATTGCAGATGCTATATCTAAAATTTTCCGATCAATTTCTTTGTCTTTTGAAACCATTTGATATGAAAGCAAACACAGCAAAGGTCTCAACCTTTTTCCTCCCGCAAAAACACTATATCGCATAGCCTGATATATTATCTCTGGGGACTTTTCTTTTAAAATTTTGTCTAAATGCTCTTCCACATTCTTTTGTGAAAGGTTTATATACTCCTCTAACTTTCTACTTATCATTCTTTTTGACCTAAACCTCCATAAATATCATCGGTAATGTCATCTTGAATATATTCTCCATTTAGTTTTTCAATTAACACTACTCTCTTTTCCACGCTCCGGAGTATATCATTGCAAATCTTTGTCAGTCTAATTCCTTCTTCATAAAGCTTTATAGCCTCTTCAAGAGAAAGATTGCCATCTTCCAAGCTCTTTACAATCTCCTCTAATCTTTTCATCGCATCTTCAAATTTTATATCTCTCTGTAGTTCACACATCACTTTCAGCTCCTTCTTTCTTGAAAAACACCTTAGACTTTATTATACCATCTGAAAGCTGGGTAACTATCTCATCTCCATTATTTACTTGTGCAATGGTGGTCAAAATCTTAGAATTATGTAATGTTATAGAATATCCCCTCTTCAAAACATTCAAAGGATTTAAAGCAATCAACTTTTCTAAGTTGACTTTATACATGAATTCTTTTTGCTGAAAAATCTTCTTAAAAGCTTCCCCAAGCCTTCTGCTACAGTTATCAAAATTTGTTCGCGCAATCGAAAGCCTTGATTCAGGATTTGCATCAGCCAATCTCTTCTCAAAATTCTTTAAATTCTTATGAACTTCATGGAGCTTTCTACTAATTGCAAAAGAAAGCTTGTTGCAATACAAATCAATATCCTGTGCACGTTTTGCAATGGTATTTGCTGGCGAATTTTGGTATAATTTATATTGAAGTATTCCTACCTTCTCTTTGACTATATTAAATATCTTTTCCATCGCACTTTTCATTCTCTTATGATATTCATTTAGCTTCTCCAGTGCTTTGTTCTGAAAACTTACCACTATTTCGCCGGCATTGGTGGGAGTTATAGCTCTCATGTCCGCAACAAAATCACTTAAAACATAGTCCCTCTCATGCCCTACCGCCGATATAACAGGAATTTTAGATTCAAATATCTTTCTTACAACCATCTCACTGTTGAACGCCATTAAATCTTCAAATGCGCCGCCACCACGTCCAACAATAATAACCTCAACAGGCTCTGCCGTGTTGAAATATTCTATTCCCTCGCAAATCTCATATGGAGCGTTTTGTCCCTGAACTGAGCAGCTGTAAATATATACCTGAATGTTTTCAAATCGGGTATAAATTGTATTGAGGATGTCCCTGATTGCTGCACCATTTTTTGAGGTGACTATTCCTACTTTTTTAGGATAACGTGGTATTTCTTTTTTGTACTTTGAATCAAAAAGTCCTTCTTGTTTCAGCTTTTCTTCAAGTTGCTTTAATTTTACAAATAGCTCACCAAGCCCTATATCCGTAATTTCAGTTATCTTTAGCTCGATTATTCCTTCTTTTTCATAGAAAATAACATTTCCTTTTACAAGTACTTTTGAGCCATGCTTTATTTCTACACTTTTATCAAACCAAAAAAATACACATTTTATCTTTGCATCATATTCTAAATCCTTAAGTTCAAAATAAAGATGGTCACCTGAAACTGAAGGTCTTATAACTTCACCTTTTAGATATATGTTTTTCAAAAGAACATCCATTTCAACTTTTTTCTTTAAATAACTTGTAAGTTCATAAACGCTCCATTCTTTCTTAGAAACTACATTGTTAATCATCATGATTTTTACTTCTTTTCACCTCATTTTCAGCTATCCTACCAAGAATACCATTTACAAAGCTTGGAGCTTTTTCTATCCCGAATATACTTGCCATATCAACAGCCTCATCAATTGCAACAGAAACAGGTACATCCTCCTCAAACAAAAGTTCATATACAGCTATTCTCATAAGTTCAAGTTCAACCATTGGAAGCCTGTTCAGTGGCCAGTCTTTTGAATACTTTGCAATTAGATTATCTATTATCTGCTGATTTTGTATAACCCCTTTCAGTAATTTCTCAAGATATTTCTCATCTACATCTTTGAAATCTTCATTTTGATTTAATTCTCTAAACCTTTTGTAAAATTCTATAATATCTTGCTGCATATTTTCAAATCTGTAGGCATACAAAATCTTCATGCAGAGTTCTCTTGTTTTCCTTCTTCTGTGCATTTTATTTAATTTTCAACCCCTTTTTTACCATGGTAAGTGTTTGTCTAAAAATTCAATCAGTTTTTTCTTTTCAAAATATCGTCCACCTATAAAAATTCCAACACCTATACAAATGAATATAAACAACGTTTTAAAAAATCCAAAAATCAGCACAAATATTGCAAATACAAGACCTATCAACCCACCTATTATTTCTCCCGTGTGTTTTATCAAAAATTCCTTTATCAAATCCATTTTAACACCCCTACCTCAAATGAGTAATAGGTACTTGCGGGGCAACCATATCTTTTACATGAAAGTTAATAGACTTAACAGGAATTCCTATCGCCACTTCCACATGACTCTTTATAGCATTTTGAACCTCTTTTGTCAACTCAGGAACGTTAACATCACTTGTAACAACAGCATCAATGTAATATATAACTCCACTTTCGTCAAACTCTATCTCAACCGAAGTATCTTTTAGCCCTTTTATATCCCTTAATGCATTGTACCCTGCCGATTCAAATGTTTTTGGCGAAATTAAAAGATTTCCAAACTCGTTTGTGTGAATTATTCCAAGCCTTGCTTTTTTCTTCTTAACACCAATAAACATTACTGAAAACCCCATTACTATCAAAAGTAGCGGTATGATGGCATATACGGGTGTGTTCATATAATCATATACCGCAGCCTGAACAGTATCTACATCAAAGATGTTGAGTGGAAGTAAAATAGCAATTACAGAAAGAAAAATTACAATCAATGTAAATATAGTCAAAAGTATTCTCTCACCGATTTTCATCTGTCCCTTTCCTCCTCACAAAAATGAGAGTAAATCCCTGAAGACCAGAGATTTACTCTGCCACCTCTTCCTTTTGCTCTTCTTTTTCAAACTTAATCCCTTGAACATGTATATTCACTTCAACAACTTTTAAACCTGTCATACTCTCAACAGCATTCTTTACTCTCTCCTGAATCTCCCATGCAACCTCTGGAATTCTGACACCATACTCCACTGTTATGTAGATGTCAATAGCTGCTTCTTTTTCTCCTACTTGAACTTTTACACCTTTTGCTAAATTCTTTTTTCCAAGAGCTTCTGTAATATTTCCAGTCCAAGACCCAACCATAGATGCAACACCTTTTACTTCAGAGGCTGCAACCGCTGCAATTATAGCCACAACTTCTTCAGCAATCTTTACAACTCCACCCATTGTTTCGCCAATAGTGTTTTCTGACATATTAAAATACCTCCTCAATCTTTAATGAGAATTTTCATTCTATGTTATATATTATACCCTATACTTTTTTGTTTTAACAACATCAGTTAATTTAAGTTTTTACTTTGAGACACTCTTATTTTGTTAAAATCCACTTTAAATACGTTCATTATCACATTTTGAATCTGAATTAGATCTCTTTTTTCAAGTTTCTTTTGTACCACAACATATATTGTATCATCTGTGTAAAATACTGCACACTCTCCCAAACCCTTAGAACTCAAAACATTTTCGCATGTCATTTCCTTGTTGCTGATATCAATAATTTTAGCTATCTTATCATCAATCTTTTTCTGAATATTTGTATCAGTTTGCTCATCTAAAAGAGACTTTAAAAGATTTATCTCTTTAGAACGTTCTATTTCTCTTTTTAGCTTCATTTCATCAATTGTCCCTTCTTCAGCATTGTTTTCACTTTTGTGTACAGTCGGGTTACTTACTTCAATTACAGAAGGGTTTATCTTCTTTTTATTTCCAAGCTCCATTCTTGAATTTATAATTCCTGCTACTATAAGCAAGATGACAAGCGAAATTATCATAAGCTGTCTTTTGCTGTATACTTTTACAAATATCTTCTTGTTCACTTAACAAACACCTCCACTTTATCAGGAGTTATACCAAGCACAGTTGCTGCAGCCTTAACAAGTCCTATATATACCCTCTTATCCCTTGCTCCTTTGGAAACTATAGCCACTCCTCTGACTTTTGGGTATATCCTTTTTACCACAAAAGGTTTTGATTCACCTTGCTGTTGCAACACCACTACTTTGCTATCTATTTCTTCTTCAGAAATTGTTGTATTTTGGTTTTGTTTTTCACTTCGCCTGTTCTCTCTTGTTTCAGTAGCAAGCACGTACTCATAGCAGTCGTCAAAAGTTATCATCACTGAAACATCTCTTGTTGGGTCTATTTCCTTTAATATACCCTCAAGTTTTTTCTCAATTAGCTGTTCATACTGCTGCCCGTCCTCTTGAATTTCTTGTCGTTTTATAGTAGCACTTGTTTGTTTTGAAGATGTAGAAAAATTTGAAGAAACTACAAGAAGAAATATTCCACATACACCTAAAAAAATAATCAAATCTTTGTTTTTCGTAACATTTTCAAGCAAATCTTTTATTCTTCTCAAATCAGACATCTTTTTCACCTCAGCTTTTGAAAATAAATTCTATCCTTGGGCACGTGGTATTTGTTTGAAATTATTTCAACCACCTTTCTATCATACTCACCTTCAATTTTTATCTCTTTAAGCCTACCAAAATCATGTGAATCAATATCTTCATAGATACTCATGTTAACAACTTGTATCTCTTTTCCACATATCTCCCTTACATTATCTTCAATATCATCTTTTAATTTGTTTTTATATTCTTGTACAAGAGCTTGTCTATAAATATCTTGAGAATAAACTCCCTGCTGGTTGAATTCACTCTCTATCTTCTTCAGGTTTTTCTGAAACTCAAACTTTAAAAATTCAGAGTTTTCCAAAATAGGTGTTATCAATACCATGCTTGCTGTCAGTCCCAGAAAGACATTTATGTACTTTTTGTAGTTTTCATTTACCAAGTTTTCTATAAAAATTGCAATTATTACTATATAAAATAGAGAGAGTGCAACCTCGTTGAGAATCTCCTGCATACTCTCACCTTCCAACCTGAAGCAAAAAGAGGGATGAGGAAAATGCAACAACAAACATACACAAAGCTGCAAATGCTATTGCAAAAATCAAAATGAGTACATCCGCATAGTCATCCAAAAACTGGGCAAGCTTTGCATCCCCAATCAAACCAACAAAAATAGCTGCTACTCTGAAAACAACAAATACAACCAAAATTTTTAAAAGCGAAATTCCAATCCCTATAAGCAAAACTATTAGACCCACAACACCCAGAGAATTTTTTACTATAGCAAGGCTTGTGGCGAGAGTGTCCGCAGCATCGGATAATATCTTCCCTACAAACGGCACAAAGTTACCAACACTGTATTTAATTGATTTTGTAATTAAGCTGTCCACTGTAACATTCGCAATACCTTCTACAGACACAATAGCAACAAATACAACAATGCCAATCACTATACACCACATCAATATAGTTTTACAGAAACCCAAAATCCTTCTCAATCCCAATCTTCCACTATCAATATTTGATAAAATACCGATAAGTATGTAAGTGTACGCAAAGGGCGAGATGATGTTTTTCAAAAATTCAGACGAGAAGACAATGGCAAACATTATCTTTGGGCTCATTACAGCTGCATATGTTGGATATCCCATAGAAGCTATCAGAGAAACAAAAAGAGGAAAAAATACTTCAGCAAAATTGCACGCATTTTGAACTGTCTGCTGGGCATCTAAAAGAACATCTTTTAAATTTTGAAGTACAATCAAAACCTCTGTAAATAAAAAAGCCAAAAACGTTACATTTGCAACCGACTGATTCTTAAGACCTGTTTGAACGCTTGCAATGAGTATATATAATAGGGCTATAATAATTATCAAACTTATTTGACGAAAAGTAGAAAAAATTTGCCCCAATATCTTTTCCTTCAAAACATTCACTATATCTAATTTCGGGCTTTTTTGTTCTATAATATCCTCTAAATAACTTCTTATATCTTTTTCAGTGTAATCATTTAAAATTTCTTTTGTCTTTTTAATGTATTCTTGCGAAAACTGTGATGCTTGGCAACATTCAAGTGCTATTATAAAAAATACAAATACACACACTGAAACTAAACTCTTTTGTCCCATCATTCATTCCTCTTATCTTAAAAATTTGGTAATCAAATCAAATAGGCTCATTATTAAAGGAAGTGATAAAAACAAGATTATAATCTTTCCTGCAAATTCCACCTTTTCAGCAATTGCACTCTCACCGCTGTCTTTACACACGCTTGCTGTATACTCTGAAACCAGTGCAATACCAGTCATTTTTATTAACGTCTTTACATATCCACCTGCAAATGAAACTTTGTTACTCATCTCAATAATCTTTTCCACAACATATACAAGTTTATCAATCATCATTAAAAAAATCAGTATCCCAACTATGACTGCCACAGCAAGTCCAATCTCTTTTTGAGTTCTTTTTAATATACTCACAACAAAAATTGAGACCATGCAAAGCGCAATGATATTTAATATTTCCATTTTTCGTAGTCCCTCAGTATCTTAGTAAAGATTGAAAACTGATTTAACAGTATCAAAAAACCTTCTTATGAGATCAATTATGAGAAAAAGTACAATTATAACTCCTACAAGGGTTGTCATCATCGCAAGTTCTTCCTTTTCAGCTTTTATAAGCACCTGATTTACAAGGTACAGGATGATACCTATTATTGCTATCTTGAAAATCAAATCTATTCCATTCATCAATTCTTACACCTCAACCCACTTACAGAAGTAATATGCAAAGAGATACTCCACAAAAAATCCCAAGCACTGCAAACAATTTGCTATTTTTTTTGTACTTTAGTTTGTAAACATCGTAGTATTCTCTAAGTTCTCTAATTCCTTCATCCAAAACCTTTTCTATTTCGTTTATAGAATAAAAAGCTATGACATTAAAAAGACTAATAAGAAGCCTATGAAGATTCTCATCAAGTTGATAAATATTTTTAACATCACTTTGGTTTTTCCCTATGGATAAAAAGTAGTATTCAATTACCTGATTAAACTTACTTTCCTCTTTGAGCTTGAAATTTTCCAAAATCTCGGCAAACGTCAAACGTGCTGAAATTACATTTGCTTTTGCATATGTAAAAAACACTATCATATGGTTTACAATCTTTACCTGCTGCCACAACTTCAAGGTTTGATAGTACCCAATCATGCAAGATGAAAAGATAATCAAAACCGAACCAATTACCTTAATCACCATTTCTCTCTTCACCCAGCGACAGTATTTTTTCAATGGTCCCGGGACCGTTTCTGGAACTTAAGACAATCACCTTTTCAAAAACACCCTGATTGATTATCTTTCTTGAAAACTCTCTCATATAAATGTCTTTTACCGACTCTGCATGCATTGTTGCAATTATCTTCACACCCATCTTTGACGCTTCACAAACTGCCAAATAATCAGAAGGCGACCCGAGCTCATCCATCGCAATTATCTGAGGATTTAAACTTCTTACAGCCATTAAAACCCCTCTGAGCTTATCCACCCCGTCCAACACAAAGGTTCTGATACCAATCTCCCTTCTGTCATTATCTACCATGCAAATCTCAGACCTTTCATCAATTACCACTACTCTAAATCCTCTTCCTGCCAAAATTCCTTCACCAGAACTCAAGATTCTTACAATGTTCCTGAGAAGCGTAGTCTTCCCGCAACCAGGCGGGGAGATTATGAGAGTGTTATAGATACTAACAAGATTTTCTTTCACTGCATGTTTTAAGATTCTCTCAGGTTCAATTCTCACCGTTTTAGAAATTCTTATATTAAGCCCACTGATTGAGTTAACAAACCCCTGTTTGCTTCCATTTTCAAAGGTGAATTTTCCGGCAACTCCCACTCTATGTCCACCATCAACTGTGAAATATCCCTGGAGTATGTTTTTTTCATATGTAAACAGAGAGTTGTTTGTCAGCCTGCTTATACATTTGTTTAAAATTTCTTTTGTAATTATCAAACTTTCAAAGACATACTCTCTTTTACCAATTACAATTAGTGGACAGTTCAAGTTTATTTTTATCTCACAAATTTCATGAAGATTTTCTTCAAAGGTTGTTTTGATTGTGTAAACAATCTCGGCAGGAAGTCTGTCAAGGAGTTTTTCAACTTCTGTATTTACACTTGCAACTGCCATTAAGACCTCACATTCCTTTCTCATTTGTTCTATATTAAATTATTATTATGTTACCCAGAAGATTATGAGAAAAAAATAAGAGCTGCAAATTTTGATTCTTTGCAGCTCTCGCAAAGCCTTTACAAATATTTACTCTTCCAGTGTAAAGTTTATCCTCTCTATAGAAACTGCTTTGCCGGTGTTGTTATCAACTTCAAATACGATTCCGTTGAACTGAGCTTTACCTTTGGCAACCTCAAATCTGACAGGAAGAAGGGTTGTGAATTTTTGAATTACAATATCCTTGTCAACACCCAACACAGAGTCATACGGCCCTGTCATACCAATATCCGTTATATAGGCTGTACCGTTTGGAAGTATTTTTTCATCTGCTGTTTGCACATGTGTGTGAGTCCCATATACGCAAGAAACACGACCATCAACATAAAAACCAAGGGCTATTTTCTCTGATGTGGCCTCTGCATGAAGATCAACAATGATTATCCGACAATCTATTTTTTTTAAAATCTCATCTATTTTCCTAAACGGACAGTCCAAGTTTTCCATAAAAACTCTACCACAGAGGTTAATAACTGCAAATTTTATATTATTTTTCTCAAACACATTATATCCTCTTCCGGGGGTTGTTCCCTCGGGATAATTTGCGGGTCTTATTATCCTGGTCTCACTTTCTATGAAAGAAAAAATCTCTTTATTTGCCCACACATGGTTCCCCATTGTCATAACATCAATTCCTATAGAAAAAAGCTCATCAGCAACCTTTTTGGTAAGTCCATTACCGCCTGCAGCATTCTCACAGTTGGCAATTACAACATCTATCTTGTAGTTTTCCTTGAGTTTAGAGAGGGTGCTCTTTAGAATGTTTCTCCCCGGCCTTCCAACAACATCTCCTATAGCTAAAAATCTCATTCCATACCTCCAGATATTTTCCAGAATAAATTTATAAAAAGCGTGTCTTGTTCAAAGCTTTTAAAAGCCATGAACAAAACACGCTTTTTTTCTCATTTTGCATATTCAACTGCTCGAACTTCTCTGATTACATTTACCTTTATCTGACCTGGATAATCAAGCTCACTTTCAATTCTCTTTACTATCTCTCTTGCCATTATAACAATATCATCGTCACTCACATGGTCAGGCTTTACCATTATTCTTATCTCTCTTCCTGCTTGAATTGCATAAGCTTTTTCAACACCATCAAAAGAATTCGCAATTTCTTCAAGCTTCTGAAGTCTTTTGATATAAGACTCAAGAGATTCTCTTCGAGCTCCTGGTCGTGCCGCTGAAACAGAGTCAGCAGCCTGAATTAACACATTGTAAATTGACCTTGTTTCCATCTCACCGTGATGCCCACCAATCGCTTCAAGGACATCCGGGTTTGTCTCCTTGTATTTTTTAGCAAGCTCATAACCAATCAGGGCATGTGACCCTTCCATTTCATGGTCAACTGCTTTGCCAATGTCATGCAAAAGCCCTGCACGCTTTGCAATACTCTGGTCAAGACCGAGCTCTGCTGCCATGATACCTGCTATGTTTGCTACCTCAATAGAATGTGCAAGAACATTTTGACCATAGCTTGTTCTGTACTTAAGTTTCCCTACGAGCTTAATGAGTTCTGGATGCAAGTTGTGAATTCCAAGCTCAAATACAACCCTTTCTCCTTCTTCTCGAATCTTATTCTCAACCTCTCGTTTTGCTTTTTCGTACATTTCTTCAATTCGCGCAGGATGTATTCGCCCATCTAAAATAAGCTTTTCTAACGTGAGTTTTGCTATCTCACGCCTTATCGGGTCAAACCCTGATAATATTACTGCCTCGGGTGTGTCGTCAATTATAAGGTCAATTCCTGTAACAGTCTCAAATGTCTTAATATTTCTACCTTCTCTACCTATGATTCTACCTTTCATCTCATCATTTGGGAGTGTCACAACAGAAACAGTGTTTTCTGCAACATAGTCTGATGAATAGCGCTGGATAGCAGTAGCAATAATTTCTCGGGCTTTTTTGTCAGCTTCTTCTTTCGCTTGCTGTTCAAGCTCTTTTATCATGAGCGCAACATCATGTTTGACATCCTGTTCAACACTCTTGAGTATAATTTGTTTTGCTTCTTCCTGAGTGAGCCCAGAAATTCTTTGCAGCTCTTCCTGCTCTTTTTGTTTTAAAAGTTCGATCTCCTCTTGAAGTTTTTGAATATCCTTCAGCTTCTGATTGAGCTGCTCTTCTTTTTCCTCTACAGACGCCATCTTTTTGTCAAGCATCTCTTCTTTTTGAATAAGTCTTCTTTCGAACCTCTGAAGCTCTGCTCTTCGCTCTCTTACTTCCCTGTCGAATTCGCTCCTTGCTCTGTGTATCTCTTCTTTTGCAAGGAGTGTTGCCTCCTTTTTGTATGCCTCGGCCTGTTTTCTGGCCTCCTCAACAATTCTTTGGGCTTCTTGTTCAGCACTTTTTATGGTCTTCTCAGCAATCTTCTTTCTATATAAATAGCCCAAGAAAAAGGCAACCATTGATGCTACCAAAGCAATTACTATAGTAACTACAAGTTTCAATGTCTCACTAATCTTTTGCACCTCCTTTGTGTTGAATAAGTTAATGATAGATTATAAAAAACTGTTTCAATTAAATTTTATTACTTTTTGCACACAGTGTCAACAATGG
The DNA here is from genome assembly GCF_000145215.1 of Caldicellulosiruptor obsidiansis OB47. NCBI lineage: Bacteria > Bacillati > Bacillota > Caldicellulosiruptorales > Caldicellulosiruptoraceae > Caldicellulosiruptor > Caldicellulosiruptor obsidiansis. The sequence continues at coordinate 1,634,135 of NC_014392.1, forward strand.
CGGCTTCTCAATAATCTAAGAATTCTCTAATTTTTTCAACCACCGTATTGTAGTCATATCCTCTTGCCACAAACCACTTAATAACCTTTAAAATCTCTTTGCTATCCTCTTTACTTATTCTCTTTAACTTCTTTTGCAAAAGCTTTACAAGAATTTCTTTATCATTTTCAGACTTTAAATTTAGCTTTGAAATTGTGGATGATTTGAACCCATTTTTCCGCAAAAGCTGTAATAACTCAAAGCTTGACTTTCTCTTTTGATACTTATTTACAAGCTTTTTGGCAGCCTCCAGCTCATCAATGTATCCGCTGTTAACAAAATAAGCTACCGCTTTCAAAGCAGTAGCCGAATCATACCCGCGGGAAAGCAAATATTTGTAATATCCATATTCAGATTTGAGTGGATACCTTTGAATGTAGCTTACCAGCAACTTTTTTGCACTTTTAAGACCACTTTCAAATAAAACCTCTTCCAATTCTTTTTGGTCTATCTCATCTTTTGCATACAATTTTCTTTCAAGATAGACCTCTCTGTCTATCTCAACTTCTTTACCATCGTCAAAAACAAGCAAAGCTCTATTTCCAACTATCTTTTTATCCAATATCCTCATTAATTTCACCACTCAACAGCAAATCCTCATCAGAAATCTCTGCTGTTGTCTTTATCTTCTCAAATGCAAGGTTTGCATTCTGCCTTATCTTTTCAATTATCTCCTGCATTATATCAGGATTTTCTTTCAAAAACTGTTTTGCATTCTCTCTACCCTGACCAATCTTCTGACCGTTGTAGGTATACCACGCCCCACTCTTTTGAATAACATCGATGTTAACTGCAACATCTAAAACATTTCCTTCTTTTGAGATTCCTTCTCCATAAATCAAATCAAACTCAGCCTCTTTAAACGGTGGTGCAACCTTATTCTTAACAACCTTAACCTTTACCTTACTGCCTATCGGTTGCCCTTGAGACTTGATAATTTCACCTTTTCTAACCTCTAATCTGACAGATGCATAGAACTTAAGCGCTCTACCACCTGGTGTTGTCTCAGGATTACCAAACATTACACCAACCTTTTCACGAAGCTGGTTTATGAATATGACTGTAGTCTTTGTCTTACTTGTAATTCCAGCAAGCTTTCTGAGCGCCTGTGACATGAGCCTTGCTTGAAGCCCAACATGCGCCTCTCCCATTTCACCATCAATTTCCGCCTGAGGTACAAGCGCTGCAACAGAATCAATTACAATAACATCTATTGCATTACTTCTAACAAGTGCCTCCACAATCTCCAAAGCTTGCTCGCCACTGTCTGGCTGGGAAACAATAAGATTGTTTATGTCAACACCAAGCTTTTTAGCATAAAATGGATCAAGCGCATGCTCAGCGTCAATAAATGCTGCCTCACCACCCATTTTCTGCGCCTCTGCAATTATGTGAAGCGCAATGGTGGTCTTCCCAGATGACTCTGCACCATAAATCTCTACAATCCTGCCTCGCGGAACTCCTCCAACACCAAGCGCAATGTCCAACGAAAGCGCACCTGTAGGTATAACATCAATATTTTCTTTTGCCATCTCGCCAAGCTTCATTATAGCGCCTTTACCGTAAGCCTTCTCAATTTCCATAATAACCTTGTCTAAAGCTTTTTTCCTATCTAAGTTTTCCATTTTTAACCCCCATCTTTTCGAACATATGTTTAGAATTATTATATACTTTTGTCTCTAACATTTCAATAATCAATTATCTTTTTTCTCAAAATGTTGAGGGCAGCCTTTGAAGTCATATCTTTTATCCTTAATCTGTCACCTGAAAACCTAAATTCAAAACTCTCACAATTATCTTTTGTTGCAATACCAATATATACAAGCCCAACAGGTTTTGTTTCACTTCCACCGCCTGGACCTGCAATTCCCGTCACAGACAGAGCAATGTGTGCAAGAGAGTTTGAAAGTGCTCCCTGTGCCATATATTTTGCCGTTTGAGAACTTACCGCTCCGTACTCTTTCAAAACTTGTTCTGGAACACCAAGCAGTTTCATCTTAGCTTCATTTGAATATACTATGAATCCTCTGTCAAATACTTCGGATGCACCTGGAACGTTGGTAATTTTGTTACAGATAAGCCCTCCCGTGCATGACTCGGCAATGCTAACCTTTAATCTCTTTTCTGCAAGTAAACTTACCACAACTTCTTCCAATAGCTGCCCATCAACACCATAAATATACTCTCCTAAACGCTCTCTTATTCTATCTTCCATCGATTGAAGAAGTGATTTTGCTATTTCTTCACTCTCTTTTTTTGTTGTAATTCTCAGCTCAACTTCAAACGGCTTTGCATAAAGAGCTAAAGTCGGATCTGTCTGAGAGAGAATTAAATCCTTCAGAGCCTCTTCAATAGAAGATTCACCTATTCCTACAAATTTTAAAACTCTTGAGTAAATCTTTTGTTTTGAAAATCTCTCTAAATAAGGCAAGACTTGTTCTTCAAACATGGGCTGCATCTCAAAAGGAGGTCCAGGAAGTAAAATCGCAATCTTGCCGTCTTTTTCAATGATAAGTCCAGGTGCCGTACCATTTTTGTTGTGAAGAACTTTTGCACCTTCGGGAACGTATGCCTGTTTTTTATTAATTTCGGGCATATTTACCTGTCTGCGTTCGAAAAACTTTTCAATTCTTCTTAATACATCTTCATCCAGCACAAGCGTCAAACCAAAATAATCTGCTACTGCTTCTTTTGTAATGTCATCAGATGTTGGACCAAGCCCTCCTGTAAAAATCAATATATCAGCTCTTTTTACAGCTGTATCAATCGCTATTTTGAGCCTTTCCATATTATCTCCAACAGTTGTCTGAAAATAAAGATCAATACCAAGTTCAGCTAATTTCTGAGCAAGATATTGGCTATTTGTATTTAAAATCTGACCAAGTAACAGTTCTGTACCAACACTTATTACTTCAGATATCATGAATTTCTCCTCACTTTTTTGTAAAATCTATTACTTTCCAGTTAGTTTTTATATAATCAAAACCTGAATAAATTGTTAAAATTACTGCAATATATAACATTATTTTGTCAAAAGGAAATCCCATAAGAACAAAGGGATAATTGTCAATCAAAAGAAGCACAACTGCTATAATCTGACTTATCGTCTTGAGTTTCCCCCATACATTAGCAGAAATAACCATCCCTTCAGCTGCTGCAACCATTCTAAGACCTGTTACAATAAACTCTCTTCCAATTATAATCATAGCAACCCAGGAAGAAACCTTTTGTAGCTCCACCAAGCATACAAGTGCTGCTGTTATTAATAGTTTATCTGCAAGAGGGTCTAAGAATTTACCAAAATTTGTTACGATTTTTCTTGTTCTTGCTATATACCCGTCTAAACTGTCAGTAATTGCTGCTACTATAAATATAACTGCTGCAATCACCTTAGAATATGGTACACTACTGTAAAGCAAAAAAAACATAAACACAGGGATTAAAAATATTCTTACACTTGTTAGAATATTTGCAACATTCATAAAATTATCTCTCCTACTAAATCATACTCAAACGCATCTAGTATTTTTACCTTGACAAACTGACCAGCTGTCAATCTGTTTTTGGAAAATACTAAAACTTTCCCGTCAACCTCCGGGGCTTCAAACTGACTCCTACCAATGTAAAAGTTATTTCTATCTTTTGCTTCGATAACCACTTCGTATTCTTTCCCAATTCGTTTTCTGTTTTGTTTCTTAGAAATTTTTCTTTGGATATTTAAAACCTTTTCATATCTTCTCTGTTTTATATCTTCGTCAACCTGAGGAAGCTGCGAAGCAAGCGTCCCTTCCTCTTGAGAATACATAAAAGCACCAAGCCTGTCAAACTCTGCCCATTTTAAAAAACTGCAAAGCTCTTCAAACTCTTCGTCAGTTTCTGTGGGAAATCCGACTAAAATTGTTGTTCTTATGACAACCTCATCAAAACTTTCTCTTATTTTTTCTATCAGTCTTCTTATACTTTCCTTTGTTGATTTTCTGTTCATAAGTTTTAATATTCTATCGTTTACATGCTGAACTGGAATGTCAAAATAATTAACCACTTTAGAAGAAAATTTTACTACATTTACGAAATTTTCGTCTAAATCCTCAGGATAAGAGTACAAAAATCTTATCCATTTTATTTTTTCAATCTTTTCAAGCTCTTCAAGCAAAGCAGGCAACATTTTTTTACCATATATGTCTGTGCCATACTTTGTAGTATCCTGAGCCGTGAGAATAATCTCCTTATATCCTCTTTCTGCTAATTCTTTTGCCTCTCTTACTATATCTTCAATAGGTCTGCTTGTATATTTGCCCCTGATAAGCGGTATGGAGCAATAAGAGCATCTGTTGTTGCACCCTTCTGCAATTTTTATGTATGCATAATAACTGGGTGTTGCAATTACTCTTGGCATTGAACTAGAATATACAAACGATGATGCATCATTGAACACTTTTATCCTCTGCTTACCTTCATATAAATCTTTTATTACATCGGGTAGCTTCAACATTTCTTTTACACCAAGTATTGCATCAATCTCTGGCATCTGCTCTAATATTTCATCTTTGTATCTTTGCGTCAAACATCCTGTTACTATCAAAAATTTGCATTTTTTGTTCTTATATTCAGCCATGTCTAATATGGTGTCTATGGATTCCTGTTTTGCATCATTTATAAAACCACATGTATTTACAACAATAACATCAGCATCCTCTGCATTGGAGGTTATTTCAAATCCTGCCTCTACACATGCACCCATCATTATTTCACTATCAACAAGATTTTTGTTACATCCCAACGAGACAAATCCAATCTTTACCAACCCTTGGCACTCCTTTATATTAGATTGTTTTGAAGCATGGTAGCAAAAAGCGTGTTTTTCATAAGCATAGCAACTGTCATTGGTCCTACACCACCGGGAACAGGTGTAATAAACGATGCCACTTTTTCTACTGTTTCAAAGTCAACATCACCAACAAGTTTCTGGGTAGCATCGTCCCTGTTTATTCCAACGTCAATTACAACTGCTCCTTCTTTTACCATTTCAGATGTGACAAACCTTGGCTTTCCAACTGCAGCAACAAGGATATCTGCCTGTTTGCAAATCTCTTTTAAATCTTTTGTATATGAATGACAAATGGTAACTGTTGCGTTTTCTCTCAAAAGAAGCAAAGCCAAGGGCTTCCCAACAATATTGCTTCTTCCTATCACAACAGCATGTTTCCCTTTTATCTCTATATTTTCTCTTTTTAAAAGCTCAATAATCCCAAATGGTGTGCACGGTTTGATTGCTCTTTCAAACTCTATGCCAGTTGCAACCATTCCAACATTGAGCGGATGAAACCCGTCAACATCCTTGTGTGGAAGGATTTTTGTGCAAATCCTTTTCTCATCAAGTCCATTTGGCAACGGAAGCTGAACCAATATGCCGTTTATTTTCTCATCCCTGTTTAGTCTGTCAATTAAGCTCTCAAGCTCTTCTTGAGTTGTGTCTTTGCTCAGGGCAAACTCCACAGAATTTATTCCAACCTCGCTACATGCTTTTTTCTTGGAATTCACGTAGCTTCTGGATGCCGGGTCATCTCCCACAATCACAACAGCCAGCGTTGGCTCTATTCCTCTTTGTTTTAGTTTTTTAACCTCAATCTTTACTTCATTTTTTATTTCTTGCGCTATTTTTTTTCCGTCTATTATCTTTGCTGACACTTTTATTACCTCCATCTTCTGGTTTTGGTGGAATCAAGCAATCTTTACCATATCCTATCAAATCTTCTCTTTTTGCTATCTTCAAAGCCTCATACACTAAATCATAATTTTTTGGGTTGTGAAAATGCAAAAGAGCTCTTTGCATCATCTTTTCTTTTAATGTCTTTGGAACATAGACCTTTTCTAAGGTAAATGGATCTAATTCGGTGTAATACATTGTAGTTGATACAGTTCCGGGTGTTGGATAAAAGTCCTGAACTTGTTCTGGTACAAACCCATTTCTTTTTAGAAACACTGCAAGCTCAATTGCATCTTCAAGGGTTGTTCCCGGATGTCCTGACATAAGATAAGGAATGATATACTGTTTTTTATTCAGTCTTTTATTTGTCTCAAAATATTCTCTCACAAACTTTTCATACACCTCTTTAGGAGGCTTACCCATATATTTTAACACATTATTGGAGATATGTTCAGGTGCTATTTTTAACTGACCAGAAATATAGTACATGCAGAGCTTTTCCAAAAACTTTCTGTAGTTTTTGTCAAGTAAAAGGTAGTCATACCTTATCCCCGACCTTATAAATACCTTCTTCACACCTTTTATCTTTCTTATCTTCTCTAAAAGTTCAAAATATTCGCTGTGGTCAACTTCCAAATTTTTGCACGGCTGTGGAAAAAGACACTGCCTATTTTTGCAAGCACCTCTTTCAAATTGGAGACTGCACGCAGAATTTCTGAAATTTGCAGTAGGTCCACCAACATCGTGAATATATCCCTTAAAATCGGGAAGTTTTGTTAGCTTTTTTACTTCCTCTAAGATTGACTTCTGGCTCCTTTTTTGAATGATCCTTCCCTGATGAAAGTGAAGAGCACAGAAATTACAGCCTCCAAAGCACCCTCTGTGAGATACAATGCTGAACTTGACCTCTTCCAGTGCTTTTATACCGCCTTCTTTTTCATAAATGGGATGATAGTTTCGCTCATATGGCAGAGAATAAACATAGTCCATCTCTTCCACTGTCAAAGGCTTTGCTGGCGGATTTTGAACCACATATAAATTTTTATGTGGCTGAACAATTATCTTTCCTGTGTACGGGTTTTGTTCCCTGTACTGAATAGCAAAAGCACGGGCATACGCCATCTTGTCTTCTTTCACTTTTTCATAGCTGTCAATGATGATGTAGTCTTTTCCCTCAAGATGCTGAATATCCTTTGTTACATAACACGTCCCTTGAACATCTCTTATCTCTTTTATGTTCTCTCCTTTTTTGAGCCTTGGTAGAATCTCAAACAATGGCTTTTCACCCATTCCGTATATCAAAAGGTCAGCACTGCTGTCTATTAATATCGAAGCTCTCACTTTATCCGACCAGTAATCATAATGAGCAAACCTTCGCAAAGAAGCCTCTATACCGCCAATTATGATGGGAATATCACCATACTCTCTTCTTATCAAATTACAATAAACAATTGTTGCTCTGTTTGGTCTTTTTCCCCTTTTCATACCAGGCGAATAATAATCCTCGCTCCGTGGTTTTTTAAATGAAGTGTAATGTGCAACCATGGAGTCAAGGTTCCCTGCCGATACCAAAAAAGCAATCCGCGGTCTTCCCAACACTGTTATGCTTTTTGAGTCTTTCCAGTCAGGTTGAGGAATTATTCCAATTCTAAAACCATAATCTTCTATTATTCGTGATATTATTGCATGGCCAAAAGATGGATGGTCAACATACGCATCTCCGCACACAAATACAAAGTCAAGCTCGTCCCATCCACGCTTTTTCATGTCTTCCCTGCAAATAGGTAAAAAAGCCATTCTACTTCCTCACTCCATATTCATAAGCATCTCGTCAAACTGCTCTTTGGTTATTAAAACCTGGCGCTTGCCGGTAGAATCCATTTTGCTAATTATTCCTCTTTCCTCCATCTGGTCAATTAGCCTTGCCGCCCTTGAATAACCAATTCTGAGTTTTCTTTGTAAAAATGAGGTTGAAACATTCTGCGCTTCCACCACAAGCTGAATAGCCTTGATCAAAAGCTCATCAACCTTATCATCTTTAACATCTAAAACCTTGCTGTTTATCTCTTCAATCACTTCCTGATTGTACTCAATGTTAAAGTTCTGTTTTAAAAACTCCACAACCTTCTCAACTTCGCTTTCAGAAACATACGCACCTTGAACTCTCAGAGGTTTTGCCAAACCTATTGGAAGATATAGCATATCACCTCTTCCCAAAAGCTTTTCAGCTCCCGCCTGGTCTAAAATTGTGCGTGAGTCAACTTGGGATGATACAGCAAAGGCTATTCGCGACGGAATATTTGCCTTAATAAGACCAGTGATGACATCTACAGAAGGTCTCTGGGTCGCAACAACAAGATGCATACCCGCTGCTCGTGCCATCTGCGCAAGCCTGCATATACTGTCTTCAACCTCGGCAGGTGATACCATCATAAGGTCGGCAAGTTCATCTATAATAATTACAATATATGGAAGTTTTTCTTGTCCATTTTCCTCACACCACTTGTTATAACCTATAACATCTCTTACACCCGCTGCAGCAAAAAGTTTGTACCTGTTTGCCATCTCTTGAACTGCCCAACTAAGTGCGTTTGCAGCTTTTTTGGCATCTGTTACAACCGGTATTAAAAGATGAGGTATACCATTGTACAAACTCAGCTCAACAACCTTCGGGTCAATTAAAATCAGTTTTACCTCATCAGGCATGCACCTGTAAAGAATGCTTATTATAAGCGAATTTATACACACACTCTTCCCCGACCCTGTTGCACCTGCAATCAAAAGGTGAGGCATTTTTGTTATATCTGCTATCACAGGACTTCCTGCAACGTCTTTACCTATGGCAAATGGTATCTTGTACTGCAGTGTGTAAAAATCTGGACTTTCAATCAACTCTCTTATATAAACAGGTTTTGGTTCTCTGTTTGGAATTTCTATTCCTATTGCAGACTTGTTTGGAATTGGTGCCTCAATTCTAACAGATGGTGCTGCCAGTGCAAGCGCAATGTCATCAGAAAGATTGACAATTCTGCTGACCTTTACCCCCTGTCCCGGTTGCAGCTCATATCTTGTAATTGTGGGTCCAACATTTACTTCTGTCACCTGAGCTTCAATACCAAAGTTTTTTAACGTCTCTTCCAGCTTTCTTATATTTTCATTTATATCTTTTCTTGAAACCTGCAAATTATCATTTTGTTTTTTAAGATAGTCAATGGGAGGATACAAATATTGACTGCTTGATCGTAATGTTTGCTTTTTGGCTACAACCTTATTACTTTCCTTAGATTTTTTGGGTATATTTACAATGACCTCTTCACTTTTTTTTTCTTCTTCTATATCAGCATCAAGATTGAAGTTGTAAAATCCATTACTTTTTATCTTTATATCCTTTTCAGTTTCTTCTACCCTTTTTTCATTTTGCTGGTTATTTTTAAGCTTTCTCTGTTTTAAAAAATCCCTTATCGAAAAGCTGAAAACAATCATACTCATGATTATAAGCGTGGAAAAACAAATTATGAGCGTGCCTGTAAAACCAAACAACGATACAAAAGGGTATGTAATAGCCCAGCCGAAAACACCAAATCCCTTGAAGTTCAAACCATCAAAGTATGCATCTTTTAAAACTTTTATAAATGAACCAAAAGTTTTTATATTTGTTTGCATAAAGGTGGTAAAAATCATGAATATAAGAAGTATATAAGTAAATACAATTATATCCCTTTTGTCAAACACCCTTGGTCTTCTTAAAATTGAATCAAGCGACACATAGAGCATGAAAGCAAGGATTAAGAAAACACCTACTCCAAAACATCCTAACAAGGTTTTCTTGACAAAATCGCCAACTATTCCTACTTTATCTGTTGAGACTGAAAAAACAAGAAATAGAAAGACAAAAAGCAAAAAAGTCCCGTACACCTCAGCATTTAACCTGTCAAAAACCTCTTTTTTTATTTTATATCTCTTCTTTTTCGAAACTGCCTTTGCTCTCATAAATCCCTTCACTTCTTCTGTGCTTATTTTTCTAAGAATATTATAGCCTTTTTCCAAAAAAATAAAACCCCAAAATATCTATTTGCGGGGGTCTTCATCATTTTTTGTCCTGGGACAAAGCAAAAGTGGCTGAATTTGCTTGCCAGATACTGCTTCAATTATTGTAGGAATGAGAAGAGAGTATTCTGCAACAAGTGAATTTGGCTTTGCCAAAGGATCATCCTGCCTAAATGGGACAAAGTAAATATTTTTTGTGTTTAGAAGAAGGGCAATATTTTTGCAGTTAAGACCAAGCGCATCGTTAGTAGATATCGCAACAACCACCGGTCTTTGATTTCTAAGATGCGCTTTTGCGCACATAACAGGGGTTTCATCAACAATTCCATTTGCAAGCTTGGCTATAAAGTTCCCTGTTGCAGGTGCAACAACCAGTACATCAAACAGTTTTTTAGGACCGACAGGTTCTGCTTCCACAATATTTGTTATTGGCGGGTTTCCACAAATAGAAACTATTCTCTTCACAACTTCGTCCGCTTTTCCATAGCGTGTATCAGTTGTCTGTACTTTTTCACTGAATATTGGCGTTATGATTGCACCTTGTTTTTTGAGTTCTTCAATCACAGGTATTATTTGGTCAATTGTGCAGAACGAGCCTGTAATAGCAAACCCTATTTTCAGATTGTTCAAGCTCACTCTATCACCCCCAGATTTCTTCCAGCAAACTCAACAGTACTTCAGATATATATTTGGCAGCTGTAACTGGTGCCACCTTGCCAGGAAGAGAAAGCGCATGTACCACTTCAATATCCTTTTCCCTTGCATATTCAAAGTCTACTCCACCTGGTTTTGAGGCAAGGTCAATTACAAGAGTATCGGCTCTCATCCTATCTATCACTTCTTTCGTAACAACCACAGCAGGAATGGTATTAATAATCAAATCCATTTTATTTACATACTCTGCTATATCACAGAGGCGGACCGGTAGAAAACCAAATGCTTTGCACCATGTAAGATCTGAACTTTTCCTTGAAGCCACATATATGTTTGCTTCAAATCCTCTCAAGACCTTTGCAAGGACTTTGCCTATTCTTCCATATCCAAGTATTAAGATGTTCGAAGAGTGAAGGGTAATTGGCATCTTCTCAATTGCAATCATCAAACAGCCTTCAACAGTAGGAATTGCGTTCAGTATCGCAAGCTCTTCTTTTTCATAAAGGTCAAAAAATTTTATATTTTTCTCTCTGCAAAGATTCTTCACACTTTCAGGAATTACGCTTGCAATGAGCACAATATCTCTACAAGATAGCTTTTCTATTAAACTTTGTATCTCTACAGACTGCTGTGAAAGAGGTGCAAATATATACTTTCCATCCTGTGTGAAGGGAATTGGTCCTATTAATACCTTAGACTTTTCAATAACCTCATCCAAAGTCTCTGCAAAATTTATATTTGGACTATTGAACACCTTGCTTTTATCTGTTGCCCATAGCAAAACATCAAATCCTTTATCAGCCAAGCTTTTCGCCAAAATCAAAATCCTCTGGTCCCCACCAATAACACCTATATGTTTTTCCATCATTACCCCTCTTTTTTTGTTCTTGCTGTAAAGCTAATATAATCTATGTTTTAAGTTCAAAAAAGGTGCTTGGACAAAAAATAAAAGCCACTTTTATTAGTGGCTTTCTACCTCTTTCAACCTTCCTTAAAATGCATCTTTGATAAGATTTATTTTTGTCACATCATTTTTGCCATTTATAAATATCTCCACAACATCAAATCTGTACAAATACTTGCCCTGCGAAAGATGGTATGCAATGAAATACTCAGCAACCCTTTTTATGTGAAGCTGTTTTTTGAAGTTGACAGATTCTGAAGGCAAACCAAATTTCAAACTTTTCCTTGTTTTTACCTCAACAAATACAATAGTCTTGCCTTCTTTTGCTATTATGTCAATTTCACCAAGCCTACATCGAAAATTGATTCTCAAAATCTCATATCCTTGTTTTCTTAAAAAATCAACCGCTAGATCCTCACCAAATCTTCCCACCTGCTTTAAATTCATCTTTTACTTTTCCCCGTTCCTATTAATTTTATCAAGATACCCAATGAAAACTAATATCTGCGCAACAACCTCATACAAGTCCTCCGGAATATACTCCTGAAGCTCTAAATTAAACAGCTTTTCTGCCACGTTTTGGTCTTTATATACAGGAATGTTTTCCTGTTTTGCCTTTTCAATAATCTTTTCTGCAACATAACCTTTTCCTTTCGCAACAACTTTCGGTGCTATGTCTTTAAGATCATATTTTATAGCCACAGCTTTTTTTATCTTTTTCTTATTCATTATCTCACACCTTCAAATCAAGCCTGCTTAAGGTATTATCAAATATTAAATAGTCAACTGCAAGAGAAGAATTAGAGGTGTTATCAATTCTGTATTCAATATCAAGTTTATACCTATTTTCTTTTAGAAGCTCTAAGAGCTTCTGCTGGTTTTCTCTTATCAAATTCAAAGTTGACAGCCTTTCACAAACTATGATTGATTTGAAACTACCGTGGAAAACCTTTTTAACATAAATGCCTATTGTCCCAATGTTCTGCGTTGTCAGTTTTAGCATAATGGAATTTGCTTTAAAGTTTGAAACACCCTTTTTCTTGTTAACAAAAACTGAAATTTCATATTGGTGATTATTAAGCTCATACTTGAGATTAAAAATATTCATGTAAAAGGTATCAAAATCAAGTGTGATTTGCTGGCTTTGATTTGAGTTTATCTTCTCCAGCAGCTGTAACACCTTTTGTCCTGAAAACTCTGTGCGAGACCCAGCTATCTTGAAAAGTAAAAATTCATCTTTTTTATTCAAAGCAATATCTTGAATTTTTACTGCTTCTTTATTCTGAAATCTTTCAAAAAACTCCTTAATCTTTTCCCCAAACCTTATAAATTCACTTTTTTCTTTTATAAATTCCTCTTTTGACAAAGGCTTTTTAGAAAAAATCAAGCCCAAAAAAGCAAATAAGTCATTTTCATTATCTATTTTAATATCAAAATTTCTTATATGATCATTTAACATACTTTTAAAAAAATCCTTCATGAAATTCTTCTGAGGAACAAAAATCAATCCTTTCCCTTTTTCAAATACCACTATAAAACTCTCACTTTTGTAGTCAGAAAATTTCAGCTTTTCCAATATCCCATTTTCATTTTGACTTCCCAAAAAAACCTCTTTTTTAAATTCAAAGGTTTTATCAGACAACTTCAAAAAGACATTTTCATCTTTATCAATTTCCAAAGAAGCAACGAACATCTTTTCTTTCTCTGCAAACTCCAAAAATTCAGTTGCAAACTTATCTTCAGGAATGGTAAAAATCTCTTCTTTCTCTCTTTCTACAAGGTCAAATACGCTATTTAACTTCACAGCATCGAGGGTTTTAAATAAAGTCTCTTCTTGTAGTTTACCTCCAAAGTAAGATATACTATTAAAATCTTCTTGTTTAGAAACAACGTCCATTATCTTGAATGTAAGCTTGCCATCTTTCCAAACAGGATTTGCAAGACGCACCTTGTCACCTGGATTAAAAGAAAATGAGGAGCCATTTTGAGCTAAAATTATCTTTGAACCTACATTCAGAATAAGCCTATCTCCTTCAACTCCGACAACCTGAGCATCAAATTCTTTTGCTTGACTATCAAAAAGGTTCAGTATCTCTTTTATGTTATTTTGTGTTAAGAAAGTTACAAGATTATTTACTTGATTCATATTTTTCACCTTAAAGAGATAGAATATTTTTCAAAAACGAAATCCTGTGAATTTCGCATGGACCATATTTTTGCAAAATCTCTATGTGCTCTTTTGTGCCATATCCTTTGTGTTTTTCAAATTTATAGAGTGGGTACTTTGAAGAAATCTCTACTATATATCTATCCCTTGAAACCTTTGCTAAAATGGACGCACAGGCAATTGAATAGGATTTTCTGTCACCTTTTATGATAGCCCTTTGATTAAAGTTCAGGTTCGGAATTTCATAACCATCCACTAACACTATGTCGGGCTCAATTTTTAAGTTTTCTATAGCATTTTTCATGACCAAAAAAGTTGCATTGTTTATGTTTATCTCATCTATGATTTTGCTATCCACCATAGCAACAGAATAGGCTATGCTCCCTTTTATTATCTCTTCAAAGAGTTTTTCTCTCTTTTTAGGAGTCAGCTTTTTTGAGTCTCTCACACCTTCAATTATCCTTTTTCTGTCCATTACAACTGCTGCAGCAAAAACAGGTCCTGCCAAAGGTCCTCTTCCTGCTTCATCAACACCGCAGATAAATCTGTAACCTTCATTCAAAAGCTTTTCCTCTATTTCAAAATAGTTTTCATCTTCTGACAACCTCATCAAGTGTTATCCTCCCAATCTTTCCTTTTCTCAAATCATCCAAAAACATGGTTGCTGCTTTAAGAGTATCAATTTTTCCTTCTTTAAGTATACACCCTCTCTTCTTCCCAATTTCTATTAAGTACTCTTCCTCAGAAAGGGTAGAAAAATCTATTGAATACTTGGCTTTCAATAAATGAGAATATTCTTCTTTTATCATCCCAATTGTCTTCTTTGCAACAAATTCTTTATCAAAAAGTTCCTCCTTAACACTGCCTATAGCACAAAGCTTTATAGCAACAGTATCATCTTCAAGCTTTGGTATAAGTATCCCTGGTGTGTCAAGCATCTCAAAATAGTCGTTGATTTTTATCCACTGCTTTGCTCTTGTAACACCAGGCTTGTCACCTGTTCTTGCCTTGGCTGAATTTGTTATCTTGTTTATAAGTGTCGACTTTCCGACATTTGGTATGCCAAGAACAGCAAATCTTATAATTTTTCTTCGACCTCTTTGTTTTGCCTCTTCAATCTTGTCTTTTAATAAATTTTCGGCTATTTTCAATATACTCTTTACATTTGTTCCTTTTAAAGAGTCAATACATACAGCAACTTGGTTATTTTTCTGGAAATATTTTGCAAATTCGTGATTTTTCGTCTCATCGGCTAAATCTGATTTGTTCAAAACATAAATCTTAGGTTTATCTTTTATCAAAACTTCGAGCTGTTCGTTTCTGGAACTCAAAGGTGCTCTTGCATCAAGCAAAATTAGATACAAATCAATATACTTGTTTAGCTCTAAAATTTCTCTTTTCGCCTTTTGCATATGGCCAGGGTACCACTGAACGATCAAAGTAAAAATCCTCCTCTTTTTGTTGTAAATATAAAAAAGAGACTAAGCTTTTTTAAGCATTAGTCTCTTCGGTATTGTTATTCTCTTTATTGTTTGGCTGCTGAACAAGCTCTTTAATCTTTGCAGCCTTACCTATCTTTTCTCTGATGTAATAGAGTTTTGCTCTTCTTACTTTACCTCTTCTTATAACTTCAATCTTCTCAAGTCTTGGTGAGTGAAGAGGGAATACTCTTTCAACACCAATACCATATGAAATTCTTCTGACTGTGAAAGTTTCCGAAAGCCCTTTTCCTCTTCTTTTTATGACAAGCCCTTCGAAAGCTTGCACTCTTTCTCTTCCACCTTCAATGACCTTAAAGTAAACTCTTACTGTGTCACCAGGTTTGAAATCAGGAATATCTTTTCTTAACATTTCGCTTTCAATCTCTCTGATTATATCCATCTTCCACTTTCCCTCCTTCCAGCAATAAGGATGTTCTTGCAAACCATGTTTGCAGAGGACCATGTACTTTATTTACAAGAAAAAAGCTCAAAAATGAACATGTGTAATTATAACACAATTTTTTGCGTCTCACAATATTTTATTAAAAATTCTCTGTCTTCGTCGGTCAGCTCAAAATCTTTGAGCAAATCAGGTCTGTTTTTTATTGTTTTCAGTAAGCTCTGATACCTTCTCCACTTTCTTATTTTTTTATGGTCTCCGCACAAAAGTATCTCAGGAACTTTTTTGCCTCTGAACTCAAGCGGTCTTGTATACTGCGGATATTCCAAAAGCCCTGTTGAAAAACTCTCTTCTTGAGCTGACTTTTCTTCAATGACTCCTTTTACAAGCCGCGAAACTGAGTCGATCACCACAAGTGCAGCATACTCTCCTCCAGTTAAAACATAGTCGCCTATAGAAATCTCATCTGTTACAATCATGTCAATTACTCTCTGGTCAATTCCTTCATAGTGCCCACATATTATTATAATCTCTTTTTCTTGTGACAGCTGCTCGGCATACCGCTGAGTGTATGTTTTGCCTTGAGGTGTAAGATAAATAACTCTGTGAGGTTTGGTTGGTTTTACACTCTCATATGCATCAATTATCGGCTGGGCAGTCATAACCATTCCAAACCCGCCGCCGTATGGATAGTCATCTGTCCTCTTGTGTTTATCAAGTGTAAAATCTCGTATATTAATTGCCTCTATCTTTATCAGCCCTTTTTGCTGAGCTCTTTTTAAGATGCTGTAGTTTGTTGCAGACAAAATCACTTCTGGAAATAAAGTTAGAACTTTGAATATCATCTTCAATCCAACAACCCTTCAACAACCTTTATTTTCATATATCCCCCTTCGATATTGACCTCTTTTACAATGTCTTTCAAAGCAGGAATCAGTATGTCTTTCTTTCCTATATAGCTGTCGCAAATGTACACATCATTGCTGCCAGTTTTTAAAACATCCTTTATTCTACCCAGTTTTCTGCCATCTAAATCATACACTTCAAGCCCAATAATATCGCATATAAAATAAGTGTCCTTTGGCAGTTTTTTGGCTCTTTCTCTTTCTATCACTATATACCTGTTTTTCAGCTTTTGTGCTTCATCTATGCTGGAAATTTCTTTGAACTTGATTATCACAATATTATCTTTTACTCTATATCTTTCAATTGTGAGCTTTGTTGAAAGGTTATCTTCCAAAAAAACATATTCAAGCTCAGAAAACCTGTCAACCTCATCTGTAAGAGGTATTACTTTCACTTCTCCTTTGAGCCCAAATGTGTTCACAATCTTGCCAACCTGGAGGTACTTATACATAATCTACCTGGTCAACCGAACTGTGCATACTAGCACGAGTTCAGCAGCTGGGGTATTTATATTCCGCCTTTCAAGCTTTCCCAGCCCCAGCAGGCGGTATTTGGGAAAGCCATAGCCCCTGCCCTAAGAAGCAGGAACTTGCGCCCTTTTTAGCCGGGTCTCCCCACTTGCCCTGAAACCAAAAATGACTTCAGGACAAACATGTCCCGCAGAACTCTGCCAGGAGAGAGTGGTGTTACCACCGCTACCCTGAGAACTCGCCAGAGATTGCAGACTTTACCGCAGACATCAGAACTTGTTCCGTCCAGAGGTTCTGATGCCATCTCTGATTCACTCTCAGGGCTTTGTAAAAACTTTTTTACTCTTTCTATCTCTTTGAGTTGCTTTTTCCTTAAGCATGTGTTCTTAACTACCTTCTGTACGTATTCCTTCAGCTTATCCAGTTCATTTTCATCAAGCCTGCCAAGAAGTTGCATATAATTGTGCGGTATCCTTTCTCTCAACCCAAGCCCTCTTCTTGCTATCACATACGCTGCCCCAACGTCTTTGCTCACCATATACTGCGGTGCATACTTCAACATCCCTATCACTGAAGTGTATGCAGGGTCCACTTCTACAACTTCTATCCCTTCTCGCTTTGCTAAAAGTTTTACCTTCTCCAAAAGCAACCTGTATCCAAAATAGTGCCTTATCCGCCTCGATTTTCTCCCTGAAAAATCTCCTCTTCTGCCCCTGTCCTGTATGCTAAGGTTCTCTATCACTATGGCTTTTTGCTTTCCTTTTGCCATCTGTACTATCATGTGAGCATACTGCCACCTGTAATACTCTTTTTTGCTTAAGCTTCCGCTCTCAAGCTCTGGCATCGGTATCCTACCGTAACTCAAAAACTGTCCGTTCTCATCCGTTTCTACCCATGCTATGTGTCTTGGATATGCGTTAGTGTCTATACCTATAACTCCATTTGCTCTCGTTATCCCGGGCTTTGGAAAAACCTCTTCAACAGTAAAATAGGCATATACTACACCATTTTTTAGTTTCAACTCTACAGAATAAGGCTCTCCTGAGCTGCTTATTGCCTGCAGAAGTTGATTCCTGTCTGTGTACGTTTTTCCTTTTGTCTTCCATCCAGATTGTATCGTCGCATATACGTACTTCCTTTCCCCCACGTTGATTCTGAGCCTGGTAAAAACCCCATCTGTCTCAATCCTTGTGTTAAGATTCCCCTTCTTGCTCCTGTCTCCTCTTGAGTACAGATTCCCTTTCCTCTTCTCCTGCCACTTTCGTTGAAGTTCCCTGTACGCCCTACCATTTATGTGCCTCTTCTTGAGCTTTTCAAACAATTCTCTACCACCAAAGACAACCTTTTCTGGGTTTTCTCCTCTCTCTTCACAGGATTTTTTAATGCTTTCGGCTTTCATTATCGCATCATCAACATATCGGGAGTTCAGGTTGAAAACTCCCTGCAGGTCCCTTTTGAGTTCTTTCCTCTCATGCCCTTCCAGCAGTCTCTTATATGCATACCTCATACAAGACGACCATCTTCTCATTAGCTCTAATACTCTTTGCTTATCTTCGCTGCTATCAAAAGTTAGCTTGGCTTGAACTGTTACCATGTCTTTTAGCACCTCTTTGCCCATAAATCCTTGCTGCAAAAGATGTATAGTAGAGGTGTCCTGAGAGGTGTTATTAATCCTTCCTTTTCCCAGTTTATTAGTATTCTTCGGCAGATAGCATATATCTCTTTAACTTTTTGAATACTTAACAACATTTAACATCGCCTGGTCGGAATTATATCTTTTGGCATTGTTATTTTCAACTGTTGTGACCTCCTTTTTAAAAAAGAGTTAGGCAAGATACGCCTAACTCTTTTATTGTAAAATCTCAACTATAACTCTCTTGTTGTCTTTGTTTGCTGCAGCTCTGACAACTGTTCTTATAGCTCTTGCTATTCGTCCCTGCTTGCCAATGACCTTTCCCATATCTTCAGGAGCAACTTTAAGCTCAATAATTACTGACTGCTCACCGTGGATTTCACTAACCTTTACTTGGTCTGGATTGTCAACAAGAGATTTTGCTATGACTTCAACTAAATCTTTTAGCATGACAAACTACCCCTCCTTCTACATATGTTTTATTCAATCACACCAGCTTTTTTAAGTAGAATTTTAACTGTATCTGTTGGCTGAGCCCCGTATGATAACCATTTTTTTGCCTTTTCAACATCAACTTTGATGTCAGCAGGATTCTTCAAAGGATTGTAATAGCCAATTTCGTCAATTGTTTTTCCATCTCTCGGTGTGCGTGAATCTGCAACAACAATTCTATAAAAAGGATTGTTTTTGGCACCCATTCTCTTGAGCCTTATTCTTACTGCCACTTACATCACCTCCTCTTTTAAATGTTTTGATGTATTACATGAAAGGAAATTTAAATTTTCCTTTCTTGGCAAAGCTGGGATTTGAAAATTGCTTCATCATCCTTTTCATGTCTTCAAACTGTTTCAAAAGCCTGTTTACATCTTGAACAGTGGTGCCTGACCCCATCGCAATTCGTCTTTTTCTGCTGGAATTAATAATGCTTGGGTCTTGGCGTTCTTCTTTTGTCATGGAATTTATGATTGCTTCTATCTTCTTAAGTTCCTTCTCACCAGCATCAAAATCCACATCACCCTTTAGTTTAATGCCGGGTATCATGGAAATAATCTGAGATAAAGGCCCCATCTTCTTTATTTGCTTTAGCTGATCTAAAAAATCTTCAAGAGTAAACTGCATGCTTCTGAGCTTTTTTTCAAGCTCCTCAGCCTTTTTCTGGTCAATTGCCTCCTGAGCTTTCTCTATTAATGTCAAAACATCTCCCATTCCAAGTATTCTTGATGCCATCCTGTCAGGATGAAAAACCTCTAAATCTTCCATCTTCTCACCAACACCGGCAAACTTTATAGGCTTGCCAGTTATTGCCTTGACAGAAAGTGCAGCTCCGCCTCGTGTGTCACCGTCAAGCTTTGTCATAATAATTCCGTCTATGCCAAGTTGATCATTGAAAGCTTCTGCAACATTCACAGCATCTTGACCTGTCATAGCATCTACTACAAGCAAAATTTCTGTGGGTTTCACAGCATTTTTGATATTTTTAAGCTCATCCATAAGTTCCTGATTTATATGAAGTCTTCCTGCTGTATCTATTATAACAACATCAGACCTGTTTGATTTTGCAAACTCAATGCCATCTTTTGCTATCTTGACAGCATCTTGACTTGTATAATCTGCATAGCATTTTACACCAACCTTTTGTGCAACAACTTCTAATTGCTTTATTGCAGCAGGTCTGTAAATATCACATGCAACAAGCGAAGGATTTTTCCCCTGTTTTTTCAAAAGCCCTGCAAGCTTACCAGCTGTAGTTGTCTTACCAGAACCCTGAAGTCCTACCATCATATAGATTGAAAACCCGCTTGGTGAAAATGTAAGTTTAGTGTCACTACCACCAAGAAGGTTTACCATCTCGTCGTACACAATTTTTATCACCTGCTGAGCAGGAGTCAGGCTTTCCAAAACTTCTTCTCCCACAGCCTTTTGTGTCACAGTGTTAATAAAATCTTTTACCACCTTATAGTTGACATCAGCTTCTAAAAGGGCAAGCTTCACCTCTTTCATAGCTTCTTTGATATCCTTTTCTGTTAGCTTGCCCTTTCCTCTCAACTTTTTAAAGACATCCTGTAATTTTTCAGAAAGACTGCTAAACATTTTCTTGCCACTCCTGAATACTATTTATTATACTCATAATTTCTTCGTCTTTATATCTATCGTATATTCTCCTCAGTTTTTGCAATACTTCATCAATTAAACTTATGTTTTTATAATACCTATCCGCAAGCCTGAGCTTTTCCTCATATTTTTTCAAGACCATTTCTGCTTTTCTGAATGCATCAAAAACACCTTGTCGTGATATACCAAGTTCTTTTGATATTTCTCCCAAGGTTAAATCTTCATTTACATACAGCTCAATAATCTTTTTTTGTCTTTCGGTTAAAAAATCTTTATAAAAATCATAAAGAAGACTTAAATATACCTTACTTTCTTGTTGCATTTTCAATTTCATCTCTCTGTAAAGCTTAAAAACTTGACACTTATATATAATAATTGATCTATAATGTTTTGTCAAAAATTTTTTAAAGATTCATTTTAAAAAATCAAAACTCTCTCAACAGTATTTTGTGTTATAATACAATCTGTTATAAATAAAACAACTTATAATTCCAATCCAAAGCACAACTTAGCACGAAAGGAGTAAAAAGATGGTAAGAGTTAGATTTGCACCAAGTCCGACCGGTCAGCTTCACATAGGCGGTGCAAGAACAGCACTTTTTAACTACCTATTTGCCAAAAAACACAATGGAAAATTTATTTTGCGTATAGAAGACACCGATTTAGAAAGGTCAAGGGAAGAATGGGCAGAAGGTATTATGAGAAGCTTGAGATGGCTTGGAATTGAATGGGATGAAGGTCCTGATATTGGCGGTGAATTTGGCCCGTACTTTCAATCTCAGAGAAAGGAAATTTATCTTGAGTACATTCAAAAGCTTTTAGAAGAAGGAAAGGCTTATTACTGTTTTTGTACACAGGAAGAGATAGAAAGAGAAAGAGAAATTGCAAGGCAGCAAAAGATACCGTACAAGTACAGCAAAAAGTGCAGGAACATCAGTTTAGAAGAAGCAAAAAAGAGAATCGAAAACGGTGAAAAGGCAGTTGTTAGAATAAAAGCACCGGTAGAAGGAACAACAGTTGTGCATGATATCATTCGTGGAGATGTTGAATTTTCAAATGACCAGTTAGATGACTTTATAATCTTAAAGTCTGATGGAAATCCAACATACAACTTTGTTTGTGTAATTGATGATTATCTTATGAAAATATCGCATGTTATAAGGGCTGAAGAGCATCTTTCGAACACCCCAAAACAGCTAATAATATATGAAGCTTTAAATATTCAGCCACCGCAGTTTGCACATGTTCCCATGATTCTGGCACCTGACAGAAGCAAGCTGAGCAAAAGACACGGTGCAACTTCAGTTGAAGAGTTTTTCGAGAATGGATACTTAAAAGAAGCAATTGTCAATTATCTTTTACTTCTTGGTTGGTCGCCTGGAGAAGACAAAACTATCATAAGTCTTGACGAAGCAATACAGAAATTTGAACTTGAAAAGATTTCAAAAAATGCAGCTATTTATGATATAAATAAGCTGACATGGATAAATGGATATTACCTGAAAGAAATAGATATTGACGACTTATATGAAAGAATGAAATATTTTTATTCAAAAGTGGGAATTGAAATAACTTCGTTTGATAAAGAATATGTAAAGTCTGTTTTAAAGCTTGTGCGTGAAAAAGTCAAAACACTTGTTGAGGTAGTTAGTGCAAGCATTTACTTTTTTGATTCTAATTATGAATACGAACAAAAGGGTGTGGAAAAATACTTCACTCCTGATAACCTTAAAAATCTTCAACTTCTTCTTGATGACCTGAAAAATATAAAGCCTTTCTCAGCAGAAGAAATTGAAAAGCTTGTGAGAAGAAAGGCTGAAGAGCTGAACACAAAAGCTGCAAATATAATTCATACAATAAGAATGTGCATAAGCGGAAGAACTGTAACACCTGGTCTTTTCGAGATGATGGAAGTTCTCGGTAAAGATGAAGTAATAAATAGAATAGAAAAAACACTTAAAATATTTTCATAAACATCTAAAAAAAGGGTTGGAAGAAAAAATTCAAAAGCACTGCTTCCAACCCTTTTTCTTTGTTTATTCTTCATATCCATGGGGATGAGTTGAATGCCATTTCCACGCTGTAGAAATTATTGTCTCCAAACTATTATATTTCTGCTGCCACCCAAGAAGTTCCTGAGCCTTCTGTGATGATGCAACCAAAATTGAAGGATCGCCTGCTCGTCTTGGTCCAATTTCATATGGGATTTTCTTGCCAACAACTTCGCTTGCCTTTTCGATTACTTCCATTACAGAAAATCCCATCCCATTTCCCAGATTAAATATCCCACTTTTATCGTACTTCTCTAAATACTCCATAGCCTTTAGATGCGCATCGCAAAGGTCAACAACATGGATGTAGTCCCTTATACAAGTGCCATCTTTGGTATTGTAATCATTGCCATATACAATAACCTTTTCACGAATACCAAGCGCTGTTTGAAGTACTATGGGAATAAGGTGTGTCTCAGGATTATGGTCTTCTCCAATAATCCCGTCGGGGTGGCTACCTGCAACATTGAAATACCTCAGGGACACAAATTTTAGCCCATAGGCAACATCCATCCATTTTAACATTTTTTCAATTGCAAGTTTTGTCTCACCATAAGGGTTTGTAGGCTCTGTTTTGTCCTCTTCAAGTATAGGGATGTTCTCTGGTTCTCCATAGACGGCTGCTGTTGAAGAAAACACCAGTTTTTTTACATTGTGTTTTATCATTGTTTCAACAAGATTTAGAGTACCATAAACGTTGTTGTAGTAATACTTTATAGGATTCTGAACGCTCTCTCCCACCAAAGAAGAGGCAGCAAAATGGATGACTGCTGAGATGTCATTTTCCGCAAACACATTTTCCAAAAACTCTTTGTCTTTAAGATCACCACTATAGAACTTTCCACCTAAAACTGCTTTCCTGTGACCTTTTTCAAGATTGTCAACAACCACCACATCATATCCTTTTTCAAGCAAAAGCCAAACCATATGGCTTCCAATGTACCCTGCTCCACCTGTAACCAAAATCATCTTTCTATCAACCCTTCCCTTATAAAAGAATTTTTAAATCTCTATTTCCCTTGCCCCATCGTCAATTTCAAATGTATAAAAATCTGCCACAAGCCCTGTTTTTGTATAGTAATTTTCCCCTACTTT
The DNA here is from genome assembly GCF_000145215.1 of Caldicellulosiruptor obsidiansis OB47. Classification (NCBI taxonomy): domain Bacteria; kingdom Bacillati; phylum Bacillota; order Caldicellulosiruptorales; family Caldicellulosiruptoraceae; genus Caldicellulosiruptor; species Caldicellulosiruptor obsidiansis. Next base: position 1,657,801 of record NC_014392.1, read on the forward strand.
TCTTACAAACTCTTCTATAGCATCTTTATGAACAATTGAGACTGTGCAGCCACCAAAACCAGCACCTGTCATTCTTGAGCCAATTACCCCTTCTATCTTTAAAGCCTCATCAAAAAGTGTGTCAAGCTCAAGTCCTGTTACCTCATAGTCATCTCTTAGCGATATATGAGATTGTATCATAAGCTTGCCAAAAGCTTCAAGGTCTCCTTTTTGCAAAACGTCAATGGATTTTAAAACTCTGTCGTCTTCGTATACAACATGTCTTACCCTTTTTAGAATTATTTCATCATCAATCAAATTTTTATATTTTTCAAACGTCTCAACGTCAAGCTCACCAAGGCACGAAATGCTAAGTTCTTTTTTCAAAAGTTCAAGCCCTTTTTCGCACTCTAGTCTTCTTTCATTGTATTTTGAGTCTGCAAGACTTCTTTTCTTGTTAGTGTTGCTGATCACAATCTTGTAATCACCAAGTTTTAAAGGTACATACTTGTACTCCATAGTGCGTGTGTTGAGAAAAATGGCATGGTCTTTTTTCCCAAGACTTGAAGCAAACTGGTCCATAATACCACAGTTTACCCCCACAAACCTGTTCTCAGCCTTCTGACATATAAAGCTAAGTTCAATTTTGTTAAGTGGCTTGCTATTGAAGAGTGAGTAAACTGCAATTCCAGTTGCACACTCAATCGCAGCAGATGATGAAAGCCCTGCTCCGTGCGGTACAGTGTCGTGAAAGAGCATGTCAAGACCTCCAACTTCATATCCTGCCTCTTTTAGCTCTTTTATAACACCAAGCTGATAGTTTCCCCACCTGATATTTTTATACTCATCAATCTTATCGATGTCTGTTTCAACAAGCTCTTTTAGGTCTGTTGCATACAAGCAAATTTTTTTGTCGTTTCTTTTTCGGGCAAGAACAGTGGTACCAACATTGAGTGCTGCAGGGAAAACATACCCGCCGTTGTAGTCTGTGTGCTCACCAATTAGGTTTACTCTTCCGCTTGAAAAAAAGCACCTGATAGGCTCTTTGCCTTCACCATAAACCTCCTTGAATATCTTCAAAAGCTCTTCAATCTTCATTTCCTGTCTCCTCCTTGCATCTTTTCCATAAATCTTTTATAAGCCTGTCTCAGCTCTTCTGCCTTTTCCTCGGGTGAGGTGGTGTTACACGGTGCCCATGCCCCTGTTTCACTCGATGCATTGAACTTTTGCTTGTCTTTTGACCGCATGGGCGGGTAAAACTCTACATGAAAATGGTAAAATTTAGAATAGTCCTCATCGACATTGACAGGGAGCTGATGCATACACATCATGTACGGGAATTGATAGTCAAAAAGACTGTCCAGCGTTCCTGTAGTCTCTTTTAACATCTTTGCAAAGCTGTCTTTTTCTTCTTCTGTAAGGTCAGAAATAACACCAACATGTCGCTTTGGAGATATAAATACACCATAAGGGTATTCAGTAAAGAAAGGCAGGTATGTTACAAAATGGTCGTTTTCTATAATTATTCTCTTTTTAAACTCCTTCTCTTCCCTGTCAATCCTGCAGATTAAACACTCACCATGCTGCTCATAGTGCATCTTAGCACTTTCAAGTTCACGCAAGATTTTTAGTGGTATCCATGAATATCCATATATCTGACCATGTGGATGCGGCATTGTAACACCCACTACCTCGCCTCTGTTTTCAAAGATGAATATAAACTTTATGTTTTTATCTTTCTTTAGAGTTTCAAATCTCTCAACCCACAGGTCCACAAGCTTTCTTATATGAGAGACCTCAAGCTCGGGCAGTGTTATCGTGTGATTTGGAGAGTATAAAATCACCTCACACTTGCCGTACGCAGGTGCAACCTTATAAAAAGATGTTGTAACATCATCTGGCTGTGGCGGATTTTGCATAAGGGCTGGAAAGTCGTTGTCATACTCTAAAACATCATAATTATCTGGAACTTTTCCAGAGCCAGGACAAAACGGGCACCAGTCTTTGGGCATCTGAGGTCTTTCCTGTCTGTGCGATGCAATCATTACCCAGTCACGCAAAAGAGGATTCCATCTGAGTTCTGCCATTTTTTCTCCCCCACATCAAATAAAATTTTTTCTCCTTTCTTCCTAATTTTCATTCTAAAAAAAAAGAAGTGCAATTTGAATGCACTTCTTTTCTATGTATTAGCATTTTTTTTAGATGTATCGTAAATATATTTATCTTTCTTGTAATTCATCGGAGACACTCCATATTTTCTTTTAAAAAGCCTACTAAAATAGTTCTGGTCTTCTATCCCTACCAGTTTTGATATCTCTCCAATCGGAAGGTCTGTTGTTTCTATTAGCTCCTTAGATTTTTTTAGCCTTATATTGATGAGGTATTCCTTGAACGTCACACCAAGCTGCTTTTTAAAAAGATAACTCAAGTAAGTTGGTGACAAGTACACCATTTTAGCCAAATCATCAAGTGTTATCTCTTCCATGTAATGATTCTTGATGTATTCAATTATTCTTTCAATTGAAGAAAGTGAAGAAATTCTTATCATCTCAGAATCTATAATATATTTCGCTACAATATGCATCATATCAAGTACACTTTTAAGTTTTTCCTGGTCGATGAAGGTAAGCTTGAAAAAGCTCTCTCTTGCTCTTTGTATATCAACTGGCTGACCATCTAATTTTTTTGCAATTTGTTCCCACATCTTTTCTGATGGCGGCTCTAAAAGAATCTGACCAATAAAAAGTGAACCTATATAGCTTGTGTTGAAAAACAGAGGAATAACAGCCTCAATAAGCCCCATGTGACATCTGTAAACATGTATGCCCTTTTTCTTTTGAGCAGTCTGTGCACCGTTCAAATCAGATTCCCTGCACGCTTCACCATTTTTGTAATAGTTTTTCATGATGGTGCAGAACTCGCACGTGCCTTTCTTTTTATTCTCAACCCATTTGTTGTCAGCTGTCAAAAAGTTTGCTGAGATTCCTGTGATGTAAGAAAAGTTGTCTAAAACCGAAATCAAATCGTCGTACTTGATAATCTCTTTAAAATCCATATCCTTTTTACACCCTCTATAATCTTAATCAATACAGACCACTTTGATACCATTTTGCATGAAAATAGCTGCTGTGATGCCGCTTCCTTCAACCAGTTTTCCTGAAAAGCTTCCATCATAGATTTTGCCACAACCACAAGAAGGACTTTTAGACTTCAAAAATGCAATCTCTGCACCGAAAAACTTTGCAAGCTTTAAAGCCTCTATAGCACCTTTATAAAAATTATCGGTAAAATCCCTACCTGTTGTATCTATAACCCTGCCATCTTTTATCTCACATGGATTTCGTGGTGTTGGAAGTCCACCAAGCTGTTCAGGACAAATGGGAATAAGAATGTACTCATTTTTCAATCTTTCAACAACTTCTTCTCTCAAATTGTTTGTCCCATTATATTTTGTGTTAAGACCTATAAGGCAGCTGCTGATAAGTGCATACATCATTTTTTACCCTTCTCCTGCAATATTGCCTCTTCCATAAACTTAATTATGGCATACTGGACCTGCTTTACTCCCATGCCAGACTTAGCAGAAAATTGGTAAAACAGTTCCTTTTCAATCCCTAGTTCTTTTGAAATAAGTTCTGTATTTTTTGTAAGTTCATTATTTGAAAGTTTATCACACTTTGTTAGTACAATCATGATAGGAATTTCTTTTTTGTCAAAAAAGCTTAGCATTATTTTATCATCTTCTGTAGGAAGATGTCTTGAATCTAAAAGCAAAACAGAAAGTTTTAGTTCCTGCCTTTCAAGCAGGTACTCTTCAATCATTTTTCTCCATCTTCGTTTTTCTTCTTTCGAAACCTCAGCATAACCATAACCTGGAAGATCCACAACCCTGAACTTATCGTCTATATTGAAAAAATTGATTGTTCGGGTTTTACCCGGTGTTGACCCAACCTTTGCAAGTTTGTCTTTGAACACGGCATTTATAAAAGAAGATTTCCCCACGTTTGATCTTCCGCATATGCACATCTCTGGCATTTTAATCGGCGGATAGTCTTCTTTTTTCACAGCAACCTTTTCAAGCCTTGCATTGGAAAGATTGATTTTCAAATTAGCTTTCACCCCCTTTACTTTACAATTGCAATATCAAATACCTCATCAATTGTCTTTACAAATATAAAGTTCATATCTTTCTTCACATAGTCTTCAAGTTCATCCACATCCTTTTTGTTTTCAAAAGGCAGGATAACATTTTTAATACCCACTCTTTTTGCTGCTAAAACCTTCTCTTTTACCCCGCCAATTGGAAGTACTCTGCCGCTCAAAGTAATCTCACCTGTCATAGCAACGTCGTACCTTACTTTTCTCTGTGACAGTGCTGAAACCATTGCAGTTGCCATTGTCACTCCAGCAGACGGCCCATCTTTTGGAATAGCACCTTCCGGAACATGAATGTGAATATCGCAGTCTTTATAAAAGTTCTCGTCAATCCCAAGCTCCTTGGCCCTTGACCTTATAATGCTCACAGCGGCCTTTGCCGACTCTTTCATAATATCTCCAAGCTGGCCTGTGAGCTCTAATTTGCCGGACCCTGGCATCACAAGCGCTTCGACATAGAGCGTCTCACCGCCAAAAGGCGTCCATGCAAGACCTGTTACAATTCCTACCCTGTCTTGTTCAATCAACTCATCTCTTCTGTACTTTCGCGCACCCAAATACTTTTCCAAATTCTTTTTAGTGACTCTTACCATCTTCTTATTTTCTTCTAAGATTTCTTTTGCAACACGTCGGCAAAGCCTTGCAATTTCTCTTTCTAAATTTCTCACACCAGATTCTCTCGTGTAAAATGTTATGATATCTTTAATAGCTTCCGGGTCGCATCTTAACTGAGATTTTTTAAGCCCGTTTTGTTCCATTTGCTTTGGCAAAAGATATCTCTTTGCTATTTCAAGCTTTTCTTCTTCAGTATACCCTGTAATCTCTATCACTTCAAGCCTGTCAAGTAGAGGTCTTGGAATTGTCTCAAGTGTGTTTGCTGTTGCAATGAACATTACCTCAGACAAATCAAACGGAATTTCAATATAATGGTCGCGGAATGCAAAGTTCTGTTCACTGTCCAAGACCTCTAAAAGTGCAGATGCAGGGTCCCCTCTAAAATCGTGCGACATCTTGTCAATCTCATCCAAAAGTATAAGAGGGTTTTTTGTCTTTGCCTGACGAAGAGCATAAATTATTCTTCCTGGCATTGCACCAACATAGGTTTTCCTGTGTCCTCGTATTTCTGCTTCATCCCGAAGACCCCCAAGCGAAATTCTTACATAATTTCTGTTAAGTGCACGTGCTATCGACTTTGCAATTGATGTCTTCCCAACACCAGGTGGTCCTACCAGACATAAAATAGGTCCTTTCATGTCGTTTTTTAGTTTCCTTACAGCAATATACTCAAGTATCCTTTCTTTTACTTTTGTAAGCCCATAGTGGTCCTCATCAAGCACATTTTTGACCACATTTATATCAATCTTCTCATCACTTCTTACATTCCATGGAAGATCAACAACCCAGTCAAGATATGTTCTTATAACCCCCACCTCGGGCGAGTTTGGAGGCAATTTCTCAAGCCTGTCTATTTCTTTGAACACCTTTTGAAGACTTTCCTCACTTAGTCCTAACTTTTTTATCTGTTCTCTATATTCCTGGGCTTCAGAAAAAAGGCTGTCTTTTTCCCCAAGTTCGCTCTGGATTGCCTTTAATTGCTCTCTCAAATAATATTCTTTTTGGGTTTTATCAATCTGTTTTTTTACTTTGATAGCAATCTTTCTCTCAATTTCAATTATTTCTTTTTCTTTTAATATCATCTCATATAGCTTTACAAGTCTTTCTTTCAAATCTACCTTTTCAAGCAAAAGCTGTTTATCTTCAAGTTTCACAATAACATTTGCAGCTATAACATCTGCAAGCTGGTCAGGGCTTTGAATTGTAGTGACAGACAAAATAGCATCAGGGGGAATTTTGTTTGTAAGTCTTGCAAACTCTTCAAATGCTCCAACCACATTCCTTATAAGCGCCTCTAATTCAGGGTCATCTTCTAATTTGGCTTCACTTTCTTTATATTCTTCAACCTCAACTAAAAAATAGGGGTCTGTTGACAAATATCTTAATACCCGTGCTCTGTAGAGACCTTCAACAAGTATTCTTGAGGTCTCCCCTGGAAGTTTTAGCATTTGTTTAATCTTTACAATTGTTCCAAATTGATGCATGTCATCTGGCTCTGGTTCTTCCTGTTTGGGATCTTTCTGGGCAACAAGCAAAACAAGCTGATCATTCTCCATCGCCTGTTCGAGGGCTTTGAGAGAAATCTGTCTCCCAACATCAAAGTGAAGCATCATGTATGGAAAAACTACAAGTCCACGCAGAGGAATCACTGGTATTGTCCTTGTAGATACTGTGCTGCTCAAATTTTATCTGCCTCCGTTTTTATAATTTTACTTCTGGGTGTATAATTATATTAAAAACTCTTCAAAGGAGTTAGTTGCTATGATGGAAAACTTGATAGACAAACTTATTCAAAATCCTATTATACCAGCTATAAGAGACAAAGCAATACTCGAATATGCAATAAATTCTGAGTGCAAAATCATTTTTCTTCTTCACTCTTCTATTTTAACCATAAAAGATGAAATTAATATGATAAAACAGAAAAACAAAATAGTTTTCGTCCATATAGACCTAATTGAGGGTGTTGGAAAAGACGAAAAAGGGATTGAATTTATAATAAACTGCGGTGCTGATGGTATTATATCAACAAGACAAAACTTAATCAACTATGCTGCTTTTCTTTCTGTACCTTGCGTTCAAAGAATATTTTTGATAGACTCGCAGTCCATAACCTCCGGTCTTAAAATAATAGAAAATTCCAAACCCACACTAATCGAAGTTTTACCTGGTGTAATACCAAAAGCAATACAAAGGTTGGCTATTTCAACCACAGTTCCAATCATTGCAGGAGGTATGATTGAGACAAAAGAAGAGATAATCCATGCTCTGTCTTCAGGTGCTGTAGCAATCTCAACAAGCAAACCTGAGCTTTTTTCAATCATCTGACGAGTTTTTTTTGCTAACCCTTCTTGTTGCAATAACATCAGCACCAGTATCAAGAATATTTTTCATAATCACACTCTCTATTTCAACTGGTGCTGATATCTCTATGTTTTTTAAAATCAAAATGGCTTCAAAAATTTTATCTTTTGGAATGGGAATTTTAGTTCTAACAGGCACAAACTCTACCTCACCATCTTTAACATGGACTGTGGTTGTAAGAATTCTTTTAGGGTTTGTAAACTCCTCTTTTGCCCATTCAAGTCCTTTTTTACACCCAAAACCATTTAATTCAATTTTCTCACCTTGTACATTTCTTTCAATCGTGCAACCTCTTGGACAAAGAATGCATGTGACTTTATTTTTCTGCATCTTTGCTTCTTCTCTCCTTTTTAGTTTTCAAATGTTTTGCAAGCTTACCACAATATCATTAGAAAAATCCAGCTGAGAGAGAATCTTTTGTGAAATTTCTATGCTTTCCATCTCACCGGGTGTTAGAATGCTTTTTTTGATCTCAATAAGAATTTTGCCTGCATTGGAAATAGTCACAACAGCATCTTTATAAAAATTATCTACCCTAAACCTGAGAACAAAGGGCTGGACAAAATTTTTGTTTAGTTTTTGCGGCACAACATATCTTATACCATCTTTTGCCACTATATTTATATGAATGTTATCCTCAAAAAGCTCAGGGTGCTGAGAATATATTGCAGCATACCTTCCTGCTATCTGTGCTTCTTTCGTCACATTGTCCACAAGGTCATGAACATGAAGAACATTTCCACAGGCAAATATACCTTTTTGCGAGGTTGAAAATGTATTGTCAACAACTGGACCTCCTGTTCTCATATCAAGAACAATTCCAGCTTTTTTACTCAGTTCATTTTCAGGTATCAGCCCAACAGAAAATAGCACTGTATCACATTCGATAAACCTTTCTGTTGACGGAATTTCTTGCAGCTGAGAGTCCACCCTTGCAATTGTAACACCTTCAACTCTGTATTTCCCGTGAATTTTGACAAGCTTATGAGACAAAAGAAGAGGTATCCCAAAATCATCTAAGCACTGAACAATGTTTCTCCTTAACCCTGTAGAGTAAGGCATTATCTCTACTACTGCCTTTACCTCTATTCCTTCTAAAGTAAGACGTCTTGCCATGATAAGACCTATGTCACCAGAACCAACAATTACTGCTTTTTTGCCAATCCTGTAGCCTTCAATGTTTATAAACCTTTGGGCCTGACCTGCTGTGAAAATACCTGCAGGTCTTGTTCCAGGTATTATTATAGCACCTCTTGTTCTCTCTCTACATCCCATAGCAAGCACAATTGAATCTGCTTTTATCCTCTTAAGCCCTTTTTTATTGACAGCTACTATCTCTTTTTCTGGGGTTATATCTATCACATGAGTTTCGGTAAGATACTCTATCCGATTTTCTACTACCTGCTCAATAAATCTGTGGGCATACTCAGGTCCCGTCAGCTCTTCATTAAAATAGTGAAGTCCAAAACCAGGATGAATGCACTGGTTTAAAATCCCACCTAAAAACTTGTCTCTTTCTATAATTAGAACTTTTTTATCGCCTTTTAAATTTTTAAAACTCTCTAACGCTGCTGCAAGCCCGGCTGGACCACCACCTATTACAACTACTTTATATTTTTCCATTTTTATCTTCCCACCTTTTCTCGGTCAGAATATAAGAATTTTTCCCAAACTTTGTTATTTGAGTTTTGTCAATTTTTAGCTCCCTTGAAAGTATATCCATCACACGAGGTAGACAAAATCCTCCCTGGCATCTTCCCATCCCAGCTCTTGTTCTTCTTTTTATTCCATCTACAGTCGTTGCACCTCTTTTTATTGCTTCAATAATTTCATATTCAGACACAAGCTCACACCTGCATACAATGTTACCAAATCTTGGATTAAGCTTTATCATTTCTTCTCTTTCTTTATTAGAAAGCTTTGAAAACCTTTTTATATCTTCTCTATAAGGATTAAAATCAAGATTTCTTTTCGCGTTTAGCTTATCGCTAACCAGTTCAGCAACATACTTTCCTATTGCCATTGATGAGGTAAGACCAGGTGACTCAATTCCCGCAACGTTTATGAAGTTTTTGACATCTTCGTCTTCTTCAATGATAAAGTCATGAGTATCCGGCGTTGCTCTGATTCCAGAAAAGATTGTTATTACATCTCTCTTGCTCAGGCTTGGCAATACTTTCCTTGCCTTTTCAAATACCTCATCAAGCCCTTCTTGAGTTGTTGATGTATCATCTTTTGAATCCACATACTCAGAATTTGGACCAACAAGAACATTTCCGTCTACAGTCGGGGTTACTAAGATTCCTTTCCCTTTCTCTGTTGGTACCTGAAATATTACTCTGTTTACTGGTAACTTTTTTGGCTTGTCTAAGATATAATATTGACCTCTTCTTGGATATATCTTAAAGTTTCTTGCACCTGCCATTCTACTTATTTCATCTGCGTATACACCAGCACAGTTTATCAAAATCCTGGCTCTTACAACCCGATCGTCGGCTGAACGAACTATAAAGAAATCATCATCTTTTTCTATCCTGCAAACCTCAAAACCAAAAATAACCTCTGCACCATTTTGAATAGCATTTTCAAAAAGGGCGACTGTTAACTTATACGGATTTGTAATTCCAGAGTATGGTGCAAAAAGCGCAGCTTTTATGTTTCTGCTCAAATTCGGCTCATTTGCTAAAACCCACTCTTGACTTTTTATCTCAAGTCCTTTAACACCATTTCTCCTTCCTCTTTGTAAAAGCTCTTCCAATACATTTATCTCATAATCATCAAATGCAACCACAAGCGAACCAATCATCTTATACTCAACATCAAGTTCATTACAAACATCCGCAAATATATTGTTCCCCTCAACATTGAATCTTGCCTTTTTAGTTCCCTCAATTGGGTCATAACCTGCGTGCACTATTCCAGAGTTTGCTTTGGACGCACCTTCTGCAACATCTTCCATTTTTTCGAGGCTACATATTTTTAATCTGTAACGTGTTAGCTCTCTTAAAATTGACATGCCAATAACTCCTGCTCCTATTACAGCAACATCATAAATTCTGCTCATATTATCACCCTTTTCAAAATATGGTAAATAAAAAGCCTGCAAATAGCCCCTCTTTAAAAGAAGCTATTTGCAGGCTCTCCACATCTCTTGCCAAGCTTTATTTTAAGACAATTCAATCAAAAAATCAATAAAAATTTTTGACCCATTACAAACTCTATGTCTGGTCCATGCTGGTCAGAACGTTATCAAAATAGTTTATATTGCACTTTTTCCCGTCCCAGTGAATGCAGACATCACATCTTTCATCACCTTTGTGAGAGTAACCACCATCGTTAAACTCCGGACACAATTTTGCAACTGCTCTTTGCTGTTCTTTGCTTGACATATTCTGATCACCCCTGTTGCATATAAAATATAGTTTTTTTCTATAATTAATTTTCCTGTGAAGGTGAGATTTTATACATCTTTTGTAGAAATTATGTGCTATAATTTATTTTAAAGTACAAACAGCAATTTTGAAGGAGGCCTCAAAAAGTGAGCAAATTTTTTCTCCCCACAAAAGTAATATTCGAAAAAGAAGGTGTTCTGAAGAATAAAGAACTTTTCAACCTTGGAAAAAGAGCTTTCATCGTGACATCTCCATCTTCTCTGATGAACGGTTCTTTAGAAGATGTAACAACTGTATTAGAAAAGCTTTCTATTGAATATTCAATATATAGCAAAATTGCTCAAAACCCAAGTGTAGAACAAATAGACGAGGTTTCAAAACTGGCAAGAGAGTTTTCACCAGACTTTATAATTGGAATTGGTGGAGGTTCTCCTCTTGATTCATCAAAGGCAGTGGCAGTGCTGTGTGCTGAAAAAAATCTAAAAGCTCAGGACCTTTTCGACTCAAAATTTGAAAAGTGTTTACCTATAGTTGCAATTCCAACAACATGTGGTACAGGAAGTGAGGTTACTCCATATTCAATTTTGACATTGAAAACAATTGAAAATAAGAAAAGTTTTACATCAGAATTAATTTTTCCGAAAATAGCAATTGTGGATTACAAATACCTTTTAACATTGCCATATAACGTTATTGTAAATACCCTTTTTGATGCTCTTTCTCACGTAATAGAAGGTTACCTTTCTAAAGCGTCTGATAACATAATTGAAGCTTATGCTAAAAAAGCCCTGGAGCTATTTGAAAGCTCAAAAGATAATCTAAAAGAAAACGCTTTAAAAGAAGCTGATCTTGAAAAGTTTGCATGGATATCATTGATTGGTGGAATTATAATTGCACAGACAGGTACTCTTATTGTTCATCCTTTAGGATACAACTTTACTTATTACCATGACATCCCACATGGAAGAGCAAATGCAATCTTACTTTCAAGCTTCTTGAAACTTGAAAACAAATATTTAAAAGAGGAAGTAAACTTTGTTCTAAATTGCATGGGGTTTGATAGCATAGATGAGTTTTCTGAGTTTGTAAGATTTTTTGTTAATGATTCTATTCCAAATCTGACAAGCGACAGAATTGAATATTATGCAAAAAGAGCGCTTGAGTCCAAAAATGTGGCAAACTTAAGACATTCAATCTCGCTTGAAGAAATGATAGATGTTTTAAAAGGTTCGGTTGAGTAATTCAAAATAAATTCAGGAATTCATTTTCTCACTGCAGAAGATATCAACGATATATTTGCTCCAAAGACTGAGTTTTCTAAAAATCATCCTAATTTTAAAATATGCTTATCAGTTTGCTGAAGCTGACAAATACACAGTTGCAGCACCTATGTGGAATTTGAGCATTCCTCCAATCTTTAAGGCATATATAGACTACATTACAGTCTCTGGAATAACATTTAAATACACAGAACAAGGGTTTAAAAAAGAAAATTTTGGGGACAAATTAAAACAGGGGCTGTCAAGGAAATATTTTGATAGCCCCTGTTTTGAAATAAACAAACAGAACCTGCAACCACTTGAAAATAAAGGATTACGGGTCATTTAAGGTTAAAAGTCATCTTTTAGCAAAAGTATACTTTTATTACTCTGAAATTTTTGTTTTTTACCTCGAAGTTTTTCTATCGCCTTTTTACAGGTTCTTTTCTCCAATCAAAAGAGTCTTTAAAAATGTCTAATCTGTGACCATTAATTATAACTACATGTCCTAATTGCTTTTTAATCTTTCGGAGCATCAAAATAGTTGTTATACTGTAATTTTTTTAATTCTCAATGAATACTTGAAATTACATCATAACTTACAATACCGCCCTTTATTTGAAATAATAGCTCAACCTTTTTATTTTTTAGTCTATAAATATTGGTGTCAAAAATTTTATTAGGTACAAATGACTGATAGTTCCTGTCAATAAAATAAATTGCTTTATTGTTTCCATATATCGGCCAATAGGCATTAATGTCTTTGGGCACATCATTAACAATCTCCAGCTTTCCAGTATTAAGGTGAAGAATAACCGGCTTTGATCTAAACGGATCAATAATAGAAGAATAATCCCCAAATCCTTTGTATTCCGGTTCTCCCTGTGCAAACATGTATTTATCATTTGAAATAAAGAAACCTGGCGAGTTGCATAAACCCGTATTTTTAGAAAATTCTCTTACAGCTCCACTTTTTAAGTTCACAGCCACTAAATATACATATGGTGGAGATGCCGACGAGGAGGTACTAATTACAGCCCACTTATTATCCTCGCTTATAGCAGTAGAAAATATCAATCTGTAATCTTGTGTCAATGGTAGATTACCTATTTTTTCAGAGAAAATCTTTTTCTTTGTATTACTCTGCAAATCAATCAAAACAAATGATGTAGCTGAATAGTTTTCTTTATTGTTATTTTCCCCGCAAACTATATATCTGCTATCACAAGAAAGAGATGGCCAGCAAAATTTGCCTTCTGCTACGCGTTCCAATATAAATAAAGATTTTTTCTCATTACCCTGTTTTTTCTGATATTTCAATACATACAGTGCTTTTTCAGTGGCTATTACAAATTCTTCTTTTTCTCTATTTACATTAATAAACTCAATCCTCTCATTTAGTCCCTGTCTAAATACTTCTTTTCTGGTTTTATAATCAACCAGAATAACTTCTTTGAGATTCTGTGTATATGCCACATAATTTTTTCCCCATGCAAAAAATCGACGTGGAAATAGTGTAAAATTCTTGTCAACCTCAGCATCGGTTGTTTTAAATTTGAACAACAAATGGTCATTCCCACGACTGTCAACAAGTCTTCCCTCAAACTCTCTCCCATACAATAAATCTTGATTTTTGTTATTTAATACTTTTACATATCCTATTTTTTCAATACCTGATTGAAAATATGCATACAAAAATCCAAGTAAAACTATTGCAAATAATATCAGCCCAGCAAAAAGAAGTTTTTTTATAACAACTTTGTTATCTAACCTCATTATTCATATCCTTTCTTTTCCGATATAAAAGTTTAATTAATTTGACTTTAATACCAATTTCCTCGATATCTTTGTACTAAATTTTATTAAATTCTTAAATCTAATAATTTAAACTTAAATCGTATTGTCTTGCTTTTTGCTCACAAGTTAATTAGACTCTGTGTACTTCATATATTGTGCACTTGTCATCCATGAATCCACTTGTAATACATACACATTCTTTTCACACGGCAACAATACAAAGACATCACCATCTTCAAGTATAACATCGCGCACTGGAAAATAATATTTACCATCTGGAATCTTAACAAGTCCTTCAATATTCTGTGTTTTTGAATTTAATTTAACTATCCACTCACCGTAATCGTTAGTTATCTTCCAGAATTGAATAAAACCTCTCTTACCAATATAATCATAAGCACAATCTTCATTAATAAGCCATCTTGGAAATTCAAAAGTATCACTTGCATCTACGCTCGCTTTACAATCAGAAGCTTTTACTTCACTCACGCTTCCATCAGACGAAAATATTCCTTCTCTTTCTTCCGCTACATACAACTTATTTTTGTTGATATCCTTAGCTAAAAAAATTGTTTTCATTTTGCTTCCAGAAAGCACAACAAATGGGCCCTTATCATTTACCTCAAATTTATAAAACGGTTCCAATCTCAGTTCTTGATTTGTTGAGATATCAACTGCTCCCTTATTTATTGCAATTAAAGTATTTGTACCAGCATTAAACAAATATATTTTGCCCTCTTTATCTACTGCCATACCATGAATCCACTGTTCATCTGGTATATTAACCTTTTCAATCAAATTACCATCTCTCTTGCTGTATATAAGTACTCTGTGATGAACATTATCCAGAACGTAAACCTTATCACCTTTTACATCAAAAGCATTAGGACCTTCATGAGAACCATATCCAACCATTCCAGTATATTCGATACCATCTTTTGAAACAGGAATATTTACTATAGTTTTGAAGTTTAGAAAGTTAGTTTTTTGAATAGCAGAAGCTGAAATTGCAGCAGTTTTATGAGTTGAAAAATAGAAAATGCTTACTATCATTAAAGTAAGTATAATTGAAAATGCTAAAATCTTTTTTGGGATTTTCATTTTCCCATTCCTCCTACCTATTTTATTTTGCATCCTCTCATGAGCGCCCATGAAAAGTTGATGCCATTATAAGCTATAACCTCTCAAGAAATAATTTTAATCATATACAGGTTTAATACCAAATAGCAAATCAACCTGTTGGTATATAAACTATATTATTTTGATAAGACAATGTATAAATTGTTATATCTATTAATATCAACCTTACTATTTCTACCTAAACTTTACATTAGTAATTTTATTTTGTCAAACGCATTTTTGCTTTATTTAAATCAATTTTTTAGCAATTTTTATCTATCAGCTTTCTCTTTCTTCAAATATCTCTAAATTTTTTAAATTTTCTCATGTCTTTTCGCAAATAAAAAGCTCCCCCTTTCCTGGAGGTAGCTTTTACATTCTCTCAAAGATGCTTTTTTTAGACTATATTCCTTTTTATCCTCACCAGTACCCTTCACTTTTTACCTTCAAAATTTTATTAACCCTTTAGTTACTTGTGTTATGTCAATTTTCTTACTTCCTTATTAATTCCTCATACATCGTTTGCGATGCGTTTGGCGGCAATTTCTCAAACATAGGTGGATTCTTCACCTTTTCTGCTTCTTTAATTTCCTCTGCTAACTGTTCTATAGTAATATTCAAAAATCTTTTCCTGCTTTTTTCATCATACCACCAGCAAGCTGGATATACCGTGTTGTCATCGTTAACCTTGAAAATAAATCTTCGATCAGTGCTATGCCACCATATACCAGGTTTATCTGACTCCTCTAAAATAAAGACAAATCTTTCTCCTGGGTTCATTTTGAAGAGATCTTTATTGTTGTCACAAATCTTACTAAATTCAAGGATTAGTCGTTTATCGGCTTTTCCTTTAAGAAACTTTTCAACTTCAATTGTAACATAAAATCTTGGTATTTGAATAATTACAGGAAAATTTAAAGAGGGGTCTTTATTCATTATTTTTGATAATACTGCATGCTCGGGTGTTCCAGGTTTAGCTTCTATATCTTCAAGTTTTTTGTATTTATTAATAACTTTTCCAACAACTATTACTTTTGCATTTTGGACTCCATATTCAAATGTTAGTGGAATTGTTAAGCCAACTCTTGTTACTGCACCTGTGAAGAAAGGTTTTTCATAGGATTTCATTTTAATAGCATTTTTAACATAATGAACAAAGATGATAGATATACTCACAATCATAGTAAAGCTAAAAATCAAAGCTATAATTTTAGTTTTCTTTTTCATTCGATTTGCCCCCTTCATTTTCTACTTCCAATTTCGACAAGAAAAACCATACATTATTTCCACATCATATATATCATGTAGAGTTAGAAATTGGGCTAAGTAATTATAAGTCATAACACTTCTACCTGGTACTGTATAAGGTGGGTAAGGATTTAAAAAGTCATCGTAGTCTGTATGACCAAGTCCTATAATATGTCCCATTTCATGCATTAGGATATACGTTCTCTCAAATTCGCTTGTACTTGCAGTTATATATGGACTTACGAAAATAGAACCAGCACCAATGTTTCTGTTGTTAATTCCTATAACATTACTTTCTGTAATTTGAATCCCATCTGTATTTGTTATGAAAGCAAGTCCCGCAATATTCCCATTATTTCCAACGGTAGCTTTCCACCATTCTTTTGTCGGTGTCGCAAAGAACAGTTTAGCTGAATTGAAAGAAGTATTTTCAAACTTCACATGTGAGTATGTGTGTATTTTTAGGTTCAAGGATCTTGCAAAGCTATGATGATGAATTTAAGCTCCAAGCATTGTTCCAGTTGTTTAGTGCATTGTTGTATACCTCAACAAACGGTGATTTCAAATAATCGCTATTAGTTTTAATATAAAGCTCTTAGTAACTCCTCCTCTCTCAATATACCTTTGATTTTCTCAAAATATCTTTCGTTTTCTTCAAATTTCGTAGTTATAAAAATTTATTTAGTGCTTGTTATTTCTATTATTGCTTTATTCTACCACATGAAGATTAGATTCAACCTGCTTTTTGTATTAATTTAGATATTATACCATATTGCGGCGGGTATCCGTCCACAATAACCATGGTGTTTACCCTCTCATGTCTCTCAGGGTCTTTCTTACCTTGCCCTCAATTCCCTCGTCCCATCTACCATGGCGTGGATGTCGGTTATGCTCGTATGCAGGGTCTTCGCCCTTATGGTGATTGTACTCCGACTAACCCGCTCTCATTTTCCAATCGTCCTATAAAAATTCATTTAATTTAATCTAATTCTTCTTCCCTTCTATTCTTAACCTTAACATACTTTCTATGATTTGAATCCCTAATAAAAGGGGCGCTTTGCTACTCGACATGTCTTAACTCTTCTCGCAAAGCTAAGAAACTTTTACCCCCTCAAGATGTGTATTCTGCTAATCTTTCGCTCCTACTTTAAACTAAAATTTCTTAACTTATTTTTTTATTTCTTTTACGCTGTTGTTGCTAAAGCCTCTCTCTTTATATCGCTCAACATCTTGTTCCCATCATATTTTATCCCTTTTTTTAAAATCGCGTAAAATATCCTTATCAACTTACAGCAAAGCGCTATCAGTGATTGCTTCTTCTTCAATGGATTGTTCTGCCGCATAGTGTAATACATATGCAACTTCTTAAATTCTTCATTCTTTGCTACTATTGTAATCATAGCCTTAAATAAACTACTTCGAAGCCTCCCACGCCCTCTTTTGCTTATACACGTCTGTCCCTTATGCTTGCCAGAACTATTCTCAACTATATTCAGTCCCGCTAATTTCTGTATCTGCTTAGCATCTTCATATCTCATTATATCCCCAACCTCAGATATAAAACCAACTGCTGTCTTTACTCCAACACCTTTTATCTCAAGCAGCTTTTCTCCATTCGGAACATCTTTCAAAAGTTTTGCCATTTCATCTTCTATTCCTTCCAGCTGCTTTCTTAAAAGCTCATATTCTTCAAGCAAATATCTCATCTCTTGCCTTGCCAGCTTCCTACCTTCTTTCTTACCTATACTCCTTTTAGCAGCTTCCACTAATTCCATAGCCCTTTTGCGACTTATCGCTCGCTTGTCTACTTTGTCACGCCAACATTCTATAATCCCTTCCACTCCCTTTTCTACTACATCACAAGGCAATGGCATCTCTTTTAAAGTCAGTAGCGCTACCTTGCCTTCCCAATCAGAAAATACTTCTAAAAACTCTGGAAAATAGATATCCAGCCAGTTGATTATTTGATTTTTTAAAACACTCAAGCGCTTTTGTAGCCTTTCATATATGTTCATCGCTACTCTCATCTCAGCATATATACCCGCGGGTATATTTGGCTCTGTATATCTTCCATCCTTCACAAGCATCGCTATTGTTTTCGGATCCTTTATATCGCTCTTTGTTGGTGTATTATCATCAAGCTCCTTGCTCCTCTTCACGTGAAAAGGATTCACTAAAACCACTTTTATGCCATTCTCTCTTAAGTACTGCTCAAAGCACAGCCAGTAATGCCCTGTAGGCTCTATCCCTACTATCACGTTCTCTTTGCCATGGGCTTTCATTATCTTATTTGCCCAATCCAAAAATTTTCCCATACCTTCTTTTCTATTCTCAAACTCTATTCTCTTGCCAAGCTCCACTCCTCTAAAATCAAATGCTCTGCCAACATGTATCTCCTTTGCTATGTCTACTCCTACAACTAAAGTTTTCTCTGTCACTTGTAATATCTTCTCATTTTGTGTATACTTCAAAGAGGGTACCTCCTTTGTTGTGTTTTGTCGTAAGTTGTACAACTTACATTCTATATTTTATCAGGAGGTACCTTTTCTTTTCAAATCTCATTTCTCGTCATTTTCGCTCATTTTCGTTCATTACAGGAATGCTTGTATAATTATTTTCGTAAGGCACATCAAAAAAATTCTAATAAAATAACAACCAAAGGTTTGGTTAACATAAGATTTTGAGTCTCATCAATTAAAGTAACATTTCAAATACTTCCTCTTTGAGAGGAAAGCAGCCTAAAATCACTTCCTGCTGCTTGTGCCTTCTAATCTTTAGCCACTTTTAAAAGCATTATTTTTAACGCTGGCCTCTTGCCAGCCATGCTAACTTTGATATAATTCTTTCTATCTGGGCATGGAATTTATCTGCACTCGCCTCCTGGGAGCGGAAGCTTCCTTCCGTATACCCGCACAAAAGACTATTATTCCATTCCAGGTAAGTCTAAACTATTTGTGGCTAAAGGCCAGCTTAAATCTTAGTTTAAGCTGGTTCCTCTATCTACTGCCCAAGGTTGTATACTTACCTTCGCTCGGAATGGAAAACTCATGCCCTAATTCAATTTTAAAATCACTTGCGAGGAGGTCTTATGCTATGAATTTAAAACCTATTGCCGGGATTGATGTCTCCAAATATTTCAGTGAAATGGTGGTTATCTCTCCTGGAAATGAAATACTCGCTCGCTTGACTATCCGTCACAACAATCCCTCTGACTTTGATAGGGCTATTGAAATCCTTAAAAAAGTTGAAGAGGATTTCGCGGCTCGCCCTACCATCGTCATCTCAAGCCACAGGGCATTACCACAAAATCCTCTCCCGCTTCTTTACTTCTAATGGCTGGGATGTTGCAATTATCAATCCCATCCAATTCTCACCTCTATCAAAAATGCGGGAGGAAGTCAAAGTGAAAAATGATAAAATCGATGCCCTGTGGATTGCCTTAACCTTCAGGCTTACTAACTCTGCTATAGCACAACCTTCATCTGAAACCCTCGATTGCTTGAAAAACTTATGCCGTCAGTATTACAACCTCAGCGATGAGTTAACCTCTTACAAATACAGACTTATATCAACCGTTGACCAAATTATGCTCAATTTCAAAGAGGTCTTCCCTGACATTTGCTCTAAAACTGCTTTGACTGTACTTGAAAACTATCCTACTCCAAACGATATCCTAAGCGCTGACAGTGAAAAACTTATTTCCATCATTCAACAAACTTCTAAAAAAAGCTACCAATGGGCTAAAGAAAAATATGATCTACTCATCGCAAAAGCTAAAGAATTTAAGCCTTTTTCTATATCTGACTTGGCAAATGTTACTATGCTTAAAGTCTACATTAACATGGTCTTGACTTTGCAACAAAACATCGACAAAATTTTTGAAGCCATACATCAGCTTGTTCAGCAGTCTTCACAGACTCAACCTTCAATATCCGAAAATATTAACCTTCTTCAATCTATCCCCGGCATAGGTTTTCTCACTGCTGCAACTATCCTTGCTGAAATAGGTGATTTCAAAAAATTTTCAAAACCCAACAAACTTGTTGCTTTCTTTGGCATTGATCCTTCCGTAAATCAATCTGGGCAATTTGTTTCTACATCCAACAAAATGTCTAAACGTGGCTCTAAAATCTTGCGAAGAATCTTATTTACAATTGCTCTTGCCAATATCAGAACCAAAAGAGACTCTAAGCCTTGTAACCCTGTACTCTTCGAATACTATCAGAAAAAGTGCCAACAAAAGCCCAAAAAAGTTCTATTTTGTGCTGTTATGAGAAAGCTCATATGCATTATCTTTGCTGTTATGCGTGATAAAAAGCCTTTTGAACTTAGAACTCCTGAAGAACATATTCAAAAATGTTTTAACAAGACTGCTGTTTGTTGCGTATAAATAATTGTTTTATTAACAAAACATTGGTTAACCATAATATGCGCTCAGCCTCCATATATTATGTCAACTTCTAATAGAGGGCTTACCTTCTTATACCCTTTTAAAAGAATTTTTTACCATAAAATGTTATCAAAAATTTTTTAAAAAACTCTTGACTTTAATTAGCTGGTCTTTAGGAAATATTTCTGAAATTAACTTTAATGCAAATAGAACTTCACCTACTATATTTAGTTTTTCGGCATTTTTTAATATCTCCTTCCAAACAATCTTATTTCTATACTTATTCTCAAAAAGTAAAATATCTATAAGTAGTAATAATCTTAAGTATGGCTCCTTCCCTTCTGTTAACATAGAATAATAATCCAAGATAAAATCCTTTGAAAAATGATATAAAATAAATATAAAAATTATTGTTAACATCTAACCGATAGAAAATTTTCCCTTTAATTTTATATTGTTCTGCTTTGTTTATCAAGTAACTATATAAAACCTCACATACTTTCATTATACCATTCTCCTCCTAAAATAAAATTTAATTGAAATCAATTTGATAAATTTTATTAAAATATCCCAATAAGTTTTTTTCATGAGTAACCATAATAACAGTAGTGTTTGGATCTTCTAGTAGACTGGAAATAACTTTTTCCCCCTCTTCATCTAAATTTGCAGTTACTTCATCAAACAAATAAAATTGCTTCCCTTTGAGCATTGCTCTTCCAAGAGAAATTCGTTGTTTTTGCCCACCTGATAAATAAATCCCATTATCACCCGCACGTTTGTCTTTTATTTCTTCCAACATTAGTTTTTTCATAACGCTCTCTAAAGTATTTATTTCTTTGTTGAATTTCATCATCTTAATATTATCTTCCACTGAAAAGTTAAATATAAATGGCTGTTGAGAACAATACGCAATACTTTCTCTTAAACTCTCTAAATTTATTTCCTTGAGTTCAATCCCATTAATGTAAACTTCACCTTCATAGTCCTCATAAAAACCTAAAAGAATTTTTAAAAAAGTAGTCTTTCCAGACCCATTTTCACCTATTATTGCTACTTTATCTCCTTTTTTTATGTCAAGAGAAATATTCTTGAAAATATAATCTTTATCAAACCTATATCCTATATTTTTTATCTCTACAATTTCTATATCCTTTGTTAGTACTTTTCCTCCATATCTCTCTGGAGAGTTTATTAAATCTAATATCCTCTTTGAGAATATTTTAAGTTTATAAAACTGGTTAATCGTATTAATGATGTAATTTATCATTCCCTTTATCAAAATTGAATATCCAGTTATTTTTATAAAATCTCCCAAGGAAATTTCATTCCTTAACATAAAATAACTGCCCAAAATATACATAAATAACATTGAAATCTGAGAGAAAGTATCATCCATTGTCTTTAAAATAACTGAAGTTTTGATCTTCTCTTTTACATACTTTTCAATAAAGTCTTGGTAGCACTTTTTTATCATTTCCTCTATTTCCTTTTCTAATGAATGAACTTTAATATACAAAAAACTTTGAACAACTTGATTTTCTAATTCTCTTAATTCATCTTTCCTCTCCTGACCATATTTTGTAATTCTCTGGTTTTGTTTTTTTGTGATTAGAGGAATTATTATAGGAATTAAAACTAATATAAAAGATAATATTGAATAAAAAATTTCTATTTTTATCATTACATATAGTACGTAAAGTATGAATGTACAAGAAAACAAAATTTCAACAACATCCAAAATTGCAAATCTAAATAATCTTATATCATCATTAAATCTTGTCAGCACTTCCCCAACTGTCAATTTATTTAATTTCAAAAGCTTTTGACGCAAAAATTTTTTGTAGATATTAGTATCATGTAGGACTACTACCTTCCCAAATAATAAAGCTCTATATATAGAAGATATGCACGGCAAAACAAAAATAACAATACACAGAATAAATAGAAGACTAATTATGTTGTTTTTCAATAAATAAAAATCTCTTTCTAATGCTGCATCCATATAAACTCCTAATTTTGATACCAAACATATGTCTACAATATTTTGTAGAGAGAAAATAATTATATCACACAACAATACATACCAATATTTAACCAAAAAATCTTTAACTAATTTATTTTTTTCTTTAATCACCATAAAATACTACCTCACTGTTAATAAATTTCAGCAATTTCGTTTACTGATTGGTTTTCGATTCTCCAAATTCTATTTACACAACTTGCCAATTCAATATTATGTGAAACAATTATTATTGTTTTTTCACTTTTACAAAGAATATCTTTCAAAATTTCTATACTTTTAGTATCAAGATAATTAGTCGGTTCATCAATTATTAAGATTGAAGACTTTTTCAACAAGCCTCTTATTATTGATATTTTCTGTTTTTGCCCATCTGAAAGTTGATTAATTTTTTTTGATAAAATATCATCTAAACCAAACAAATGCAGTAAACTTCTTTTTCTATCTTCCAAATTATCTTGAATCATCATATTAAGGTTATTATCTATATCCTGTGTAAAGAAAGTAAAATTTTGAGGAATAAAAGAAATGTGTTTATTGAAACTCTTAAAATCTACTTTTGAAAGTGGTACACCATTAATAAGAATATCACCTTTAAAAGATTCATAAAGTCCCATTATAAGCTTCAAAAGAGTAGTTTTTCCACTTCCATTAGAACCCATAATCAATATTTTATCTCCTTTGTTGATACGAAAATTTATTTTGTTGAAGATACTCTTAGAATTTTCATAGGAAAACGAAACATTTTTAAACACAATATTTTCAATTTCATTTATTTGTATCATATTCTCATATTGATTTTCTATATCAAAATTTAGTATTTCACTAATTCTTTCAAAAGAACTTTTTTCAACCCTCAAATTTTGAAAACCTTTTGCTGCTACTTTAAAATTATCAATTACAATAGGAAAAAGTGATATGAACACTACAACCAAATCAGGAGTTATTAATTTTTTATATAAAAATAAACCTAACATGATATATGTACCAATTTTTGCTATATTGTTGCATAAATTGTAAAGTATATCTTCAATTGTTCCTACTTTTTCCATTTCATTTGCACATTTTTTGCTGACTTCTTCCAAGGAAAGAAATCTTAAAGAGACCCATTCATAAAGATTATAAGCTTTTATTACCTCAATTCCTTCAAAAGACTGTTTAATAAAACCTGTTAACTCATCATCTGCACGATGACTTTCCTCAACTATTTTATTCATATATTTTATTGTAAAAAACAGTGGAAATATAGGTAAAATCCAAAGACCAAAAAAAATAACTGAAAGAAAAAAATTTTTTAGACCCAAAAAAATAAAATAACCTGCTAAACATATTAAGGCTGAAAAAACTGAAGAATAATGAACATAAAAACACTTTACTATATCATTAAAGTCCTGCTCTAATCTATTTAAAATCTCACCTTGTCCATATTTTTCTATTAATGAATATTTGTTATTCAAGAACAACATAAATAACTTTTTCTTTAGTTCAATAATTCTATTCTCTTTAAAAAATTCAATTAACAATGAAAAAAATAATTTGCCAGAAATAATAATAAGATAAATTAAAAGAAAGGTAACTACATTACACATAAAAACCTCCATATCTTTTTGGATAGCTAATGAAAATAATTTAGCAAAGGTATTAGAAATATATATGTTTATGATACCCTCAATTAAATTTATAAAAACAATGAAAATAGTAGGTAATAATAATACTATTCTTACATAGTATTTAAAATTCATCCTTTTGCACCCTTTCCCAATAAATATAAGCTTATTCAATAATTCTACTCTGTATTGTTATATAAATTATCTAATAACCAATTACATGTTACTTTTGAATCAATCACCTTTTCTTCTAAATTCCAATCTGGCAAAAGTAATCTGTAATAGGTACATTTATTAGAAAGCTTCTCAAATAACTCAAGTGGAATGTACAAATCAACAATTCGTTTGTTAGGATTAATTTTATTCTTCAAAAAAAATATAACGCTTCTTTCCTATTTAATCTTTTTATTTTCGGTTCACTTTATTGGCACTTTTTCTATAAATATAACATAATCAATCTTTGAAAAAGCAATAAATTTATCTCCCAAAACCTCTCTTGCTTTATAATATGTTTGACAATTATCACAATATAATGGTTTATGATTATTCGTTAACAAAGACCAATAATTATACAATAAAACTTATTATTTCTATCAACCCTCAATCCTATGCTTTCATCAATACAATATCCAGTTATATCATTTGATATTATTAAGCAAATAAGATCATTTGATAACAGTTTGCCCCCCTCTCTCAATATACCTTGTATACCATCCTATTTGCATATAAACTATCTCATTTGCAAGAGGCAATATGCAAATTGCTATATTTATTAATATTCTCTTTGGAATTTTCACTTCAATTTTACTTTATTAATTTTCATCCTGTCAAACTCGTTTTTTTTAGTTAATTTTTTGCAATTTTTAGCTATCAGCTTTCTCTTTCTTCAAATATCTCTAAATTTCTTAAATTTTCTCTTGTTTTTTCACAAACAAAAAGCTGCCCCCTTCTCTGGAGGCAGCTTTCAAATTTTTTCGAAGTTCCTTTTATATTATATCCCTTTTTATTCTCATCAAAATATTGTACAAAAATGGAAGCAGGAAAAATGCAAGCAGAACAAGACCTATCACAACGCAGATGGAAACCTGCATAAGCGTCAGTATCCCAGATGGCAGCATTGCCGCAAATGTGCCAGCTAAAATTATCACTGCCGATGTCACAACATGCCCAATGTTTGCTGAGGTTAGCCTGAGCGCCTCGTTTATCTCCAAGTCTTTATACTCATAAAATCTTATTAGCAAAAATACACTGTAATCAATATTTACTTACAGCAAGAGAACTTACGCCGTACAAAATGGAAAAATGGAGTTCCCAGTATTAGAAAAATGCATCAATAACATAACCCAACTTTACAACTTACGTTATAAATTGGAAACACAAAATTCTTGACAAGTCTCACTTTAACCTCAAGGCTGGTAAGTCTCTTCTCTAAACCGTCCATTCTTTTTTCCATACTGTCAAGTCTTTTTTCAATACTTTCTATCTTTTCATTCATAGCTTCCATTGAACTGCTGAGAGCCTTGAGTGAAGAAACTACAAGCTCTAAGATATTATTTTCACTCATTTTAAATTCAAACTCCTTATTATGTTACTTTTGTTTTTAACTCATTTTATCATAACGTGAAATAGAAATAAAGATAGGTTTTTATCTTTCCATTATAAATCTTCCTGTTTTTATCTGCTTTTCTGCCAAATGCTTTTTCAATTTTGTTATAAGCAGATAACATAAAAAATCGCCAGTTATCAAAAGTTTTAAGACATCTGCCAAAATCCCTGTAAAGCTTAAATATATCCATATCGTCAATTCTCTCTCCATATGGCGGGTTTGTCACAATTATGCCTTTCTCTGATGGTTTTTTAATTTTCCTTGCATCTGCCCTGAAAAATCTTATGTCTTTATCTACACCAATCTCCTTTGCGTTTGCTTTTGCAATGTATATCATACTTTCGTCAATATCAGAAGATAGTATCTCAAACTTTTTTTGGTAATCAATCCTCTCAATTGCCTCAAGCCTTGTTTTTTTCCATTCCTGTTGTGAAATAAATCCATTTTTTTCAGCCAGAAAAGTTCTGTTAATGCCGGGAGCTATGTTTCTGGCAACCATTGCTGCTTCAATTGCTATGGTTCCAGAACCGCAAAATGGGTCCCAAAATACTTCTTCAGTGTCTTGCCATTTGGCAAGCAGGACTAAGGTTGCTGCTATGTTTTCTTTCAAAGGCGCTTTAGAAATAAGTTTTCGATAACCTCTTTTGTGAAGAGAATCACCTGTTGTGTCAAAAAGCAGATAAGCCCAGTCATTTATCATGGCAATTTCTATCTTGAAAAGTTCTCCACTCTCTTCAAGAAAGCCTACATTGTATTTTGATTTTAGTTTCTCAACTATTGCTTTTTTAGTTATAGACTGGCACGCTCTTATACTAAACAACTTGGACTTTTCTGTCCTGCCAGTTACCAAAATCTTTGCATCTTTGGGCAGTATTTCGTGCCAAGAGTAGCTGTATACGCCATCAAATAGTTCATCAAAAGTCTGAGCTTTGAACTTGTTTAAGATAGCAAAAATTCTATTTGACGTTCTTAAATTTATATTGAGTTTTGGAATGTCTTCAAGCTTAGCTGACACAAGAATCCTTCCATTTTCAACTTTTAGATTTTTATATCCCAGCCTTATCAGCTCTTCCTTTGCAACCGACTCTGTACCTAAAGGCGTGGCAATAAAAAGTTCTATCACTTTTCATCATCCAATCTTGATTTTTGTTTAAGTCTAGTAAGCACAGTTTTATAACCGTCAGCTCCATAGTTTAGACACCTGTTTACTCTGCTAATTGTAGCAGGAGATGCGCCAGTTCTTTTTGTAATGTCACTGTACTTTGCACCCTCAAATAGAAGCTTTGCAACCTCAAATCTTTGAGAAAGCTCCTGAATCTCTCTTACGGTGCACAAATCTTCAAAAAAATTATAACACTCCTCTATTGTTCTCAGTTCAAGTATTGCTTCAAAAAGATGGTCTGTCATCTCATTCTTGAGTTTCTCATTCATATTCCTTTATACACCTCTTTTAAGGCTCAGCTACTTCTATTTTTCTTTAAGATTATATCACTTTAAATAACTGAAGTAAATAGTGCAAAATAAGAGTGAGGAACTATTCCTCACTCTTGGACGAAAAACTCTCTGCATATTTTATATTACAAGAAGTACAAAATTTAATTTTTTTATCAAATACAAGAGAAAGAATTTCAAGTACATCCGCGGGAACAGTTATACCCTGGTGCTTGTGAAAAACAATATCTTGAGGGGAGAGCGAAATTAGTCTGCTTAAAAGTATATCTTCTTTTGAAAGACTTAACTTAAAATTTTTTGATAAAAGCTCATAAAACTCGTCTTTTATTTCATTTCCTTCTCTGTCAAGGAGCAAATACATTTTAGCAGTCGGGATAACATCTAC
The DNA here is from genome assembly GCF_000145215.1 of Caldicellulosiruptor obsidiansis OB47. NCBI lineage: Bacteria > Bacillati > Bacillota > Caldicellulosiruptorales > Caldicellulosiruptoraceae > Caldicellulosiruptor > Caldicellulosiruptor obsidiansis. Next base: position 1,685,189 of record NC_014392.1, read on the forward strand.
ATGTTCTATCTTTGATTCTTGAATGTCTGTAAAATATCTCAGAAGGTTTATAAACTGAAAGTACTCTCTTTCTAGAAGATATTTATTTGTAACATCTTCTACAATATCTTGAATTGTTTTTATATAATCTTTTAATCTGAAGGTCAAAAAACCTTCAAAATTAAATTCAAAGTTAGAGTCTAAAAAATCAAGCACTTTTTTTATTATTTCAAACTTAACCTTTGAAAAACTCTGAGCACTTGTTAGTTCATTCAACCTTTTCTGACTTTCTTGAAATATCTTTTTTGCTTCTATTTCATCTAAAAAATAATAATCTTCTTTTATCAGCTTAAAAAGAAATTTTTCTCTGGTGTACTCAATTATCACATTTGCTATTGCATCAGCAACAAAATATTTTACTCTGTCATATGCATTCAAATCAAAATTTTTCTTAAGTTCATCATCACTTAAAAAAATACCGTAAAACGTGATAGTGCCACATTGATTTGGCTCAATGGAAAGTCCTTTTATACTTTCATTCTTATCCAGCTGCCTTTTCAACCTCTCATATACAAAAACAGGGTCGTCTGCCACTCCCAAACTCAATATTTGCATTTTCTTCACATCCCTGAATATAAGCTTTAACTTTTTAGCACAATAATAAATATACCCTCAAATGCTCTTTTTCAATATGCTCTTTTTTCTACTCCTGACACAATGGAATGATAGAACCTATATCTGAAAGCTGCAAACCCGCAACATTCAAGATTTCAATATTATACTTTTTAAGAAAATTCTTTATACTCAAATAATCTGGATGCATTGAAATATCACCATTAAAAACCATCAGGTTTTTGCTGATTAACCCTCCACAGCCACCAATAAAACCATAGCTAAGCCCTTCCAATTTAATAAAGCCTGGCGATATAAGTAAGCTATCTATTCCATTTTCAATTGCCTTTTTGTTAATTCCTTTATCAGAGGTAATAATTGCATTTGAATTTACAATCAAGATTGAACATTTAGTATACCCCTGTTTTACATGAATCCTTTGAAGGTTATCTTCTTCTATTTTTTTTGCTACTATTCTATCAGTAAATTTAAAATTGTGAAAGACTTTTGTCCCAACTTTTGCGATATTATACTTTACATCCTCAGGATATTTTCCCAGAACAGCTTTCTCTCCAAATATTATATTAAATCCAAGTTTTTTCAGTTCCGCTGTTGTTTTTCTTGGCGAGTTGGGAGCGGCAAAGATTAAGTTGTCTTCATAGTGAAAATAAAATATATCAGGGTGAGAAGATATCGCAGGATAAAGGTCATCACAGCTTTCACATATCACTATTTTTATACCCAAATCTTCTAACGCATAGATAAACTTATCGTACGCTCTTTTGTCAAGTAAAACACAAGTAGCTTTACTTTCTGGTATATATGGTAATTTTAAGTATCTCAAGTTCTCATCTTCCCGATAAACTTATTATTATAAAGAGGTACAACCAATATTATGGAAATTATTGCTGACAAAATACCCTGCAGCAAATTAAAAGGCAAATTCGCAAGAGCAACTTTAAGTCCAAATTGTAAGTTTCTATTAATATTTAATGCCGATGATAGATATTTTAACACACAAGCTTCTGACAAAAAATACCCCATTGCCATAAAAATGCCACTGAGCATTGTCGAAATAATAAAAGATGCCCACTTCTTCTTTCTTTCTAATTTTTCGAAAATCAGACCACAGATAAAACCTTCAAGTCCTTTGATGACAAAAGTAAAAGGAGCATAAATGGTATAACCAGAAGCAATATCCGCAATGGCAGAACCAAAACTTCCGCTCATAAACCCTATGCTTTTGCCGAATAAAATAGAAGAAAGCATTATTACAACATCACCAATGTTAAAATACCCTGCCATGAGCGGTATCTTTATTGTAAATGTTAAAACAAATACAAGAGCAATCATTACCCCAGAAAATACCCAAAACTTTACTTTGTTTTTCATAAAACCACCTCTTTAAAAATATCTCTACTTGCCTAATTCTACACAAAAAGATTCAAAAATCAAATCTTAAAATCAAAACTGTATCGATACAAAAAATAAAAGGAGCTGGTTTCCCCAGCCCCAATTAGCTTTTTATGATTTTTATCAGCTTCTTGTTTTAAATCTTTCAACAAGGTTTTTAAGAACATCTGCCTGGCTGTAAAGTTCTTCTGAAGCGGCAGCTGTCTCTTGAGAGTTTGCTGAATTGCTCTGCACCACATTTGCAACCTGGTTTATTCCCTCTGTAATCTGTGCTATTGCTTCAGACTGTTCTTTTGAAGAATACATTATATCATTCATAATCATGGCCATTTTATCAATATTCTTTGTAATTCTATCTAACGAGGTGTATGTCTGCTTTGCAATACTATCTCCCACTTCAATCTTTTTGATGGTAGATTCAATAAGACTACTTGTCTCTTTTGCAGCATTTGCGCTCCTTGTTGCTAAGTTCCTGACCTCTTCGGCTACTACCGCAAATCCTTTTCCATAACTTCCCGCCCGTGCTGCCTCAACTGCAGCGTTAAGCGCCAATATATTTGTCTGAAAAGCTATTTCGTCTATGGTCTTTATAATCTTTGAGATATTTGCAGATGCCATATTTATCTCTTCCATGGCTTTCATCATATCTTCCATCTGCTGCATACCAACTCTTGCTTCATCCTTTATCTGATTAGCAAAATTTGTAGCTTCCTCAACATTTTTGCTGTTCTGTTTTGTCTGAGCAGACACCTCTTCAACAGAGGCATTTAGCTCTTCAATTGCGCTTGCTTGGTCTGTCGCACCCTGGGCCAAGCTCTGGCTTGCATCTGCAAGCTGCTTTGCTCCAAGCGCAACTTGCTCTGCAGAAGATTTTACTGAAAAAATCAGTTGAGAAAGCGAATCAATCATCTTCGAAAATGCCTCAGATAAAGTTCCAACTTCATCTTTTGAGTCATAGCTCACATCAACTGTTAAATCCCCTTCTGCAATCTTCTGGGCAGCAGAAACCATTTTAGAAAGAGGTCTGCTAATTGCAGAAGAAATAACCAGACCCAAAAAGAAAGAAATTGCTATGCACAGAATAATTATTATCATCATTGATGTTACTGTACTTTTTGCAAGGGCATTATTTTGAACGTTTAACTTTTCGATGTACTTTTTTTCAAGCTCATAGAGGGTATTTATTGAGTTTCGAACATCAGTTACAAGCTGAGCTAAACTTGGTTTGAATAAAAGTTCAGTAGCCGCTTTTTTATCACTTTTTGCAAGTTCAATTATTTGATTTGTTAGCCTATCATATTCATCAAATAAAGAAATCAACTTTTGATACTCTTGCTTTATGTCCTCTTCATTTATCAGTCTTGAAAATTCTTCAAGGTTTGTTTTATAAAAATTATTTATCTCATCGGTCTTCTGAAGATACGAATTCATCTCTGTGGCATTTCTCGCAAGCAAAATATTTCTGTAGTTAACACGCTGTCTTTCAAAACCTTCAAGCACATTGCCGATCGTAATAAATGCTTTTACATTAGTCTGATAAACCTTTGTATAGGCATTGTTTATTCTGTTGATGTTTGTAACAGCTATTATACCCATGAAGAGTATCAAAATCAAAACAATTCCAAATCCTGCCAAAATCTTAGCAGAAATCTTAAAATTATTAAAGAACTTCATAAACCACCTATCCCCTTTCATTTGTATTTTTTAGAGATTTATCCTATCAGGCTTGACAAAAGTTTCACAATCAAGTATCAATATAAGTCTTTCATTTAAGCTTGCAACACCTCTGAAAAACCTTTCATTTATCTTTTCATATGTTTGTGGCAAAGAACTAATTTGGTCCTTGTTTATCACAGCAACCTCGCTCACATGGTCAACAATAATGCCAGCCAAAAAATCATCTATGCTTGTGACAATTACACAGGTCCTTTCGTTGTACTCCTTTTGAGGCTTTGAAAGCCTCATTCTTGCATCAATCACAGGAATGATTTTGCCCCTCAAATTAATTATTCCTTTAACATATTCTTCTTGATTTGGCACATAGGTTATGGGCAAAAGACCTATAATCTCTATGACATACTTAATCTCTATTCCATAGAACTGGTCATCCACTTTGAATATAAGGTACATATCTTTCATAGCTTCTTCAAACTCATCCACTTTGCTGCTGAGCAATTCTTCCTGCACTTTTCTCACCTACCTTTCAAGCAAAGCATCAATATCCAAAATAAATGCTATATTCCCACTTCCAAGAAGTGTACACCCTGAAATGCCTCTTACCTGCTTTAAAATAGCAGGCAGAGTTTTTATAACTATCTGTTGCTGGGAAATCATATTGTCCACAAGCAAAACACCATTCTTCTCACCATTTGTAACAAGTATACCCAGATAAAAAGGTCTTCCTTTGGCAAGCATGTCCTTTCCATAAAACATCTTGTTCAAATCAATTACACTAAAACATATGCCTCTTCTGTACACAAACGGAGTTTCGTTTTCCAATACTATCTGCTGTTTTTCAAGTTTAAATGTCTCTACAATTGAGCTCAAAGGTACAACAAAGACATTGCCGTCAACATCAATTAACATTCCGTCAATTATTGCCAAAGTGAGAGGTATTCTAATTGTAAATCTTGTGCCCCTGTCCTTTTCAGACTCAACAAAAATTCTTCCACCAATTTTTTGAACGCTATTTTTCACAATGTCAAGCCCCACACCTCTTCCTGAGTATTCTGTCGTTTCTTCTTTTGTAGAAAATCCTGGCTGAAATATTAACTCCAAAATCTCATCTTCTCCAATATCATCAGGTGAGGTTATAAGGCCTCTTTCTAAAGCTCTTTGTAAGATTTTCTCTTTATTCAGACCTCTGCCATCATCCTCAATGCTAATAACTACTTCAGACCCGCTATTTTTAGCACTGATATACACATTACCAGTTGTACCTTTACCTTTTTTTAACCTTTCTTCTTTGTCTTCTATTCCGTGGTCCACAGCATTTCTAACTATATGAATCAGTGGATCTGTTAAGTGTTCTATCAAAACCTTGTCGAGTTCTGTCTCCTCCCCGGTGATATGAACATCAACGTGTTTTTGAAGTTTTGCAGACATCTCGATAATGGTCCTTTTTAGCCTTTGAAATGTGGAAGAAAGCGGTAGCATACGCATTGACATTGCAACTTCTTGAAGTTCTCTTATTAGCTTTGACATCTGGAGTGTTAAATTTTTGAAACTGCTATTCTCATCAGTTTTTATTTCTTGATGTTGAACAATCATGGAAAAGGTTATTACCACCTCTCCAATGAGGTCTATTAGTTTATCAACTTTTTCAATATTAACGTTTATTAGTTTATTGGTAGAGTGTATGGCATTTTGCCATGAACTTATCTCCTTGGTTAGGGAAGCTTTCTCAGATACCTCTTCAACCTTGATATCTCTTACCCATGCAAAACTTTCAAAAAGTTTTACCACATCCTCTTTTTTAAGTAGAGTTTCAATTGAAATAAAAAAACCCTCTTTTTTGATTTTTTCTGAAGATGCCATATTACTCTCAATATCAGAAGGTAAGTATTCCAGAACCTTCACATACTGTTTCAAATTTTGGATAATTAAAAAAGCCCTTAAATTCTCCATTTCCCAGCCTTCTTCAAAAAGCAGCCTTATATGATATCTTTTCTCATTTTCAGCTTGCATCTTATCATTTTCTGCCAAGCTCATTTCAACCTTTTCTAAAACCTCTTCGATATTTTCTGCATCTTGAGGCTGCTGTGAGTTTTCTATACGATTTATCTGGATGGTTAAAAAATCTATTAAATTTAACATGTCTAAAATAAAGGTATCTAAGCTGGTTGGTAGTTTACCTTCATCTCTCATACAAACAAAGATGTCTTCAACCCTGTGACAAACTTTGGATATGTCATCAAACCCCATCATCGCTGAGGAACCTTTTAATGTATGGAAAAATCTCAAAGCTTCTGCCACTGCTACATCAAAGTTTCTGTTTCCTTCTTTGAGTTCAATAAAAATCCTCTCAAGTGAACTTACTATCTCTTTTGCTTCACTGACAAATATTTCAAACACGGGGTCTTTTTGTGCCTCATTCACAGTCTCACCTTCTCATCTTTTTATAAAGAAGCCAAGACCTTTACTAAATGTTCTTCCTTGTACGGTTTTACAATAAACCCTTTTGCCCCATTTAATACTGCCTCTTTTACCTTTTCCTCTTGCCCTAAAGCAGTTATCATGACAACTTTTGCATTTTTGTCAATCTCCATAATCTTTTTCAAAACCTCTATACCATTCATCTCTGGCATCGTAATATCAAGAGTCACTATGTCTGGGTGAAGCTGCTGAAAAAGTTTTATACAGCTTTTACCATCACAAGCCTCACCTACAACCTCAAACCCATATTTTTCTAACGTTTGCCTCAAAGAATACCTGACAAATGCAGCATCATCTACAATCAACACCTTTTTCATACAGCATTTTTCCCTCCCTGCAGGAAAAATAATATCCTAAATTTATTTTTACCCGCTTTTTTTGTATAATAAACAAAAAATCCTACACCGCACAAAAACTTTGCAGTGTAGGATTTATAAGTATTTACTTTTCTTTTTTTAAATAATCTCTATTAAATCCTTAATTATTTTTATAAACTTTTCCTCAACCATCTTTGAAACTTCTATGACTTCTTCATGTGAAAGTTTTTTCTCAAGAATTCCTGCTGCCATGTTTGTAATACAAGAAATTCCAAAAACTCTTATGTTCATCTGCCGAGCCGCAATAACTTCTGGAACTGTTGACATTCCAACTGCATCAGCACCAAGGATTTTTAGCATCCTTATCTCCGAAGGTGTTTCATACGAAGGTCCTTTTAAAAATGCATATACACCTTCTTTATAATCAACGCCATTTTTCTTATAAACATCTTTTGCTTTTTCAATTATCTCTCTGTCATATGCATATGTCATATCAAAAAACCTTTCACCAAATCTTTCCGCTTCTGGCCCAATTGCCGGGTTTTCACCTGAAAGATTTATATGATCCCTTATAACCATTAAATCTCCAGGGGCAAGTAGTGGAGAAATTCCACCCGCAGCGTTTGTAACAATCAGTTTTTTCACTTCCAAAATTCCTGCTGCCCTCACACCAAATACAACCTCTTCAATCTTATACCCTTCATAAAGATGAAATCTTCCTTGAAAGGCCAAAACCTCTCTCCCTTTTACTTTTCCAAAAACCAAGTTGCCTTTGTGTCCCTTGACAGTAGACACAGGAAAATGAGGTATCTCTGAATATTTGATTTCAATTTTATCTTCCATTGTATCCGCAAAACCACCAAGCCCACTTCCCAGAATAATAGCAATCTCTGGCACACTTGGAATCTTACTTTTTATAAATTCTGATGCTTCTTTTACCTTTTGATAATATGACATAAAAATCACCTCAGTAGCTATTTTATCGCAATTTCTTTTAAAAAACTCTCTCCAAACTTTAAAGGTTTAACATTCAAATACTCTGCTATTGTCTGACCAATGTCAGAAAAACTTTTTCTTGTTCCAAGGTCATATCCTTTTTTGATATTCTCACCATACACCAAGATTGGCACATGTTCACGCGAATGATCTGTTGAAGGTGTTGTCGGGTCACAACCATGGTCTGCAGTGATTATTAAAATATCATCCTTTTTCAGCTTTTCCATGATTTCGGGAAGCCTTGTGTCAAAGTCTATCAAAGCCTTTGCGTAACCATGAGGGTCATTTCTGTGACCATACAGCATATCATAATCAACAAGGTTTGTAAAAATTAGTCCTTTGTCAACTTCATCCATCACCTTCAAGGTTTTGTCAACCCCGTCCATGTTTCCTTCTGTGTGAATACTCTTTGTCAGTCCTCTTTTGGCAAAAATATCCTCTATTTTACCTATCCCTACACACTCATAACCTGCCTCTTTAATATTGTCAAGCAGCGTATTATAAGGTGGCTCAACTGCAAAATCTCTTCTGTTATAAGTTCTAACAAAACTGTTTCTATCTTTCCCCACAAATGGTCTTGCAATTACTCTTGCAACAAGATACTTCCCAACAAGAAGTTGCCTTGCTATTTGGCATATCCTGTAAAGTTCTTCAAGAGGAATAACCTCCTCGTGAGCAGCTATTTGAAATACAGAGTCAGCAGAAGTATAAACAATTGGATAGCCGGTTTTTATATGCTCCTCACCAAGCTCTTTTATTATCTCTGTACCAGATGCAACTTTGTTGCCAAGAACTTTTCTCCCAATCCTTTTTTCAAATTCCTGAATCAAATCTTCAGGAAAACCATTTGGAAATGTCTTGAAAGGCTCTTCTAACACAACACCTGCTATCTCCCAGTGACCGGTTATAGTATCCTTGCCCTTTGACATTTCCTTGCTTTTACCAAAAACTCCAATAGGATTAGGATTTGGCGGTGTACCTTTTATGCTTGTTATGTTTCCTATCCCAAGCTTGTACATATTCTTAAGTTCAAGTCCACCAACTGCGTAAGATATATTCGAAAGAGTATTGCTCCCTTCATCGCCGTAAAGATTTGCATCCTCCAGTGCACCAACACCCACACTGTCAAGTACAATCAATATAATTCTCATTTTAGACATCTTACCTCCAAATACGAAGACTTAAAAGTTATTTTTTATTCGCCACCCACAATTGCAACACCATTGCTTGTGCCGATTCTGCTTGCGCCTGCTTGTATCATCAAAAGAGCATCCTCAAACGTTCTGATGCCACCCGACGCTTTAATTTTGACCTTGCTACCGACAGCCTTTCTCATAAGAAGTATATCTTCATACTTTGCACCGCTTTTAGAAAAACCTGTTGAAGTTTTCACATAATCAGCGCCTGCTGCGGCTGCAATTTTGCATGCTTCTATCTTCTTTTCATTGTCAAGTTCAGACGTCTCAATTATTACCTTTACTATTTTATTTGAATACTCTTTTGCAACATCAACAATGCTTTTTATCTCTTCGTAAACATAATCCGTGTCACCACTTAGCATAGCTCCAATATTTATAACCATATCTATCTCATCAGCACCGTTTTCAAAAGCTTCTTTTGCTTCAAACACCTTTGTTTTAAGAGTGTTTGCGCCAAGTGGAAACCCTATCACAGTTGCCACTTTGACATTTGACTCTTTCAAATATTCCTTACACAATTTTACATAATAAGGATTCACACAAACTGAAGCAAAAGAATATTTTAATGCCTCATCGCAAATCTTTTTTATATCTGCAGGTGTTGCAGAGGACCTTAAAAGTGTGTGGTCAATAAACTTTGCAATCTCTTCTCTGGTCATCATGTTCCCCTCCACGTAATTTAAAATTCAAAAACATTGTCTTTTGTTATCTTTGCAAATATTACTTTTCTTTTTGGAACAGGCCTCTTAGAAAACTCAAATGCAGTTTTCACATCTGAGATGGCTTCTTCAAGCCTTTTTTCATCATTTGCATAGATTTTAGCATATGGCATATTCTTGGCTATTTTATCTCCTATTTTACCAAAAAGTTGAATTCCAACCGCATAGTCAATTTTGTCTTCTTTTCTTTGTCTTCCTGCTCCAAGTTTTAATGCGCAAAGTCCAAGTTTGAGTGCATCAATATCTTTTATATACATATCTTCATCGCATTTTAGTTCATAAGTATATTTGGCTTGTGGCAGCAAAGAATAATTGTCAACTATTTCAGGGTTTCCACCTTGGTTTTTTATAATTTCTTTAAACTTTTCAAGAGCATGTCCTTTTTCAATGCTCTCAATTGCTCTTTCTTGTGCTAATTTTTTCTCCTTTTCAACTCCAGCCATAATTATCATCTCAGATGCAAATTCAATACAGAGATTCTTCAAATCTTCATGTCCTCTGCCTTTCAAAACTTCTATTGCTTCAATAACCTCAAGAGCGTTGCCAATCATAAGGCCAAGCGGCTGGTTCATATCTGTAACATAAGCGATGGTTTCTCTTCCTGCCAAAGTTCCAATCTCAACCATAGTATTAGCAAGCTCTTTTGCCTTTTCATACTCTTTCATGAAAGCACCTTTGCCAAACTTGACATCAAGTATTATTTTGTCGCTCCCAGCTGCAATCTTTTTGCTCATGATAGAAGATGCAATAAGTGGTATAGATTCAACTGTAGCTGTGACATCTCTCAAAGCATATATCTTTTTGTCTGCAGGAACAAGGCTTTCTGACTGCCCAACAATTGCTGCACCAACTTTATTTACAGCTTCTATAAACTCATCTTCTGAAAGCTCAGTTTTAAAACCTGGGATTGACTCCAACTTGTCAATTGTCCCACCTGTGTGAGAAAGCCCTCGTCCTGACATCTTTGCAACCTTTACACCGCAAGATGCTGCCAGTGGTATTAAAACCAAGGTGGTTGTGTCAGCAATACCACCACTTGAGTGTTTGTCAACCTTGATACCATCTATACTGCTCAGGTCTACCATCTTGCCTGATTTTGCCATGAGCATGGTAAGTGCTACAAGCTCTTCTTTTGACATCCCTCTAAAATATATAGCCATCAAGAAAGCAGACATCTGATAGTCTGGAATTTCACCTTTTACAAACCCGTTTACAATAAATTCAAGTTCTTCTTTGTTTAAGATATCTCCATCTCTTTTTTTCCTAATAATCTCTGTCACCAGCACGCCTTTCACCTTCTTGTTTTACTTTGCTAACAACTTGAGAATTTGCTCAACAAAAACAGCTCCCAAAAATATTCCAAATATACCCATTATACCTGCAAGTGCATTTGGGGCAGGAATTGGAAGCTTTAGAAGTTTAAATATAGCACCGACAATAAATCCTGTGATAAGAGAAAGAAATACTACTTTCACCTTGGATAATCTCCCTCCCACCTTAATTTCATCTTTCTTTCAAGTCAAATCCGTATGGCAAAAGCTCTTTGCTATTAGTCTCTATTACTTTTGTCATATCACAATTTGAAAGATAAATGGTGCTATTTCTTGCAAGTTCAAATATCACCTGTCTGCACGCACCACACGGCGATATAGGCTCATTCTCAGGACCGATTATATAAAGAGCTTTTATTTCACTTTCACCTTCTGATATCGCTTTAAAAATTGCAATCCTTTCTGCACACATGGAAAGTGGATATGAAGCATTTTCGACGTTGCACCCTGTGTACACTTTGCTACTGTTTCCAACAGCTGCTGCCCCAACCTTGAAACAGGAATACGGTGCATATGCCTTTTTTTGAGCTTCTTTGGCTAAGGTCAAAAAATATATAATTGTATCATCAACATTGTCCAAGTACTTCATTTTTTAAACCCTCTTTCTTACAATATAGAACCTGAATTTTTTAGGTGAAAAATAATTCGATGAATACAAAATAGGAACATCATTTTGGTCGAAGTGAATCTGGTCAAGTAAAAGAACAACATCGTTCTTTTCAAGCTCAAGCTTTTTATACACATTATTTTTCTCAGCAAGCATAGGAATGATATCAGAGATTGCATATGCAATATATATTCCCATGGTATCATTCAAATAGTCAAACAACGACTCTCCTACAAATTTAAAATCAAATGGAAACAACTTTGCAGGAAGTCTATCAACACAATAAACAACAGGAATATTCTCTGCAAGTCGAACTCTTTCTATTTTGATAATCTCTTCAGTTGTTGATATTCTAAGCATATGAGCTTCCTTTGCATTTGGATATGTTTTAGTAACAACTATATCCTTTGTGTGGGGTTTATACCCTTGCTTTTCCATTAGCTTCGTTATACTCTGGAGCTCTTCCATCCCAGATTGTAAAATTGGTCGTGATGATACAAAAGTTCCTACACCATGTTTTCTTACAACATATCCTTCTTCTTCTAATATTCTTAAAGCCTCTCTGAGCGTTGCTCTGCTCACGCCAAAAAGCTTTGCAAGTTCCAGCTCAGAAGGAAGCTTGTCACCTTCTTTAAATTTTTCTTCAATGAGTTGCTTTAACCTCTTTAATACAAGTTCATACCTCTGGGGATATCCTACTAATTCAAAACTTTCCATTGAGAGCGCACCTCACTCTCTTTTCTATTTTTTAGGCCTGTAGGGAATACCGTCGGCAGCAGGTGCAACGCTCTTGCCACCTATTCCAATCAATGCTAATATTGTAACTACATATGGTAGCATCATGATAATGTTTTTTGAAATTGAAGATTCTTGCAATGTATAGCTCAGAGCTGTTGCAAAACCAAACAAAAGTGATGCTAAAAATGAGCCAACCGGTGTCCATTTACCAAAAATCATGGCAGCTAAAGCTATATAACCTCTTCCTGACGACATCTCAGGTGAAAAACTGTTCAAAACACCAATTGATAGATAAGCACCACCAAGTGCTGAAAATGCCCCGCCCAGAATAACGCCTAAGTATTTCATCTTTACAACATCGATACCTGCTGTCTCGGCAGCTTCTGGATTTTCGCCCACAGCTCTAAGCCTCAAACCTATGGTTGTCTTGAACAAGAACCACTGGCTAAGTATTATCAAAACAAACATTATATAAACCATCACATTTTGTCCGCTCAATATCTGTCCAATTACAGGGATTTTATCTATCGCAGGTATTCTAACATCAGGAAGTTTGGGTGTGTCAAAAGGTGTTCCTTCAGGACCATATATAACATTAAAAAGATAAGCAGTGATACCAGATGCAAATATATTAAAAGCCATACCAAGGACTATCTGGTTTGCATACATTTTTGCAGCTGCCCATGCAAACACATATGCTACTAAAATACCAGAGATTACTCCCGCTAAAAGTCCAAGCCATGCATTGTGAAAGTATGCTGAAAATGCAACAGAAACAAATGCCGAAATTAGCATTATCCCTTCCATAGAAATATTGACAACGCCAGCTCGTTCTGAAAAAGTACCGCCAATTGCCGGAAGTGCAAGCGGTACTGCCATTGCAATGGTTGACGCCCACAAATATGGGTTTGTAAAAATACTGAGTATATTCATCTTATTCTTGCCCTCCTACCGGTTGTAACTTTGTTTTTCCGGTTCTAATCTTTTCCATAATAATCCTATAAAGCTCTTCAATTGCAATGAAGAATATTATAAGTCCCACAACAACATCGGCAAGCTGACCAGAGATATTTGTTTGCATCTGCATTTCCTGTGCACCTGTTGAAAGTCCTGCCAGGAAAAGTGCTGCTATTACAACACCTATAGGATTGTTGTTTGCAAGAAGTGCAACAACTATAGCAGTATAACCATACCCTGATGTAAAGCTATCATATAGTCTGTACTGAACACCCATTATCTGAACAGCACCAGCAAGACCAGCAAACGCGCCCGAAAGCCCCATAGCCAAAACAAGTTTTTGTGCAACGTTCATGCCAGCATACTTTGCAGCTTTGATATTAAACCCTACTGCTCTGAGTTCATAACCTAATGTTGTTTTGTACATGAGAATATAAACCACCACAACTGCCAGAATTGCAATGAAAAGTCCACTTGACAGCTGTGTATTTGGTACCAAAGTACTTAGCTTTGCACTGTTTTGAATCACTGGTGATTGTGGTATTGTTCCTTTATCCATCATTGGCCCGCCTTCTAATAGATAGTGGCTAAAATAGATAGCTATATAGCTCATCATCATAGTTGTGATAACCTCATGAGCACCAGTGTAAACCTTTGCAAGCCCAGGAACAAGCCCACCCCACAGTGCACCTGCTATCATAGCGCACACAATTATTAGGGGAATGTGTAAAAACCACGGAAGACCCTTTATCTGATATCCAAGATAAGTTGCAACAATTGCGCCTATCCAAAACTGTCCTTCAGCACCAATATTAAAAAGCCCTGAAGAAAATGCTATTGCAACCCCAAGCCCAGTTATTATGAGCGGTATTGCGTTTGTCAGGGTTGTTGCAAAGTTCATTAAGTTCCCATATGCTCCACTAAAAAGAGCGATGTATGCATAAATAGGATTTTGTTTTGCTGTGATTAATATTACTATCCCACCTACAATCATGGATATAAAAATAGCAATAAGTGGCATCAAAATACTTTGCAAAACCTTTTTTACCATCACCGTTTAGGCCTCCTTCTTTTTCTTGCCTATCATCAAAAGTCCTATTTGTTCTCTTGTTGCGTTTTTGCTGTCTATAATATCCATAATTTCTCCAGAATACATTACAGCAATCCTGTCAGACAGGTTCAAAATCTCATCAAGCTCTAATGAAACAAGCAATATAGCTTTGCCACTGTCTCGAAGTTCAATCAGTTTTCTATGGATGTACTCTATAGCTCCCACATCCATTCCTCTTGTTGGCTGAACGGCAATTAAAAGGTCCGGACTGCTTGAAAACTCTCTTGCCAAGATTACCTTTTGCTGATTGCCACCTGAAAGGTTCTTTGCAAACAGTTTGTAATCAGGAGGACGCACATCAAATTCATGTATAAGCTTATCAGCCTCTGAGATTATTGCTTTATAATTTAAAAAACCCCTATTAGAATATGGTTTTTTATAATACCTTTTAAGGACAATGTTTTCTGCCACTGTAAAGTTCAAGACAAGCCCATCCTGCTGTCTATCTGCAGGAATATAAGCAATCCCTTTTTCGTAACGTTTGCGGGTGGGAAGATTTTGAATCTCTTGCCCGTTGAAAATTATTCTCCCTGTTGATGAAATAAGGCCAACAATAGCTTCTACAAGCTCATTTTGACCATTTCCATCAACACCCGCTATACCTAAAATTTCTCCTCTTCTTACTTCAAAACTTACATCTTTGACCTTTTCAACACCGTTTTTTAATTTAACCGAAAGGTTTTCAACTTTTAGTACAGTCTCACCTAACCGTGGTTTATTCTTTTCAACAACAAGTTTAACTTCTCTTCCAACCATCAAGTTTGCAAGTTCCTGTTCGCTAGTTTCTTTGGTGTTCAGGGTCTTTATTGTTTTTCCTCTTCTCATAACAGTCACTCTATCTGAAATTTCCATAACCTCATCAAGTTTATGGCTTATAAACAGTATTGATATTCCCTGGGCTTTAAGGTTATTTATAATTTTAAAAAGCTCTCTTGTCTCTTGAGGTGTTAACATTGCTGTTGGCTCATCAAGTATTAAAAGTCTTGCATCTCTATAAAAAGCCTTTAATATCTCCACTCTTTGTTGCATACCAACGCTCAAATCTCCGACCTTGGCCTTCGGATCAATTTCCAAATTATATTTTTTCGAAATTTCAAGAATTTTCTTCTCAGCCTCCTGAACATTAAATCTAAAACCTTTTGGCTCAAATCCCAAAACAATATTTTCAGCCACCGTAAACACAGGTATTAGCATAAAATGCTGATGAACCATTCCTATTCCTTTTTCAATTACTTCATGAGGACCTTTGACCTCAAGTTTTTGCCCCTCAAAATATATCTCTCCAGAATCAGGAGTGTAAAGACCATAGATGATATTCATTAAAGTAGACTTTCCAGCACCATTTTCCCCAAGTATGGCATGTACCTCACCTTTTTTGACATCCAAACACACATTATCATTTGCTTGAATATTACCAAATCTCTTAGAAATACCTTTAACCCGTAAAATGTACTCCATATTCATGTCCCACCTGTCTTTATATTCTTTTTATTATTTCAATGATAACTTTTTTTAGCTTTTCTATATTTTCAGAAAACACTCTTAAAACCTCTTCATGTGAAACAGGTTTTATATTCGGGTCATCTTCTAAGCCAGCATCATAGTCTGTTACAAGAGTTATATTTAAATACTTTATTCCAAGCTCATTTGCCAAAGCTACCTCAGGATACTGAGTCATTCCGATAACGTCAAACCCCATCTTGGAATACCATCTGCTTTCAGCCAACGTTGAAAATCGCGGTCCCTGAATAACCACACATGTACCTTTTTTGTGAAATCTAAAACCAAGTTCTTCTAAAACCTTGATTGCAATCTCTCTCATCTCTGGGTCATATGGGTGAGCCATCGAAGTATGTCTTACACTCCCAATATCTGAAAATGTGTCATCACGTCCCCACGTTCTGTCAACAAATTGGTCAACAATTACAAAATCACCTGGTGAAATTTCTTTTTTTAGACTCCCACAAGCTGTTGAGGAAATAATTCTTTCAACGCCAAGCTGTTTTAATGCATATACGTTTGCTTTATATGGCACTTTATGAGGAGGATAAATATGTTTTTTACCATGTCTTGGTATAAAGGCAACTTCTTTCTCTCCCACCTTTGAAATTGCTATTCTATCACTTGGTTTACCATAAGGTGTTTCAATTTCTATCTCTTTAACATTTTCCAAAAAAGAGTAAAATCCAGAACCACCTATTATTCCTATCATATGGATTAGAACTCCTTTCTGTTTAACTCCCTATTCAGTATATTACTGAAAGGCCTGCTGTAAGATTATTCCCTGCCCAGCAGGCCTTTGAAAGTTACACAATATTACAATATTATTTTACTTCTGTTGGTATCTTTATCTTACCAGCTTTTATATCAGCAATTACTTTATTTATCTTGTCGCTCACACTCTTTGGGACACCTTTCATAAATGGAGCAAGTCCAACACCGTTGTTCTTAAGTTCAAAATAAACAATACCACTCTTAAACTTACCGTTCAATGTATCTTTTATAATGCTATATGTTGCAACGTCAACTCTCTTCATCGCAGAGGTCACAACAGTATTTGGTGCAACATAGCTTTGGTCTGAGTCAACACCGATTGCATAAACTCCCTTTTCTTTTGCAGCCTGGATAACACCAAGACCTGTCTGTCCTGCAACTTGAAATACAAAATCTGCACCTTGTGCTATCTCAGAAAGAGCAACCTGTTTACCTGATGCTGGGTCGTCAAACTTGCCAGTGTATTTGATTATAACTTTTGCATTTGGAATCTCGCTCAAAACACCAGCTTTAAACCCTGCAATGTACCTGTCAACCGGTGGAATTTTCATACCTCCTACAACGCCAAACACGTTCTTTCCAGTTGTCTTTGCAAACTTTGTCTTTTCAAGCGAAGCAACAGCAACACCTGCCAAATACCCAGCTTGTTCTTCCCTGAACATTGCCGAAACCACATTTGGAAGATCTGAAATTTCAGAGTCGATAATCAGGAACTTTGTCTTTGGAAACTGTTTCGCAACTGTAACAACTGCATCGTGCATCATAAAACCAACTGCAACGACCAAGTTATAATTCGCTTTCGCAAGCTTTTGTAGATTCGGAATGTAGTCTGTCATCTGCTTTGACTGAATAAGAGTTGTTTTGATTTTGAGTTCTTTCTCGGCCTTTTTCATTCCCTCATATGCCGATTGGTTAAAACTTCTGTCATTGACACCACCAACGTCTGTAACAAGCCCTACCTTGAAATTTGCATTTGACGTTGAACCACTTGCCTTGTTCCATGAAACATTTAAGCTCAACAAAAGCGCTGCAATTACAACCAGACTCAAAACCACATATAACTTTTTCTTCATAAAAACAAACCTCCTTTTTAATTTTTAGATGTCAGACATCTAATATCTGACATCTGACATTACTATTTTATAATCTTTGTTCAAAAAAGTCAATATGAAAATTTATAAAATTGTGAATTATAATTATAAAAGGCTGCCTCTGAATAGCAGCCTTTTGCCATAATTATTGTTTTACATATACAATTCTTTTACCTTGTTATGAGCCATATACTCTAATGTATCATTTAATCTCTGAAATTCTGAGCTATCTAAAGCATACTTTCTTTCAAGAACTTTTTTGAGCATAAGGTCTGCAATATGCGGATTCTTAGGAAGAAGAGGTCCGTGCAGATAGGTGCCTATCACGTTTTTATAAATCAGCCCTTCAAACCTATCCTTCCCGTTGTTACCATAACCTTTTAAGACCTTGCCAAAAGGCTGATAATCATGATAGGTTCTCCCACCATGATTTTCATATCCCACAACTGTTTTTGGAAACACATCTAAGCTTGTTTCAATTATAATATTACCAATAAGTCTTTTCCCTTCAGCCTTTGTTATAAAATCCAGGATGTGAAGACCTTTTATTGTTC
The DNA here is from genome assembly GCF_000145215.1 of Caldicellulosiruptor obsidiansis OB47. Classification (NCBI taxonomy): domain Bacteria; kingdom Bacillati; phylum Bacillota; order Caldicellulosiruptorales; family Caldicellulosiruptoraceae; genus Caldicellulosiruptor; species Caldicellulosiruptor obsidiansis. The sequence goes on from NC_014392.1 coordinate 1,703,242, forward strand.
TGCCACTCGAATCAACATAAGCCTCTCCTAAAAGCTGATACCCTCCACAGATTGCAAGGAGGCAAACTCCATCTTCAATAAGACTCTTTATAAGTTCTTTTAAATTCAAAAGATGTGAATACACAATAGATTGTTCCCTGTCCGACGCACCACCAAGCAAGATTATATCTGCATTTTTCAGGATTTCCTGGTTTGAGTCTAGATTGTATTCAAAAATGTTTACTTTTATACCTCTCCAGACACATCTTTTCTGTAGACAGATAATATTGCCTCTATCCCCATACAGGTTTAAAACTTCTGGAAACATATTTACAATATTTATCTCCATTTTCATCCCATCCTTTTTGAAAGCTCATCCACTATTTTCTTTACTTCAAAAAGAGCAGTGTATGTTGGAAGAATATAAACCTTCTTAATATCTTTTAGCTCAAAAACCTTGTCCAATTCTTTTTTGTAGTCAATAAATTCAAAATTAGCAAGCATATATTCACTATATTTTACTCTCAAAGCCATATCTTCTTTTCTCTTGCCACCAAAGTATAAAGCTTTGATGTTTTCTATCCTGCACAAGATATCAAAATCAGCATCCCAAATCCAAGAGATATCCTTGCCATCTGCAGCATTGTCGTTGAGGATAAACACAATTGCCTTAGGATCGGGGTCCTGGCTAATTACGCTAAGTGTCTCGCTCATGCCTATAGGATTTTTTACAAGTGATATTATTACTTTTTTGCCGCCAACTTCTTTCTTCTCTAACCTCCCAAGCTTATTTTCAAATGTTTCTATTCCTTCCTTTATTCTTTTCTCTTCAACACCAATTAAAACTGCTACCGAGATTGCTGCACAGACATTGTACAGATTATAAACGCCACCCATTTTCCATCTAATGTTCTCAATATGTATACCTGTTTCCCTGTCAACAAAGTCAAAAACAAACCCTGCCAAATCTTTTCTTATGTTTGTAATGACAAACCTGCTTTCAGGATTTTTATAACCACACACTAAGCATTTATACTTACCAAGATGTCCAACATTATAAAACAAATATTCAAGCTTGGTATTGCACATGGGACAGAAACGTGAATCTAATGTGACATTGGTTCTTCGGCTAAGCACGTTTTCATCAACACTATAAAACACCTTTTTTTCACCGCTAAAACTTGCCAAGTTTGGGTCGTCTGCATTTATTATAGCCAAAGCTTGTCCAATATGGCTTAAAATCAGCTCTTTTACTCTGTCAAGCTCACCGTATCTGTCAAGCTGGTCCCTGAACACATTAGTTGTAACAAATATATCTGGTTTTAAATATCTTGTTACAACTGGCAGTGAACCTTCGTCAACTTCAAAACATGCAATATCATAACTTGACCTGAAATTATTAATAAAAGAGCTCACGATGCCATTTGCCATATTTGAACCTTTTAAATTAGAAAGTACAATTTTATCATTACCAATTAGCCAGTTTATTATATTGTTTGTAGTTGTCTTGCCATTTGTGCCCGAGATAAGTATCTTCAGTTTGCTTCTTTTATCAATTTCTTTCATAATCCCTGGATAAATCTTCAGGGCAATCTTACCCGGAGCGCTTGTCGCATCTTTGCCAAAAAGCTTCAGCATAAGCTTAACAATCATCCCCAGCAAAATAGCAATGTAAAGTCTTATATTTTCCAATTATCTCATCTCCTACTTTCTGAAAAGATTTGCAAATATACAAAAAAGCAAGGCACTGCCTTGCCCCACATATTTTCGAAATAAAACTCCTATTATGCACGTGGATGAGTTTTTTGATACACCTCTTTTAGCTTAACATTTGCAACTTGAAGATATCTCTGTGTTGTGGAAATATCAGCATGCCCAAGCATTTGTTGAACAGCTCTCACATCTGCCCCATTTTCAATAAGGTGTATGGCAAAAGAGTGTCTTAGCACATGCGGTGTTATTTCCTTATCAATTCCAGCACTTTGTGCATAGAACTTTACTATCTTCCAAAATCCCTGTCTTGTCATTCTCTCACCGTTGAAGTTCAAAAACAGAGCTTCTTCATTTTTACTTTTTGCAAGGTAAGGCCGCGAATGACGTAGATACTTTTCCACTGCCGAAATGGCATATGAACCAATAGGAATTACCCTGTCTCTTTTCTTGTTTTTGCAGATGATATATCCGTGCTCAAGGTTTATATCATCAAGATTGAGGTTTATAAGCTCGCTTACCCTGATACCTGTTGCATATAAAACTTCAAGCATTGCTTTGTCTCTTATTCCCTTAATATCCTCTTCCTTTGGACATGAAAGAAGTTTTTCCACCTCGTCTCTAGTAAGTATCTGAGGTGGATTCTTTTCAAGCTTGGGAGGTTCAATCTCAATTTTCCCAATATCGATAATTTTTTGAGTTTTCAAAAAATCGTAAAATACCTTGAGTGAAACAATTGCTCTTGCAATTGTACTGTTTGATTTCCCACTCTTTTGCATACTGATAATATATGCTATCAAGGTTGCCTGAGAAGTATTTTCAAGTTTTATCTTCATGTTGTCCAAAAATTCTATGTATTTTTTAGCATCCCGCAAATATGAGCTTATGGTATTTTGTGAAAACCTATTCTGTTTTTGAAGATGATCACAAAAAGCTTCTATAATACTCATCTATCTTCAAATCCCCTCTTATTGGTAAGTTCCTGTATACAACTTATGGCAATCTCATATTAATCTACATGCAAGTTTTGCCACTATATTGTCAACCAACAATATCCCGCATACTAAAAGTAATATAACCAATCCTACCACAGCGGTTGACCTTTTATCTATTTTTACCATTCTGTCTTTAAAGAATAACATTATAAATGAATACAGAATAAGTATAATCAAAAATATGAAAACAATCAATTCTTTTAATAGTATATAAGACAAGAAGAATGCAAGCCCATGTATATTATACACATAAAAAAATATAGAGGTGGTAAGCCCAAAAGCAAATCCTTTAAATATTACAATTCCTATGTTCAAAAACTGCATGTACCTGTGAAGGTTGGAAAGTCCCCATATACACAGGCAGACCAATATTACCCCTGCTGAGGAAATCAAAACATTTTTCCAATAGGCATCTCTGTCCTGTTTAGCCATATTCATTGAAAGTGAAACAAAACTCGAAAGCTGGTTTTTCTGGTTTAAATCCATTCCTAAAAAAACTTTATGCCGAAAAATATACTAAGTACGTACAAAAGGAAAATAGATACAATTAAAAGTTTTATTTTTGTCCTCATTGTTAGCTTCTCTTTTGCAAGAGTTTATAGTAAAATAATATGTCAATCTCATTTTAATTATTCCCTACCAGAGAAAATAGATACCCTTTTGATTTAAAAATGAGATAGTTTGTCTTTTTATAGAAGCGGTTTGGCAAATTTTTGCTAATCTTGATTGAAAACCTTCCACCTGCGAATTTCAAATTAACGTTATCGTAGCTGAAAAGTATTTTGAGGATGTACTCATCGTGTGGCAGCAGTTTTTGCTTGCTCAGCTCAACTATAAAGAGCATAATCAAAAAGAAAACCACTACCAAAATCAGCCCTCTTCTTATCCTTTCGATAAAATTTTTATATTCACAATACCTTTTGTATCTACTTCTTCTCAAACCAACATTCACCTTCCCATGATGGTATTATCCAATGCATTTGCAATAATCTGACAACTTCTTAAAGCTTCTTCCAATGTATTGCCATTGCTACCAACTTCAATGATTATCGCATATGGTGATACATGTTGATTGTACCGCGCAGCAGAAAGGTTTATAGGTCTTGTAATCTGAGGGCATATTTTGCTGAGATTTTTTTGAAGATGTACAGCAAACAAAAGGTTTTGTCGCCAAAATGGATGAAAAAGACCAAGTTTGTCTGTCCCCACAACAAGCATAACTTTTGCAACCTCATATCCAAACACAACTGTTGAAACCTTCATCTTCTTTGAACCACTTCCAATAGCATCTCTGTGCAAATCTATAAAGACTTTTATATCAGGATGTTCACTTTTATATTTCTCTATTACCTTCAATGACCTTGAATAAGAACCCTTGTATTCTGGATAATCATTTATTTCCTTGCTGTGATAAACCTTATAACCATACTGTTTTTCCAAGATCTTCTTCAGCTCTTCCCCTACTCTCACAACATTGTAGTTAAAATCAAGCGTTCTGTCTGTTGACCCGGGTGTGTATACAAGGCTTTGGGAAAAAGTATTATAGCTTTCTGTTGTGTGAGTATGGTAAATCAAAATTGATGGTTTTTTACCATTGAAGATTTTGAAGCTCGTTTTCAAAAGAGTATCAACATCAACCTTATAATCTGTTTGGTTCATGACCTCTATGTTGTAAAATCCACTTTTTTGAGTGCTGTTTTCGAAGTATTTCTGAAATTCAATGTACTCATTTTGGCTTTCAATCTGGCCATTTTTTTGTGCTTTCTGAACATCCTGGTTATAATCTATTACAATGGCATCATCTTCATACGTAGGCGAATCCTCAATCTCTTGAACGCTTGTAGCTGCAAACAAAGGATAAGAAAATCTTATTAGGTTTTCAATCTTAAAAACTTCATTTGCGGAACCGTCAGATAAAATGGGCAAATTAAAAGAAATTATCTCTTTTGAATACCTGAAAATCACTGCTCTTGCTGTTTGGTTGAAAAAGATTAACCTTTCAACTAAAAAGCCAGTGCCCAGTATAAAGAATATAGTAGCTACCAATACTATCTTTTTAAAATCAACAACCTTAACCATTTAAGTTATTCAAAACTCCTTTTAAAACCTTTGCTTTCTTCTTAAAACTTTCTTCTAAAATTCTTATTCTTCAAGCCCCCCATTTATTACAATTCCATCAATTTACATATCTATACTCATCATTTTCTTTTACTTCTGGGTGAATTGCCATATTTATTCCGTCTGCAATCACAGTTGAAATGTTCTCAACAATCCTGTCGATGTCTTTTGGTGTCACAAAGAGATTACCATAGTAAGGGAATATAACCTCTTTGATAAGATTAAACCTGTCCTCTTCAGGAATACTCTCCAAAAGCATATAAAGCGGCGATGATCTGTCTGTTTCGTTTTTCAGCCTTTCAATCAGAAGGTCTATAGCATCATTTGCAATAATTGCTGCGTCAACAACCATAGGAACACCAATTGCCACCACCGGAACACCAACTGAATCTTTTGTAATACCCTTTCGTTCATTTCCAATACCTGAGCCGGGAACAATACCTGTATCTGCAATCTGGATAGCAGTTGATATCCTCTCAAGCCTTCTTGAAGCAAGTGCATCAATTGCAATTATTAAATCAGGATGTATCTTTTGAACAATACCGCTTATTATCTCGCTGGTCTCAATTCCAGTTATACCTAGAACACCTGGCGATATTGCGCAAACAGAGCGTATTCGCCTGTCTTGGACTTTTTCTGGCACAAACTCAAACAAATGACGTGTTATCAACACCTTTGACACCACTTTTGGCCCTAAAGAGTCGGGCGTAACATTCCAGTTGCCAAGTCCAACAACAAGCACAGTAGATTTTTGTGACACATTTATTAAGCTTTCAAGCTCGTTTGCCAGTATCTTTGAAACTTTTTCCTGGACCTCAAAATCTTCATCGCGCAGCCCATCAGCTTCGATTGTGATATAATTGCCCATAGGCTTTTGCAAAATTGCCTCACCCTTTATAGAGTTTATCTTGACCTTTGTGATCTTTATTTTATCGTCAAATTCTTTTCTCTCTTCGACCTCAACACCTTCTATCTCTCTTCCAATTCCTTTTTGGACAAGTTCTCTCGTCTCAAGAGCAAGGTCTGTGTGAATCTTGAACATTAGATTCCCCACCTTTTTTTAAAACTTTTCCCTACAAATTATTGTTTGCACTTTTGAGTTTATTTAACCAAAAAGCATGTTAAAAGGGAACTGCAAGATTATATTCTTGCAGCCCCCTCCATTTATAAAAGGGGGTTATTGCCTTTCTTTCAAGGCTCTTTCTGCCATCTCGATCGCTTTTCTGACAATGTTACCACAGTCGCGCGATTTTACTTCTCCCCAACCGTACTTCGATACTGTGTCGTACACTCCAAGTTCTTTTGCTATTTCCATTTTGAGCTCCTCTGACATGATCTTTTGCCTTGCCAGGTTAATCGCCCCCTTTGCGGTTTTATCACCGCATATCTTAGTTTGTTCAAAAACAATTCAATTTATTATTCCATTTACTTACATTGACAAAATTCCATTAGGGTCTTTAATTATCTCCAAGATATTTTCTTCCTTCCCAGTGGTTGCATTTATATAATCAGCAAAATATTTGCCATCGTATTTGCCTAAAAATTCATATGTGAAGACTTCTTTTCCAGAATCAAGTGGAATTATAGCAAGTGATACGCTTTGCACATCAAAATTTTTGCTAATAAAGTTTCTTGCCTGTTTTTCAGATATTGCAGGTTTAGGAATCTTCCTTGAAGTGTGGGACATATAATATGCTGTTGCATCAAACCCTACTATTTGTCCCGTGTCAAGAGCAACTCTAACTTTCACCATATCGGGGTATATCTTAACACCATTTTGCTGATAGATATAATTTATCAGGGCAGTGTTGTCCTGTTTTAGATAAAAGGTGTCAATCACGTTAGCAAAACCTTTTTCAATTAAAAACTTTTTAGCATTTTCCTTTGCTTTCGCAACACCTATTTTTGGGGAAGAGGAAGCCCTGTTGTCAATCATCCAAATTACTTTGCCGCCTTTTTTAGAAATAGCTATTGTAATTGACCTGTCGCGAATTCTTCTGTCAGGGATTATCTCAAAAGTATAAACCTTTATTCTATCTCCAGAAAGTCCTAAATAGTTGATTATATCAGCTCTTTTAAGATTTAAAAAGTTAAGTGCAATCTTCTTGGCTTGTTCTTTGTTTATAAGCTTTTCTGGAAGCCCTTTTGGAGTTTGGCGACTGATGTGGTCAGAAAAAGGTCCGTCATATATCAAAGTTGGGTAGTCTTTAAACCCTGCCTCAACTGCCAGCATCCTGCTGCTTGTAACATTCTGGGCAATCCTTTTGAATCTTGACGTCCCAACTACCCTGACTTCTCCCCATCTCAGTCTTCCCTGACTTATCTCAATTGCAAGCTCGTTCAGGTTGTTGCTGAGTTTATCTGCATATGTTCGAAGTTTTTTGAGCTGTTGTCTTTGAAGCAATGTCTCTTTTTTGCCGCTCATAAGCTGTTTTGAAAGTGAAAAACTAAGATCTCCAACTTGGGTAAGATACTTTGCTGTCTTTTCTAAGGCGACATTATTCTCAATAGGAAGCTGAGAAAGATTCTCCTGGGCTGCAAAAGCGTTTCGCCACACCTCGGTATACAAAACTGCTCTTTGCCTGTCATCGCCTGACACTTCAGCTTTTGAAAGAAGCGCTTGGATGTTTTGAACATAACCTACCATGTCGAAAAATGCTCTGTGCCACATATTGGTAAGATAGTTATGATAATTTGCTTTCCCTTTATACTGGTTTACTCCCCAAAGCGCTACAATAACTAAAATACCAAGTGTGATTGCCATCACGCTCCAGAGCCTAACACTTTTTAGTCTTTCCCTAAATTCTTTATATCCACCTAAAATGCTCAAGTTAATCTCACCTCTCTAGTTTATCGATTTTATTTTGCAAACCTGTGCTTGCCAATGACAAGCATAACTTTCCTACTCCAAATCCATTTGTTTGTTGTCTTTGCAGGATTGTAGTAATATATACAACCATTTGTCGGGTCCCATCCATTTAACGCGTCCCTTGCAGCTTTTAGCGCTGTTGGTTCAAGCTTTGCATTAATTTGACCGTCGGATACACAAGTAAAGGCACCCGGCTGATAGATAACACCGCTGATTGTCTTTGGAAATCCGGGGTGTTTTGTCCTGTTTATAATCACAGCCCCGATTGCAACCTGGCCTATATAAGGTTCTCCTCTTGCTTCACCATTTATAACTCTGGCCAGAAGATATAAATCTTTATTCTGGTAGCTTGTTGACCCCTGAGTTTCAACAGATTCTTTTAAAACCTCTTTGTCAGTGCTGTCTAATGCTTTTTCAAGCTTTCTCTCAATATTCTCATAGTTTGCTCTTTTTATATCGTAAATAAGCTTTGCAGAAAGAATACTTAGGATAAAGCTCATAAAAAGAAGCAGGATAAAAAGTGAATATCTTTTTAAGAGTTTACCCATACTGCAAACCCCCAAATATGAATTTTTCTAAAATTATTTTTTGTAAGCTCATTTTTATTATTCAAAATTAGCGGTAAAATAAACTTAAAGACTTGTAAGGGTGGAGGAAAAAACAAATGAAGGTTTTGATATTAAGTCTTGATGCAGGTGGAGGACATTTTGCTGCTTCAAATGCATTGAAAACTGCCATTTTACAAAAATACCCTGACTCACATGTGGAAATTGTGGATACCCTAAAAATTATAAGTCCCATACTGGACAAGCTTGCCGTAGGAACATATCTGAGGGCAATTAAATCAGTACCGTTTATCTACGGCCTTGTATATGACTCTACAGACAAAGAACCACCAACTCGTTTCAGCAAAACACTGTATGAAAAGTTCTATTTTGCCTTTTATAAACTCTACAATATTATCTCAGAGCTGAAACCTGATATAATAATTGGTACTCATCCATCACCTGTTGACATGGTTGCCCAGCTCAAAAAAAGAGGTAACATAAGCGTACCAGTAATAAGCATCGTCACTGATTTTACCATTCATCCATACTGGATAAACGATTTCGCCGATTATATTATTGTTCATCACCAAAACTTGGTGTATGAAGCGGTCAAAAAAGGTGCCCAACAAAACAAAGTAGTGCCACTTGGAATTCCTATAAACCCGTCATTTGCTCAGAAATATGACAGAAAACAAGTTGTCGAAAATTTGAATCTGGAAGATAGACCAACAATACTTATAATGGGCGGAAGTTTAGGGCTTGGAAACATAGAAGAGATTGTCGAAAAGGCCTGCACAATATGTGATAAAAACTATCAAATAATTGTTGTTGCAGGAAAAAATAAGGCTCTCAAAAATGCTTTGGAAGAAAAAAATTTTGGAAGAAAGATAATAGTATTCGGGTTTATTGATTTCATAGACAAGCTCATGGCAATAAGTGATATTCTCATCACAAAACCTGGGGGACTCACATGCGCAGAAGCACTATCTCGCAAACTTCCCATGATATTAATCTCGCCTATTCCTGGACAAGAAGAAAGAAATACTTTTTATCTTATAAACAACGGAGCTGCTGCGTACGTAAAAAATACTGAAAATTTTGATATAGTATTTAGCCAGATAATAAATAACCCTCAACGTTTAGAGCATATGAAACTTGCCTGCTCGTTTTTGGGAAAACCAAACTCGTCACTTGACATTGCGGAATTTATAAGGGGAATGGCAGGATAACTGCTCATTCCCCTCGCTTTTGTTCAATTTGTTTGAGGTAAAAATTTCAGCGGATTTTGATTTTCGCCATTGTAAAGTATCTCAAAGTGAAGATGTGGCGGGTCCATATACTCTATGTTAGAGCTTGTACCAACCTCTCCTATTTTCTCTCCTTGCCTTACAATGTCTCCTATCTGAATATCCTTTAAGTCTTTGAGATTGTAGTACTTTGAGATATACCCATCTCCGTGGTCAATCACAATATATTTGCCATAAAGAGGATCTTCTCCTAAATCAATAACTGTACCGTCAAAACAAGCTTTTACATCGCTACCTTCTTTGGCTTCTATGTCAATTCCAGGGTGTTCTGTCCACTCATCAAGAGTTTTTGAATATACAAGCGACTGGTCAGAAAACTCTCTTATTACCTTTCCAATGGTAGGAAAGATTGGCTTGAAGTCAACAGGGTTTATAATCTCAACATCATTCTGGCTTGTACCAGTTCCAATCTGGATGTTTGAATCCATCTTTTTGTTATCTTGTTTCTTAGAGAAGGCAGAAGAACTTTTGTTTTTATTATTGCTATTTTTAGAATTATTTTTTGATTGTGTAGGGCGGATAGTAGAATTTGAATTACTACTATTTTTATTATCTTCTCTTTTCTCTTTTGAACTTATAGATATAGAACCCTCTTTTTTCAAATCATCCTGTTTTGTTACCTCTGTAGAACTTTCCTGCAGCTTAGGTATCTCGGACAATTTAACCTGTTTGTTTAAAGACTGCTGGTTTTCTTGATTTTGTTCTACCTCGTATTTTGTAAAATCTGTAGTGGCAATGGTATAAACCGAAAATCCGATTACCAGCAAACATACAGCCACAATAATATAAAAACCTTTGGTATCAAAAAAATCTAAAAGCCTATCTTTCCAGTTTTTCTTGTTCACAGTTCTGCACCTCCTTCTATAAAAGTATTTTTGCCATCCATTGCTTTGGTTATACATAAATAGAAATTGATATCCATAAATTTTCTTTGAATATCTTCTTTGAGTTTGATATCATAACATTACAAAACAAGATTCCAAAGAAGGTGCAGAGAGATGGAAAAGGAAAGGGAAAAGGAAAAGAGCAGGAAAAGATTTTTGCAAAAAATCTCTACCTATTCAAAACAAATCTTGCTTATAATAAGCCTTATTTCCATTGTGATGGCACTGATAGGAATAAAGTTTTATATTTTGTCATTGCACTATGTATCAGATAAAGTAGACCTGAAAGTCTTGGCCCAAGGATTTTTGCAAAATTCAGTCTACATATTCATTGAAGGACTTGGTGCAGCAATCTTGGTGGACTTTCTTGCAAAAACAAAAAATTAAAGGGCAAAGACTTAAAGTCCTCGCCCTTTAATTTTTGCTGGATTTCAACTTTTGTTGAACAAAAAATTTTTTACTCTTCTTGCAATATTTTTTATAAATACAAAGTATCCATCAGAATCAAGTTGATAATTCGCATTTACACTTTTGGTAATAACTATTATTCCTAGATTTTTTATTCCATTCTCATAGTCCTGATAATATAGCTCTTTCATCTTTCCTCTTTTGTCCACAGCTTTTACCCACAGGTAAATCTGAGCGTCAGAAAATATTCTTTCTATATCCTCCTCCTTTTGAACTTGAATACCATTTATAGAAAGAATAACATCACCCGGTTTTATACCCATCTTGGCTGCTACACTGTTTTCTTCGACATATAACACCTTTATTTTATTTTCCTCTGCTTCAAATATTGAATCTCCTTCTTTTTGTCTCTTCTGCTGATACAGAATAATCCCTTCATGAGCAATGGGAGCAAACAAAGCCGCCACCCACTTAAAAGCATAGACTTTGTATGAAAGTGCGCTCATAGCAAACAAAATAACGCTGAAAATGCTTAAAATCCCTGCGCTTTTCCTGCTAATCACAGCTGGTTCATCTTCTACCGCCAAATCCCCGTATCCAAGTGCAGCAACAATAGGAGTCATAAGAAGCATAGCATTTGGCAAAAGATTCTGTGGTTTAAAAAGAGGCCACCATGAGGGTTCAAACAGCTCAATTTTTACAACCTGCGCGGTGGTCTGATAGTTATACGCAATTATTACCATCGGTATAGCCCAGAACCTTTGCATAAGGTAAGCACCAGAAGTTGAAAAAATACCTTCTTTTTTCCTTATTTCAATTACAATAGGTATTGCGCCACGAAAACCGTCCAAGAAAATTAAAAGACTTTCAACAAAATGAAGTATTGCCACAATCACCAGTATCCCTGAGATATCAACAGCTGGTCTTTTGAAGATGAGAGATATCACCGAAATAATTCCCGCCGCATACGAAAAACAAAGATATCTTGGATTTATTAGTGCAAGAATCAAAGCAATATACCAAAGATACATAAAACTATCCACATCCACTACTATGCCAAAAAACAAAGTAATTAAACTTACTATATAACCTCCTACAAGTCCTGCGATAGAAGACTCCACAACCTTGTAAAGAAGGCTGACTCGGTTGTGCCCGAGCACAGCCTGTTCAAATTCCTGTTCTCTTCTGTACAAAAAAGAAATCAAGATTATTACCACCCAGAAGTTCCAGCTAAAAAGAAGCCGAAATATGCTCAGTCCTGTCAGTTCAAATATTTGCCAGAAAAACTTTAACATCACATGCACCTCAAATTTTAAATCTTTCTCTTCGAAATCTCAGCCTTTAAAATCTCAATAGCTTTCTTCAACTGCAAGTCTTTACTCATTGGAACATTCATTTTGTCCTGATACTCTTTGGGCTGGGCTACTTTGACGTCTGGTTCTATACCCTTTTTGTGTATATACGCTCCGCTTGGCAAAAGATACTGGCTTACTGTTATTTTTATTGCAGAACCATCTCCCAGGTCAAATACCTGTTGAACAACACCTTTGCCAAAAGTCTTCTCACCAACAATTTTTGCTCTTTTATGGTCTTTTAAACACCCGGCTAATATCTCTGAAGCTGACGCCGAATATCTGTTTGTAAGGACAACAAGGGGTGTTACCGTGTCCCCATTTTTGTATGACTTGAAATACTCTTTATGATTGTATCTATCTTTAAGATAGACTATAAGCTGTCCTTTCTTGAGAAAATTGCTTGCAACATCAACAACAGACTCTAAAAGCCCGCCAGGGTTAAACCTCAGGTCAATGATAAGTCCACGGCAGCCAGAGCTTTTGAGTTTGTCATAGCTATTGTAAAAATCCTGAGGAGTATTTTCATCAAAGTTGGTAATCTTGATATAACCTATATCGTTTTCCAAAATGGAAGAAGACACTGTCTTTATTTTTATCTCATCTCTAACAATCTTAAAGTCGATAGGCTTTGAACTGCCATTGCGCAAAATTGTAACTGTCACGCTTGTTCCTTTTGGTCCTCTCATCAAACTTACTGCCTTTTCTATATCTTTGGAAGTCAAATTTATCCCGTTTACTCTTATAATCTTATCTCCAGGTTTTATACCTGCCTTGTACGCGGGAGAACCTTCAAACGGTGTTACAACCTCAATATAACTTTCACCTGGCTCTATTGTTACGCCTATTCCAAAATACGTGCCTTTGCTCTGTATCATAAACTCCTCAAATTCTTTTTTTGTAAAATACTCTGTGTATGGGTCATTTACGCTTGCGGCAATTCCATCTATGGCACCGTCTAAAATTTTCTGATCACTGATATCCTTAGGCTCATAATAGTACTCTTTTAAAAGCCTTATAACTTTAGACAACTTGGGATTAGTTACTAATTTGTTTGCATATATAGGACTTCCAAAATAGATATAAGTGGTCACAATATATGTGACAATTGCAGTAATTAGAATTATTGCAAAAGTTTGAAGTCTTTTTTTCATGCTCTTTTCAGCTCCTTACCTTAGGAAATTGAGCGGGTCAGTAACATCTCCGTTTATTCTAACCTCAAAATGAAGGTGCGGACCGGTAGCATACCCAGTTGCACCAACATTGCCGATACTTTCGCCTTTTTTCACTTTCTGTCCCACCGCTACGTTGATTGAAGAAAGATGAGCGTAGAGGGTTGAAATACCACTACCATTATCTATAATGATAGTCTTACCATAACCAGACACCCATCCGGCTAAAATCACATCGCCGTCTGCTGCTGCTAAAACACTTGCTCCATATGGCGCTGCAATGTCTATCCCTGTGTGCATTTTGTTCTTCTTCAAAATTGGATGAAACCTCATGCCAAAATATGATGTTATCTCATAATATCCCTCAAGCGGCCACAAGAGCTTGCCACCTTTATATATGCGTTTTGTCTTCTGTCTTGCCAAAATCTCCTTTATTTTCTTGGAAAGCTCATTTGAAATCTCCTCTAAACTATCCAGCATCTTTTCCAATTTGTCTTGCTCTTTTTCAAGTTCCGACAAAAGCTTCTTCTTTTCATTTTGCTCTGCCAAAAGAGAAGCTTGGTAGTTTTCAAGCTCCCTCTTTTCTCTACTCAAGTTTTCCTTTAGCAGAACAAGTTCTTCTTTCTTATTTTTGATAGTCTCAATGCTCTTTGTGTACTCATTTAGTATTTGCTTATCATATTCAATTATATCGTTAAAAAGATACATTCTTGTAAAAAAATCTGAAAGGTTTTGAGAGTCAAGCAGCATTTCAATATACGATACAGAGACAGTATTTAGCTCATAAATACATCTTATTCTCTCTTTGAACTTTTCATAATACATTTCTTTTCTTTTTTCTTCTTCTTTGAGCTCAGCCTCTGTCTGCAAAATCTTGTTTTCAACAGATGCAATGTTTGCTTTTAAACTTCTTATTTTTCCTTCCACATCATCAATCTTCTTATCAAGCCCATCTATTTGTGATAAAATTTGCTGCTGTTGTTTTTTAACCTCTACTATCTTCTGCTGTGTTCTTTGTTTATTCTTTTCAATAGATTTCAGCTTGTTTTGATATTCTTTTAAAGTGCTTGATACAGCAGTTTCAAAAAAGATAACAAATACAAGCAAAATAGAAAAAATTTTTAGTCTAATTTTCAACAGCCAAACCCCCTCTTTTACAAAAGACAAAAGAGGCTTGATTTTTAGGCTTTTAAGTATCTTCTTAGAGAAATTAAGCTTCCCAGTATACCTACCATGCTTCCTGTGAGTATAAACACTCCTAATATTTTGTACTTGTAAATAGAAATATTGACAAAATCAATAAACGTAATGGTCTGTGAAAGATATCTTATTGCATAGTGATAAAATAGCAAAACAATAGCATATGCCAAAATCGAACCCAAAATACCTATAATAAAGCCTTCAACAACAAAAGGTCCGCTTATAAACCTGTTAGTTGCACCAATATATCTCATAATTGAGATTTCTCTGCGCCTTGCAAAGAGGGTTATTTTGATAGTATTGGCAATTATAAATATAGCAACTATGTAAAGACCCAAAATCAAAAGTATGCAAAAAAGATTTATTATCTTTAAAATCCTTCTCAATTTGTCCACTGTCTCCGAAGGAAAATAGACCTGAGCAACACCATCTAAACTCTCCAATTCTTCAGCAAGTTCTTTAGTATATTCAATTTTTACAGGCTTTACTACAAAGTATCCCCGCAGAGGATTGTCCTTTTCAAGTCCTTCAAGCAAAAATGAGTTTTTACCAAGCTTGTTTTTCAAATCTTGAAGAGCCATCTGCGGACTTATGTATTTAAACTCTCGAACCAAAGCGTTTTTCCTCAAATACTCCTCAATTACAACCGCTTTTTCTTCCTGACCTTTTTGTAGAATCACTCTTATATCAACCGTCTTTTCTATCTGCTGTGAGATATACTCAAGATTAATCCCGATTGCAATAAATATCCCAACCACAGTTAAGGCTGCCACCACTATAGAGATAGAAGCAGCAGCCATGGTCTTATTTAAAAAAATGTTTTTAAACCCGTCTTTGCAAAAGTACTTGATTGTCTGAAGACTCATAGCTGTAAACTCCTTTAGGTTGATCTTTCACAATTCTGCCACAGTCAATTGCCACAACCCTTTTTCTCATGCTATCAACAATCTCTTTAGCATGTGTTGCAACAAGCACAGTTGTCCCTCTTCTGTTAATATCTTCTAAAAGTTTCATTATCTCCCATGATGTGTCAGGGTCTAAGTTACCTGTTGGCTCGTCAGCCACAAGCAAGTTGGGCTTGTTTACAATTGCTCGCGCCAAGGCAACCCGCTGCTGCTCACCGCCTGAAAGCTCGTGCGGGTAACATTTTGCCTTGTGCGCAAGCCCTACCAAAGACAGAACATAAGGAACCTGTCTTCTGATGATTTTTGCAGGTGCTCCTGTTATTTGCATAGCAAACTCCACATTTTCATATACTGTTTTGTTGGGGAGAAGTCTAAAATCCTGAAATACAATTCCAATCTTTCTTCTGTAATATGGTATTTCCTTTTTTGGAAGCTGTGTAAGCTTGTACTCACCAACAATAATCTCTCCCTCGGTCGGGTCAATCTCTTTCAAAAGAAGCTTTACAATTGTAGATTTTCCTGCCCCGCTTGAACCAACCAAAAATACAAATTCACCTTTTTCAATGGTCAAATTAATATTTGTGAGCGCAAGCACCCCGTTTGGATACCTTTTGCTCACATTTATAAACTTTACCATTCTTTGTTCACCTGCAATGCTTTTTAAAATGTAATGTTACCCTTTGTATACTCTAAATACTGATTTACAAGCATAGCCATTTTGAAGATAATAGCATCTTCGAACTTTCTGAGGTCAAGGCCAATCATTCTCTCTATCTTGTCAAGTCTGTAAACCAAGGTGTTTCTGTGAATATAAAGCTGTCTTGCTGTCTCTGAGACGTTCAAGTTGCATTCAAAGAACATCTCAACAGTCTGTATTAGCTCGGGGTCAAAATCAGAAAGTTTTACATCCTTGAAGACCTCTTCCAAGAACATCTCACAAAGTTTTGTTGGCATCTGATATATAAGTCTTCCAAGGCCAAGCTTGTGATAGCTCACAATATACTTGTCCTTCTCAAAGATGTAACCTATTTTGAGCGCTGCTTCTGCCTCCTTATAAGACATCGAAAGTTCTTTTATGTCATCAACAACAGAGCCAATTCCAATATATGCTTTGAGCAACAGCTCTGAGTTGAGTGTGTCAAGTATAATCCTTGCAACCTTGTATGCATCCTCATCATTTGAACCCGGTTTTAGTTCTTTTATGAAAACCAGGATATTGTTGTCAAGCTGGATAATAAAATCTTTTGTGCTCTTTGGGAATATGCTTGTCAAAATCTCACCGATATTCACATCTTTAATCTCTTTTGCATTTGGAATATAGATAGCAAACACAACTCTTGTTGCACCTGTTGCGATGTGAAGTTCTCTTGCCTTTGTGTAGATTTCCCCCGGCAGGATGTTGTCATACAAAAGATTTTTTATAAACAGCTTTTTATCATACGCAGAAGCCGGCTCTTTTGCCTTCATCACAACAAGGTTTAACATGTCCAAAAGCTTTTCAGCATGAGGTTCTGTGTTGTTTATATAAAGAACATAGGTGTCTGTCTGGCTTCTGTAAACCTTGTATGTGCGGCCTTCAAATATCTCAAGGTCCGTATCAGTTTTTATCATGTCAATTGCAACTGTGTTTATTCTGTTTTGAGAAAGAGGATTTGAGCTGTAGATAACTCTACCATCAGCTTCAATATATCCAAATTCATCGTCGATGATGTCTTTTGCCTGCTCTAACACATCAATAACCTTTTGTGTCATCATACCTCAATACCTCACCCTTTTTCATAGTATTTTATAAATCTATTATACTTTTTTTCTTTGCAGTTGTAAAAGGTTTTTGAAAACAAAAAGCCCCTGCCACAGTTTTACCCCATGGCAAGGGCTCATCTTTTTTTGTTTAGTGGACAATAGCCTTCTCTGTTTCTTTGTCAAACAGGTGAATTCTGTTGACATCAAATGCAAGTTTGATCTTGTCGCCAGCTTTTGCTTTTGACCTTGGATCAACTCTTGCAATGAGGTTAAGACCATCAACAACTACATAGAGAAGTGTTTCAGAACCAAGCATCTCAACAACATCAACATTTGCATCAACAACAGCATCCTGAGCTGTCTGCAGGAATATCTCTTCATCGTGCAAATCCTCTGGTCTTATACCCATTATAACTTCCTTTCCAACATAGCCGAGCTCTTCAACTTTCTTTGCCTTTCCTTCTGGAAGTTTTATTGCGTTGTTTCCAAATACAACATATAAGTTCTTATCCTTTTGTTCAATCCTTGATTCAATGAAGTTCATCTGTGGCGAACCAATGAAACCTGCAACAAACAGGTTCGCAGGTTGTTCATACAGAACCTGTGGTGTATCTACCTGTTGGATAAATCCATCTTTCATAACAACAATTCTTGTACCCATTGTCATAGCTTCTGTCTGGTCGTGTGTAACGTAGATGAATGTTGTTCCAAGTCTCTTATGAAGTTTAGATAGCTCCGTTCTCATCTGGACTCTCAGCTTTGCGTCCAAGTTTGAAAGAGGCTCATCCATCAAAAATACCTTTGGCTCTCTGACAATAGCACGACCTAAAGCCACTCTCTGTCTCTGACCACCGGACAGAGCTTTTGGTTTTCTGTCAAGTAAGTGCTCAATTCCCAAAATCTTAGCTGCTTCATGTACACGTCTTTTTATTTCATCTTTTGGAAACTTTCTAAGTTTGAGACCAAATGCCATGTTCTCAAAAACAGTCATGTGAGGATACAAAGCATAGTTCTGGAAAACCATCGCAATGTCTCTGTCCTTTGGTGGAACGTCGTTTACCAGCTTGTCCCCTATGTAGATTTCGCCTTCTGTTACCTCTTCAAGACCTGCTATCATTCTCAGTGTTGTTGTCTTACCACAACCGGATGGTCCTACCAAAACTACGAATTCCTTATCTTCGATATCCAAGTTAAAGTCAGAAACAGCTGTAACACCACCAGGATATCTCTTGTAAACACCTTTTAATCTTACACTTGCCACTTTTCTTTTACCTCCTACACAGTATTGTATATAAACTTGCAAAAAATCTTCTTCTAATATAGACTATACAATTATTTGCGATTAAAAACTATTGATTTTTTAAACAAACTTTTCAAAAACCTTTTAGATAACATGTCTAAACTATCTTACCAAAAACAAAGGCTGATAAGGAGTTGTACCTTATCAGCCAAATCTTACTACTGCTGTTGTTTTGTTGCCTCTTCGGCGCCTTTTCTGAACAGTCCCAGTACAAATATAAATATTGCCGCACCGAGGATGGTTGGAATAATAGGAATACCAGCAATCACAGGACCAAGTTTCCTGAAAAACGGAATATATGCTCCAATCCAAGACCCGACAAGCCCTGCAATCATAGCTCCAATAAACCCGCCTGGCATCTTGTATTTAGTCAGTGCATCGCCTATATACCCTGCAATTGCTGCAACAATCAGGGTCATTATAAAACCAAGCATAAGCTTTGACCCCCTTTTTTAAAGGAGCATCTATTCATTAGTATGATTACTTTTATCAAATTTAATCACGTGATAATATTACCAACAATACCCCATCTTTTACCTCAACAATTGCTTCATCTTCAATAATAACATTTGACACACCATAAGGGTTGCCAAACTCCATCACACCATCCTCTAAAGGATAATATAAACCTTTGGTATAAATACCACTCACAGTTTGTGTGTATGGAAGTAAAGAGAGCAAATGGCCTTTTTTCCCATGGATTTTTATTTTGTTTCTTGTCATCATGATTACATTATTTTCATCTACTATTGCGCCCTTTATATCGTGCTCAAGCAGATAATACAAAAGACTTATGTTGGCAAGAACATGGTCAAGTCTTTGACCTGTACAAGAAAGCATTACCACCTCATCAAATCCATTTTTTGCCAAATACTCAATGGCAATCTGTGTATCTGTTTTATCCTTTTCACAGGGAAATTCCATTATTTGTATGCCGTTAATTTTGAAATATTCTAAAACCTCTTTGTCTACAGAGTCAAAGTCGCCTATTATCAAGTTTGGCACAAAACCATATTTGTATGCTACGTTTGCTCCACCGTCACAGCAAATTATAAAATCAGCATCTTTTATATGTTCATCATAAAATGATTTACTTGCAACCTTACCACTGGAGATTACAACACCTTTCATGTCTTCTGTCCCTTTCCTGACAATAAATTTTTAGAAAAAGCTCAGCTGACTTGTTTGAGGCAAGTCTTTTAACACTTTATACTGAGTCAAAATCTCTATAACCTGCTTGTTTAGCTTTGCTCTTCTTTGAAGGTCATCCACAGACAAAAACCTTCCTTCTTTTCGCGCCTCCACAATGCTTTTTGCAGCTGCCACCCCAACATTTGGCAGAGCATTAAAGGGTATTAAAAGCCCTCCATCTTTTATGATGAATCTCTCTGCATCAGACTCATTCAAATCAACAGGGTAAAACTTTAAACCTCGTGCTAACATCTCATTTGCAATCTCAAGCACTGTCAGAAGGTTTTTGTCTTTCTGAGAAAGGCTACTTATCCTGTTTTCCAAATCTCTTATTTTCTGTCTTATAGCATCTCTTCCCTTGAGGATTGTTGCATAATCAAAGTCGTCTGCTCTGACTGTAAAATATGTTGCATAGAAAGCCTCCTTATAATGCACCTTGAAATAAGCAATCCTGAAAGCCATCATTACATACGCTGCAGCATGTGCTTTTGGAAACATGTACGTTATCTTTTTACAGCTCTCTATATACCAGTCTGGAACATTGTGAGCTCTTAGAAGTTGCTCATCCTCCGGCTTTAATCCTTTACCTTTTCTAACATCTTCCATGATTCTGAAACTGTCTTTTGGTGGAACACCCTTTTGAATTAAATATAACATAATATCGTCTCTTGTAGAAATTACCTCTTTGAGCGTTGCAATTCCATTTCTTACTAAATCCTGAGCATTATTTGTCCACACATTTGTGCCGTGCGAAAGTCCCGAAATTCGCACAAGTTCAGCAAACGTCTTTGGCTTTGTCTCAATTAACATCTGTCTTACAAACCTTGTCCCAAACTCAGGTATACCAAAAGTCCCTACTTCACAATCTATGTCCTCAGGAGAAATTCCAAGAGCTTCTGTGCTTGTAAAAATTGACATCGTATCTTTGTCATCAAGAGGAATTGAACGCGGGTCAACTCCCGTCAAGTCCTGAAGCATTCGTATGACAGTCGGGTCGTCGTGTCCAAGAATATCAAGTTTCAAAAGCCTTCCTGAGATAGCATGGTAATCAAAATGCGTTGTGATAACACTTTTGTCCTCGCTATCTGCTGGATGCTGGATTGGTGTAAAATCAAATATCTCTCTGTCTCTTGGAACAATCATAAGCCCGCCGGGATGCTGGCCTGTTGTTCTTTTTACCCCTGTGCAACCTTGAGAAAGTCTCAAAATCTCTGCTGGATGAAGACTCAAACCCTTTTCCTCAGCATATTTTGTTACAAACCCGTGCGCAGTCTTTTCAGCAACTGTTGAGATTGTACCTGCTCTGAAAACATAGCCTTGTCCAAACAGCTCCTCTGTAAACTTGTGTGCAATTGGCTGGTAATCACCAGAAAAGTTAAGGTCAATATCTGGTTCTTTATCACCATCAAATCCTAAGAAGGTCTCAAACGGTATATCATGCCCATCTTTTCTAAGTTTTTCTCCACAGCGTGGACAGTTTTTGTCTTCTAAATCATAACCACATCCAACAGAACCATCTGTTATAAACTCAGAATATTTGCAATTTGGACAAACATAATGCGGAGGCAGAGGATTTACTTCTGTTATCCCACACATTGTTGCAACAAGAGAAGAACCAACAGACCCTCGCGAACCAACAAGATAACCGTCTGACAAAGATTTAGATACAAGTTTTTGGGCAATCAAATACATCACTGCAAAACCATTCTTGATTATCGAATTCAGTTCCTTTTCAAGCCGTGCTCTTACAATTTCCGGAAGAGGGTCTCCATATATTTCGTGAGCTTTCTTCATTGTCATGTTGTATATTTCTTCCTCAGCGCCCTCAATCTTGGGTGGGAAAGTCTCATCGGGTATTGGTTTTACATCTTCTATCATATCGGCAATCTTATTGGTATTTTCTACAACAACTTCATAACAAGCATCTCTGCCCAGATATTCAAATTCTTTGAGCATCTCATCTGTTGTCCTGAAATAAAGCTGCGGATCATTTTCAACATCATCGTACCCTTGGTTATGTTTTAAAATCTGGCGCAACACTCTCTGGTGTGGATGACAATAGTGCGCATCAGATGTTGCAACAACAAGCTTGCCAAGTTTCTTGCCAAGCTGATAAATCTTTTTATTAATCTCTCTTAGGCTTTCTTCATCTTTTAAGTATCCTTCTCTAATTAAAAAAGAATTATTCTCAACCGGCATTATCTCAAGAAAATCATAAAATGCTGCTATCTTCTCTATCTCTTCCTCACTTTTCCCTTCCAAAAATGCCCTGAAAATTTCACCAGACTCACATGCGCTTCCTATCAGAAGTCCATCTCTCAATTGTATTAAAAGACTCTTAGGTATCCTTGGTCTTTTGTAGAAGTATTCTAAATGGGAATATGATACCAGTTTGTAAAGATTTTTTAAGCCTTGCTGGTTCTTTACAAGTATAGTTGCATGATAGCTGTGAGATTTGAGGTCTGCTTTTGCGTTTGACTCAATTGAATTAAGTTCTTTTAACCATTTGTATCCTCTTGCTTTTAACCTTTCCACAAGTGATATAAAGATATTAGCTGTTGTCTCTGCATCAGAATCAGCTCTGTGATGGTGTTTTAACTCTACATTTAAAAACTCTGCAACTTTGTTTAACTTATGAGAAGACAGATCTGTCAAAAGCCTTCTTGAAAGCTCCAGTGTATCTATATATGTATAGTCGAATATAATTCCACATTCCTGATACGCCTTTTTCAAAAATCCAATATCAAACTGAGCGTTATGCGCAACAAGAACACTACCACTTGCAAATCTTTCAAATTCCAAAATGGCATCACTCAGCTTTGGGGCTTTATCAACCATATCTTGGTATATGCCTGTTAGCTCTGATATCCTGACAGGGATTTTGCCTTCGGGGTCAACAAATGTAGAAAATCTCTCTGTTATTTGACCATTTTCTATCTTCACAGCACCAATTTCTATTATTCTATCTCTTTGACTGTCAAACCCTGTTGTTTCAATGTCAACAACCACAAAGGTAGAGTCAAATCCTTGTCCTTCCTTAGGATTGTAAACAACTGGCGCGCCATCATCAATAAGATAGCACTCCATCCCATAGATGACTTTGATATTATAGCTTTTGCTTGCTTCCTGTGCTTCCGGAAACGCCTGAACAACTCCATGGTCTGTTATTGCAACTGCTTTGTGTCCCATTGAAGCTGCCAATTTTATAATCTCCTCTGCAGAGCACACAGCATCCATAGCAGACATTTTGGTGTGAGCATGAAGTTCTACTCTCTTGTTATCGCTTGTATCAAGTCGCTGAGGTTTTTGACTTTTGTTTATGTTTTTAGCATTCACCACAACCGCTTTTTCAAAATCGTCAAATTCCACTCTGCCTTCAACCTTAACATAATCTCCAATAGAAATTGAAGTAGGAATTTTATCTTTCTTAGCAACAATTTTTACAAAGGTTGAATTTAAATAGTCCGTGATGTAAAGCTTGTATACGAGCACATTCTTGTTTTTAGTCTCTTTTATCTCAAGATTAAAAATTTCACCTTCGATCACGCAATCAGTGCCAACTTTGACAAAAGAAATAGGAGTTACTTCTTTCTTTTCATCTATCTTTTTGCCAAATATAATGGTTGGGTCTGTCTCAACCTCACTTTTTTCAATTGTAATTTTTTCAGTTTCTTCTTCCTTTTCCTCGCTAAGTCTGAGATATTTTTCTACTTCTTGGTTTGTATCAAACTGGATAAAAAAGTCTTTAATCTTAAAATCCACGTCGCATACTATTCCAAACTCTTCAGACAGTATTTGCTTTACAAGCACATCTACTTTTCTTTCAAAAAGAATATCTCTGATACCATTTGGAACCAAAAAATCTAAGCCGCTTGAACTTTGCACAATCTCGCATTCTCTCAAAAAATGGCTAAGACCGTTACATTTTTTTGAAATTTTATAAAACAAAAACCACCTATATTTTTTCAAAAGTTCGTCCAACGCCAGGTTTCTGCTTTTGAAAAGTTTTATCTCAACATCCCTGCAACTTTCTAAAAGAGACTTGAATCTTTGCTCAATTTCAATGAGGTCAATATCTTTCAGGTTATCAAGGCTCTCAACATAAACCTTAAGATCCATACTTGATTTGTCAAACTCAATCTTGACAGGTTTTACTGGCAAAAATAGAGCCTCACTCATTGCCCATCCCTACTTTTTTTGAGATTAACATAACCTTTTATTATATCTGAATACATCTTCATCCTGTGCTGAGCACCTTTTATAAACCCAAGCTTCTCTTCCTTCATCACATGCGAAACCTTTGGCAGTGGTACTGTCAATACTCTTAAGTTAAACTTTTTGGCATACTCAGTTAAAATAATCTCTATTGCATACCCCAAATCTTTTATATCCTCGCGCGACTCTAAAATTTTTTCAAAAACCCATCTTTTTATCCCTCTCTGGCCTGACAAAAAAGGCGAAATCTTCTGGGCAAGGTCGGTGGAAAACCTGCCGTCAGAAAAAATTCCAATTGTCATGTCAGCTCTGTCTTCAATCAAAGGTCTAATTAAATTTTCAACATCTTCAACCTTGAGATTTACAAGGTCTGCATCAAGCATCAATATTATATCTCCCTCTGTATTCTCCACACCGTAAAAAATAGCATAGCTCTTTCCCCTGTTTTTTTCAAGTCTTAAGACACTCACACCATTTTTTGCTGCTACTTCAGCTGTTTTGTCTTCCGAACCATCGTCAATTACAAAAATCTCATCTACAAGACTACATTTCTTTACAACACTAAGCACAGCACCTATTCTCTTTTCTTCGTTGTAAGCAGGAATAAGACAAACCACCTTCTTACACATATTTTCACCTCATCAAAAAATTAAGAAAGAGAATAGATTTCCTTTACAAGCTCATCCACAATCTCATTCTCTTTCACTTTCCTTATAATCTTGCCTTTCTTAAACAGAAGTCCTTCACCAACTCCACATGCCACACCTACATCAGCTTCTTTTGCCTCACCAGGGCCGTTTACTGCACAGCCCATTATCGCAACCGAAATGTCCAAGTCCAAATTTTGTATTCTTTTTTCAACATCATCTGCAATCTTTAAAAGATCAACATTACATCTTGCACAGGTGGGACATGATACTATCTTCACACCTTTTCTGAGTTTTAAACTTTTTAAAATCTCCTTTGCCACAATAACCTCTTTCTCTGGCTCATCGGTAAGAGAAACCCTTATTGTATCACCAATTCCCCTCAAGAGAAGATAGCCAATTGCAATACTGGACTTCACAGTACCTGCAACAAAAGTCCCTGCTTCGGTAAGACCAACATGAAGAGGATAGCTAAGTTTTTGGGATAATATTTCATAGCTCTTAATTGTAGTTAAAACATCTGAAGATTTTACAGATACAACAATATTGTCAAACCCAAATCTTTCAAGAAGTTTTACCTGATAAATGGCAGCTTCAACTATCGCATCTGGAGATGGAGATTTATATTTCTGTAAAATATCTTTGGGCAGTGACCCAGAGTTTGCCCCAACTCTGATGGCAATCCCATATCTTTTGGCCTCTTTTGCTATTTCCTGAACTTTTCTTTCATCTCCAATGTTCCCAGGATTTATTCTAATCTTGTCAGCGCCATTGTATATAGCTTCAAGCGCAAGCTTGTAGTCAAAATGAATGTCAGCAACAAGTGGAATGTGGATTCTTGACTTTATCTTACTTATGGCCTTAGCACTATCTAAATCAGGAACAGCAACCCTTATAATCTCACAGCCTAAACTCTCAAGCCTGAGTATCTGCTCAACTGTAGCTTCAACATCCTTTGTCTTTGTGTTTGTCATTGACTGAATTTTAATATCTTCCCCGCCACCGATATAGATATTCCCTATTCTAACCTTTTTTGTCAATAACTTCACCTTCCAGGCATTATAATATTTTTTATGTCATTGAAGGTAACAATTACAAGCAAAAACAGAAGAAGTACAAAACCAATTGTGTGAATCAGTGCTTCTTTTTCTCTATTAAAAGGTTTTCTTGCCACAGCTTCGTACAAATAAAACACAAGCCTGCTGCCATCTAAAGCAGGAAATGGGATGAGATTTATAACTCCCAAGTTTACTGAAATTAACTGCATAAGCCACAGAATATTCAAAAGCCCACTCAGCACGCTCTGTTTAAATCCGGCATTTGCAGCCTCGCCAATTGTCTTTACCATACCAACAGGTCCCATAATCTCAGATGCCGATACCCTTCCTGTTATCATCAGCACAACACTATATATGGTCTCTTTTATCTCTGCATATGTCCCAAATAGTCCATAATAGATGCTATCAAATAAATTTTTACGTGATATCTTTGATGAAACGCCTATTCTTTTTGTTTTTGTATTCGGATCATACTTTGGCATAACCCTGAAAATATATTGTTTACCATTTCTTAAAACCTTTATCTCTACTTCTCTGTCTTTGTAGAGCATATTGTGAACAGCCAAATAAAAGCTTACCTGGTCCCAGACATAAACTCTATTTTTGTCAAGCGCAACAATCCTGTCACCACTTCTTATCCCAGCCTCATATGCAGGCATGTTTGGCTCCACCCTACCAATGGTGTTGGTCCCAAAACCAATAAAATAACCAATCCCCATCATGATTATTATGGCAAGAACAAAGTTCATAACAGGTCCCATCAAAACCATCAAAATTCTTTTGTGAACCTTTGCGTTATTGAGTGCTCGTGGGTGGTCAATATCCTTATCTTCACCAAGAGGCTTTACATACCCTCCTATTAAAAAAGCTCTCACAGAATACTCTGTCTCTTTTCCTTTTATGCTAAAAAGTTTGGGACCAAAACCAATGGCAAACTCTTCAACAAGTACACCTGAAAGTTTACATACAATAAAATGTCCAAATTCATGAACAAGTATCACTATTGTCAGCACAATTAAAGCCAGTATAAGATTCATTAGCTTTTCTCACCTTCCACAAGATTTTTAAACTTCTGCCTTGCCTCTGCGTCGATTTCCAAAATGTCCTGAATGGATTCCACTTTTTGCCCCCTATGACTTTCAATAATTTTAGCCACATAGTTCATAATATCAACAAAGCCAATTTTCCCTTCCAAGAAATGTTTTACAGCCTCTTCATTGGCAGCATTGAGCACAATCGGGTAACTTTCTCCTTTTTTTGCACACTCATATGCAATTTTGAGCAAAAAGAATGTATCAAAATCAGGCTCTTCAAATGTAAGGTTTTTTATCTTTGCAAGGTCAAGTGGCATAGCTACTTCCCTGCCTCTTTCGGGAAAAGTAAGCGCATACTCAATCGGAAGACGCATATCAGGATAAGATAGCTGTGCTTTTATAGCTCCATCAACAAATTCAACCATTGAATGAATAATACTCTGAGGATGTATAACAACATCAATCTCATCACATCTTTTATCAAAGAAAAACATGGCTTCTATCACTTCAAATCCTTTGTTTATAAGCGTTGCAGAGTCAACTGTGATTTTTTTGCCCATGTTCCATGTAGGATGCTTCAGCACATCTTCTACACTGACATTTTGCAAGTCTTTGAGTTTTTTCCCTCTGAAAGGTCCTCCCGATGCTGTGAGAATTATCTTTTTTACATTTTTTTTGTCTTCACCTACAAGGCACTGAAAAATAGCACTGTGCTCTGAATCAACAGGAATAAGAAGAGGGAGAGAATCTTTTGCTTGTTTTTGGGAAAGAATCCTTTTTATAATCTTTCCACCTGTCACAAGGGTCTCTTTGTTGGCAAGAGCAACTCTTTTACCTGCCAAAATAGCCTCAACTGTTGGCACCAACCCAGATATACCAACAAGAGCATTTACAATCAAATCTGCTGCTGGATATGTTGCAACATTAGTTAGTCCTTCCTGACCTGCTACAACTATCTTATCAGGAAAATTTTCTTTTAATACAGTATAGTACTTTTCATCTACAATACATAAAATGTCAGGGTTAAGCTCTCTTGCTTGCTTAATCAAAAGATCTACATTTTTGTTCGCTGAAAGACCCACAACTCTAATTCCAAGTTTTTTTGCAACATCTATTGTCTGAACACCTATGGACCCGGTTGACCCTAAGATGCATATCTTTTTTGTCATTTACTTCGCCCCTTTAAAAGCAATAATTAAAATAGCCCAAATTTTGCAAGAAAATAGATTATTGGTGTGACCATAATTAAGCTATCAAACCTGTCAAGCACACCACCGTGACCTGGTAAAATAGAGCCAAAATCCTTTTTCTGCTGCTGTCTTTTTAGCATTGAAGCAAACAAATCGCCTGTGTGTGCAACTATAGATAGCATCATACCTTCTGCTGTGCTTATAAGCAGGATTGATAAATCAAAATTCTTGGCAGAAAGTCCAAACTGATAAAACCAAACAGCAAGCACACCTCCAACTATTGCTCCAAAAAAACCTTCTAAACTTTTCTTAGGACTTATATTACTCCATATTCTCCTTTTGCCAAGTGCAAGACCAGCAAAATACGCAAAAGTATCTGAAAGCCAGCATACAAGATAAGGAAGCCATATTAGCTTTTTCCCATTTCTAAATTCGCCTAAAAGCACTAAAAACAAAATGGGAAAAACTATATAAATGAAAGAGAACGCCACATAAATTATGCTTTGTGAAGCTATCCTGTTTTTAAAGCTTTCTATGAAGGCAAGGAGAAAAAGAAGTATAAATAAAACGAACATTTTGTTACCAATATTAACATCGCTGAGAACAAAAATGCAGCTCAATGTTATGCTCAAATATAGCATATATCTTTCTATCTTAAACAAATTGAAAAATTCATATAAAGCAGCTGCTGCAACAAGAGCACCAAAAATTTTAAGCCAAATACCACCAAGAAAATTTGCCAAAGCTACCAACGCTATTCCCCAGATAGCAGTTATTATTCTCTGTTTCATCCTATTTCCTCCAAAAAGGCTATTTAACTCCTCCAAATCTTCTGTCTCTTTTTTGATAATCTTCGATAGCCTTTAATAGATGCTCCTTTTTGAAGTCTGGCCACAGGACATTTGAAAACCAAAATTCTGTATATGATATCTGCCACAAAAGAAAGTTTGAAACCCTCATCTCTCCGCTTGGTCTTATCAAAAGGTCAGGGTCAGGGATATCCTTTGTGTAAAGGTATTTTTTAAAGAGGTCCTCATCAACATCTTCGATATCAATTTTACCACTCTTTATGTCCAAAGCCAAATTTTTTACCGCATTTATTATTTCCTGTCTTCCACCATAATTGAGGGCTATAACAACACAAAGTCCACGTTTGTCTTTGGTTCTTTCTTCAGCACTTACAATTCTCTCTTGAATATCTTTATCAAGCTTTGAAATATCCCCTATAACCCTGATTCTTATCTGGGTCTTGTTTATGAGGTTTTCTATCTCTGTATCAAAGAATTCTCTCAAAAGATTCATAAGATTTTCAACTTCATCTTTAGGCCTTTTCCAGTTTTCTGTCGAAAAGGCGTAAACTGTAAGGTATTTTAATCCTATTTCATCAGCAAAAAGGACTATCTCTTTTAGCTTCTGCGCACCAAACCTGTGCCCCGCCGAGCGTGGAAGACCTCTTTTTTTTGCCCATCTTCCATTTCCATCCATAATAATTGCAATGTGCTGTGGCATCTTTTCTTTTTCTATTTTTACTTTTTCTTTTTTTAAAAATCCTAACATTCTACTCCATACTCCCCATTTTATTTATATGATTAAAAAAATAACGGGGTTGCTGCCCCGCCAAACCCTTCAAAATTTTTACTATCGTCGCTAAAACTCTATACTTCCATAATCTCCTTTTCCTTTGCACTCAAAAGTTTCTCAATTTGCTCTATGTATTTGTCGTGAAGTTTTTGGACATCCTCTTCGGCATCTTTGAGGTCATCTTCTGTAATCTCATTGTTCTTTTTCATTTTTTTGTACTCATCAAGCGCCTCTCTTCTTATGTTCCTGATTGCCACCTTTGCATCTTCAGCCATCTTTTTGACCTGTTTTACAAGCTCTTTTCTTCTTTCTTCTGTGAGTTCAGGGAAAATAAGTCTTATAACCTTCCCATCATTTGTTGGATTTACTCCAAGGTCAGATTTTTGAATGGCTTTTTCAATTTCTTTGAGCATTCTTGCTTCCCATGGCTGGATAACAATCATTCTCGCTTCGGGAACGGTTATGCTTGCAACCTGGGGAATTGGAGTTGGAACGCCATAATAGTCAACCATCACCTTGTCCAGAATATGAGGATTTGCTCTTCCTGCTCTGACTGTGGCAAACTCCTCTTTTAACGTCTCTATTGCCTTTTTCATCTTCTCCTCTGCAACCTGAATAGGTTCTGCCATTTTACTTTGCCTCCTTTACATTTACAATTGTTCCTATGTTCTCGCCCATAACAGCCTTGAGAATATTTCCTTTTGCAAGCTCAAACACCAAAATAGGAATTTCATTGTCCATGCACATAGATGTTGCTGTTGAGTCCATAACCTCAAGCCGTTGATTGATGACATCTAAGTAAGTGATAAAGTCATACTTTTTAGCATTTGGATTTTTCTTCGGGTCACTGTCATAGACACCATCTACTTTTTTTGCAAGAAGTATTGCCTCTGCGTCAATCTCAGCAGCACGCAAAGCTGCTGCAGTATCTGTTGAGAAGAAAGGATTGCCTGTGCCACATGCGAAAATCACAACCCTGCCTTTTTCCAAGTGGCGAATTGCCCTGCGTCGGATGTACGGTTCTGCAATCTGTCTCATCTCGATTGCGCTCTGGACTCTTGTCGGAATGCCTCTTTTTTCAAGAACGCTCTGAAGTGCAAGTGAATTAATAACAGTTGCAAGCATTCCCATATAGTCTGCTGTTGCCCTGTCTATGTGTTCAGCACTTCTTCCTCTGAAGAAGTTGCCGCCACCAACCACAATAGCAACTTCCACTCCAAGCTCCCTTACTTTTTCAATCTCTTCACAGATGGTTTCAACAACCTGCCAGTCAATTCCAAAACCCTTTTCACCGCCCAAAGCTTCACCACTTAATTTTAATATTACCCTTTTGTACTTTGGCTTAACCATTTTTATCTTCTCCTTCTTTACGATAATATTTTACAAACAAAGATACCCGCATATCAAGAGTTTTTGCTCAAAAAAAGGGAACACCACTTTTCAATAAAATAGTGTTCCCTTCCAATGCCATATTTAAAATTTTAGCATGAAGCAGCCTTTTCAATTCCTTCTCCTCTTTCAAATCTTGCAAATCTTCTTATAACAATATTTTCTCCAATTTTTGCAATTTTTTCTGTGAGCAAGTCTTTTATCTTCATATCAGGGTTTTTAATCCAAGGCTGCTCAAGCAAGCAAACCTCTTCAAAGAACTTTTCAAGCCTACCCTCAACAATTCTGTCAACAACATTTTCTGGCTTTCCTTCATTCAAAGCCTGCTGTCTTAAAATTGCCTTTTCTTTTTCAATTACCTCCGCAGGCACCTCTTCTCTTGAAACATATTTTGGATTTGCTGCTGCAATCTGCATAGCAATATCCTTTGCAAATTGTCTAAACTCCTCATTTCTTGCAACAAAGTCTGTCTCGCAATTTATCTCTACCAAAACACCAATTCTACCATTTCCATGGATATAGCTTTCAACAATACCTTCTGCTGCAACACGTGAAGCCTTCTTTGCAGCCTTTGCAAGTCCTCTTTCTCTCAAAAGTTCTATTGCCTTGTCCATATCGCCGCCTGCATCTTCTAAAGCCTTTTTGCAGTCCATCATACCAGCACCTGTTTTTTCTCTGAGCTCCTTCACCATTTCAGCAGTAATCATGAAAAATCCCTCCTACAATTGTTTGATAAAAAACATATTATTCTTCATCTATGCCATCATCAACTGTTATCTCTACCTGTTCAGACGCTTTATCAGCCTCTTGAGATGAAGTATTAGCAGGTGTAAACTGCTCACCCTCTCTTCCCTCAATCACAGCATCTGCAATTTTAGATGTGATGAGCTTTACAGCACGAATTGCATCATCATTTCCAGGAATTACATAGTCAATCTCGTCAGGGTCGCAGTTTGTATCGACAATCGCAACTATTGGAATCCCAAGCTTTCTTGCCTCAAGCACAGCATTTCTTTCTTTTCGTGGGTCAACAATGTACAAGATGTCAGGAATGCGTGGCATGTTCTGAATACCACCAAGATACTTCAAAAGTCTTTCTTTTTCTTTCCTCAAGAGATTTACTTCTTTCTTGGGCAAAACATCAAATGTTCCATCTTCTTCCATTCGCTGAAGCTCTTTTAACCTTTCTATTCTTGTCTTTATTGTTCTGAAGTTTGTTAAAAGTCCTCCAAGCCATCGTTGATTGATGTAAAACATTCCGCATCTTTCTGCTTCTTCTTTGATTGTCTCTTGAGCTTGCTTTTTTGTTCCAACAAATAGGACAATCTTGCCCTCTGCTACCTGAGACTTTACAAACTCATAAGCTTCGTCCATTTTCTTTACTGTCTTCTGAAGGTCAATAATATAAATCCCATTTCTTTCAGTAAAGATATACTCAGCCATCTTGGGATTCCATCTGCGTGTCTGATGACCAAAATGCACACCTGCTTCAAGAAGCTGTTTCATAGTTAAAACTGGCATTTTTCTTACCTCCTCAATTCGGTTTTTCTTCGAGCCGGATAATAAGAAGGCTTTTTATGCCTTCCACCGAAGATTTCCGACTCTGCTTTTTTTACAAAGCCGACAATATTATAGCATAGGTTTATATTAATCACAAGACAATATTGTTTTTTTGCAAAAATTTTTATATAATCATATCTGCAAAACCCCCCAAATTTTATTTTGAAGGTCTATATCCAAAAAAAGAGGTCGTGGCAAGTTGCCGTGACCTCTTTTTTCTTTATATCTTTTCAAGCACAAATCCTTTTTCTTTTGCATCATTGTAAGAAAACACATTTCGTGTATCAATAATAATTGTCTCAGAAGGAGGAATGTACTCAAAAATTTCTTCAAACTCTATCCCATGCTGCTTTGCCAAAATCAAAACAAGCTGTACATCTTTCAAAGCATCTTGTAAAGTGCTTACCTTAAAATCATATTCAGTCTTCACTGCAGGGTCAAATGCTCTTACTTCAATACCTCGGTCTTTCAAGATTTTAATTATTTCAATAGCTGGGCTGAGCCTGTCGTCAGAAGAATAATCTTTCATCGCAATGCCAAGCACTGCAACCTTTTTTGAACATTTGTGTTTTTCAATAGTTTTCATAACAAGGTCAGAGATATAATAAGGAATACCTTCGTTGAACATTCTTGCCGTTTTAGAAAGCTTAAGCTCAACTCCCAGCTCCTGTGCCTTTGCATCTAAGTAATAAAATGCATTAGGGATGCAAAATCCTCCAACCCCAGGTCCAGGATACAAGAGATTTACCCTTTTGTGAGTATTTGCAACTTTTATTACCTCAAATATATCAAGGTTCATAGCCTTTGTAAATCTCTCAAACTCGTTTACCATCGCAATATTTATATCCCTTTGCAGATTCTCTATCACCTTTGCTGTCTCAACAACTTCAAACGACGATGCAACAATTATCTCTTCCTTACAAATCACCTTAATCAAATCAACAGCTCTTCTTACGCTATTTTCACAAAATCCTGCCAAAGCAGTAGGCATATTTTCAAACTCTTCAAAAGCTTTTCCCTCTGCAATCCTTTCTGAGGCATAGGCTAAATAAAAATCCTTTCCGCACCTCAAGCCATTCTCTTCTAATATTGGGAGAAATATGTTTCTTGTTGTACCCGGAACAACAGTTGAGCGCAAAAGTATTAACTGATTTTTTCTCAAATTTTTGCTTATCTCTTTTGCACATGAAATAAGATAATCAAAGTAAGGTTTCCCTCCATAAACAGGTATTGGAACCGTGACTATTACATCATCTACATTTTTAAGTGCCTGCTTGTAATCTACCGTGGGAATAAAGTTCCCATTTTCAAGCTGCTCCTTTAAAATCTCCTGTATAGTCTTCCCATTGTAACTTTCTAAATGGTGAGTCTCTCCATTTTTTAGTTCCCCTATCAATTTTTCATTGCTATCAACACCAAAGACTTTATAACCCTTCATTGCAAACGAAAGAGCAAGTGGAAGACCAACATATCCAAGTCCAATTACACATACGCTATTCAATGTTTATCCCTTCCCTCTTTAGTATATCAATAATTTGAGCTACTCTGCTATCCCAGGAGGTTTGCTTTGCATACTCTATTCTTTTTTCTATCTTTTCAATATTAGGACATTGTGCCTCCTGCAGAGCTTGAATGCACTTTGCAAGCACATCTTCATAGTTTTTGCCAATATACACAACATCAGAAAATTCCTCTACTTGAAGCATAAAAGTTGAAACAATTGGTTTCCCGGTTGCCAGATATTCATAAAACTTTAGCGGACTTACATTCTCTGATAGCTTGTTTGTTCTGAATAAATTCAAGCACACATCAAATTGAGAAACATACTGAGGAAGATCCCGGTGCTCAACCCTTCCGAGCAAATAGATATTCTTTAGTTTTTTTAAGTTGTCAATGTTCACACCAGCGCCTACAGGTCCTATCAAAACAAATGACCATTCATTTTTTTCTTTTGCTAAATATTCTATAAGCTGAGTATCAATCCATGTATGGATAACACCTACAAAACCAAAAATAGGATGGGGAATATTCTTCATCTCATCGGGTACAGGTAATTTATTTGAAGCTCTGTTAAAATGTTCAAACTCAGCCCCATTTGGCACAAGATATGTGTGAGGATTTAATGGTTTTAGTTTATTATAAAGTCCTTGCGTTGTTGTGAAAACTACACTGCTTTTTTGAGCAAGCTCATCTTCCATGCGCTCAACTAAAGTTTTGTCAATAAAGCCTTGAAACTCTGAATGTTTGTCTATACAGTCGTAAACTAAAAAACTGTAAGAAAGATGTTCAAGAAGATCAACCGTGTTTGGCATGTAAGTCCATATTATAGGAGATTTTAAATTAAAGTTTTGATAGATAATTTCTTTTACAAAATTTGCTATCATTTTTTGATTGAACTTGTTTATAGCTCTTTTTTTGTTATAAAAAGGAATAATTGGTGGTAGAGCAAATACAAAAAGGTTTTCTTTTATTCTTTTTGGAGACTTTCTAAATCTTGTGAGGTAAGGTCTTAAACTTGGATCTTTTAATGGACCTATCAGGGTCACAGGTGGGTCTAAATAAAATATTCTACAGTTTTGTGGCATTCTTTTCATTATCTGCTGCTTACGTGTTGGTATAGGATCCCACGGCGTGGTTGAAAAACAAATTATATCTATCATACTCTCTCAGTCCCTCAGTAATTTTTTTGAAACTCTTTTTACAAATCTTAAGATACAATATTTCTGGTAGCTCAGTCAACAAAAAATTCTAAAATCTCTTGACCAAGCTCAACAATTTGTAATACTATGGTCTTGATAAACTATTGTTGTGGAGGGAGAAACAAACATGAAAATAGTGGACCAAAAGGGAAGACTATTTGGTATCATTAACATTGTTGACCTCATTTTGATAGTGCTAATTGTAGCAATTGCATGGGTAGGGTTTGCCAAAATTTCATCCCATGCAAAATCGTCAGACAATACAGCAGAAAATGAGTTTGTGGAAATCAAGCCCGGTGAAGCGATCATCAATGTAAAAATTCCTCTTGCTGACCCTGTTATGGCTCAGTCTCTTCACAAAAATGATTTTCTGGTAACCGGCGATACTTTGACAAAATCATACATTCAGGACATTCAAATAAAAGATGGAATATATGAAAGAACATCATCAGACGGCAAAGTTATTGTTGCAACCCACCCATACAAAAAAGATATCTATCTTACTATTTATGGATACGTAAGTTTACAAGGTGCAACTATAAAGCTTGACAAGCAAACAGTCAGAGTTGGAAAAACATTTTATGTAAAAACAAGAACAACAGAACTTGTTGGAGTTGTAACTGGAGTGAAAATTGTAAAAGAATAAGGCTGGTGGAAATATGATTAAAGAAAGTTATTCTTATAAATTAGCTTTGCTACTAGCAAGATATCTAAAGGAGAGCAGAATATATGAGCTTGTCTCCAAGCTATTTTATTTTTCAAGATACTCAGCAGTTTTTGAACTTGTCAGAAAAAAGCCAAAAGAAGATTACATACAACAATCTATTTTTTTAAGGGCTCTCTCGAATTTTTATAGCAAAATTATAAAGGGCATAAATCGGGTACTGCTATCCTCAAAAAGTTTGTGGACACATAGTTTTTTGGTTTGTGTTGCCAGACAGCAGACAAGATTTATGACAGAAAAACCTGCCTTTTTTTGTATTTTTTACGCTTTTATCTTTTACACTGGCTTTATAGCTGGAAAAATTGTAAAAGGTGGGCTCTCAATAAAAAGTCTATTGTTGTGGGTCATCTTGCTACTGCTAAATTTCTTCTGCATTCAAGATGCCAAGAGGAAATTTTCAAAAGATAGTATAATTATCAAATTTCTTAGAGATATTTTAGCCTGAAAAATAGATTGTGAAAGGTGAAATAGAATGGTTGAAAAGAAAAGTTTATATATTACCTCTTTTTTGGTATTTTTATTGGGAGTTGTAAGCAGCTTGTTCTCTGCAAAATTTGGCATACTTGCGTTTGGCCTGTTTTTGCTTGTGCTAGCAATAGCAGAAGATCCTTCAAAACTGTTGTGGGGTGTTGTACTTTACGCTTTTGTGGATTTTCTTTTCAGAAAACTTTCTATTTTAAGCGGTTTTGCTTCTGTATGGGATGAAGCGCTATTTTTGATAATTGTCTTTGCGTTCTTATTAAACTCAATTATAAAAAATCAATCAAGCTTAAGACTTTCTCCTTTAGATGTATACATTCTGATCTTTTTACTTGTTTGTGTATTTTTGTTGCTTAAAAATTCTCCTGATTTGAGAATAGCAATAGAAGGGTTTAGAGTATACGCAGAGTATGCCTTATGGTTCTTTGTCGGACTGTGGCTTTTAAAAGATGCAAAGCAGTTTGAAAGGATTATTACAATATTTATCCTGATGATGTTCTTAATATCCATCTATGGCATATACCAGTATATTATTGGTGTTGAAATACCCTCAAGTTGGATTGATAGTAGTAGAGAGACATATATAAGAACAAGGGTATTTTCAATTATAGGAAGCCCAAATGTCCTTGGAAGTCTTTTGGCAATGTCAATCCCGTTTGTACTTCCCTATGTGCTTTATGAGAAAAATATTAAAAAGAGAATTTATTATTCGGCTGTGTTGATTTCAATGATTGCCTGCCTTGGGTTTACATTTTCAAGAGGAGCATGGCTTGCATTTCTGTTTTCAATGCTTCTTTTTGGTTTTTTCATAGACAAAAAAGTTTTGGGTGTTCTCTTTGCCATCTTTGTATCAGTCCCTATTTTAGCACCTTCAATTGTAATGAGAATACTTTATATGCTAAGTTCCGAATATGCCCAAAGCAGCGCAAGGGCAGGCAGAATTGCCCGCTGGACAAAAGCGTACGAAATTTTGACACAGCATCCCCTCTTTGGGGTTGGGTTTGGAAGATTTGGCGGTGCGGTTGCAAAGAGAAATATAGCCAATGCGTTTTACGTGGATAATTTTTATCTTAAAAGTGCTGTTGAAATGGGAATCATTGGAGTAGGTATTATGATTTTGGTGTTTATAGTAGGGCTTTTGCTTGCTGCAAGAACTGTAAAACATCTGCGCTCAAAAGAACTGAAGAATATAGCATGTGGAGTGCTCATTGGTCTTGCAACAGTCTTGCTGCACAATATCGTTGAAAACATCTTTGAAGTTCCAATGATGACAACATATTTCTGGCTGTTTTTGGGATTTTTGTTTGCTCTCAAATCAGCAGAAGACAAAAACCAAATTTTTGAGCAAAGCAATATTTACAACAATGGGGGAAGCTAAAAGATGCCATTTGACGGAGTTGTTCTAAGTGCCCTTAAAAAAGAATTAATTTCGGAGCTTGTAGATGGTAAAGTTGAAAGAATATATCAGCCAAATCAGTTTGAAGTAAACCTTTATATTTACAAGCTCGGCAAAACAAAAAAACTCATTATCTCTGCAAATCCTTCTCTCCCAAGGATGTACATCACAGAAAGACAAAAGAAAAACCCAGAAGTTGCTCCAAATTTCTGCATGATCTTGCGCAAGAACTTGCTTGGAGCAAGGCTTATCGGAATTTATCAGGAAGGGTTAGAAAGAATTTTGAAGATAGAGTTTGAGACAAAGAGTGAACTGGGTGACACAGAAGTAAAGTAT
Organism: Caldicellulosiruptor obsidiansis OB47; assembly: GCF_000145215.1. Lineage (NCBI taxonomy): Bacteria > Bacillati > Bacillota > Caldicellulosiruptorales > Caldicellulosiruptoraceae > Caldicellulosiruptor > Caldicellulosiruptor obsidiansis. The sequence continues at coordinate 1,741,232 of NC_014392.1, forward strand.
ATCATATTCGAAATGATGGGAAGGCACAGCAATATATTCCTGGTAGATTCCAATTACAAAATCATTGATGCGATAAAAAGGCTGTCATTTGAAGACTCACCAAGACCAATTCTACCTGGAATTAAATATTCTTTGCCGCCAGTTTTGACAAAGAAAAATCCTATTGAAGTTTCGTTTGATGAATTTGCTTCTTTTTTTAAATCCTCAAACAAAAGTCCAGAAAATATACTGACCGACAATCTTTCAGGAATTAGTAAACAATTTGCTAATGAAGTTATCTTGCGTGCACAAGTTTTTGAAAAAAGTCTTGAAAATGCGGATACAATTAAAAGGATTTTTGATTCTTTAAAAGAATTATTATATTGTATAGTCGAAAAAGGGGAGATACTTCCAACACTCTATACTGAAAAAGGAAATGTAGTTGATTTTTACGTTATTGACCTGAAATGTTTTTCTTCTTTTCCTAAAAAACATTTTTCAAATTTAAATTTGTGTATAGACGAATACTATTTTAAAAAAGAACAATATACAGTATTTATTGAGAAACGTCAATATCTTCAGAAGGTTATAGAACAAAACATAAAGAAGCTGAGCCAAAAATATGAGCACAACATTCAAAAAATACAAGAGGCTAAAAATGCTGAGGTTTACAAAAAATATGGTGACCTAATTTTAGCAAATCTTTACCAGCTTAGAGAAACAAATGAGGATTTTGTTGAGGTTATTGATTATTACAGTGAAGATTTGTCTACTATAAAAATTCCGCTTGAAAAAGACAAAGACCTAAAACAAAATGCCGAGAGATATTATAAGCTTTACAATAAGCTCAAAAAAGCCGAGGAATATGCAAAAGCTGAAATTGCCGAAATTGAGAGAGAACTTGAGTTTCTGCAAAGTTTAGAAGCACTGCTTGAAAAGAGCCAAGAGATAGAAGACCTTTTGAGTATTGAAGAAGAGTTGGAAAAGGAAGGCTATATTAAAACTCAGGCAGAAAATGCAGGTCAGCAAAAGAAAAAAGAAAATCAAAAATCAAAACCTCACCATTTTATCAGTTCAGACGGATTTGATATATATGTGGGCAGAAACAACCTGCAGAATGATTTTCTCACTCTAAGATTTGCATCAAGCCATGACATCTGGCTTCACACCCAAAAGATCCCCGGCTCTCATGTTATAATTCGAACAAACAACAAGGAAGTCCCGCAGACAACCTTGATTGAAGCTGCACTTCTTGCAAGCTACTTTAGCAAAGCCAAGCATTCAACAAAAGTGCCGGTTGACTATACATTTGTAAAGTACGTAAAAAAACCACCCAAAACCAAGCCAGGTTTTGTTATTTATGATAATTTTAAGACTATCATTGTTGACTCGCCTGAAAATATTGATAACTTTAACAAAGTTGAGTAATGGCTTCTATGTTTAACTATTGAAATAAACTAAAAATACAGACGGGAGGGATTTTGAATGCCAAAAGAAGGTAATTGCGTGGTTGCGCAATCAGGCGGACCAACTGCTGTCATCAATGCATCGCTTTTGGGTGTTATTGAAGAAGCTATGAAACAGCATCCGATCCGTGCCATTTATGGTGCTAAAAATGGAATCATCGGTCTTATTGACGAAGAGCTTTATGACCTCAGAATGGAAGATCCTGAAGAGCTAAAACTTTTAAAGACAACTCCATCATCTGCTTTAGGTTCTTGCAGGTATCAGCTCAAGCCTTTTGAACATGATGAAAAGGACTATATTAAGATTTTCAATGTATTTGAGGCACACAACATCCGTTACTTTTTCTATATAGGCGGAAACGATTCAATGGATACAGCTGATAAATTAACACGATACGCGCAAAAGATTGGGTATGACATCTGCATAATCGGAATTCCAAAGACAATCGACAACGACCTTGTGATGACAGACCACTGCCCGGGTTTTGGAAGTGCTGCAAAGTACATTGCAACATCCGTAATGGAAATTGCAAGAGATGCAGTGGTGTACCCAACAAACATTGTTACTATAATTGAAGTGATGGGAAGAAACGCTGGCTGGCTTGCAGCAGCATCTGCACTGGCGTCTAAAGATATAGGGGCACCAGATTTAATATACCTTCCTGAAGTTCCATTTTCAATTGACAAGTTTTTGGATGATGTAAGAAACATTCATAAAAAGACAGGTAAGATTACCATTGTGGTTTCAGAGGGTATAAAAGACAAGGAAGGAAAATATATTGCTGATATGAGCCACAAGTTTGGAATAGACGCGTTTGGACATGTACAGCTTGGCGGAGCAGCATTTGTTTTAGAAAACATCATCCGTGAAGAAGTGGAAAAAAGAGTAAAATCAATTCAATTCAACGTACTGCAGCGCAGTGCTGCTCATATCATGTCCAAAACTGATGTTGAAGAAGCGTACATGGTGGGACGCATGGCAGTAAGGTACGCTGTTGAAGGCGCTTGTGGATACATGGTAGCAATAAAACGCGACAGTGACAATCCTTATTCAAGTTCGACAGAACTTGTTGAGCTGAACAAGGTTGCAAACGCTGAAAAGCTTGTTCCTCTTGCATGGATCTCACATGATGGCAACTATGTAAAAGAAGATGCTCTAAATTATATCCAACCGCTCATTGAAGGTGAAGTTGAAGTCAAGTACGAAAGAGGTCTTCCTCGATATGCAAAGCTCAGAAAGATAATGGTGCCAAAGAAGGTTGTATAAATCACAAAAAAAGCGGGAGCTGGGACCAAAAGTCCTGCTCCCGCCTTAATTTTTACTGTGATTGAGCCTTTTCAGATGAAGATGTAGATGTCTTTTCTTTTTTGACTATTACTGTATTTTCATCAACAAAGTCCACTATAAACTCGTCACCCTGCTTTATCTTCCCTTCCAATATAGCCTCTGAAATCTTGTCTTCCACCATGGTCTGAATTGCACGTTTTAGTGGTCTTGCACCAAATACAGGATCAAATCCTTTTTTGGCAATTGCTTCTATTAATGCTGGGGTAAACTCTGCATAATACTCACTTGCTTTTATTCTCTCCTGCAAGTTTTTCAGCATTATCTCTACAATCTTTTTAACATCCTCTTCGTCAAGTGGATGGAAGACTATTATCTCATCAATTCTGTTCAAAAACTCTGGTCTGAAAGTTTTCTTAAGCTCAGCCATGACATTTTCTTTTATTCTCTCATATGTCTTTTGTTTTTCGTCCTCCGAAGTTGAAAATCCTAACTTTTTAGGGTTTGTAATGAGGTTTGCACCTATGTTAGATGTCATGATAATAACAGTGTTTCTAAAACTTACCGTTCTTCCCTGAGAGTCTGTAAGTCTTCCATCGTCAAGTATCTGCAAAAGCAGGTTGAAAACATCAGGGTGCGCTTTTTCTATCTCGTCAAACAGCACAACAGAGTAAGGTCTTCTTCTAACCTTTTCTGTGAGCTGACCACCTTCTTCATACCCAACATAGCCTGGAGGTGAACCAATGAGCTTTGACACATTGAACTTTTCCATATACTCCGACATATCGATTCTTATCATAGCATCTTCTGTGCCAAACAGTGCCTCTGCCAAAGCCCGTGCAAGCTCTGTTTTACCAACACCAGTAGGTCCAAGGAAGATAAATGAACCAATTGGTCTTTTCGGGTCTTTGAGCCCAACTCTTCCTCGTCTTATAGCTCGTGCAACAGCTTTGACAGCCTCATCCTGACCAACAACTCGTCTGTGCAAAACCTCTTCAAGCTTTAAAAGTCTTTCAGACTCATCTTCGGTAAGTTTATTTACCGGAATTCCTGTCCAGCTTGATACAATGTATGCAATGTCATCTTCTGTAACAATTGGCTGTGTCTTTTGCTGGTCATTTGTCCATGAATTTTTGATCTTTTCAAGTTCCTGACGAAGCTTCATTATTTCATCTCTTATCTTTGCAGCTTTTTCATACTCCTGAAGCCTTATAGCCTCTTCTTTTTCCTTCTCAAGTTTTTCAATCTTCTCTTCAAACTCCTTCACATGCGGTGGCAAAGTGTACATTCTGAGTCTCACTCTTGATGCAGCCTCATCAATAAGGTCAATTGCTTTGTCCGGCAAGTATCTATCTGTAATATATTTCGTAGACAGCTCAACAGCAGCTTTTATAGCCTCATCAGTTATCTTTACTCCATGATGAGCTTCGTATTTGTCTCTAAGCCCTTTTAAAATCTGTATAGCCTCTTCAGGTGTTGGCTCACCTACCAAAATTGGCTGGAATCTTCGCTCCAGTGCAGCGTCCTTTTCTATGTGTTTTCTGTACTCATCAAGAGTTGTTGCACCAATGACCTGTATCTCACCGCGTGCAAGAGCAGGTTTTAAGATGTTTGACGCATCAATTGCACCTTCTGCAGCACCAGCACCAATTATAGTGTGCATCTCATCAATAAACAGAATTACATTTCCTGCTTTTCGAACCTCTTCCATAGCTTTTTTGAGCCTTTCTTCAAACTCTCCTCTGAACTTTGACCCTGCAACCATAGCAGAAAGGTCTAAAGCCACAACCCTTTTATTCCTCAAAAGTTCAGGAACATTTCCTTCAACAATCTTCTGTGCAAGCCCTTCAACAATAGCAGTCTTACCAACACCCGGCTCACCAATCAAGCACGGGTTGTTCTTTGTTCTTCTTGACAAAATCTGGATGACTCTTTCTATCTCCTTTTCACGGCCAATTACAGGGTCAATTTTGCCCTCGAGCGCAAGCTGGGTAAGGTCTCTGCTAAACTGATTCAATGTTGGAGTGTTCTGTGTTTGGAAATTGATCTGCTGCTGAGGAGATACACCACCAACATTTTTTGCATCCTCGTTCAAAAGCTTCATGATCTCTTCAAAAAGTCTCTGCGGGTCAACACCAAGATCCATCAAAATCCTGACAGCAACACTTTCACCTTCTCTCATTATAGCAAGTAGTATATGTTCTGTACTGATATAACTGCTGCCAAGCCTTCGCGCTTCCATGAAGGCAATCTCAAATACTCTTTTTGTCCTCGGGGTAAAACCTGTTGGTGGCTGGGGAAGCTGATAGTCACCCCGTCCAATCAGTTCTTCAATTTCATCAATCACCTTTTCTTCAGTGACACCTTGACTGTGTAAAACCCTTGCTGCAATGCCGCCACCTTCTCTTATAAGTCCCAAAAGCAAGTGCTCTGTTCCAACATAGTTATGGCCAAGCTCGGCAGCAGCCTGCTGCGCAAGCATTATTGCTTTCTCAGCTCTTTCTGTAAACCTTCCTTGAAACATATTAATCTACCTCCCTATTCTAAAATTTTTCTTATGAGTTCTGCTCTTTTTATGTCTCTTTCTTCCGGTGTCATTTCCCTGCCAAAGTAGTCTTGGATAATAGCAGGCTGAATTAAATTCAAAAGCACATCCAGGTTATCGATTGTTGTCTCCTTTATTATCCCCATACTGATACCCATTCTCACATCAGATATGAGTTTTAAAGCTTCGTTTGAAGAGATATTCCTTGCATATTTCAAAATTCCATAAGCTCTGTAGACCTTGTCTTCAACAAAAGCTCTGTTTTCGCTCAAAAGCCTCAACCTTGCTTGCTGTTCCTGCTCTATTATCTGGTTTGTAATTGAAATTACATTTGCTATAATGTCTTCTTCAGGCTGTCCTAAAGTTATCTGATTAGAAATCTGATACAGGTTCCCTGCAGCCTCACTTCCCTCACCATAAAATCCTCTTACTGCAATACCCAGCTTTGTTATTGTATCAATAATTCCTTTCATGTACCCCAGAAGTGTCAGGGCAGGAAGATGAAGCATAAAAGATGCTCTCAAGCCTGTTCCAACATTTGTAGGACATGAAGTAAGATATCCCCATGTTTCATCATAAGCATAAGGAAGATGTTGTTCTAAAAAATCATCAATTCTGTTTGCATCTTCCCATGCTTTTTGTATTTGCTGTCCCCTGTAAAGAACCTGAATCCTCAAATGGTCTTCTTCATTTATCATAATACTGATGTTCTCATTTTGGTCAATTGCTACAGCGCTTTTTATTTTTGAGGACGCAAGTGCAGGAGATATCAAATGCTTTTCTATCAATACCTGACGTTTTATAAGAGGTAGTTTTTTCATCTCTAAAAAGTCAAAATGATACTGTTTATTTTGCATAATCACATTTCTTACCCTGTCTATAACATTTGCGGCATCATAGTCATTCATCTTTATTGGAAAAGGTATATCAGAAAGATTTCTTGCAAGTCTTATCCTACTTGTAATAACAATATCATTCATCTTAACAAATCACTCCCGTGAAAGCTTTTTTTCAAGCTCTCTTATTTTATCTCTTATTCTTGCAGCCTTTTCATACTCCTCATTCTTTATAGCAACATTGAGCTCTATTTTGAGCCTGTCAATTTCTCTTTTTATTGCTATATCTTCGCCCATCTTTGTAGGGATTTTACCAACATGTTTTGTATTGCCGTGAATTCTGCGGAAAATGGGATAGAGCTTTTCTGAAAAGGAACTATAACACATAGCACAGCCAAACCTGCCAGCTCTTCTGAACTCGTCAAATGTCATCCCACAACCCTTGCATGTAAGAGCAATCTCGAAAGAGGGCTTTAGGACCTGCGCTCCAAAAGCTGGCTCCAGTATTCCTGCCAAAAAGTTTGTTACAGAAAATGGTGCATCAAATTCTATACTGCCTTTTTGCTTTGCACAAACCTCGCAAAGATGCATCTCGGTCTTAACTCCGTTTATAATCTGGGTATAGTGTACAGTTGCCGGTCTTTTCCCACAATTTTCGCAAAGCACGATCTCTCACCGTCCTTTAAAAAGAAAAGCTTTCATTTAAATATTACCCATTCATAAGAGAAATTATCATTGCTTTTAGAATTAACATTCTGAGCGTATCTTTCAATGGCTGATTCACCGGCAATGTTTTATCATTGAGCGCAGCTTTCATTATACTTGCTTCCCTTTTTGATATTGCACCATTTTCAAGTAAGCACTCAACAATTTCGTTTGCCTGGTGCTGACTTACAGGTGAGTTTATATTGTTCAGAATATTTTCAAGCAAGTTAGAAGAATTTTCAAACTTGACTTTTACAATTCTAATAGACCCGCCACCACCACGTTTACTTTCAATGTAATACCCTCTTTCAATAGTAAACCTGGTGGAAAGCACATAATTTATCTGAGATGGTGCACAGTTGAAAAAGTTTGCAAGCTCATTTCTCTGAATTTCAACCTCACCATCTTTTTTTTCAATAAGTTGTTTGATAAACTCCTCAATGATGTCAGAAAGCCTCGGCATAAAAATTCCACCCCGCTTACTACCCAGCTGACTTTGACTATCTTTGACCTTACAAATATATTTTAATATATTTTTCTTTGAAATGCAATACATTTTTTCTTGTTAAGGTGTAAAAAAATATATTATAATCTTTTGTATAAAATGCTCGCATGAAAGGAAAGAAAAAAGGTTGAACCTCAAAAAGGCAGCGTATGTATCTTTTTTAATTGTTTTCGCTTTATCTTTATTTCTTATATCTTGGCATATAAGCAAAAACTTTTTTTCAGCAACAATTTTAAAACAAAATCATACTTACGTTCAAGAAGAAAAGATTAAGAATCTTGAAAAACCAAAAACTTCACAGAACCAAAAATTAGTTAAAAACGATATAAATAAAAATGACAATATGAAAAATATTATCAATTCTCAAAGTAAAGATGTAAAAGCCGAAAAGCAAGAAAAAAATGAAAAAATCATTTATCTTACTATTGATGACGGTCCTTCACCTGTTACACCTTTAATACTTAAAATCCTAGATAAAGAGAAAATTAAAGCCACATTCTTTGTTGTTGGCTCAAATTGTATAAAGTATCCACAATACTTAAAAGAAATCTATCAGAAAGGTCATTTGATAGGAAATCACTCATATTCTCATAATTACAAATATATATATAAAGATTTTAATCATTTTGTTGAAGACTTCAAAAAGGCACAAGATACAATATATAAAATTACAGGAATAAAACCTAAATATTACAGATTCCCCGGTGGGTCATTAAATAGAGTTTCAACTCAAATTAAAAAATTCCTTGACACAAACCAAATTGTTTACATCGACTGGAATGCAATTACTGGAGACTCAAACAAAAATCATGAAAAGCTTTCTCCCAGTCAAATATTAAAAATTACAATCTCCACAGCTCACAAAAGAAATGAAGTTGTTCTACTGATGCATGACAGCTTATCTAAGAAGAACGTCATTGAAGTTCTGCCAAGTATAATTAGAACTTTTAAAAAACAGGGCTATAAATTTGAAACAGTTGATAAAATGCAAAGACCAATTCAATTTAAAATAAAAGCCGCATCACATTGATGCGGCTTTTAACTTCCCCATTTTTATTTAAACCTGCAGTGGTTATCTTGCTGCTTTTATCTTGGAGAAACAATCACTGCAGTATATGGGTCTGTCGTTTCTGGGTCTGAACGGAACCTTTGTCTCTTTTCCACAAGCACTGCATACTGCATCGTAAAGTTCACGTCTCTGTGTTTGTCTACCTTCTCTTCTTTGCATAGCTTTTCTCTGGTCTCTGCACTCTTTGCATCTTGTTGGTTCGTTCTTGAACCCCTTCTGCGCGTAAAATTCCTGTTCACCCGCTGTGAACACAAACTCTCTTCCGCAATCCTTGCAAACTAAAACCTTGTCTTGATACATTCTAAAATTCCCCTCACTTCATGGATTTAGATTTTTCTGACGCCCATTGTTCCCTTGCCGAACAACTAACGTCTTTTTAATTATAACCCCATTTTAGCATTTTGTAAATAGCAAATTAAAAAATTTTTTACTCCTCTTCTTCCTCCTGCATTGAAGCCTTAGCTGCCTCTATTACCTTTTGGGCAATATGGCTCGGCACCTCTTCATACCTTGCAAACTCCATGGAAAAATATCCTCTTCCCTGTGTCATAGACCTGAGATCTGTTGCGTATTTGAACATCTCTGCAAGAGGAACCTCTGCCAAAATCTCTTCTAAGTGATTATCAAGCGGCTGCATACCTAGAACTCTTCCTCTTCGCCTGTTCAAATCCCCCATAATATCACCTGTGTAGTCTTGCGGAACTACAACCTTTACATTCATGATAGGTTCTAAAAGCACCGGGTTTGCCTGCGCAAGACCCTTTTTGAATGCCAATGATGTTGCAACTTTGAACGCAAGCTCTGATGAGTCAACTGGATGATATGATCCGTCAACCAAGGTTGCCTTCAAATTCATAACAGGATAGCCTGCAAGTACACCCTTTTTAATACACTCTCTCAGACCCTTTTCAACAGCAGGAATATATTGCTTTGGGACAGCTCCGCCAAATATCTTCTCTTCAAAAACTAAGTCTTCTTCCGGGCTTGGTTCAAACTCAATAAAAACATGCCCATACTGACCATGCCCACCTGTTTGTTTCTTGTACTTGCCTTCACTTTTTACTTTTTTTCTGATAGTTTCTCGATATGGAACTTTTGGATCAGACAAGACAACTGAAACGCCAAATTTGTTTTTAAGCTTGCTGACGATCACATCTATGTGCATTTCACCAATACCATAGATGATGTTTTGACCAGTCTCATTATTCTTTTCTATCCTGAAAGTGAGGTCCTCTTCCATAAGCCTGTGAAGACCGTTTGAAATCTTTTCCTCATCGCCTTTTGTCTTTGGCTCAATTGCAAGCATAAGCCAGGGACGTGGAAAATCAATTTCTTCTAACATGATAGGTCTTGACTGCTCGCACAGGGTTGAGTTTGTCAGAGTAGATTGGAGCTTTGTCACAACACCAATGTCACCTGCAACAAGCTCTGATACAGGAATCTGTTTTTTGCCTCTTATAATGTATATCTGGGAAATCTTTTCTGGCTTTTCAGACATGGTATTAAACAAGGTCATCTCTGGCTTTAGAACACCGCTTATCACTTTCAGATATGAAATCCTGCCAACAAACGGGTCAGCAACTGTTTTGAACACAAAAGCACAGACAGGCTGGTTTTTGTCAACCTTTATATTTAATTCACTTCCATTTTTCGTATCCTTTGCTTTATACTGCTTTGTATCAGCTGCTGGCAAGAGTTTACAGATGCTGTCCAAAAGTTCTCTTACCCCAAGGTTCTTGGCAGCACAGCCACATAATATGGGAAAGACTGACCTTTGTTTTATCCCTTCGCTAAGTCCCCTGTAAATTTCATCCTCAGAAATTTCTTCTCCTGCAAAATACTTTTCCATAAGATTTTCATCATTTTCAACCGAATCTTCTATTAAAGCATTTCTTATCTCCTCAATTTTATCACTCAACCCGCTCGGAACTTCTATTTCCTTTGCGGTGTTATCTTCATACCTGTAAGCTCTTTTTGAAATCACATCAACAAAGCCAATAAACTTTCCATTTTCCATTATTGGATACTGAATTGGGATTGCTTTTGGTGTTAAAACCTGATTAATTCTATCTACTACCTTTTCAAAATTGGCATTTTCCTCATCCATCTTGTTGACAAATATGAGCACTGGAAGTCCATGCTTTTGAGCAAGCTCCCATGCCTTTTCAGTACCAACCTGCACACCTGTTTTTGCACTGATTACCAACACTGCAGAGTCAGCGACATGCAGCGCTTCGCATACCTCTCCAACAAAGTCAAAGTATCCCGGCGTATCAAGAATGTTTATCTTGCAGTCCCGCCACTCAATAGGTTCTACTGTCATTGAAATTGAGATTCGTCTTTTTATCTCCTCCGGGTCAAAGTCTGAGGTAGTTGTACCATCTTCTATCCTTCCCATTCTGTCAATACACTTTGCGGCAAATAACATACTCTCTGTTAGGATTGTTTTTCCGTCCCCCCCGTGACCAAGTAAAACCACATTTTTTACATACTGTGGCGCATAGTCTTTCATACAGGCATTCCCCCTTGTAAATCAAAAAGATTTTAAATTTATGGATGATAAATAAGATATTCTACAATGATTCTAAAAATCCTTTTACTACTTTACTAATCTTTTCAGAAAAAATTTGAAAAAATTCTTGTATGAGCTTGAGATATGGTATAATAATTACAATTCTTAATTCTTATTGACGTATTAAAAAATATTGCTGTAAAATTTTATTTAGAAGCATTTGTTTATTCTCATCACAAAAACAAAGGAGCTTTAAAAGCACATGAAAAAAGTGACAATTGATCAGCTTGAAGAGGGTATGAAACTCGCTCAGGATGTGTTTACTGAAAGTGGAAAGCTTTTGCTTCCAGAAGGATTTATCATCAAACCCTCACTTATCCAAAAGCTTAAAGAACACAACATCGACAGCGTTTATGTAGAAGATGAAAAAGCTGAAAGTTATGTAAAAGAAGAGGTAATTTACCATGAAACCTTTGTTGCTATTCAAGACCTTATGCTGTCTGCAAAAGCAGGAGAAATTGTTGACCCATTTGTTGCAAAAGAAATTGTAAATGACATTGTGGCGCAAATAATTGAAGAAGAGGATGTGTTCTTGAGAATAGTTGGATTTAGAGATGTTGATAACTATACATATTTCCACTCTGTGGATGTAAGTATTTTTGCTGCTATAATTGGAAAGCTTTTAGAACTTGACAGAAAACAAATAGAAGATTTGTCTTTGGCAGCACTTCTGCACGATTTTGGCAAAATGAAAATCCCCCATGAAATATTAAATAAACCTGCAAAACTTACTGATGAAGAGTTTGAAGAGATGAAAAAACACACTATATATGGATATCAAATTGTAAAAAACATGGATGGTATTTCTGAACAGATAGCAGAAGTAGCACTTTTGCATCATGAAAGACTCGATGGGTCTGGTTATCCTCTTAAACTCAAAGGTGATAAAATACCTTTGTTTGCAAGAATTGTAGCAATTGCAGATGTGTATGATGCTCTGACTGCAGATAGAGTTTACAAAAAGAAAATTGTGCCCACAAAGGCGGCAGATTATTTAACAAAGTATGCTGGTGTTCATTTTGACAAAGATATTGTCCAAAAGTTTTTAAAAATGGTTGTAAAATATCCGGTGGGTTGCTTTGTTATTCTAAATACTGGTGAGATCGCAATTGTGTATGAAGAAAATCCTTTCAACAAGACAAGACCAATTGTAAAAGTTGTTGCAAAAAAAGAAGGTCCACCTGTACTTAAACCTTATTTTGTGGACCTTTCTCAAGATAATAAAAGAGAAATTATTGATGTAATTAATTATTAACTCTTTTTACTTACAAGACTTATATAAGGAACAGCATTTTCGCGGTAAGACGACACTATTCCTTTTTGCAGCTTAAAGTAGCCGCAGGATGCAATCATAGCTGCATTATCTGTACAGTACTTAAATTCAGGTACAAAAAATTCAATGTTGTGCTGTGTACATTTTTCATAAAATTCTTTCCTGAGCCTTGAATTTGCAGCAACGCCACCGGCAACTGCAATTTTTTTTATATCTGTCTCAAGTGAAAGATTGATTGTCTTTTCTACAAGTATGTTCACCACGGTTTTCTGGAAGGAAGCAGCAATATCTTCTATTTTAAATTTCTCACCATTTTGCAAAAGCCCATGAACATGATTTATCACTGCAGATTTCAATCCACTGAAACTAAAATTGTACCCGTCAATATCAGCAACAGGATATTTGTATTTATCCTCATCGCCTAGCTTTGCGACCTTGTCTATGGCAGGTCCACCAGGATATCCAAGCCCTAAATATCTTGCAATCTTGTCAAAAGCCTCTCCTGCTGCGTCATCTCTTGTTTTCCCCACTACCTCATATTCTTCAAAATCTTTTAAAATAATTAAATTTGTATGCCCTCCAGAGACAACCAGAACAATTAGCGGTGGCATAAGCTCAGGGTATGTTATAAAATTAGCATAAATATGCCCTTCAATGTGATTCACAGCAACAAACGGAAGTTTTTTAGAAAAACTTAATGCCTTTGCAAATGAAAGTCCAACAAGAAGCGAACCTACAAGTCCAGGTCCGTACGTTGCAGCAACAGCATCTATATCGTTTACTGTTAAACCCGCCTGCTTGAATGCCATGTCAACAACATATGAAATCTTTTCAACATGTTTACGAGAAGCTATTTCTGGAACAACACCACCAAACTGATGATGGATGTCAATCTGAGAGTATATCACATTTGACAGAACCTTTCTTCCATCTTCTACAATCGCAGCAGAAGTTTCATCGCATGATGTTTCAATTCCAAGTACAAGCATCTTTTAGTTCTCAGCTCCTTATTCAAACTTTAGCACCTTTTATTATACCAAACTCTCATAGAATTTTAATTTTTTCTAACACATATTTTTGATATAATAGATTAGTCTAAAATTTAATAGGGGAGGTCATACGTTTGACAGTATTTCAGGCAATCTTTTTAGGAATACTGCAAGGTCTTGGAGAATTCTTGCCAATTTCAAGCTCTGCACACTTGATAATCTTTCCATGGTTTTTTGGCTGGAAAGAGCACTCCCTTGTATTTGATGTTGCTCTTCATCTTGGAACACTCTTAGCGGTACTTGTATACTTTTGGAAGGATTACTTTGATATTGTAGTGCAAGGAATCTCAAAACCAAAATCTGAAAAAGGAAAATTACTCTGGTTTATTATAGTTGCAACAATTCCCGGCGCTCTTTTCGGATACTTTTTTGAAAATGTTATAGAAAATGTTTTTAGAAAACAATATCTTTTGATTGCAATTGTGCTTGCTGTATTTGGATTTATACTATATTATGTAGATTCAATTGCTAAAAATAAAGTTGAACTTTCACAGATGAATGTTTTTCATGCGGCTTTAATTGGTGTCTCACAGGCATTTGCTCTTTTCCCCGGTATTTCACGGTCTGGCATAACAATGACAACTGGACTTTTACTTGGTCTTAAAAAAGAAGCTGCAGCTAAATTTTCGTTTTTGATGTCAGCACCTATTATACTTGGTGCCGGAGCTGTATCGCTTTTAAAAAACATCAATCATGTTGCTGCAGAGTTTTCAAACTTTGCAATTGGCTTTTTTACATCGGCAATAGTAGGTTTTCTGGCAATTCATTTTTTGCTTAGTATTGTCAAAAAAAGTGGTTTTAAAATCTTTGCATATTACAGATTTTTCTTAGCTGCAGTTATTTTAGCATTCTATCTTTCGAAAGTAGTGTAGATAAACTCAACATTACTATAATGCCAAGACCTATATATCCCATGAGAGAATATAATTTTCTCAGTAATACCTGGAACTGATTAAAGCCCAAAAGAAGTGAAATAATGATAACAAAAAATTCTACTTTTGAGTTTTTGATAGAATAGCAAAGTCCCATGTAGTTTGCAAGAACTGTTGTAAGTATTTCTAAAAATGCACTTGCAACAAGAATAAACTGAAAAAACACACTCTTTTCAGCTTTTAAAAGAGGCATCTGAGAATTTTGAATACTGCTTTTTGAAAGCAAAATGGTATTTATAATGTTCAGAAGCAAAAAAATTAATATTGATGATATTACTATTGATAATTTTATCTCCTCTTTATGAAATCTTTCCTTTAGCCCATTTACTACAGGAAATGCTAACAATGAATTGTAAGCAGAGTAAAGTAGAGGAAAGGTAAGATGCTGGAAAAAATTTTTTGGTAAAGCGTACTTTAAACTTTCAAATTGAAAAATTATCTCATTTTTATGCACAGACCTTAGAAAAATAAAACTAACTGTTATAATTAAAATACTAACAACCACCTTATTTATATTTACAACTGCTAAAAGACCATGCTTGAAAATTGCAATGCTCAAGATAAAACAAAGCAGAGTAAATATATACCTGCTTACTCCCAAAAATTCTTCTCCAAGTTGACCAAATGCAGAAAACATAACTATTAGTGTGATTATAGAAAAGAGCAAGATGTAAGCCCTAAATATATTTAAAATCACTCTACTTTTAATCTTAATATCCATAAGGTAAAGTAAAATGAGAAGTATCAAAATGGAAGAAAGACTAATATAAAAAATGCTTGTTTCTTTGAACTGAGAGAAAAAATAGAAAATTTCCTGACCGGTGGAAAAACCGGCACCTATTATTGAGCCAAGGACGCTTGATATAATTGCAAAAATTCTTCCCATGTGCGATGGTTCTCCTAATACCCTCATATATTTCTCAACTTACATGATATTTAAATTCAAAATACTATATGAAAGAATTCTGGAGGAAGAAAAATGGAATTTATAAAACAAATATTTATATCCATTGCTGAATACCTTTCTCAATTTGGTCACTTGGGAATATTTATAGGAATGACACTTGAGTCTGCCTGCATTCCAATACCCTCTGAGGTCATATTGCCACTTGGTGGATACCTTGTATACAAAGGAATTGGAAGCGTGCTTTCCATGACTATTGTGGCAACCTTAGGATGTTTGGCTGGTTCTATAATAGCATATGTAGTAGGGTACTTTGGCGGAAGACCATTTATACTTAAATATGGTAAATACTTTTTTATATCAAAGCACGATTTCGAAAGAGCAGAAAAATTCTTTCAAAAAAGAGGAGAAATCACTATATTTGTAAGTAGACTTTTGCCTGTAATAAGGACTTTTATCTCACTGCCTGCTGGCATTGCAAAGATGAACTTTGCAAAGTTTTGTATCTATACAATTCTTGGGTCATTTCCATGGTGTTTGCTTTTTGTCTATCTTGGCAAAAAACTTGGAGATAACTGGAAGTCAATTGAAGAGCATTTAAAAGGGTTGGACTACCTTATATTTATTCTAATAATTTTTGCAATTGTAGGCTATGTTGTCTATAAAGTCTTCAAAGGCAAAAAATCAGTCGAGGTTGAATAAATATAAATTTTAATGTATAATTATTAAAAATCTTAAAGTGAGGGGCTAAGATTATGAAAATAGATGAAATAATCTCTTATGATTCACAGTACTATGTCAACGTATTTGGCAGTCGAATTCCAATTGCTTTTGAAAAAGGAGAAGGATGTATTCTTTATGACAGTCAGAACAAAGAATACCTTGATTTTATCTCTGGAATTTCTGTGTGCAATTTAGGGCACAGCCACCCAAAATTTGTGACTGCCTTAAAAGACCAAATTGAAAAGCTCATACACACATCAAGCCTGTTTTATATTGAACCTCAAGCACTGCTGGCAAAAAGACTTGCTGAAGTTTCTAAATTTGATAAAGTATTTTTCTGTAATTCCGGGGCTGAGGCAAATGAGGCTGCAATAAAGCTTGTGAGAAATTATTTTTATAAAAAAGGGCTTTCTAAATATAAAATCATTACACTTGAAAATTCATTCCATGGAAGAACACTTGCAACAACTGCTGCAACAGGTCAAAAAAAGTATCAAAAACCCTTTGAGCCAATGCCAGAAGGATTTATAAACGTTGAGGCAGACATTGAAAAAATAAAAAGTGTTATAGATGACAAAACAGCAGCAGTCATGATTGAGCTTGTCCAGGCAGAAGGTGGAATAAAGGTGCTTTCAAAAGAGTTTGTACAAAAACTTTTTGCTTTTTGTAAAGAACATGGGCTTTTGTTTGTAATTGACGAGGTTCAAACAGGTATCGGAAGGTGTGGTAGTCTTTTTTGTTTTGAGCAATATGATGTAACTCCTGATATAATTACTCTCGCAAAAGGGCTTGGAAATGGCGTGCCAATTGGAGCTATGCTTTGCAAAAAAGAGGTTGCCACATTTGAACCAGGTGAACATGGCTCAACTTTCGGGGGAAATTTGCTTGCAACAAGAGCAGCTCTTGAGGTGTTGAGAATAATTGAAGAAGAAAATATAATTGAAAATGTAAACAAAATGGGGGATTATTTAAAGCAAAAGCTTCTTGAGCTAAAAGAACAATTCGATTTTATGGTGGATGTCAGAGGTTTGGGTCTTTTAATAGGTGTTGAATTTTCTTTCCCTGTGAAAGAACTTGTAAAAGAGTTAGCTTTAGCCGGGCTTTTGACAAGCAGCTGCGGAGGTGGAAACGTCATAAGATTTGCTCCTCCTTTGATTGTTCAAAAAACTCACATAGATAAAGCCTTGGAAATCTTCAAAGACGTGGTGAAAAGGTATGCTGACATGGGAAGAGCTTGAAAATGCGTGTATTTCATGTGAAAAATGCCCTATTTCTAAAAATCGCACAAACGTTGTAGTAGGTGATGGAAATAAAAATGCAAAGCTTGTGTTTGTAGGTGAAGCTCCGGGTGAGGAAGAAGACAAGCAAGGAAAACCGTTTGTAGGAAGAGCAGGAAAGTTTTTAGACTTAGCTTTGACTTCTCTGGAGCTTTCAAGAGAAAAAGATTTTTATATCTGCAACATTTTAAAGTGTAGACCCCCAAACAACCGCGTTCCAACAGAGGTGGAGGCTCAAAACTGCTTGCCTTTTTTGAAAGCCCAAATAAAACTTATCTCCCCAAAAATAATTGTCTGCCTCGGTGCAACAGCTATGAAATATATTCTTGGCAAAGATCTTAAAATCACTCAAGACAGGGGAAAGTGGTTTGAAAAAGGTGGTTTTTGGATTATGGCTACATACCATCCAGCAGCACTTTTAAGAGACCCAGGTAAAAGAGAGGATTTTTACAGGGATTTGAAAAGTGTAAAGGAAAGGCTGGAGAAGATAAAGTAGTGACTAATAAATAAAAAATAAATTTAAGGAGCAGACCACCAGATGTTGTCTGCTCCTTTGTCTTTTTATGGTATCTTTACTTTAATTACATTGCTACCCACTACTCTATCTGAGTAGATAGCATAAACTGTAAAGTAATAGTAATGTCCTCTCTTGAGTTCCTTATATTCCCCATTGATCAAATACTTATCTTTTGCTTTGACATTTATTGAGGTAATGTTTTTATCTGATATTTCTGCCAGTAAACCGTCTTTATTGAAGTCAGGTGATGAGTTTGTATCAGATATAACAACTCTGTACCCTTGAAGCTTATCATTGTCTATTTTGTCCCATTTTAAGTTAATATACAATTGTCCATGCCATCTTACTATTTTTGCCTGCAACTTTGGTCTTAACTTTGCAATCTCTAAATTAGAGTAATAAATGGCCTTGATGCTATTCCCAGCGATAAATCTATCCTGATACTGAGCTGTTACACTAAAATAATATTCTTCACCATCTTTTAAATACTCGCCAACATCTCCATTTTTATAAGGAATTGTGTTGTCAATAACAATCTGAGTCGTATTTTTGTCATTGATAAAAACAAGATAACCATTGTCCGGATATTTAGGTTCTTTAGTTTTTTTGGATATCACAATCCAATATCCTATAAGTCGGGGATCATCTATCTTTTGCCAGCTTAAAACAAATTTATTATCTTTATATTCATACTTTACAGATGGTTTTTCAAAATAATTTGGTATAACTGGCATTCTCATTTTTATAGCATTACCTTTTACATATATATTCCCTTCATAAATTGCTGTAACACTGAAATAATACTCTTCTCCACTTTTCACATAAACTCCAAAGTCACCACCCTTATATTTTGAATTTACTCCAATCTCTATATAATTAGCGTTTCTGTCAGACAGTATGGTCAGACAACCATCTTGCGGATATCCCGGCTGGCTATTGTTCTTTGAGATAACAACTGCGTATCCTTTCAGTTTTTTGTCATTTATTCTATTCCATATCAGGACAACTCTGTCCCCCTTTGTATAGGCAGTAACATTGGGTACAGGATAAGTATATTGCTGATTAGAACCCGATGAAGAATTATCATCATAGGTAACTTTTTCTTCAGTTGCTTGAGCATTAATAACGTTGTACAACAGCACCGCTGCCTGAGCGCGAGTAAGAATTCCTTGTGGTTCAAATTTATATTGATTAGAATTTGGAACTGGGCTTCCTACCATAATACCTTTTGCAATAGCAATTGCAACATATTTAACAAGGTTCTTCGATATTTGGTCTTTGTCAATGTAGTTGTTCAAAACATTCATATCAACATTTTCATTCTGCAGCCCCTTTGCCTTTACAAGAGCAACTGCCATATCCTCTCTTACGGCATAATCAGATGGTTTAAAGTACTCGCCATTTTGAGTTCTAAAACCTGTTAAATAATATTTTGCAGTTTCTACATAAGGATATGCCCAGTGGTCTTTGGGAACATCTTTAAAGGATGGATTATCTGTCACCTTTATTGGAAGGTTCAGGCTAATTACCATAATCCTTGCAAATTCAGATCTTGTGACTGGATTGTCTGGTCTGAATGTTTTGTCCGGATAACCTGCTATAATTCCTCTTTCTACCATGAATTTTACTGCATTGTATGCCCAATGATTTTGAGGAAGATCAGAAAAAATTGAGTTTGATTGGTCTTGAGAAAATGAAACCATGCTAAAAATAGAAACTATAAAAACTATTACCAACAAACTTGTCAACAGCTTTTTATAACACCATTTCATACTCCTCAAACTCCTTTCTAAAATAAAATGATTTTTACACAATTACATTATATCCAACATTTATATAATTCACATTATGATATTATTACAAATCTATGTAAATTTTATTTTTGTTTTTCACATTGAAACCAGTCCAAATTTTTGAGATAATCTTAATATACACAACAGTAGAATCTCGGTGATTTTGACATGCTTGAAGCATATGAACAGATCACAAAGCTTAAAAATACAATTGAACGTTTTAGCAGTTTTATCATTAATACCTCTTCTGAAAAAGATATGAATGAAATACTTCTTATGACAATTGATTCCTGCTTAGAACTAACAGGAAGCGATGGTGCAACAATCTATCTAAAGGAAACGATAGACCAAGAAGAAAAGCTTGTTATAAGAGCTACAAAAAATCTGTCTGTTAACTTTGAATTTTATTTAGGATATTCCCTACCTATTTCCCCAATTAGCCTTTGCGGATATGCAGCAGTACACCAAAAACCTGTTGTAATAAACGATACTTTGAATTTGCCTGAAAATCACGAATTTAGACAGTTCAAATTCTTTGACAAGAGTTTACATTATGTTACAATTAATACTATAACTGCACCCATATTTGACTTTAGCAACAATCTGTTGGGAGTGTTGCAAGTAATCAATAAAAAAGCAAAACCAAATATAAAATTAGACGAAACCAATGCTACCCTTTTTACTATTAGCTACACTGAGACAGATGTAAAGCTCATATTAGCAATTTCTTCTTTTGTAGGTACTCTTCTTGACAGAGCTAAAGCTTATGAGAAATTTGAAGTATCTATTACTAATACGCAAAAGATGCTGGCTAATATGTTTGATTCTGTAAAAAAGTCTATTTCAGTTTTAAATGATATTTTAATAAGCGGGCAACAAAAATTTATAGAGTCTTTACAAACCAAAAAGAAAGAAAAAATTCTTTTACTTAAAGAAGGAATAGAACTTTTTAAAAAACAATACCAGCTTTCCAAAATTACTGAAACAATCATAAGTATAGCCTATCTGATAACAAGAAACATTGATACAAAGATGATAGATATTTTACACGAAGTTATTTCAACAGAAATCAGACTTTATGATATACCTTTAAAAATAAATGAAAGTGAATATGTTATTTTTCTTCACAATGTCGACATAATAAAAGCACGAATGATTGCCAAAAGAATAGAACGAAAGGTTTTTGAAAAGCTTAAAATCAATGAAATGCTATCTACCTCATTAAAATTTCTATGGAGTTTTTATGAATTAAAACCTGATGAAGAGAAAAATATTGAAGAAGTGCTTAGTTATTTACAAAAAATAGCTAAAGAGAATGAAGGTGAAATTACATAATGAAAACACCTGTATTAAATTTTTTAGGAATAGGAAGTGCCTTTAATCCTTACTTTAACAATACTTCTGCTTACTTTGAATTTGACACAGAATTATTTTTAATCGACTGTGGTGAAGGTATATTTTCAAGTCTTTATAAACTCAAATTACTTGAAAAATACAAAACAATTAACGTTCTTATAACTCATACTCACTCAGACCACATAGCTACTTTGGGACATTTACTTCTTTTTTGTTTCTATGAACTAAACAAAAGAGTTAAAATTTTTTTCCCAGAAGAATCTTTAATTTCTTCTTTGCTCAGTGGTATGGGTGTAGGAAAATATACTTATGAATTAATAAAGTTACAGAACCCATTTATATATAAAGAAATTTTGACGATAATATCAGTAGAACAGATACATGTTAATGAAATTCCTTGTTTTGGCTATTTAATTAAAACAAAAGAATGCTGTTTTTTCTATAGTGGTGATTCAAGAACTTTAAATCAGATAATTCTTGAAAAATTTTTGAAAGACGAAATTGACTTTTTGTACCAAGACACCTGTTTTGAAAACACAACTGAAAATCATCCTCATCTTTCATTATCAGAACTTTGTTATTTAATTCCACCAGAAAAAAGAAAACACGTTTATTGTATTCATCTTGACAGAAATTTTAATTTTAGCTATGCAAGAAATTTAGGTTTTAATATTCCTGAACAAATAAAAACCTGAAAGAAGGATAAAATCATGAATGAGCAAACAGTTTCTAAAGAACTTAAAGATTTAATAAGAAAGCTAAGTAAGATTGGTATTGCAATTTCACGTGAAAAAAATATTGATTCTATCTTAGAGATGATACTAATTGAGAGTATTGATATTACAAACAGTGATGGTGGAACTTTATACACTATTAAAGAAATCGATGGTCAGAAATATCTTGTTATAACCTTTGCAAAAAACTATTCTGTTAATTTTCAATTTATAGGTTACAAATTCCCATTAGATGAAAAAAGCATTGCAGGGTTTGTTGCCAAAAATGCTGTACCGGTTACAATAAACAACGTACCATCTGCTCAAAATTCTCATCTGCAACAATTTAAATTTTTTGATAAAACATTAGGATATACAACAATAAATGTAATGGCAGTTCCTATGATTGATTATCAAGGAAATGTCATTGGGGTTCTTCAGGTTTTGAACAAAAAGAAAAGCAAGGAAATAAAACTTACACCAGAAAACATAATTCAAAGCACTGTCGATTATACCAAAGAAGACGAAGAAATTGTTCTTTCTCTTGCATCCCAAGCATCGCTTTTAATTGAAAGAATTCATCTTTATCAGCGAATAGAAAAAAATATTGCAAACACGCGCTATGCTTTAATAAGTTTATTCAACTCCATGAAGCAGGTAATAGCCAATTTGAGCGAAGATATTCTCCTTGAACAGGAGGAATTCAAAAAATTTGCAACGCTTGATAGCCTTACAGGTCTTTTAACGAGAAATGAAGGAATGGTTTATTTAGAAAAACAAATCCAGCTTTCAAAGATGAATGAGTCACATTTCGTAGTGTGCTTTGTTGACGTTGATGGTCTGAAAGGAGTAAACGATACATATGGTCATCAGACAGGCGATGAACTTTTAAAAAATTTTTCACAGATTTTAAAGGAAAGCATAAGAAGTTATGACATTGCGTTCAGATACGGCGGAGATGAATTTGTTGTGATTCTCTCGAAAGCCACTTTAAAAGAAGCAAATATTGTTTTTTCAAGAATTCAAGATAAGATTAACAAATTTAATATTTCGTCTTCAAATACATATAAAATAGATATAAGCTACGGATTTGCTGAATTCTCCCCTGAATCAAATTTTACGGCTGAAGACTTAATAAAGATAGCGGACGAAAATATGTATAAAATGAAAAAAGAGAAAAAGGAAAAAAAAAGTTGCCCCTCTTGAAATTCTAAGAGGGGCAAAAATCTATTTTTAGGAGTTCGAGGGGTTATGAGGATAGAGGGATTATCTCGCCCAAATAAAGCGTGAAAAATGATCTGTTTTTAATTGCTGTTTTTTAATCTTTACAAAAATATTAATCCCCGCAGACCTGTCATAAATGTAACCTTCATATCCTAAACATCTAAGATGAACATCTTTTTTAAATTTAGCATCTGGTGAAAATTCAATATATACATCACCGTTTTCTGCATAGATTTGAGCATTGAATGTAATTGAGTCTATACCATCAGGTAGAGAATTTTTCTTGAAATCAATCTCCACAAAACCTACCTGGAATTTTCCTCCTTCATTTGTAACTGTAAAACTACCATTGAATAGCATAGGATTTTCGTTCTCAGCCAGCACAAAAGAAGTTGTTATTAACGAAAATACTAACACCACAATAGCTACTAAGACAATTTTCTTAACTCCCCGCCGCTTCATAATCTTCCACCTCCTTTTTTTACAGGCTAAGACTTCTATAACGCCCGTAAACAAAGACCTTCTAAAAACTCAAAGGCACCTGGTCATGCCAGGTGCCTTTATGCCAAAGATAATATATCTTCAGCACATGTTTCGGCAGCCTGGCAACCATAGGAAGTTTTCTCTTCCGACAGGCCCATGGCTTTGCGCCCCTGCCTTTCGACAGGTTTGCCTTTGTCGACATATGCTACTGTTTTTATTCTTTTGATTTTGATATAATTGATAATAAGTGCTCTCAGTAAAATTATCTCACACTATTTCTTTTTTTGCAATATTTTTTTATTTCTATTTATGGAATAAAAAGGTGTGATGGAATTGTTCTGTTTCAATTGTGGAAGTAAGCTGCAAGAAAAGTTTACCCAAAGGTGTGTTGTATGCGGAATTAAATTCAATAAGTTTTGTCAAAATTGCAGTTTCCCTATACCTTCTTTTGCAAATTTTTGTCCTAACTGTGGCAGCTACATCACAAAATCAAGCGAATATTTTAGAATGGAAGAACTCAAGAAAGTAGCTGTTATGTTTGCCGACGTCTCCGGCTTTACAAAATTTTCTGAAAATTTATCACCTGACGAAGTTAGAAAGGTGATAAATGAATTTTTTGAGTTTATTTTAAGACCCGTTTACAACTTAAACGGAACAGTAGATAAATTTATAGGTGATTGCGCCCTCATTCTTTTTGGATTAAAAAGTACTCAAATGGATGCTGCACTGAGAAGTGTTCAATGTGCAATGGAAATGCTAAAACTCTCAAAAGAATTTTCAAAAACAAAAAATATTGAGTTATCCCTTTCAATTGGAATAAACTATGGACTTGTTGCAGTGGGTAAAATTGGGAGTTTTTTTGACAAAGATTATACTGTTATGGGTGATGTTGTAAACACCGCTCAGCGTCTTCAAACAGCAGCACCCCCAGATACTATTTATGTTTCCGAAAGCATTTACAGAGAAACCTGTGAAAACATAGAGTATATTGGTCCTATCGAATTGAATCTAAAAAACAAGTCACAAACGGTGAGGTGCTATATACCAAAAAATATTAATAAACAAATTGATTACAATAAAGTTGTAGAAACCTTGACTGCTAAATACACAACCAATGTTATAAATAGTATAGTTAACAGAAATTCAGATTTTTTAGTGATGGTTTGTCCTGAAGGGTGTGGAAAACAATATATTTTTCAAAACATAATTTTTCAATTAGAAAGAAGTAATTTGAAGTATTATTTTGTTGTTTTGCCAAATAATAATTTTTCAAAACCATTTTACCTATTATCTTTACTAATATTAAAAATACTGAATATTAACTTTGAAGACTCTGTAATTTTGAAGAAGAACAGACTTATTTCTTTTTTAGAGTACCTTTTCAAAGAAGATTATAAAAAGACCGAAAGATGTTTCAACTATATTTCTCTTGTTCTTCAACTAGATTTGAATGAAGACTTTAAACAGTTTCTCTCTTATATGAGCCAAGAAGATATAGAATTTGAAATTTATGAGGCTATTTCCTCTTTCCTTAAAAAAGTTTTCGAGTTAGAATTTGCAACAGTTATAATTGACAACATTAATTTTGCAGATAAAGAATCATTTGATTTTATTCTTGAGTTTTTATCAAAACAATTGCAAAACAAACCATTTTTTATCTTTTCATCAAACTCAGAAATACATAGATTCCCAAAAGAGCTACATCTTAAAATACAAAAACTATCAAATGAAGAAATAAAAACTGCTGTGGAAATTCAATTCAACGCAAAAGACGTTGAAGAAGAATCTTTAAAGCTACTTATGAACATCTCTGAAGGAAAATTAGATTATTTTATAGAAACGTTAAAATGGATAGAAACAAATAAACTTTTCTCTCTTTCAAATAGTGTTTTTAAAATTAATCTTTCTCAGCAAAATATTGAAAGTATTAAAAGAAACATTATACTAGATAAACTTTCAAATATTGAAGATGAGGTATTAGAATTCTTAAAAATTGCAGCTGTGTATGGCTACAGATTTAGCAGCAAGGTTGTTTTGAATATTCTTCAGCCTACAATTGAACATTCTACTCTGATTAGCCAAGCGCAAAAATTAAATTTAATAAGGTTCATTGACACAATCTACAACTCAAATTTCAGCGATAAAATCTATGAATTCGTCGAACCAGAAATTGTAAAAATTCTTCTTGATTTTATCCCTCAGCAAACCAAAAGAATGCTCCACCAGAAGATTGCTACCACAATTGAAAAAATGATTTCTCAGGAAGATTTGCCCATCTACTACGAAACCCTATATTATCATTTCAAGGAAGCAGGGGAAGTTATAAAAGCTGCAAACTACCTTTTTGAGCTGGCAATGCAATACAAAAAGATTCAGCTTGGCAAGTTTGCTGTTAGATTGTTCCATAAATTGCTTGATGAAATAAAAGAAATAAATTCCCTAGATACTTCATCTATTTTTGTCTCTACTTTAGAACAACTTGCATGGTTGGAAAAATCTTTTGGAAACTATGAAAATGCTCTAAAATATTATAAAACACTTCTTAAGTTTGCTAAAACCGATGAAGAAAAGTTCTTTGTTGAAAGTGACATATGTGAATGCTTGATTCTTCAAAATAATTTCAAAAAAGCTGAAGACATTTTAAATAGTCTCCAAAAAAGGCTTTTGGCAAACAACTTAGCTAAAATAAAAGTTGTTTATCTTCAATGTCTTTATAAAAGCTATACAGGCAGTCCTGACTTACTTGTAATGATAAACCAACTTGAAAATATACTTAAAGAAAATAGCAACTTTGAAGATTTAGCTCAAATTTTAAATATAGTTTCTTACTCACTTTATACTTTTTCATTAGACATCAAAAAAGCAAGTCTTTATCTTAAAAAAGCTCTAAACTATGCAAATAAGTCCAAGAATTTGAACTTGAAAGCAAAAATCCTTACCAACCTTGGAATACTAAATTATGAAAATGGGAACTCTCTTGAGGCATTAAAGTTTTTAACCAGTGCTTTTGAATTTGCTAAAATTCTATCTAACCGTCACCTTCAGTTGATTCTGTTAAATAATATTGGAATTATCAATTTTGAAAAAGGACTTTTAAAAAAGGCTTTAGAATATTTTTCTGAAGCTTTTTCGTATGCCCATGAGTGGAAATTAACATACGAAGAATGCATAACCCTTCAGAATATTGCTGAACTATATCTTGAAAAAGGAAATATTATTGAAAGTTACAACTTGTTTTCACAGAGTTTTGATTTAGCAAATAACTTCAATTTCATTTCAGAAAAAGCTTTGTCATTGATAGGAATGGCAAAAGCAATGCTTGAAAAACCTAATCTATCGGGTGCAGAAGAATTTCTGAATGAAGCCTTAAACGCTATGTCAGAAAACAAGGAAAACAGGGTTGAACTGGAATATTTTTTAGCAAAAATCAAACTGCACCTTCTTCAAAATGACATTGAACAAGCTTATATGGCTGCAGAACAAGCAATAAAAATAGTAGAACCACTAAAAAATCCTTTTACCCGTATCAAAACATTTAGAATATATTCACAGGTACTCAAACACAAAAAAGAATTCAATAAAGCATTGGAAATTCTTAATATGTGCGAAAAACTCGCAAGTCAAATAAACTCTTACTTAGAGCTTGCAAAAACTTACTACGAAATAGCAAGTATCCACCTAATTTTGGGAAATAAAAAAGAATTTAAAGAAAGTATAAAATTAGCTTCCATGTGGGCTGAGAAAATAGACGATGAATGTTCTTTAAAATTTTTGATTATGTCTCTTTTAAATGAAGTAAGAGGCTAACTGCACAATTTTAAAAAGTGGCTCTATAATAAATATTGGGATGAGTAGATAGTAAAAAAATACAGCAATTTATTTGAATACCTGCTATAATTAAAATTGTTTTTAGGAATAAAAAACACACGAATAGCCGTTTGCAAAATGGTTGGTGATTGAAGGTAACAGATGCCAATACTAACATGAAATACTATCAAGATAAAAAAAGAAAAGCAAAATGACAACCAAATATTATCAATACCAACAAAAAATAATCAGCAACAAACATATGACAAAAATTCACAAGTTTAAAAAAGACAATAGTATCCTAAACCTTCTAGTTTCTTAGTTTTAGAAGGTTAAGTAAAAAACAAAGCCATAAATTTTTGGTAAGTTAATAATTCAAGAAAAATTGTAGTTTTAAGCGATAAGTTTTTTGAGTTTGTTAAGCTTTTTGATAGTTAATTTAGAACAATTGTTAATGATAAAATAAAATCATCAGAAATGATATAAAAAATTCCCCACCTGCCACTTAAAAAGAAGCCTTCTGTAGTGTAGAATGGGAAGTATGGAAGAACTACAGAAGGAGAAGATATTAAGAAAATGTTGGGGGTTGCAATGCACACAACAATCTACACTCTTTTCAAACAGGGATACAACAAGAGTCAAATAGCAAGGTTGTTAAACGTGGATAGAAAAACTGTTAGAAAAGTAATCCAAGACATTGAACAGAAAGGAGAAGTTGAGAGAAAATCGAAGAATTCAGTATTGGATGATTACAGAGAATTTATTGAAGCAAAAGTTCACAAAGGACTTTCAGCAAAAAGAATACATCAAGACTTGAAAGCGGAATTTGGTTTTGAAGGAAGCTATTCAAATGTAAGAAGATATGTTCATAATGTTAAACAAAAGATAGCAAATTCAAAGGTGTACATGGTTTTAACAACACTGCCTGCCGAAGAAGCTCAAGTGGATTTTGGATATATAGGCAAGATAAAAATTGATGGTAAATTCAAAAAAGCATGGGTATTTACAATGGTTTTAAGCTATTCAAGATATATGTATGCAGAGATAGTATTCGACCAGACAGTTGAAACATTTATGCAGTGTCATAAGAATGCATTTAAATATTTTGGTGGAGTAGTAGAAGTTGTGAAGATAGACAATTTAAAAGCAGGTGTATTGGATGTTGATTTTTATGAGGCGCAGATACAAAAGGACTATGCAAGTTTTGCAAGCCACTGTGGATTTTTACCTCAGCCTTGCAGGGTATATACACCGACTGATAAAGGCAAGGTAGAATCGGCAGTTAAGTATGTTAAGCGGAACTGTTTTGCTGGGGAAGAATTTAAGGATATTGATGAGGCGAGGGAGCATTTAAAAAACTGGCTTGACAACATTTCGAATGTGAGAGTACATGGCACAACCAAGAAAGTTCCCAAAGAAGTTTTCCTCTCAGAAGAGAAAGAAAAGTTAATAGCTCTTCCTATTGAGGAATACCACATATCAAGAATTTCAATTCACATGTAAATGTCAATATCAAAATGAACAAAAAATCGAAAATAAAAATGTACAAAAAATAAACTTAGCTTTGCTGGTTTGTGTTGCTAAAATATGCTGTTTTTGACTGCAATCTGTATGAAGGTCCTTTTATGAAAATCACGAAAGAATGATGGAGTAGCCTGTCTAAAATTGCATTTGCTATCGTCGCTCCACCAAATATTTCTCCCCACTCTGAAAATACAACATTAGTTATTATTATTGTGCTGCTCTTCTCATATCTGCTCGATATAAGTTGAAAAAATAAATTCGCTCCATCATTATCTATAGGCAAATAACCTATCTCGTCTATTATTAAAATTCTATATTTTGAAAAATGCTTAAGCCTGTATTCTAATCTGTTCTCCAACAGTGCCTTTTTTAGCTGGGCTATTAATTCTTGAAAATGTATGAAATATGTGGAATACCTCCGTTTTGCACACTCTATTCCTATTGCTGTGGCTAAATGCGTTTTCCCTACTCCTGGTGTTCCTACAAACAGTATATTTTCATTCCCTTCTAAAAATCTTAAACTCATTAAATCCATTATTTGTTGCTTGTTTATACTTGGCTGAAATGAAAAATCAAAATCTTCTATGCCTTTTATAAATGGGAAATTTGCCACCCTCACACATCCTAATATAGCTCTTTCTTCTTTTGCTTTTATCTCTAAGTTACTAAGTTCATACAATGCATCTGTCATACTTTTTTCTCCGCTTGCCACTAAATCTAAGTATTTGTCAAGATTATTCTTTATGTTGTGAAGTCCTAACTCTTCTAAGTTGTTAAGTAGTTTCACATAATTGCTCATTTTTAGATTTTCTCCTTTCTTTAAGTCTTCAACAGATTATCAAATTTCTTGAGGTTCTCCTCACATATCTTGTCAAGTTCTTCTTTTTGACCAACTCTTCTTAGCATTAGCTGTTTGTAGTCTTCATCGTGATAATTGATACTTTTTTCATCAATAATATGTATCCTTAACAGGTCTGTGTTATAATAAATATAAATTTTGTTTTCCACCTCCTTTACTCTAACTGTCTTTCCTATGTAATCGGGTGGAACAGAGTATCTACTTCCCTTGTAGTAAATCAGAGAGTCCTTTTGGACTTTTACTGATTTGTGAGAATCCAAGTAACTCTCTATTAACCTTTTATCTGGCAAGGGTAGTAAATACTCTTTTTCTTTTTGAAACAGAAGAGCAGGTGGGACTTGAGTTGTTTGATTTGGTTGTGTGTTAACCTTTGCGTTTATCTCTTTTATTATCCTTACTAAATCCTCTTCTGTTTCAAATTCACCCTGATATGGCAGTATCCAATCTATAAACTTGTTTGCTGCTTCAACTTTTCCTTTTGTGTACGAATGTCTGGGTTTGCAAAGTTTTATTTCAAATCCAAAGTCTTTCGCAAAGCTTTTAAATCTTGAATTTACTTTAATTTTCTCACCTGTTATATCAACAATTGCTGCTGCATTGTCAAATAAAATCTCTTTTGGTACTCCGCCTATATCTTTAAATATTTTAATTAGAGTTTCTATTAATTCTTCTTGAGTTTTTGTCCTGTTTATCTCAAAGCAGCAGTATCTTGAATAACCTAATTTAAAATCAAGAACATTAATGACAAATTCTTCTCCGCTTTTTGATACAAGCTTTATATTTTCTTTCCAATCAACCTGTGCTTGCTCACCTGGACCGGTCTTAAATCTTGGATGTCCTTTTACTTTCTTCTCTGGCTTCAGCCCTTTTTTCTTGATATACTTATTAAAATTTGAGTATGTCCCTATGTTCTTATCTTTTGATTTTAAATATTCATAAACACCCTTGACTGTAACTCCTTTGATAGCAAGCTTTGATTTTATCTCATCATAGTATTTGTCCAATTTGCTTGGTTTATTTCTATTCTTAGGTTTTCCTTCATAGCCTTCATAGTATTTCTTCACGGTTCTTCTATCAACTCCATATGTTCTTGCAAGTTCTGAAAAGTTAGGTTTCATTTTCATCGCCCTTATCATGTTTAAATGTGCTGTTAGGTTCTTCATTTGATATCCCTCCTCACTATGAGAAAGGATATCATATCAATGTACAATTTTGTACATTCTTATATTCCACTTTCAGTACATTTTTATTTTATCATCAACATCAACCTTCGATAAATAAGAGGTTTATATACAATTTGGCGACCTGTGAATTTGTCCGCAAGAAAGAGAATGTGGCCTTCATAGGACCGCCAGGGACAGGGAAAACACATCTTGCAATAGCGATAGGACTTAAAGCTGTAGCACTTGGATATAGAGTTTTGTTTACCACAGCAAACGAGATGTTAGAAGAGATGTATATTTCAAGGGCTGATAATTCGTATCAACAAAAGTTAAAAAACTATGTTAATGTGGACCTTTTGATAATAGACGAACTGGGTTTGCGGAAATTTAATCAAAGCAGTGTAGATGATTTGTATGAGATAATATCGAAGAGGTATGAGAGAGGAGCGATAATAATAACTACAAACAAGGTATTTGAAGAGTGGCCGAGGATATTTTATGATCCAGTTTTAGCGACAGCGATTTTAGATAGATTTGTACATCACTGTCATTTTGTAGTTATCAAAGGTGAAAGTTATAGGATGAAGCAAAGAGAGGGTGCCATAAAAGCTTTAACAGATGATTCCAAGAATGAGTCAAATCAGTTAGATAATGATAATTAAATTTTTTTGAAAACAGGTGGGGAAAAAATATTATCAAAAGTGGGGAAAAGGTATTGACAATAACACTTAGTCGATACCGAGGCAGGCATTGCAAGTAGCAAATTTGCTCTTACAATTACCTTAACTTCACTTTTGAATAACCATCGATGATAAGAGCAAACGCACTTGCAGGTAAGTTCTCTTTGTCTGGGAAACTCAAGCTCATTTTTAAGGTCTTCTTTGATTTTTAGTATTTCATTTTCGGAATATAGAAGATTCAAAGCCTTCAAAGTTTGAACAAGGGAATACTCAAGAATAACCATTGATATACTTGCAACATAAACAGATAAGTAGAAAACTATCAACTCTTTTGTAGGGGGAAGAAGAGGATAGAAGGTCGGAAATTAAAAGTAGTGTGTGCGAGGGACAGAGATTTCAAGACTTGAGGCAGGTGTTGCAAGTTTTACTTCAATAAAAACCATTGCTTTTGTCATTGTCATCTTTAGCAAGGCTACTTATCTTTCCGATAACATAAAGCAATCAAGCAAGTTTTACTTTAAGTTGCTTTATGGCTGGGCGGTTAGGATCATTCACAGGAAGTAAAAATCCTATATGGGCTTCGATGTCATCTGTACTTATGACCATATTTCTGTCTTCTCTGATTTTTTTACTTTCTGCAATTACTTACTCACTTTTGTTTATCCTTGCTCACAATGTCAAACTCTAATACTTTAAATTAACTATCAAAAAGCTTAACAAACTCAAAAAACTTATCGCTTAAAACTACAATTTTTCTTAAATTATTAATCTACCAAAAATCTATGGCTTTGTTTTTTACTTAACCTTCTAAAGCCAAGAAGCTAGAAGGTTTAGGATACTACTGTCTTTTTTAAGCTCGCAAATTTTTGTTATATATTTGTTGCTAATTATTTTTTGTTGTTATTGATAATATTTGGTTATCACTTTGCTTTTCTTTTTGTATTTTGATTGTATTTCATGTTATTATTGGCATCTCTTGCTTTCAATCACCACCCATTTTATAAATGCCTATTTTTTCTTTATCATCAATTGTAATAATTTACAAAAGACTCATCCAAAAAAATAGCGTGTGATAAATATAAATATTAAATTCATCACACGCCCTCTTACCTATTTTTCCTTTTTTTACTCACTAAAACGCCATTCCCCCTTTCTTAAAATGAACAACTAGTATTGGTGTATCTGCGATTTGGATGGAAATTCAAATAATGTTTTGCAATTATTTACATTCAAGTTGCGATACCACAGTTCTGATATTGGACTATCAGATTTTGCAACACAGCTTTTTACATTGTTTACTGTTATATCTTCAAGATAAATAACTACTTTGAAAGTAGTACCACCATTTTGTCTTACAAGTTTTCCTATATTTGTAGCTGTAAAGTTTTTCACTTTGAAAGTACATGGAGCATTAAGCTGAAAGACCTTGTCAGCTGCTTCCTTTGCTGAGCCACCAATAACTTCAACCACTCCTTCACCTCTGACGGTCAACGCATCCTCTCCAACATCTTCCCACACAACATTTTCAACTACATTATCACCATAACAATGTACACCGTCACAACCTGGCGCTCCAATTATTACATTTTTTAATTTTGCACCTTTTTCAAGTTTAAATATAGGTTTTTGATTTTCAGATTGACTTCCATCGCCCATTCCTTTAGCTATTATTTTTACTCCTTTACCATCATATGTCTGTCCAGCTTTAACAACTATTGTATCTGTTATAATTAATACACCACCAACATTTGGGGTTGGGGTTGGCGTAGGTGTTACTGTTGGAGTCTGTGTTGGTGCAGGTGTCGTAGTTGGAGCCGGTGTTTTGGTTGGCGTTGGTGTTGCTGTCGGTGCCGAAGTTGGCGTTGGAGTAGGTGTTGTGTTACCCAAACTTGAACTCACAACAACATTATCAAACTCAGCAACACACCTGTCGGCTATTAAACCTGCTTTACCACTCTCAATCGATGAATCACTCACATTCAATACTTGACTCCCATTAACATACCCAACTAACTTGCTCCCATTTACTTCTAATTTCACATTATACCAGGTATCCTGATTCAACGTAAACGACTTGAACGCCAATATACTTCTACTACCGTTTGCCTTCTTCACTATCTCTATCTTTGAATTTCTTAATACCAACGCATAAAAGTTACCTGAGTCCTTATATCTTACTATCACTCCCGCTCCTGAACTCGAATCCTTCACACCCAATACCTTAACTTTCGCTTCAACTGTATAATCACTCCAATCAGACGAACCAGTATACGCTCTCGCCTCAGATCCTGTGCTACTCTGCTTTAAAACCTTGCTCCCATCCACTACTACACTCCAACTACCGTTCGATGTCGACCATCCATCCCTGTTGCCATCTTCAAAATCATCTGTCAAAAGTGTCGCCGCCTTCGCAACTTCATTACGCAACCCAACCCCTGTAAACAATGATACAACCATTATCAAACTGACTATAATGGCTAAAATCTTCTTGTTACTCATCACTCAAACCTCCCTCTTTTTTTGTTAAAATAATTTGTGGCTTTGCACCAATTAAAGTTGTTGAAAAAAAGTCCTTTAATTGATTTTTATAAAAAATGTGTCAACAATTTTATCCCTCCCTTGCCATATTGTTATTTTTGATATTATTTTTTAGTGAGAAGAAATCTTTTCGTTCGATTCCCACCACTCCCTTGTGAGTATAAATATATGAATTTGATTTCTTTATTTCAAGGGACACTTTTTTAGTTTAATAACGGCTAAATAATATTTTATTTAACTGGTTTGTTTACTTTAAACAAAGAAAATTTTAATCTCTTTGGATTATATTAAGGCAGGTTTCAATATATTTAGGCATCTACGTATCTTCCTCATTTATGTTAAACATTTCACTTGGTAAATATCCTTTTACCCTTTTGAAGGCTCTTCTGAAGGTTTTAATATTTGTAAATCCTACCATTTTGCTTATTTCTTCTAAATTCCACTTTTTTAGCTTTATCAATTTACATGCTTCCTCTATTCTAAGCTTTTCAACATAATCACTAAACTTTACACCAACTGCCTCTTTAAAAATATGGGAAAAATAAGAATCACATAAATTAAACCTTTCAGCAACAAAAGATATACCCATGTTTGGATTAAATGCGTTTTTATTTATAAACTCTAATATCTCCTCTATCAACTTTTCTTTAGAAGCCTTCCTATTGCTCCTGATCTTCTCAGCTATATTAATAAATACTTGCTTTATATCTTCAAATAATCTGTCGATGATATTCTCTTCTATTACAAAACAAAGTTTTTTAACGTCACATAAATTCTCGATATTTAGTTTTGACCTTTTTGCAATTTTAACTATTGTTCCAATCAACTCAGTAATTAATAGATACTTCATACTCAATGATATATTCTTTTCTGCAAAGTTTTTATAATACAATAAGTTTAAAATTTCTTCTATTTCAGATGTTTTCCCTAAATTCGCTAATGACATTAATTTCTCTTCAATTTCTATTGGATACCAAATATCATTTTTCTCTTCAGTATCATAATACCAGACTACTCCTTTTTCTATATTTCCTGTTTTAGTAAATTTGTATAATTCAATAAGTTCTTTTGCATCTAAAAATGAAAGTTTACACTCGCTGAGGGTATCGAAAATTCGACCAACTGTCATTATACATTTTCCACACACTTCAATTTCTAACTTGCCCCCTATTGATTTTAACAACAGATCTACACTTTGTTTTACCTTTTCCTCATCATCCTCATCAAATGCCATAATTATAGCAAAATCATTATCTGTAAGTTGGTAAACATAATAAAACACTAAACTAATCCTCGCATCAATTTCAATATCTTTAAAGTCTTTTTTTATTATATCTTTGAGCCTAACTTGTTGGTTATAAGATAGCACTCTAATTATAGCAACCAGATATTTTTTCCCTCTTACTTTTAAGCCTACACTTTGGATATTTCTCTCCATTGTCTCTTCATTATGGAACCAACCATAAACAAGCTTTTCTATTATCATATCGTTTAATACTTCTTGTTGAAGGTTTATTATATTAATGATTTCACTATTGGTAGACTTATGATTTGATATCTCGTGTTCTTTTTCCTCTATCTCATTTAATTTTTCAAAGAAAATTGTTTTATTTTCATTTTCCATATTTACATTTTTTAAACTGGAAGTTAACTGTTTTATTAATCCTTTGCCTTTTTTGAGGTAAATAATGAACAAA
Source organism: Caldicellulosiruptor obsidiansis OB47 (assembly GCF_000145215.1). Taxonomy (NCBI): domain Bacteria; kingdom Bacillati; phylum Bacillota; order Caldicellulosiruptorales; family Caldicellulosiruptoraceae; genus Caldicellulosiruptor; species Caldicellulosiruptor obsidiansis. The sequence goes on from NC_014392.1 coordinate 1,776,706, forward strand.
CCCATAAGTATTATGTAAAATGTAAATCCAGTTTGATATAATCTATAAATAGCTTTACTGCTGTATATTTCATTTTCTAAATTGTTGTACGGTACAAGGTAAATATAATCCCATTCACATACATTTGAAGTCAATCGTAAAAATACATACCTAATATTTTGGATTACCACTACATCATATGGGTTAGAACCTGAATTTTTCGCCACGTTTAAAATTTTTATAATGCTATTCTTTATTTTGTTAACGTCTGCTCTATTTGAAGCTAATATTTTCTTCTCACCTTTATCGTAAATAAAAATCGCTGAACCTTGCCTGCTTAATTCGTTCTCACTTAGCAACTTTTGAAACTTATTAATATCAATAATTACTTGAAGAATTCCTAAAAGATTGTCAGAATTATTAGAGGGAATGTCGAATGTTGTATACAATGCCGATATCTTCTTTCCATTAATTTGAAATTCATGTGACTTTAATTTGTTTTTGGATTTATCATTACTTTTATTAAATACTTCATTGTACCAAACACGGAAGTCCATTCTATAGGGTGAAAAGTAATTATAAAAATTTTTAAATCCAAAGGTAAAGAAAGAACCAAATTCTTCGGAAGTAAAATATATTATTTCTCCCTTGCGTAAAAAAAGTATCACGATAGGTTTTAGTTCTCCATTAATCCAATTAATGCATTCAAAGTGTTTATAATATTCAAAGTATTCCCATAAATCTGATGAATTTTCTCTTAAATCCCATAGATTCCCTACCCAAATTAATTTACCATTGGTGAGAACACGAGTAACTATCTCATTCATTTCTTTAAGCTCGTAGTCTACTTTGTCTCGAAGTTTATTTAGTAAAATTAAATTATTATTAATTTTGTCTTTTATAAGAAGACTTTTAGACAAATCTAATAAGAAAACTGACAGTAGAAAAGGAAGTACAAAAATCATAATTGATAAAAAGAACAATACCACATTTACATTTTTTTTAGAGCATAGAAAGCATTTCATTCTTCCACGTAAACCCCCTAACCCACCATATACTAAAAACTGTGTTGTTTACATGATTTCTAAATATTGTAATAAATAAACATATCAATTTTATTTGCTTCCGCCACTTATAATAAAACTTTATCAAGTAAATCGTCACAGAGTAAACAAGAAAGTTTTATTTCAGCTAGGAAAATTTTAAGCTTGTTTCTCATTTATAAAATATTAGCCCTCTATTTCATTGCGGTAATTTTGTTTATTAATAATATCTTTTACTAATTGAGTAATCTCTTTTCTTACAATTACGTTAATTAAAACATTTTCCATACTTAATCACTTTATCCGGACTATTTCACACAAACTTTTTAATTTTTCAAAATTATATATCTAAGTAAAAAGGGTAGCACACCATACCTATAGATGTGCTACCCCGCTAAATTTTCATTTACCTACTTATTATTGATTGCCAAACAGTATTTCATATGTTGCATTAGCTATTGCTATGTCGCACTGTGCCCAGAACCTGTGATATCTGAACTCCGGTACCTGCCCTGACTTGTATGCCGCCTCTAACTTCGGCCAATCAGGATCTTGTTTGTACTTGCTCCTTATGTCTATAAACTTAACTCCACTCTTTATTACATCTCCATTCGGCATCTTCCCTGTCCATCCTGCCGGTATATATACCTCTTGCTCAAAGAACCTCTTGTAGTCCGCTCTCTTCTCTGGCGCTGATAAACCTTTGTTATCCCTGTACAACTTCCACATCCTGTCCAGCAATTCCTTCGCTAAATTCTTTGCTTCCTCATCAAATACCCCATACTTCTTCGTCCCTGCACTATAGTACAACAACGCATTCGCTAGCGACGCTGTTATACCTAAATCTGTACCATAATCAACTACCTTAACGTGCAAATTCGGATTCCCTGTATATGTCCCCTTCCATGTATCAGGTTGTCCGCTCCAATCAAGCGTCGACGGTATCGCAAATGTCCCATCACTATTCAACTTCACTACACTCTTAATCCAGCTTACCCACTTCTCAAGCAGTGCACCTGCATCCTTATCTCCTGTCACATAGTAATACTCCGCTACCCTCTGCATCGACCATGCCTGGAATCCAAACCATGTGTTGCTGCCAGGATCTCGATATACCGGGTTCGGTTCATACGCCATTCCATAAAATGTCGCTGTACCTGCCGGATATTTCTCGTACCTGCCATTCCATGAATTTGTCGCGCCTCCTGCTATCGCTCCCTCCGCTGACTGCAACCACCTGTAAAATTCTATCTGCCTCTTCAAACTCTTCGCCCAGTCGTTCGCTCCGGTCGGCGACTTCGGCTTCATATCACTATCATTCGCTAATGCCCATGCCGCCATCGGATTCTGATATCCAAAGTGCGCATGGCTGCACCCTATCTTCCATGACCATGCTCCATCCAATGCTCCGCCCCATGCATAATACCATGACAGCAGATAATGTGCACTGTCATACCCTGTTCCTCCAGCCGCATTCTTGTCCTGACATCCTAATGGCTTGAAATACTTGTCAAACATCGCATACCTCAAATAGTCACCCATCTTCGCCGCCTTCGCTACATAGCTGCTTATCTCATTAAACTTACCTTGCTCCTTCGCCCATACCTTCGCCCAATATGTTGCTTGAATCGCTCTTGCATCCGCATCAGGTGCATCCGTGTATCTCCACTGCTTCGAATAGTTCTGATCCTTAATAAACAGGTCTAAAAATCCATTCGGTCCGCCCCACTTGAATTCCTCCCAGCTCGGATGCGGCACCGTCTCCCATACAGACTCCTCTGGTCCTCTCTGGAACGTATTGATAAATGATGCCCGGCTCACTCCGTCCCCTCTCTTGCCATATCCATACCAGTTGTCTACGTCCATCAACCAGTGCATACCATACATCAATGTGCTACCATATGTGCTCACAAGTTCATTATGCAACGGGTCTTTGCCAACAGGTACATTAAACTCCAACGGCGATGGATACTTGTCCGGTGTCTCCCACTCTCCTGCATATGTCGCTGGCTTGTTAGGATCATATGACCTTATCGGCTGATCTTCCGCTGACGGTATCATATACTTCTCTAATGTGTCCCATGCTGTCTTAAATTTGCTCCAATCCCCCGTCAACTTCCCATACACTGCCTCCAACCATACATAGTACGAAAATGCCTCACTCGTGGTCAAATGACCATAATCAGGTGCTTCGCATATCAGTGTCTCCACCGAATGATATGGTATCCCATCCTGGTTAAAATACCCGTTCGCAGGATCATGGATCTTGTTCCACAACCACATAAACCTCTGCCCATATTCGCCAAGCCCGCTCGGTGTGCTGCTAGGTGTCGGTGTAGGCGCAACTGTCACCGTCGGCGTTGGTGTTGGGGTTGGTGTTGAAGTAGGTGTTAGTGTTGACGTTGGTGTTGGGGCCGGGGTTGGAGTTGGTGTTGGGGTTGGTGTTGCTGTAGGTGCTGGCGTAGGTGTTGGTGTCGCTACTGGGGCTGCAGTCGCTCCACTCGGCTCCTGACCCCATACCAGCACTCCATCTATATACGCCGTTACCTTCACATTCTCTCCATAACTCGTCATGCTCTGTGCCCATGACCAGTCATTTCCCTGATTGTAATTGCTCCAGTCACTCTTGTTAAACCTTATCTGTATCTCCCCTGTGTCCTTCCCAGGCTGCAACTGACCCGCTCCACTCTTAAATCCTATCTCTAAATAATAGTCCGCTCCACTTACGCTACCACTCAGCTTCACAAACTTGAATGTCACATTGCTTGCTCCTATCTGTGCCCAGTCGCTTACCGCACTCTGTGTCTTGTCTCCATCTACCGTGTACCAGTACCTTATCGTTACCCTGCTCAAATCTATCGCACTGCTACCACTATTTACTACCTTCAACCACGGCCTTATCGTGTTCGTCGTAGCATTTGTCTCCATGTTCTTATACAATACCTTTATCTGCCCACCTGTTGCCGGACTGCTGCTCGGTGTTGGCGTCGGTGCCACCGTCACTGTCGGTGTCGGCGTCGGTGTTGGAGTAGCAGTTGGTGTTGGTGTGGGTGTGGGTGTGGGTGTTGGTGTTGGCGTTATTGTCACTGTTGGGGTTGGCGTTACTGTTGGTGTCGCAGTTGGTTTCGGTGTTACTGTTGGGGCTGGTGTCGCTCCACTCGGCTCCTGACCCCATACCAGCACTCCATCTATATACGCCGTTACCTTCACATTCTCTCCATAACTCGTCATGCTCTGTGCCCATGACCAGTCATTTCCCTGATTGTAATTGCTCCAGTCACTCTTGTTAAACCTTATCTGTATCTCCCCTGTGTCCTTCCCAGGCTGCAACTGACCCGCTCCACTCTTAAATCCTATCTCTAAATAATAGTCCGCTCCACTTACGCTACTACTCAGCTTCACAAACTTGAATGTCACATTGCTTGCTCCTATCTGTGCCCAGTCACTTATCGCACTCTGTGCCTTGTCTCCATCTACCGTGTACCAGTACCTTATCGTTACCCTGCTCAAATCTATCGCACTGCTACCACTATTTACTACCTTCAACCACGGCCTTATCGTGTTCGTCGTAGCATTTGTCTCCATGTTCTTATACAATACCTTTATCTGCCCACCTGTTGCCGGACTGCTGCTCGGCACTGGTGTCGGTGTCGCTGTAACAGTTGGCGTTGGTGTCACTGTTGGGGTTGGTGTTGTCGTTTGTGTAGGTGTAGGTGTAGGTGTAACACTCGCAGTTGGTGTTGGGGTTGGGGTGGATGTTACTGTTGGAGTCGGTGTTGGAGTAGGTGACGCAGTTGTTGATACCGGCGTTGATGTTGGAATTGTAGCACTATCAGCAATTTCACCCCATTTTATTCCTAAACCATTAGTAGCAACGAATACTCTTCCATATACTCTTGGATCTCCAGTAATGTCTGCATTAGCACAACCAAATTGATTATTATCATCATTTATTCTTACCCAACTTGCACCTGCATCATCAGATCTAAATATTCCTCTGATTCCATTTATCTTTGCATAAGTGTAGATTGCCGGATATGTTTTTCCCTCTGCAGGTTTACCAAACCCAATACTTGCTGCTTCCTCTACATTTGCAATTTTTGTAAATGTATAACCACCATCAACCGAATGCCACATTCCATTATTGCCGACTAACCATATATCACCTTCACGACCAGGAACAGCCTTAAAGTTCCCGCTTGTTGGCAAGCCAGAAGGTGGTGATTGAACAAAGGTTTTTCCTTTGTCACTACTAATGTAGAATTTCCCATCTTTAAAAGCATAAAACTTGTTTGGATTAACTCTATCAGAGTATACAATCGCTCCGGAAGGTACATTAGCACACTCATACCATGTATTACCATTATCTGTGGAATAGGATACAGGTGCACCTTTTGGTGCCCACACAACTACACTAGCATCAGCAGCTGCAGCAACTGTTCCACCTTCTGTCATTCCTTGAGGTTCTTGATTACCTTGGAACCATGATTTCCCACCATCATATGAAAAACCAATTCTGTTTGTGTTTGGATTCCATGTTTTGTCAACGTTCCCTACACGCACCATAAAGTTTGGATTCAATTCAGCGTAATCTATATCAGTAGTCGAACCCATATTGGGTTGAGTATATGTCCAGTTGGGTGCTTTCTCCAAATCATCATGTCTAAACCCTGCGATATCGTATATTGCACTAAATAAATGTGGTCCGATTGGTGGGCTCACTAATGCTGCAACTGATGTTTCTTCTATTCCAATTCCTTTTACTTTAATTGTTATCTTTTCACCTTTGTCCCATTTAGTTAAATCATCACACCCATATAACGTAGCACCTGTCCCATATAACATTCTATCAGAGTTAAATGGATCAATCTCAAGGGCTGCAACCATCCAACCAAGCTTTGGACTTGTCTCGGGAGGAATTGGATTCGTAATACCAAAATTCAACCATGGAGCTGCAGAAATATCCATAGTGTAGTGAAGCGTTCTGTTAGGATATCCAGCCCATTCCCATATACACTTCCATGTTTCACCACCATCTGTACTACGCCAAATATAAGTATCGGGCCACCATGAACTCAAAGCTGCTACCATTACCACTTTTGGATTTTGAGCGTCAACAGCTAATCCTCCATATCCAAAATAAGTATCTTTTGCTGGCATTGGACTTATGTTTTTCCATTCGCCAGTTTTAGTATTATATCTCCATACTTCTCCATCGTCACCGTTGTAAGGGCCCTGCGTATTGCTATATGTTATATACAGCATCCCATCTGAACTTAACTTTGCATGTTGTGGAAGTAAACCCGTAGGTTGTCCTGGCAATGCCTCCCATGTTTGCCCACCATCTTTTGTATAGTATATGCTTGTATTTTTATCGGCTACCCCTACATAAATCACTTTGCTTCCTTCTCCGGGTTTACCGCTCGTTGGATCAAATACAACCCATACTATACCTGTGATATGATTCAAATAATCATAAGGACAATTCGGATCTTCAACATATGTTCCTGGGTTCGGGAAGTTCTCTACTTTTTTCCATGTAACGCCATAATCAGTACTTTTCCATAGTCCATTTCCTTCGCGTGTACCTAAATATAAGATACTATTGTTATTCGGATCAATAGCTAATCTCTCTCCCATATTTCGACCGGGCATATTACCGCCCAATTTGAATGGTAAAGGAGTTCGTTCAAATGTATTACCTTTATCTTTTGAACGTAAAAGAACCCCATTCATATTTGTCCAACTATTTGTATAGGTACCTGCAGCAATATACAGTCGATTTGGATCAACAGGGTCAGTGGCAATACTCTCCACACCTAACAAATTCCACTCATCATAGCTTACCCAATTCATAAGCTGAGTCCATGTATTCCCACCATCTGTACTTCTATAAGCGCCACCAATATCTGTTCTTACATAAACTAGGTTCTTTTCTTTAGGATTGAAAACTATTCCTGTAATAAAACCGCCACCACCCTCAATCTTTACATTTTTCCAAATGTACTTTTGAGTAGTGACTACACTCTCCGCCCTAACTGGAATGATTAAGCCATACATAGTTGTGCATAAAAAGATAATTGCAATAAATAACGCTATACCCCTTCGCATCTTAACCCCCTCTTTTCAGTTATGGATTTAATAGTCTGAGTTAGGTAATTGAAAATTATACTTTATCTTGAGTTTCTATCACCTCACTTCTGTCTTTCGTATTGTATTAAATTTTATACACGCTTCCTATCATGTATCATTTTATATTTTTAAGGCAAATTAATTCTATCATTATTTTGCAAATAATTATTACAATATTGCTCTTTTTTATATTAACAATTGTTGCATTTTTCCTAAACTTCTATGCAAGTAGAATCAATTTAAATTTTTGCTTAAAGATCTTTTGTTCTATCCTTATAAACATTGATTTTAGATGACTTCTTTAAATTTTCAATGTATAACCTAAAAACTTGGTCTTTCTTTTGTTTCATCAACTTTGATTGAATTTCTCCTTTTACTTCATCAAGAGGCATGTATTTTTCATCAAGTACTTTTACTATATGATAGCCTTTTATAGTCTTTATTATATTACTGACTTGTCCAACGGCTAATTTAAACACTTCCTCTTCAAAAACACTACCATACTCTGCTTCTTTTTCGCCTTTCCTAAAGTAATCAATTATTCCTTTTGTTATCCCTACACTTTCATCCTCTGTGTACTTTTTGACTAACTTTTCAAAATCCTCTCCCTTTTTTAATTCAGATACTATCTTATTTGCAATTTCTCTTTTTTGAACATCCTCCTCCTCATTCTCCACCTTTAGAAAAATGTCCATGATTTTTATCTTCTTAAACTGATTTTTATTAGTATTATAGTAATTAACTATCTCTGAGTCACTAACAGTTGTTTTGCTTGTAATAGAACTGTAAAGTTTATTAATGATTCTAGTCTTATGCAAGTCTCTGTAAAAATGATTTTCATCTGAACCTATTTTTCGGAGATACTGGTTAAAGTAACTCCTCATTTCCTCGTTTGCCTTTAGTTCTTCAATATATTTTTTTATTTCTTCTTCTTCTTGCTTTGTGAGATAAATATTTCTTCTTCTGGCATCCTGTAAGCACAGCAATTCTTCTGTTAAAATCGTAAACAACTCATCTTTCAATAACTCTCTATATGTTTTTCCGTTAAACACTTGATCCAAGATGTCTGCACGTGAAGAAAATTGAATTGCATTCTCTTTCAGGGTATTAAACCTTATTTTGTACTCTCTTTTGGTAACTTGTTCTCCATTTACTTCTAACACTACCTTGTGATCATCAATTATCCTTGCAATTTTACCCTTAAAAATAAACAACGACAAGATGATTGAAATAAGCAATATACCCATTACCAAAAATAGATTTTTTTATTCATAATAAACCTCCTCAATTTAAAATTTTTTGCTTACTCATTTTTTGTGGGTTAATCATTATAACTATTTCATAATTATTTCTTTAGAATAATAACTTTCATGCCTTTCTTTGTAGTATATGCCCAAATATTGTCATTAATTCTCATCATAGAAAACGTTTTGAATCTGTAAAAGTATTTTTTATTATTCTTAATTACTATGAGAAACCAGGTATCATTTTGTCTTGCAAATATATAATTCCTTGTATGAAGTGTAATTTGGTCAAATTTCGGTTTCAGCAGTATCTTGCCCGTCTTTAGCAGCACACCCCATTTGCCATTTTTTAGAAATGCTACGTATCCATCTTTTACTTCGCCTATTAAATCATAGTTCAGTGGTGTTAAAGCTCCCCCGTTCATTTTCGCTAACCCCCACTTTCCATTGAGATAAACTACAATTATGTCTTTGTCTGCTATCCAGATAGAATCATACTTTGGCTTAATAACAAACTTCCCATTTTCTGCAATCAACCCCCACTTGTCTTTAACCTTGACTGCCGCAAAACCATTGTTAAATACTGTTATATCATGTGCTTTTATATCTATCGTCTTTCGTGAATCAAGATTTACTAAGGTTATGACTCCATTATTTTGTTTTATTGAAATCGTTTTGTTTGAAGAAACAACTAGCGAATCCCTTTTAAAAGCTTTAGCTAACATTTTACCGTCAGAAAACATAATGTACAACTTTTTATCTTTTTTAAGCTCCAACCAGCCTTCATTGTGGACCCATATTTCATCATAAATCGCCGGATAAACTTCTGATAATGTTTCAAGATTTAAAATGCCCCACTTATTGTTTCTCATAACAGGTAACATTTTCCCAATGTTTAATGAAAAGTTGCTATAGTTGTCTTTACTTTCCTTTTTGTTTGTGATCGATATTACTTTGTAACTATCTTTTTCTTTAGCAACAATGACACCCTTGTAATTCAAAATTTGTATCTCTTTGTATTTTAATGGTACAATTTGATTTCCTTTTTCATCGATAATTCCCCATTTATTATACTTTTTGGCTTGAATCATTTTGCTTGGATGTATAATTATGTCTTGATACTGAGGCTTTAAAGTATATTTACCTGACTTATCTATAATTCCCCACCTGTTGTTCACACACACAGCTGCAAGCTGGTTTGTAAATGCAGTTACATTGTCAAATTGTGGTTTTAGCTTAACTTTCCCATAGATATCAATAAAGCCCCATTTATTTTTAAGCTTGACTGGAATCATTCCCTCACTTTCTAATAGTATCCTTTCATATGTTGGCTTTACTATAATATTTCCCTTTATATCCATTATCCCCCATTTATCATTCTTTTCAAACATAACTAATTTACTATTGAGATATGCTACATTTTGATAACTTTCATCTGAGACTGAAAAAAATTGGTTAGCAATATTTTTTTTGATTACAATTGTTGTTGTGCTATATATTGTTGTTATCAATAAGGATAAAATTAATATGATTATAAAACTTTTTACAATAGGCAACCTCAAAAGTTCTTTGAACTGAATTTTCGTTTGCTGTTTTTTTTGCTTACCTTTTTGTCTTTTGTTTCTCTTTTTACTCTTCATTCTTTACCACCCCTCCTAAAGTATTTTCTTTTGTTTTCGTGTATTCATGCTATCATACCTACACATTTTTTTGTGCTTTAGCAGGCTGCTAGTAATAATATAAAGTGACACAATGAGAATGACAATATTCGCTATTGCCACTAAAAAATTTGAAAATTCTCTTTGAACAAAATAAACGTTTGACAGAGAAAGATTCAAAACCTTCGATATATTCATAAAGGTCAACAAGGAAATAATCATTGATATCCTTAACCATCTTATGTCATTAATCAGTACATATACCATTAGACAAAATAACCATGCAAATATCGAATATCTTTCATGCATACCTGTCATAAGGTTATAAGAAAGTAAGCCAATTACAAAACCACCTTGCAGGAGATACCTTAGTTGGATTAAATGATCATTTGTTTTTTTTAATCCAATGCCAATTAGCACCAACACCAAAATGTATGCAATTGCCAAAATAATTATATTTATGCAATTGTACATACCTCCTGTTTTGACCCAATTTAAGCCTCCTGCGTAATAGATATTAAATGCATTTACTGTGTAATAAGGATATTCTCCTGCTATTTTTATAAAGAACTTTGGAAGCCATAAAATCTCCTTATGAGGCATGAAAAGAAAATACAATCCGCCGCTTACAATGCTAAAAGAAATTATTTGTTTTATTATGTCCACTGTTCTATTTCTAAGCCAAAGATTGTATACCCAGTATAGTACTATTAGCGGAAAATATAGGATAAATTGAGGTTTTGTGAACAATAAATAGGCTGCTACACATCCAACTAAAATATGGGCATTGTAAACTAAGCTAACAAATAGCATAACCAACAACATGGATACAAAGCTGTCACTCTGTCCCCACATTGATGAGAGCAAAATTAGTGCGGGATTAAACAAAATTATTGTACTTTCCTCACGAGTTGGTCGACTTCCACACTTTTGCTTAAGGCCTAACACCATTACTCCAATGGCAATGTCAGCTAAGATGTTCGGTAATTTAATAAGTAGGTCATCTGAAATGGTACTGTGGACTATCGAAGCAATGTTTTTAAATAATTCTAAGATGATTAAATATCCTGGCAGGTAGTCAATAAAAACGTTCTTCTCATAAATGTTGAACATATCAGTTGAAGCAATGTTCATCCATGCCTTGAAACAATTTACATCTATCGGATGTCCTGATATTGCACCACCTAAAGCCAATCTTACAAAAAATGCGGTGAATAGCATCCATATGAATTCTATTCTTGAAATCTGCGATTTGTTGCAAAAGTTTAAATAGTAGCTGTAAAAAATAATTCCAATTATTGTTATAATACTCACTATTATTCTATTCGGCTGCCTGCTTTTAAACATCACTTCACCGAAATTAGCCATCCACCAGCCTAACGGCAATATTGTAATTAGTATACTGTATGTTATTATTGCTACAACTTTTTTATTTGCAACGTCAAGCTTCTTTACTGCTTCATACTTTCTATTTGACATCTTGTTTTCCATTCTCCCCTTCTCTATTTACACAACTTTGTTAGAATATCCAACTCTTCATTATCTTTAGCATATCAATGTATTTTGCTGACACAGTCAAACCGCTCACAGCAGGATAGTATATGATAAGCATAATCAGAGCTAAACTACTTACTGTCATTGCGACTTTTTCTTTTAATCCTTGCTTTAGATTTAGATTATCAATTGCCATAGCTATCGCTATGTAAAGCCAAGGTAATGCGAGGTAATAATGATATATGAACTTGATTCTACCTATAAACATCCATGGAACAATTGAAGATATATAGCTTGCAATTACTATAAAAGAACTCAAATTGTTTTTGGGATTTTTCAGAGCCACTATCAATAAATATGCCAGCGCTAACAATCCTAGACCCCACATAACTGGATTCCCTAAATATGCAATAGTCGAACGTAAATTACTTGGCAACGAATTGTCATAATAAGCCCATAGTGGTTTTGTTGACAATAGCCATTGATACCACTCAGAAGAAAATGGATGCGTTGCCACTAATGTCGAATGGTATTTCCAAATATGGTTTTGTAACATTACAAAATCACTTATGACTGCCCCTGGCAGGTTATGATATGGATATTTTATTGTTATTGGCAGGTATGTGAGATAATAAGGTATTATAAAAGCTATGATGGATAATAATCCATTCTTGATTGTCTTTATAACCCAATTTTTGTCATTACTTTTTATAAGATTATACACTCTATATGCGAATGAAATTGTTAAAATAGGTGTAATTGAATACAAAGCATTCCATTTACATGCAAATGCTAATCCTCCAGTTGAAAATGACAAAAAGTACGCTAAATTCGTTTTGGATAATTTTTCTTTCCTGTTTAGTATACTACTTATGTACGACATTCCAAAAATTGAACATAAAAGAATAAAAAACAAACTGAATGTATCGAGGTTCGCTGTTCTCGACAAGCTATTATGCAAAAAGTCACTTGCCATCAATATTATAACTGCTATTCCGCACCAAAATGAGGGTTTGTGTAGCTTAGTGAATAAAATTAGTATAAGAACCAACGCAATTGAACCAAAAATTAAATTAACAATTCTCCATCCAAATGGATTTACCCCCCATATTGCCATTCCAACTGATATTAACCATTTACCTAAGGGTGGATGAACTAAATCATAAGGCGGCAACCCCTTTAACAGTTCGTAGGCTGTTCTTGCATGATATATCTCATCAAAATATGAACTGTAACGGTAACTTACTATACTTTTCATTTTGGTTTGCTCATCAACTAAATTATAAGGATTTCCTGAATAGTTGAAGCCTTTTAAAATACCAATTGCTGCGTTTGAAAAATCTATAAACTGTTTGTCATCTTTTTTTGCTGCAATTTCTCTAATCTCAAGACCATTTCCATGTGTCACGATAAGCACTTTGTCAACGACGTTATTAACTGATATTACCTTACCTTGAAAAAAGGCTGATTGGACAGATTGTTGGAATATTACAGAGTTATCGTTCAAAAATTGTATATCAACTTTCCCATCTCCGTAACCAAAATAGATAAAGAAGTCCTTTATAAACATCTTGGGTGAAATTCTCACTTCAATTGTACTGCCCTCTTCTTTGGATGCCCAATATGTCGTTGGTATTTCTCTTGAGCCAATGGAAATAACCTGGAGAATAAAGTATCCCGTGGCAATCAGAATTGAGAGTAATAATAATACATTTTTGTTTTTCATTAATTTTTCACTCCTTTGCTTTTATTGTATATGTTGACAGCCAAACACTGCTTAGAAATTTTTTTAATTGTTTTATTTTTTTAATTGTTTTAGTAATTAAAAAAATATAACATTGGTTGCGTAGAGTTCTTCTGATGACTTTCTAATAATTATACACTTAACACTCTTCAATGCAACATTTTTAACAATCGATAATGCATAAAATTTTTATAGGATGGGTATTCTGGACAAATACGAGTATAAAGCATTCTATTCAGTTGTGATTAAGTTAATGGTTCAAATTTTTGATATTTTTTTGCATAACGTGTGTTTCATAAAATCAACAGGGCGGGCGTATAGAAGACCCACCCTGTCATTTGACTAAATAATTCATATATTAGTGCTAATTGGACTATCATATCTTTCAAATAATTTTCGCACTTCACTTTATTTAGCACCAATCGCATTAGTTTTATACCATTGTCCCCATGGAGTTGGATTATTGGGATCCCAATTGTTTACCATGTCCAAATAACCTACATAGCTCGAATTGCCACACCAAGACCAGCTAAAAAGTCCTATCTTGTATTGTTTTGCATACCTGACAATAGCTTCCTCGTCAGGATCACCATCTGTATGCTGATGCCCAAACTCCCCAATAACTAATGGCAGCCCTTTCTCCACAAATGACTTGATATATTCTTCTACCTTGCTTGCTGTATTGTATACACCGTACATATGAATCGAAAATACCAAATTGCGCAGCGGATCTGCTTCCATTATGCTCTGGGCATTGTCTCTCATAGTATTAGACCAATCCTGCCCCCAGTTCGGCGCATCCACCATTATCGTGTGTTTGAATCCTGCATCCCTTAGCGCTTTTATAGCATTCTTCGTGTCATTAACCCAGTTTTGATAGTTATTGTTCCCATACGGCTCATTACCAATGTTTATTATAACAAAATCCTCATTACCTTCTAACACACTCTTTATCTCTTTCCAGTATTCTACTGCTTGTGCCAATGAACATGCTGCCCCGTCCTCACCATATCCTGTCGTGTCGTGAACTTCTAATACAATAGCTCTGAACCCAAGACTTCTTGACAATGATATAATATTTGCCACTTCGCTTGCTGGTATCTTCGTCCATCGGTAGCCATTACTCAGCACTACCCTCACAGAGTTCATACCCCATGACCTTATTCCTCGCAATGCCGTCTCCAGTTTATCTCTGTACCAGCAATGTGCGTGATTGGTTCCTATTAATGTGCTAGTATCTATTCTCACTATCCCACTGCTCGGCGTTGGTGTAGGTGTCGGTGTAACTGTCACCGTCGGCGTTGGGGTTAACGTTGGGGTTGGTGTTGGAGTAGGCGTTGTTGTCACTGTTGGGGTTGGCGTTACTGTTGGTGTCGCAGTTGGTTTCGGTGTTACTGTTGGGGCTGGTGTCGCTCCACTCGGCTCCTGACCCCATACCAGCACTCCATCTATATACGCCGTTACCTTCACATTCTCTCCATAACTCGTCATGCTCTGTGCCCATGACCAGTCATTTCCCTGATTGTAATTGCTCCAGTCACTCTTGTTAAACCTTATCTGTATCTCCCCTGTGTCCTTCCCAGGCTGCAACTGACCCGCTCCACTCTTAAATCCTATCTCTAAATAATAGTCCGCTCCACTTACGCTACTACTCAGCTTCACAAACTTGAATGTCACATTGCTTGCTCCTATCTGTGCCCAGTCACTTACCGCACTCTGTGCCTTGTCTCCATCTACCGTGTACCAGTACCTTATCGTTACCCTGCTCAAATCTATCGCACTGCTACCACTATTTACTACCTTCAACCACGGTCTTATCGTGTTCGTCGTAGCATTTGTCTCCATGTTCTTATACAATACCTTTATCTGCCCACCTGTTGCCGGACTGCTGCTCGGTGTTGGCGTCGGTGCCACCGTCACTGTCGGTGTCGGCGTCGGTGTTGGAGTAGCAGTTGGTGTTGGTGTGGGTGTGGGTGTGGGTGTTGGTGTTGGCGTTGTTGTCACTGTTGGGGTTGGCGTTACTGTTGGTGTCGCAGTTGGTTTCGGTGTTACTGTTGGGGCTGGTGTCGCTCCACTCGGCTCCTGACCCCATACCAGCACTCCATCTATATACGCCGTTACCTTCACATTCTCTCCATAACTCGTCATGCTCTGTGCCCATGACCAGTCATTTCCCTGATTGTAATTGCTCCAGTCACTCTTGTTAAACCTTATCTGTATCTCCCCTGTGTCCTTCCCAGGCTGCAACTGACCCGCTCCACTCTTAAATCCTATCTCTAAATAATAGTCCGCTCCACTTACGCTACTACTCAGCTTCACAAACTTGAATGTCACATTGCTTGCTCCTATCTGTGCCCAGTCACTTACCGCACTCTGTGCCTTGTCTCCATCTACCGTGTACCAGTACCTTATCGTTACCCTGCTCAAATCTATCGCACTGCTACCACTATTTACTACCTTCAACCACGGTCTTATCGTGTTCGTCGTAGCATTTGTCTCCATGTTCTTATACAATACCTTTATCTGCCCACCTGTTGCCGGACTGCTGCTCGGTGTTGGCGTCGGTGCCACCGTCACTGTCGGTGTCGGCGTCGGTGTTGGAGTAGCAGTTGGTGTTGGTGTGGGTGTGGGTGTGGATGTCACGGTTGACGTCGGAGCTGGGATGGAACCTGCTGAACCGCCTGGTTCTTGTCCCCATACCAAGGTATCACCCTCATAAGCTGCTATGAATTTATTCTTGCTTAAATCTCTAGTTAATCCTGCATAAGATGGATCATTTGTTGGATCCCAAGGAACACCTTGAGGTACAGATATCTTAAATTGCGCTTGTTTCTTGTGTTCTACTTCTCCACCTGGATATATTTTTGTTCCTGTAAAGTCCACCAGTATATAATAAAGGTTTTTCGACGCGTTCCAAACATAAGGACCCGATATTTTAGCCCCTTCTGCATAATAAGTGTCTACTTTAACAACGTCAGCACTATACCCTGCATTGATTAGCTCACTAAGATCGATGAAGTATTTGAACTTTAAATTTTCTGTTACACGTGGAGGCCATCCTGTTCGATTGTAGATATATGAAATTATTTCCGTATAATTTGCACCTTGCGAATTACCAAATTTAGATTCAACAAAAATTTCATCGTTAGTTGGTGTCTCTATTGCTTTAAAATTAGGTATGGGTTCTCCTCCATACATAAGGTACATCTTTGCCAATGCACCAACAATGCCGGCATTGTAATCGCAAGCAACCTCGTTTTGTACGTAGTCTGTAATGTCGTCATTATAGCTGTCATCTGAGCCTGGGCCTCCCACTAAAGCACCATAAAGTATATGACGATGATATTCTGGTATTCGCATACTATTAGCCCATGAGCTATGAGCATTTCTATGATGTGGATGTTGTGGATAATTATGGCCAAATCCTACTAAAAAGCTTCTACCTGTTGAACCTAATGCATAGTTAATCTGACTCTCACCAAATTTTAGATAAGCTGTTCGCTTATATTCTGGACATCCCGACCAATCTGCATAAACAAACGCTAAGAAAGCAGCAGTTGTAGCATACCTAAGTGAGCCCCACCCTGTTAACCATGCAAGACCCTTAGGTGTATATGTTATGTTATATGTCCAATGATTAAGATTTCTTTCAACAGCACCTTTATATATGTCTTTATTAGTAATTTTTGCTAAAAGTAATATTGCTCCGTATCTTACATCGTCCCAGCACTGTGTCCATGTATTTGTGCCACCGGCATATTCTGCCATAAGCGCCTCAGCTTTATCTAAATATGATTTGTCATTTGTCGCAAGATATAACCACACTGCCGCCCAACCAAGATCATCTATGAAACCACCTGATGTATAAAAGCCCGTTGCTGCTATGTACCCTGTATCGCTGCGAGTTCTGTCTGCAAAATCAAAAAGATCTATCGCATGCTGTAAATATATGTCCGCTTTCTGTTTATTTCTCTCACGTATTACAATTGATGCAGCTGCTAAAGATGCTGCTGTCTCAGCAACAACTGAACTAGCAGGGTTATTCAAATCACACTTGTATGCAGGTCGTTTCATTTGCATTACTTCTGCCGGACCCCAGAAATTGTGGTCTTCAATTGGATCACCAACTTGATAATAGTATACATACTTTAATGGATGACATTTTACAAAGTAGTCGTTTACCCATTCTATCTGATTGAGTATATGTTCAAGCTGCCCGCTCTTCTCAAATGCTGTTCTGTACTCATAAACCGCCCATGCAAGCATTGATGCGCTATATGACATTGGAAGATTAAACTTTACATGATCACCTGCATCATGCCAACCACCAGTGAGGTCCAAACCAACATCTTTACCATCATTCAGACCTGAATCTCCACGCCAGTTGTTACGAACCCATGACGGTAGTTTACCCGACATTTGGAATTCGTAAAACATAATCGCCTTTTGAAGAGCTTCACCATAGTTAAATGTTGTTGCCGCTTTAGCCTTGTTGTAATTATTTCCATGAAAGAAAAGAATGACTTGTAGGAGAAACACTACAATTAAGGATACGGTTAACCCTCTTAGCACTTTTTTAGTTCCCCTCATTTTTACTTCTAACCCCCTCTTCTTTCTTTTCTAATAAATCTTTCTTTCTAATAAATTTCTTTGATTTTGATTTGACTTAAACTGTTTGTCATACTCTCTTCAATGTAAATTATTAGTAATTACTAATGATTTTGAACGCTTCACCTCCTCGTATCATATAATTATCAAATCACTTAAAACTTCATATCTCAATTGGTACATTAAATTATTAGTACCAATTGATTACTGGAAACTCACCTTTATAGCAAAGCTTTTCTTAAAACACTCACTTCTCAAAAATTGAATATTAAAATTGACTGCTACAACTTAAATTTGCCCTTTATCTTTGGTAAACTAAAATCAGAAAAAGTTTAAGCCTGATTTAGTTTATTTGGATATTTTTTGACCACCTCCTGCTGGACGTGCTTTGATATCTGCACGTCACAGCTCGCGGAAGACTGAACCCCAAAGGATTACATGAGTAATGTTTACTCGTTTGCTGTGCACGGTCAGTTTTCCACATCTGATTTGAGCATGTCAGATGTGTGCTACAGCATAAACTGCTCAAGTAGCTCTAATATCGGCGAGGCTGCTATTGTCATGTAATCCCCAGGGATAAAGGGCTTAATACTTTTTCTTACCACTACTTGCAAAAAGGAGGTCTTCAAATTGCCAAATACTTTAATCGTGGGCATTGATATCAGTAGTCAGTCAAATTCCATCTTCTTCATCGATGATGCCGGTAACCACTTGATTAAAAAACCTTTTTCCTTGCCTAACCATCAAGAAGGTGCTAACGAATTAATCAAAAGAGTTATTGACTGCCTCAGCCAGTATAATCTATCCTACGTTAAATTCGGCATGGAAGCAACTTGCTATTTCGCTTGGCATCTGCACTTGTTTCTTGCTTCTTCATCTGAACTGCTGCCATATAAACCAACTTTTTATGTCCTCAACCCAAGCGTTGTCAAAGGCTTTAAAAAAATCTACACTTTCTTGCCTAAAACAGATAACATCGATGCAATTATCATCGCTGAATGTGTCAGGTTCAGTAAGCTAAATCCAACACCTTTACCAGATTTCAAATATGCTGCACTACAACGCCTTACCAGAATGCACTACCACCTTGTTCATAATCTAACTCGTGAAAAAAAACAGAGCTCTAAATCTCATATACCTTAAATTCTCCACTTTCTCTCAAGATTGTCCTTTTTCCAATATCTTCGGTAAGGCATCTTGTGCTATCATCGAAAACTTTACACCTGACGACATTGCCTCCATGCCACAAGAAAGATTTAATTAAGTTCGTATCCGATAACGGCAACAATAGACTCTCAGATGTCAACAAAATCGCTGAAATACTTAAAACCGAGGCTCAAGCGTTCATACAGATTACATCCTATGTTGGCTGAGGCAAATGACTTAGCTTTGTCTATGACCCTTGAAAACATTAGATTTATGCAAGAACAACTTAAAAAACTCGACAAAGAAATCTCAAAACTTCTTAAAGCTTTCTCTCAAACCCTGACTACCATTCCTGGCATAGGTGATGTTCTTGCAGCTGCTATCTGCGCTGAAATCGGTGATATCAAGCGCTTCAAAAATGAAGCTGCTTTAGCTAAATACTCCGGCCTGGTCTGGACTCAATATCAATCAGGCAATTTCAATGCCCAAGATGTATCATTGGCTAAGTGTGGTAACCAATATCTGAGATACTATCTTGTTGAGGCTGCTAACTGTGTGCTGTAGCACACAGTACGTTACAAAGCTTTCTACAACAAGAAGTTCTCAGAGGTTACCAAACACCAGCATAAACGTGCCCTCGTCCTAACCGCAAGACGTTTGATTCCTCTGATCTTTGCCATGCTCTAGCCTTGGTCAAATATATCAAGAAAGAGGTGATGTTTACAATACTTAGTTAGTCCCAATTTTTTAATTTAATAATCTTCTCTAAACAAGCTGCCAGTTAAATTTTTCCATGCTGAGTGGCTCGGTATTCTATTGTCTTTTTTGCCCTAATTATCTAAAAAATTTTTTTAAAAACCCCCTTGACATTATACCGTTTGTCTCTCTTCTTTCATTTCTTTGCCCAATGTTTTGAATTTGTGGTAGCTTTACCTTCTTATTTTTCCTTGAATATACGTTACGATTGTTATATTTTTCCCTTATTTTGTGACCGGTACTGGTGCCGGTTCATTGTTATTATAGTATATTGTAACGTTAATATTCTTTCCATTCGTACCTAGAGGTCGCTTGTGATCTAATCCAACAAATCTACCTTGGCTGTCTTGCCACAGAGCAGGTTTTAAGAATGTGTATTTACTCTCATCCCATGTTGTGAAATCATACTCTACCAATCCGCCTGTATCACCTGAATTTGCGTTAAAGCACCAGAATGTATGATGTATATGATTTTCTATAATATAGTCACGCAAACATTTCATCCACTTTTCATTATCTCCTCCATCAAGGTATCCACCCCATTCTCCAATCAACAAGGGTGCTATATTTTCTTCCATAATGTATACCCAATTTGGACGCCAGCAGTCTTGAAGCAATGTTTCTTTCGTGAAGCCTGGATAGAACCACGGTTGTTGGTAAACAGACGGCCCATAATCATGAGGTGAATATACCACTTTGTTTTGATATTTACCAAGGTTAATTGGATATTTCCTTACACCTCGCAGGTTTCCACCCCACCACGTCGAGTAGTAATCGCTTGAGGATTTAGAAGTCCATGTCACATCATCTTTCGGATATGCTTCAATTCCCTCTATTACGATGAGAAGATTTGGATTTATGTTGAGTATTCCTTTCGCACACGTCTCAGCCGCATACTTCCAATTATTTATATCTGTTGAATCATCCCATTTTGCAAAAGTCGCATCTTGCCAAGGTTTGCCATGTGGCTCATTTTTTAGGTCGAAGGCAATTATTGTATCGTCATTTTTATATCTATTCGTAATCCATTCGCAAGCTTTGTAGAAATCTTCTGGGGTGTATTTGTCATCATACCATACTGGATATATATGTCCCATCGCATCTGTTTTTATGCTATGGATGTCCAACATAATTTTCAATCCGACCTCTTTACATGTCTGCACAACAATATCAAATACTTCAAGACTATTTTTACCCTCAAGCTCTGGATTTACATAGTAGTTTATGTTGGGCTTTGGATAAATACCTTGTGACCAGTTCAGAATCAACTCTGCAGAGATTGGTACTCTCAATAAGTTAAATCCTCTATTTGCTATTTCTGCAAGAGTACTTTTAAGATTACAACTCCAAACACCATCGAATACATTCGTTCCTGTATTGTAACCGAACCAGTTCACACCTGTTAGCCAAACAGGTCTGCCGTCTTTATCAACAATCTTGTTGCCGCTTACATAGAGCCAGTCATCATTCGTATCGTCCGAATATGCCGGTGTGGATGTTGGAGCGGGAGTTGGAGTCGGGGTAGCTGTGATTGTTGGAGTTGGCGTGATTGTTGGAGCAGCTGTTGGTGTTGCTGTCGCTGTCGGTGTTGGAGTTGCTGTAGGTGCTGGCGTAGGTGTTGGTGTCGCTACTGGGGCTGGTGTCGCTCCACTCGGCTCCTGACCCCATACCAGCACTCCATCTATATACGCCGTTACCTTCACATTCTCTCCATAACTCGTCATGCTCTGTGCCCATGACCAGTCATTTCCCTGATTGTAATTGCTCCAGTCACTCTTGTTAAACCTTATCTGTATCTCCCCTGTGTCCTTCCCAGGCTGCAACTGACCCGCTCCACTCTTAAATCCTATCTCTAAATAATAGTCCGCTCCACTTACGCTACCACTCAGCTTCACAAACTTGAATGTCACATTGCTTGCTCCTATCTGTGCCCAGTCGCTTACCGCACTCTGTGTCTTGTCTCCATCTACCGTGTACCAGTACCTTATCGTTACCCTGCTCAAATCTATCGCACTGCTACCACTATTTACTACCTTCAACCACGGTCTTATCGTGTTCGTCGTAGCATTTGTCTCCATGTTCTTATACAATACCTTTATCTGCCCACCTGTTGCCGGACTGCTGCTCGGTGTTGGCGTCGGTGCCACCGTCACTGTCGGTGTCGGCGTCGGTGTTGGAGTAGCAGTTGGTGTTGGTGTGGGTGTGGGTGTGGGTGTTGGTGTTGGCGTTGTTGTCACTGTTGGGGTTGGCGTTACTGTTGGTGTCGCAGTTGGTTTCGGTGTTACTGTTGGGGCTGGTGTCGCTCCACTCGGCTCCTGACCCCATACCAGCACTCCATCTATATACGCCGTTACCTTCACATTCTCTCCATAACTCGTCATGCTCTGTGCCCATGACCAGTCATTTCCCTGATTGTAATTGCTCCAGTCACTCTTGTTAAACCTTATCTGTATCTCCCCTGTGTCCTTCCCAGGCTGCAACTGACCCGCTCCACTCTTAAATCCTATCTCTAAATAATAGTCCGCTCCACTTACGCTACTACTCAGCTTCACAAACTTGAATGTCACATTGCTTGCTCCTATCTGTGCCCAGTCGCTTACCGCACTCTGTGTCTTGTCTCCATCTACCGTGTACCAGTACCTTATCGTTACCCTGCTCAAATCTATCGCACTGCTACCACTATTTACTACCTTCAACCACGGTCTTATCGTGTTCGTCGTAGCATTTGTCTCCATGTTCTTATACAATACCTTTATCTGCCCACCTGTTGCCGGACTGCTGCTCGGTGTTGGCGTCGGTGCCACCGTCACTGTCGGTGTCGGCGTCGGTGTTGGAGTAGCAGTTGGTGTAGGTGTTGGGGTTGGCGTAATAGTTGTAGTTGGAGCTGGTGTTGTTGATGCCCCTGATGCTTCTATTACTGCCCAATAAGCTGGTTTTGCACTGTAATCCTCAAAAAACAATAATGGCCAATCATTCTTGCCATTAAAAGATCTTAACCATGAATAATCATCTTTTAATCCCCAAAAAGTTACACTTTTTACAACATCCTTATACTTCTTCAACATTGTAAATAATTCTTTGTACTTCTGAGCTTGCTTCTGAAGCAAGTCCTGCGGTGGTGTCGAATAGTTTTCGCTTGATCCGTAATTGTATAAACTCATATCAAGCTCTGTTATATGAATTTCTATGCCTGGTATTGAACTGAATAACTTTATGCTATTCTCTATTTCGCTAACTGATGGCCAGTTAACATTTATATGGCATTGCATTCCAATACCATGTATTGGTATTCCTTTTGATTTTAAATTTTTAACCATGTTGTATATGAAATCTCTTTTCTTGGAAATCTCAGTATTATAGTCATTATAAAATAGCTTTGCGTTGGGATCTGCTTCATGTGCCCATATAAATGCTTTCTCAATGTATTCTGGTCCACAAATCTCATACCATGTCGAACGCCTATAACCATCAGACTGATTCTCATCAATAGCTTCATTTACAACGTCCCATGCGTATACTTTTCCCTTATACCTTCCTACAACATCATATATATATTGCTTCAATCTTGCTAACAACGCATCCTTGGTTAACCTTTGTCCACTGCTGTCTTTAAAAAACCAATCAGGCGTCTGGCTGTGCCACACTAAAGTATGTCCTCTAATTCCTATATTGTTCGTATTCGCAAAGTCTACAAAGGCATCAGCAGTGCTAAATCTATAATTTAAGCCTGTACTTGTTTGCCCAGCTAATAAACTTTCTGGCTTCATTTCATTCTCCGCTGTTAGACTGTTAAAATGTTTCAATACCATCCTTCTGTCTGTATCGTTGCTCAAACATTTTGCAGGTATTGCTACACCTATCCTAAAATCATTCTTATAACTCTCATATAAACTTGGAATGCTCCAGTCAGGTGCTGCTTTGGTTTCAATTGGATAATAACTCATTGTACCAAACAAACAAATACTTGCTATAAATATAATCAATGTCAAGCGAGCTACAATTTTAACTAATTTTTTCTTCATATTATCTACTAACCCCCTCTTTTTATTTTACCTTTTATTTTACATTTAGATGAAAAATATTCTAACAACACAATATCTACCGTTATATACAATCATTATGAAATAATATTCCTTACGTCCCAATAATAGCTACAATTCTGCGCTATAACTAAAGCCTGTAAAACCTAAGCTCTGGTGCCTGCCAAGATTCACACGTCAACTCTAACCATCTCTTTCCTATTTTTGTTTTTACTCTCATCATAAAACCTAACCCCCTCTTTTTTATGCATTTTTTCCATTATACCTCTTTATTTTTTGTACTATTTTTTGAACACCTCTATACAGGATTTTAGCGAGGTAGCACACCATACCTATAGATGTGCTACCCCGCTAAATTTTCATTTACCTACTTATTATTGATTGCCAAACAGTATTTCATATGTTGCATTAGCTATTGCTATGTCGCACTGTGCCCAGAACCTGTGATATCTGAACTCCGGTACCTGCCCTGACTTGTATGCCGCCTCTAACTTCGGCCAATCAGGATCTTGTTTGTACTTGCTCCTTATGTCTATAAACTTAACTCCACTCTTTATTACATCTCCATTCGGCATCTTCCCTGTCCATCCTGCCGGTATATATACCTCTTGCTCAAAGAACCTCTTGTAGTCCGCTCTCTTCTCTGGCGCTGATAAACCTTTGTTATCCCTGTACAACTTCCACATCCTGTCCAGCAATTCCTTCGCTAAATTCTTTGCTTCCTCATCAAATACCCCATACTTCTTCGTCCCTGCACTATAGTACAACAACGCATTCGCTAGCGACGCTGTTATACCTAAATCTGTACCATAATCAACTACCTTAACGTGCAAATTCGGATTCCCTGTATATGTCCCCTTCCATGTATCAGGTTGTCCGCTCCAATCAAGCGTCGACGGTATCGCAAATGTCCCATCACTATTCAACTTCACTACACTCTTAATCCAGCTTACCCACTTCTCAAGCAGTGCACCTGCATCCTTATCTCCTGTCACATAGTAATACTCCGCTACCCTCTGCATCGACCATGCCTGGAATCCAAACCATGTGTTGCTGCCAGGATCTCGATATACCGGGTTCGGTTCATACGCCATTCCATAAAATGTCGCTGTACCTGCCGGATATTTCTCGTACCTGCCATTCCATGAATTTGTCGCGCCTCCTGCTATCGCTCCCTCCGCTGACTGCAACCACCTGTAAAATTCTATCTGCCTCTTCAAACTCTTCGCCCAGTCGTTCGCTCCGGTCGGCGACTTCGGCTTCATATCACTATCATTCGCTAATGCCCATGCCGCCATCGGATTCTGATATCCAAAGTGCGCATGGCTGCACCCTATCTTCCATGACCATGCTCCATCCAATGCTCCGCCCCATGCATAATACCATGACAGCAGATAATGTGCACTGTCATACCCTGTTCCTCCAGCCGCATTCTTGTCCTGACATCCTAATGGCTTGAAATACTTGTCAAACATCGCATACCTCAAATAGTCACCCATCTTCGCCGCCTTCGCTACATAGCTGCTTATCTCATTAAACTTACCTTGCTCCTTCGCCCATACCTTCGCCCAATATGTTGCTTGAATCGCTCTTGCATCCGCATCAGGTGCATCCGTGTATCTCCACTGCTTCGAATAGTTCTGATCCTTAATAAACAGGTCTAAAAATCCATTCGGTCCGCCCCACTTGAATTCCTCCCAGCTCGGATGCGGCACCGTCTCCCATACAGACTCCTCTGGTCCTCTCTGGAACGTATTGATAAATGATGCCCGGCTCACTCCGTCCCCTCTCTTGCCATATCCATACCAGTTGTCTACGTCCATCAACCAGTGCATACCATACATCAATGTGCTACCATATGTGCTCACAAGTTCATTATGCAACGGGTCTTTGCCAACAGGTACATTAAACTCCAACGGCGATGGATACTTGTCCGGTGTCTCCCACTCTCCTGCATATGTCGCTGGCTTGTTAGGATCATATGACCTTATCGGCTGATCTTCCGCTGACGGTATCATATACTTCTCTAATGTGTCCCATGCTGTCTTAAATTTGCTCCAATCCCCCGTCAACTTCCCATACACTGCCTCCAACCATACATAGTACGAAAATGCCTCACTCGTGGTCAAATGACCATAATCAGGTGCTTCGCATATCAGTGTCTCCACCGAATGATATGGTATCCCATCCTGGTTAAAATACCCGTTCGCAGGATCATGGATCTTGTTCCACAACCACATAAACCTCTGCCCATATTCGCCAAGCCCGCTCGGTGTGCTGCTAGGTGTCGGTGTAGGCGCAACTGTCACCGTCGGCGTTGGTGTTGGGGTTGGTGTTGAAGTAGGTGTTAGTGTTGACGTTGGTGTTGGGGCCGGGGTTGGAGTTGGTGTTGGGGTTGGTGTTGCTGTAGGTGCTGGCGTAGGTGTTGGTGTCGCTACTGGGGCTGCAGTCGCTCCACTCGGCTCCTGACCCCATACCAGCACTCCATCTATATACGCCGTTACCTTCACATTCTCTCCATAACTCGTCATGCTCTGTGCCCATGACCAGTCATTTCCCTGATTGTAATTGCTCCAGTCACTCTTGTTAAACCTTATCTGTATCTCCCCTGTGTCCTTCCCAGGCTGCAACTGACCCGCTCCACTCTTAAATCCTATCTCTAAATAATAGTCCGCTCCACTTACGCTACTACTCAGCTTCACAAACTTGAATGTCACATTGCTTGCTCCTATCTGTGCCCAGTCACTTATCGCACTCTGTGCCTTGTCTCCATCTACCGTGTACCAGTACCTTATCGTTACCCTGCTCAAATCTATCGCACTGCTACCACTATTTACTACCTTCAACCACGGCCTTATCGTGTTCGTCGTAGCATTTGTCTCCATGTTCTTATACAATACCTTTATCTGCCCACCTGTTGCCGGACTGCTGCTCGGCACTGGTGTCGGTGTCGCTGTAACAGTTGGCGTTGGTGTCACTGTTGGGGTTGGCGTTACTGTTGGTGTCGCAGTTGGGGTCGGTGTTACTGTTGGGGCTGGTGTCGCTCCACTCGGCTCCTGACCCCATACCAGCACTCCATCTATATACGCCGTTACCTTCACATTCTCTCCATAACTCGTCATGCTCTGTGCCCATGACCAGTCATTTCCCTGATTGTAATTGCTCCAGTCACTCTTGTTAAACCTTATCTGTATCTCCCCTGTGTCCTTCCCAGGCTGCAACTGACCCGCTCCACTCTTAAATCCTATCTCTAAATAATAGTCCGCTCCACTTACGCTACTACTCAGCTTCACAAACTTGAATGTCACATTGCTTGCTCCTATCTGTGCCCAGTCGCTTACCGCACTCTGTGCCTTGTCTCCATCTACCGTGTACCAGTACCTTATCGTTACCCTGCTCAAATCTATCGCACTGCTACCACTATTTACTACCTCCAACCACGGCCTTATCGTGTTCGTCGTAGCATTTGTCTCCATGTTCTTATACAATACCTTTATCTGCCCACCTGTTGCCGGACTGCTGCTCGGCACTGGTGTCGGTGTCGCTGTAACAGTTGGCGTTGGTGTCACTGTTGGGGTTGGGGTTGGGGTTGGTGTTGTCGTTTGTGTAGGTGTAGGTGTAGGTGTAACACTCGCAGTTGGTGTTGGGGTCGGTGTAGCAGTTACTGTTGGTGTTGGTGTTGGTGTTGCTCCAGAAGTTCCTGGTTCCTCACCCCATACTTTTACATCTCCATCATAAAGTGGAATATATTTAGTTTTAACAACTGAACCACTTGAAACTCCCTTTATATCCTGGAATGAATAGTCGTTAGAATTATCCCACTGTACATTCTGTGGCGCTGCAATTCTAAATTGAACTTCTTTCTTATATTTGTCTTGGCCACCTGGATAAATCAATGTGCCAGTAAAGTCTACTAAAATGTAGTATATATTCTTGCTTGCATCCCATACATAAGGTCCACTTACTTTTGCACCTTGATTATAATTGGTACTCAAGGTTAATTGATTTGGTGAATATCCTGCTTTAATTAATTCGCTCAGGTCAACAAAATATCTAAATTTAAGCTTATCTGTTGCTCTGGCAGGCCAACCACTTTGGTTATTAACTATCGCTTTAATTTCAATAAAGTTAGTTCCGGATGCATTTATACCAGCTTCAACAAAGAATTCGTCGTTTGTTGGGGTTTCAATAGCTTTGAAGTTTGGTATTGGATTGCCACCATACAACAGATACATCTTTGCTAATGCACCCACAAACCCTGCATTATAATCACATGCAACCTCGTTGTTCACATAGTTGCTTATATCATCTGTGTAGCTATCATCAGAGCCCGGACCGCCTACAAGTGCTCCATACAATGTATGTCTATGGTATGATGGTATACTCTGACTGTCTGCCCACGAACTATGTGCAGTTCTGTGATGTGGTCTCTTGGGTGGATTTGTACCAAATCCTACAACAAAACTTCTTCCGGCTGAACCCAATGCATAATCTATCTGGCTTTCTCCAAATTTTCTATATGTTTCTTTTTTGGTGCTTGGACAGCCAGCCCAATCGCTATAAACAAATGCCAAAAATGCTGTAGTTGTTGCATATCTCAACGAACCCCACTGATCAAGCCATGCCAACCCTTTTGGAGTATACTTAATTCTTTCCCCATTGTAACCTGTTGTCCAATAATCTAAGTGCATCTCAATAATTTGTTTGTAAGTATCTTTTCCAGTAATTTTCGCTAACAACAATGCCGCACCATTATGAACGTCATCCCAGCAATGAGCCCACTTGTAGTCGATTGTATTGCTGCCTGAAATTTTGGGCCAGTTTTGAACGTATGATTCTGCCTTTGTTAAGTACGTTGAATCATTTGTTGCCAAATACAACCATACCGCTGCCCATGACAGTTCATCATAGAAACCGCTCCATGAATTATAATATCCATTTGCAGCTGTGTAACCCGAATCGCTTTTTGTAACTTCCGCAAACTCGTATAAATCTTTTGCATGTTGCAAATATGTCGCTGCTTTAGTGGGATTTCTGTCTTTCAAAACAATTGAGGCCGCTGCTAAAGAAGCTGCCGTCTCTGCTACTACAGTAGAACCTGGACTGCTTTGTGTAACTTTAAATGAAGGCCTTTCCATTTGCATAACCTCAGCAGGACCCCACCATGCATGGTCCTTGCTGCCATCTCCAACCTGGTAGTAGTATACATATTTGCTTGGATGGCATTTTACAAAATAGTCATTAACCCATTCGATTTGGTTTAAGATATGTTCCAATTGACCACTCTTGACAAATGCATCTTTGTATTCATACACTGCCCATGACAACATTGTACCAGTGTATGACATTGGAAGGTTAAACTTGACGTGATCACCTGCGTCAAACCAACCACCTGTCAAATCAAGTCCATTGTCTTGACCATCTTTTAATGCTGAGTCGCCACGCCAGTTGTTGCGTACCCAACTTGGAAGTTTACCAGACATTTGAAATTCGTAGAACATAATAGCTTTTTGTAAAGCTTCCCCATAGTTAAATGAACCAGCCCGAACCTCCTGCCATGGTTTAACCCCATATACCACTCCTAAAATAAATATGAAGGTTACAACCATTGCAATAATTCTTCTGTAACGCTGCATGAAATTCTAACCTCCTTATTCAGTTTACTATAATTTTTGATTTTATTATATACCAAAAATACTTGCATGCCAATTGATTTTTTTGTCTAATTTGTTTATTTAATTGTCAAAAACGCAATACGCTATTTCTATTTTTCATTCCTTATACACACTTTTATTCTTTATGCTCTTTTTATTACAAAATTATAACACATATGTTTCTAATATTTTGCATTATTTTGCTCTATGGAGGTCAAAAAAATGCAACAAAATAATTTGGTATTAAACGGAATTCATATGGATATGATCCGGTTAAGAAAAGATAGTTATATTCTTTTGAATAGCTTTATGATGTGGTAGAAACTTTTTTCAGTAGCTAAACAAAGTTAATATTGGCTGCCTCTGCACGGCAGCCAATATATATATAAGTATATATTGTAAAGAGGGGGTTAGGGGATAGCTTCTTTCAGCGTTACAGAAGAATCTATCTAAATTTTAGATTACTATCTTTATTTATACTTTAACATATGCCTATGAACCATTCTTTAATTTCATCCCAAAAATAAAACGGCGTCGCGCCAGACGCCGTTTTAACCTTTTCTCAACCCTCTATTAAGCCCGAGTAGGTTTCGGCAGCCTGGCAACCATAGGAAGTTTTTCTTCCGACAGGCCCATGGCTTTGCGCCCCTGCCTTTCGACAGGTTTGCCCTTTCGACCACTTACTTCATATTTAATTTTTTAATTTCTTTATTTCACATTTTAATAATATTGTAATACTAACACCAATGATTTGTCAACTACTTTTTCATTTTAGGACTCGAATAGGTGTAAAGATATTTACCACAGCGAAAGAATGTACGAAAACAATAATGAAAAGCCCATAAAAAGAATTGTGGCTGCCTCCCTCCTGTTTGATATAATAAAAAAGTGTAATATTCCATTCAAAAGAAACATCAAAAAACTACCAGGATGGGAGGGCAGCCTACTATGAATATTATACCATATCATGAACTCAGAAAAATATCTCCTGAAAAGGCCAGAGAATTAATTCGAAAAGTATTTGAGGCAAATAACAAAAACATATCAAAAACTGCTAAAATATTAGGTGTATCAAGACACACTGTAAGAAGAGCAGTATATGGTCCTGTTGAGGATAAGTCTAGAAAGCCTAAAACTTGCCCTAAAAAACTTTCTTCTGAGCTTGAAAATCTCATTATCCAAGAGGCTAAAAAAACAGGATTCAGATACAGACGTCTTTCTCTTTATTTATTCAGAAAATATGGCGTTAAAATAAGTGAAAACACGATAAAATCTATTCTCAAAAGAAATAGTGTGCCGAGAAAGACAAGAAAGACGAAAAAGGGAGAAAGAAGTCTTTACGATTATGAGTCTCTCATCCCATTTTCTGAATTTCAGCTTGATACGAAACATCTTTTAGACAAAGAAAGCCTCCCAAAAGAAGTATATGAGCACATGATAAAATACAATCTACCGTGTTATGAGTGGAACATGATAGATGTTGCTACAAGGACAAGATTTACAGCTTATTCATATGAGCTTTCATCTACTTTTGGTTTTATGTTCATAACATTAGTAGTTTTATGGCTTAGGACACATAATGTAAGAAACCCAATAAGGATAAGATTAGATAATGGAGCAGAGTTTTGTGGTGGGAGCGAAAAAAAGCTAAAGGAGTGGAATGAGATGTTGTCATTTTTGGGAGTAGAGCTAAATCCTATTCCACCAAAAGCAAAACACTTGATGGGTATAATTGAAAATTCACATAGAGCAGATGATGAATATTTTTTGATGATTCATGCTGAAAGATGCATAACAAAAGACGAATTTATGACAAGAGCTCAAAAATGGCAGGATACGTGGAATTTTTATAGACCTCACAATGGTAAAGGAATGAATGGGAGGACACCTTTCGAAAAGTTTAGAGATTCAAAAATTCTGGTCTCCTCCCATGTATTTCAATTTCCTACTTTACTTCTTGAAGACTTATTAAAGAAAGTGGGGACTTTTTATTCTCTGTTCTGTAATAAATTAGGTGGTAAATATGTCTTCACCACGTGCCTTTTTCATTTTAGGATAGTAGAAAAAACCTTTACATATCCGTGTTACTAAGGTTTTTCATAAATATTATCTTACAATAATATTTCTTCTTCTTACACTATATAAAGTATCATTTTGAATTGCATTTGTTTGGTTATATATTGTTGCCGGTGGAACATACCCAGTAGTATTTGTTACCTGATTCTGAATGAGTGAACTCGGCGAACCATATATTAATGTTACACCATCAAATGGACTCCCGCCTGAACTATTTATATTAAGAGTATTACCTAACGCAATCAATTGACCATTTAATATTCTCGTTCCCACTGAAATAGTAATGTTGTTCCTTGCAAAAACATGCAATTGGAGTGGACTTGGAACTGGCGAAACGCCCATGCTTGCTAACCTGTTTTGAATCTCAACTTCAATTTCACCTGCATTACAATTTTCTCCAATAACAACAACTTGCGGAGGTGATTTAGAAATATCTGCAGCACTGTCAATTGAGGCTGGTGGAACTGGATCATGGGGTGTTATCGATGGTATACTTGTACTATTAGGAAAACTAAAATTTCTTATCTCATTTAAAATTTGTGGCAAGGGCGGATACGGAACTGAAGACACTACATTTATAACCCCACCTGAATTAACAATCCGACTATAGTCAGGCGGCATCCTCGTCACAATGGTTGCGCCATTTTCTATTACTAACGTAGTTGGATTGTTCAAAAACTGAATCGAATCGCAATATACTACCGCACCAGATTTTATTGTAACTGTCCCTTGATCCTGTATTCTTAACGCACCCCTGATTACTCCTATTTTCTTTATTACAACATCTACCGCATTTGCTGTACTACCTTTAACTATGACATTCCCATCGCAGTATAACTCATCAAACTCATATCTCCCTCTACCATATAATTCCGCATTTCCCCCCACGTACGTTATACCCATCTGCAAGCTAATATTTCTATCTCCAACACCCGTTCTTCTCAAATTTGACCTAATATAAGTTACATTGTTCACTTTTACATTGTCTTCGCGAACTTGTGGATTACCGTTCACACCCAGTGATAACTCACCCATTACCACCAAATTATTAATGTCAGTTTGCAAACCGCCGTGTGATTGTATGTCACCGCCTGTATGTATATTCCCGCCTATTATGGTAAAGTTAACATTTGCCACGAAGCTTCCATTTGTGTATAATGCATAATCAAACAAGTTAAATACTGAGGATGCAGCAGTAGTAGTTGCACTCGATACGCTACTTTCCAGCCCATTAGGCTTGGTTGCAAGTATTTCAACATCTAACCGCAATGTTCTCTTTATCTCTTTATCTGACGAAGTTCCTGCTCTCTTTTTAGATACATCAATGTAAATTGTATATCCATCAGGAAGAGACCCACTTGTCGTACCTGACCATGCATTAACTGTAATATCATCAAGTTCATACCCAGTCAGGCTCTCATAATGTGGCTTTATATACAACTCTACTAAGTCAGATAACTTCTTAAACTCCGGCAGCGACAGAGATTCAACCTTTATGGAAGCATCACTACCCACGTCATTCATAAACCGGCTTACCTCATCCCTTATAATCGCTTTCATACCCTCATACACTTTATCTTCAGCTACATCTCGACTTATCCTCCCATGTCGCAAATCATCCAATATCTTCCCCGGCTCATAGCTCTCATCTCCCAATAACCATCTCACTCGACCAGGACATATATCTTTTAGTGTCCCATCTCCCTTGTAATAATAACCATACGCTATATTCTTTGCATCCTCTAACAGTTGATTAAAATAATACAAAAACTCCTCTGCTGCACTTTCAGCTCCATAGCCTGTTGCAGATTTCTGATATATAGATGTGCTCTGGTTCAGCGATGCTAACACAGCCGACATCGCTCCCAGTAAGACTGTGCTTAAAATAGCAATTATTATTATCACAATAATTAAAGCACTTCCACTCAAATTTATTTTGAATACTTTTTTACTAAAGGTCTTCCAATTTGTTCTCAACATTTCACACACTTCCTTAAACTCTTAACTATAGTTAAATACAACGCTAACAATAATTTTCCCTCTTAACTCTCTCCGTACTTCCCACTTGTTCATTAATTCTTTGCTACTAAAACAACAATGGATATAAAAATAAAAGCATCTGGCTGTCGCCAGATGCCATTTGCCAATGATTAAATATATCACTCATCTCTTGGCATATTTTCGGCAGCCTGGCAACCATAGGAAGTTTTACTTCCGACAAGCCCATGGCTTTGCGCCCCTGCCTTTCGACAGGTTTGCCCTTTCGATATATGCCTTTACTCTTTTGACAATCACAATCCTCTGTATATTATTATCTCACAAAACTTAGAGTTTTTCAAGCACATTTTTCAGCTCCAACTGCAATTCGGAATTTGAACAACAACTCCTTTTTCATGTTATACTTTACCCAGAATCGAATCTAAGCGCTGCTTCACTTCTGCGTTGCATGACGCATACAACTGAATAAACTCCAGAAATCCAAAGATACCAAAGTACTGTCCAGCATATACAATAACCGATTTTGGCCCCTCTTCCACATACTTCTTTGCTGCTACAGGCAAACTTTTTCCCTCACATCTCTTCCCTTCTTCCATATCTCTGTATAGCTGGAAGAACAAATATCCTATCAGTACCATCACAATATGAAATGCTATAAAATTGTACTTCGTGCTCTTAAAATCTTCAATCTTCCAAAAATCCTTGATCTGTCGGTAATCTTCCTCAATCTCAGGCCTTAATTCATATGTCTTGATTATTTGTTTTGCTGTCTTCCCAAGATCTGTAGTCACAATTACAAAATATTCATCCGTCTTTGTGTCATGTACTACACACCCATTTATCTGTACGTCATCTTCAGGCTTGGCACTCCTCCAATAACTACCCAGTGATTCTACAAA
This sequence comes from Caldicellulosiruptor obsidiansis OB47, assembly GCF_000145215.1. Lineage (NCBI taxonomy): Bacteria > Bacillati > Bacillota > Caldicellulosiruptorales > Caldicellulosiruptoraceae > Caldicellulosiruptor > Caldicellulosiruptor obsidiansis. The sequence goes on from NC_014392.1 coordinate 1,811,177, forward strand.
AGCAATCTCCTGCCTCTTCCTTTTTTTGTTCGGGTGAGCTTCCCACTTGTTTTCTTCTTTTGCTATCATTACTGCCTGCTCATATGCCTCCATATTGCTTTTCAAAGGAATGTACGTATCCACTCCTCTCTTTTGTTTTAACTGGTTCATAAGCTCCCTCGAAATAAATCCACGGTCATTAATTAAAATGTCCCCAAATTTTAACATTTTGCTTTTTAGTACCATCTCTCGGCTTAATTCAAGGTCATGTACGTTAATACTACCTATTTTGATTTCTTCCAGTATACCATTATCACCTGTAATACCTCGTAGTGTAGACATCTTATATCCTCTACGCATTCCATCTTTATCTCTTACCACTTCTGAACCTTCATAATTGCTATTCTCCAGTAATACTTCAAGCTCAGTACAATCAAGAATATGAATATCAGGTACTATCTCCTTCTTCGGAAATACATACTCTTGAACATATGTATTATATCCTTGTATTAACTCTTCCACCGTGTATTTCTTTACTATGTTACGAAGGGTACCTTCGTCCATCAGCCCTTCTTTCAACCCTCTCTTATTGTCCCATATGTTCCAGCCAATTTCTGATAATGTCTCCGCATTGCTTATAGCAAAGGGTATATCTGTCAAACTGGTCTTTAGCTTCATCTTCGCTGTAATGGCTAATGTCAGCAATATGTGAAAAGGTATATTCTTATTTGCTGATCGTTTGTCCAAAAACGCATGCTCTAATAGCTCTATTATCCCTTCTCGTTTCATTTTAAGAATTATTGCATCTATCAAATTAGGAAAGCTTAAATCCGCTGCATCTATTGCACCTTTTCTAATAGCTTCTAATACTCTTTCTTTGTCTTTTTTACTTATTACCATATAATGAAACCTCGAAATATTATTCTTAAGAATTATCTTAATACTATATTCCTATATTGTCCAGTTATGCTATCCCTAATTACTTCTAATATGCTTAAAATAGCAGCTTTAAGCTCTCATTTCCTTTATTTAACTCCAAATTCCGAATTGAAGTTCAGCTCCTGTATTCAAGTGTAATTAAATTTATTAATTTAAAGCTGCAAAGACTACCTCCACAACCATCTAACTGAGCATTATAATTAACCACATTCCCGAGTTTTGCAGCAAAAAATTATTATCAAATTTTAAACAACTTGATTTTACTGAGATAGAAGGTCAAAAAATTTTTAAAATTTTAGCAAATTTTTATGGCGTTTTCTGGCGAAATGTGGTATAATACTCTTAAAATATTAATTACGAGGTTGCTAAATTGTATCTTAAAAAAAGTACAAACCGTAAAACTGGTAGAACTTATCTGTCAATCGTAAACAGCTACTATGACAAAGAAACTAAACAATCTCGAACAGCTACCGTCCGCTCCTTAGGTTATCTTGACGAACTTCAAAAACAATATGATGACCCTATCGCATTTTTCACCGAAGAAGTTCGTAAAATGAACGAAGAATTGAATAAAGAAAATTCTGAGCTCAATCTCAAAATTTCATTAAATGAAACTATGCCTTTAAATTATAGTGCTCGAAAAAATTTTGGTTATGCAGCTTTAAGTAAAATCTATCATGAGCTTGAAATAGACAAGTTCATAAAAAATAAACAGCGCTACTCACAAGAAGAATACGATGCTAATAGTATTTTAAAACTTTTGGTATACTCTCGCTTGCTTTTCCCCGCATCAAAAAAGAAAACTTTTGAAAATAAAGATATTTTCTTTGAAAAATTTGATTTTTCATTAGACGACGTATATCGAAGTTTATCTTTTTTCAATAGACATTGCGAGCAACTTTTACTTTGGATTCATGAACATATAAAAAAGCTTTATAACCGTAATACAGAGCTTGTTTACTATGATGTCACAAACTATTATTTTGAGATTGACAAACAAGATGAACTAAGGAGAAAAGGCGTATCAAAAGAACATCGTCCAGATCCTATTGTACAGATGGGATTGTTTATGGATACAAATGGCATACCTATTACATACAAACTTTTTCCTGGAAATGCGCCTGATAAAACAACTTTAATTCCTGCCTTGCGAACAATTCAAAAAGAATATTCCTTAGGCAGAATAATTGTAGTAGCAGATAGAGGACTAACAACCGGAGATAATATTTGGTATATTTTATCTGCCAAAAATGGATATATACTAAGTTATTCTATCAGAGGTGCTGACAGAGATTTTCAGAAGTATGTACTTGATGAAAAAGGATATGTTGAAAAATCCAATGGATTTAAAATAAAGTCAAGACTTTATCCAAGAGAGATTCAAATAACAACGGCAAGTGGGAAGAAGATGAAAAAAGTAGTAGATGAACTTCAAATAGTCTTTTACAGTCCGGAATATGCAGCAAAAGAAAAACAAGAGAGAGAAGCAGCTTTGATAAAAGCGATGGATTTGATTAAAAATCCAGGGAAATACAACAAAGCCACAGCTTATGGTGCAGCCAAGTATGTAAAGAATCTTGCATTTGACCCTAATACAGGTGAGATATTGGCAAGTGCTCAGAGGAAGCTATCTTTGGATGAAGAGAAATTAAAAGAAGAAGAAAAATTTGATGGATACTATGCTATTGTTACAAGCGAGTACAAAGAATCACCGGAGAAGATAATAAACATATATAAAGGACTTTGGAAGATAGAAGAAGCATTCAAGATAACAAAGAACGAGATAGAAAGTAGACCTGTTTATTTATCCTTAGAAGAACACATAAATGCTCATTTTTTGACCTGTTTTATATCATTAGTAATTGCAAAAATATTGGAATACAGGTTACAATGGAAATACTGTGTTACAGAGATTTTGGAGAGTTTGAGGAAAGCATCATGTAGCCATATTAAAGAAAACTATTATGTATTTGATTTTTTTGATGAAGTACTTGAGGAAATTGGAAAAGATTTAAACATAGATTTTAGTAAAAAATTTATGAGATTGAAGGAAATAAAAAAAGTTTTAGGTGAGACAAAAAAGTGATTTTTCACTATAACTTTTTGATAAAACTTAAATAGCCTACAATCCTTTATTCCCAATGGATTGCAGGCTATTTTTATTCCAATCATCTGCAAAAGTCAGGTTATTATCTCACAAAACTTAGAGTTTTTCAAGCACATTTTTCAGCTCCTGTATTCAAGTGTAATTAAATTTATTAATTTAAAGCTGCAAAGACTACCTCCACAACCATCTAACTGAGCATTATAATTAACCACACTCGTCATTGTTTTAAATAAACTTATTATCCTCACATTTACTACTTTATGACAATGTTTCGTCTTAAAATGTTATATAAAGTTTTTCTTCCAACTGCATCAGCCTCCGTATATATTATTTGAGATGGTTGAATACCTGTATTATTCTCAATGTCTTGTTGTATGGAAGGACTTGGCGTTTGATACTTTAGCGTAAGCCCAGCATATGGATTCTCCAAGCAGTTTACATCTAATGCATTACCAAGCGAGATTATCGAACCATTTAAAATAGTCATACCACCACCCACGAATGTAATGTTGCCCCGTGAAATTAAATGCAGCTGGAGTGTTGAGAAATCAACAGTGGGTAAACTTAATCTACCCAATATTTCTAACCTTGCTTCATTATCGTTAATAAAGGATTCACCATATATTACTATCTGCGGGGGTGTTTGAGTTATGTCTGCAGTGCTGCCAAGCTGAGGACTACCAACACTATCAGCTGGCAATGGTGTTATTAGCAAACCACTGGTATAATCCCGATTTCTTATTTCATCTATCTCAGCTGGCGTAGGTGGATATGAAAAAGAAGAAGAATACGAAATTGTCCCACCATTATTTTGTATGGATATTATCGTGGATGCATCGGGAGTTGTTGCTACATATAATTTTGCTCCATTTTCAAGAATCAAGCGGGAACCATTGCGTACTACCAATGAATTGCAGTAAACCGCACTGTTGCTTTTTAACGTTACTGTTGCTCCATCAATAACCTCAAGTGTCCCTCTTATACTTGCTAACGCTGAAACTTCCATGTTCACACCCGGTCCAGCTAGCTTTACATTGCTATCAGAAAACAATTGTACAAACTTATAGCTACCGGCCCCATATAATTGCATTTCCTGACCAACATAAATTGTTTTTGCATCAATATTAGTTGAGCGTGGGGATATCCTATTTGCTTTCAAACTTTTTTCTACATAAATTATATTCCTTACAACTATATTGTTGTCACGACATCGCGAGTCACTATCTTGATTTATCATCATCTCACCTTTTGATATCAAATTGTCAATATTAAACACCGCACCACCGTGTATCGTTAGGTCACCACCTGAATACACACTTCCATTTTCGACAGTAAGGTTTTTGTTAGTATTAAGAGCACCCTTTGAAAATATTGCATAATCAAGCGGTGATGAAGGAACAGGCGTTGGTGATGGATTCAAAATTAAGTTCACTGAACTTCCACTGTCATCAGCTATTCTAACATCTAATCGCAATGCTCTCTTTACCTCTTTATCTGACGAAGTTCCTGCTCTCTTTTTAGATACATCAATGTAAATTGTATATCCATCAGGAAGAGACCCACTTGTCGTACCTGACCATGCATTAACTGTGATATCATCAAGTTCATACCCAGTCAGGCTCTCATAATGTGGCTTTATATACAACTCTACTAAGTCAGATAACTTCTTAAACTCCGGCAGCGACAGAGATTCAACCTTTATGGAAGCATCACTACCCACGTCATTCATAAACCGGCTTACCTCATCCCTTATAATCGCTTTCATACCCTCATACACTTTGTCTTCAGCTACATCTCGACTTATCCTCCCATGTCGCAAATCATCCAATATCTTCCCCGGCTCATAGCTCTCATCTCCCAATAACCATCTCACTCGACCAGGACATATATCTTTTAGTGTCCCATCTCCCTTGTAATAATAACCATACGCTATATTCTTTGCATCCTCTAACAGTTGATTAAAATAATACAAAAACTCCTCTGCTGCACTTTCAGCTCCATAGCCTGTTGCAGATTTCTGATATATAGATGTGCTCTGGTTCAGCGATGCTAACACAGCCGACATCGTCCCCAGCAATATTGTGCTCAGAACAGCAATAACTATTATCACAACAATCAAAACAGATCCGTCAACCTTTTTAATAAACATCCTGTCTTTTAAACAACTAATTTTTTCCAGCATCCCCTTTTTACCCCCTCATAAAAAATTTGTACTCCCTCACTTTTCTATTCTTTTGTTCGTTCCAAATTTCCATGGTTACCTCAAAAAGCTGATGGTAAAATTTTGAATTGGTGTACGAAATAAATTTCACTGTGGACCTTTGTGTGGTAAAATTACCAGCCGGACTTGCTGTCGGACTTGGTGTAGGAGATGCCGCAGAACCTACTGTAAAGCTTTTAGACCATACTTCTAACAGTTGAGTGGTGTAATTTGATGTACGAATTCCCCCGTTCATTTCAAAGACACCATCAATATTACAATTTACAGTAGAAGTATTGTCAATAAAGTAAATTTTAAAATTGGGATTAGTAACTATTAATGGTATATTGTTGAATCTGTACTCAGCCCGGTCTATTCCGCTTATTTCCTTATAAACTTCTATATTTACCACTCCACTTAAACTCGGAGGAATAGATAAACTAAGGTCATATTTCACACCACCATAAGTTGCATCGTACACTTTTTGGTATACTGACACTGTATTTGAAGCATTAGCTACAAGTATTAAATCGAAATCACAATCAATCCTTTTTACAGTATATTTTACTTTATATTTGTCATTGCCAAATTCCAGTTCACTACCACTATAGTCTGGTAATGAATATACTACATCCGCAAAATGACTATCATCATTTCCCATATCAGCGTACATTTTTTCCATTGCTTTGTTCAAAACCTGAGCAATATCCATATTCTCTTTTGACTTTGAGGTTACCCTCATCGATTGGTTAAACGCAATTCCAATTGGAATCAAAATTATAGCAAATATAGCAACAGCAACTATAACCTCTACCAACGAAAAACCTTTTAACTTCATTTCAACTCACCTTATTTAAACAAATTACTTTTTCCAGTCGGACTAATTTTAATTGTCTTATTCAAAACAAACTCACGCGCTGGACTTTGCGGGTCGTTAAATCCATAAAATTTTATCACTGCATTTACCGTTAACTTGTTTTCTGCCTTTGTCATGTTCAGCGAATCAATTGTAAATAAAGGTGCAAAATTCGGTTGTGTATCAAGAATTGTGTGTATTTTTTCATATTCACAATTCCAGGTTTGGCGTGATAATAGATAATATGGATAAAACTGGTCGCCCATATCTTTTGTATTTCCAAGCTCAATTTTCTGTGAAGGCTCAAACATATATGAAGAAGTACTAATCTTCACTGTTTCTAAGAGTCTTTTTAAATCTACAACACAAAACAAAGCATTCTGATTTGGCGGAATAATATCTTTTAATTTAGCATACTCTTTTTTCACATTTTCTATTTCTGCCTTGTGTGCGTTATAATTGCTTATTATCATATTCAACCTTGAAAGCTCTGCAGTAAGGGTTTCATACTGTGTTTTTAAATTCTCTAATCTTTGAGACAAGTTACTATATATAAATGAATAAAAAACCACTCCAATTATCACTATTAACCCAATAATCAGTAAATTTTTTTCTCTACTGCTCAGTTTATAACCCATTGCTACCTTTCCCCACCTTCATTAAACTGATCTTAAAATTCTTAAAACTTCTTATCTTATATCAGCACTCACATCAGCTTTTTTGATACCTTCCACATCATTTGCACCATTAAATACTACATTTGCAAAGTGTGGATCATTAGATAGACTGTAAACAAACTGAACTACACTCTCAACATTCTTGCTTGCCACTCTGCAATTAAGTTTATTATTTTCTATCTGCAGCATCTCAAATGTCAGATTTTGGGGAGTTAGTTTCTCAAGAGTAGTAAGCAATTCCTTTAACTTTCGGTTTTCATTTTTCTTTTGATTAACAAACCCAATTTTTATATCATATGCCTCTTTTATCTTTAAATCTCTCTGTATCTTGTTCACAATTGTCCTCTTCGAGTTTATTTCTGTCGTAGTACTGCTGATTTTCATGGAATAGGAAATTATCTGAACAAACATAAGTACAGATACCAATATACACACACCAATTACTGATATTAGAGCAATTATTAATGCACCGCTTGCCTTCTCTTCGCTCACTTTATATTGCTTACTGTATGCCTCTAACAAATTTATATCCTTTAAAACTGGCACTACCTCCTGCCTCCTTTGCCCTCCAATATCACTGTGTCTTCTAAATCAACCCACTGAAAGCTGTTGCATATGCAAACATCACACTTTTTTCCTGTGATTCAATCTTTCTGACAGACTTAAAATCGCTCACAAGTTCTACATCCATATTCAGTCTTCTTCTCAAAAGACTACTAATATCAATATGTTGACATACCTCTCCTGTTAAGTATATTTTCTTTATGTTTGTTATAGGTTCTTCCCTTGTTCGTACAAAGTCATAAAACTTAATTACGCTTTCAGAAATAAGATCTTCAATTAAGCTAAATTCATAATCATAAGATTGCTCAGAATTTTCTTTAAACATCTCTTCAAGCTGAACAAGCGAAAATAGCTTTGTGGCACAAAGTTCATTGTTCGCAACAACAGAAGTAGAAACTCCATTTCGGGTGATATTCACTATCATGTATGAGTTATCATCTTCTTGTTTGTTCAGCTTTCTTTCGTTTTTGAATAGTTTAACAATTGAATTTGGCTCAATATCAATCTTAGATATTTTTATTCCTGCATTTTTAAAGGCATTTATTACACCTTCTATTAAAAATCTATGTACACCAACAATAAGTATCTTTTGCTTTTTAATCTTCCCTTCGTCAAATATTTTAAGTTGCTTATAATCAAGTATATAACTATCTATGTTTATTGGGAAATATTGTCTTGCCTCATGGCGTATCATGTTGTATATTTTATCATCGGCAACGTAAGGCATTTCTAATTCTCTTATCAAAATGTTTGAAATCCCTGAAAATATAACATTAACATTTTTCTTGCCAACCTTATTTTGATTGAAAAGGCTTCTAAGTTCTATCTGCAAAAGAACATCGTCAACCTTAATATCCTCTTTGATTATGTTATCATCGAGATTTTTTTCAAAAAATCTATTGATTTCTATGCTGCTATTTTGAAACTTACCTTCGGCCACTCTTATGTAGTTTTTTCCTATTTCCACAACTACTTTTTCACTCATCAGATTCACCTCGAATAAATTTCAAAAAATTTCTGCCTGTATATTCTTTCGTTACATCAAAAGGTGCGAAAAACATGTTCTATTTTGTATACTCTTGTTATTAGGTTAGAACCACGCTTGTTTATAACAACCTCATATTCAATTACTATCTTTGAACCCGAAACAAAAATACAATCAAATCTGGTAACCAGCCCATCTAAAAAGGTGAAGGCTATAGGTGATGGGACAGTGGGACTACTTGAAGATGCCAGAAATATCTTCTCAATACTAATTTTTTTAGAACCACTATCATACACAAGCTTTATTCTAAAATCAGGTCGGGCAGTTGGTGCTGGCAAGTCGCTTTGATATACATCCATTGTTATTACTTTTGTTGTGCCAACAACCGAATACTGAATACTGGCCTGGTCAGACATAGACAGCCACTGCTTTACCTGATCGTTTAATCTTTTTGCTTCACCCTCAATCCTGGCTATGTTAATGTTCTCCTGTGCAACTTTGAAGTTCTGAATAAAAAAGGAATAAATTGCGCCAAGGATTATTGCAACAATTGCAACAACTACTATCAGCTCAACAAGCGTCAAACCTTTTAATTTAAAATCACTTTTTATTTTCAAATTACATCTCATTTAACTTCAACACTCCCTGGTGGCATTACCCTGACAATAACCTTTTTTTGATAACCGCCTGTTATCCCTCTTATTCTTACAACAAACACCTTATTTGCATTTGGAAAATAACTTTCATTGCTCCTCCCACCCGGTGAACCTGAAAAACGCCACAATATTCCTTTATTGTCATAATATAGATAGGTTGCAATTGGTCCAGCTCCTGTAACTATCACGTCAGAGTCTAACTCAGCGCTCTTGCTTTTTAGTTCCTTTAATACCTTTTCCGTTCCACTTTCATATTTTACAAGCTGGATCTGTAAATACGTCTCACCTGTTACCGGATCTGGCACAATATGGTTATTGATTTTGACAAAGTATTTATCAAATACTACTTCTTTGTCTTCATACTCGTAGAGCATTGACAGCATATCAGCAAGCCCATTGGCAACGTTTTTGACTTCTGCCCGGCGAACAGATGCCAGATAAGCCGGTATCCCAATTGCTAACAATATTGCAATTATCGCAATGACAATTATCATTTCGCTTAGGGAAAATCCCTTACATTTCATTCTTACAATCCCTTTCTTCATGCCTTATATTATTTTTAACTATATACGCCGCTGCTGCCAGCGCAGCAATTATGTCAACCTCAAACTGAATTTCTAACTCTTTTAATTTAACATACATCTTACCTTCTTCTGTCACGCAATATCGAGGTGGAAGTCTATTCAGTGCCAACGCCATAACGTCAGCTTTGCACTTTTCGCACCTGCAAACATCCAATTCATCAATTATTTTCTCATAGTATTTTTGAACAACCTCTTCCATCAGATTTTTTACAACATACATCAAATACCTACCTCACTATTATTAGCTGATAGTAAAGATCAGCAATCCTTTCACCTGCCACTGTTGACACAAATATGCCAATTGATATGAACGGACCAAACGGAATCTCCCTCTTTTTCTCGTTTCCCTTTAAAATGCTTTGAACAAGCTTCAAACCTAAAACATATAAAAATGCTACCAAAAATGCCACGAAATTGCACACAATTGCCTGTCTTACTGTAAATCCTACACCTCCTGCCATCAAAAGCAAAACATCCCCTAACCCCATTGCATTGCCCCGGGTAATTAAGTATATAAGCCCTACCAGAAGAGCATTTAAAATTGGTCCAAGCACCACAAACGTCATTGAGGTTTTTAAAACCCCTTTTAAACTCACCTCAAACCCAAACTTTAAAATGGCAAGCAAAAGAATACTTGTTACGCTCATCTCGTAAGTTTTGAAATCTACAACTGAAATGTATATCAGGATACAGCCAATCAAAAATAATAAAAAAGCTGATACACTCAAACCATACACTCTTGTGCTTGCTATTGCAAGCAAACAACACACAGCTTCAACAGCCGGGTATAAAGGTGAAATTGGGCTTTTGCAATATCTGCACTTTCCTTTCAAGATAATAAAGCTTAAGATGGGAATTAAATCAAACCATCTTATCTTTCTTCCACAATTTGGACAATGACTCGAGGGGAATATAATTGATTCCCCTCGAGGTATTCTATATATGCATACATTCAGGAAGCTACCAAACACCAATCCCAACGCTCCTACTATTGTCTCTAACATCTTTGGTATACTCCTTCAAAATGAAATAAGAATACCAACTAATTCACATACATTACTTGTAGTTTGGATCTGGAGACGGATAGAGCTCCACAATATTACCAGCAGAATTTTCAGCACCTATTTTCAATACTTGATTATTCGCATCATATGTGTAATAAAAATCCCCATTTTTTAACTTCGTCTTTGGAAGTCCACTACCCAAGTAATCTACTATACCGTTACCAGTGTTAACAGGAACGTTATTTTCTATTTTCACCCAGCTAGCTGTATTATTCAACACATTTCCCTCTGAAACCCACTGCTGAATAGCTGTTGCAATATTCTTTGCATTTGCCTTATCAGCCTCAATTTTTGACTTGTTTATCTGTTTTAATACTTGAGGTACCGCAATTGCAATCAAGATTGCAATTATTGCAACAACTATAACCATCTCAATTAATGTAAAACCTTTGTGCTTTCTGTTAACCTGCTTTACAAGCCAAGCCATCATCTTTCAAATCGCCCCCTCTTAGTTTTCTAAAATTTTTAGTAACCTGGATCTACATTTGGAAAAAGTTCGTAAAAGTTAGTTCCATCTCCACTATAAACCTTCAAAACACTATCAAGTTTATAGTAGAAGTAGTAGGAACGTCGGTAAACTGGCTTTGGCACGCTTCCTGAAATATAATCGCTGAGCTTAAAACTATATTGAGGACTTAAACTTACAACATCTGAGTCAATTTTGTGAAAATTGTTATCAGGTATCAGCACATTTAAACTTTTCCCGCTATCTTCCTCGAAAAGGTAAAACGCATATGCAATATGCCTTGCATTTTGTATATCAGCTGACTTTCTTGCCTTATTTATATTCTTTAAAACCTGGGGAACGGCTATAGCAATAATCACACCCAGGATAGCAACCACTACCACCAGCTCAATCAAGGTAAATCCTTTTCTTTTCAATTTAATTTTCCCCGCCTTTTTATACATCTTTGAGTTTTTTACGCACCAACACTTCCATACAATTTGAATATCGGCAAGATTATTGACGCCAGCAAGAAACCAACCATGATAGCAAGCAACACAATCATTATCGGCTCAAATACCGATGTGAGCCTTGTCACCTGATTTTCAACCTCATTCTCATAGTAATCTGCTGCTTTGTTGAGCATATATTCCAAATTACCACTTTCTTCACCGGTTCTTATCATAATTTCAACAAGCCTTGGGAAAATCCCCACATCAGCAATAGGATAGCTCAAACCCTCTCCCTTCTGCACCCTTTCAATAACCTCTTCAAACTTCTTCTCCACAAATACATTTGTCATGACATTTTTTGTGGTCTCAAGAGCTATCACTATACTAACACCTGCCGCTGTCATCGTGCCAAGCGTTCTTGTAAACCTTGTTACAATTTGTCCAAGGGTAATCTTACCTATGACTGGAATTTGAAGTTTGAACTTATCTATATAAAATCCACCTTTGTCTGTTTTTCTAATTACCTTGTAAGCTACCACTAATAAAATGCATACTATAATTATTAAAATAAAATTGTTTCTCATAAAATTGGAGCTAGAGATTATGAACCTTGTGGTTGCAGGCAGCTCAACATTAAGCTCGCTAAAAATCCCTACAAAAGTCGGTACAACAAATGTGAGCATTATTATTAATACACCTATTGCAACAAGAATAACAATTGCCGGGTATATCAAGGCATTTATAATTTTCTGGCGTAATTTTAACTCCTTTTCAAAGTGGGTAGCCATCCTATCAAGTGCCTGATCAACAGAACCTGACATCTCACCAGCTTCAATCATATTTATCAATATTGTTGGAAAACACTCAGCCTTTTCTGCTAAAGCTCTCGACAACATCGACCCACTTTGCACTTTCTTATGTATATCCTCTAATACCTTTCCGAAATATCTGCCTTTGAACTGCTCAGCAATGACATCTAACGCACTTACCATTGGTATACCCGCCATAAGCATTGTTGCAAACTGGCGACAAAACACTGCTAAGTCTTTTATAGGTATCTTTTTTCGCAACTGAACTGAAATATCTTTCTGCCATACTCCTTTTTCCCGCAAGTCTATTATATACAACTGACGCCTCTTCAGGCTTTCTGCTGCAAGCTCAATTGTATCTGCCAATATTGTCCCCTCAACATTTTTCCCACTGCTATCTACCGCTTTGTAAACAAACTCCGGCATACCCCACTACTCTCCTTAACATCCCAAATTTATTCGTCACACCACCAAACCCAAAAAGCATTTGAAAAGCTTATGCACTGAGCAGTCTTTGCATAAAATCAAAGTCAGTAGCATAGTTGAACGCATCTTCACGACTGATAAGTCCTCTTTTGTACAAGTCTATGAGTGACTGTTCCATTGTTATCATGCCCTGTCGCTGATGCGTCTGAATAATTGATTGAATCTGATACGTTTTAGCCTCCCTAATGAGGTTTCTTATGGCCGGATTTACTATCATTACCTCTGTTGCAACAACCCTGCCTTTACCATCACGACGGGTCAAAAGCTGCTGAGACACAACTCCCTGCAAAACTGTTGATAGCTGAATTCTTATCTGCTGCTGTTGATGCGGTGGAAAAACGTCAATGATACGGTCTATTGTCTTTGCCGCTCCAATTGTGTGAAGTGTGGAAAACACCAGGTGTCCTGTTTCAGCAGCCGTTAAAGCTATCGCAATTGTCTCCAAATCCCTCATCTCACCAACCAGGATTACATCAGGATCTTCTCTCAAAGCCGCCCTCAGCGCGTCTGCAAAGCTGAGTGTGTCACTACCTATCTCTCTTTGATTGATAATACTCTTGTTGTGCCTGTGCAAATACTCTATGGGGTCCTCTAATGTGATTATATGTACATCTCTTTCTTTGTTGATTATGTCAATCAGCGATGCCAGTGTTGTTGACTTACCCGAACCAGTTGGACCTGTAACTAAAACAAGCCCTTTATTCAATTTTGTAAATTCTTTCAAAACTGGTGGAAGGCCAAGTGTTTCAAACGGTGGTATATTTACAGGAATTATTCTAAAAGCTATAGAATACGAACCTCTTTGTCTGTAAACATTTACCCTGAATCTACTTACTCCCTTTATACTGTACGAAAAGTCTATCTCTCCTTTCTGCTCAAGAATTTTAAACTGGTTTTCGTTTGTGATCTGTCGCACAAACTCCTCCACCATCTCAGGTGTCAGAATTGAATCATCTGTCCGTACTAATCTGCCGTGTATTCGATAAATTGGAGGAACACCTGGCGTAATATGTATATCTGAAGCCTCCTTGAGAAATGCTTCTTTGAGAATTGAATTAATATCCATGAGTATTTGCTTCCTCCTTCCCCTAATCTCCCCTCTTGTACTTACTCATAATACTATTCAAGTGCATAAGTAATCTTCAGATATTCTTCAACTGATGTAATTCCATTCAAAACTCTCTCTTTGCAAGCTTGTCGCAGTGTCTTCATCCCCTGTTTGACAGCAAGTTCCTTTATCTCCTCACTGCTGACATCTTTTTTGTTTATAAGTTTTCTCAACTCTTTTGTCACAATCAGAATTTCATATACACCTGTTCTACCATAGTAACCTTTTTTATCACATATATGACATCCTCTCTTTCTGTATAATTTTACATTCTCATCTTGCTTTATGTCAAGAAGAATTTTTTCTTCCTCTGATGGCTCATAAGGCTCTTTACAGTGTGGACATAGTTTTCTTATCAATCTCTGTGATATTACTCCTACCAACGACGAGCTTATCAAAAAGTTTTCTATCCCCATGTCAACCAACCTTGTAATTGCACTTGCTGCATCATTTGTATGAATGGTTGACAACACTAAATGCCCTGTAATAGCAGCCCTGATTGCCATGTCAGCTGTCTCTCTGTCTCGGATCTCACCAATCATTATTATGTCTGGGTCCTGTCGCAAGATTGATCTCAGCGCCGCTGCAAATGTTAACCCTGCTTTGGTATTGACCTCAACTTGATTAATACCTTCTATAGTACTTTCAACAGGATCCTCAACGGTTATTATGTTGCGCGTTCCAGTGTTAAGTTCGTTTAAAATAGTATAAAGCGTAGTAGACTTACCACTACCGGTAGGACCACAGACCAAGATTATCCCATGTGGCGCAGCAATCAGCTTGTTATATTTCTCTTCGTCTTCTTCAGTCAAGCCAAGCTCAGTTTTAGAACGCACAAATGCACTTTTGTCTATCACACGCACAACAATCTTTTCGCCATACACACAAGGCAAAGATGAGATTCTCATGTCATAAATCTTATCCGAAAAAATGTAAGTTGTTCGTCCATCCTGTGGTATCCTCTTTTCTGCAATGTCCATATTACCTACAATCTTAATTCTGGCCACCAGTGATGGCAATATCCCAATATCTAACTTCAAGACATTATACAATACACCATCAATTCTGTATCTAACTTTTATCTCGTTTTCAAACGGTTCAATGTGAATATCACTCGCACGTGATGTAATAGCTTGTTCAAAAATGGAATTGACAAGTCTTACAATAGGTCCTTCTGTTCCATCTTCCAAACCAAGCTGGAATCGAGGCGTAACAGTAGCTCTTTTGGCTTGGTTGTCCTTTTCGCTACTTTCTTTTTGCAACTCTTCAACTGCTTTTAAAGCTTCTTGCTTACCATAGAATCTTTCAATCGCACGTTTAATATCGGATGCCTTGGCAATTCGTGGCCGCACTCTTCTGCCTGAATAAATCTCAATATCCTCCATTGCAAATATATTAAGCGGGTCCGCCATTGCCACAATCAGGCTTCCATCTTCAGCAAAACTTACCGGCAAAACGGTATGCCTTCGTGCAATCGACTCAGAAATCGTTTCAACTGCCTTAGGATCAATCGGATATACATCTAATTTTATGTGCGGTATCCCTAACTGAAACTCTAAAATCTCTATTAACTCATCTTCTGTTATATAACCTTTCTCAACCAGTATCTCTCCCAATTTTTTATTGGTCTGCTTTTGAATTTTAAGTGCTTCTTCTAGTTGCTGAGGTGTAATTATCTTTGCCTCTACTAAAACATCTCCAATTCTCTTTCTTTCTCTAGGCAAAACAATCTCCCCTCTTTTCCCTTATTTCTATGTTCCTAATTCACTCTCAGCAAAATTGTTTTTTTTCGCGGTTATTTTTATCATTACGTCATTATTGTCAATTTCTGACTCAAACATCATGTTTGGTTTATATAATACGTAAACTTTCCATTCTGTTTGATTTATATCTTGCTCAATTGCAGAATACAAAACATTATTTGAAGCTAGTTTGAGAGAATTAGAAGTTACAAAAGCTGCGCTTTGTGGAATTATAGTAATTAGCAAACCATTATCTTCAAATTTCAAGATTTGCACTTTATTGCTTTCAACATTTTGTATTTTGATATATTCATCCTCAACCAAGATTTCACAATGTTTCACTTCAAAAATAAGTTTTATAACATTGTTCTCTACTACTACTTGCCAAAATGCATAACCATGCTCTATGGACAAAATAAGTACTTTTTCGCTGCTTATATAATCTATACTTTTAACAACTTTCCTTGATTTGGTATTCCACACAATATCTTTTTCTTTAGTTAATACCTCTCCTAACAAGATGTTAAGCTTTCCATCTTCTTTTTCAACCTTCTGTGGTTTAATTTCACCTCTGTTGAAATGCAACTCAACATGCACCAGCTCTTCGTTAACTTCTTTAACTTCAACCTTTTCAAGAACAGGGCATTTTTCAACTGTCAAAAATATTTTACCTTCTTTCTTTTCTACAGAGTATCTGACTTCGTCAGCAGTATCAATCAACAGTTTATAACCATTTTCCTGAGCTACCTGATATCTTTTGACAACCTTGCTTTGCAAATATTTGATTCCTTTTTCAATGTATATATCCCTTCTTCTTATTTTTACGATTAACATATTATTTTCATCGTCTTTTATAACTTCTACATCATCGTAATCTATCCGGGACAGTTCAAATACCACCATATCGTCTTCAATAACTGGATTAACTGTTACAACTTGTGCTTCAAACTCAACAATTATGTTTGAATTCTCTAATCTTACATTAAAGTCTTCCACTTTGCTATAAATGTTTATTATCACATCTTCCTCTTGCTCATAGAACTCTACCCGTTCAATACAGCCTTCTCTGAATTCAACTATTGGTTGCTCGATATTACATAAAGAAGCAGTTAAAACTTTAATAGTAACAGCACCCTTTTCTTTGTCTCTTTCTGCTAAATACTTTATTTCTCCCTCACCCTTGAGAGTTAAAGATGCTTTTGGACCATTTTCTTCATATTCAAATGCTTTGATTTTATTCAACTTTCTATATGGTATTATAAATAGGTTTGTCGACGTCCTATCTTTTGACAGCGCAACCTCGATTTTGCTTTTATTTTTAAGAACAATTGTTCCGCTGTATCCCTTTCCCACTCTTTCTATCTCAATAGAACTGAATGCTTCAAATTGCTCACTGTTTAAAATAGGGTCTTTCAACAAATTTACATATTTGTTATTTATATGAAACTCAATTGTGTTTTGAATTTGGTTATGGTTAATTTCAATCTCTTCAGGAAGTATATTTTGAAATACAATGCATTCCTGGAATAAATTGTAGAGCACAAAAGCTTTGTTAGGTTTTATTGAAATAAACGTTCTGCCTTTTTCTTTTACAACCGAAATCCTTTTTACTGGTGAGCAGATAACAAGATACGACTGACCTTTTTCCCTAACTTCAACTATTTTAAGACTTTCAAGATACTCCTCTTCGAATTCAAAGCTTCTCTCAAGCAACGTTTTTGCCACAATATAACCATGCAAATAGGCGTATGCAACCCCGTTCTCGGTATCATGCTCCAATACTACAGGCACAGAACTTGAGTTTGTTACAAGTTCTATTAGTGTTTCCTCGTCAGAATGATGTATTAAGACATCTTTCAAAATATTTACTTCCACAAATTTTATTCCAACCGATGTTCTTCCTTCAATAATTTCATATCTTGCTTCCTTGTATAAAATAACTTTTACATCATATCCCTTTTCACTCTTTTCTACTATATATCTGTCTACTATTAAATCCTCTATTTTAGTTTCTCCCTCATTAAATACTATGTCATTGGTAAAAATCCTGATGATATATTCTTTCTCGGAGATAGCATCAACTTGAATACTGGAAGGCACCACATTATCTATCATTATGAATTTATTATTTTTATTGTAGGAAATAACTCCCTTGCTTTTTCTGAGAACTATTGATATTTTCCCTTCTCTTTCACGAATATCAAACTTTTTAGCTTTTGTTAGAACCATAATATATACATTTCCATTTATTTCTTTTACTTCTACTTTCTCAACAAGACTATTCTCAAATGTATACTCATGTTTGACACTTGATGCTACAAAGCACTCCTCGATAGTAACTATTACTCCATTCCCTAATTTCATTCTCCCCACATTGTAAGCTATTTCTTTGTTTGTACAAATTGAAAGGATATCTTCTCCACCTTTCTGCTCAAATTCAATATTAGTCACAATACCAACGTCTATCTCCTCACCTTTGTCTTCGTCGTAAAAAACACTTGTAGTACTTCCTTCTTTTTCTTTTTCATCCTCAAGAAACTCATCTGACACACCCATCTTTGTCTCTATCAAATCTGAAACTTTTTCGCTGATTTCTTGCTGATTATTTGTTTCATTTCTTTTTTCTGAGAGATCTTGGGTCAATTCTGGAGCATCTGAAATTTCAGTTGTATCAACTTTACTTTTACCTTCCTCACCTTCAACTTTTACGAATTCATCAATTTTAGCAACTTCCTCGTTTTTGCTTTCATTCTCCACACTAGGTGTTTCAATTGTCGCTTGACTTAATTCTTTCTGACATATACTTTCCTCGTTTGTTATATTTCTTTCAATCTGAGACAATGCTTGAATATTTTTCTCTACTTTTTTCAGAACCTCTTCAACTTTTTCTCGGGAAAACGGTTTGGTGATATAATTTGTGGCTCCAACTTTCATCGCCTCTTTTACAACCTCATGATTGCTAATTGCTGTAATCATTACAACCTGCGTAGAGGATGAAATTTCTTTTATTTTTCTTAAAAGCTCTAAGCCGCTCATATCTGGCAAAGTAATGTCTAAAGTCACTACATCAGGTCTGTATTCCTTAACCATTCTTAAAGCTTCGTTTCCACTTGAAGCTTCTCCCACTACTTCTTCTCCTAATTCTTGTAATATTCCCTTTAAAACCTTTCGTATAAAAACAGCATCATCTACAATTAAGATTTTCACTCTGATACACCTACCCCTCTATTTGAACTTTCGGTTATTTTAATTCTTATCTTTCAGAAGTTCTTTTATTTTATCATACGTTATAAACTTTTTACCTAATATTATTCCAACAATGACAACTACTGTTATCAGGATAGCTTTGACAATTCCAACTTCTAAAATAAACAGAATCAAAATAAGAGCTAAAGCTCCGCCTACCAACATTCCCACATTTTCTTTTATGAATTTTTCTAATTTATTCAATCACCCACACCCCCTCGAATATTTTTCATATATTTTTGTGAACCTTTTGCAAATAAATTTACACATTTTCTTACTTTTTATTATACTACGCTTAAATTAATTGCGCAATTTAAAAAATTTTTGGATAGTGCTAAACGTTGTTAGTTACTTTTTTATTGAAAACTGCCTCTATCTAAGAAATTACAACACCATAGAGATTCTAAAGTTTTACAGAAGCTGGCAATTCTTTCCATTACTTTTTTTATATTATTTGTTTAATTACTTCACTTTTCGTGCTCCCCTCTTTATACGCTGTTCTAAAATCAGGAAGATTAACCATTGAGCGAATTCCTTGTTATGTTAAAATACATATAAATAGTCCCAGAAAGGAATTAAGTATTATTCGCTCTAACAATGCTGTCAAATCTTTAACCTCTAATTTGCTTTTTGAAATTTTCTTTTTCATTCTGTTACTAAGAAAGAAAATTTTTTAATGTCTAACATCCGGAAGTGGTATTGATACTTTTAATTACTTGGTTACATGGAAGTAGTCTGCTGAGTTTTTATTTTTTTATTACCAAAAAGGTTGAGAAATTCCTGCATTATTCTTACAGAAGATAAAGTATTAATGATTATTCCGAATAATTGGTTATTTCTGAAATTTTATATCCATTAAACAGAATAGTTTTCTTTCAATAATTATAAGTTGAAGTTCTGAAAAAGGTGAGATATAATTTAATAAAAATTCACGAAGAAAGGATTTATACCATGCTACCAAAAGTATATTTTGTAATCCCATGCTACAACGAAGAAGAGATGCTTCCTTATACAATTGAGAAGATGCTGCAAAAGTTTGACGATCTTTTGAAAAAGGGACTAATATCCGAAAACAGCAGAATTGTCTTTGTGGATGATGGGAGCAAAGACAAAACTTGGCAGCTAATAAAAGAGGCAACAAAAGACATAAAGTTTGTTGGTGTAAAACTTTCGAGAAACTGTGGCCATCAAAATGCTTTGATGGCTGGAATGAGCTATGCTCTGAAGTTTTGTGACTGTGTAATTACATTGGATGCTGATTTGCAGGATGATATAAACGTGATTGACGAGTTTATCAAAAAGTTTGAAGAAGGCTATGATGTTGTGTATGGTGTTCGAAGCAACAGAAAAACTGATACATTTTTCAAAAGGTTTACAGCACAGAGTTTTTATAAGCTGATGCGGGTATTTGGAGTTGAAATTGTGTATAACCATGCTGATTACAGGCTTTTGAGTAAAAAAGCCTTGGAGTTTTTGATGCAGTTTGAAGAGAGAAATTTGTTCTTAAGGGGGCTAATCCCACTGATTGGGCTCAAATCAACAATTGTGTATTATGAAAGACAAGAAAGAATTGCAGGTAAGACAAAATATCCACTCAAAAAGATGCTTTCTTTTGCCTTTGAAGGAATAACCTCATTTTCTGTAAAGCCAATAAAATATATAACTTTTGCAGGCTTTTTGATGTTTTTACTCAGCATTGCAATTTTGATATATGCAATAGTTCAGAAGATAAGAGGACAAGCCATTGCAGGTTGGACCTCTTTAACCATTTCAATTTGGTTTATAGGCGGGCTTCAGCTTGTTGCACTGGGATTGATTGGTGAGTATATAGGGAAGATTTATAAAGAGGTAAAGAGACGACCGCTATATTTTATTGAGGAGATAGCAAAAGATGAACATGAGTAATGTATCCCTCAAAAGAAAGTTTATTTTAAAAATTCATTCAAAGGTCAATCAATTACTTGAACTTGTCAAATTTTCAATTGTAGGGGTTATAAACACAACAATTGATTTTGCAGTCTTTTTTGTTTGCTATTCTATTTTGCATTTTAATTCTTCTTTCAGTCAGGTTTTTGGCTACACGGCTGGTATGGTCAACAGTTTTTTGATGAACAAAAAGTGGACATTTGAAGATAGCACAAAAGGACGTATAATAATACTAAAAGTAGTAAAGTTTGCCTTTACAAATATTATCTCATTGCTACTCTCAATTGTAATGATAAAACTTTCAAGGCTATATCTGTCAAACTCAATTTTAATTGCAAAAATACTTGCAACTTTATGTGCTCAAGGGGTAAACTATATTTTATATAAGTTCTGGGTGTTTACTAAAATGGAGACAAATAATGAGAGTATTCAAAAAAACATGTAAAAAGATTTTTGAGTACATTGTCGCTTTATTGCTGGTATTTCTCTTTTTGTTATCCTAATTACTATAGATTTTTGCTCTAACAAGAAAAAGTTTTAGGATATAGTTCCCGAAAGTGTTAATATTCTGTGTTTTCGAGGGATGTAATAGCTTGTTGAACAAATGATTTTCCATTAATATAAAGGTTATTGCAAATTGTATTAGCATATTTGGGAGAAATTTGAGACTTATCGTTTTTTGGTACATACCTCTCTTAAATGAGCAACCCACCTCCAATCTACATGCCTCTTGTATGTCTTAATACCCTATAACCTTATATTTTCCAAGCTATATTTTTTTCTCGCACTCCTTTAGGATTTCAAGTAAAAAACTTGGAGAAAGATTTACTATATCAAACCAAATCTTTTCAGCTTCAACTGCCTGGTACACAAGCATCTTAAGACCATTTTCAGTTTTTGACCCTTTCTTTTCGGCTTTTTCCAAAAAAGTGGTCTTAGGAGGATTGTATATCATATCATATACAAAAACTGGTATGCCAGCCACATAGTTTTCAAAGTCAAAAGGACTGCTTTCAATATTCGGATACATTCCCACAGATGTTGTGTTAATAATTATATCGTATTTAAACTCATATCTTCTTAGCCATTCTACTGGAAGGATTTTCAAAATGTCTTGAAAAACCTCTCTTAACCTTTCTGCCTTCTCATATGTCCTGTTTGCAACAAACACCTCTTTTGCACCCATCCTGTAAAGTCCATAGATGCAGGCTTTTGCTGCACCACCGCTACCGAGCACCAATATTTTTTTGTCTTTTACGTCAACCCCTATATCCTCCAAGCTTTTTTTAAACCCTATCCAATCGGTATTGTAAGCCAAAAGCTTCCCTTCCTCTTTCTTCACTGTGTTTGCCGCTTTTATTATTCTGACATCTTCTGAGACTTCATCACAAAACTCCAAAATATCTTCCTTGTAAGGAATTGTTATGTTAAATCCAATAACATCCTTATCTTTTCTCACCATCTCAACAAATTCTTTTAGTTTTACAAAATCAGAGAGTTCGACATTTGAATAAACCGCGTCAATGCCCAATTCAGACAAAATTTTGTTATGAACAAAAGGTGAAATTGAGTGTTTTAAGCTCTTACCAATCAAAAAAAGCTTTTTCATTCCCTCTCATCCTTTTCGTAGTACTTTAATATTTTCTTTTCAAAAATCCTGTTTATCCTTGTTACAAAAAACTCCTTTTCTTTTAATGGTCGGACCAATATCACAAAGAGTTTTAACCTTTTTGCGCCTATAACATCTGTGAAGAACTGATCACCTATCACAGCTGTTTGATGATTTTTCTTGCCTTGATGAAGCAACTGCGATGCTTTCAAAAATCCAGACTTTAAAGGTTTTTTAGCATTATAGATGGCAGGAATTCCAAGCATGCTTTCTATTTTTTTGACTCTATCTTTCTGGTTGTTCGAAACAAGGCAAATTTTAAATCCCATCTTTTGAGCCTTTTTAAGCCACTCAATAATCTCGTCTCTTACATCAAACTCTCCCCATGCAACTATTGTGTTGTCTATGTCGATAATTAGATAGTTTATTCCTCTTTTTATAAGACTTTCAAGATCAATATTCAATATACTTTGACATATCATATCAGGTTTGAACTTTTTTAGCATCTCTATACCCTTTCTCTCCCTTTTGCCATCTAAAAATTGTCAAACAAAAAATGAATCTACACAACTTTTTTGTTTTTTGATTTGTGAAAATACAACCTGATAAGGTATAATTTAATTATATTCTAAGCCTTTATATTTTTCAAAATAAATTGAAAAGGGGGAAGAGATTAAAAATGGTTGAGGTAAAGAAAGTTGAGTATATGGGCTGGGAAAACTGCTACAAAATTTCTAATGGAAAAATCGAAGCAGTTGTCACAACAGACGTGGGACCAAGAATAATTCATTTTGGATTTGAAGGTGGCAAGAACGTATTCTGCGTGGTGGAAGACCAGGCAGGAAAAGTTGGTGGCGATGAGTGGAGAATATATGGTGGAACAAGACTGTGGCACAGTCCCGAAGCTATGCCACGCTCTTATTTTCCTGACAATCATAAAATAGACTTTGAAATTGTGGAAAATGGCATTGTACTGAAACAGCCCACCGAAACTACAACTTTTTTGCAAAAGACAATTGAACTGAAGTTTCACCCAACAGAAGCGGAGGCTTATGTAACATACAAAATCAAGAACAAAGGTCTTTTTGAAGTCAAGTTCGCAATCTGGGCACTTTCTGTAATGGCACCTGGTGGAGTTGAAGTTATGCCAATTCCAAAGATTGATACAGGACTTTTACCAAGCTATCCTTTGGTCATGTGGCCATATACAAAACTTAACGACCATAGAGTCTTGTGGGGTGAAGATTTTATTATCCTAAGACAGGATAAAAACTGCAAGCCACCGTTTAAGATTGGATATCCAAATTTAGACGGCTGGGCTTGCTATTTAAACGATGGAAACTTATTTATAAAACAATACAAACATATAGATGGTGCAGAGTACCCTGACTTTGGATGTTCTTACGAAACATATACAACCGATTTCATGCTTGAGATGGAAACTCTAAGTCCACTTTACACTGTCGCTCCGGGCAAAGAGATTTCTCATCTTGAGGTTTGGCAGCTCAAGAAAGTTGATGCTACTATTGAAAATGAAGAAGATGTCAAAAACCTGATTTTGCCTTTGATAAAAAAGTAAAAAGCATTTTTAAACTTGAAAGGGGCTTTTTCCTCTATTTTTCAGGAAAAAGCCCCCTTTTACTTTCATCTTATGACCCTTTTTGCCATCATAAAAAATCTTCCATAATATGAATTCAGGTCAGTCTCTGTTACACATCCCCTTGCACTCGATGCATGAATGAACTTGCCACCGCCTAAATATATGCCAACATGATTTATATAATTTTTCCCGCCATCTGTGTCAAAGAAAAGCAAATCTCCCGGTTCAATTTCACTATACGAAATTCTCACACCATTTGTCCTTGCCATGTCAGCTGCTGTTCTTTCCAAATGTATTCCAAAGTTCTTAAACACAAACTGAACAAATCCTGAACAGTCAAAACCTGTTGATGGCGATGTTCCACCATATGAGTATCTTATACCACGAAATCTTTGAGCAAACTCTAAAATTCTCTGTGCCAGGCTAAGATTAAAAGTTTCTGCTTGAGTTCTTTCAAAACCACCACGTGACACTGTTTTTGATGCAAGCTCAAATGGCATCTTCAAAAGATAATAAGCCATATATCCTACTGTCCCATCAAGCGTCTTTACCTTTACCCAGCCATTTTGCTCTCTTGACAGGACATAGACTTTGCTGCCACTTTTTAATGTCTTTAATACCTTTGATGAGGTTGACATATCACTTCTCAAACGCGCATTGTCTTTTAAAACTGTAGCTTGCGCAGCTTTAGCAGTCGTTTTTTCTGTACTTGCCCTTGAAGTATTTGAAACTGTGCTCTTTTTTTCATTTGTAATAGTTATGTAATCAGACTTTACATACCCAACAATTCCATCATACGAAATCTTTACCCACCCGCCTGCATTTGACAAAACTTGAGCTTCAAACCCTTTGGGGAAAACCCCTAAAATCTTACTATTTGTTGAAGGTGCACTTCTTATATTTATTGTGGAATTCGCCTGGGCTGACTGGGCAAAAGCTTTTGCAGAAAAAAACATCAGAAAAATTCCAAGAATTATAGCTATTAAACATCTAAAATTCATACAAAAACTCCCTTCTTGAGGCTTACGGGATTAGCTGACGGGTTCGGGACAAGAAGGCTATCCCTACGGCAAGTTCTTTCTTGCCGATTCACCCCAATGGCTACTGTGGGTCTCCCGCTGTCTGAGCAATTTTTACAATTTGCTCAGACATTCAGCCTATTAAGTTTATCATTTTGATGTTATTATTTTATTACAAGTCACTTTATTCTGTCAACCCTTTTTTACAGAATTGTTACGCCAATATTTCTAAAATATTACAACCCCTTCTTTAAAAGCCCAAGTCTTCTTTGACCAGCACAACCTTAATCCTGCCCTTTGCTGGAGACCTTCTTGTTACAACAATATGGCTGCAGATGCTATCGCTACTTAAACAATCATGGCATTTTCCGTCCTGGGTGCAAGGCGTATTTTTTGAAAGTCTTTTTGAGTTCATGGGAGATGCAATATTTCTTACCCTCAGCAAACCTTGCTCCTCGTTTAAAACAAGCTTGTTCTTGCCGGCAATCACTATTACATTTTTAGGACCAAAAAGAAGCGCTGCAAGCCTGTTGCCGTTTCCATCTATGTTTATGAGCTTTCCGTCAAGTGTTATTGCGTTTGTTGACATAAGATAGTAGTCAGCCCAGAAAGATTTTCTGTAAATCTCACCAAGCTCCTCAGGCGTTATTCCTTCTTTGTATCTGTCCAAAAAGCTGTAATTGCCATTTCTCAGAAAATCTATCACACCACACTCAAAAAGTGTCATTGACCCACCGCATGATACCACACTGCCTTTTGAAATGAGCTTTTCTAAAAGAGGCACAACATCTTCTTTTTTCTCGACAACAAAACATTCAAAGTTTCTTGCTTCCAAGTTTTTCTTTACAGTTTCAAAGTTTGTATCTATCCACCATGCCTTGTTTGGATTCATTTTAAATCACCCCTTGACATTTTATCGTTTGTCTCTTTTAAGATATAATCTTTCAAGCTCTCAATGTTTGAAACAACTAACGCTTTTTCTTTCAACTCATTGTAAAGATTTGTTGCCAAACCGCCTGTAAAATCGCGCTTTGAAATATCCTCCTCTTCAATTATGCAAAGCTTATTAGCATATCTCAGCGCCTCCAAGTTTTTCAGGTTCTGAACACCAAACGGGATGTTGCACAGCACACACAGGTCTGCTTTCCTTATAAGTTGGACATTTTCAATGTACTCTTTTTCTCCAATTGGCATAAAAGGTTTTGTAAAAACTGTATAGATGGAAAAAAGCTGAGCTGTTTCAAAGTCTGTGTCATTTGTAGAAAGAACACCTGTTGTCACCATGCATCCCATTTCAACCAGCATCCTGTAAAGAAGTTGTGCGCTCCCACCTCCTGCAACAACATGAATGTGCAAAGCTTTTGGGTCTTCTCTCTGGATAAGTTCTATATCAAATATTCCGAAAGGATTTTTGTAAACTATTGCATCAACACCATACACCCTCTTTATGTTTTCCCTATTTAGAACTTCATCTGGTCTTCCAATATCTACTATCTTGCCGTCTTTCATTATAACAATACTGTCGCATACTTTTGTTGCAATTTTTAGATTGTGAATTGCCATTATGACAACCTTGCCATCCAACGCTTCTTGTTTTGCAATCCTTAAAATCTTTTCCTGGTGAGAAATATCAAGATTTGAATTTGGCTCATCCAAAAGCAAAACTTTGCTACTTTGAGCAAGCACACGTGCAAAGGAAGTCCTTTGTCTTTCACCACCTGAAATCTTCAATATATTCGAAAGTTTTTTGCTGGAAAGTTCAACTTGCTCTATTTTCTCCTCTGCAATTTTTTTGCTCTCGTAGGTAGCAAAGAACCTGCTCTTTTCATAGGGAAATCTTCCCATCATCACAACATCAAGAACTGTAAACGGAAAGCTTGAAAAGATGTGCTGTGGCATGTACGAAATAAGCTTTGCTCTTTCTATGTCAGAAAACTTGCTTATCTGCACATCACCAAAACAAATCTTGCCTTCAAAAATTTTGACAAGCCCTGCTAAAGCCTTTATAAGTGTACTTTTACCACTTCCATTTGGCCCAACAAATCCATAGACTTTTCCTTCTTCGAACTTAAGCCTTCCATCTATCTCAACAATGGGATAAGAGTAACCGCATTTAAGGTTTTCAACAAAAAGAGGCATTATTCTATACACTCACCTCATTTTCACGCTTTTTCAGAAGGTACAAAAAGTATGGTACCCCTACTAAAGAGGTTATAATCCCAACCTTTACTTCAACCGGTGAAAACAATGCTCTTGCAATTGTATCACACACAATTAAAAATATTCCACCACTTAAGATTGAAGCAGGTATTAGCCTTCTATAATCGCTTCCAACAATGAATCTTAGCATGTGGGGGACAATTAGCCCAACAAAACTAATCGGTCCTGAGACCGAAACTGATATCCCTGTTATAAGCGAAACAAGAAAAAGCAAACTTCTTTTTAACTTTTCTGGATTTACCCCAATTGTAAAGCTTTCTTCTTCTCCAAGTATCAAAATGTTTATCCTCTTTGCAAAAAGCAAAGAATACAGTATTAATATACAAAGAGGAACAAAGCTAATCTTCACATGTACCCAGCTTCGACCGTCTAAACTACCGAGCATCCAAAATATATATTC
The DNA here is from genome assembly GCF_000145215.1 of Caldicellulosiruptor obsidiansis OB47. Taxonomy (NCBI): domain Bacteria; kingdom Bacillati; phylum Bacillota; order Caldicellulosiruptorales; family Caldicellulosiruptoraceae; genus Caldicellulosiruptor; species Caldicellulosiruptor obsidiansis. Next base: position 1,838,850 of record NC_014392.1, read on the forward strand.
GCTTACCTGATACTGATTTATGTTTGAAAGAATCAAAGAGTTTATGGAAGACACAAAAGTTGAAACTGCAATACCAATTAAAATGAGGTTTGTAATGGGCGTTTTGTTGTTCTTGGTTGAAAGCCTATACACTAAAAACGAAATCAAAAGCGCACCTGCAAAAGCAAACAATGGTAAATAAAATATATTTATGGTGTTGAGCGAAAAGGCTATACATAATATGGCACCTAAACTTGCCCCGCTTGACGTTCCAATAATTCCTGGGTCTGCCATAGGATTTCTGTAAAGTCCTTGAACAAGCGCACCTGCTAAGGCCAAGCTCATCCCAACAATCATAGCAATTATTATTCTTGGAAGTCTTATTTGCCCGACAATTGTCAAATCCGTATCATTCACCCAACCTAAATTGATACCTATGAGCGATAAAAGTGCCTTTAAAACACGAAGGGGAGGGATAAAAACACTTCCCACCCCTATGGATATTATAAACACTGTCAAAAGCAGAAAGAATAAAATAATCAAAACCTTTTTCAACTGCACCACCACTTATAAAAGCCTTATTTGAAAAGATATGGATACGCAGCTTTTGCCAAGTCATAAATACCTTCAACAATATAGTGCGAAACTGTTTGAACATGCCTATCATCAAGAATAATTACACTGTTGTTCTTCACAGCTTTCAGGTTTTTGAAAGCAGGGTCTTTTTTGAACTCCTCTACGTACTGCTGAGAAGTCTTTTTTGGATTGTACGACGCAGATGGAATAACAATGATGTCAGGGTCCCACTCCAAAATTTGTTCTTTTGAGATAGTTGGCCAGCCTTTCAATCCCGCAACAGCTGCTATATTTATAACTCCTGCATACTTTGCTATCTCATGCTGGGTTGTATTTTTGCCATATGTTGAGTTGAAATAGTATGTGTAAAAGAGCACATACTTCTTTTTTCTCAAGTATTTTACCTTTTTTTGCACAAAGTTAATTTTATCGTCCATGTACTTTATAAGAACCTGGCCTTTCTGGATTTCACCAGTTAGCTTTGAAAGATTTATTATCTCTTGTTTGATATTTGCAATCGAATTTGGATTTAAGCTGACATATATAGGACACTTAAGACCTTTCTTCAAAAGGTCGTACTTTGACTTGTCAATGTAATAAGGCACTATCACAAGGTCAGGGTTTGCCGCAATTATCTTTTCAATGTCGTTGCTCGAATATCTGCCTTTTACATTCTTAGCAAGATTTACGACATTCGAATTGTTCTTGTCATCAGCAAATATAGAAAGCCCAACGATTCTGTTAGCAGACACCATATTGAGCAAAATCTCATCTGTCTGAAGCGCAAGCGACAAAATCCTTTGAGGTTTCTGTTTTACAGTTATGCTATACCCCTTTCCATCCTTGACTGTGACAGGAAAGTCAGCAGCATGAGAATAAAATGGAATTAAAGCTACCGCAAATGCAATTAAAACAACTATTGCAACTAACTTTTTAGAAAACTTCATCAGCATATTCAACCCCTTTGTATGTAATAATTTGCTTGCATTATTATATCACACAAGTTGCTGGATGTCTATACTAATTATTTCTGTTTCTTCTGGTAATAAATTTAATAAAGTAGGATCAAAAGGTAATTCGCGATTTACCCACCTTATATAACCACTGACAGGAGACTTTAAAGTGTATGTCTTATAGATTGACTCAATTCTTGCAAACTCCTCTCCTTCTTGGATATATCCTGATGTCTTGAAGAATTCAAATATAACAATGTCACCAAGTTCCATCTCCAAATTCTTAGTTATACCTACCGAAGCAACCGAACCATTAACTTCAACCCATATGTCTCCAAAAAGAAGCCTCTCTCCATACAGCATCTTTTTTCTTCCTCTTCCTTGAAGTATTTTCATTTACCAGCAAATTTTTTAAGCTGCTCATAAGTCATCATACCAACGTTTTTGGCAACTATCTTGCCATTTTTGTCAATCAAAAATGTTGTGGGTATTCCTTCAATCCCAAATTGTGCAGAAACCTTCCCATCCCTGTCAAGAAGTACTGGGTACGTAACTCCCATTGAACTTAAGAATTCCTCAACTGTTGCTTTATCCTCTTGAATGTTAATGCCAATCAAAACAACATCTTTGTTTTCGCGATGGAATCTTTCAAAATCGGGTATCTCAGCCCTGCAGGGTGGACACCATGTTGCAAAAAAATTGAGCAAAACCTTTTTGCCCCTAAAATCTAATAATGAATACTCTTTACCATCTACTGCTAAAAGCCTAAAATCAACTCCATCTGTAGCAGCTTTCTCTTTTGAGTGCGACATAATCTGGTATACTAAAAGCCCAATCAAAATGGCGCTTATCAATATAAAGATAACACTTTTGCTTCTATTATTCAACATAAAATATTCACCTCTTCTTGAATTTTTTTATCTTTCATCTGAAGAAATTTATCTTGTCAAAAAACGCAAGCATGCCAAATGCAATCAAAAGGGTTCCTGTAAAATACTCTACTGCCCTGCTATACCTATTCAACATACCAAAAAAAGCTTTTAGCCTGTCTATTAAAAAGCTTGAGATCAAAAACGGCACGGCAAAACCCATCGAATAGATAAAAAGCAGCATCGCTCCTTTTAAAAACGTCTCAGATAGTGCCGCCATGCTCAAAATAGACGTCAAAACTGGTCCTATACAGGGTGTCCAGCTTATACTCAAAACCATTCCTAAAATTAGCGGTGAAACATTAATATCTAAATTACCTTTACCTTGTATTGGTATAAAAAACTTTTTTAAAAAATCTGGTGACAAGTCAAGCATCACCAGACCCATCAAAACAATAATCATTGCTGCTATCTTCTTCAATAGAAAACTGTACCCAGAAAATACGCTACCTACCGCAGCCGCAACCACTCCAAGTACAACAAAGACAATTGAAAATCCCAAAACAAACAAAAGGCTACTTTTCAACTTGCTACCCTTTTGAGAAAAAAGATATAAGATATACACAGGAATAAGTGGCAAAATACAGGGTGAGAAAAAAGACAAAAAACCGGCTATCGCCGCCGCTAAAATATCTATTTTCATTATTTTCTGCCCCTTTGCTATTTGATTTTGTACCCTCCATTTACAATTACCCACACGTCATCAACTGCTTTGAATCCTCTGCCATCGCTTCTTGCTACTAAATAAAAATGGTTAAATAAAAGTTGCTGGTTTGCCCCCACATCTTTTGCGCTTGTCAAATCAATAATTGTTGCCCCTTTTGGCACAACAGAAATAGCTTTTCCAACCCGCACAACAAACTCTGTTGACGCATCAAACAAAATGGTCTTGCTTTTGGGAACTTTAATAACCTCATAACCTTTGGTGTATATAAAATCACCTTTTTTTACTCCTGAAGAACTTGATATATCTTTTAATTTGGCATCAAGCTGTGCAGTTTGCAATTTTAACTTTTCAATCTCAGAAGACAAATTTGCAACTTGGCTCTGCAGCTTTGAAATATCCTGTGCTTGCCCTGCAGAAACATTTGCATCTTTTATCTTCTTATCCAGCTCATTTATTTTATTGTCTATGTACATCTTTAACTGGTCAACCTGCTTTTTAAAAAAACCATATGTGACAAGTGCGCTACTGTCAATCGATGTAGAAGAGGCAAATATAACCCCTATGCTCAGTACTCCTGCGGCCAGAACAACAAGTATCAAAAAATTTACGCCTTTTTTAAACCTGCGCCTTCTTTCTTTTTCCAATCATATCCCTCCGCTGTCCATTCTATTAGCCCAAGGCTTATCAGAATTGCCTGGTTTACTTTTTCCATGACCTCATCAGAAAGCTTGCCAACTTTATTTTTGAGACGCACTTTATCAATTGTTCTTATTTGCTCAAGTAAAATGACAGAATCACGCGAAAGACCAAACTCACCTGCACGAATCTCAACATGCGTTGGAAATTTAGCTTTGCCAATCTGTGAAGTTATCGCAGCCACAATCACAGTTGGGCTGTATTTGTTCCCTATATCATTTTGAATTACCAGAACTGGTCTTATGCCGCCCTGCTCAGAACCAACATGTGGAGCAAGGTCAGCATAAAATATGTCTCCCCTTTTGATTTCAAGTGGTGGTTGATTTTGATTTTGCTGTATCACTTTCTCCACTCTCCGCTATCCTACTTTCTTCTATTCTATAAAAATCATACCCAAAATCATCGTAAATTATATTCTCATATTTTAAAAGTCCTTCAAAGTCAAGTGCAAGCCATTCGTTTGCAATGTTTCTATTTAGCTCTGCATACTTTTTATAACAACTTTCGAGATCTCTTTCAATCTTTTTCAGCCTTCTTTTTTCAATAACTGTCCTCATAAAACCGTCATCATAAGAATTACTTTTATACTGCAAAAGGAATTTCACAAATCGTATTTGCGGCATCTCATTTCCCCCTTGCAAAACAAAATATAAAAAATAAAATTTAAAGCGTAGGAATGAGCGGATGAGCTTATTATCATTATACGGTCTTTGAAAAGAATAAATCAATGTAAATTTTTCATAAGATATAGTTTAATATTTTGACAACTCGCCCATCCTTGATAAAAACCCGTGGAATTCGCTTGCTAAACGAACACACAACCTCATAGTTTATAGTGCCAATCTGCTCAGCCAAATGATCAGCCAAAATCTCATTTTTCCCTTGTTTCCCTATAATGACAACCTCATCACCAATCTTCACATCCTCGATATCGGTCACATCTACCATGCACTGGTCCATACATATACTCCCAACAACTTTGGCAAACTCACCTTTTATGAGAACATGCCTTTGACTACTTCCAACACGCGTAAAACCGTCTGCATAACCGATAGGTATTGTAGCGATTTTACTTTTGCGTGTGGTTATATATCTTCTGTTGTAACTTATTGGGAAGCCTTCTGGCACCTCCTTTACATTGATAACTCTTGCTTTGACAGACATTACAGGTTTTAAGTTTATATGTTCTTTCAAACTGCTGTTTGGATAAAGCCCGTATAGAATAAGACCAAGTCTTACAACATCAAGTTGATACTGGGGGAAACGGATTGCCGCACTGCTATTTGCAATGTGCTTATATTTAAAGTATACCCCATTTTTATTGAGTTCTTTCACAAAGTTTTCAAATTTTATAAACTGCTCATGCGTAAAATCATCCGAATCTGGGTCGTCTGCAGATGAAAAATGAGAGAATATCCCCTCAAGTTCGATGTTTGGCAGCTTAGCAATATTTAATATGGTGTTTACGCTCTGTTCACAGCATAAAAATCCTATTCTTCCCATTCCAGTATCAACTTTGATATGTATCTTGGCTTTTTTACCTATTTTTTGGGCTGCCTTGCTAAGATAATATGCCTGCTCATACGTATAAACTGTTTGGCTTATCTCGTTTTCAACAACCTGTTCGGACAGTTCAAAAGGAGTAAAACCCAAAATTAAAATTGGAACATCAAAATTGAAATGTCTCAGCTGCAATGCCTCGTCAATTATTGCCACAGCGAGCATACTAACACCATTTTTTACAAGTACTCTTGAAATTTCAACCGCTCCGTGTCCATATGCATCAGCCTTCACAACGGCCATTATTTTTGTTTGTGGTAAAATCTTTTTCTTGATATTTTCAAGGTTGTACAGTAAATTGTCAAGATTTATTTCTGCCCATACCCTGTTGTAGAGCGACAATTTGGTCATCCCTTTCTATACTTTTTATATTCAGTCAAGTAAATGGTTTTCATAAATCTTTTATCTTGGTATATTACTCCTATCTTTTTCAGCTCTCCATTTGCAAAGTAGAAGTGAAGGTACCTTATATCACCTTTCAGCTCCAATGTGACAATTGTTTGATTCTGCTGAGCTACAATTGAGTACTTTTCGGCATTTATCAGCTTATCTATATAGTAGTCCAAAAATATGTCCTGGGCAATACTTTTTATGTTTTTGCCATCCATCAAAACATTTCCGTCCTCTTTTGTCAATCTTATTTTTCTTGTGCCTTTTACAAACTCCGCCTCAACCCTCCCATTAATTCTCTTTTCTAAAAATGAGTACTTTGAAACACCATCTCTTGAAGAGATTTCTACATAGCCTTTTGCAATATAGTTGGTAAAAACCTTCAAAGAAGGACTTTGGACCATCCTTTTACAACCAGAAAGTTCAAAAAGCAGCATAACTACTATACACAGCCAGAGTTTTTTGGACAAAAACTTCATCCTTTATATTTAACCTTCAATTAGTCTCCTAATAGCACTGTCCAACCCCTCTATAACATCTGAGGGCAAAATTGTCTGCATTGTCTTTTTTTCAAGCAAGATATCTGCTGAAAGAGAATGAAGATATACCGAAATTTTTGCCGCCTCAAAAGCAGAATACCCTTGAGCAATCATAGACAAAATAATACCTGTGAGAACATCTCCGCTTCCGCCTTTTGCCATGCCAGGATTGCCAAGAACATTTATAAAAACCTCATCTCCGTCTGTTATTATTGTTCTTGAACCTTTTAGTACGCATATAGACTTAAATTCTCTTGCAATCTTTTTGGCAGCATCAATTGGATTTTTAGCAACATCTTTTACATCAACGCCAAGAAGCCTTGCAGCTTCCATATAATGCGGAGTTAAAACTTTTTGAGATTTATAGATTGCCAAGAGATTTTTTGCTTTTTGGCTTGATGCCAAAACATTTAGTCCATCTGCATCTATTACAATAGGTATTTGGAAATTCTCCAAAATATGAATCAATATCTTTTCAACTTCTTCATTCTTCGTAAGCCCACAGCCAAATCCTAAAACGTCAAGCTTAGCAAAGTATTCCTTAAATTTCACAAAACCATCAAAAGATATAACACCTTCTTTACTTTCAACTGGCAAAACTATTATCTCCGGTTTTCTTAAACTCTGAAAATAAAGTGTTTCTTGGGGAGTTATCAAGTAGCAAAGTCCACAGCCGCTTTTAATAGCAGCATTGCTGCACAGAACCGCCGCACCAGGATAATACTTTGACCCGGCAACTATTCCCACCTTGCCATAATCGCCCTTGTGAGAGTCAGGATATCTGTAAAATTTGGATACTTCTAAATCCTCAGCCGTTAAAATCTTTACCTTGATATCTTTGATAATCTTCTCAGGAATACCTATGTCTTTCACAATGACTTTACCACAATAATAGCTACCAGGATACAAGATATGACCTACTTTGGGGTAAACAAAGGTTACTGTCTTGGAAGCACGTACAGCACAGCCTTTAACCTGAGCTGTATCAGAACAAACACCACTTGGAATGTCAACTGAATATACATCAGCGTCGCTACTATTTATATACTCAATTGCCTTTTTGTAAAGTCCGTCAATGTCTTTTGAAAGACCTATTCCAAAAATTGCGTCAACTATTATGTCAAATCTCTGGGTTTGGAGGGATAATAATAGTTCTTCTGACAAAATGCTAACATCGACTTCCAGCCTTTTCAATATATCAAGGAAAACTTTGGATGTCAAAGTCACATTTTCATCGAATAAAAATACCTTTACATTTGGACAAACCTGGGCAAGATACCTTGCAACAACAAAGCCATCGCCGCCATTGTTGCCTTTTCCGCAAAAAACTGCAATGTTTTTATCTTTTAGCACCCTAAAATCCTTCTTTATCTCTTCAAAAACACAAAAACCAGCATTCTCCATCAACACAACTTCAGGTATCCCTATTTCCTGCGAAGCTTTCCTGTCAATTTCCCTCATCTGGGATGAAGTCAAAACAAACATTTATCATCCCTTCTTTTTTTATTTTTCAGCAATGGCAACTGCAACTGCAACCGATTTTTGGTGAGATATACTCACCACAATATTTTTAATTCCAAGCTCAAAACAAAGAGTCTCAGCCCTGTTATAAAGCTTTACCATTGGACAGCCAGTTTTCCCTTTTTGTATTTCTATGTCTTTGAAGCAAAAAACAATTCCTGTTGAAAGTGCTTTGGCAACTGCTTCTTTTGCAGCAAAATACCCCGCTATTGTCTCTGGGTTATATCGCCTTTCTTTTATATATTCAAGCTCATTGAAAGTAAATATTCTTTTTAAAAACTGGTCGAATCTTTTCATATTTTTGAACCTATCAACTTCAACAATATCAATTCCAATATTAAATATCATAAATTATTTTCCCCTTCTGAGTTAAATATTACATAATTTTTGCTTGAAAAACAGCAAAAAATATAAATGAAAGGAGGGACTAAACATGAGTTTTATAAGCTGCTGGTATCCCTGCAAATATCAAAAAGATGGATACTGTTTAAAAACCCACGTTTGTCCACCCTCAAAATACTGTACTGAATTTTGCCTATTCTTTGAACCGGGAAAAAATGTCAAGGGAAAAAAAGAGAAAGAAAAAGAAAACCTTTAGAATTATTTTACCACATTCTCCACAAAGAAAGAATGCCAATAATTTTGAGATGTAAGCTCAGGATGAAATGTTGTAGCTAAGATATTTTTCTGCAAAACTGCAATTGGAGTTTCAAGCTCTGCTAAAACCTCAACAGTTTCTGCTACCTCAACAATTTTCGGTGCTCTTATAAAAACACACTCTGTAGTTATGTTGAACCTCGGAACAAAAACTTCTTTTTTAAAACTGTCAAGCTGGCTTCCATAGGCATTTCTTTCTATCATTATGCTAAGTAGAGGAAGCACACCACTTCCCTGGTTTTTGATATTTTTAGAAAGCAAAATTGCACCGGCACATGTTCCCCAAACTGGCATACCTTCATATATCAAGTTTAAAATATGGTCTTTTAAGTCTGTTTCAATCAAAAATTTTCCAATTGTAGTGCTTTCTCCCCCAGGCAAAATCAAACCATCAAGTCCTTTCAAGTCCTCTTCTTTTTTGACAAGCTGAGGCTTTGCCCCAAGTTCTTCTATCTTTTTCACATGTTCTATAACTCCGCCTTGAAACGCCAAAACTCCTATTGTCTTCAATTTTTAATTCCCCCTAAACTGCAAAAGTTCATGCTCAGAAAGATTTCTCAAATCTATACCTTCCATCTCTTCGCCAAGGTCATATGATATTTCTGCCAGTATTTTGGGATCATTGTAATATGTGGTTGCCATCACAATTGCCCTTGCTCTTTTCTCAGGATTTTTGCTCTTGAAAATAGCAGAACCGACAAACACACCATCTGCTCCAAGCTGCATCATTAATGCTGCATCAGCCGGTGTTGCAATTCCGCCTGCTGCAAAGTTGACAACAGGAAGACGTTTGAGCTCGGCTGTTTTTTTCAAAAGTTCATATGATACTCCAAGTTCCTTTGCATATGCATAAAGCTCATCGTCACTTAATGATGCAGCATAACTAATTTGCTTGTTTATTCTGCGAAGGTGTCTTACCGCTTCAACAACATTTCCTGTCCCAGCCTCACCTTTTGTTCTTATCATGGAAGCACCTTCTTGAATTCTTCTCAAAGCCTCACCCAAATCTCTTACGCCACACACGAACGCAGCTTTGAACTTCCACTTATCAATGTGATGCTCCTCATCAGCAGGTGTCAAGACCTCGCTTTCATCAATATAGTCTATGCCAAGTGCTTCTAAAATTTGAGCTTCAACAAAATGTCCGATTCTTACCTTTGCCATAACAGGTATTGAAACAGCACTTTTAATTTCCAATATTATTTTCGGGTCAGCCATCCTCGCAACCTTGCCTTCTTTTCTAAGGTCTGCCGGAACTTTTTGAAGAGCCATAACAGCAACAGCACCTGCTTTTTCAGCAATCTCAGCCTCTTTTGGAGATGTCACATCCATGATGACACCGCCTTTTAACATCTGTGCAAGGCTTTTGTTAAGTTCATATCTTTCATTTACAATCTCGCTCATAATTTAGCACCTCCGTATCGATATAATTTGTTGAAGTCTTTTGTCGACTTTATTATAATTAAAATAAACTGTGTGTAAAGACGGGATGAACGATGAGTGCATCGATACAGATTGACAAGGGCTCAAAAAAGCCTCTTTACCTTCAGCTTTATGAAGACATAAAGCAAAAGATTTTGTCAGGTGAGATTAATTATATGCAGAAGCTTCCATCTGTGAGAAATCTTTGCAAGATGTTAAATGTGAATCTTTCCACTGTGACAAAGGCTCTGAGCAAGCTTGAAAATGAAGGCTATATTAAAGCAACCCCTGGAAGCGGCTATTACGTTGTATACAGTGAGTATCAGGATAAAATCATTTTTGAGGAAGAAAACCTTATAGATGCTGAGGGGTACATTAATTTGGCTTCATCAAAGCTTCCATATAGCCTATACCCCATCGAATGGTTCAAAGATTCTTTAAACTGTGCAATTGAAGAGTATTCACCGCAGATTTTTGATTATATCGAACATTTTAAAAATCCTCTAAAGGAGTACTTGGTAGAGACATATCTTAAAAAGCTTGGGATTGTTACAAGCCCTCAAGATCTCACAGTCGTATCAGGTGCTCAGCAGGGAATTGAGATTACAACAAAAAGTTTTTTAAAGCCCGGCGATACAATATTTTTAGAAAATCCTTCGTACCTTGGTGCATATCATATCTTTAGCAATATGCACCTGAACATTGTCGGAATTGATATTGACCAGATGCAAAACATAGAAGATTACATTAAAAAATTTTCACCAAAGGCCATATACATTATTCCTTTTTCGCAAAATCCAACCGGGGTTTCGTACAGCAAAGAGTACAAGGAGTATCTGTGTGAAATTTCACAAAAATACGATTTTTACATCATTGAAGATGATTTTTTAAGTGATATAGTTGTGGATGAAGGAATTTTACCAATCAAGGCATATGACAAATACGACAGGGTGTTTTACATAAAGAGCTTTTCAACTGTTACAATGCCTGCCTTGAGAATTGGATTTGTTTTAGCACCAAGGCACTTTAGCGAAGAGGTGGCATATTATAAGTCAATGGCAGATATCTCAACATCGCTTTTGATACAGGTATCTTTTTATTATTTTTTGAAAAACTTCTTTGACAAGCACATAGAAAACTTGAAAACATACATAAACCAAAGACAAAAGCTATTTTTAAGATTGGCAAAAGACTTGCAAATAGACAACAGGCTGCTTACTCAAAATGTTCAGGGAATATTTGTTTCTTTCTACCTTCCACCAAATATATCATCTGCCACTATTTATAACAAACTCAAAACACAAAGGGTTTTAGTTCAGCCCCATACATGTTTTTATCATAAACCTGCCTCTACAAACTTTTTCAGAATAAGTTTCTTAGATTGTACAGAAGATGAACTTCAAATTGCTATGCAGAAAATTCAAAATGTTTTGAATTCAGCTTACCAAAAAGAGGAGGTATGAAAAGTGGAATTTTGTACTGAAAAACTTAAAGATACTATCAGAAAAAATATGGAACTTTTCATTAACATCAGAAGAGATTTAAATAAACTTGCCGAACTTTCATATGAAGAGTATAAGACACAAAAATATATCACAGAAAGACTTTCAGAGTGGGGCATTGAAAACTTTCCAATAGCAAAAACAGGTGTGATTGGAATTATAAATAGGTCTGAGGAATGTATTGGAATAAGAAGCGACATGGACGCAATTTTAGTGGAAGGTCAGCCAAGACACTGCTGCGGTCACGATTTTCACATGGCAGTGGTACTTGGAACAGCAAAGGTCCTTGTTGACATTGGCTTTGAAGGGTGTGTCAAGTTTATATTTCAGCCTGCTGAGGAAGGTCCGGGAGGGGCAAAAAGAGTAATTGAAGAAAGCGGACTTGAAAATCCAAAAGTGACAAGGCTTTTGGGATTTCACGTGTGGCCAGGTGTTGATGTTGGAACAATTGAAGTTTCAAGTGGTGCTATCATGGCAAGTGTAGACGACTTTGAAATTGAGTTTATTGGAAAAGGTGGACATGCTGCAATGCCAGAAGTAACCAAAAATCCAATTTATCCTGCCACCGATTTTATTCAGAGCGCAAACAACTTTTTTTGCGCGTTCTCAAATAAATTATTGCCTTTTCATCTCTCTTTCTCATCCATCAGCAGTGGACAGACTTTCAATGTAATTTCAGAGAGGTGCAAAATAAGAGGAACTGTAAGAACGTTTGATAGCAGTCTTCAAGAATTTATTTATAATAATATAAAAAAACTTACAAAACTTTCTGCTCAAAAATATAATTGCCATGTAAATATAAATTATTATTTTCAATATCCACCTTTGATAAATAGTTATCAAGCTACCGAAGAGTTTCTTGATGTAGCAAAAAAACTTCTTGGTCCTGAAAATGTAAAAAAGGCTATCCCAAGCTTTACAGCAGAAGACTTTGCATTTTACTGCCAAAAGGTTCCCTCAGTATATTTTAGACTTGGTATAAAAGAAAAAGGCAAAGGAGAAAATCCTTTGCACTCACCATATTTTGATGCATCAGAAAACAGCATATTTTACGGTATACTTATCTTAGCAGGATATTTAATTGCTGTTCAAAAGAGCTAACAAAACTTTTTGTGCACGGGAGAACTTATTGCTTCTGATATATATTGCAATATATTTATTTTCTGTATCAAATCCGTATTTTTTGAGTATAGAGACACTGTCTGCTTTAATGCCATATAAATCTGTTTTCGATTTGTCTTTTTCTTTCACATAACATGTATTATCTACAAATTTATCCAGTTTATTTTTGCTCACAAAAGACTTTAAAGAATAAAATGCTCCACTTTGGGCATAGTTTGTAAATAATTTTTTATCAAGTATATAAATATCTCCTTCTCCTGCTGCAAGCATTACCATAAGTTTTTGCATAAATGCAAATTCTTGTTCGGATTTTGGTTTATCGCCCGTGTAAAGTATCTGGTCAACGTAAATTTGGTCACCTGATTTTTTTTCAAGTTCTGAAATCAATTTTTGAGCATTTTCATCACCAATGAAATTGCCAACAAGCACAATCCTTACTTTTTTATTTATATCATCTTGACTGCTTGAACACCCTGTTAAAATAAACATTAAAAAACTCGCAAGGCTAAGTACTATTAAAACTTTTTTAAATCTCAATGCAAATTTCATTGCTCATCTCACCTGCCCGAAATTCTTAATTTTTAAAATCAAAAAAGGGAAGAGCAAAAAAATCAATTTCTGCCCTTCCCTTATTATTTTACTCCATTCTAATTTACTTTACAATCTTAGCATACATGAAGTAATTAAATCCAAGCGGAGAAATGTAATAGTTCTTTACGTAATCTTTCAAAAGATATACTTTTGTATAGAAATAAATTGGAATTATTGCATAATCCTGCATCAATATTTTCTCTGCTTGTATCATATATTGCATTCTCTTCTTAGTATCAACTTCTTTTTTGGCTTTTTCTATCAAAGAGTCATATTGCTTGTTACTCCAATTTGTGTTGTTATTACCACTATATGAAGTAAATAAATCCAAGAAAGTCATAGGATCATTGTAATCGCCAACCCATCCATCTCTTGCTACCATATAGTCTTTTTTCTGTCTTCTTTCAAGCAATACTTTCCATTCCATATTAGAAAGCTTTACATTTATACCGAGCTGTTTCCACATATTTTGAATTGCTTCAGCAACCTTTTTATGACCTTCGTCAGTGTTATAAATAATTTCTATCTCTGGCATACCTTTACCGTTTGGATATCCTGCTTCAGCCAACAATTTCTTTGCTTTTGCCAAATCAGCAGTAACTGGCAAGAAGTTGCCCGACTCTTCTCTGAAATCCTTAGAAATTCCCTTAATACCATACGGAACAAAACCTGTTGCAGGTTTTTGCTCAGCTTTTAAAAGATTAACAATACGTGTTCTATCAATAGCAAGAGACAAAGCTTCTCTTACTCTCTTGTCAGTAAAAGGTGGTTTTTTGCAATTAACAAGATAATAATATGTCCCTATTAAAGGTGCTATCTTAATCTTTCCTTCTCTTTTTAGCCTTGGAATTTCTTCAGTAGGTATACCTTCAGCACCATCAACTTGCCCAGCAGTAAAAGCCATCAAGTTGGCATTGTTGTCATTAGATAACTTTAAGATCATCTTTTGTAAAGTTATAGATTTCGCATCCCAGTAATTATTGTTCTTTTCGAGTTCGATATATGAGTTATGAACCCACTTTGTCATTTTAAACGGACCATTACCAATATATGTCTTTGGATCTGTTGCCCATTTATCCCCATATTTTTGCACAATATCTTTTCTTACCGGGAAGTATGTCGGGAAGTTTGTAAGATCAATAAAATATGGAGTTGGTGCTTCCAATGTAACCTGTAAAGTTGTACTATTTAAAGCCTTGACACCAACATCAGATGCTTTTGCTTTACCTTCGTAAAATTTTTGACCATTCTTGATATAGAAAAGCTGATAAGCATATTCTGAACCTGTGTTTGGATCTAATGCTCTTTTCCAAGCATATTCAAAATCATATGCAGTAACAGGTTTACCATCTGACCACTTCGCATTTTTTCTTATATAAAAGGTATAAGTAAGTCCATCTTTTGATACAGTCCATTTTTCTGCCATTCCAGGCACAGTTCTACCTTTAGCGTCAACTCTTGTTAAACCTTCAAAAACATTGATAATTATGTTTGCAGCATCAAGAGCAGTATTTAGACCGGGGTCAAGATATCTTGGTTCAGAGCCATTGATATAAGTAAATACTTGCCTTGATGATGCAACCGCTGCATTTTTAAAATTAACGCCTAAAAATAACCCCGTCACAAGAAAAGCAACCAGAATAAAAGTAGCTACAATACGCTTTTTCATAAATAAATCTCCTCCTCACATAAAAATTTTTATTTTTTATCTTTACGTGACCTGCCTTATTTTTTATCCATCAAGTGGCAGGCCACGTAATGACCACTACCAACATCCCTAAACTTGGGCTCCTCTTCCTTACACCTGTCAAACGCATACTTGCATCTTGTTCTAAACCTGCAACCGGTTGGCGGATTGAGAGGGCTTGGAACGTCTCCTTCCAATATAATTCTTGTCCTTTCTTTAGAGATTTTCGGGTCAGGTATTGGTATTGCAGAAAGCAGTGCCTGTGTGTACGGATGCAAAGGATTGCTGTAAAGCTCGTTACTTTCTGCAAGTTCCACAAGCTTTCCTAAATACATTACACCTACCCTGCTGCTTATATGCTTTACCATTGACAGGTCATGAGCAATAAAAAGGTAGGTAAGGGAAAACTTTTGCTGCAAATCTTCCAGCATATTCACAATCTGAGCCTGTATCGACACATCAAGCGCTGATATTGGCTCATCGCATATGATAAATTCAGGCTCAACTGCTAAAGCCCTTGCAATACCAATTCGCTGTCTCTGACCACCAGAAAACTCGTGCGGGTACCTGTTTGCATGCTCGCTGCTGAGTCCCACAAGTCTTAAAAGTTCTTGAACTCTTTCTTTTTTTTCATTGCCCTTTGCAATGTTGTGTATCTCAAGCGGCTCACCTATAATATCACCAACTGTCATCCTGGGATTAAGTGAGGCATACGGATCCTGGAAAATCATCTGCATGGATTTTCTATAAGGAAGCATGTCTCTTTTTGTTATATCTTCTCCTTTGAATATAATCTGCCCGCTTGTTGGCTCATAAAGCCTTATGATGGTTCTTCCTGTTGTAGATTTTCCACAGCCGCTTTCACCAACAAGTCCCAATGTTTCTCCTTTTTTTATGAAAAAGCTCACATCATCCACCGCTTTTATATATGCTTTTTTCCCCAGTCCCATCTTTACTGGAAAATACTTTTTTAGATTTTTTACTTCAATCAAAACCTCATTCAACTTCTCCACCTGCCTCTGTTTACTACTTACTTATTCGTTTGCAGTTTTCACCTTTTCTAATAAACTCTGTGGAGCATACTGGTGATTCAGCCAGCACCTTGACCTGTGCCCGTCTCCAACTTCGAAAAGTGGTGGTCTTACTTGTAAGCAAACTCTCATTGCATATTCGCACCTTGGCGCAAACGGACACCCTTTTGGCGGCTTTAGAAGATCTGGCGGCTGACCTTCTATTGGCACAAGCCTTTTCTTAAGACCTAAATGCATCTTTGGCACAGACCTCAAAAGCCCCCATGTATAAGGATGCTTGGGGTTGTAAAATATATCATCAACAGTGCCTTCCTCAACAATGATTCCACCATACATTACAATTACTTTTTGACATATATCTGCCACAACACCAAGGTCATGAGTAATAAGTATAATTGACATCTTAAGCTGCTGTTGAAGTTTTTTCAAAAGGTCTAATATCTGAGCCTGGATGGTAACGTCAAGTGCAGTTGTTGGCTCATCTGCAATTAAAAGCTTGGGGTTGCACGAAAGAGCCATAGCTATCATAACTCTCTGACGCATACCACCCGAAAACTCGTGAGGGTACTGCGAAAGTCTTCGCTCAGGGCTTGGAATGCCAACAAGCTTTAACATTTCAATAGCTCTTTTTTTAGCCTGAGCTTTCGAAACTTTATTGTGAATTTTTATAGCTTCAATTAGTTGATTTCCAATTGTAAAAACAGGATTTAAAGATGTCATTGGGTCCTGAAATATCATACTGATTTTGTTTCCTCTAATATCTCTCATTTCTTTCTCAGAAAGCTTTAGTATATCCTTACCTTCAAATATAATCTGACCGTCAACTATTTTTCCAGGCGGTGCAATAAGTCTCATGATGGACATTGAGGTCACACTTTTACCGCTTCCAGATTCACCTACAATACCCACAGTCTGTCCTTCATATACGTCAAACGAAACATCATTTACTGCCTTTACTTCTCCAACATGTGTAAAAAATGATGTTTTCAGATTCTTTACTTCTAACAATTTTTCAGCCAATTCTTTTCACCTCAAATTCTGGAAAAATTATGTTTGAAAAAATTTATTTTCTCATTCTCGGATCAAGTGCATCTCTGAGTCCATCTCCAAACAGGTTAAATGTAAGTATTATTAAACATAATAAAAGCGATGGGAAAAATAGCCTATAAGGGTATGATATAAATCCATTCAAAGCATCTGAAGCTAAAGAACCCAGTGACGGAACCGGTGCATCAACCCCAAGACCAATAAAACTCAAGAAAGACTCAGTAAAAATAGCACTTGGAATCTGCAGTGTAGCAGTGACTATAATTGACCCCATGCTGTTTGGAATCAGGTGCCTGAGCAAAATTCTAAAGCCACTTGCACCAATTGTCTTTGCCGCTGTGACATACTCTTGCTGTTTTAAGCTCAATATCTCGCCACGTACAATCCTTGCCATTGAAATCCAGTAAGTAAGTCCCAGTGCAATGTATATGCAAACAAGTGGTGCACCCACTGTCTTAAGCCCGTTCAAAAACGAATATTTGTCAAAAAGTTCCTTCAAATAAGGTTTTAGTGACACTGAAAGAAGAATAACATATATCATTAACGGAATGCTGTACAGAATATCAACTACTCTCATCATAATATTGTCAACTTTGCCGCCCACATAACCCGAAATACCACCATATAAAACACCAATCACAATATTTATAATTGTTGCAATAATACCTATAGAAAGAGAAATACGCATACCATATAAACATCTGACAAAGAGGTCTCTGCCAAGATCATCTGTCCCAAACAAATGAGATAGTGAAGGTGGTAAGCCTTCTTGTCCAACTATTTGCTGATCATACTTATATGGCATAATAATTGGACCAACTACAGCAAGCAATACAAAAAACACTATTGTCCACATTGATACCATTGCTACTTTATTAGATTTGAGTCTTCGCCATGCATCCTGCCAGTAACTCACACTTGGTCTGACAATTGTCTCTTGCTGCCTTTCTTCTTTTGGAACTGGTACAAAAAGTTCTTTTGATATATTCTCCATTATCTTCTTTTCCCCCTTAAAATCAGTCCTCAAGTTTTATACGCGGGTCTATAAATACATAGATAATGTCTACAATAAGATTCATAAATATCAAAAACGCTGCATAAAATATTGTGGTTCCCATTACAAGCGAATAGTCTCTATTTGTTATGCTCTCTACATAAAATCTACCCATTCCTGGAATTGCAAAAATCTTTTCAACCACAAAACTACCAGTGAGTATTCCTGCAATTAAAGGTCCCAAGTAAGTAACAACAGGAATCAGAGAATTCTTCAGCGCATGTTTATAAACAACTATGAAATCTGAAAGTCCTTTCGCCCGTGCAGTTCTTATATAGTCCTGTGATAAACTTTCAAGCATACTGCTTCGAATAAGCCTTGCAATAAAGGATATTGGATAAGCTGCCAGCGTCACAACCGGAAGAATATAACTTCTTGGCTCATCTAACCCCATAATAGGAACAAGCTGAAGCTTTACACCAAAGATATACATCAAAATTACCGCAAGCACAAATCCAGGTATTGTAATGAAAATTGTAGCTATCACCATCGACAAATTGTCTTGCCACTTTCCTTGATGCACGGCTGACCAAATACCAAGAGGTATCCCTATCAAAAGGCTTAGGATTATAGCTAAAATACCTACCTTGGCAGAAACAGGAAATGTCTCTGCAATAATTTCATTGACAGTTCTACCCTGATTTCTCATTGAAATTCCCAAATCGCCGTGCAAAAGGCTATTTAAATACTTAAAGTACTGGATTGCAAGCGGTTTGTTGAGTCCATATTTTTCGTTCAGGTTTCGTAAAATCTCCTCAGGCAAAGTCTTTTCACCAGTGAACGGACCACCTGGTATCATTCTCATGAGAAAAAACGTAACAGTAATTATCACGAATAATGATACAATGGACCACACTATCCTTTTAAGTATGTATCTTGCCACGCATAATCTCTCCTTTGGTAATAAATTTATCAGACAACTAATGCACATTTATGCAATTGTTTGAATATTTATAAAATTGTTTATCTCAAAATTCACGTTGATAATTATAGCACTATATACTTGCATAATCAATACATATATGTGCGTTTAATTTTCTGAAAATATCAATTTTTCGTCAATCGTTTGAATTGTATACATGTATTTGTTTATACTTATTAAAGTCTTTCTCCATTTTTAGGTTTACGAATTGCTCAAAATGAAGGTTAATATCTTAAAGTTTTCATTTTAGTACTTTTTAGTTCATTAATATTTATACTCTTAAATTAGGATAAAAACTTTTGTGTGTTTTGAACCATCTTTTTGAGGGTAAAATTATAGAAGAAAACAAATGAACTTGGGAGGAAAAATTTTATGAGAAAACTGGGTAAAATTGTAATAATTGGAACAGGATTTGTTGGCGCATCCACTGCTTTTGCTCTTGTAGATGCTGGGCTTGCAACAGAACTTGTTCTGATTGACGTAAACCGTGCAAAAGCTGAAGGTGAAGCGATGGATTTAAATCACGGAATATCCTTTGTAAAACCCGTCAAGATATGGGCAGGTGATTATGAGGATTGCAAAGATGCTGATATAATAATAATTACTGCTGGTGCCAATCAAAAGCCTGGTGAAACAAGGCTCGACCTTACTCATAAAAATGCACAGATTACAAAGTCGATAGTGGAAAATATTATCAAATACACGCAGGATGCAATACTTTTAATGGTCACCAATCCTGTTGATGTTCTCACTTACGTAATGTATAAAGTTTCAGGTCTGCCAAAAAATCAGATTATAGGATCTGGGACAGTCTTAGACTCATCGCGATTCAGATACCTCTTGGCACAGCACTGTCAGGTCGACGTGAGAAATGTCCATGCATATATCTTGGGCGAACATGGAGATAGTGAGATTGCTGCATGGTCGCTTACAAACATAGGTGGCGTGAATTTTATGCAAGAGTGTCTTTTGTGCGGGAAAAACTGCTCACCCGAAGTAAAAGAACAAATTTTCAACAAAGTAAAAAACGCTGCATATGAAATAATTGAAAGAAAAGGAGCAACATATTACGCCATTGCATTGGCTGTTAGAAGAATTGTTGAAGCTATAATCAGAGATGAAAATTCTATACTTCCTGTCTCATCAATAGTTGATGACGTATATGGTGTAAAAGACGTTGCAATTTCTCTTCCTGCAATTGTCAACAAAAGCGGAGTTGTAAAGGTATTTGATATACCGCTGACAGATGAGGAAAAAGAAAAGCTCAAAAACTCTGCTCAGGTAATAAAAAGTGTGATAGAGTCTTTAAAATTATAATGAGGCAAGGTAAAAACCTTGCCTTTTGCTTTATTTCATTTGCCACTTTGAGCTGTTGCAATTTTGCTTTTGTCGTGATAAAATAGCAATTAGTCTTAAATTTTGAGTGGAGGTGAAAAGTTTTGGCAAACACAAAGTCTGCTAAAAAGAAGATAAAAGTTATAAGACGTAGAACTATTGAAAATAAGATTCAAAAGTTTAAAATGAAAAAAGCTATAAAAGAGGTCAAAAAAGCACTGCTTAGCGGTGACATCGAAAAGGCAAAAGAACTTTACTCAAAAGCTGCAAAGCTCATTGACCAGACAGCTGCAAAAGGTGTTATACACAAGAACAATGCTTCAAGAAAGAAATCAAGACTTATGAAGCTCATCAACAAGTACGCTGCTCTGTCTTCGCCACAGCCAGAATCAAAAGCTCAATAATAAAAAAGGGCTGTCCAGTCTCTTTTCAATGGATAGCCTTTTTGTATTTTATTTTACAATCTGGTACAAAAGCATTTCAAGTGCTGTCTCATCATCAATTTGCCCTTTTTTTATCATGTACTCATATTCTATGGTTTTTTGGATTATAGATTTTATCTTGTCAAGGGTTAAGCTTTCTGCTTGTTTTTTGTACTTGTCAACAAAGAACTCAAGAATACCAAGCTGTTTTGCAATCTGTTTCTTATTTGTCTCCTGCATCTCTTTTAACATTCCAAGTATCTTAAAATGACGCAAAATCAAAGCCAAAATCTTGCTGACACTCGTCCTGAGCTGATACAGCTCTCTCAGATATTTATAACCACCTTCTGTGTCCTTTGTGGCAAAAGCATCAAGCATCTGGAATATATGGTCTTGTGGATTGTCGGTCAAGGTCTTTAATATATCATCATGCGTAACCTTGCTCCTTTTGCCAAGATATGAAATGAGAACTTGTAAATGGTTGTAGATAAGCATCATATCCTTGTTGTAATGAAGAATAATCTCTTGTGCCATATTTTCAGAGATTGCTTTCCCTTCTTTTGACATTACATTTTGAACCCACTTTACCAAATCGGGCATGGAAGGCTGCACAAACTCTGCAGAATAAGCTATTTGTTTCAGGGCAGAAAAAAACTTGTTTTCTTTCGCTTCGTATTCTTTAAAGATTATATAAGTACTGTCACTTTTAAAATTTTTGAGATTATCTATGATAGCAGAAAGATTTAAGCTGGAGTTTGTAGATGCATACTTGAAAAAGTTTTTGAAGATTAGCACTTTTGGCTCTAAATCAAAAGATATTGAAAACATTTCGTTTATTATATCATTATAATTTGCAGTCTCACCGTCAAACTTTACTATGTTGTTCAAATTCCCACCAACGATGGCATAGCTAAAGCGCCTCGTATATTCGTCAATCAAAAATATTTCTTGTCCATAAAAAAGGTAAATCTTCTTGAAATCCTTTTTCAAGAGCTGCGAATTTAATTCTTTTATAATCTCTTTTGATTTTTCAGCCAACTCATATTCACCTCACAATATAGGGATTTATTATCACTTTATTTCTGTCAACCAATATATCTACGGTTCCATTTGAATCTGTCCTGTAAACCTTTATATTTTTGCTCTTGAGCCTTTGCAAGACCTCATTTGAAGGATGTCCAAATATGTTGCCTTTTCCTACTGAAATCACAGCAACCTTCGGCTTCACACTTTCCAAAAATTCTTCAGATGTTGCGGTGCTGCTTCCATGGTGCCCCACTTTTAAAATGGTCGCTTGTAAATTAAACCTTTTCATGTATTCCATCTCAGACTCATATGAAGCATCACCTGTAAAAAGCATGCTAAAATTGCCAAAGGTCAGCTTCACAACAACAGAACTATTTTCATCTTGTTCTACCGGTGGGATAAAATAGGCTTTTAAATTCTTGTAGCGATAAACTTTAAAGCTATCTACTAACACAACCTTTTGCCCTTTGAACTTTTGAGCATTTTCAAGATAGACCTCTTTTGACGTTACAATCCTGTCAACCTCCATCTCATCAAGCAGATAATCAAAGTCTCCAATGTGGTCCCTGTGCTTATGTGTCAACACCAAAACATCAAGTTTTGACACTCCTCTTTTGAGTATATACGGAAGAACAACTCTTTTCAAGCTGCTGAAATCTTCATACTCAGGTCCTGTATCAATCAGCATTGAAAATCCCTTGTATGTAATAAGGCTACTGTCTCCCTGTCCTACATCTATTACGTTTATGATGAGCCTGTTGTAATTCACGAGCATCTGGAAAATGAATGCCACAAGCAGCCCACCAATGCTCAAATAAATCACATATTTTAGTTGCCTGCTCATAAAGCTTTTAAAAATCAAATAAGCTACAACAGAATAGTAACAAAATATTAGCTTCTCATCCCATAAAATGACCTTCACATGCGAAAACCCTACATGAGATAATCTTGAAAGGAACATTAGCACGTTTACACAGACTTCTAAAAACCATTTAAATGGTAATATATCTATATTGAAGATCAAAAATATAAAATACATCAGCCCACTTGGCACAACAGCACTTGCAACTGGCACAGCAACTATGTTTGTAAAGAATGAAATAACTGAGACCTCAGAAAAATAATAAGCCAACAATGGCAATATTAAAATCTGAGCAGAAATTGAAACTGCAATAAGTGAAGATACACCGCTTGGTATCTTTAACTTTGCAATATACTCATATATCCCTTTATAAAACAGAATTATCGAAAGAACACTCAAAAAAGACAGCTGAAACCCAACATCAAAAAGAAAAAGTGGATTTACAAGTAGCATCAAAACGCTTGATACTGCCAAGCTGTTGAGCGTATCAGAATTTCTGTAAATAATTCTTCCAGCATAGAAGATTGCCGCCATAATTGAGGCTCTAACAACAGATGCTGACATACCTGTGACAATAGCAAAAACAATTATAACACCTATTATTAAAGAGTTTACTCCCTTACCATAAACCTTTAATATTCTTCTGAACAAAATCTCAACAAAAGCGCATAGCACACCTACATTTCCACCAGAGACCGCAAGAAGGTGAGCAAGCCCGCTTCGCTGAAAGTCTTTGTACATATCATCCGGAATTGTGGATTTGTTGCCAAGAATTAGACCTTTCAAAAGTGAAGATATATCATTTTTAAAAGACCTATCTATGAGATTATTTAGCATTGTAGAAAATCTATTGAGAAGACTGAGAACATTTTTGCCTTGAGAGATAACCTCTATGTCTTTTGAGAAAAGTGTATAAATAGCACCTTTGCCTTTCAAATATTCCTTGTAGTCAAATCCAAATCTATTTGTCTTTCCTTTTGGAATTTTAAGTTTTCCAGAAACTTTTACAGTATCTCCATAAAAAATACTTTTTTTAGACTCTGTTGTAACTCTAAGAGTAACAGCCTTTGCGTTTAGATTTGTTTTCAGATAAAAGGAAGTCTTTTTTTCACTTGTCTCGGGAAATGAGCACACACTACCAACAATAGAAACATGTCTCCCATCCAGATTTTTTTGTGGTTCGCAGACATAGAAAATGTAGTGTGTCCTGAAAAGCTGCAGTGTAAGAAAAAGAAAACATAAAATAAACAAAAACTTTTCCTTTTTAAAGTACTGAGGAAAAAAATAGTAGGCAGCACACAGCGCTCCTAAAATTAGCAAAAGGCAAAATACAAGTGTCTCAATTTCTTTTATATTTCTGCCCAGAACAATTCCTATCATCATAAAACCGGCAACAAATATCGCCTTTCTTGTCATCGTTTTAGTACCCTGCTTTCCAACATATAAAAAATTTCATCATCTATTTTTAAATTTCCCTTACCAACACCTATACAAATTTCCGGTTTGTTTTCTCCATGAAAGTCGCTTCCACCGCTGATAGCAAGGTCAAGTTTTTTAGCAATTTCAAGTAGCATACTTGTCTCTATTTGATTGTGGTCTGAGTGGAAAACCTCAATGCCGTCAAGCCCATATTCTTTTAGTTCCAAAAATACGTTTTCGCTTCCCTCTTCCAGATATAAATACTTGTGAGGATGTGCCAAAATAGCAAGTCCGCCTGCCTTTTTTATTGCCTCAATAGCTTCCTGAGGCTTTAATTTTTCCTTCTTTACATAAGCAGGCTTTCCAAAACCTAAAAGCTTTTCAAATACCTCTTTTGTAGTAGAAAAGTACCCTTTTTGAACAAGTACCTTAGCAATATGAGGTCTTCCTATCATCTCACCTAAAGCAAGTTTTTCTACCTCTTCCATTGAGATGTTGTAACCCATTTGTCTGAGCTTTTTAATTATTTGAGGATTTCTTTCTTTTCTGAATTTTTCTAACATTTTAAGTT
This sequence comes from Caldicellulosiruptor obsidiansis OB47, assembly GCF_000145215.1. Taxonomy (NCBI): domain Bacteria; kingdom Bacillati; phylum Bacillota; order Caldicellulosiruptorales; family Caldicellulosiruptoraceae; genus Caldicellulosiruptor; species Caldicellulosiruptor obsidiansis. Next base: position 1,863,330 of record NC_014392.1, read on the forward strand.
TTTGCTGTAAGAATTTATTATCAATATCTATAAAAAGCCCTAAAATGTGCATCTCTATCTCAAAATCAGCACTTATCTCAACACCACTGACTACCTTAAGTCCAAGTCTTTCTCCCTCTTCAATAGCATCCTTAACTCCATCTGTTGTATCATGGTCAGTTATTGCAATAGCAAAAAGTCCTTTTTCTTTAGCAAATCTAACAACTTCTTGAGGAGTAAATGTCCCATCAGAAAATGTTGTATGAACATGAAGGTCAATCATCCTTAAAAAGCACTTCCTTTCTTTAATTTATTATATCTTAAACTTAGCAAAACAAAAAGGTGGCCTTTTCTCTCTTTATTAAGACCACCTCAAAAGCTTAAACGAATGAACTTATAATTTATTTGCAATCTCGCGAGCAATCAAAACTCCATTCACGCTCGCCTGCATAAGTCCTCTTGTAATTCCTGCTCCATCGCCACCAAAATAAAGGTTCTGAATTGTTAAACACTCAAAATTGTTCTTGACTTTTACCTCGTTTGAATAAAACTTAACCTCAACACCATAAAGCAGCGTGTCAAACGATGCAACTCCCTGCACTACATAGTCCAAAGCTTCAATCATCTCTTTTATATCAAGCATTATCCTGTATGGCAAAACAAGGCTCAAATCCCCTGCTACTGCATCTTGCAATGTAGGAACCACAGAGTTTCTCCTTATTCTCTCCTCGTTAGACCTTCTTCCTCTAATAAAGTCCCCATAACGTTGCACAAGTACCTTCCCACCCGATAGCATATTGGCAAGTTCTGCAATGTACTTTCCATATTTTATACTGTCTTTGAACGGATCAGTAAAATGTTTTGAGACAAGCAGCGCAAAGTTTGTGTTATCACTTTTGATATTTTTATAACTGTGTCCATTTACAACTGCCAAGTTGTCATAGTGTTCAACCGCAACATATCCGCCAGGGTTCATGCAAAATGTTCTTACTTTGTCGTCAAAGGTTTTTGTATAGTAAATAAATTTACTCTCATATAGATGTTCGGTAATCCCTTTCCAAATGTGATTTGGTGTCTCAACCCTAACACCTATGTCAACTCTATTGTTGTCGCACGGAATATTGTATTTTTCTATAATTTTAGAAAGCCAACTTGCACCCTCACGACCAACACATATAACTACATTTTTTGCACGGTATATACTGCCATCCTCAGCAACAACCCCTGCTGCCTTCCCGTCTTCTACAATCAAGTCTTTTACAGGGGTTTTGAACTTTATCTCAATGTTATTTGCCAAAAGAAAATCCTGGAATCTTTTGTATATCTTTTTTGCCTCTTCGGTGCCAAGATGTCTTATTGGACTTTCAACAAGCATGAGGTTTGCAACAGTTGCCTTCCTTTTTATTTCCTCAATCACCTGGCTATTTGTACCATATACTTTAGTGTCTGCTCCATTTTCAAGGTATATGCTATCTACGTACCTTATTAGCTCTACTGCCTTGCTTTGCCCAACAAATTCTTGAATTCTGCCACCAACGTTTGGTGATAGTGACAACTTCCCATCTGAAAATGCACCTGCACCCGAAAATCCAGTTGTTATATTGCAGGGTTTGCAGCCGCTGCAAACATTTGTAACTCTCTTTGGACACTCTCTTGACTCGATGTCTCTTCCTTTCTCGAATATCACAACGTTTGCCGCAGAAGAAGTTTTTACAAGCTCATACGCCGTGAATATTCCACATGGTCCTGCCCCTACAATAATGACATCATACATTGTGCTCATATTTCTCACCCTTTTACTTTTTGCAAAATTAAATTTCCCTCTGAAATGTTACACCAAATTATAAAATTTGTCTATTGAAAAATTACACACTTTTTTAATAATTGAGAAACAAAAAACCTAAATAAATGAGGTATTATAAAGAGTAGAAGAAAAAATTTACAAGGAGGTAAGTAAAAAATGAAAAGAAAATTGATAAGCTTAATTTTAGTTTTCATCTTTACTTTTCTCTTATTAGTACCGGTATATGCTGACCAAGATGCATCAACTACTTCATCTTCTCAAACTGTGACAAGCTCAACTTACGACACAACCCAGGCACAAACTTATCAAACAACACAAAATACAACCTACTCTCAGACCTACAACACTCAAAATTCGACAACCACAACCACAACATATTCTTCGACATATAGTACAAATTCAACCACCGAAGTGATTCCACCTATTTCAAATGACAGTGTTAATATTCAACAGCCGCAGAAGCTTACAAAAGAGCAGAAAAAGACTATTAACAACCTCTTTTTGCAAATAAATCAGCTAAAGGCAAAGTTTAACAAGATTAATGCTGAGGTAAATCATCTTAGGGCAAAGATAAATGCTTACATCCAAGCTGCAAAAAGATATGATAAGAATTTCTTCACTCAGGAAATGAACAAAATAATTAACGAGGTGAACAAGACTATATCCCAACTTCAAAAGGAACTTCACAAAAAGAACTACTCATCTTCAAAGGTGGCAGAGCTCAACAATCAACTAAACCAAAAACTCAACGAACTAAAAGTATATGAAGAAGTCTATAAAAACCAGCAGCAACAAGCAGTTGACCAAGCTGTATACCAAATAAAACAGTATATGGACCAGATACAACCAACAGTAAGTCAAAAGGTGTATCAGATAAATACTATCGAGAAGCAGATAAAAATCAAACTCTATGAATATCATCAAACAATTAAAACTGGCGATTATAACAAAATGGTAAGCATATTGAATGAAGTTGTAAGTTTGTATCAAGCAAAAGTCAATATTATCTCTGAAATAAAAAATCTGTACACGGATATTCTTTCTAAGATAGAAAATATTGTAAAAAACTCTCTCAACATGCACAAAAAGTATATTCAGCCAACACCAGAAAAGAAAATCACAATCCCTGGCAAAGGTAACTCTAAAATAGAAATAGAAAGAAAAAAGATTCCTCAGCAGCCTCACAAAGGAAAGAAGAAATAAAATTTTAAACTTATGCTCAAAACAAAAAGGTGTACATCCGAAAAAGAAGGATGTACACCTAATTTTTTTCTACAAGATACTTCCAGTATTTTTTAGGCATGTTTTGTTGCTGAAGTTTCAAATTTTTCCGTTCTTCAATTGCCACTGCTTTAAAATAATTCTTCCACAGCATCTGAAACATCTCATCTTGATGAGTCACTTTCAATTTTAGGTTGTCACAAGTTAAAAACTGAACTTTTTTTCTATCGTAAATAGCAACTTTGTTTCGCTTCACATCATGGATAGCCCAGTAAAATTCATTCAGTCTATTTTTAAAAAAATATGCAATTGGTTTTATAATGTCGTTTTTGGGTTCAAACTTGGCGTAAAGAAACCCTTTATCTGTCTCACAAAACCTCATAAGCCCCATGTACTTTCCTATTTCCCTGCTAACGTTTTTTGCCATCTTTTCAACTGCATTTACTAAATCATCACTGTAAAGATACTTTATCCTTTTGCCATGCTCGAATACAAAAAATAGATATCTCAAAATATAACCCTCTTTGTCCTTAGTATCTGATAAAAATGCATAGTAAATCTTTTTGAAAACACTGCTATCAGCTTTTTCAATTATGCCCTTCCTCATTGCCAAAAACGTTTTTAAATCATTTTGAACCTCTCTTATACTATCTACGAACATTGGTTGGTACTCATTTTTTGAAACAATTATAGCCCTATCTTTATCTATACCTTCAGAAATTATGTGAAATGCCACACACATAAAACCTTCGAATGTTCCGTCATACAAAAATATTTTGTCCACCTTTTAAATCTCCCCTGTTATCACAGATGTAAATACTTCCCTATCAAAAAAGGAAAGCTGCTGAGGTCTTTGTAAAGAATTTTTATCTGTGAGTTTTTGCTTTATTTTCTCAGGTTCTAAATCAATCAAAAACCTTTCAAATGTCTTGCCGTTGCATGTTATAAAATATTTTGCTCTTTTTAGAACAACACCCATCTTTTTTAAATCCTCAAACTCCAGAGAATGAAATACCCTGTTTTTTATTATCCTCCTTGCACTTTTTATACCGATTCCCGGCACTCTTATGAGTTCTTCATAGCTTGCTCTGTTCACCTCTACAGGAAACCTATCAAGATTTCTGAGCGCCCACATCACTTTCGGGTCAACTTCAAGGTCCAGGTTTTCATCCTTGCTTTTAAAAAGCTCATCAGCAGAAAAGTTATAAACCCTTATCAGCCAGTCTGCCTGATAGAGTCTGTGTTCACGCAAAAGCGGTGGACTCTCCACTTTCAATATTCTTGGGTCGTGATTTACAGGCGTGTATGCAGAATAGTATACCCTTTTGAGCTTAAACTTCTTGTAAAGGTGCTGGCTTAAGTTGATTATTTTATAATCACTGTCATCTGTTGCACCAATGATCATCTGAGTGCTCTGACCGGCCGATACAAAATTTTTCTCTTCTTCAGCTACTTTTGTTATAAACTCCATGGGCTTTAATATACTCTCTTTTGTTTTATTGGGACAGAGAAGCCTTAAGCTTTTTTCAGATGGAAGTTCAATATTGACGCTCATTCTGTCAGCCAAAAATCCGGTTTTTTTTATTAAATCAAGCGATGCATAGGGAATAGCTTTAACATGAATATATCCATTGAACTGGTATTTATATCTCAAAAGCCAGACTGTTCGAAAAAGCATCTCCATTGTCCAGTCAGGAGAATTTTTGATGGCAGAGCTCAAAAAAAGACCCTCTATATAGTTTCGCTTATAAAAGTTTATGGTCAGCTCAGCAATTTCCTGAGGCGTAAATGTTGCCCTTTTTATATCATTGCTTCTTCTGTTAATACAGTAAGCACAGTCAAAAATACATTCATTTGTAAATAGAACTTTCAAAAGGGAGATACAACGCCCATCATCTGTCCAGCTGTGGCAAATACCTGCAGAAAATGTTGAGCCAAATCCAAAATGCTTTTCCCTTTTGCTTCCACTTGACGCGCACGAAACATCATACTTTGCAGCAGCACCAAGCACCTCAAGTTTTTCAAGTATATCCATACAAATCACTTCTTTTTTTAAAGACTATTTGTAGTTAATTTATACCTATATAATAACCGAATATATATTCTATTTCAAGAGAAAATTAAGAGACCCCTTTCTACAGGTATGAAGAGAAAAGGGCCTCTTACTATTCTTTTGTGGATTCAACACCAGAATACTTTGGCGACATTCTGTACTGCCACCTCTATTGTAGTTATCAGGGGGTAGTATCTGCGGTTTTTTAACCTTTTAATCTTCTTAGTATCATAACCTCTTTGGATGCAAGAGTAGCTTTTCCGCCCAAAACCTTCTGTGTTATCAACTCATAATACTCATCTTTAAGCTCAATATTTACATCATAACCATTGAAATTCAAAAGAAACACATATTCATTCCCATTTTTTTCTCTTTTTGTTACTTCAACACCTTCTGGCACAGGTAATATTGGTTGTACACCAGCCTTTTCAGCGTAGAACTTAACAAGACCTTCTATAAACCTTTGCTCTGGTCTTGTTCCAATATAAATTGCCTTTCCATTTCCATAATCATTTTCAACAACTGCCGGCATTTTGCTGTAATAATCCTGTTCATAGTGAGCAAGCGCCCTTGCACCTTCAAGGTGAATAACGTCGCAGATAAAATCACATTCGTATTTTCCGTCAAGCATACCTATAGGTTTTTCAAGTATAATAGCATTTTTCATATCAGGGAAAAGCGCATCAATCTCCTCAACCCAGATACCACAGAGTTTCCTAAACCAACCCGGATAGCCGCCAAGAATTACTCTGTCATTTTCATCAACAAGTCCTGATAGATATGTTGTAATAAATATTCCGCCGTTTTTTACATAGTTTTCTATGTTCTTTGCACTTTCTTCGTCAAGAAGATACAAAAGTGGTGCAACAACAAGCTTGTACCTTGTTAAATCTTCTTTCGGGTCAACAACATCCACATTTGTTTTCAACTTATATAGAGCTCTGTAGTACGCATCTACATGTTCAAGGTAAGATATATCATTTCTAAATCCCATACTCTCTTCAAGCGCCCACCAGTTTTCCCAGTCAAATAAAAGTGCAACCTCGCTCTTAGTTGTTGACTCCAAAATCTCATCAAGAAGCAAAAGTTCGTCGCCAATCTTTTTAAGCTCCTTGCTCACCCTCGTCTCAAGATGCCCAACATGCGGAACCATTGCAGAGTGAAACTTTTCACACGAAGCAACCGACTGTCTCCACTGGAAATACAGCACAGAATCAGCTCCGTGTGCAATTGCATGATAGCTCAAAAGCCTTATCATACCAGGTCTTTTTGCGGAGTTGTACCACTGCCAGTTTGTCTGGCTTGGTGTTTGTTCCATTAATATAAAAGACTGGTCTCTTTTGAGCCCCCTCATAAGGTCATGTTTGAATGCAACAGAGCTTGGTGCATCTTTTATCGAAGGGTAATTGTCCCATGATACAATGTCCATATGTTTTGCCCATTTGTGATAGTCAAGAGGTTTGAACGGTCCCATCAAGTTTGTTGTAACAGGGACATCTGGCATGTATTTTTTGATAATCTCAACTTCCATTTTATAAAGATTTAGAAGGCTGTCTGACATAAACCTCTTGTAATCAAGCGAAAGTCCCTGGAATGAGCTTTTCTGTCTTCCAGGCAAATATTCATATTCCTCGTTCAGATACGATGGAACTTCTATCTCATCCCAATCATAAAATGTATGTCCCCAGAAAGCTGTGTTCCATCTCTTGTTAAGCTCATCCAATGTTTTATATCTATCTTTTAGCCACTGTCTAAAGGCTTTCGCACAGTTTTCACAGTAGCAGTAAGGACCATATTCGTTACTGATATGCCACATTATAACTGCAGGATGGTCTTTATACCTTTTTGCCATCTCTTCAACAATTCTTCTCACTGCATTTTTGAAGTTTGGACTGTTGGGACAGTAGTTCTGCCTTGCTCCATGTTTTCTTTTTCTCCCATGAATGTCAACAGGCAACACGTCAGGATACTTTTTAGAGAGCCATGCTGGCTGAGAAGCTGTAGGTGTTGCCAAGATGACATGTATCCCATTTGAATAGAGCTTATTGATTATTTTATCAAGCCATTCAAATGTAAATTCATCTTCATTTGGCTGAAGCTGTGCCCATGAAAATATTGGCATAGAAACTGCATTTACGTTATAGTATTTCATAAATTCAATGTCCTTTTCCCACACATCCTCTGTCCACTGGTCAGGATTGTAGTCTCCACCGTGCAAAAATTTTTTCAGCTTGATTTTGCCCATTATAAAAGCCTCCTTTTAAAATATAATGTCTGCTTACCCTTACTCAATCGGAAAACCAATAACGCTCAAAAGCGCCATATTGCCAAGTCTTGTGTCAAGACGTGACATTTGAACAACAATCTCTTTGTCACTCTCAACAACAAGAGAATATGGAACTTCTTTTGGAATAATTAGACCTCCTATCAACTCCGGCTTATTTAACCATGCATGAATTGTTCTTCGGGCTTTCACAATAAAATAGTCACTTTCAATTGGTTCTCTGTCTTCAAAAAACACAGTAAGCTTTACTTTTGCATCGCTATCCCCTGTGTTTACTATACACAAACACTCATGACCAGGAATTGACATTGAACCTTCTGATGGAATGTAACCATCTGGTATCACCCAAACTTTTTTCCCCAGATGTTTCAAATTAATTACCTCCTCGCATTTGAAGATTTTACAAATTTTTTGTTATGTACTCCAAAGCATCTTTTTGCATATTTAAATTAAATTCATGCCCATTTGGATAAAATTTGTATTCAAATTGGTTACCACAATCAAAATTTACAAAGTAACTTTTTATCCTCTCTACAGCAGACTGCATTGCATCTTTTGGAAAGAGACTATCATACTCACACTGCATAATAAAAAGTTTTCTTGGAGCAATCAAAGCTGCAACATCAGGCAGGTCAAGAACCCTTGTAAAACCTGGAATATGAACCATAAAAGTATGTCTTGCAGTTTTGCCAAGCATTTTTCTAAATTCAGACATAAAGGCAATAATGATGCTACATTTTATTTCATTTCTGAGGCTGCTCAAAAAAAGTGTCCTAAAGCCCCCTAAGGAAAATCCCATGCAACCAATTCTTTTCTTCTCTACATCCTCTCTTTGCAAGAGATAGTTAAGCCATGCCAAATCTTCATTTAACAAAATGCTTGGCCAGTTTGTTCCATAAAGATTGATATTCTTAAACATTATAGGTTCAAGTTGAGAGGATATTTTATTGAAAATTCTTATGTACTCATCTAAACCTTCTTGATAATTCAAAAGCTCATTTATTGAATTGTCATCTGTTAAAAGCTCAATTAACTCAGCAGAAAGCCTTCTTTTCCCAAAATAAAATGCATCGGGAGAAAATACAGCAAACCCGTTTTTTACAAACTCTAACGCCCACGGCAATGATGAGTAAAATTTTTTCTGGTATTCATTGACAAAAGTCTGGGTATTGTCTTGCCTGTATATTCTTTCTTTACCATAGTAGTAAAATCCACCATGGTCATGCAAAACAACCACCACAGGATAAGGTGGATTCAAATCCCTTGGTTTTAAAAGCACAGCTTCTGAGTGAATACCATTTAAATTTCCAGCTATAATCTCTTCTTTAAATTCACCATGGTCAATCTCAAATTTTTTATCTTCCCTGAATATTAGGCTTAAATTCAGGTAAAGAAGCGACACCAATTTATCTACAATTTTTCTTTGCTCTTCAAAAGTTTTCTGATTTGAAACTACTTCTCCCCACTTGGTGCTTTCAGAGAAACTGTTGTGTTTTCCAAAGTATTTCTCAAAAATTTCTGACATCATTATCCCTTCAGATATCATTTTTTTATGCCTTGTTAATTGCATTAACGTTGAACTTGTTCTTATTATACTACAACTTTTCTTTGGATTGAATGATTTTGGTGTTTTGCAAATTAAGATTAATATCAATATTTTAAGATATTTAAAAAGGTTGCAAATTCATTGATTTGATTTTATAATTTAAATTGGTGTTATAAAAGACATGCGCCCGTAGCTCAGAGGATAGAGCGTAGGACTTCGAATCCTGTGGTCGGGGGTTCGACTCCCCCCGGGCGTGCCAAGTAGGATTTATCAAGGATTGAAGATGGTAGTAAAAGTTGAAAATTGGGATTAAAAAGCAGTAAGTCCTGTGGAGAATGTATACCACTGTAAATGTCAATATCATTAAAATGAACAAAAAATCGAAAATAAAAATGTACAAAAAATAAACTTAGCTTTGCTGGTTTGAGTTGCTAAAATATGCTGTTTTTGACTGCAATCTGTATGAAGGTCCTTTTATAAAAATCACGTAAGAATGATGGAACAGCTTATCTAAAATTGCATTTGCTATTGTTGTTCCACCAAATATCTCTCCCCATTCTTAAAATACAACATTGGTTGTTATTATTGTGTTGCTTTTTTCATATCTGCTCAATATAAGTTGAAAAAATAAATTCGCTCCATCATTGTTCTTTGGGTAAACAACTTATCTCATCTATTATTAAAACTCTATATTTTGAAAAATGTTTAAGCCTGTATTCTAATCTGTTTTCTAACAGTGCCTTTTTTAGCTGGGCTATTAACTCTTAAAGACCAGTTAAAATAAAATTTTATTCACTGTAGAAATAATCATCAAACTGAGCTACTTAAAATAAATAAAAACGAAATTGTTGAAACTGCTAAAAACATGGCAAAAGAAGCAAGTACTAAATATGTATTGCTTCCTGTGATAATCCTAAGCGCCCAGACCTACAACTACAAAAGTAAAACTTGCTCGATTAAGAAAGGTAAAAAGACATTTTCGCCATATACGCTTTCTTCGTTAAAGAAAATAAGGCTTACCCGGATGAAAGTTTTTGATAATTCAATTACAAGATCAATAATTAGAAATAACACGCACCAGATAAATTTTTATAACTACGAAATTTGAAGAAAACGAAAGGTATTTGAGAAAATCAAAGGTATGTTGAGAGAGATGGAAATTCATGTAACATTTTTATTATCCTTAATCTCAAAGGATGTCCAACCGCTCTAAGTAATTTAGCGCTCAGTTCATCTTTATTCATGAAATATCACCTTTTTGTAGATTTTGTCAAAACTCATTTTTAGCTTTCATTTCTTGGTCTTGAATAAGATATTAAAGCTCCAATAAAACTTATCAAAGCAGCAATGTAATAAACTTTACTGCTGCTTGTTAAAAATCTAACGGCATAAATGCCCTTTTGTTGGTTCATAAATACACTAAATAAAGCTGTGGAAAAAGAAATACCAATAACCATCCCCAAGTTTTTTATAAGTTGAGTTATACCATTAGCAATACCAAGTTTTTGTTTTGGAACGCTTCCCATAATACAACTATTATTAGGAGATTGAAAAAGTCCCAATGACAACCCCATTAGTGAATGTGCAAATATTACTAAAACCAAAGGTGTAGTCATTTTCACATTTGCAAGAAGTATTAAAGCAATTCCATTTATAACTAAACCAGATGTTGCCAACAAGTAAGAGCCAATTTTATCTGATAATTTACCACTAAAAGGCGATATTATAGCCATTGCTATTGGAAAAGCCATCATATATAAACCGGCTTTTTGAACAGGTAAATCTATAACTCGTTGATAATAAAAAGGAAGAAGTACTGTAGGGGTATACATAGTGAAAAATGAAAGCAGTGAAGCAGTTACCGCTGTTGAAAAACTTTTAATTTTAAATAATCCTAAATCTACAACTGGATTATCACATTTTCTTTCTCTATAGATAAATAAAACAAGTGCTAAAGCAAACAATAACATGCTTATAGTAAAATTATAATCGTTCAGCTTAATTTTGTTAATAGAAGATATAGCATAAATAAAACTTACTATTACTATTACAAGTAAAAAAGAACCAATAAAATCAAATTGAGAAAACTTAAATTTGTGTTCTTTCTTATCTCTGGGAATAGTAAAATATGATAAAACAAATCCCAAAAATGATACTATAAAAGTTAGTATGAATGCGCTTCGCCAACCCCACAATGAAGTTATAGCACCACCTACTGGTGGACCGAAAACACTTCCAAGCGCCATTGTACTCGCTAATATTCCTATATTTTTACCTCTTTCACTTGCTGGCAGATTTTCGGTCACTATAGCCAATCCGTTCGCCATAACCATTGCACCGCCTATTCCTTGCAATACGCGCATAACAAGTAACATCTCAAAATTCACTGACAAACCACAAAATAGAGTAAATATTGAAATAACGAAATAACCTAAGTTATAAATTTTTCTTCTCCCTATTGAATCGGCTACTGAACCTAAAATAGGCAAAAGTGCCGACATTGTAAGAAGATAAATTGATGCCACCCACTGAATTATGTTAATATCCTTACTAAACTCTTTTGCAATTACAGGTAATACAACATTGACAATCCCGCTATCAAACATAGAAAAAAATGCTCCAACCATCACTGTAAACAAAATAAGATCATTTCTTCTTTTCTCATTTGGCATTAAACTCAAGCCTCCTCAATACAGTAATTAGCAAATGCTAAATTTATGCTTATGATTATATTCGATTATTCGAATATTGTCAAGTTTTTTTAAAATCATTTTTACAAAAAATTAGGTAATTATAATTCTTCGTTATGTCCTCTAAAAATATAATCTCATTGCATCAATTCTTCTATACCTTTTATATTGACAAGAAAATATCAATCTTGTATGATATATGAGTGTAGTTGAATATAATCATAGAATGAAGGGGGTAATTATGAACTTAGCCGAAATTTTAAAAATTCTTGGGGACGAGTGTAGATTGCGAATAATAAATCTGCTTTTGCAGCAAAGTCTTTGTGTTTGTGATATAGAAAAAATACTTGGCACAACACAATCCAATACTTCAAGACACCTAAACAAATTAAAAGTAGCTGGTATTTTATCAGCTTCAAAAAAATCACAATGGATATATTACAGTATAAACAAATTATTTTTACAAGAAAATGAAAAGTTAATTGAATTTTTAAGAGAAAAGTTTTCTCAGCAAGAGATTTTTAAAAATGATTTAATTCGGCTTAAAGAATTGAAAGAAAAATACAAAGAATGTGAACATACTTTTAAAAAAGTGCAAAGGAGTGATATTTAAAATGAAACCAAGAGTTGCTTTTGTTTGTGTTGGTAATTCATGTCGAAGCCAGATGGCAGAAGGTTTTGCAAAACACTACGGCAAAGATTTGATTGAAGTGTACAGTGCAGGAACAGATATTGCAAAGGAGGTAAATCCTCTTGCCATTGAAGTCATGAGAGAGGTTGGAATTGATATATCTTCACATTTTCCAAAGACAATATTTGATATTCCAAAAGAAGTTGATTTTTTAATCACTATGGGTTGTGGTGTTGAATGTCCATTTATCCCATGTAAGGTAAAAGAGGATTGGGGACTACCTGACCCTGTAGAAAAACCTATTGAAGAATTTAGAAAAGTAAGAGACGAGATAGAAAAAAAGGTCTTAGAGCTTATTATTGAAAGAATTAAAAAAGAATACTATAGGGAGGGAAAATAAAAATGCAACAGAAAAAAGGCTTGTCGTTTTTAGATAGATTTTTGACAGTCTGGATTTTGCTTGCTATGATTGTAGGTGTTTTGATAGGATATTTTTTCCCAAACTTTGCAAACGTGCTAAATAAGCTTAGCATTGGAACAACATCAATTCCAATTGCTATTGGATTAATTTTGATGATGTACCCCCCTCTTGCAAAAGTTAGATATGAAGAAATAGGAAAGACAAAAGCAGGCAAAAAACCTTTTGGAATTGCAATCTTATATAACTGGTTTATAGGACCTGTTGTCATGTTTTTGCTTGCCATATTGCTTTTGAGGGATTATCCACATTATATGATAGGAGTAATACTGGTAGGATTGGCTCGATGCATTGCGATGGTTCTTGTATGGAATGACCTTGCAGATGGTGACAGGGATTTTGTTGCAGGGCTTGTTGCTCTCAATGCAATCTGGCAAGTTCTCACCTATTCAGTATTAGCATATATATTTATAAAGTTACTTCCTCCACTTTTTGGAATTAGCACATCTTCAATAGCATTGAATATTTCTATGAAAGAAATAGCTATATCGGTATTTATTTACCTCGGCATTCCTTTTATAGCTGGAGTATTGACAAGAATCTTTCTGGTCAGTAAAAAAGGTAGAGAATGGTATGAAAAAAATTTTGTACCTAAGATAAGCCCAATAACTTTAATAGCATTACTCTTTACAGTCATTGTGATGTTTTCTCTAAAAGGAAAGTACATTGTTACTTTACCACTTCATGTATTGAGGATTGCAATACCACTTTCGTTGTATTTTGTTATAATGTTTTTAATAACATTTTTCACAGCATACAAAAGAAAATATGGTTATCCTGAAAGTGCAACTGTTGGTCTTACAGCTGCAAGTAACGATTTTGAACTTGCAATAGCAGTGGCTGTTGCAACTTTTGGTTTAGCTTCAGGCGAAGCATTTGCAACAGTTATTGGTCCATTGATTGAAGTTCCTGTCATGCTTCTTTTAGTAAATGTTGCTCTGTATTTAAAGAAGAAGCTTTATAGCTCTCAAGATGAAAAAAGTTACAAAGAAAATTCCTTCAAGCAGAATTAGATAAGAAAAGGGCTATCCTCGTCGAGACTATAAGTAATTTTGTGTAAAGTATAAGGACCTCCTTCTTGGTAAGAATCAGAATATAAACAAAAATATCCAAGAAGGAGGTTTTTTGTTATGGAAAATGTTTTAACAAAAGAGCAGCTCTTAGAGTTTATAAGAAAAAACAATATTCAGAGTGTGAGTGATATTTACGAAAGCTTAAAAGACTTGTTTAAGAGTGTACTTCAAAGCTTTTTAGAAGCAGAGATTGAAGAAACTCTGGGTTATGAAAAGTATGACGTTAAGAACAAACAAACTACTAACTCTCGAAACGGATATACTCAGAAGACTGTAAAAACAAAATTTGGAGAGATGGAAATTGATATACCAAGAGACAGAGAAGGTGAATTTGAACCCAAGATAATTCCCAAATATAAAAGAGATATCTCTGAAATTGAAGATAAAATAATAGCTTTATATTCCAGAGGAATGACAACACGAGACATTCATGAGCAAATAAAAGATATTTATGGTATTGAAGTATCTGCTGAGATGGTAAGCAAAATTACAGAAAAAATAATACCAGAGATAAGAGAATGGCAAAACAGACCGTTAGAAAAGATATATCCGTTTATCTTTATGGATGCAATTCATTACAAGATAAAAGATGAAGGCAGGATTGTAAACAAAGCTGCTTACGTTGTTTTAGGAATTAACATTGAGGGATATAAGGATGTTTTAGGGATATGGATTGGAGAAAGTGAAAGCTCTAAATTCTGGTTGGGTGTTTTGAATGACCTGAAAACAAGAGGAGTAGAAGAGGTATTACTGTTTTGTGTTGATGGCCTTACTGGTTTAAAAGAGGCAATAGAAGCAGTGTTCCCAAAAAGCGATATTCAAAGGTGTATTATTCATCAGTCAAGTCAATTCATTCAAATATGTTTCATACAAGCATATAAAAGAATTTTCAAAGGATTTTAAAAAAGTATATCAGGCAACTAATGAAGAAGAAGCACTGGAAAATTTTTATCAGGTAAAAGAAAAATGGGGGAAACAGTATCCTTATGCGTTCAGGAGTTGGGAAAGCAATTGGGAGCTACTGACTTCGTTTTTAAGTTTCCCCCAGAAATAAGGAAGATAATTTATACAACAAACATCATAGAAGGAGTTCACAGACAATTTAGAAAAGTGACAAAAGCAAAATCAGTATTTCCAAACGATACAGCGTTAGAGAAGATGCTTTATCTTGCAACAAAAAATGTTGTAAGAAAGTGGACACAGAGGTACAGAAATTGGGATATAATATTAAATCAGCTTTTGATAATGTATCCAGAACGTTTAAGTGGATATATAAATTAATAACAAACTTCAGTTCGCTTTTAGATTGCTTCCATGGAAGCAATCTAAAACAAATTAAATTAGAATCAGAAAAATCAGAGCAATATATCCCAGTATCAAATTTTGTCCAGCTTTTAAAAAATTTATGCATAAAATTTTTTAAAATGGTAATACTAAAAAATAGAAGGTAGACAGGATTATCCTGAATGATTTCTTACCAAGAGGGATGGTTCAATTTAAATACACAAAATTATTTACAGACCCTCCTCGTCTCTTTGTGGATAGCCGCTTGAAAATATTTTATTTATGCTCTTCAACAGCCTTTTTAATTGCCTCAATAGCTTGTTGCGTATCCATATTTCTGATTTCAACACCTATATGCTTTTCTTTCGGAAAGCCTACTGCTTCAAAAGCATCACGGTACATCTTCTTTTGCATTGTTGGATCACAACCTGCTACATAAAGCTGATCTATCTCTGCCCCTCTGAGAAGTTCTTTCAAATATTTGTCACCATCATCAGAGCAAAGTTGAGGATGCAATCCAACCCAATCAAATATTCCTTCTCTTCTTAAACTATTCAGTACTTCAAAAATATCCATTTTGTGAAATGAAGGACATGTCCCTTGGCAAACGCATAACAACAAACCTCTTTTCATTATTTTTCACCTCTCCTCTCCAAAATACTTTATTGCTTCATTAGGACAAATCTTCTGACATCCTCTGCAAAACTCAACACAGTTATCAGGATTTTTTACATTGGGATATCCATCCTGCCCTACCTCATACACATCGTGAGGACAAAAGTTTACACACTGATAACACTGCATACACTTTTCTTTATCTATTATAGGATACCAGTTTTTAGCCAACATTATCACCTCCCTTCGAAAACTTAAAATTATCTAAAACTTTAAAATATATTAATTATTTATTGATATATTCGAATAATCAAATGTTTTTGCTAAAAAAATTATTTAATTTTTATTCAAAACTTTTTCTTAACAACCTGAATTAAATCCAAACTCTCTCTATCTTTTAAATTGTAAAAAACTCTATTGCCTTCTCGTCTGTCTTCAACTATTTCCATATTTCTTAAAATAGTTAAGTGACGAGAAATATGAGATTGATCAAGGTTTAATATCTCCATCATTTCACATACACATCTTTCTTTTTCTGCTACTAACTCTATTATCCTTATTCGCGTTGGGTGAGAAAGTGCTTTGAAATACTCTGCCATTTTTTTATAACTCTTTTCTAACATACCAAAACCCCTTTCGTATAGATTATATTCGATTATTCGAATAATGTCAAGAGCTGTTTTTTAAAAGTGGATGTGCTACAATGTAACAAAATATAGCAAATGTTTAATGGAGGTGCAATATTTAAATGAACAGAAGCGAACTTGCTAAAGAAAAATTTTTAAATGGATTTACATGCTCTCAAGCAGTCTTTTCTACTTACAGCACCGATTTTGGCTTGGATGAAAAAAGTGCAGCAAAAATTGCTTGTCCATTTGGTGGAGGTCTAGGAAGCTTAGGTTATGTATGTGGAGCAGTTACAGGAGCTTTAATGCTGATTGGTTTAAAATATGGAAGTTCAGAACTTCAAGACAAAGAATCAAAAGCAAATGCTTACTCAAAGGTTAGAGAGTTTGTTAAAAAGTTTGAAGAAAAAAATAAAACTATAATATGTAAGGAACTGTTAAACTGTGATATCAGCACACCCGATGGAAGAAAATACGCCGAGGAAAATGGACTGTTTAAAAATGTTTGCCCAAAATTTGTAAAAGATGCTGCTGAGATAATTGAAGAAATGTTATTTTCGAAAGAATGATTATAGGGGCTATCCAAAAAGATACCTGGATAGCCCCTTCCTTGCATTATACAGTTTTTAGCTCATTTGGTTTTACTATAAATCGGCAAAATACAATCTTAAAATCTTGCTTTTAAATAACCTCAGTTATTTTCTATATTATTGAATTAATTCTTCAGACTTTTAGGTAAAATCCTGTGCGCTCAAAAAATTCCCCAGATATTTTTTTCAAAACATCTTCGTCTACACCTTCACTTAATTTTATTTTTACCTCTCTTGTAGTTGGATAAATACTGGGGTTTTTTTGAATTTCTATATTGTATTTTGATAAAATTTCATTCAATATATTAATCATTTCAACTTGATTTATGGTCTGAGAAACTCTTATATCCCATCCGGTCTTTTCCGAAAGTTGAACAAGCTTGTCTTTATATTTTTCACCTACAAAAGGTGTTACAAAGGAAAGTTCAATGTATTTTCCACCTTCCTTAATACTTTTTTTGTAAATCTTATCTTTTTCATTTTCAAAATAAAGGTCAATCAAAAGTAGAGCTTTATTTTGTTCCATCTTATTCTTTTGCAAAGTTATATTTTCTTCTTGTTTATTTTCCTCAACATCAAATATCAAATTAACCCCAGTTTCTTCCAAAAACTTTTCAGATAAATTTTTCATTTGTTCAAACTTTTCCTTTATTCTTATTACTATAGCATTTATCACAGGATTATATGAAAATTTTAACAATTTAACATTATAATCTTTAAGAAAATTCTTAACATACTCTGAAGCATACGTCAGGTTAATATTTGGATTTATATCAACTTTCCAGAGTGTCAATTTTTCAAATTCCTTAAATTGCTCTTCAAGCCTTTTTGCAACCTGTGGGAAATGAAAATAAAATGTAACTACCTTGTTTTCAATGTCCATACCGACCTTGTACAATCCATATTCATTAAACATTTCAAATGCTAATTCTCTCATCCTATTCTGCTCCATAGGTTTTGGCTTTAACCTTTCTTCCACCTCTTGGGCAGATAAAATCCTAAACAGGTATGGTTTTTTTGGATTTTGTTCAAAATAAACAGATTTTTTTAAAAGTTCAAATACTCTGTTTATCTCATCTTTTTCTATAAACTTCTTGCCATTCCAAATCAGAATAGCATGTTCAGCTGTTATATGATTGGATTCCTGCTTGTTTTCCACAAGGTACTGCCACAAAAGCTTCAGATTCTCTTCATTTAAAAGTTCTTGATTGTTCAGCGTTTTGACATTAAAAAATGATAATTGTTTTCTTGGTCTTTCAATTGATATTATATTAACTTCACCATTTTGTGGAACAACTATGTTTGCATCAAGCTCTTTTACTGCCATATCCGAAATTTGCGAAATTGCTTCTTCACTGCCATGTGCAAAAATGACAGTTCTTGGCCTTAGTGTTGATAAAAATCCAAGAATCTTATCTCTGTCACTGTGTGCCGAAAGCCCGTACTTTTCTACCCTGCACTTCACTTCATATTCCTTGCCATTTAGATCAATCTTTTTTTCACTTTCTGAAAGTTCAGCAAGCTCTAAAAGTTTTCTTCCAGGTGCTTCTTCATCCTGATACCCTGTTATTGCAATCAGAGCATTTGGACTTTGCACAATTTTTTCAGCATAAAACACAGAAGGTCCCCCTGTAAGCATACCGGAACTTGAGATTATTACACATGGGTCTGAAGAAGAAATTATCTCCTCTCTTTGTTTTTTGTCAGAGACCACATTTATATTATCAGCTAAGAATATCTCCTCACCTTTTAGTACCCTTTTATAGTACCGCGATGACAGATAAGTAGGATTGTTCCTGTAAACTTTTATAACCTCTCTTACCATTCCGTCTATGAATATATTAAAACTAACCTTTCTTTTTTTCATATAATTTCTCAAAATAAGAATAACCTCTTGTGCCCTTCCTATTGCAAATGCAGGAATTAAAACTTTACCTCCCTGTGATATAACTTCATAAATAGTATTAAATAGTCTTTCTTCTTCAAAACTTCTGTTTGTGTGAAGTCTGTCACCATAAGTTGATTCGCATATAACAATATCAGGTCTGATTTTGGGAACTGAAGCCTTGTCAACAGTAAGCTGCTTGTCTGCTGAAAAATCACCCGTGTAAAGAATGCTACCTTCCTGAGTCTGAATAAATATCATGGAAGCACCAAGGATATGACCCGCCGGGAAAAAGGTCACCCTGATTCCTTCAACAGGTTCAAATGTGTAGTTAAATCCGTAGGTAAGAGTTCTATCAAGCAAATCTTCTACATTCTTCTCAGCATATATAGGTATTTCATCTTCTGCAATCTCCATAATCCTCAAACTATCATATAAAAGCACCTTTATTAAATCTTTTGTAGGTTGGTTTGTATAAAAGAAAATATGAGGATATTCTCGTGCAATAAGAGGAAGGCTTCCTATATGGTCAAGGTGCGCATGTGAAATAAGGCAAACATCAACACCGCCAAGCTCGCGAAGAACCTGTAAGTTAGGAAGTTTATCCTCTTTCATTCTTATTCCAGAATCAATCAAGATATTCTTGCCACCAGCTTTAATTAAAACACAAGAAGCACCAACCTCTTTTGCACCACCCAAGAAAACTATCTCCATTTTTCAGCTCAACTCCATATTAAGTTTTTCCACCAAAGTTTAATTCGGCTATAACCATTCCAATTAAAATTAAACCACATCCAGCATAAGAAATCAAAGACAAAATTTCAGTTGTATTGTTAGGTCCAGATGGTATTATGGCAGAAAAAAATGCACCAAAAACTGGCTCGGCAGAAAAAATGAGTGCTGTATGAGTAGGGGTTGTATATTTCTGTACAAAAACTTGAGCAGTAAATGCTAATGCTGTCCCTAAAATCCCTGTTACTAAAATAGTAATAATGCTTGTTAGATTAAACTTAATATTTATGAGATTAATATCAAAAACAATTGAGGTCATAATATATAAAAATGCTGCACTCATTAGCTGAAAAATTGCAATATTTACTGTGTTTATATTATCTTTTGCCGTGAATATGTCAATAGAGATAATCTGAAACACAAAACAAAGGTCAGCAAGAAGAGTTAAAAAATCACCAAAATTAAAGTTTGAAAACCTCGCACCACTCAAAAGCCAAAGCCCAATAAAAGCCAAAACTACACCAACCATTACATTTATTTTGGGTACTTTTCTTTCAATCAGAGCTACAAATACAGGAACCAAGATGACAGTAAGACCAGTTATAAAAGCTGATTTTGAAGCATATGTATATTTTAACCCTATAACCTGAAGAAGCATCCCTGCAAATAGAAAAAATCCAATGATGCTGCCATAAAGAACTTCCCTTAATTTCAACCCTCTTAGATTTTTCCAGAATATTATTAAAACTATCAGCCAGGCAAGTATAAATCTGACAGCTAAAAATGCCACTGGGTTCATATCTAAAACTGTATTTTTCATAAGTACAAATGAACTTCCCCATACCATTGTAACAAAAAGCAAAATAACATCTGCTAAAATCTTTCGTTTTTCACTCAAGTTTTTTCTTCCTTTCTGTGTAAAAATCTTTTCTGGCAGCTAAAAAGGGCTGCCATTAAAACCTAAAAGACAGCCCTCTTATGCTTTCTCTCAAATATACATTTTTTAATCTTACCACAATCACAATATCTTTTGCAAAAACTGTCTTGTTCTCTCTTGCTTGGGATTTGTGAATATCTCTTCAGGTAATCCTTCTTCCACAATCTTTCCCTTGTCCATAAAAACAATTCTGTTTGCAACTTCTCTTGCAAATCCCATCTCATGAGTCACAACAAGCATTGTCATACCTTCCCTTGCCAGCTCTTTCATTACATTTAAAACTTCACCCACAAGTTCAGGGTCAAGTGCAGATGTTGGTTCATCAAACAGCATCACTTTGGGTTTCATAGCCAAAGCTCTGGCAATTGCAACTCTTTGCTGCTGTCCACCAGAAAGCTGAGAAGGATAAAAGCCTGCCTTGTCTCTGAGCCCCACTTTCTCAAGAAGTTTCATTCCAAGCTCCACTGCTTCTTCTTTTTTCATCTTATTTACAACAACAGGTCCAACTATAACATTCTCAAGCGCTGTCATGTGAGGAAAGAGATTGAATCTTTGAAATACCATACCTATCTGTGAACAAAATCTTGCTATCTCTTTTGAGCTGTGTTTTTTATGCTTTTCATTCAATACTTTATCTTCAATAACAAATCCATCAATTTCAATATACCCTGAATTGATTCTCTCTAAATGATTAAGACAGCGTAGGAAAGTGCTTTTGCCAGATCCAGACGGACCTATTATAACCACAACTTCTCCCCTGTCTACCTCTAAAGACACCCTGTCCAGTACAAGATTGTGTCCAAAATATTTGACAATGTCCTTTGTAATTATCATTTTTTTGTTTTTTTCTCCATTAATGCTGCTCATACTTTCCCAGCCTCTTTTCAAGCCAATTAAATATTGTAGTAAAAATCGTAGTAAGCGCTAAATATATTACAAGTGCGGCCAAATAAATCTCTGCATCTCTTCCAGTTTGAGATGCCTTTAATTGTGCTGCGCGCATAAGTTCAACCATGCCAATTGTAGAAACAAGTGAAGAATCTTTCAAAAGCGCAATAAACTCATTGCCAATTGGTGGTATCAACCTCTTGTAAGTCTGCGGTATAATTACATATCTCATTGTTTGAATATATGTCATACCAAGTGCTTTAGCAGCTTCATACTGCCCCCTGTCTATTGATAAAATTGCTGCTCTTATAATCTCTGCGGTATATGCTCCTGAGTTGATAATAAGAGCAATTGCCCCTGCTAAAAATGCTGGCAGTGTCAGAGCAGGAACAATTTTAGGAAGACCATAGTAGATAAAAAATATCTGCAAAAGCAGCGGTGTTCCTCTAAACAGCCATACATAAAAGCTGCCAATATAATTTAAAAGTTTTATTTTTGAAATTCTAAAAAGAGCAGCAACAAGCCCAAATATAAGTCCAATCGTAACTGCAATCGCAGTAAGTTCAATTGTAACAACGCTTGCTTTCAAAAGAACAGGAAAGTATTTTATTATGATACTGTCTGTCAACTTATGCCACCTCTATTTTAATCTGTAATGTCTTCTCCAAACCATTTTTCAGATATTTTTGCAATAGTCCCGTCCTTCTTTAACTGGTCTAAAATCTTCTGAATTTCATTGTAAAGTTCTTTGTCCTCTTTTCTTAAAGCTATTCCCACAGGTTCTTTTTCAAGCTCAGCAGGTGCTATGTCAAACTTTTCAGGGTTCTGCTTTTTATAGTAATAAGCAACAACACTGTCTATCACAACTGCTTTTATTCTTCCAATGTCAAGGTCGTTAAAAGCATCAGTTATCCTTTCATATCGTGTGACATCCTTTTCATAGTTTATAAACTTCATCTTTTGAACGGCACTGTCACCTGTCGTGTTTGCCTGAACACCTATCTTAATCCCTTTTAAATCTTCAAAACTTTTGATGGAGCTGTCACCCCTTTTCACAGCAATAACCTGACGAATGTAAAGATATGGTCCTGCTAAATTGAAAGCTTTCTTTCTCTCATCTGTTATACTAAAGCATGAAATAATAGCATCAAATTTTTTAGACTTTAAAGCACTCTGGATTCCGCTCCAGTCAACAGTAACAATCTTTAATTTTGCTCCCAGCTTTTTAGCTATTTCATTTGCTAAATCCACATCAAAACCAACAGTGTTATTATTATCATCTGCAAACTCCATCGGTGGAAACGTGTTATCCATTCCCACTGCAAATTCTTTTGTCTTTTTTATTTTCTCTAAGGTTGTCATGTTTTGGTTATTTGATGAACATCCGCTTAATAAAGGAATAAAAAATGCTACTAGTAAAACCAACACAACAAACTTTTTATACATATAAATAGCCCCTTTCACTGATTTAATCTATAAACACACCTCAATAATTATACACTCATTTTAAAATTTATCAATATCAATTTTAAGCAAAACTCGGTATTCCTATTTGAAAATTGTCTTGCTAAAAATATATGCTATCCACTCTCTTGTTGCAAAACTGTTCAATTTTAAATCTTTTATTTCTTCAGTACTTATAAGTTGATTGTCTACAAAAGCATTTATATACTGGTTTGCCCATGACTTATAATCATTTTTTGAGACAGACTTAAGCTTAAGATATCTTGCTAAAATTGCAATTGCCTGTTCATAAGTAATCCCATCGTTTGGCCTAAAAAGAAGCCTATTTTGTTTATCTTTTATACCTGTGATAATTCCCATCTTATAAAGGGTTTCTATCTCAGATTTTGCCCAGCAGTTTTGAATATCTGAAAAAGAATATTTTTTGTCATTCTTCTCTACTTTTATATTAAACATATTAACAAAAAACTTCACAAATTCTTGACGTGTAACAGTATTCTTTGGTTTGAAAGTACCGTCCTTATATCCATCAACTTTCCCAATACTTGCAAGAAATAAAATGTGATCTTTGTATGGTGAATTTTTAATGTCTTTAAACAGCAAAGAACCATCTGAGGGCATTAAAATTACTCTTACTGGTAAAAGAAACATGCTCTGAGGAATTAAAACCGAATTTGACTCAGATGAAAAAGTTTTCTTCTCAGAAAAATAAACAGTAACCTGTCTATCCGAGTCTCTTGTAAATCCTTTTACATAGTAGCTCTTGTTCGTCTTTGAATACAATATAACTCGCATATTATTCGTACCATTAAAGTAATATTCAATCTTGCAAAACACATCTGCTGCAAAAACCTTTACCTGCCAAAATAAAGCTACTACTAATATCAAGCAAATAAAAGTTCTTAGAAACCATTTCATCTTGTCTTGTCACCTTCTTGCTTCTTGCATTTTTTTACATACTTGAAACAACATGATAGAAAAATGCTAAAACATATTCTCTTGTTGCTGTCTCTTTAGGATTGAACGTAACATGGTCAAACAGCCAACCCATTTTGTACGCCTTTTTCAATGACAAAAGGTATTTGTCGTCGGCAGAAAGTTTTGTCCATGTAACATTATCTGCTGAAATTTCATTACCAGTGTAAATTTCATAAAACTTTACCATCATATCTACAGCAGCTTCTTTTGTGAGAATAGAATTGTCCTGGGTATTTTCAATTAGCCCTGCCTTGTATGCTTTTTTAACATAATCGTCAATTATCTCAAACCTGTAGAGTCTTTTCTTCTCTGCAAAATATACTAAAAAAGATGCTAGTTCCTGTTTTGACACAGCATTTTTTATTCCTATTGTATCACTTGTATCGTCGCTGGGAAAGTTTTTAAAAAGATTGTAAAGCTTTGTTGCATAACTACTTGAAATTATATCTTTATAAAAGCTTTTTCTTACAATTACAATTGCCTGAGGCGTTTGCAAATTAAACGTCACACTTTTATTATCACTTGAAAACTCAAAACTATCTGGTTCTTTCCAAGAAAGAGAGGTCAAATCAAAAACATATGGTATTGCGACTGACCATGGTTCTCTGTTTACAAGTGAAATTTTAATTGGCATTGGAAAATATGATATTCCAATCTGCTTTGTCGAGCTTGAAGCTGTGTATCTGATATCATAAATTTCTGAAATAGCATCACTTACATTA
Source organism: Caldicellulosiruptor obsidiansis OB47 (assembly GCF_000145215.1). NCBI lineage: Bacteria > Bacillati > Bacillota > Caldicellulosiruptorales > Caldicellulosiruptoraceae > Caldicellulosiruptor > Caldicellulosiruptor obsidiansis. The sequence goes on from NC_014392.1 coordinate 1,887,810, forward strand.
TATTTGTCAGATGCTTTTATAAATGTAAGTTCAATATATACATTTGAGGGTGATACACCACTCATTGTCAGTTTATTTATGTCCTCATTATCTATGGCAGCAAAATTGAACTGCGAAGATGCACCGTCTAACATGACAATACAGTCTTTATTGAGCTTTACAAGTGCCTTTAAAACATCATACCTTATTTTTATCACAAACTGGTAAATAGATTGGTTTGTTCTTTTTGTAAAGTCAATCAAAACAGGTTTTGAATCCAAAGATTCGTTTACATACCTGTAAGTAATCTCTACTATCATTTTCCCAGCAGAAGGATCTTCTATGGTTATAACAGGCTGAGTTGTGTCTTGAATTGAATCAAATACGCCTGTATATTCACTTACATCCTTTTTTGTAACAAAAGATATAATTTCTGTTGACTGAGAAAGCTGCCCGTCAGAAGCTAAAGCAAACAGTCTTGCCCAATATCTTGTATTAGGTTTCAAGCCTGATACCTTGTATTCAGTAGCATCTGTATCTGTGGTATATTTCTTAGAATTATAAAACGAAATATTATCAGCTATCTCAACAACATATTTTCTACCTGTTTCAGCAATCTCCCAAACAAAAATGACATATTCCTTTCCATATTCTTTTATACCAAAAGCAATTGGTATTTTGGGAGGTGGTACCTTCTGTGTCCTGCCAAAAACAGGACTGCAAAATTCCGAATATATTTTTTGATTATCTTTAATGATATATGCCCTTACTCTGAAATAATAAAGAGTATCAGGTTTCAGGTTCTGAACTGTGAAATAACAAAGTCCGGTGGTATAATCAACTTCTTTTATGGATGGTTTAAAACTATCTGACACAATCTGCCACGCATTTGCGTTTTTTATATCTTCCGAAACTTGAACTTCAAAATATACATTCTCTATATAGCTCCATGAAAGCAAAGCAGAGTTATATGTTGTTGTAACAACACTCAAGTTTTCAACAATCGGAACTGAAGAAGGTAGCGGTATTTCATACTTTATTAAAGTTGTTGCTATCACTATATTTGATGGTAGTGAATAATAAACGTTATTATCAATTTTTCTGACTGCTCTTACAAAAAATACATACCTTGTGTTTGAGGAAAGATTACTTACTCTAAATAAAACCTTGCCTGATGAATCCAGCTGATAGTCAGAAAGTATTATCTTCTGAAAGCTTGCTGTATCAAGATTTTCTGGATTAGTTATATTCATTCCATATTGGTACACTGCAAAGTTTACCTCATAAAAGATGCTTCTGTCCACAGTTGGTGGCTGAACACCTGCAATAGTTATAGGCTGCCATGATAAAAGCACAGAATCGTAAGTTGTATAAACAACAGATAAAAGGGTTGGACTGGTAGGTGGTGTTATATCTCCTGATAGAGTATAAGATATTGTAAAAGCGGGAGTTGATTCCTTGTAAATATATGTTCCCTGTTCATAATCGAAAAACCTCTTTTTCACAACAATCTTCAAAACATAAACACTATTTTTTTCAAGTCCTGTAATGTCAAATCTATAGTATCCTGTCGGAAGATTATTCTCATCTTTTTCTTCATCAGAAGGTTTCATCTGGTAATTTGATATATAAAGCATGAAGTCTGCATTTGTATCAGAATATTTTTTGTAATAAAAATCATACACAACCTCTTTATCTGTTGGTATTTTGAATCGCAGAGAAATAGTATCCTGAGATTTTGGAAAAGCTGTTAAATTTTCTACTGCAGGCGGCGCAAAAGGCAGTGTGTATGGATGAACATAAAGGTCTTTTGATCTGATAGAAACTTTTCTTCCGAAACTATCAAAAACATCAACCTGTATTCTGAAAAACACATCGTCTGTTATGCTCACAACAGCAAAAAACTCGTTTGCCGAAACTGTACCAACCAAAGTGGGTATCTGGTCTTTGCTACCTTTGTAAATTTCATATTCATTTTCAGCAATTGATACCTTTGCCCACCTGAGCCACACAACATTGTCAGCAATTCTCTGAGCCTCTGCCTGAATGTATGTTGCCGCCTCACCAATTACATTTATATTAGGCGGTGTGTATGTCTGCGGGTCACGCCAGATTACCTCTTGCGGCAAATTTCTAGGCAAAACTTTTACATAGTAAAGACTGCTCGGTGAAAGTCCTGCGGCTGTGTATTTGAGTTTCCTGCCAGGCAGAATTTCAACCCTTCCACCCGGTTTTTGGCTTTGAAGAAGGGTTATCCTTTCACCATCAATCTGATACTTTGTTGGCGTTGTAAAGCTTATATCCTTTGACACATATATGTCATAATCTATTCTTTTGCCAGAATAGTAAACATCGTCCCACACTATATCAATGGCATCTTCAGCATTTGTATAACATCCAACAAAGATAGGTGTTAAAAACACAATAGTGTTTGAATATGAAGAGTAATAAACAACACTTCCTGTTTGCTCCTGCAAAACTCTTACACTTCTTATCTTAGCATAAAAAATAGTTCCGTTCGGAATCTTTTGTCCATTTGGCAAGCTTTGAACTTTGTAAGTATAATTCCCATTTGAAACTGTAAGGTTTGGGTCGTTTTTGTATATAGTATATCCATAGGGAAATCTGGTCGGGTCATCACCAAGATACAGCTCAAAATAGTCAAAGTCAGAGTAAGAATACTGCCACGAAAAATAAAGGGTTATAGTTCCGTCCTGATCTACTTCCATCCTTGGAAGATTATTTAAAAGGGTTATATTCAACTTTTCAGGTGCAGGAAGAACAATCGTAGGCTGTGCTATTATATTTTGGGGTACCAAAACAATCAAAAAAGATATTAAAAGGAAAATCGAAATTATTCTGATTGTAATAGATTTCATCTTTCTTCTCACCCATTTTTTAATATTTTAAAATCTTTTCAAGATTGACAATATAGTGAACAAATTCATCAACCTTTATTGCTTCATAAGGGTCCAAATCACTATCAACAACCCCGATTGACATCATACCAAGGATATACTTTTTATACCTTTCATCGGGTATAAAACTTGTTGACTTTGTAATAACAATATTGTCAATCGAAGATGATATTTTCTGTTCATATACTCTTGCTAAAATATATATAGCTTCTTGTCTTGTCAGATTACCGTTTTTGACTTTTTCAGCATCAATACCAAACACTTTTGTTATAAGCATGGCTGCATAATCCTGAGAAAGACCTTTACTAAAGTCACTGTATAGAGCATTTAAGTTAAATTTTTGAGAAATATAAACTATATCATCTTTGTACTTGCTAAGAGTGTAATTTGATATAGCCTGAGTTTTCAGCACACCAAATGTGCCAGGCTTTTCAACATTAAAGGTTGCACTGTTTGAAAGACTGTCAAGAGAAAAATTGGTTACAAAGCTGCTGTTCGAAAAGTCATATACAGCCCTTGTTTGGTTTGCCTGACCAGCCAAGCTTGCAAGCTTCAACGTAATGTTCACAGGTTTTGTAAAGCTTGACACAGCCATTTCATCATTTAGATAATACCTGGCAGTTACCTTCATTGTTATCACATCAGAGTCAATATCATAACCATATGAAGGTGGCAAAGCATAAGCTGAGGAAAGTTCTATTAATATCATCACCAATCCTTTGTCAATTCCATATCTTTTTGAAATATTCTCAACCTCAGAAACATTCAAAGCACCCGGTGGAAGCTTTAATATACTATTTTTGTATTTCAAAACAAAACTCTTCTGAAGCTTCTCAAGTGCATCTGCTACCCTGTAAGAAAACAAAACCTGACCTTTGGCAGAAGAATAAAGTGCTTTTGTAAAGTCTATAACAAACTCATTCGAATTTGTACGTTGGATTTCATCTTGAGCGTTTTGGTCATTGACGTAAATATAATACCTATCAGAGCTATTTTCAAGAACTATAGTAACCTGTTTCTGATTCTGGATTTCCCTTATTCTGTTTTGCTCTTCCTCTTTGAGCTTTTGCTGCTGATTTTCAAAATCGCTCTGGTTAAAAATGGTTCGTGCTAAAACCTCTGCAAAAATTGAAACCTTCCCAGTCGGGATATGAATGCTTCTTACTCTGATGTAGTACAAGGTATTTGAACTTAAATTCCCAATGTAATATTTATATACAGCAACTTTTGACGACACTACAGAAGCAGGTGAAATTGAACCTGAATATACCAAAGTATACACAGTGCTATTTTCTTGCCTTACAAAAATCTGATAGCCGTAATTTGGATTGCCGTTCCACTGGATTGTAAGTCCATGTCCGCTTGAATCTCTTGAAATTACCATTAAATTTTCAGGCTTTTCAATTGACGCAGTTGTAACTGCAATGCTTCCCCAAAGCGATTCTCTGTTATTTTCTATTGCTTTTATAGAAAAATAATACAGAGTATTAGGGGCAAGGTTCTTAAATGTCACAGGAGGTGTGACTCCAATATATATCCGTGCACCAACAGGAGCATTTGGAGAATATATATCATATACAACCTGCTGCACCACAAAAGTTGAATCAGATACCTGTCTGTAGATCTCAACTTTTTGTTTAAGTGTCTTTACAAAATAATCTCTTGTTTCTTCAACAGTGAGCTTATTGTCTTCAAGTGGCCTTAAAGTTTGCAAAATTATATATGACTGAACCGGCTTTGTATCCCATACAAGCTTTACAGATGTTTGTGTTAGTGCATCATCTTCAGGCGCAACCATAAAATTCTTGGGTATCTCTGGCTGTGAAATAACCGGTGGTATTTGTTGGGGTTTTGTCACAACAACATATGCCTTGCTAAATTCTGAAAGATAGTCTTTGTCAAGATAAACTCTTACTTTAAACCTGATATAATAAGGAGTATTGCTTTTGAGGTTTGATATATCAATGTAATTTGAAATACTCTCTGATGGAAGTTCAAAGCAAATTTTTACATTCTTTTCATCCCAAGATGACTCACAAACATATACCTGATAGTATACCTTTTCAGAAACTGTCAAGTTGCCAGAAAAGTAAACTGATTGTGATACATAATCTAATATCGCCTGATGTATCTTTGAAAGCAAATCCTCTTGATAAACATAGATTCTAAAACTTGTCTCAGAAGGTTGAATTTGCCTTACAAAATTGTCATCTACAGGCGGTATGTTCAAAACAGCAACAGGTTTTGTAGTACCAACAAATACAAGCGAAAAGTCAGATTTTTTCTGGTTTGCCGTGTTTATAATTCTAATCTTGAAATAATAAACAGTGTTTGGTTCAAGGTTTGATATCTTGTATTTATACCTTGAACCATCTAATGTCAAATCACCTGGTAAAAAGCCGTCTATGTTAGGATCATAAGTAGAACTACTATAAACAAGTTTGTATACTGTGGGATTTCCCTCTGAATCAAGAACATCTTTGTATTCTTTTGAAATCCAAATCTGATATACATAACTTGAGTCATTTAAAACAGGTTTATCAAATGACACCTCTATTTCTGTCTGCGAAATAGTTTGGGCTTGGCAGTTTTTAGGTGTTGGTGGGATATCACCAAGCTCTGTCACAGAAACCTTTATAAGCGCTGAAGGAATCTTGGTACCATCTGCAAAAACGGCTTCTACTCTTATGTAATAGTACTTTGTCGTCATAGAAAGGCCGGGAATGTATGCTTCGTTCTGGTTATATGAGGTTGTTGCAAAGATGTTTTGTGGTGGTAGATTATCTCTTGGAAGTTCATTCGCGCTTGTTGCGTAATAAGCCCTATACTTTATCTCATCCTGCTTATAGTTTCCAGGGTCAACACCACGCCATTGCACTCTCACCAAAGCTAAAGTCTTCCCATCTTTTTCAATCTCACCTATTTTTGCAGCACTGACCTGCATAAGCGTGGGACATGCAATGTTTGTAAGAGGCTTATAAATCACTTCTGTACTATCCATCTTCGGGTTCATAAGAATGTAATACATTGTACCTGGCACAAGCTCAAATGTGTCAATTCCATCATACTTGTCATACACTGTCACACTTACTGTTTGGTTGATTTCCTGCGCAAGCTGCTGAACACCGTCTTTATAAAGCTTTATAGGAACTGTGATATTGTTTTCCTTTTGATACTTGTAAATCTCATATGTACTACTATCAACATAATACTGATTAGCATCTGAGGCCGTTTGACTTTTTCCTACAAAAATATTATAACCCCTAAAACCAATATCTGTCTGAAAATCATCTGATACGTTGATCTTATTAAAAGTAATTAACAACTTTGGATGTTCACCGCCAGTGCCAAGTGGAATATCTTCATCTTTTGCAGGATCAGGTTCCGGCTGGGCATAAAGTTTAAACTCTGTTATAACATATATTGATTGCGAAGTCAATATTTGGTCATCTTCGCTCTTAGCATTGACAGTTATTTTGTACGCTGTTGCTCCTTTGAGCCCTGTTATATCGCAGTATGTATTCTGGGTTACCGTTTGAAAATCTATCTGGGAACTTGAAGATGCTGCATAGACTTCATAAGATACTGCATCTTCAATGGCATTCCATCTTATAGAAATAGAATTTTTTGTTATTCTGTAAACTCCATTACTATCTCTTTGCACAGCCACATTCAAAGAGGTTGAAAGGGTTTGTGAAAATGATTGAAGGTTAAAATTGGAAAATAAAAATGAAATCAAAATTACAATGGAAGCTATTCTTTTTAAGTTTTTAAACATTTAATCTCACCTCAAAATGCACTTAAAATTTGGGTTTTTCAAAGTAATAATCGGCAACAACCCGGCATTTTTAAAGCACTTTTTTTCACACGTACATATCGCTCCCACGAAACTCATCAGGCTCTTTGCTGCTTTCCCCAAAATGATATAGAAGCGCCTCTTTTATTCTCCTTGAAGCCTCTCCATCACCATATGGGTTCACAGCCCTTGCCATCTTAAAATACTCTTTTTCATCTGTTAAAAGGCTTGTAACAATCTTAACTATGTTTTCTTTTTGAGTTCCTGCAAGAACAACTGTTTTTGCTAAAACAGCTTCTGGTCTTTCTGTTGTATCGCGCAGAACAACTACGGGTTTTCCCAAAGACGGTGCTTCTTCCTGAAGCCCACCAGAGTCTGTTAAAACCAAATAGCTTCTTGCGATGAGGTTGTGCATATCATCAACATCAATTGGATTTATCAGTTTTATCCTTGGATGGTCTTTTAAAATCCTGTACGCAACATCCTTGACATTTGGATTTAGATGTACAGGGTATACAAAAACTACATCGTCAAACTCATTTGCAATCTTCAGGACAGCCTCAAAAATATTTTCGAGCGGTTTTCCAAAGTTTTCTCTCCTGTGAGCAGTGAGAAGAATTACTCTCTTTGAAAAATCCACATTGTTTAGATTATCTTCTTTGAAAATATAATTTTTCTTAATAGTAAATTTAAGTGCATCAATAACAGTGTTACCTGTTACAAAGATGGTTTCTTCCTTTACACCTTCTGCCATCAAATTCAACTTTGCCCTTTTTGTAGGTGCAAAATGAAGATCACAAAGAGCTGCTGTCAGTTTTCTATTCATCTCTTCAGGAAAAGGTGAATATTTGTTGTATGTTCTTAAGCCTGCCTCAACATGTCCAATCTTCGTTTTAAAATAAAAACTCGAGAGTGCTGCCGCAAATGTGGTTGTTGTATCGCCATGCACAAGCACAATATCCGGTCTTTCTTTCACCAAAACCTTTTCAAATCTCAAAAGCACATCAGCAGTTATAGAAAATAAGCTCTGGTTGTATTTCATTATGTCAAGGTCATAATCAGGTTTAATATAAAAAATCTCAAGTACCTGGTCAAGCATCTGTCTGTGCTGTGCTGTAACACATATTTTAACATCAAAGCGCAAGTCTTCTTGTAACTCCTTTACAAGCGGTGCCATTTTTATTGCCTCAGGTCTTGTCCCAAATACAATGAGTGTTTTTATCATTATATAAAGCTCATCCTCTCTTGTAATTTTAAATACCTTCTAAATCAAAATCAGGCGTATATCTGTCTGTTGCTGACTCTTTGTCTTGAATGTATCCATAATCAAGACCATTTTCAATAACAAAGTTTACAACCTTCTGATATTCTCTTACTGTAATCTTCCTTGAAATTTCTTTAAATTCCTTTGCTCTGTACATAGGATAATACTGGCTCATAAGACTCAGCATAACTTTTCCTTTTAAATTATCTCTTATCCAGCTCAAAATCTTTATAGAATCATTTGTGTGCATTGGAAGTACCAAATGGCGAATTATAACACCTTTTTTCATTATACCATTTTCTATAACAACATCACCAACAAGTTCAACCATCTTTAATATTGACTTTGAAGCAAATTCGAAATATCGTGGAGCATTAGAATATTTTTTTGCAATTTCATCGTCAAAATATTTAAGATCTGGTAAAAATATGTCCACATATCCTCTCAAAAGTTCTAAGGTTTCTGGTTTTTCATATGAAGATGTGTTGTACACAATGGGAATTCTAAGACCCTTTTCCCTTGCAATGTCAATTGCCTCAATTATATATGGAACATAAATGGTTGGTGTCACAAGGTTTATATTGTGAGCACCTTTTGACTGAAGGTTCAAAAAGATAGTAGCAAGTTTATTTACATCTATGAACACACCAAATCTCATCTGGCTTATTTCATAATTTTGGCAAAACACACAGCCCATATTGCACCCAGAAAAAAATACTGTACCAGAACCGTTTTTTCCAGAGATACATGGTTCTTCCCAGAAATGCAAAAAGGCTTTTGCAACCTTAACGCCCCCTGCAATTTTGCAAAAACCCATTTCTCCTTCTATTCTATTTACTCCACACTCGCGCGGACATATCCTGCAATTTCTCAAAACCTCCTGAGAAAACAAAAATTTAATTCCCCCCTCTTCAAATCTCAATATTCATCATTCTTGAAATATAGAGCTTTATATCAGCAGGATTAAAAACTCTTTCTATTTTATCTCCTTCGTAGACAAATTTTGACACAGCTTTTGCACCACAAGCATAGATATTGTGTTTTTCCTGCATTATCATCACATTGTAAAGCCCTTCAAATCCTCTTTTGCAATATCCAACATTTTCAAAGTTCCCTATCATATTTTTCTGTCTATACATGTAGTATGGAACGTAGCCACGTTCCTCTAAGATAGATTGTGTCCAATCAAGAAGTTCATTTACAGTTTCTTCATTCATAAATTTATATTCATCCCATCTAAACCTTAAAAGGCTTGCCCTTTTTATGGAAAGTGTGTGAATGGTAATTGAAGCAGGAGAAAGTTTTAAAACATCCTCAATTGTCTTTCTATAATCATTCTCATCTTCGCCAGGAAGCCCTAATATTACATCACTGTTTATATTTTTAAAACCATATTCGTAAGCTTGCGCAAATGCCCTTTTTATATCTTCAAATGTGTGGTTTCTACCTATTATTTTCAAAGTGTTGTCGTTCGAAGTTTGAGGGTTTATACAAAACCTGACATTCAAATCTTGGTTGATCTCTACTAGATACTGCAAAAGTTCTTCATCAATTGTATCAGGCCTTCCTGCCTCAAATGTAATCTCTCGAATATGGTCTTTTTCAAGATTCTCAAATAGACTTGTGAAAATCTTTTTTATATTCTCTATGCCTATTACTGCAGGACAACCACCACCAAAATAGACTGCAACAATTCTGTTTTTGTTTTCCTCTATCTTTTGATATGTCTTTTCAAGTTCACAAATGAGGCTATCTGTATACATTCCTATTAAACTTTTTACCTGCCTTGTCATCTCGTGGCAGGAAAAAGAACAGTAAAGACACCTGGTCGGGCATATTGGAATACCTATGTACAAACAAGCCGAAGAAGGCTCAAGTTTACTTAAAATATTCATTTCATTCTTTGCAACCTTTAAAAGAAGTTTTGATTTTTTATCAGAAATATAATATCCTTCTTGTAGGAACTTGTATATCTCTTCGTCTTTCAGACCCTGCTCCAACAAAGGGTATACAATCTTTGTGGGTCTTATTCCTGTTAAAATCCCCCATGGAAGCTCTCTTTTTGTTTCTTGTTTTAAAAGGTCATAAAGGTTTCTTCCAAATATCCTTTTTGACTCATGTTCATCATCTACAAGAATAAAATCTTTTTGAATAGTTTTATCCTGCACCTGCAGTTTTAAAAATACCTTCATCCCTTCAAAATGTGCCTCAAAATGAATGTCTCCACCATGACCAAACTTTACCTCCGCACCAGGATAAAATGCCCTTATTATATGCTGAAAATCATACAAAAACCTTTGGCTGTTAGAAAAATACGTTATTCTCAAATTGTGTTCTACCCCTTTTGCAAAAAATGATTTTTCGCACAATATTAGCACAATAAAAATAAAAAACTTATAGCATTATTTTGTGCTATAAGTCAGCAATGTATTTATTAAAAGTTTTTAAGCTCATCACCAATGGTAGTTGGCACACCATGCCCTGGATAAACTTTTGTTGTTTTTGGAAGTACCAAAAGCTTCTCCTTTATAGACTTAAAAATCTGACTTTCATCACCAAGTGGTAGGTCACACCTGCCAAAAGAATCCTTAAACAACGTGTCGCCCGAAAACAAGATGTTATCATACAAAAAACAGCTCGAACCAGGTGTATGCCCTGGTGTGTGCAATACTTTCAATGAAAAATCAGCAAATTCAAATACATCTCCATCTTCAAAGTAGCCATCACAGTTTATCTTTATTTTTGAACCAATTAGATACGACAGGTTGTATGCTGGATTTGATAAGATCTCCTTTTCGGCCCTGTGCGCATAAACTGGCAGTTTAAATCTCTGTCTTAGATAACAGCAGCCCAAAAAATGGTCAAAATGTCCGTGCGTCAAAAGTATGGCTCTTGGAATAAGATCATTTTCCACAATAATGCTCTCAATTTTTGTTGCATCATCTCCCGGGTCAATAATGACAACCTCTTTTTTTCCAAACACATAACAGTTTGTCACAACATCCCCAACTTCAATGCATTTAAAAAACATCAAATTCTTTACCCCCTCTACTTTCTTGAAAAAACAACTCAGAAAACCTTCTTACTATCAAGCAAAACTGTCACAGGTCCGTCATTTAAAATAGCTACCTCCATACGCGCCTGAAAAACTCCACATTCAACCTTTTGCACTTTCTGTTTAAGCTTTTCAACAAAGTAGTTATACAGCCTTTCTGCCTTTTCCTTTTCTGCTGCAAACATGAAGTTTGGTCTTCTTCCTTTTCTTGCATCTCCCATCACTGTAAAATTTGAGATAGCCAAAACTTCACCGCCTACGTTCATCAAAGAAAGGTTGAACTTTGAGTTCTCATCCTCAAATATTCTAAGGTTTACAACCTTTTCACAAAGATAATCAGCATCCTCTTCTGTATCATCCTGTGCAACCCCAACAAGCAAACAAAGACCTTTTTGGATTCTTCCAACCTCTTTGCCATCAACCAAAACATAAGCTTCTTTTACTCTTTGAACAACAGCTCTCAAATTCTTTAGCCTCCTTTTACACGCTGAACCTCAAATACACTGTCAATTTTTCTAAGTTTTCTTATAATCTTTTCAAGCTGTTCTGTTGAGCTTATTTCAACAGTAAGATTTATATTGGCAATTCTGTCTCGCGTAGTCCTACCCTGTATAGCCTTTACCGAAATCTTATTCTCACCAAGCAAGTTTGTTATGTCCATCAGTATTCCTGTCCTGTCATTTGCAAGAACGTTGATTGTAGCGTCAAACTTTGCATCTTTTGTCACATTCCATTCAGCCTCAACAATCCTCTCTGGCTCTTTTAAATACTGTTCAACATTTGGACAATCACGCCTGTGGATTGAAACACCTCTTCCCCGCGTGATGTATCCTATCACTTCATCACCAGGTACCGGGTTGCAACATTTTGCAAATCTCACAAGAACATTTTCAACACCTTTTACAAGTATTCCGTTATTTGAAGAAGCCTTCGCAGGCTTTGGTTTTTCAAGCTGAAGTTCTTTTTCACCGTCTTCTTTGATGTATTTCTTTATCTCCTCTTTTATCCTCAGAGCCACCTTAGTTGGTGTAATACCACCATACCCAAGTGCAGCAAACATGTCTTCAGGTGTTCTGTAGCCATATCTTTGCGAAACTGTCTGCAGCACATCCTCTTTTAGAGCAAATTGTAAGGGTAGATTTAGTTTTTTGAGCTCTTTTTCCAATATATCTTTGCCTTTTTGAATATTCTCTTCTTTTCTCTCTTTTTTAAACCATGCGTTTATCTTGCTCTTTGCTTGAGGACTCTTGACAATCTTAAGCCAGTCCTGGCTTGGACCATGGACGTTCGGCGATGTAATAATCTCGACAATATCACCATTTTTGAGCTCATAATCAATGGGGACAAGCTTGCCGTTTACCTTAGCACCTGCCATCTTATTACCTATCTCACTGTGAATTGCATATGCAAAATCTATCGGTGTCGAACCCTGTGGCAGGTTTATAACATCGCCTTTTGGAGTAAAAACAAAAACCTCGTCAGAAAAGAGGTTTATTTTTAATGACTCCATAAACTCTTTTGCGTCTTTCAGCTCTTTCTGCCACTCCAAAAGTTCTCTCAACCATGCAAACTTTTCATCCTCATCAGTTGACTTTATCCTTCCCTCTTTGTACTTCCAGTGTGCGGCAATACCATACTCGGCTGTCCTGTGCATATCAAATGTTCTTATCTGCACCTCAAATGGCTCACCTTCAGGTCCTATTACAGTTGTGTGAAGTGATTGGTACATGTTTGGTTTTGGCATTGCAATGTAGTCTTTAAACCTGCCTGGCATAGGCTTGAACAGAGTATGAATTATTCCCAAAACTCCATAACAATCTTTTACAGAATTTACAATAATTCTGATAGCAAAAAGGTCATAAATCTCTTCCAAAGTTTTCCCCTGTTCCTTCATCTTACGATAGATACTGTAAAAGTGCTTTGGTCGTCCATCTATCTGACCAACTTCAATGTTTGCCTCTTTTAGTTTCTCTGAAATAAGAGAAATAATCCTTTTGATATACTCTTCCCTTTCTACCCTCTTTTTTGCAATCTTTTCAACAAGGTCATAATATCCTTCAGGGTCAAGATAGCGCAGTGACAAGTCTTCAAGCTCCCATTTTATCTTTGAAATTCCAAGTCTATGGACAAGCGGAGCATATATGTCAATTGTTTCCTGAGCCTTTTGTCTTTGCTTCTCAGGTGGAAGATATTTTAAAGTTCTCATATTATGGAGCCTATCTGCAAGTTTAATTAAAATGACCCTTATATCTTTTGCCATTGCGATGAGCATTTTGCGATAGTTTTCTGCCTGTCTTTCAAGCTTGCTGGTAAATTCAAGCTTGCCAAGTTTTGTGACTCCATCTACAAGCTCAGCTATCTCTTTACCAAATTCCCTTTCTATATCCTCTAAAGACGCAGAAGTATCCTCTACAACATCATGCAGAAGACCTGCAACAATTGATGCAATATCAAGCTCTAAATCTGCCAAAATCAGCGCAACCTCAAGAGGATGCACTATGTATGGCTCACCAGAACTCCTTGCCTGTCCTTCGTGATACTTTTGGGCAAATTCAAATGCTTTTTTAATAAGATCTATATCTTCCTCTGACGCATACCTTTTTACTCTCTCTATCAGCTCATTTAACCTGTCAATCAAATCTAATTTCACCTCGATGGACCTTTTGCAGGTCCACTTGTTTTTATATCAAAGAAGACTCAAATTGAACAACAGATCTGACATCATATCCTTTTAAATTTTCTCTTCCGTTGAGGTATGTGAGTTCAACAAGGTATGCAATCCCTACAACCTCACCGCCAAGCTTTTCAACAAGTTTTATGTTTGAAAGTGTTGTACCCCCTGTTGCTAAAAGGTCGTCGATTATCACAATCTTTTGACCAGGTTTTATAGCATCAATATGCATCTCAAGCACATCTTTTCCATATTCAAGCTCATATTCAACTGAAACTGTCTTGTAAGGAAGCTTACCTTTTTTTCTGACAAGAACAAGCCCTTTGTTCAGTACGTATGCAACAGGTGCACCAAATATAAACCCTCTTGATTCTGGTCCAACAATAAGTTCAAAGTCAAGATCTTTGACTAAATCCACAAGAGAATCTATAGCATATTTGAATGCATCCTTGTCCTGCAAAACTGTTGTTATATCAATAAAATCTATACCCTCTTTTGGAAAGTTCAAAACATGTCTGAATTTCTCTTTTAAGTTCATTAAATCTTCCTCCTATTACTTAAAATTTTTAATTTATTACGTTATTAAGTATATCAAAAAAAACTATCATTTTTAAATACTCTAAATGCTAAAAAAAATAAAAGCTCTTTCAGCAAGCTTACAAAAAGCTTTGCTAAAAGAGCATTTCAACGCCTCATTAATACCTTGTTTTAACCCTATATGCTTCTGAAAATACGTTTAAACCATGCCTCTTTATAAAATTTTGTTTTCAAAATCTCATATATCTTGAGTCTTAACTTTACAGGCATACTATCCATGCTACCATAACTTGTTGCAATCAAATATTCTTTCTTTGAAAGTGAACTTTTGAGTTCTTCCCTTGCTTCAGCTGGAAGTTCCAGCTTTGCTTCATCCACTATACAAAGCGGCGGAAATATAACACACCACCAGTTTTTACCTTTACCATCACCTATTAAAACCTTAACACAGTCATATATACCTGATGGAAAAAGAAAATTGTTATAAACTCTGTTTGGAAATAAATCTCTTTGAATAGTTATTCTTACCTTGTAATTCTTTCCTTTTTCCAGTAAAGCCTGTTTGATATAATTTTCAATTTGATATCTTCTTTTATCGATATCTTTTAAGACTTGATATTTACCCTTAGAAAAATCTATATTATTTGATAAAAACTCTATAATCTTATCTCTAACAAATAGTTTTAACTCTTGGTCCTCCTTTGAATTACTATTTGCTATAACATGAAGTCTAACAACCGATGCAGATAAGTCTTTTTGCAGAGACTCTACCTTTTGGAAATTTAAAAACTCATAAATCAAAATAAAACTCAAAAATGATAAAACTGATGCTAAAATGTATGCTCTTGAAACTCGAATTTTCTGTATCATCCCTCTTTTTTCCTCTCAAACAAAAATTATTTCTATTTTTAGCATTCACTCAGAAAACAAAATTTATACATAAAAATCTTTAATAAATTGTTCCGCTTCGTCTTAGCCTTACATCTGGTATAACCTCTATATCTATTTTCTTAAACTCAACATCCCAGTTTTTTTTGAGCTTTTCCCAATCTTTTGCCCTCCTCTTTGAAATTAAATCCCCTATTCCCAAAACATCAGCATTATATTTATACTTTAACAGATAGATAAGATCTTCTGCTCTTGTTTTTAAAATTTTGTTTAGCTCATTTTGAATATACCTCCTCATAGGATCATCTAAAACTTTGTACCCACTTTTG
Source organism: Caldicellulosiruptor obsidiansis OB47 (assembly GCF_000145215.1). Lineage (NCBI taxonomy): Bacteria > Bacillati > Bacillota > Caldicellulosiruptorales > Caldicellulosiruptoraceae > Caldicellulosiruptor > Caldicellulosiruptor obsidiansis. The sequence goes on from NC_014392.1 coordinate 1,903,247, forward strand.
AATACAAACTCAATAACTTCACCTTCTATCCTTAGATTGTAAACAATCTTTAGTCTTCCTTTTTCATTTTTAATTTTCTTTTTAGTTTGAATCTCTGTAGTAACAAATGGAATATACGTTGATTTGTACTTCAAATCGTCAATAAACGTGTGCTTTGCCTTGCCCATGAGAAGCTTATAGATTTGTAGCTGCTTTTCATTCATCCAGCCAACAAACCTGAAATTTTTAAATACAGCAGCACCAGCTACTTTTAACGTCTCAATTCCAGGTTCAACCCTCGATATAACCGCACAGTTCGAATTTATAAAGCTATTTACAACTTGACTTAAAGGTGTATCAATTACCCTTCCATAAATTGATGCATTTTTTGATATCTCAAAGAGATGAATACCAGTTACAGGCTGAACAAGTGGCATTGTGTTCAGAACATCTCTTGCTGTTGTTTCAGAAACAAGCAAAAATGTGTTTTGAGGAATATCACTCTCTCTACTTAGCCCATCTAAAACTTCTTTCATATACCCTGGCTCTTCTACTAAATCTCTTCCCAGCACAATAACTTTTAAATATCCATAATATAGTCTTTTATTTATTTCTCTTTCAAGGTAATTTCTTATACCTATTACATCATTGGCAGGTCTTACAAACAAAAATCTCATCTGCTCATCTGGTTTAGAATCTTTTCCAATGGTTCTGAGGTTTGGGAAAAGCACTGTTATCGCAAACTTATATTCATTTTTGCTGTTTGGAAGGGGGGGTTTTACCTTTCTTTTTGTTTGTGGATCAATTCCTTTCTGGTCTGTTTTAATATCGGGCTTTTTCTGTTCAGGAGAAAATTTCTGAGTTCTTCTGTCAAGATCAATATACTCACTGCTTTCATATTTGTTCAAATCGCTCGGGTCATACTTGTCAACACCAAGTGCAAGAACATAACCCCTGTCTTCTATTTCGACTCTATCCCAGCAACCTGACAAGAAAAAGGTAAGAAAAATCATCAAAATTGCTAAAGCTGCTTCTTTTTTTATCCTCACGTTTTTTTCACCTTCCTTTTGACAAAAAGGACAGTGTATGTGACAAGTGGCAAAAATAAAACAAGAAAGGTTGCAAAAAAGTAACTAAAATAGTCCATAAACTTCTGTGTTTCAGATATATTTTGAGGAATTAAAGAAAGAATATAAATAAATGGTAGTTGTAAAAATACAAAAAAGTTGTGTTCCTTGGTATTAAAAATTCTTGCCAAAATCAAACCTGTTGTCATTAAGAAAATAATCTCTGTTGTATATGTGGTTATCATCCATAGAGCAACTACTATGCTTTCTGGTCTTTCTATAACAATTTCCAAAACTGTAACATCTCTAAAAAGATTTAATGTTGGCCATATCATGGTCTGCATCTCTTTTGCTCCAAAATCAGCTGTTGCAAATATAATTATTATTTCATAGAGCAAAACTGTGACCAAAAAACCGAAAAAAGCACTTTTGATGAGCTTGTCTTTCCTTCTTATATAGGGCATGAAAAACAAAAATACCTCAAATCCCAAAAAACTAAATATTGTTGTTCCAATCCCCTTGAGAAGTTTTGAAAATGAAATATTTAAAACAGGAAGTAGATTTGAAAAATCCAGTCTTTGATAGACAAAAAAGCTTAATATAACAATTATTAGAACAATTCCCGGCATAAGCACTTCGCACATTCGTGCAATTACTTCTATCCCATACCTTGAGAGATAGGCACATGAAAGAAGAAATGTAATTATCAAAACTTCATTGGGTGTCAGTGTAAACAAAAATTCTTTTGCTGTTTCAGCTATAAGCCTTGTTTCAAAAGATGAAAAAATTATAAAATATATGACATACATAATCGAAAAAACAGTTCCAACTATTTTCCCAAATGCATTTGTTAGAAGTTCAATTACAGTTACGTCTGGGTCTAACATAGTAAGTTTAAAAATTAAAAGAAAAGCCAGAAATGATAGCATTCCGCCAAGTAACACAACGAACCATCCATTTTGTTCAACAGTTTTTGCAACAGATGAAGGCATAAACATTATCCCAATTCCTATCATTACAGATACAAACAATACAAAACACTGAAAACTGGAAATTTTATCGTTATCATTTATTATCATTTTTTATTTTCACCTGCCGATGCGGGTATTGAACTTCTTTCATGCAGCATTCTGATTTTCTGATGGGTTGAAGCAAATATAGGTCTTGCCCACAGATATCTTGTTGGAAGTCTTATAATAGAATCTTTGTAATCCATTATCTCAAATGAAACAAATGGAGACAAATACGGCACACCAAAGCTTTTAGTTTTTACAAGATTCCCAAGTATTATAAGACTGAGAAGGATAAATCCGTAAATTCCCAAAGCTGCGCAAACAATAATATATACAAATTTCAATAATCTTAATGAGATAGAAAAATTATATGCAGGTATGGCAAACGAAGCAATTGCCGTTGTTGCCACAAGTATAACCATAATAGGTGATATTATACCTGCTTGAACTGCAGCCTGTCCTATTATAAGTCCACCAACAATACCAATTGTCTGCCCAATTGGACCAGGAAGACGTAACCCCGCCTCTCTTAAAAGCTCAAGCATAAACTCTAAAAACAGTGCTTCAACAAATACTGGAATTGGCACACCTTCTCTTGTCGCTGCTATAAAAAGTCCAAGATCAGGTGGAATCATGCTTGGTGTAAATGACGATATAGAGATATAAAAACCTTGAAGGGTCATAGCAATGACAGCTGCTATCACCCTCAAAATTCTTATAACAGTTGCTATATGCCATCTTTCATAGTAATCTTCTGAGTGTTGAATAAATGTTGAAAATGTAGCAGGAACTATCAAAGCAAGGTTGGTATTATCACATAAAATAGCAACTCTGCCTTCATAAATTGCCGCAACCACTGTGTCAACCCTTTCAGTATGCTGTATTGTTGGAAACACACAAAATATATCGTCTTCGATAAACTGTTCTACCATACCAGACTCCATTATTGCATCAATATCTATTTTTGAAAGTCTTTGTTTTACTTCATTTAAAACATCTTTATCAACAATATCATCTATATAAACAATATATATATCTGTTTGAGAACGTCTTCCTAATTTTATATTCTTAACCTTAAGTCTTGTATCTCTTACTCTTCTTCTAATAAGTGCTGTCGAAAACCTTACAACTTCATTAAAACTGTCGCGCGGACCTCTTACAGCATTTTCTGAGATTGGCTGTTGAATACCTCTGTTTGGAAAACTTCTTGTAGAAACTCTTATTATCCTGTCAGCCCCGTCCACAAATAGAAGTGTCTCTCCACAGAGAAGGTCTAAAATAGCATCTTTAAAACTTGTAACCTCTTTTATATCAGATGTTGCAAGGAGAGTATTAAGAATTTTGTTATATGCATCTTTTGGAGAAATCTCTTCTTTAAACAGTTGTACTTCTACCATGAGATGTTTTATTACATCTCTGTCAATTATCTCTCTGTTCACAAGCCCGTCAACAAAGATGGTTGCACATCTTATATTACCTGCTAAAAAGTTTCTTATTACAATGTCGTCGTTGTCAACAAGCAATTCTGTTATATATTTTATGTTTTCATCAATAGACGAAAAGATTTTCTCTTGAGCTTCAACAAATGCTTTTGTTTCTCTCTGCTGAAAATTTTTTTTCCTTTCTTTTTTACGTTTTATTATTTCAATAAACCCCATTGTTCTCCACCTCATTGAGACTAATACTAGTTGTGTTTTATATAAAAAGTTTTACGATACACATTAAGATGCCAACACATACAAGAAAAATACCAGTTATCTTCGCAAGTCTCATTTCTCTTCGCAAATTTTTAGATTTCAGTTCTTTTATATCCAACAAAAATATCAAAATACCACTCAAAATAAACATCAGTATACTGTACTTTGTTATGATATCCGAAAGTTTTATCATCTGAAGCCAAATTCTCCTTTCTACCACTTAATATGCAATATAAATATTATTTTTATACTTGAATTTTTTAAAAACATATGCTAAAATCCATTCCATAAAGACATTTGTCTTTTATAGGTGAACAATAAATATGCTAAAGAAAGATGCCACATATTATATAGTTGAAGAAAGTGTATTGCCTGAAGTATTTTTGAAAGTTGTCAAAGCAAAAGAGCTGTTAGAAAAGGGTGAAGTGAAAGCTGTAAATGAAGCTGTAAAGATGGTGGGGATTTCAAGAAGTGCTTTTTACAAATATAAAGATTGTATATTCCCTTTTTTTGAAAGTTCTCGTGGCAAGATTATAACTCTTGCTCTTGTTTTAAAAGACATCCCTGGAATTTTGTCAAAGATATTAAACATTATTTCTGACACAAATGCAAACATTCTTACAATTAATCAAAACATTCCTCTTGGCGGAATTGCAACTGTGTCAATTTCTATCAGAACATCTGGGATGACAAAGTCTGTTAAAGATTTAATTCTCGAGATTGAAAAGGTTGATGGTGTTAAAAAGATTGAGATTTTGGGAAGAGAAGAGTATTAAAAAGGTTTTGAAAAAGGAGGGAAATAGAAGTGGCAAAGGTTGCAATAATGGGTTTTGGAGTTGTCGGTTCAGGTGTATGGGAAGTTTTGACAAAAAATGCATCATCAATTGCAAAAAGAGCAGGGGAAGAAATATCGGTAAAATACATTCTTGACATTCGCGATTTTCCTGACCATCCTGCAAAAGATTTGATGATAAAAGACTTTGATGTGATACTCAACGACCCCGAAGTTTCAATTGTTGTTGAGACAATAGGTGGGCTTGAACCTGCATACACTTATACAAAAAAACTTCTTTTAAATCGAAAACATGTCGTAACATCCAACAAGGAACTTGTTGCAAAACATGGTCCTGAACTTTTAAAGATTGCTAAAGAAAATAACATAAATTACCTCTTTGAAGCAAGTGTTGGTGGAGGAATTCCTATTATAAGACCTCTTCAAAACTGCCTTGCAGGAAATCAAATTACAGAGATCGCTGGAATTTTAAATGGTACAACAAATTATATTCTAACCCAGATGAAAAAATATTCTCTTTCGTTTGAAGACGCTCTAAAAGAAGCCCAGGAAAAAGGATACGCAGAAAGAAATCCAAGCAATGACATTGAAGGTCATGACGCATGCAGAAAAATTGCAATCCTCTCATCTATTGCATATTCTCATTATGTAAACTATGAAAATATTTATACAGAAGGTATATCCAAGATAACAAAAGAGGATATGGAGTATGCCGAAGAGCTTGGGTGCACAATAAAACTTATTGCAATGAGCAAAAAGTTGGACAATAAAAGAGTATTTGCAAGAGTCTCACCACTTATGATATCTTACAAAAGTCCTTTTGCAAATGTGGATGATGTATTCAATGCAATTTTAGTAAAAGGCGATGCAATTGGTGATGTAATGTTTTATGGTCAAGGTGCCGGGAAGCTTCCAACAGCAAGTGCTGTTGTTGGCGATATAATAGACATTGTTAAACATATTGATAAGTCTTATGTCTACACATGGGCAATATCTGGTGACATTGAAGTTGTTGACATTGAAAACACATCCTGCAGGTTTTTTGTAAGAGTCAAGTATAAAGACTACACAAAGGCAAAAGATGCTGTGTCTCTCATCTTTAATGACTGCATGATAGTAAACACACATAAACCAATAGGTACAAATGAATTTGCTTTTGTCACTCATGAGATGAAAGAAAGTGAGTTTAAAGAAAAAATCTCTCAGCTTGAAAAGATTCCTGTTGTGGAAAAGGTTTTGTCTATTATAAGATACGATGAAAATATATAAGTAAAAATGTCTGGAGGTAAGCTGAAAAAATGATTTCTGTGAAGGTTCCGGCATCATCGGCAAACCTCGGTGCCGGATTTGACTGTATGGGCGTTGCTTTAAAACTTTATAATATTATTGAAGTTGAAGAGATTGAAAAAGGACTTATAATTACTTCATCCCCGGATGACCCATCAATAGCAAAAGACGAAAATAATCTCGTGTTTAAAGCAATGAAAACTGTATTTGATGAGGTTGGCTGGTATCCAAGAGGGCTTAGGATAAACCTTATAAACGAAATCCCTCTGACGCGCGGGCTTGGTTCTTCTGCTGCATGTATCTCAGGTGGAATATATGCTGCAAATCTTCTGTGTGGCGGAAAACTATCTGAAGAAGAGATGATTTACTTAGCTGCAAAAATGGAAGGACATCCAGACAATTCAACACCCGCAATGATTGGTGGGCTTGTGTTTGCGGTGCTGGAAGACAAAAAAGTAAATTATATAAAATTTGTTGTACCGTCAAGACTCAAGTTTGCAGTGTTTATTCCTGATTTTCAGCTATCAACAGAATATGCAAGAAATATTTTGCCAAAATACATTGAGTTTAAAGATGCTGTGTTTAACATTGGCAGAGCGGCGCTTTTTGCAAGCGCAATTACAACAGGAAACTATGAGCTTTTGCCCGCAGCAACACAGGATAGGCTTCACCAGCCTTACAGAAAAAAACTTATCCCCGACTTTGATAAAATTGTTAATCTGGCTTTAGAAGCTGGAGCAAAAGGAGCATTTTTGTCTGGTGCAGGGCCTTCTATAATTGCTCTTGTTGATGAAAATTATGAAATTTTTGAACAGAATGTCAAAAACGTACTTGCAAGTATTGAACTTTCGGCTAATTGGGACTTTATGATTTTAGAAGCCGACAATAGCGGCGCAACAGTTTTTTCTGTTCAGAGCACAAGTTTAAAAAGATAAAGTCAATCATTTAAAAGTGTAATATAATATTATCAAAGTAGTTTTATAAAACTTTTAGCCTATTGATATTACTTACATGGGAGGGAAAAATCTTGGGAATAGTTGTGCAAAAGTATGGTGGAACATCTGTTGCAGACAAAGAAAGAATATTTCGAGCAGCAAGGCGGGCAATTAGCGAGTACGAGAAAGGAAACAAGGTTGTAGTTGTTGTTTCAGCTCAAGGTGACACAACAGACGAGCTTATTGAAAAGGCAAAAGAGATAAATGAAAATCCTTCAAAAAGAGAAATGGATATGCTCCTTTCCACAGGTGAGCAAATTTCAATTGCACTTATGGCAATGGCAATTGAAAAGCTGGGGTATCCTGTTATATCGCTCACTGGCTGGCAAGCAGGAATAAAAACAGACAGCCACTATTCAAATGCGAGAATTGTTGAAATTGATACAGAAAGGCTCCAAAGAGAACTTGATAAGAGAAACATAGTTGTTGTTGCAGGTTTTCAAGGAATAAACAAGTACGATGATATAACCACGCTGGGGCGTGGCGGTTCTGATACCACAGCTGTAGCTTTGGCTGCCGCATTGAAAGCTGATAAATGCGAAATATATACAGACGTGGACGGGGTTTATACAGCAGACCCAAGAATTGTCCCAAATGCTTCAAAGCTCAAAGAAATCTCTTATGATGAGATGTTGGAGCTTGCTACACTTGGGGCAAAGGTTTTGCATAACAGGTCTGTAGAACTTGCAAAAAAATATAATATTCCTCTTGTTGTAAGATCATCTTTTAATGATAATGAAGGAACAATTGTAAAGGAGGTAAATTCGGTGGAAAAGCTTTTAGTATCCGGCGTTGCGTGCGATAAGGATATTGCAAGGGTTGCAGTGATTGGAGTTGAAAATGTTCCAGGCAAGGCATTTCAGATATTTTCACTTTTGGCAAAAGAAAATATAAATGTTGACATAATTTTGCAGTCAATTGGAAGAGAAAAGACAAAGGATATATCCTTTACAGTATCAAAGAGCAACTTAAAACAGACACTTGATGTTTTGACAAAGAATTTGCACGTAATTGGTGCAAAGGATATAACATATGCTGATAATGTCGCAAAGGTATCTATTGTAGGTGCTGGAATGGTCAACAATCCAGGCGTTGCTGCAATGATGTTTGAAGCACTCTATGATGCAGGTATCAACATTGAAATGATTTCAACATCAGAAATCAAGATTTCAGTTTTAATTGATGAAAAGGATGCAGACAAAGCTGTCAGAGCTATACATGACAAGTTTAAACTTCACCTTCTGAACAGTAATGGGAAATAAAAATAAGCAAGAGGGGCTGAGCAAAGTTGTAAATTATCAGCCCCTCTTCTTTTTATTTTATTATCTTCTTGATTCTATTAATAAACTCCAAAAACACAATTCCCGGCTCTTCAAGATCAGAAAACCATCTTTTTACCCATTCAAAAGAAATATAACCGCTGTAGCCTTGCTGCAAAAGAAGATCTATGGCCTTTTCAATAGGCACATCACCCTCGCCTATCATCTTAAATACAAGCTTGCCATTTTCAATCTTTGAGTCTTTTATATGAACATGCTTTATATATCCTTTCAAATTGCTAAAAGTTTCTTCAATATTCTCCTTAAAAAACCTGAAAGGATGGTGAATATCCCACACAACACCAACATTCTCATATGGTACATCTTCAAGCAATTCAGCAAGCCTTTTTGACTCTGCCCACACGCCATTTGTTTCAATCAAAATGTCAACATCATACTCTTTTGCCATGTCGCACAGCTTGCAAAGCATCTCTTTTACAAATTCCTCATCGATATTTTCTCCAGGTGTTATCCACCTATCACCTAAAACCCTTATGTATTTGCAAGAAAGCTCTTTAGCAAGTTCAATATGCGCTTTTGCAGACTTTAATATGTTTTCTTGGTAAGATTTTTCAAATATATAACATGATGTTGCCAAACATGAAATCTCCAAATTCAGTTCTTTTAACCTCTTTTTTGTCAGTGGCAAGTTTTCAGGAGCAAAAGGTTCTGCTTTATATACTTCAAGTTCATCTCCAAGTCCTCTCAGTTCAATACCGTCATATCCAAAGTCTTTGGCAGCAGCTAAGATCTCATCCCAGGTAAAGTTAGGACATCCTACTGTTGAAAAGCCAATCTTCATTAAATTGTATTTCCTCCTTCGCAAAAATGCTGTTTTTAATATTTTACTACTTTGTTTTTGTTATGAAAAGCCATTTGTAAAATTCTATTGACATTTGATTTTGAAGAAATTTATAATTAAACTAAAGTTGTTTTTTTAGGAGTGAAAGATGTTGAAGGATATCTTTATAGACGATTTTCAATATGTTGTCGATGAACTTTTGATACGAAACAAAAGTATACTTGATAGCCTTACAAAGTTTTCTGAATCGGCAGCACGTGTCAACAGAAGCATAATAAAATCGGTCACAAACTGTGGATGCATAAGAATAAATGCTAAAAAACAGGAGATTCCTATAGATGTGAGCTTGAAAGAAGCAAAAAAGTACCTCAAAACACATGTTGAAGGACAGCTTTGTGAAAATTGTAGAGATCTGATTGAAAAAGAGATTGGAAGCACATTATTTTATTTAGCTTCAATCTGCAACACTTTAGATTTGAACCTGTATGATATCATAATCAAAGAAATTGAGAGAATGAAGACACTGGGAGAATTTAACTTAAGGTAAGATGCCAGTTTTTAAAACGGACAAAAATATACAAGCCGCCATATTTACAAACACCATATGGCGGCTTTAAAAGTAAAAAAGGAGTGGAAAAAGATGGCTGATGAGTTCAACGAAATACATACCCTTGCCCAAAACAAGCTCATAATCTTATTTTTCTTAAGTAAGATAAACATTCCCATTCCTATCCAGCAGCTTGACGAGTTTGTCCTCTCAACAAAGTACATGAACTTTTTTGAATACCAGCAGTATCTCAAAGAACTGGAAGCTCAAAAGCTAATTCATAAATATGATGATGAGATCAGAACGTATATTGAGATATCACAAACTGGTAGAGATGTCCTAAACATTCTTTTGGATTTGCTTCCAAAAGCTATAGTCGAGGAAGTAGAAGAATACATAAAAAAGAATTATAGAAAGATTAAACTCAATACAGAAATCTATTCTGATTATAAAATTCTCAGCCCGACCGAATACATAGTTATATGTTCTCTTCGTGAGGGAAACAGTGTCTTATTTGAAATAAAAGTAAATGTACCACATGTTGAGATTGCAAAAAGGATTTGTAAAAATTGGAATAAAAATGCTGAAACAGTATATAGATTACTTTTTGAAAACCTAGCACGAAATCATGAAGAGCCTGAAAAAGAATAGTAGAATATATAAAAAACAAAAAAGCAAGTCTTTTTAAAGACTTGCTTTTATTTTTAAAATTGGTGGGCCCTTAGGGATTCGAACCCCAGACCAACCGGTTATGAGCCGGCCGCTCTACCAGCTGAGCTAAAGGCCCTTAATAAAATTGGCTCCCCGGGTAGGATTCGAACCTACGACCCTCCGGTTAACAGCCGGATGCTCCACCGCTGAGCTACCGAGGAACCTCTCTTTCTTTTTGTCTTCGGCGTCTTCTGTTTCCCGCCGTCGACATTATTTATTATACTTATAAAAGATTTTTTGTCAATATCCTTTTTAAAAAATTTTTGTTGTAATATTTTGGAAAGCATTCCCTACAAAACTCTTATTTTTCTTTCTTTCTTCTTCAAAAACGGGTATAATTAAATAACAAACGTAACAAAGCATTTAAAAAAGATTTGTTATTTCAGCAAGGTGAGTCGTATGATAAGATGTGCAAAGTTTTCTGACCTTCCCCAGATAGCACAAATTTTCAGAGAAGCTTTTTCTGATAGCATTGAGTTCTACTTTGAGAATAGAATCAAAAACTCTGCCATAGAAGACATATTCAAAGTTGTGCTCATTGCAGAACCTCATGGTTTCTTGGTCTATGAAGATGAAGAAAATAAAAAGATTGCAGGGTATATATGTGTTGTCAGAGACATCAAAAAGGTATGGATAGCTGCAATCTTGACCCTTTCGTTTTTAAAGTGGACTATCAAATGGCTTTTGGGCCTGTACGGTTTTGGCATAAGAGCTATATGGAAAATACTTTCTAACAAGCTTGACTTTTTCAGATTTCAAACACGATATGCAAGCGAAGTCTCTGCACAAATTCTTTCTATTGGAACGCTAAAAAGCTACAGAGGAAAAAGTATTGGAACAAAACTTGTTGAAGCAGGACTTGAATTTTTAAAATCAAAAGGAGTAAAAGAAGTAAAATTAGAGGTGCGACCAGATAATCTACCTGCTATAAAACTATACAAAAAATTTGGATTCTATCAAATTGGAATGTCTCAAGACCCTCAAGGTAAATGGATTGTTATGAAAAAAAATTTCTAAAAATCAAAAAGGGCAGCCTTTTAAAACTGCAGGTCTGCCCTTTAAACAAAGGTTCTTACATCGAGACCATCTGGATATTGCTCTGAATTGTTTGAACATCCCTTTGTGCCTTTGTAATATCTTCTTGTTTTGCCATCTCAACAGGGTACCAGCCCTTTTGCGAGAGGAAATCAAAAATCTGTTTTTGATGGTCAAATACCCTGTTTAAAACTGACATAGCTTCTCTTCTGAGGGCATTGTTTGTGCTCTCTAAAACTAAGTTTGTCAAAGCTGTTGCCTGAAGCTTTAAAGAGTTCAAAAGTGAAAAAGCAATATCTCTGTCTGAAAGTGTCTTCATGGCTATCACCCCTTTTTTAGGTTATTGAATGCTTGGATTTTCAATAAATCTTGACAGGATGTTTATGTCACTTTTGTAGTGGTTTACACACTGCTGGCATAGGTTCTTTAAAGATACATCTGTAATCTGATCAGAAACTCCTGCAATAAAGTTGATAGAATTTTGCATCATCTTGATATTGTCTTCTAAAAACATGAGCTCTTTTGAGGTAATGTTAGCCACTTTCTTCAAACCTCCCTTTTTTGAAGTTTTAATCTTGGTGTTTCAAAAGCTACACAAATTATTTTTTTATTTTTAAACTGCTTTTATTCAAATAAATAAAAACCCATTTTTCTTAGCAAATATGGTGTAATCTTGTTGGTTACAGGAAGCTTATTTTTCTTCTGGTATAAATTTACTGCATATTCAAGTGCTGCTCCATACTTGCCATCGATGCTCCCTGAATAAAATCCGAGTTTTTTGAGCCTTCTTTGAACTGCCATAACATCCTCTCCAGTATCACCCGGGTAGATTGTTCTAAAACCATTTCTAAACTCTCCATATATGCCTTCTGAAATTACTACTGTAGTTCCAACAGAAATATATGAAAACAGTTCTTTCACATCCTTGTTGAGCATTCTAACACAGCCTTTGCTCACATGAGCCCCTATATAATTTTCATATATCGTTCCATGAATGCCATATTTGCCATATACAACATTTAGCCCCATCCACCTTCCTCCAAACCCTTCACCCCAGTAGTCTTTTGATATTATCTTAAATGTGCCAACTGGAGTAGGAGTTGAAGGCTTGCCTGGTGAAATTGGATATGACTTGTATAAAATCCCTTCTTTAAATACATATAGCCTACTGTCATCAATTGAGACATATATAAGATACGAATTCTTGTTGTGGTTTGATATACCCGAGATGGCTATTAAAGGTATTAAAATAACAAAAATTGAGAGTACAACCTTGAGTGGACTTTTTCTTTTCATTTTTACAATTTAAATCTTAGCACTTCAATAGATATAGTTTATGCAAAAGACAGAAATTTTATTAAAAAATTGAAGGCGGGGATTGAAAATCTGCTTTTCCCCACCTCTGAAATTCAAAATTAATTAACAAATACATTCAGATTGCTCTTCTTTATCCGAAAGTCTTACAATCCTGTTTTCATCATCCACAAACACAATCTTTGGCTTGTGATTATAATACTCTTCCATGGTGAGAAGACAGTATGCCATTATAATTATCTTATCGCCCACCTGCACAAGACGTGCTGCTGCTCCGTTTAGGCAAATAGTTCCGCTGCCTTTTTCACCCTTTATTACATAAGTTTCAAATCTCTCGCCGTTGTTTATATTCACAACTTGCACCTTTTCATTTTCATATATTCCGGCTGCTTTCATCAACTCCTCATCAATCGTGATGCTACCAACATAGTTTAGATTTGCCTCTGTAACGGTTGCTCTGTGAATCTTAGACTTTAAAACCTCAATGAACATCTTTGCTATTTCGCCTCCACCACAATGTTGTCTATAAGTCTTGCTTTTCCAACAAAAACAGCAAGAGCTATGAGAACCTTTCCTTCAACCTTTGAGATTACTTCAAAATTATCACTATTTACAAATTCAATGTAATCAATCTTTGTATATTTTTCTCTTAAAATCATCTCTTCCATTGCCTTTTTTATAACTGATACCTCTTTTTCTCCTTTTTCAATCATCTCTTTTGCCAAATTCAAAGCCCTGTACAAAACGGTTGCAGATTTTCTTTCCTCTTCAGAAAGATATACATTTCTCGAGCTCATTGCAAGCCCATCTTGCTCACGGACAATCGGACAGGGAACTATCTCAACGTCAAGATTTAGGTCTTTTACCATCTGCTTTATGACAGCAAGCTGCTGAGCATCCTTTTGCCCAAAGTAAGCTCTGTCCGGATTTACAATGTTAAACAGCTTTAATACGACTGTTGCAACACCATCAAAATGACCCGGCCTTGATTTGCCGCACATCATTTCTGTTATCTTCTTCACTGACACAACTGTTTTAAAATCTTCGGGATACATCTCTTCTACCGACGGATAAAATATATAGTCAACACCCTCTTTTCCGGCAAGGGTTTTGTCCCTCTCAAAGTCGCGCGGGTATCTCTCATAATCCTCATTGGGTCCAAATTGAATAGGATTTACAAATATGCTCATAATGGTAATATCGTTTTGCTGTTTAGAAAGCCTTACCAAGCTCAAATGTCCTTCATGCAGATACCCCATTGTTGGAACAAAACCAATTGATTTGCCTTCTTTTTTAAGTCTTTTTACAATATCTTTCATCTCCTGAATCCTCTCCACAACAACCATCAGTAACTGTGCTCCTTTCCTGGAAATTCTCCTTTTTTAACCTCTTCAATGTACCTTGTCACAGCATCTTTGATTATATTCCCTACTTCAGCATATCTTTTTACAAACTTTGGCTTGAAATCTTCATACATGCCAAGCATGTCATAACACACAAGCACCTGACCATCACAGTATGGTCCTGCACCTATCCCAATTACAGGTACTTTTACACTCTCTTGAACCTGTTTTGCAACATTAGCTGGCACTTTTTCAAGCACAATTGCAAATACCCCAGCTTTCTCAAGTTTTTTAGCATCTTCCACAAGTTTTTTTGCTTCAGCTTCCTCCTTTGCGCGAAGGTCATAGCCTCCAAAGATGTTGACAGACTGGGGTGTAAGCCCCAAATGTCCCATAACAGGTATCTGGGCTTTGATAACAGCCTCTATCTTATCATATACATCGTCGCAGCCTTCCATCTTGACCGCATAAGCACCTGCACGAATTAACCTTCCTGCGTTTTTCACAGCATCTTCTATTGTAGTGTGGTATGACAAAAACGGCATGTCAGCGACAACCATTGAATACTTTGCACCTCGGCTAACAGCTCTGACATGGTGCTCCATATCATCCATTGTGACCGGAATTGTAGAGTCATAGCCAAGGATCACCATACCAAGCGAATCGCCAACAAGCAGGATATCTACAGAGCAGCTGTCAAATATCTTTGCAAAGGTGTAGTCGTAAGCAGTAAGCATGGTTATTTTCTCGCCTTTTTGTTTTTTTTCAAACAGCGTCTTGGTTGTCACCTTGTTCATTTTTTTCACCACCTTACAGAATTTATAAATTGTTGAAGTTTTTCATAGACATCCTTATCGCTCTTCTCAAATATTAGATCTGCCGCAAGTTTTAAAAGTTCTAAAAAAGCAGTCTTCTTTTCATCCGGCAAAGCATTGTAGTGTTTTTGAAGTGTCAAAACATCGCCTCTTGCGGCAGGTCCTGTCAAACAGTTAAGCCTATCCTTTAAAAAATTTTCAAGTGATGCAGAAGAAAGAGGCTTTATTATGGAAAAAATAACCTCATCTTCAAGTCCGATTTTTTTATAAAGCAAATACGAAAAGTTCAAAAGAGCTACAAGGTAATTTGAAGCAACTGTTGCTGCAAGATGATAAACTACTTTGTCCTCTTTTTTGAGCTCTATATATTTATTCCCTATTTTCTGCAAAATTATCTTGGCAATCTTTTTACCTTCATCATCGCCTTCTAAAGAAAACACCGCCTTTTTTAAAATCTGGACATCTTCAGGCTGCCCTCTCAGAGTCTGAATAGGATGAAGAGAAAATTTTCCTCTGCATTCGGTTTTAATAGCATCAGACGTCAGCGCACCTGACAAGTGTCCGAGCACCTTTTGGGACAAATGTGGCGAATAAAGATTTTTAGAAACTTCTTCTATAAATGTATCAGAAATGGCTATAAAAAGCACATCAGAAGCCTCTACGAGTTTTTCAGGACTCTTAAATGCATGCGTTTTTGTCATGGAAGAAGCTTTTATGGCTTTTTCATATGTTCTGTTATAAAACCCTGTAATCTCAAGCCCATGCTCTTTAAAATAAAGCGCAAGAGAAATTCCGGCTTTAGATGCCCCATAAAAGCCTATTTTCACTTCAATATACCTCCATATAAAAACTAAAAAAGGCAGAACAGAGTCTGCCTTTTCTTTGCTTGAAAAAATTCTGTTTTCCAAGCTCATATGCAGTCCCTGTTCTTCAAAAATCAGGGCAGCGTTTTAATATTTTCAGTTTTAAATTTTTAAATATTAAGAATCTTAAAAGTATGGCTCGACAATCTTGTCGATGCCATCTTTTCATAATTAATTATACCACAACTTAGCAAAAAATATAGTGTTATTTTTTATATTTGAAAGGGTATTAATATGATTGAAAATCAAAATTTATAAATGAGAGGTGCAGTCCAAATGAAAAGTGAAAAAATCCTTGAAATGTTAAATGAACAGTTAAACAGAGAACTATTCTCGGCATACTTTTATACAGCAATGGAAGCATATTTTGCTTCACAAAATTTAGATGGTTTTGCTCACTTTTTTATGGTCCAAACAAAAGAAGAGCTTGACCATGCAAGATTGATATTTGACTATATAAACAAAATAGGTGGAAGAGTAATTTTAAAAGAGTTAAAACAGCCAAAAATAGATTATTCTTCGCCTACAGAAGTTTTTGAACTTGCACTTTCACATGAACAGTTTATAACCTCATCCATCCATGAGATTGCAAAGGCAGCTTTAGAGGAAAAAGACCTTACTACACACAATTTTTTGCAATGGTTTATAAATGAACAAGCTGAGGAAGAAGAAACAATGGACAAAATTTTAAGAAAGCTGAAATTCATAAAAGAAGACCCAAGCGGGCTTCTGTTTTTGGACAAAGAACTTTCAACAAGAGTGTACACACCGCCATCTATTCTGCAGGAAAATTAGGAGGCATCCAGTTTTTAGCCCTATTGATTTTAAAGTCCTTTTGCACTATACTATATTAGGCAATAAAAATTTTAGGTGAAGGTGACCAAAAAGATGTTTTATACATTTATTTGCAACAGCTGTCAAGAAGTTTTTGAAATAAAAGCGTCAATTTCAGAAATCTCAAATGGCCTTAAAGTCGTCTGTCCAAAATGTGCTTCAAGTGACGTCACAAGAGATTACTCAAAAATAAACATTGGAACATCTGCAGGAAGTGGTGCAAAAAGTAGCAGTTGTAGTACATGCTCAGGCTCAAAAGGTTGTTGTGGAAGCTAAAAATAATTTTGAGCTTTTTTTAAAAACAGCTGGTATAATAAAAAATGGCACGTGGTGAAGACATATCTACCACCTAATTTATTGCAGAACAAGGAATGAAAAGCCACTTTCTTTAATAAGTTTTAAAGAAGTGAAGTAGAAAATTGAAATATATGGGAGGAGACCAGAATTTTTGAATCTATGAATTTTTCAAATGGTGTCCTCCCATTCATTCCCTTGCCACTATGAGGTCTAAAAAAGTTCCACGTATCTTGCCATCTCTGAGCTCGTTGAATAAAGTCATCTTTGTTTTTACATCTCTCAGCATGAATCATTAAAAAATATTCGTCATCTGCTTCTTTGGTGAATTTTCAATTACTCCCATCAAGTGTTTTGCTTTTGGTGGGATAGGATTTAGTTCTACACCCAAAATAGAAAACATCTCATTCCACTCCTTTAGCTTTCTTTCACTTCCTCCGCAAAATTCTTCTCCATTGTCCAATCGGATTTTTATTGGGTTTCTTACATTATGTGTTCTTAACCATAAAGCAACCAAGGATATAAACATAAATCCAAAAGCAAATGAAAGCTCATAGGAAGTAGGCTGTAAATCTTGCTCTTGTTGCAATATCTATCATGTTCCACTCATAGCAAGGTAAATTGTATTTTTTCATATGTTCGTATACTTCTTTTGGGAGGCTGTCTTTGTCTAAAAGGTGTTTTGTATCAAGTTGAAACTCAGAAAAAGGAATGAGGGCTTCAT
The DNA here is from genome assembly GCF_000145215.1 of Caldicellulosiruptor obsidiansis OB47. Classification (NCBI taxonomy): domain Bacteria; kingdom Bacillati; phylum Bacillota; order Caldicellulosiruptorales; family Caldicellulosiruptoraceae; genus Caldicellulosiruptor; species Caldicellulosiruptor obsidiansis. The sequence continues at coordinate 1,920,679 of NC_014392.1, forward strand.
AATCATACAAACTTATTTCACCCTTTTTTGTCTTTCTTGTTTTTCTTGGTATGGCGTTTTTTTTGAGAATAGACTTTATTGTATTTTCGCTTATTTTAATACCATATTTTCTGAGCAGGTAAAGAGATAAACGTCTGTATTCTAAAGCCAGTTCTTTTAGATTCTTTGATTATGAGATTTTCAAGTTCAGAAGAAAGTTTTCTGGGGCAAGTTTTAGGTTTTCTTGATTTGTCCTCAAGGGGACCATATATTGCTCTTCTTACAGTATGCCTTGATACACCTAATATTTTAGCAGTTTTTGATACGTTTTTGTTATTTGCTTCAAAGACTTTTCGGACTAATTCTCTTGCTTTTTCGGGAGATATTTTTCTTATTTCGTGATATGATATAATATTCATAGTAGGCTGCCCTCCCATCCTGGTAGTTTTTTGATTTTTCTTTTGAATGGAAGATTACACTTTTTAATTATATTCATGTCAGGAGGGAGGCAGCCTCAATTCTTTTTATGAGTTTCTCCTCACTATTTTCGCACATTTTTTCGCTGTGGTAAATATCTTTACACCTATTCGAGCGCAAATTTGAAAAATGTATTGACAAATTCAAAAGAGCTCTTTATAATATATAATGCAAAGTCAATGAGGTGCCGAGATGGTGGAATTGGCAGACACGCTACTTTGAGGGGGTAGTGGGCGTTATGCCCGTGCGAGTTCGAGTCTCGCTCTCGGCACCAATTAAAAAAGCAAATAAGGCCCTATAAAAAGGGCTTTATTTTTTATTCAACAATTGAAAAATGTATGGCATGCGCGCCCATAGCTCAATTGGATAGAGCATCAGACTACGGATCTGAGGGTTGGGGGTTCGAGTCCTCCTGGGCGCGCCATTTATTTTCAAGGGTTTTGAGGTTTGGAATAATATCGGGCAGGTTGTTATAACACCTCTTTGATTTGAGCAAAGTCTATTATAAGGTCTTCAAAAATACCAACCTTGACCTTGTCATTGAAGGTGTATAGTTCTGGTGGCAGGTAATCTTCGGTATCTTTGAGTCTGTATACTAAAATTGTTTGATTGTTAGGGTTAACAATCAAATATTCTTTGACTTTATACTGATTATACAGGTTCAGCTTTCTTACATAGTCGTGAGATGGATTATATTCAGATACAACCTCAATTATCATCTCAGGAGCTCCAACACAGCCTTTATCAGTGAGTTTTTTCTTATCGCATATGATTGATATATCAGGCTGGACAACGTTGATTGCCTGTTTTTCATCCTGTCCTTCCTCAACAAGAACAACATCAAATGGAGCTGTATATACTTTGCAGGGTTTGTTGTTTTGCTTAATATAATTCCCAATGATTAGTGTAAGTTCAAAAATAATTTCTTGGTGCACTCTTGAAGGTGCATGGCTCATATCATAGATGACACCATCAATTAGCTCTACCCTTGCGTCTTCTGGGAGCTCAAGGTAATCTGCATATGTGTAAAACTTAGGTATCCTTGCTTCCATTGGATTCACCTTCTTTGTTGTTTCGTTTGGATATTATAGACCTAAAATAATTTATCACAGAATCTTTACCATACTCTTCAAACAAATAATCAAATCTGGGGACTTCTCCAAAGCGAATTCTAGCATAAAATAATCTTGTTAAATCTGCAAATTTTAGCATAAGACTAGAAATAAGATCATTTAATTCACCTATACGCTCTTCTATTTTTTTTATTTCGTTATTATATTTCTCATAGATTGGAGTTAAATTTTCAAGATTGTCAGAGTGTTTTAAAATTTCTTCCATTACACTGTATATAAAATCATCATGATAAAATAAAATATGCCTAAGAGTATTATTTTGCAATAAATCTTCTACATTACTCCAATAGTTATATAGAAGTAAAAATATTTTCTTTATAATATTTTGCCATAGTTTAGTATCACTGGACTCCAATAATACATAATAAAAGACAGTGGCAGCACTATTCATTAATGGTTCTAATATTTCTTCGATAAATGTTCCAGTTTCCTTTTCTATTTTTTCATCCCTTCTAATTTCTTCAAGTTTTTTGTTCATTATAACTTCTTTCAAACTTTCACCAACAGTTCTTTCAAACTTACTTCTTTTGGATATTTGTTCTTCTACTGTTCTATATTCACTTCTGCCGATAAGATAGTCCACTGTCACATTAAAATAATCAGCAATTTTAAGTAATGTGTCAAAATTAGGCTCCCTGTGTCCATTCTCATAATTCGCTATAGTTTGCGTAGAAACTCCTAAAATTTCTGCCAAATCACTTCTTGAAATATTCTTTTCTTCTCTAAGTTCTTTAAGTCTAAATCTAAATAAATTCACTCAACCACCACCAAAAACTATTCGTTTAATTCTCATTATAAAACAAACTTAGAGAATTAACAATATTAAACTGAATGAATTTATCTATAAAGACTTAAAACTATATGTTGACAAATACATTTAGTTTGATATAATAATATTAAAAAAACAAAGCGAATAATTTAGGATGATATTAAAAAACATCAAAAAAAGGAGTGTTATGAATGGAACTATATAATGCAAACCCCCAGCGCGACAAAATAGAAAAACTCACAATCAGCATTAAAGAAGCTGCTCAAATGCTTGGCATTTCGTACAATGTTATGCTCACTTTGGTACACAGAAAAGACTTCCCCAAAATCTTGGCTGGGCAGCGACGAATCCTCATACCCAAAGAAGCTTTCATGCGTTGGGTCAATGAACAAGCTTGCCAAAATAAATAACAGGTACTTACCATGTAATCGCTGCTCTATTCGGTCATCGGTAGGGTGGCTTGATAATTGCTGTTTGTTGGTTGTTATACTGAGGAGTGATTTAAAATGAAAGAAATATCTAATAATATGTCAAATTCAAGCTTGTATTCCTTAGAAGCGGAAGAAGCAGAAAAAGCAGTTGTCGGTTCGATGATAATTAACCAAGATGTGATACAGGAAGTTGAAAAAGTTTTAAGCAAAGAAGACTTTTATAATGCCAATCTTAGTATAATTTTTGAAGCAATTATAAGCCTTTACAAAAGCAAAAGCCCTGTAGATATAATCACAGTTACAGAAGAACTGAAAAAGAGAAACCTTTTAGAAGTTGTTGGTGGGCAGGAGTATTTGACTAATATTATGTTTGATGTACCTACAACAGCTAATGTAATGTATTACGCAAAAGTTGTAAAACAAAAATCAATATTAAGGAGAGCAATAAAGAAAAGTGAACTACTTTTGAACACGTTACAAACTGGCGACATAAAGCAAGCTAAGCATCTTTTATTGGATTTGACAAATGAAACAAGTTTTATCGAAAACGAACAATATGAAAGTCTCAAGGTTCTGAGTATTTCTGAAGCTGCAGAAAATGATAGACGACAAGGAACAAATCTTTGGCTTGTACAAAATTTTATACCAGAAAAAGGTCTTGTGATTTTTTCAGGAAGACCTAAGCATGGTAAAACCACTGTGTTATATAAAATTATCTCTGATATCGTTTCAGACAGACCATGTTTTGGTCGAATTACAAAAAGTACAAAGGTCTTGTGGCTAACATTTGAGAACTCTTATTCCTCAGTTGAAGAAGGACTTTTGAACCACAATTGTTTAAACATCAATAACATCCTCACAATAGACTTATCAAACCAAAAAGAAATGTTGAACGTCGAAACATTAGTAAAAATAGCAAAGAAAAATGATTGTAATTTAATAATATTGGAACCAATGACAAGTTTGAGCGAATTAGCTAAACTTGGACAGGCAAATAAACTCTCTTATGAGGCTATATATGCTACTCTAATACCGATAATGCAGACCATGAAAAAAGAAGGTCTTTGCTTTATCGGGGTAAGACACAGTAGTAAAGGTAAAGGAACTTTGAACGATATCACCGATGTTATAGATGCACCGATGGGTTCCACAGCTTTTTCAGCAGCTGCTGACGCATTAATTGGTTTTGGATTGCCACCAAACGCTGAAAAAAGTACTCAGCGTCGCATTATGGCAATAGGACGCGATGTTCAGCTTGATTGTTTGTTGGAGTATGATATTGAAAAAGGTTGCTACACTGAGTTAGGCGAAATGATAATTGAAAAGCAATTATCAGACCTTGAAAACAAAGTCTATAAATATCTAAAGAACAATACAGCAGCTACTCCAAAGGAGATTGCTAAGAATACAGGCTTAAACCAAGGAAGTATTAGAAGTGCTTTACATCGATTAGTTGAAAAAGGATTAGTTATAAAAATTTCAAGTTATTATTCATTGCCCGCTAATAACAACCATGAAAATAATAATAATTCTGCAACAGTTGCAACACTTGCAACAGTTGCAACACTTGCAACACTTGCAACAGATGCAACAGTGGTCAAAAGAGATAAACTGTTGCAAGGTGTTGCAGATGCTTTGCAACACTCAGAAAATGAGATTTTACAAGGGTTTGAAGAGGATAAAACATATAGCGTTGCAAACGTTGCAGGTGTTGCAAAAACAGAAGACGATATGACATATGAAGAAATAAAACAAAAAATTAAAAAATAGAAATTAAAAAAAACAACCAAAAATTTTATTCTATATACAATAGAAAACTTGACTATAAAAGAAATTGACAGCTTCTTAGTGCATCAGCAAATTCCTTGCTTAGGATGTGGGCAATCAATAAATTATGTGTCAGCTATTGGTGGTTATTATTGTAGCAACTGTGGAGAAACAATCACGGTAGAAGTTAAGCAACCAGTGTCAGCTTTTAACTAATCAACTTAGAATGTGCCTGAGCCTATGTGCCTGTGCCGTAAGAAAATTTGTAGCTTACCCATTGGGGATTTAAAATAAAATTTCAAAACATGTCAGCAATTTAAATTCAGATAAAAAACAAAATTCTTATTGAAAGGAGATGTTTTCAATGTCCAAAAAGGTTGTTATTGAACTTGAAGAACTTGAATATTTTTTGGATTATTTGAACGACAAAGTTTTTGATGGTTACAAGAGAGAAACAACAAAAGCAATTAAAGAATTTCTTGAAGATCTTAAAAAACGCAACAGACTTTCAACAGACAAACGCAACTCATATTATTAAACGAAGGGAGAGGTTTTACAATGCCAAAGGTAACAGTGAACATACCAAAGCCAGTCTATGACAAGCTTTGCAAGCTTGCAGTTGAAGGCAGGTCTATTGATGAGATTATAATACATGCAAGTGGAGTTTTGATTGACACCATAAGAAGAGCAACAAAAAGAAAGCTGGAGACAGCACACTGGTTTACAATTGCCTCTGCTATTGATATGGATTACAGAAAGTTTTTGATTGCATTTTTGGACGAAGGCACAGAGCTATTCACATCAATTTACGAAAAACACAACAAAACTGGTAACATTCGAGAATGTGCTCAGACTTTGAGAGTTATTATCTTGCTTGAATACTTAAAAGAGTGTTTGCTCAATGAAGGAATTGAAAGCTTGGTAGAACTCAGATATACTCCATTGGATGAAGAACTCAAGTTTTGGCAGGACAAAGGCTTTACAATTCCACAGACCCTTTTTTTAAAATCTAAATCAGAAAGTGAGGCGATTTATTAATGACAACAATTGAAAAAACTCAAATGAACGATGTTTTTGAAAAAGTCTTTAGGCAGCTAACAGTTGAACTTGTAAACTACAGGTCTAAAGAGATTCTGAAAGACCAAGAGTATTTAAAGACCACAGGCGAAATTGATATCCTTAAGGCAAAGCTCAAAGAACTGATAAGCGAGGAAGCAAAGAAGATTTACGAAGAGATTGAAGAGCTCCAGAGTTATTTGTGTGCTATCTATGAACTGCACGGTTACAAACAAGGTTTTAAGGATGGCGCAAAGCTGACAGCAAAGCTTTTGTTTGAGTAGAAGCCTGCATTTGAACCGATGGGAAGAAAAACATGTGAATATGGTAAAGCACCCTAACAAACAGGGTGTTTTTTTTATTGCAAACTCATGGCAAGCTTATGACAAAATTCGACATAAAAGCTTTTTTAGTGGTATAATCAGAATAGAACATAAGTTTGAGGTGGTAAAATGTTTTGTTACGATTGGGATAGTTTGAAACGTGAATTTATACTTGGCAGTTATGGAACCCTTAAAGAGTTTGCAGAAGCTAAAAATATAAGCTATGGACTTTTAAGAAACAAAGCAAAAGGCTGGACTCAAGAGAAAAAAGAACTAAGCAAAACCAAAAACCAGCTTATAGTTGAAAAGACACTCCAAAAGCAGATAGAAAAAGCAAGTGACTATAACACTTTACACGTTGAGTTTTGGAACAGACTGCTTGAATTGGTGTGGGAAGCTTTACATGATGATAAGACTATCAAGACCAAGGAAGGCAAGATAAACATTTATGCACTTGAAAAGTTGGCTTTGGTGGTTGAAAAGGTGCAGAAAGGACAGAGACTTGCTCTTGGACTTGATGAGAAAAAAGATGGCCACAGCGAGGAACTTCTCCAGAGAATGAGAGAAATTGTCCAAGCACTCCATCAACCAGATGAAACTTCTGTTGTAAACTAAGTTTGCAGCCAAAGGAGTGTTAATAACAAATGGAACTTCTAATTGCCAATCAGCTTGACAATCTACATCGACAGCTTCTAATTGCCAACAACTTAAAGCTTGTGTATCACGTTGCAAACAAGTTTATGCCATGTCCTAAGGGTTACATGTATGAAGTTGATGATTTGATTTCTGAAGGTTACTTTGGATTAGTTGTGGCAGCTAATAATTACAAACCAGAACTGGGAACACCATTTTCAAGTTATGCTTGCAAAGTTATTGAAAGCAAGATAAAAAGAAGTCTGCCAAAGTACAAATTGTCTTCTGCTATCTCTTTGGACAGTCCAGTATCAAAAGAACCAGAAGAAGATTCATCTACACTTGGAGAGATAATCTCAGATGGTTATTCAGTTGAAAAGGAAGTTATCAGAAAAGACACTCTTGATAGGCTCCAAAGATTTTTTGATACCTTGACCGATGAGGAAAAAGAGAGGGTTTTATATTACATCTCCACAGGAAAAAATCCACCTGCCAGCGATATACTGTTTAGAAAGGCAAGAAGGAAGATAATAGCCAGAATGAGGCAAGAGCAGTTTGAGGCAGACCTTGACGACTTGACAGTATTCATATCCTGTCCAGCTGTGCATGTGGCAGCAGGCAAAGAATATTTTTCATCTCCAGTTGAAGCTGCAGTTTTGGCAAGAGAAGAGAAAAGAAAACAGCTTGAAGTTTTGTCTTGTATTCCTCAATTGGACAAGCTAAGACAATTAAAACAACAAGGTGAACAGGATAGAATGAAACTACTTGCTGCCAAGTGGGAAGTGGAAGAGTTCATAGAAAGAAATTGGGATAATCTCACAATCCACAATATTAGACTTCTCAAAGACTACTTTGTTTTTTGTCTTTCGCATTTGTCCATGGTGCAAAAGTATGGTAGCAACTACAGGGAACAAATAAAGAGAATAATAAAAAAGATGGTGTGATAAAAAATATTCTTGCTAAAAAAGCTAAAAAAGCTAAAAAAGTCGTGAAATTAGAGCTATCAAGGGGTTTAATATACCCCTTTTTTAGCAGGCAATGCTAAAAAAGTTACAAGAAAAGCCTAAAACCCTTGTGGCGACTTAATTACACGTTTGCTAAAAAAGTGCTAAAAAAGTCTTTATACCAATTGGGGGTATACAAACTTCAACTCATCCCCCCACCTTCAAGGTAGAGCTTGCCAGTGGGGACCGGCGGGGTGGCCCTTCGAAAACCTCGGAATGGGCTTCCACACGAGGGGGGTTAAAACAAACAAAAATCGACAAAAGTTTTTATTTTGCGCAAAAAAGAAGGAAAAACATTTTTAATTGTCTAAAAACAGGCAAAATTTAGGTTGTCAAACGTGACAAAAGTACAAATCAAGCGTGCAGTTCAAAAGTTGATGGAATAGAAGGGACGAGTTAAGTATTACTGAAGTCATCAGTAAATTTTCAAAAGGACATTTTGTGTCTTTTTGATTTTTTGGCAGAAATTAAAATAGAACCTCATATCACAGGACACAGGCGACGAAATTCGTTTTCTGTAGCCTTGAGAGGTATAGTCTAACTTGAAACCTCTAAAAGAACAGTTTGAATTGTTCTTTGTAAAAGACAAAAAATCAAAAGCTCAAAACGATCTTTTGAAAATCCTAAAAGCGTAGCTTTGAGTTATGTTGTTGCAAACTTGGATTTTAACAAGGGGTCGATAAGTTATCGAGGGCTAAAAAGTGTTTGAAGAACACAAAGAACAGAAGATATAAGGCTTTGACCGCAGTGGTCAAACTTTATTCTAAAGTAAAAAACTTCTCAAAAAGAGGAAATTAAAACTGCTAAGCAGCAGTCAAAATTTATTCTTGAGAAATCCAGAGATTTCGGAGTCCCTAAAAAGGCTCCAACAAACAAGGACAATAAAAAGACAGATAAGAGTAACAAGACAATGGGAAGAGATAGAAAATCTCTGGAGCTTTTATACTTGGAACCGACAGACAGGGACTTATATTGCTTTTAGATGACAATAACATGAACATGCTAAGAAATGCTAACCTTTGGAGAACGCTCTACAAGAAAATTTAAAGGGCATTCTAACTTAGAACATCCTAAAAGCAGGGTGTCGAAATTCACGACATCCTGAAAGCTATCCCGAGATTTCCGAGTCCCTAAAAAAGACGCATCTCTGATTTGGGAAGTCATCTCATAGGGATAGGGTATTGCAAATCTCTGCTGCTTTTCAATCAGGACCGACGCGCTGGAGTTTGCATATGTGACCGCAAGTTTTCAATGTTTTTTGGGGCTTGTCTGTTCTTTGCAGGCTTGAGTTTGAACTCCAGAATTTTGAGCCAAAAAGCTACTTAGTAAAACTTAAGGTTTTGAACTTGAGTAAACTTGAGGATTACAAAAAGTTGGCAGTTGCAAGTCCAGTATTAAACATTTTTGCTAATCATACCGTTGTTTATGAGGTATGCCCAAGAATCAAGGTGGTTAATTTATATGTCCAAATCATTTTGAAGCGTTTTAGAGGCTTTTTATGAGGCATTGAGACAAAAACTGTATAACACTGTGGACGTTTGCAGTATAAAGATTTTCGCAAAATATAGATAAGATTTTACTACAGCTACTACAGCTACACTACAGCTACCGAAATAAAAAAATGTGCTTTTTATTGAGCTGGAATAAATTTTCAAAGTTTTGCAAACAAGATATATCAAGCAATTTATGACCTGTTAAAGTTTGTAAAATAGCATTTCCTCAATCTACGGATCTGAGGGTTGGGGGTTCGAGTCCTCCTGGGCGCGCCATTTATTTTCAAGGGTTTTGAGGTTTGGAATAATATCGGGCAGGTTGTTATAACACCTCTTTGATTTGAGCAAAGTCTATTATAAGGTCTTCAAAAATACCAACCTTGACCTTGTCATTGAAGGTGTATAGTTCTGGTGGCAGGTAATCTTCGGTATCTTTGAGTCTGTATACTAAAATTGTTTGATTGTTAGGGTTAACAATCAAATATTCTTTGACTTTATACTGATTATACAGGTTCAGCTTTCTTACATAGTCGTGAGATGGATTATATTCAGATACAACCTCAATTATCATCTCAGGAGCTCCAACACAGCCTTTATCAGTGAGTTTTTTCTTATCGCATATGATTGATATATCAGGCTGGACAACGTTGATTGCCTGTTTTTCATCCTGTCCTTCCTCAACAAGAACAACATCAAATGGAGCTGTATATACTTTGCAGGGTTTGTTGTTTTGCTTAATATAATTCCCAATGATTAGTGTAAGTTCAAAAATAATTTCTTGGTGCACTCTTGAAGGTGCATGGCTTATATCATAGATGACACCATCAATTAGCTCTACTCTTGCGTTTTGTGGAAACCCAAGATAGTCTGCATAAGTGTAAACCTTAGATATTCTTTCTTCTATCTAAATCACCTTCTTTGTTGTATTCTTTCGAGTTTGCGTAATAAACTGTACTGGTAAAATAAATCTAATAAACTTACTAAATTTTTTAACAAATCAAATACAAGAGTCTCTAAAGAACCTACCAAATCATCTGAAACTTCAAGTCTTTGTCTAATTAATTCAATATATTTCCTAAATTTTTGAATCTCTAATGAGCTTTGTAAATCTAACAAGTTGACAAGGTATTCCAATAATAATGTTTCCTTTTTGTACATTATACTACTAAATAAATATAAGTGAAACTTTTTTGTCGATTTCTCAAATTTGAAGAGTTATGACAAAGTAAAGCTAATAACGAAACATTAATATCATTAAATTAAAATTTCAAATTCAAATATAGTACAACAATAAAGGGGCTCGTTATGAGACACATAACAAGCCCCTGATGGTTATTTTTGAAATTGTTGTAATCCTTACAAGCCTAAATATGCCAAATACTTTTTAGTGTTATTTATCATCTCATCAAAAAGCTGCTCAGCTTTGTTCTGCGGTAGTCTTTCAACTGCAGGGTCATTTAAGAATGCTCTTTTTGCAAGGTTCAAGTCCTTTTCTAAAGCAGCTTTAACTATAAGTTCTTGATTGCTGATATGCCTTGTCATTATGCTTGCCAAATCTGAAGGTAGCTTTCCTGCATAGACAGGTCTGACGTCATCATGGGTAAACACTGCATTTGTCTCAACTATAGCTCCTATTGGAAGATTTGGTATTTGACCCATATTTGGTAAATTCACGTTTGTCACCAACGTATCCAAACCTAAAATAGCTTTCATCTGCATAACTCCCTCTTCTCCAGAAGGATTCAATGGAACTTCTTTTTGGTCAGATGCGTATTCTTTGCTAAGTTTAATCAATTCTTCTCTGTGTTTAATTCGCCATTCGACAGGTGTCAAGTTGAATTTCCATTTATAAACTGTCTCTTTGTCTCTAAGATAAATGTATGGGACAAATTCAGCCAAGTGTCTATCACCTGCTGCAGCAATAAGTCCAAAGCGTTTAAATAAGTCAAACTTCACTCTATTTGCAGAAGCAAAATAATCTTTTTCCCACAATCCTTTTGTTTTTTCAAAACCTTCTTCATAATATTTGTGCACAAATTCCTTGTAAAGAGGGAATAAATCATGAGTTTTATATGATGCTTTATCAAACCACGTAAAATGATTTATACCAAGAACATTTACCTTGATTTCTCTTCTTGAGATTTCTCTTTCTTCTCCTAAAAATTCTTTTACAACTTCGGTCAAAAGCTTCTGGGTACCAAAAACTTCATGACAGCAGCCAAAAGCTTTTATTTTAGGAAATACTTCATATAGGGCTTTTAAGCATATAGCCATTGGATTTGTGTAATTGATAACCCAAGCATCTGGACAATTTCTCTTTATAGCTTCTGCAAATTCAACATACATAGGAACAGTCCTAAGTCCTCTGATAAGACCTCCTGGACCTGTTGTGTCACCTACAGACTGGTATATACCATATTTCTCAGGAGCATGGACATCCGAATACATCTCTTCAAATGTCCCAGGCAAAATCGAAATGATAATAAAATCTGCACCATATAAAGCTTCATCTAAGCTCTCTACAGCAACATATTTCCACTTCCCCACTATCTCAGGTTTGCTTGAAAGCTTATTGCCTATTACTTCATTTGTCTTAGCAGCTTCAAAATCAATATCATAAAGTCTAACAGTACCACTCAAGTCTTTTTCTAACGCTAAATCAGTCATCAACCTCCATGCCCAGCCGCGTGAACCCCCACCAATGTATGCTATATTGATTTGTTTCTGTTGTTCTGATGTGGTATTCAACATTACTCCCTCCTATAATAATTGTGAATTTCAAATAAATTATATCACAAATCTCACTCAAAACCAAACCATTATTATCTTTAACTTTCATTTATACCCAGCATATCTGGTTTTTTCTTTGACTTTTCAAAAGTGTATCCTAAAAAGATATTGACAATTCTACATCTCTTCCCTTATAATAAATTAGGTGTAGGGGCGTAGCTCAATTGGCAGAGTAGCGGTCTCCAAAACCGTCGGCTGGGGGTTCGAGTCCCTCCGCCCCTGCCATGTTTTGAGACAACTGAATTTGCAGCGTGGAAAAAGTAGCAGCAAAAATACAACCGATGGTCTCCCCTAATCAGCAAAAAGGTGAAAGAGGAGACTTTTTTTATGCCTAGAAAAGGAAAAATTAAGAATATAGATACACTATGGTTAAAAGACATGATTAACCTTTTCATTAGTTTTAAGCAAGCTGATGGGTTGTGTGAAATGAATTCAGCAAGTACATTGATTTTTCCAAATAAATAGATGAACACACACTAAAGTTAGCTGTGATTGAATTCTTCAAATCCAAAACAAACAAGCAACCTATAACTAACTTATAATTATTCCTATTCAAATTTTCTTACATTTCTGAATGGCAAAAAATAACTTCTTATTATAAAATCTAATTAAAACCCAAAGATTATAACAAGTTTTTAAGCTGTTGAAGACAATGAAATATCAATCATGCTTTTGAACTTCAATATGAAATGGGATATGAAGGCATCAGTACCACTAAAATATTTTGCAATTAATACAGCAGTATAGAAGATGACAATATATAGCAGAAAGCCTATTAAACAACTTTGTAAAAAGAATAATTAAGCTGAAAAGATTGATTAAACCTTATCAAAATATTGAAAAGATAATAGAGGCTGTCCAAAAGAGAAGCAGACAGCCTCTATTTATTTACTGCATAGTTAAATATTATTATTCAATAGTATCAAATATTTTTTGTTGTTAAGAAGTTGTTATTTCTAATATTTCCTTTTATTTTTTTAATCCTTATTTCTTGGCTCTATTATATGCATTTATCCTAATTGTTATCAAACGTTGCAACCCAATTTTGTTTAAAACATTTAAATATTGCTGCCAATCTTTGTTATTGCTTGGATCTAACTGACCTGTTACAAATTTCATGCAATACTCATCTACAACTGCCATAATATTTGATTCTAGCTCAGCCCTTTCTGCCATTTCTTCTTTTGTAAACATCATGGGTTCTTCTCTTATATAATAATATTTTGGTCTATTCATAAACGTTTTCGCAAGTTCTGCATATATAGGAGCATATGTCTCTACAGCTTGAGGATATGCTACCATAAAGCCGTTTGGCGCTGCAAATGGAAAACCATAATCTTGTAAACTATACTTTCCTGAGGGATTGGTTGGAGTTTGAATATGGTTTAGATATACATATTTATCCCCTTCTTTTTTATAAGTAACACCATATTCACCATAAGTGTGGAATATCTGTCCTTCTTCACTCAGTGCCCAATTTAAATATTGAAGAAGCCTTTCTAATTTTTCTTTGCTTATACTTGAATTAAATCCGTTGCCATCTGCAAAATGCAAAGGATTTCTTTTGAAAAAGTAAGCTTTTCCAGGATATGCTGTTGGTACATCCTTGGACCATACCCAGTTTGTATCTTTATCTGTATTTCTATATAGATTATTGTAAGTTCCTATATTTGCAGGATATGCCCACATAATTATTCCTTGCCCTTGGGTTCTAAACTTATCTAACTGATCACGAGTTGCTGTAGCATATTCTTTCCAAATGCAACCTGCTTTATAAAGTTTGTTTATCAAAATTAGAGCTTGGCGATAGTTGTTCTGATTAAATGCAAAAGGCACAAACTTTTTGGTAAGCGGGTCTACATAAGAAATCTGTCGTGGCGCAAGTTCAGGTAAACCATACATCAAAAATATTCCTGTAAATGCCCAAAGACTTAAGTTACCAGAGACAGCATTCGCGTGTAAATATACAACCTTTCCAGTTTTCTGGTGTAATAATATACATGTTTTGTAAAATTCATCAACTGTAGTTGGGAATTTCAAATTGTATTTATCGAATATTTCTTTCCTATATAAGAAAGCCATATCAACTGGTGCAATTCTTCTTCCATGAAATGAATATACCTTACCATCACTATAACGTACTATTTTGTAAAGGTAATCCCATTCTTCTTTTGTCCATATCTTTAAGTAGTTCGGCCATTTCTTTTTTATTTCCTCCGGTGTAAATCCAATTAAATATCCTGCAGCTATCCATTCGTTTAAATTATATTCTGGTCTAAGCGCACGTATCCAATCTGGTGCCATATTACTTGCAAAAAGTAAAGACATTTTAGTAACATAATCACTTTGAGGAATATAAATGGTTTTTAAATCTATTCCAAATTTTTCTCTCAACTTCTTTTTGTATAAATCTGCCACTGCAGGCGGTTGATTAGAGGTGGTATGAGTAGTGATTGTGATTAATTTTTTCGAAGTAGCTGCTTTCCCAAATGAGAATCCTAAGGTTAAAACAGAAACCATAAAAGTAATTGTCAGTAAAATCACAAACATTTTTTTGCATTTCATTTCTTGCATCCTCCCTCTTGTGCATATTTTTTTAATCTTTTAATGAACCAATCATAACACCTTTAACAAAATACTTTTGTACAAATGGATATATAGCTAACATTGGTACCATCGAGACAAAGAGTGTTGCATATTTCACCCCCTTTGCGTTGATTAAACCTAATTCTTGTCTTGCACTCAAATCACCTGCTTCAGCAGCCTGCTGAAGCGTCTGGGCAAGCATTATAATATCTCTCAAAACAAGCTGCAGAGGAAATTTTTTCTGGTCACTTAAGAATATCATGGCATTAAACCATGAATTCCAATGCCCAACAGCATAATAAAGTCCTACAGTTGCAAGAGCTGCTTTAGAAAGCGGTAAAACTATTCTTGTAAATATAACAAATTCATTTGCACCATCAAGATATGCTGATTCTTCTAATTCATGAGGTATGTTCTGGAAGAATGTTCGCATAATTATCAAGTTAGTAGTACTAATTGCACCTGGTAAAATCAAAGCCCACATAGTATCATATAGTCCTAAGTTTTTGACTAATATAAAAAGTGGAATCAAGCCCCCTGAAAAATACATAGTTATTATAACAAGCCAAGTATAGAAAGATTTTAATGGTAAATTCTTTCTTGACAGTGGATAAGCAAAAGAAGTTGTCAAAATAAGGTTAATCAATGTTCCTACAATGGTATAAATAACCGAATTCTTAAAAGCTCTGGGAACTGTCCCTGCCGTAAATATCATTTTGTATGAATCCAATGTAAAACCAATCGGAAAAATTGTAACTATACCTTTATTATTTGCATCCGCACTACTTAAAGATGAAGCAAAAACATTTAGCACAGGATATAAAGTAACTATTAATACAAATATCATAGTAGTGTGTACAATTATTGTTAGAATTTTTGTTGACAACGAATTATCTTTCACCATATAAATTTCGCCTCCACTAAAAGAGTGCTGTTTCTGTAACTTTTTTTGTAATCTTGTTTGCTATAATTAGTATTGTAAGATTAATTAAAGAGTTAAATAAACCTATTGCAGTTGTATAACTATATTCACCATATACAAGTCCTCTTCTATAAACATAAGTACTTATAACGTCTGATGTTTCATAATTAAGCGGACTTTGCATAAGTAAAACTTTTTCTGCACCCAGTGACATAATATGTCCAATTCTCAAAAGCAGCATTATAACAATAGTGGGCATTATTGATGGTATCGAAATATACCTCATCATCTGCACTCTTGTTGCACCATCTATTACAGCACCTTCATAAAGTTCAGGATTTACATTGCTAAGTGCTGCTATATAAATTATTGCTCCCCAACCCATATGTTGCCATATGTCACTTATTATATATAATGGTCGAAACCATTTAGGATCAGCCATAAAATATATGGTTGGTAACCCCATTTTTTGAAGTATCATATTTATAATACCATCTGTTGGAGATAAAAACATTACCATCATACCAATTATTGCTGGAAGAGAAATAAAGTGAGGTAAATAACTAACTGTTTGTACAAACCTTTTATAAAAACCATCTCGAAGCTCATTTAGAAAAAGAGCAAATAATATTGGCAGAGGAAATACAAATATTATCTGATAAATATTTAGAAGAACTGTATTTCTAATCAACCGCCAAAAGAACGGATTTTCAAAAAACCTTATAAAGTGTTTAAATCCTACCCACTCACTTCCCAATATACCTTTTCTAAAATTATAATCTTTAAACGCAATAATAACTCCATACATAGGAATATAATGAAATATTATGTAATAAAGAACGCCTGGTAATGCTAATAGATGAAGATATTTTGTCTTTTTTATGGATTTCCAAAATTCTTTAAAACGATTACGAAACCTTTCTTTTTGTGACAATGTAACTTCCACTTTTATCACCTCATAAAAGATTGTAATTTGTCATTTATAAGAGTTCTTTAAAGAGGACTGCTCTTTTTGGTGAAAGTTTCAAGAGCAGTCCCTCAAATAGTTATTTTCTATTTATATAACGATTATAAGCTTGTTGATATATCTTTATTGCCTCGTCTATTCTCATTCTTTTTAATCCCTTTCTCAGCTGTTCAACATCGTTGATTTTTCCTGTCATAAGCCTTACAAACATCTCGTCATAATATGTGTTTACAACATTCATAATATCTGCCAGCTTTTTTGCCTCATCCGAAGTAAACGAAAGAATAGGCAAAAGTTTTGTATTAGATGCATATCTCCAATTTTCGCTCGCTTCTTTTTGTTGTGGAAGTCCTAACCCTATTTGAAGAGCATTTTCTTTAGCCTGAATAAACGGACCACCAAATGAAGCACAAGCGTATTTTGCAAGTGCAGAAGGTCTATCAAGCTGTGGATTGTTCATAACTTCATCTGTATATACAGGACGTCCATCTTTTATAACATAACTTTTACCCAACACACCAAAATTGAGTGCCATGAATCCTTCTTTACTCCATCCCCAGTCGAGAACTTTTATGGCAAGAGGAATATTTTTGCAAGATGTTGTAATAGCAGCACCACTTTTAGCAAATTGAGGTTCACGGTGACCAAATTCTGGTTTTTGCCCCTTTTTAAGAACTGGATACTTAACTCCCATTAAATCCTTTTTTAAGTTTACAAAGAAAGCTAAGTCGCCACCTATTAATCCCAAAAAAGAACCTATTAAATCATTCTGAATATTTGCCCTGATTATATCTCTGTTCATAGTAAGTACATCTGGATCAATCAATCCTTCCTTCCACCATTTTTGAAGTGTCTTTATAAAATCTGAATACTGAGGCTTTAAAGGTCCATATTGAATCTTATTGTTTTCAACAAAGAAATCTGTCTTTATACCCCATGCCCCCACTAAAAAGCTGCAATAATCAAATGCTCTTCTTGGGCTTGTTGCTCCACCTAAGCTTATGGAAAATGGTCTTTCATCGTTTTTCCCATTTCCATTAAGGTCATTATTCTTGAAAGCTTTTAACATTTTATACCATTCATCAACAGTTTCGGGTGGATTTATTTTTAATTTGCTTAACCAATCTTTTCTTACAATTGGTCCATAGAAGGTACCTTGAATTTCAGGATCTTCTCTCAAATAAGGGAAACAATAAAGATCTCCAGTATCAGTTACTATCATTTTTTTCACATCAGGATGTTTTGATAAATATGACTTAAAATTTGGAGCATATTTGTCTACATATTCATTAAGCCTTATAATCACTTTGTCTTGTAAAGCTTTCATCGGACCACCCGGATAACTGTCTATCCAATTCCAGTAAATAATATCAGGGAGCTTTTTAGATGCAATCATCAAGTTCAGTTGGTCTTGAGCTGCAGTGCCTCCCATTGGAGGATGGATAAATTGAATATTTACATTTAACTTTTTCATAAGAAGTTGATATGCTGCAATCTTGCTAAAGTTATCATACGAAACAGCAACTTTAGAATCCATCTGTACAAAATAAGTAATAGTAGGTTTTGTAGCTGCAAAATTCATTTTAGGATTTATTGCTAATAAGCCAATCACAAAAACAAATACCACAAGAATACTACAAAATCTCCATACTTTTAATTTCTTTTTGCCGAACATTGAATTTAGCCTCCTTATTCTCCGTTAATTTTTTCTAGTTTCAAATCTATAGCAAGGTGCATATTTTATCAACTTTCAACTATTTAGAAAGAGCAACAATTTCTTAGGCTGGTACACATTCACTTTTTAAAATCAATGTACATTTTTATAGAAAAAACAAACCCCCTGCTATAACAGGGGGTAGCTTCTAAATAAATTTTTTTGTTCAAACTTCTCTTAGTCTTTCACAAAACTCACTTGGCAAGATTCCAATTACCTTTTTAAAAGCTCTTCTAAACGTATGAGCATTTGTGTATCCTACCATTTTAGCAACCTCATCAATGTTGTATTTTTCCTCTCTTAAAAGTTCACATGCCTTTTCAATTCGCAGTTTTTCAATATAATCACTAAACTTCATACCTGTCTGTTCTTTGAAAAAGAAAGAAAAATAAGAATTTGAAAGATCAAAATGCGACGCAACAAAAGAAATACTCATTTGAGAGTTATACAAATTAGAATTAATAAACTCCAATATTTTTTCTATTAATTTTTCATTATGACTCTTTTTATTTTTATCCATCATTTTGGAAGTATCAATAAATTTTTGAACAATCTGGTTAAATGCTGCTTCTAAATCCTGTCTTTCCCTAAAAACAAACAATTCTTTCAATTCAACATTAGAGAACACCGTATCATCGCATTTGTTAATTACTTTGATAAATGTTGCTAACAACTCATTTAGGAATATAATTTTTAGATTTTTACTCAAGGTACTTTCTTTAAAATTTTTCTCAAAAAGCATGTCGAATAAAGATCTTAAGTCATTAAATCGTCCTGCTAAGGTAAGTGAAATAATCTTTTCTTCTATTTCTAATGGATAATAAATTACATTTGACCTTTGCCATTCATCGGCATTAATTATACTGTTTCCAATATCTTCATATCTCAAAGAGATGTTTTCCAATACTTCTTTAGCATCCAAAAATGCAAACTGAACATCAAATAAATTTTGACATACTCTACCCAAAACTACCAAAGGAGTTATTGAAAATTTTTCATTTATTTCTCTCTGAACTGTCTCAAACAAATCTTCTGCACGTTTTTTTACTTCATAAACATCATCTATGTTAAATCCAACTAAAACAGCAATATCATTTTCAGATATTGGATGTAAATAAACTGTCCCCTCATAATTCTTTTTTAATATTTCCTCAACAGAAATTCTATACAAATCCAATTCATTAAGTATCCTCTTAGTAGCTTTTTGATATTCTCTTAATATCCTCATAATTGCAATTGCAAAGTTTTTTGAATCTATATTAAAATTCAAATATTTTATAAGTTTTTCAATTTTACTCTTATCATCGTATTGACCATACAAAAGCCTTTCAAAAAAGATTTCACGTAATACAAATTGCTGGGTTTCAAGTCTTCTTGAAAGCTCTATTTCACTCTGTATTAGATTTGAAATTTCCTTTTTAATGATATCAAATTCTTTTTCTTCATTATTTAAAACTGGTCTTATCAGCTTCAAAATCCCCAAAATTTCAGATATAGGTTTTTCATTTTTATATGCAAAAATAGTAGAAATTAATAATCCTAAAATCAAGGCAGTGAGCAACACAGCAGTTGCAACATTTCTTAAAAAATATACTTCCTTCATAACCATTTCAATAGGAAATTCTACTATGTACATCCAATTATTTATTTGAGATTTTACATATGTTCTTATTATCCTGCCTCTGCTTCCTCTTACAATAATAAATCCTTGAGTTCTATCAAAATCAGATAAATTTATATGTTGCGATAGTTTGGGACTTACTAAATAAGAAGAAATTATAGAACCATTTTCTGAAATAATGTAAGCATTTCCTTTTAAATTTTCTACTATTTTACTAAGTAAACTTCGAATTTTCTCCTCATTAATAAAGACTGCAATAACTCCATCAGGATTACGCTTTTTCCAAAATGGAAATGAATAAGTGTATGTTATCACTTCCTTATTCTCTCCATTAATCACAACCTTTTCTTTAGGTAAAAAATCTTTAAAATGAAATGTATTAAACAGATAATCATACCACTGTTTAAATGACATTTTACTATATCTAAAGTTATTTTTGTAGAATTCCTCCATTTCAAAATAAAGAACAGAATTATAATAAACAGTATCACTATGTCTCATAGCAACCAAAAGTGATATATCAAGTTCATCCTTTAAATTAGAAACAATTTTACAGAAGTTATTGTAATACTCCCAAAACCAGTAAACATCTGGTGAGCCTTCTTTGGGCGTATCCAATGTTGAAATCCACTGAAGTTTTGAATCATAAGCCATCTTTATTGCTATTTCATCTATTTTTTCCATTTTACTATCAATAAAGTTTTTCAATTGATTTAAGAGAAACAAGGTTGAATTCACCGAATTTTTTTGAACAACGGTGAAAGAAGTATTAAATACAATCAACGACAATAATAAAGGAATCAAAAGTATAGAGACATACGAAATCAAAAACCTTTTGAATACAAACGATTTCTTAAATTTCTCCAATAACATAAGTGAAACTAAGCCCCCTGTCAATTAACTCTTTCTTTACAAATAATATATTAAATCATGGCAATATATAAGTCAACCTCAATAAATATTATTTAAAGATTAACTTTATTTTTGTTTAATATGACTATTTTATTTCTCTCGAGGGTACAAATTAAAAAAATACTTTTTACTGTTATGTTTATTGGTAATTCTTGTAACAAAAAAGCCACAGAGGACATCATTCCCTGTGGCTTTAAATTTATTTATTAAAATTTTACTCCTCTAAAATTCTTTCTGCTTCCTCTCTGTATGCATCCATTACATAAGGAATACCAGAAACTTTAGCTGCATCCTCTGTCAGAGCAATTAAATCTTTTCTTGAAATTGTAGAGATTCTGAAGTTTCTTGAACCAGCCATCAGCTGTTGCAAACCTGTTTTGAACTTTTGCACAAATGTGTAAATACCAATTGCACCAAGAGGAATGTTCTTTATCTCATCACCATACTTTTCACGAAGCTCTTCATATGTTATAAAGATCTCTTCGGGTGTTGTACCATACTTCGATACTGTCTTCGGAAGATTGCCTTCTTTTAACCACTTCTCAATATTCTTGCCCACCATCCCTGGTATCATCAATGCTCTTCCCATACAAACAGCTTTTACATATGGTGCACCCATTGCAATTGCCTTGAACACTCCATCTTCTGTTGAAAAACCACCTGCAATTGCAAGGTCAGGAACTCTGAAACCTTTCTTTGTAAGTTTTTCAGCAAACTGATATGCCAGAGCTTCCAAGTAAAATGTTGGAATCCCCCACTCGTTCATCATTGGCCACGGGCTCATGCCTGTACCACCCGGTGCACCATCAATTGTTATTAAATCAAGTTTTGCCTCAGCACCAAATCTTAGTGCCATAGCAAGCTCTACAGCTGAGTATGCACCTGTTTTGAGTGTTATCCTCTTAAATCCAAGTTTTCTTAGTCTTTCTATTTCTTTTAGGAAGCTTTCTTTTTCTACAAATCCAAGCCTGGAATGTCTCTCAAATTCTCTTATTGCACCTCTTTTAAATGCTTCCTGA
This sequence comes from Caldicellulosiruptor obsidiansis OB47, assembly GCF_000145215.1. NCBI lineage: Bacteria > Bacillati > Bacillota > Caldicellulosiruptorales > Caldicellulosiruptoraceae > Caldicellulosiruptor > Caldicellulosiruptor obsidiansis. Next base: position 1,942,275 of record NC_014392.1, read on the forward strand.
ACATCTTTTTGGGTTGGGTCTGGCAGCACAACATATCCTCTCTTTTTGAGCTCTAAAGCTCTTTCTAAGCTTTTTACCTTTATCTCACCACCAATACATTTTGCACCCTGTCCCCATTTAAGTTCTATTGTATCAAGTCCATGCTTTTCAATAACATATTCTGCAACACCAAGGCGAGTATCTTCAACATTCATCTGGACTAAAATCTCGCCCCAACCTTCATGAAATCTTTTATAAGTATTTATTCTCCTATCCATCTCAGGAGAATTTTTTACCTTGCCATCTGATGTAAGTTCAAGCTCAGGATCAACTCCACAGACATTCTCACCACAAACAAGTGTAATACCAGAAATTGCTGCTCCTACAGCAAAATGTTCCCAGTTCTTGCGCGCAATTTCTGTTGAACCAAGTGCACCAGTAAAAACAGGAACTTTCATTTTTACTTTCTTTTCCCAACCATATTCTGTTGTTGTATCAACATTTGGGAATATAGCTGTATCTGGATTTGGTTCAACTCCTTCAGGAAGTCCTTTTGCTCCAACTGCATAACCCTGAATGTTAAGATGAGAATAATCAACAGGATAATTCTTATCAGCACCCGCAGTAACTTCTCCAAATGGTCCGGGATACAAAACCTCTCTTCCTCTAAAAGACGCCAAAAAGATTTCACAATTTCCTTGACACCCATCCACACATCTTGTACAAAGTCCTGACATAGGAACAACATCTTTTGAACGGTTAAACGTGCCTGTTGCTTCATTTGCATTTGGTCTTCTTAGATTCATCTTACAACCGTCCTCCCTTTCTACAAAATTTTTTTATTAAATTAAAAAACACAATAAGGCACTCTAAATTACAAATCAAAAGCGAATATCGTAAATACAGAAACTGCTATCTTTAAAAATGAGAGCAAAGCTCTCATCGCTGGAATTTTGTATTCTCTCACTATATATCTAACCTTTCCGGAAGGACCACATTCAATTTCATTCACATAATCAACCTTTATCGAAATATCTCCAAACTTGCTTTTAATATTTTTTATGAACTTCTCAACCTCACTCTCACTAAATCCTTTACCTTTTACAATCTTTAGTGTCATATTTTCCAAATCATGCTGAACAAGCTGATACTGCAGCACTCCTTCCATCTCTCTTGCTAATATATTGAAAAAGTGACTGTCATAAACCTCTCCATTCTTTGTGACAAATATCTCATCAATCCTACCATCTATTTCCTTAATAGTAGGAAATCCTACTCCGCAGTCACAGCCTTCATCATCAAGGGTCACCACATCACCAAGTCTATATCTTAGCCTTGGCATTACATAATTATGAAGATCTGTTACTAAAATTGACTTTTTATTTTCATTCTCTAATCCTTCGATATCCACAAACTCATAAAATCCCGTCAAGGTCATCAAATGCATCTTACCTTTTGGGCACTGATACGCTATTATTCCGCCATCCCTTGCACCATATTCGTTTATTACAGGGCATTTAAATACTTCTTGAATTAAATCCTTTTGGTATTCATATAAATTTTCAGCTGTGGTGACAACTCCCTTGAGTTTCAACTTCAAGTCTATACCATTTTCTTTTAAAAGATATGCAAGTTTATATGCGGCAGAAGGATATGCGTATATATACAAAGGTTTGAATCTCTTGATTCTTTTTGCAATTTTATTTATTGCCTTCTCGTTTATATCCCATGAAGAAATTATAAGCCTATTTTTCAGAATTCGCTCTTTAATCTTACCTTTCAAATCCTTGACATTAGCAATGTCACTTCTTGAAGCCCAAAGCATCAGACACCTATCACCAATGTTTATCCCCCACCAAGAAAGTCCCAAATACCTTGCTGCTTCATACCACTCAACAGTTTCTCTGTCCATGTAAAACTTTACAGGCTCACCAGTAGACCCGCCTGTTCTATTTAAAATGCATTTTGAAAGATCTGCTTTTTCTGATAAGTAAAAATCTCTGTTTTCTGAAAACTCTTTTTTTTCCAAGATGGGAAATTCTTTTAAAGCTCTTTCTGGATAAACTTCTATTTCTTTTTTGAGATAGTCGTACTTTTTATATGCTGGGACGTGTTCAATACAATATAACAACAGCTTTTTGAGCTCTTCCCTTTGAACATCCTCAATTTTTTCTTGAGAAGCTCTACTATTTTGTGACAAAATCCTTAGTTTCTTTCTTGTTGTGTTTCCTTTAAAAATTTCCATTAAAGAAAAAAATAAATTTCTTATAAGCAATCCAATAAAATCCATATTCAAAACTTCCATTCCAACTTTTTTAATTTACTATTCAAATTATATCACACACTTCAAAAAACAAACAATAGATTAAATGATTTTAATTAGATTTTTGTGAAAAATAAATAAAAATGTCTCTTACCCCTTTGTGAAAAATGGGTAAGAGACACCGAAAACAATTACATTTTCTCTGGAGCGTCAACCCCAAGCAGTCTTAGCATGTTATTTATGACAATTCTTACACACTCAACAAGAGAAAGCCTTGTAAACATCAGTTCTTCATTTTCATTTTTAACTCTGCACGCGTTATAAAAAGCATGGAACATAGATGCTAAGTCTAAAAGATACTTTGTCACTCTGCTAACGTCTAAATTCTTTGCTGCTATCTCAATTTCTTCAGGAAGTTCTAAAAGCTTTTTCAAAAGTTCAAGCTCTTCCTCTTGTTGCAAAAGTTCTACTTTTATTTTACTTTTATCTAATACAATCCCTTCTTCTGAAAGAGCTCTAATGATCCCACATGTTCTTGCGTGAGCATACTGAACATAAAATACAGGGTTGTCAAGTGTCTGCTGGGTCACAAGGTCTAAATCTATTTCAATATGGGTGTCTGCTGACTTTGTATTGAACATAAACCTTGCAGCATCTTTGCCTATCTCGTCAATCAGGTCAATTAATGTTATTGCCTTACCTGTTCTTTTTGACATTCTAACAACTTCTTTACCTCTTACTAATCTTACAAGCTGCATAAGAATGACAATAAGCCTTTCAGGGTCAATTCCAAGCGCCTTCATTGCAGCTTTCATTCTTGCAACATGTCCGTGATGGTCAGCGCCCCAGATGTCTATCACAATGTCAAAGCCTCTTTTTTCAAACTTGTTTCTGTGATAAGCAATATCAGCTGCAAAATAGGTTGGAATCCCATTTGCTCTTATCAAAACCTCATCTTTTAAGCTCTTATCTATCTTTGATGCTACAAACCACAGTGCTCCATCTTTTTCATACGTGTATCCTCTTGATTTTAAATCTTCAATTGTCTCAAAAACTTCTCCACTTTCATAAAGGCTACTTTCATGAAACCATACATCATATTCTATGCCATATTTTCTCAAGTGCTCTTTCATAAGCAAAATATTTCTCTTTAGGGCAAAGTCGACAAGCTTTTTTCTTCTCTCATCTGAGGATAAATTCTCCAAATCATCCCCGTGTTCATCTAAATATTCTTTTACCCTTTCGATTATATCCTCACCATGATAGCAATCTTCGGGAAGATCTATATTTTCACCCTTGAGCTGTCTATATCTAATCTCAAGGCTCTGTCCAAACTTTTCTATCTGGTTTCCTGCATCATTTACATAAAACTCTTTTGTGACATTGTATCCTGCCCATTTTAAAAGGTTTGCAAGACAATCACCCAGCGCACCTCCGCGGGCATTGCCCATGTGCATAGGACCTGTTGGATTTGCTGATACAAACTCAACCATCACTTTTTTGCCATTTCCAATATTTACTTTTCCATAGTTATTGCCCTCAGATAAGATAACCTCCACAGCTTTATAAAGCCATTCTTTTTTGAAAAAGAAATTTATAAATCCTGGACCTGCCACTTCAACCCTTTCAATAAAGGTTTCCGACAGGTCAATGCAGTTTAAAATGTGTTGAGCTATCTCACGCGGGTTTTTCCTTAGTTTCTTTGTAAGTTCCAGCGCAATATTTGTTGCAAAATCACCGTGAGATTTCTCTTTTGGTTTTTCAATCATTATATCTGGAATGCTGTCAAGCTCAAATATTCCCGTCTCAATACACCTTTTTATAGCATTTTGAATAACACTTTTTACCTGCTCTTTTGCGAGTTTTACCAAGTTCAATTTTTTACACCTGCCTCTTTGATTTTGAGTAAAAAGTCATTTTCAGACATCATATGCGAATCCAAATCTATGGCATACTCTACTAAAACCTCTCCACCACTATCATCCAAGTCAACTTTCATCTTCTTTGTATAAACTCCAATCATGATAACTCCCTGGTCGGTTATATATGTGGAGATATGTCTTTTGCCAGGCTCAAATATAAAGGTTGATGTAACATCACCCCAGCGGATTAAGGTTATAAGGTCGGGTTGAATCTTAAAAGTTGTTGTGGTACCTGCAAGCCCGGTCAGTTCACTTTCCTTATATGTCACAAAATAACTTTCTCCTTTTTTATAGAACTTGCCTTCTGTGAAAAATTCTATGCTATTTTCAAAGCTGCTTACGGGGTATTCCTGCGTACCTTTAACATAAATCAAGACGTCTTTTTTCATACCTTCACACCCCAAAAAATGCCTATTTATCAGTATTTCTCAATGTCTATTTTTTCTTCACACTTTATTTTTTCATTTAAAAATATTGAAGCTACAGACTCAAATTTTTTGAGATTGTCACTTGCATAAAAATAATATGTTGGTTCTTCGCTGGAATTGTTTAGCATATCATTCTCTTTTAATACTTCAAACACCTGCTTAGCTGTCTCAAGTGCAGGATTTATTAACATAACGTCCGGCAATACTTTTTTTATGACATCCTGTAAAAAAGGATAGTGTGTACATCCCAGAACAAGAGTATCTATTTCTTTTTCACTGAACTCTTCTAAGTACTCTTTCGCAACAAGATAAGTTACCTCTTTATCTGTCCACCCCTCCTCTACAAGCGGAACAAAAAGAGGACACGGCTTTGAAAAAACCTTTATGCTACTATCAAGCTCTAATATCTTTTTTTCAAAAGACCCGCTTGCTATTGTCCCTTCTGTGCCTACAACGCCAACTCTTTTATTTTTAGTGGCATTTACTGCTGCCTTAGCACCCGGTTCAATTACTGCAACAATAGGAATATCGAAACTTTTTTTCAAAGTTTCATATGCATAAGCAGAGGCAGTATTGCATGCCACAACTACAATCTTAACATTTTTCGATAACAAAAACCTTGTGTTTTGCATAGCAAACTTTGTAACAGTCTCTTTAGACTTAGAACCATATGGAATTCTTGCTGTGTCACCAAAATATACAATGTTCTCATTTGGCATAAGACTTACAATCTCTTTGAAGACAGTAAGTCCGCCCAAACCAGAATCAAATATACCGATCGGTCGCAAATCCATAGCTATTTCAGCCCTCTTTGCTGTATTTTATGCTTTTTTTCTGCTCATTCTTCTCAATGGCAAGAGAAATTAGTTTATCAATGAGCTGAGAATATGGAATACCACTGAACTCCATAAGTTTTGGATACATCGAAATACTTGTAAAACCAGGTATTGTGTTTACCTCGTTGAAATACACTTTGTTCGTATCTTTATCAACAAAAAAGTCCACTCTTGCCATTCCACAGCACTCAAAAATTTTGTAAATCCTTGCTGCCAAATCTTTTATCTCTTCAGTAACTTCTTTTGGAAGTCTTGCCGGGATGATGAGCTCTGATGAATCATCAATATATTTTGCTTCATACGAATAAAACTCTCTTGATGGAATTATTTCACCCGGCTCAGACACAAATACCTCATCATTTCCCAAAACTGCACATTCTATCTCCCGAGCGTTTATAGCCTGTTCAATCAAAACCTTTGTATCATACAAAAAAGCCTCATGTATCGCCAAAACAAGGTCTTCTCTATCTTTCGCTTTTGATATACCCACAGACGAGCCTGAGTTTGCAGGCTTTACAAAAACAGGATACGAAAACTCACTCTCTATTCTTCTTATGAAATAATCTTTTTTAGCTGAATATTCGTTTTTGTATACAACTAAAAAATGCCCCTGTGGTATTCCTTCTAAAAGCGCAAGCTTTTTAGCAAATGCTTTGTCCATACATATAGCCGACGAAAGAACACCGCAGCCCACATACGGTATGTTAGATAACTCTAAAAGTCCCTGAACTGTCCCGTCCTCACCATTCAGTCCATGCAAAACCGGAAAAACCACGTCAATGTCGATAAAGGTAGCCTCGTTATCTTTTATTTTTACAAGTGCCTTTTTGGTTCTATCAGGAGAGACAAAACATTCTATAGAAAACTGAGTCCATTTGCTATCCAAATCTTCAATTTTGCCTGTGTACAAGAGCCATTTTCCTTCTTTTGTTATACCTATTGGAATTATTTCGTATTTTTCCTTGTCCATATTTTGCATAATTGATTTTGCCGAAACTATGGATATTTCGTGCTCTGTTGAAACTCCTCCAAACAAAACAGCAACTTTTAACTTGGTCATTATCAGAATTACCTCCAAAAATATGCTTTTTGTATTTTTATATATTCATCAAGCATACAACTTTATTACATTTAAAGTCGCATTTTCTACAAACCAAGATAACCTTTCACATCAAGCAAAATTTCCTCTAATTTTTTCTCATCCGGACTTTCACCATAAATTCTTATAAGGTCTTCTGTCCCAGATGGTCTTACCAAAAACCACGAGCTATTTTCAAGGATAACCTTTAGACCATCTCTTGTCCTATACTCTGTACATTTCAACCCTGCCACTTCACTTTTACCAAAATTTTTTATTCTTTCCAATGCCTCTTCTTTTTTCTGATGAGTTGTTCTAACATCAATTCTTTTATTATAAAGCTTTCCATACTCAGATTCAATGCTCCTTAAAATTTCTTTTGGAGATTTTTGAAGCTTTGCAACTGCCTCTGCAACCAAAAGGTCAGCCAAAATCCCATCCTTTTCAGGCACATGCCCTTTTATGGAAAGCCCTCCAGATTCCTCTCCACCAATCAAGGCATCCTCTTTCATCAAACACTCTGCAATATATTTAAACCCAACAGGTGTTTCAATGCAACGCATATTGTGTTTCTCTGCAATTTTGTCGAGCATAGAAGTTGTTGCAACTGTCCTTGCAATTGTCGATGCTCTTCCGCGCGTTTTTATCAAATAGTCTGCAAGCATAAAGATTACTTCATTTGCCGAAATATATTCCCCGTCCGGATTTACAACTCCAAACCTGTCTGCATCCCCATCTGTTGCAAGGCCTAAGTCAAATTTTTCGCTCTTTATAACCTCTAAAAGGTCTTTCATATTCTCCAAATTAGGCTCTGGCAAATGTCCACCAAAAAGCGGGTCGCGCCAATTATTAATTACCTTTACTTCACATCCAAGCCTCTTGAGCGCTTCATCAACATACCCTATCCCACAGCCATACATAGGATTTACAAGAACTTTTAAAGTTTTCCCTTCAAATGCCTTTTTGTCTATCAAGTTCAAAACATCATTTATATACTCTTCCTTGTGGTCAAAGTATTCAATGAGCTTCTCATCAGGATTTAAACTGCCAAGTCCTTCTTTCTGTATTCTTTCCACGTTTTTCACTATCTTATCTGTAATCTGTGTGTTGGCAGGTCCGCCATAATGTGGAATAAACTTTATTCCATTGTAGTAATATGGATTATGACTTGCTGTTATCATTATTGCTCCGCTTACACCTTTTTTAACAACAGCATGTGCAACAGCCGGTGTTGGAATCGGCTGTTTTGAAAGAAGAACGTGTATTGCATTGCTACTTAGAACTTCGGCACATACCTTTGCAAAATTTTCTGAGTGAAATCTATAGTCATAGCCAATAATTATTGTCGGATTCTCATATACTTCTGATACATATTCAGCTATTGCCTGAGCAACAATTTTTACATTTTCAAAAGTAAAATCATCTGCTATAATTCCTCTCCAGCCATCTGTTCCAAATGTGATCTTTCTCATCTTTTTTACCCTCCTCCAAAAAAGATTGGACAAATATATTATAATATAGTTTGAATTTTTTACAACAAACAAAAAAATGACCGGGCATAAATATTATTTAGCCGGTCATCTTTCTTTGTTCATTTGTCGGCTGGAGTCAAGTACTTTTCAATCTTCTTTTTAACCCTTTGAAGAGCATTGTCGATTGACTTTACATCCTTGTGGATCATATCAGCAATCTCTTGATAACTCCTTCCTTCCAGGTAAAGGCTCAAAACCTTGAACTCAAAAGGAGAAAGACATTCAGTAATAACATTTATAGCGTTTTCAAGCTCCTCCTTTGTAATCATAACCTCTTCAGGGTCAGAAATGAATGTGTCTGCTAAAGTGTCAATAAGTGTCCTTTCGTCATTTTCTTCGTACACAGGCTTGTTAAGTGATATGTAAGTGTTAAGAGGAATATGTTTTTGCCTGCTGGCAGTTTTGATTGCAGTTATCATCTGCCGCGTAATGCACATCTCTGCAAACAATCTAAACGAAGGATATTTTGTCTCATCAAAATCACGCACAGCTTTAAACAAACCTATCATGCCTTCTTGATAAATATCCTCCTTGTCAGCTCCAATCAAAAAGTACATTCTACACTTTGCCTTTACAAAATTTTGATATCTACAAAGAAGTTCTTCAGTTGCTTCCTTTATTCCTTCTCTTGAATATCTTACCAATTCCTCATCTGGACATTCTTTAAAATTCAAAAGCCATTTTTGCAATGTCAAGGCAATATGCCTCCTTAAGTTTTTAAGCCTTGTTAAGAATTCAAAGAAAAACCTATCACAATAATTATATATTATTGCTAAAGCTTCTTTCAAGCTCATTCCAGATTTTTTTTGAACTTCTCCAGTTTGCGAATAATATCATCTTCTAAAGCATCTTCTAACTTGCTATTTTTATACATCTTTTCTTTTACTTTCTTCTCAATTTCTTTTCTGTAATGTTCAATCTCGTGTATAAGTTCTCTTGGAGGTATTCTCAAAGCACCATCTCCAAGGATTATGAGCTGTTCTAAATAGTCTGAGGTTACAACACCAATCTTTTCGTTTTTGCTGTTCTTGTAAACATATTGTTCTATGTAGTTGTCAGCTGTTTCGCCCTCTTTTGTGAATATTACTTCTACATTGCTGATGGTTTCCTTTCTCCGCATAGATCCCTTAACTAAGTGTGAATCAAACACAATAGTAATTTTATACCCTTTGTAGCCCGAAAAATCTGCTAAAATGTCAATTAACTTTTTTCGTGCACTGTCCAAATCCTCTTCAGCAATTTTCCTTAAGTTCTCCCATGCGTTTATAAAGTTGTATCCATCAACCATCAAGTGCACCTTTGATTTCTCCTTCTTTAAGTCTTTGTTTCAAAACCTCAAAAAATATGATACCGGCCGCAACAGATGCATTAAACGAATTGATATATCCTTTTTGTGGGATTTTTATCAAAAAGTCAGCGCCTTCTTTCACAAGCCTGGAGATACCTTTTCCTTCAGAACCTATCACAATACATGTTGGAATAGTAAAATCACACTCATAAACAGGTTTTGGACTACTTGCATCTGCAGCAAACACCCATATGCCCTTTTCTTTCAGTTCCTCAATAGTCCTTCTTAAGTTAACAACCCGTGCAATCTTCATATACTCAATAGCACCTGCAGAAGCCTTTTCAACAGCTGGTGTAACAGGACATGAATTTCTTGCTTCAATCACAATTCCATGCGCTCCACACAAGTGTGCAGACCTTATAATAGACCCAAAGTTCTGTGGGTCAGTTATGCCATCAAGCAAAACTAAAAAAGGAGCTTCTTCTCTCTGCCTTGCTTCAAACAAGATGTCATCTGTATCGCAATATTCAAACTCCTGTGCAATGGCAATGACACCTTGCGGGTTTTTGGTCTGCGCCATTTTATCTATCTTGTTCTTGTCAACAAATTTTACCACAACCCCACTTTGTCTGCAAAGCTCTATTATCTGTGCAGTCTCTTTATCTTTTGCTGAATTTGAGATATACACCTCTGTTATCTTAGCTCCGCTTTTGAGTGCTTCTTTCACAGGATTTTTGCCTTCAATAGTTCTCATATTCCTCCCTCTTTTTTCCAAGATATTTTTCTCTCACCTTTTGAATCTCTCCACAAGAGAACTTTCCTTCCGGGCAATAGCCAAGTCTTATGCATTTAGGTCCTGCAAATTTGAATATGTTTGGCGCAACGTTTTTGACAAGCTCTAAAATCTTGTCAGCAACAGCCCTTATCTCCCACTGAGCTCTGTTACAGCACCTCTCGCTAAAAAAATGTAAAAGCTCTCTTGCGTTCATTGTCATGATAATTTTAGTTTCACAGGCATTTGGAAGAACATATCTTGCGTCCTCTATCGCCATTTTCTCTGCTTTTTTTAAAGCCTCTTTCTCTGAAATTCCTTGCATTTTAAAACTTTCAATGTGCTTTTTTTGAAGCTTTTCAGACAAAATAGCATAACTTTTGGCAATCTGATTCATGGTGTCTATAAAAATATTTTTAAGCTCTTCATCTTCTTCTATGCTTGGTGGAATGACATAATCAAATCCATCCATTTTGACATACCGCTGAGATTGCTGCGAATACGAAGCAATCCTGTGACGGACAAGCTGGTGTGTAAAGCTTCTCGAAACTCCTTCTATCCCAAATGTAAAACTTACATGTTCTAAGGGTGACTGATGCCCCACCTCTACCAAAAAATTCAGAAAGTTTTTAACTGTCTCATCATTTAATCTTTCGAAGATATTCTCAATGGTTGCATTAGAATAACAAAGTTTTGCAGCAGTTGCAACAACCTTTTCAGGCTCCGGTGTGTGGGATAACAAAACAACCTTGAACTTCATAGTTAATTCCTCCATATACAATAATTGCATTTTGCTGGTATAAAAATAAATTAAGTTTTGTGATAAAATTATTGTATCATAAAAAGGGGGCAATTTTATACATGGGAAAGCTATTTATTCTACCTAAACAGCAAAACTTTGTTTTAATAGGCTATGATTTTATTAAAAATCATATGCCTTTTTCTGACGGGGAGTTTGTGAAGGTGTACATATACCTTAAATATCTTTTCCAGAACAAAATTGAAGCAGTTGAAATAGATAGGATTTCAAAGGAACTAAATCTTCTTGAAAGTGATGTTGTAAAAGCACTCGAATTCTGGGCACAGAGAAATCTTATAAGGCTTTCCAAAGATGTTGATGGCAATTTTTCAATTGAGTTTTTGGATGAGATGTTTTCATCTGAAAAGGTTGAAAATGTGCCAACACCCCCAGTTTACACAACAGAGGACTTATCCAGATTTTTTGAGACAGATGAAAAGTTTAGAAACCTTCTTGAATTTGCCCAAAAACAGTACTGCAGGACATTTAACAAAAGTGATATTGATGTTTTGCTTGAGATTTATGACTGGCTAAAACTGCCTATTGAGGTTATATACCTTTTGATAAACTATGTTACAATAAATAAGAACAATAAAAACTTGAAATTTCTAGAACAAATGGCAATTAAGTGGAAAGAGCTTAACATTGACAGCATTGAAAAGGCTGAGGAGTATATAAGGTCGCAGGAAGACACAAGTAGAATAAAAAGGCTTGTTCTTCAGTATCTTGGAATATACAACAGGGCTCCGACCAAGGTGGAAGATGAAATTATGAATGTATGGATAAACGACTGGAAAGTGCCAGAAGATGTAATTATGTATGCTTTGAGCCTTGTGAAAAATGTGAACAATCCCACAGTAAGCTATGTAAATGGTATAATAAAAAGGTGGTATGAGGCAGGCCTTAAGGATTTAGAATCAATTAAAAAGTTTGAACTTGAAAATGCTCAAAAGAAAGAAAAGAGCAAAAAACAATCCTCAAATAAAAAGAGCCTCCGTGAAGAAAGAGACCCATCTACATATACTGCGTTAGAAGAACTTTACAAAAAAGCCTTAAGAGGTAATGCAAATGATGACGAATAAGAAAGAAATATTAGAAACCATAGACAGAATATATAAACAAAGACGCCTTAATGCTGAGCTTTCAAAAGAAAGAAAAATAAATGAGCTTTATGCTAAATCAAAAGAGTTTGCAGATATATGTGACAAAATAAAATTAGCTGGCTTGAGGCTGTCAAAAGCGTCACTGATGCAAAATAAAGAGCAAATAGCTAAATATTCCAAAATTTTAGATACGCTTATCTCAAAAAGGACAAAACTTTTAATTGAGATGGGATATCCGAGCGACTATTTAGAACCAGACTATGTATGCAAGGCATGCCAAGACACAGGTTTTGTTGTCTCAGAAGACAGAGTTGAGGTTTGCAAATGTAGGGCTCAGCTTTTTATTGAACTTTTATACGAACAAAGCAGGTTAAAAGAAATCTTGAAAGAACATAATTTTAGTAACTTTAATCTTGATTTCTATTCAAAAGAAATTGATTTGAAAGAAGGGCTATCACCCTATAAAAATATGCTCAAGATAATTGAAGAAGTGAAGAAGTTTGTTGAAAATTTTGATATGCCAAATCAAAAAAATCTATTATTTTATGGACCAACTGGACTTGGTAAGACTTTTCTTGCTCACTGCATAGCAAAAGAGATAATTGACAAAGGTAAAACAGTAATATTTTTAGATAGTATTTCTTTTTTTGAGATATTAAAGGACAAATACTCCAAAATGGTTCGGCTTTATGATGAGGTCAGCGATGAAGAATACAAAAGCCTTGAAGAGGTTGATCTTTTGATTATTGATGACCTTGGGAATGAAGGGAAAAATACCGAATTTTGTCATGGAGTTTTTCAGAGTTTATTAGACAAAAGGTTTTTAAGCGGTAAAAAAATGGTTATAACAACAAACTACAGCCTTGATGGACTTGTTACTGTTTATTCCGGTTTTATAATGGGAAGACTTCAGGAATATTTTATGTTTCTGCACCTTTTTGGAGAAGACGTAAGAGTTATAAAAGCAAAACTTCAGCTTGAAAAGAGAACATAAAAATATTTTGACAAAGAAAAAGGTAACCAGCTTGAAATCTTGCCGGTTACCTTTTATTTTATGGCAAATAGTAATTCACCTTCACAAACAACTTCTCCATCAACCGTGGCTATTGCTTTTGCCTTGCCGATTGAACCTTTGAGAGAAATTAACTCTGTTTCAATCACAAGAACATCCCCAGGCTTCACAACTCTTTTGAATCTTACTTTATCAATACCTGCAAAAAATGGAGTTTTACCTCTAAATTCTTCTTTCAAAAGCATTGCAACAGCCCCAACCTGTGCCATTGCCTCAACAATTAATACACCTGGCATCACTGGATTTTGTGGAAAATGCCCCTGGAAAAATGGTTCATTGATTGTAACATTTTTAATTCCTTTTGCTTTCTTCCCTTCTTCTATCTCCACAATTTTATCAACAAGTAAAAAAGGGTATCTGTGAGGAATAATATTCATTATCTTTTCAATTTCTATCATATTTCTCTACTACTCCTTTCAGTATGTTACATATAACATCTTATCACCAAATATACAGTTGAAAGAATAATTGTCAGTATCATAGTAGGAAAAGCATATTTAAAAAATTCTCCAAATGAAAGTCTATATCCTTTTTCTTCTAAAAGACCAGACGTCACAACATTAGCTGAAGCACCAATAATTGTACCATTTCCACCAAGGCACGCTCCTAAGGATAAAGCCCACCACAGGGGTTGAACATCGAGATGTCCAAGCTTTTGCATCTCTAAAATTAATGGAATCATTGTAGCAGTAAATGGAATATTATCAACAAATGCCGAAAATATTGCTGACCCCCACAGGATAACAATAGTTGTTAATAACGGATTATTATGGGTAATATTCAACATTGCTTTTGCCAGAATATCTATAACCCCAGTTATCTCAAGACCACCTACTATTATAAAAAGTCCTATAAAGAAAAATATGGTTGTCCATTCAACTTCCTCAAGTACTTCCTTTACATCCACCCCACTTATTAACAAAAGAAAGCTGGCACCAAACAAAGCTATTGTTGAAGATTCAAGTTTTAATTTATCATGGAGAATAAAACCAACTATTGTAAGTCCTAACACAAACAAGCTTTTAACTAAAAGTTTTTTATCCTTTATATACTCACTTTCATCAATTTTGAGAAAAAACTCTTTAAGTTCCTCATCTACTTTTAACTGTTTTTTGAATATAAGAGCAAATATTAAAACTGTAATAATAAGAATAATGAAAATGGCTGGTGTGAGATTATTAACAAAGTCCATAAACGAAAGTCCTGCTTTACTGCCAATCATTATATTTGGTGGGTCACCAATAAGTGTTGCTGTTCCTCCAACATTTGAAGCAAATATGATTGAAATTGCAAAAGGCAAAGGAGAAATATTAAGATCTTCTGTAATGCTCAAAACAATAGGAATTATCAAAAGCACTGTTGTAACATTGTCCAAAAAAGCAGAAGCCACAGCTGTGACAACTGATAAGAGAATCATCATTACAATAAGATTCCCCTTGGAAAGCTTTACTTGTTTTACGGCAATGTATTCAAATATGCCAGTACGCTTTGTTATAAAGACAATGATCATCATTCCTATTAAAAGACCCAGAGTATTAAAATCTATTGCATGATGAATAGCATATTCATAAGAAACAATTTTAAATACCAGCAAAATTCCTGCACCAAAAAGCGCAATAATTGTCCTGTGAATTTTTTCAGTTACTATAAATGCATATACAAGCAAAAAAATTACTATAGCCAAAATCATTATTGATTTCTCCTTTCTTTTGTAAGTGTATCATAAACAATGTTCAAAATATAATATAATCTTTCGTTTTTTCCATTCATATATAGATATCCTATTAAACATTCAAAAGCAGTAGCAAATCTGTAATCAAGAACATCAGCATTTTTGGGAATTGTCTTGCTCTTAGCATTTCTTCCACGTTTAGCAACGCTCTTTTCTTCTTCGGTTAAAATGTCCCAAATAAGTTTTATTGCCTTTGCTTGATTTTCCGCTTTTACGTATCTTATTGATCGTAAATGATAAATATGTGGAGTCAAGTTAGGATTTTCCTCAACAATTTTCGTCCTTATAAACTGTTCATATACAGCATCCCCAATATAAGCATAAGTAAGCGGATTTAACATTTCTCTTTCTTCACCACTTCTAAATTAGTTTTATATTTAAAAACAAAAAGAGCCAAAGCCGTCCTTGGCTCAAAAAATATATTAAATTAATCAGCTGTTCCAAGTACCCTTATTGTATTTACATAAGGGTCGGCTGTACCTTGCAGCTGACAATCCTCTTCTTTCAAAAGTTTTATATAATCAACAAGGTCTTTTGTAATTCTCTCACCAGGCAAAATAAGTGGTATTCCAGGAGGATACGCCATTACCATTTCACCTGAAATCTCTCCTACTGCATTGTCAAGGTCAACAACCTTTTTGGAGCTATAAAAAGCATCTCTTGGCGATACAATTACCTGCGGTGAATGCAGTACTATAGTTGGCGTTTTCACATCTTTGACACCAAGCTTCTTTGCCATATTGCGAAGAGCTTCTATTAGTTTTTCCACACTCTCTTGTGTATCTCCCAAAGAGATTATAGCCAGTATATTGTAAAGGTCAGACATCTCAACCTGTATATTATACTCATCTCTTAAAATTCTTTCAGCTTCATACCCGGTTATACCAAGCCTTCTTACATTTATACCAAGCTTTGTCTCATCAAAATCATAAACACCTGGCGTCCCAATTAGTTCTTTCCCAAAAGCATAAAGTCCTTCTATTTTGTTTATCTCTTCTCTTGCCATTCTTGCAAGTTTTAAAGTCTCTTCTAACATCTCTTCGCCATACATTGCAAGTTGTTTTCTTGCAACATCTATAGAACACATCAGAATGTATGAAGAGCTTGTTGTCATGGTAAGGTTCAAAACCTGCTTTACAGTCTCAGGTTGAATCCTGTGACCACGCAAAAGAAGCACAGAACTTTGAGTAAGCGACCCACCTGTCTTGTGGGTAGAAACCGCGCTCATATCTGCTCCAACTTCCATCGCAGTGAGCGGAAAATCATTATGAAATCCCATATGTGCACCGTGTGCCTCATCTACCAAAACTGCCATACCAAACTTGTGTGCTGTTCTTGTTATAGATTTTAAATCGCTTGCAATTCCATAATACGTTGGATTTATAACAAACACTGCTTTAGCATGAGGATGTTTTAATATTGCCTTTTTAACATTCTCAATTGTAACACCCATCGTAATTCCAAGTTCTTCATTGACCTCAGGTTGAACATATACAGGGATTGCCCCGCTCAGGATTATTCCACCAAACGCACTTTTGTGTGCATTTCGAGGCAGTATTATCTCATCTCCAGGTTCGCATGCCGACATTATCATTGTCTGAACACCGGAGGTTGTACCGTTTACCAAAAAATATGCATATTGAGCACCAAACGCGCTTGCAAATAGTTTTTCAGCTTCATAGATGACACCAATTGGATTGTTTGCATTGTCTAAATCTTCCATACCGTTTAAGTCCATGAGCATGACGTTTTGCCCGACAAAATCGGTAAACTCTTTAAGACCTCTTCCATATTTGTGCCCTGGAACGTGGAACGGTATTATGTTCTTTTCAATATGTCTTTTTACCGCATCAAATAAGGGTGTTTTGCTCTGGTCCTCCTTTGTCACCTTATTCTGCCCTGCCTCCATTTCTTTCTTTGTATTTATAATTTTCTGATTGATAATTATACCACACTGCAATTTTTTTAAAAGTATTTTTTATTCAAAAGTTACGCGGATTACACCTTCAATCAGATATAAATCTGTTATAAGTTGATTAAGGGGAGCATCTGGTAATACCAGCGCTTTGTAAATAACTTTTTCATTTTCTTCATGCACGAATTTAATATCCTTTATTGTTACTGAATGAGCAGTCAAGATGGAATCAATCTTTTGAATAGAACTTCTTAAATTCTGACCTTCAACAGAAATAGTTCTCAAAATCCCTTTCGAAACAAATCTCACTTCAAATTTTTTGAGAAAAATTAAGGTCAGATACACTGCTGCTGTTGCTAAAAAGGCCCCTTTATAATACCCAATTCCAATTGCAAGACCAATACATGCCACAGCCCACAAAGTTGCAGCAGTGGTTAAACCTTTGACTGTAGCACCGTCTTTTATAATTGTTCCTGCACCAAGAAAACCAATACCCGAGATTACCTGAGCACCGAGCCTTGCAACGTCAATATTTGCATGCCCTTTATAATATATAGCGAAAATATATTCAGAGGTCATCATAACAAGTGTAGAGCCCACACAGACCAAAATGTGAGTTCTGAAACCTGCTGGCCTGTGAACATTTTCACGTTCAATACCAATAAGCCCACCTGCTAATATTGCAAATATGATTTTCAGTATATCCTGCAGCACTTAAAATTCCCTCTTTTAAAAAGTGTAATATTATATTTATATTTTATACTACACAATTCGCAAAAATTAAAGAGGCTGCTTACCTTCTTTAAGCTCTTTAAAAAGCAGCCTCTTTAGAATCAAAATTTATCATTTTGTCCACAATTCAATATTTTGTTTAATTCTCTTTGTGTAATACTCTTCAACTTTGCTATTACCAAGTCTCTCAAATCCAGCAAGAAAATCGTTCCATACCTTATCAAAATCCTTTTCTTTTGCCATGACAACCTTTGGAATTGTTGACAATGTATAATTCCAAATCTTATCATTAATAGTCTTGATATTCGGATCGTCAATCGCAATCATCCATAAATAACCCCATGTCTTTTCAGGATACTCATTAGTTTTTGGGAATAAATCTTTCCAAATTTCTGCTTTATATGCTGATAAAACTTTCTTTTCAACATCGCTATAATTCTTTCTTATATCTTCTTTTCTTGTATCAGGTGTAATTGGATTTCCTGTTGAATCAATATACGTATTAGGCAATCTTGGGAATGGATAAACGTATGCACCTATACCAGTCTTTTTAGAAAATGTTGGATCTGTCTTTCGCATCTGGTCAATCTTAGAAATAAATACTCGTTTCCCGTTTACGTATGTGTGATGAACACCTTCAATACCCCACTGTCTGAGGATATTAGCATCTTCTGTGCACATCCAATCTAAAAATTTTATTGCCCTTACTTTATCTTTACACTTAACAGTTATCGCAACACCCCAACCACCTGTGTAACCTACTTTTACATCAGGAGGACACTGTTTTATCTTTTCATTAACAGTAACAGGATAATAACCATATGTGTATTCATACTTACCAGCCTTCTTTAAAGCTGTAATTGGTTCACCTACCGCCCAGCCTGCATCTATCAAAGCAAGAACCCTTCCAGAAGCAATTTTCGCTTTGTATTGATCATCTTTTTGCACAAATGTTTCTCTATCAAGAATTCCAGCATTCCACAAGTGGTTTAGCCATCTGAAGTACTCTTTTTCAATTGGTCTTTTATAATGCCTAATTACCTTTAATGTCTTAGGATCAACATAAAACTCTCCATCATCTGGAGCACCTGTTGCCTGGAAAGCAGGATTTGTAACAGAAATAACTGTTCGCCAATCATCTGCTGAAAGTGTTAGCGGAATTGTTGGAAGTCCCTCTGTAGTAGGATGTTTTTTCCAGTACTTGACTATTGCATCCTCAAAGTCTTTTATTGTTCTTATTCTTGGATAATTTTGTTCAATTACTACTCTGTGCTGAACCATAAAGCCACCATTCACGTCGAGAGTAGCATCATTATCTGTTGTGATACCCAAGCAATAAATGTGCGGATCCTGTGGGCTCCATCTGAGTCTCTTGAGGTTTTTACCATATGCTTTTTTGATATTTGGCCCATATTTTTCAATTAAACTATCTAACTGAACAACACCACCGGCATTTTTTAGAAGTTGTAAATCACCTTTTGCATATACCAAATCCGGATAATCACCGCTTGCTGCCATAAGCTGAAGTTTTTGTTGACCTGCGCCTGCAGAAATTGCATATTCAATCTTTAATGTAACACCTGTAAGCTCTTTTATCTTTTGTGCAACTGGAGATTTAAAACCATCATCATTTGGATTTGTCTCAGCACTATACATGGTCAAAGTAATCGGATTTTTAGCCTCAGATGTTGGTTTTAGAGGCTTTATGAGCTTAGAACTTCCAGCATTACTTATAAAACAGTTACTTAGAATAAAACTAACAATAACAAGCATAGAAACAACTACAAAAAATTTTTTTGAAACTTTCATAGCCTTTCAATCCTCCCTCTTCCTATTTCTTTTATTTATTTTAAGCTGGAATAACCAGCTTAAAATCAAAATTATTACTAATTTTTAACTTTTTACTGCACCTATCGTCATGCCATGGATGAAATATCTCTGAACAAATGGGTACACAAGCAATATGGGTAGAGTAACAATAATTGTCATTGCCATTCTCAATGAATGTGGTGTGACTTTCATTGTCCTGTTGGGATCAAGATTACTATAATAGTCTACTTGAGAAGATGCAGTTGCATTGGACAAAATTTTCTGTAGTTCATACTGTAAGGTGGTAAGTTTAGGTTCACTTGAACAATACAGATATGTATCAAACCATGAGTTCCAGTGTCCAACTGCAATAAATAAACTTATTGTTGCAATAACAGGAGCACAAAGAGGTAATATTATTCTCCAAAATATCAAAAAGTCATTCGCTCCATCTATCATTGCTGATTCTTCTAAATCTGGCGGAATTCCTTCCATATATGACTTTATAACAATAACATTAAAAGGACTTATAAGACCAGGAAGAATATACACTAAAAAGTTATTCATAAGTCCAAGTCCTCTTACCAACATGTAGTCAGGGATCAAGCCTCCACCTACGTACATAGTAATAATAAACATTATAGCAACTGGTCTTCTTGCAATAAAATCCTTCCTGTTTATAACATAGGCAACCATAGCAGTTGACAAAACACCTATTGCAGTGCCAATAACTGTTCTTAGCACAGTTATCATAACAGCCCAAGGAATTTGAGGATAGTTTAATGTTTCTGTATAGTTTACTAAAGTAAATTTTCGTGGAAATATTGTAATTCCACCTTTAACTGTATCATAAGGATCATTTAGTGATACAGCTAAAACATGTAAAAAGGGATAGAGAGTGATAACAGCTAAAATTATCATTAATAGGTAATTAAATATTTCAAAAACCACATCCCCAGCTGTCTTCTTTTTCACTTCAAAATGCCTCCTTTGAGTCAAATTTTCTTCTTTTACATCATTCGATATCCAGTTGCCTTTTTAGAAAACCAATTAGCAAAAATAAGTAGAATCAAGCTCACCACTGACTTGAAAACACCTGCAGCTGTTCCAAACGAATATCTGCCTGTACCTATACCATATGTAAGTATATAAAGGTCAATTACATCAGCAACATCTCTTGTTGCAGCTGTTCTTAAAAGAAATTGCTTTTCAAACCCTATGTTTATTATGTTTCCTATACTTAAAATCAAAAGAACTATGACTGTTGGCATTATACCAGGCAAAGTTATGTTTATCATCTTTCTGAATCTTCCAGCACCATCAACTGTTGCAGCTTCATATAACTCAGGATTTATTGACGTGATAGCTGCCAAGTATATAATCGTGTTCCAACCAAGTTCTTTCCAAATATCAGAAAATGTAACTATCCACCAAAAATACCGGGGATCAGCCATGAACATCACCGGGTAGTTTGTGAGATGAAATTTTTGTAATATTTGATTTATAACACCGCTTGGCGAGAGAATTTCGCTCACTAAACTTGCTACAACAACCCATGAAACAAAATGTGGAAGATATGAAATTGTCTGAACAGTTCTCTTAAATACTATATTTTTTATTTCATTCAAAAGCAAAGCTAATATTATTGGCAATGGAAAGCCAAATATTAATCCCATAAAGCTCATAACTAAGGTATTTCTCATAGCCTTATAAAAATCAGGGTCCTGAAACATCTCAATAAACCACTTAAATCCAACCCATTCTTGACTCCAAATAGGTTTGCCAGGTTTATAATCCTGAAACGCCATAATCCAACCCCACAGAGGGATATATCTAAAAACTATAAGCCATATTATAAAAGGAAAAATCATAAGGATTAAATATCTTTGTCGCCACAACTTCTTTGTAAGTTTTGCACTGTTCATTTTTTGCCCTCCAAATTTTGATCAAAACTCACTGCTGTATCAATAATGAATTTTAAAAGGAAAAACAAAATAATGATACCCTATTTTTTTGACATCTTGTACCCTGTAGTTTAGACATTAATTTAAAGATAAAGGAAGAAAGCAAAAATGAAAAATAAAGCCTTTTTAAATGTTTTAGTCTTTTTTGTGATTATATCACTTGTAATTGGAATAAGGTGCGTGGAACAAAAAAATTATTTCTTCGAAACAAAATAGTAAAATCAAATTGCTTTCGCGTATGAAAACGCCGAAAACTCTACAAGCATACAACACAATGAGGATAAATCTGCCAAACCAAAAGTTGAAATATTATATAACAAAATACAAGCACTTGGTAGTGCAGTTGCTGATTACTATTATTCTATGAACAAAACTATTGAAAAAAATCTTACCCCAAACGATAACTTAGAAACAATAAAACTAAAAGAAAAGTTAAAAATTATAAAACCATTTGTAGAAGAATGGTCCAAGCTTTTAAACGAACTTAAAGAGAATCCACAAAATTGAAAAAGTATTTGGCAAAAATATAAACAATTGCATATAGAAACAGGTGCTTTAATTTCTTCTCTTGAATATATTTCTGAATTCAAGAAAAAAGTATTTTTCGGAACACCAGAAGGGAAAAAGTTAGCAGAACAAAATCACCTTGCCGAAGAAGATATCAATAATTTACAGGACGAATATTATAAACTTTTAGAACAAAAGAAAAAAGAACTTACTGAATAGCTTGATGATTTGAAAGAAAAAACAAAATTGTTGAGTAAATTCAAAAATATAAAACTAAAGAATGGTAAATTTTGTTTGGATTAAAAACTCAGAAAATATGTTAAAAAGGGCTGTCCTGAAAACACTGGATAGCTTCTTTTTTGCAATATAGATAAGAATTCCAAAATTTATTTAGATGAACTTTTTTGTAAATAAACATAAATATTTTATTTCTTTATTTGTTCTTTATATTCTTTTGGTGAAAGTCCTACATATTTTTTAAACTTTGAACAGAAATAATCAACGTCATCAAATCCAACTTTTTTACTTGTTTCGCATACCTTATATCCTTCCTTCAAAAAGGCTTTTGCTTTTTCTATTCGCACTTTATCTAAATATATTGTAAAGTTTTCTCCAAATATCTTTTTGAATAGTTTACTAAAATATGAACTGTTGTATCCAAATGCATTGGCAATTATTTCTAATTTTATATCTGCAAAATAGTTTTTTTCTATGAATTCAGCAATTTTTCTTTTAAAGCTCTTAGGATCTATTTTACTGATTTCATCTGCCAAAGATACAAAATAGAACTTTATTAAACTTTTTAATTCTGTTAATGTCTGTTGCATATAAAGGTTTTTTAAAATCTCCCGACAAAGATACTTTTCAACAACAGGCTTATATAAATTGTCTTGTAACAATTTATATAATGTTTCAATATAAAAGTTTAAAAAATTTATTTTTACATCTTCTTCAGACATATCGCTATACAAAAGGTTTTCAGTTTTCTTTTCAAGTATCTGATTAATACTGTCAAATCCATTTAGAACAATAGCCATTACCAATTTTTCAATATATTCTTTATCGTTAAATTTATTTTCCCTATTTTTTTCATATTCCTTACATTCTCCTATGTAAATAATTCCTTTATACCCCAGCAAAAATCTGTTTTCAAGAAGCCTATTTGCTTCCTCAAATGATTTTTTAATAAGATTATAGTCATTCACTTCACTCCCAATTGAGATTATTACTTGACTTCCCGCAATTCTCATTAAGTTTTCTTTTAAAATGTTAATACTTTTGCTATTGAATGGATACCAAAAATCTTTGAAAAGTATGCATATATGATTGTTAACAACAGTAGTATATCCACACTTATTTCTTTTTAAAAATCCATCCACTTCGCTCTTAAAACGAAAAATCCTATCTTCCATAAACTTTTGATTACCCTTGTTATAAAATGTTACTATTGCAACCTGGTATTTTTTCCACGGAAGTGAAAGTTTATAAAAACCATTAAAATAGTCTATTTCATTAGCTTCAAATGTCCCCAGCAAAAGTTTTTCTATTACTTTTTCCAAACCAAGTTCTTGAGTTGTATGCATCATTTTTTGAAGTTCAATTTCCTGGCTAATTTTTTGTTTTACCTTCTCTAACTTCTGCTGAAGTAAATACGGGTCAACAGGTTTTAGCAAATAACTTTCAACACCAAGTTCAATTGCTTCTTTTGCATATTCAAATTCAGAATACCCTGAAATAATTATAATTTTTGTATTCACTTTTTCCTCTTTTAACTTGTTTATTAGCGTAAGCCCATCTATTCCGGGTATTCTAATATCAATCAAAGCAACCTCAGGTTTAAATTTTTTTATTTTTTCCAATCCTTCTATTCCATCTTGAGCAGTAGCGACAACCTCAAACCCCAGAGATTCCCAATCAATAATTTTTTGAAGACCTTCTAAAATAATAGGCTCATCGTCAATTAAAATTGTCTTTAGCATAACCTCTTTCACCTCTTTGGAATTTGAATTTTCACATTTGTGCCTTTACTAAGTTCACTATCTATATAAATTCTTGCCTCATCCCCATAAAACAGTCTCAGTCTATGATAAACATTTTTTAGTCCTACATGACTTTTGTCTTTTCCATCTAAAGAACTTAAAAGCTCTTCAAGCTTTTCCTTTGACATTCCAACTCCATTGTCCGCTACAATTATCTTTATCACTTCATCTTCTTCAAATACTTTAACTTCAATACTTCCTTTACCTATCATAGGTTCTATGCCATGTCTGATAGAATTTTCTACAAGTGGCTGGATAATAAATGGAAGCACTTTTGAAGAAAAGAGATTTTCCTGAACTTCAATTTTGTAATTTATTTTATCTCCAAATCGAAACTTTTGAATTTCTAAAAACTCCTTAACAATTTCAATTTCTTTTTCCAAAGATATTAAATCTGTTGTCATCTCAAGGCTTTTTCTTAGTAGATCACTCAATAAATAAACAACATGAGCTATTTCATGTTGACCAGTACAAAATGCTTTCATCCTGATAGATTCAAGAGTATTGAATAAAAAATGAGGATTTATCTGATTACAAAGCATTTCAAGCTGGATTTCTCTTTGTTTTGCTATTATTTGTTGTTTTTGAATTTCTGCAAGATATACCTGGTCAATTAGATTTTTGATATTTTTCGCCATTGTTTTTATATTTTCTGTGAGCTGTCCTATTTCATCATTGCCTAAAATATTTATCTGTGCATCTAAATTGCCATGCGATATTTCATTTACTTTTTTATTTAATATTGCTATTCTATCTGTTATTAGCTTAGAGAATAAGAGCATAAGCAGAAGTGAAACCAGTAAATTAATAAGTATAAGTCCAAATGTAATAAAAGTTATTCTGTTAACACTTTCAAATATTTTTTTCTTCGAGAAAAATGAAATAATTTTAAGGAAGCTATTCCCACTTTCACTTGCACTAATTGTACCTAAAATTGCCATTGTTCTTTGGTTATAGATATTGAAATTTTTAAAAAAACAATCATCTTCTAAGGACAAGTCAAAATTTAGTCTTTTGCCAATAAGTTTTTCATCCTTTGCTACAACAACAACTTTATCATCGTTAACTACAAGAGTGTTTAAATGAAGTGATAATATTTCTTCAAGTTTTTCTTTCTTTATATAAATCACCATTACACCTATTTTTTCTCCATAAGAATTTTTTATTAGTCTGATCAAACTGAAATAATACTGTGGACGAAATGGATTCTCATCATAAACAAGGTCCCATAAAATTTTTCCATCACCTTTTATCGCTTTTTTAAACCATTTCTGAGCTTTAATGTGCTGGTCAACCTTTATAATTTCGCCTGTATCAAGCAATGTGGGATTAAATGCAAAAATTTTTATTGCATAAATATTTCTGTGGTAAATAGACATAAGATTGGAAAGTTCTGTATATGAATTATAATCATAATAAATCTCAGATATATCTTTATATTCTGTTGAAAGTATATTCAAGAGTTTTTTATCAAGATATAACTTATTAGAAATATCAACCGCATTCTGTACAATATCCATAAGTTTGATTTTTACATCCTCAACATTTTTTCTCGTGTCTTTGATAGCATTTTCTAAAGCAATTGCTCTGAGGTTTAAAAAAAGAATAATCCCCAAAATAGTTTGGGGAATTAAAGCAGAAATCACAAATGCCAATATGAACTTTTTCTTTATTTTCAAATTTACAAAAAAGAATCTCATTTTTATCTCACCTATTTGATTTCTTTAATTTTAATTATATATTTTGTCAATATTCAACAACGCCTCTTTACTTGCTACTTCTAAAATTACTTCACTACCATTATCTTTTTGATTTACAATTGCATTAAACTGAGACTTTAATCCAAGTCCATGGAAAAAAAGTCTCCACGGCTTTTGAGAATCTTTCAATACAGTTATTAAAATTTTACCATTGTTTCTTTTTACTTCTAATTCAAGTTCTGTTTCGCCACTTACATTATTTACAACCACACAAGCTACTTTTCCATCTTCCAATTCATAAACATTCAAAGTCACATTGTTCACATAATCATAATCAGGTCTTGCGTCACAACTTCCTATTGGAATTATCGAATTCGGTCTTGCCAAAAGTGGAAGGCTAAAATAGCCATGTTTTTCCTCTCTCCATCTGCCACCAACAACTTTCTCTCCAGTCAATATATTTGTCCATGTTCCCTCTGGAACATAATACTTAACTTTACCATTTGTTGAGAAAACTGGAGCAACTAAGAGGCTGTCTCCAAGCATATATTGTCTATCAAGGTATTCGCATGCTGGGTCATCTGGAAACTCTAATACCATAGGTCTTAAGACTGGAATTCCCTTTTCTACCGTTTCTTTAGCCTTTGCAAAGATATAAGGCATAAGTCTACATTTTAGCTTTGTAAAAAACCTCAAAACATCTACTGCTTCATCGTCATAAAGCCATGGAACTTTATAGGCAGAATTTCCATGAAGTCTGCTATGGGAAGACAAAAGCCCAAATGCAACCCATCTTTTATAAAGATCTGGAGTTGCCGTGCTCTCAAAACCTGCTATATCATGACTCCAAAAACCAAATCCGCAAAGTGAAAGTGAAAGACCTCCTCTTAGTGTCTCTGCCATGGACTCATATGAAGCCAAACAATCTCCGCCCCAGTGCACAGGGAATTTTTGACTTCCAGCTGTTGCAGACCTCGCAAAGACAACTGCCTCTCCTTTGCCAAGAACTTCTTCCAATATTTCATATACCTTCTTGTTGTAAAGATAAGTGTAGTAATTGTGCATCTTTTCAGGGTCAGAACCATTAAAGTATACAACATCTGTTGGAATTCTCTCGCCAAAATCTGTCTTAAAACAATCTACTCCCATTTTAATTAACTCTTTGAGCTTTTCTGAATACCACTTGCAAGCCTCCGGGTTTGTAAAATCAACAATAGCCATTCCAGGTTGCCAATCATCTGTCTGCCAAATATCCCCATTGGCTTTTTTTAAAAAATATCCTTTTTCTTTTCCCTCATCAAAAAGTTTCGAAAGTTGAGACACATAAGGATTTATCCAAACACAAATCTTAATTCCCTTTTCTTTTAAACCATTTAGCATCTTGAAAGGTTCTGGAAAGACCCTTTTATCCCATTCAAAATCAACCCAGTGCATATCCTTCATCCAGAAACAGTCAAAGTGAAATACATGAAGAGGAATATCTCTTTCAAGCATTCCATCTATAAAGCTTGTAACTGTCTTTTCATCATAATTCGTGATAAAAGAGGTTGTAAGCCACAGTCCGAAAGACCAAGCTGGTGGAAGTTTTGGTCGACCAGTAAGTTTTGTGTAATTTTCTAAAACATTTTTCATGTTACTACCACCGATTATAAAATACTCTAAATACTCACCTTTCACAGAAAATTGAACTCTCTCAACATTCTCAGAGGCAACCTCAAATGACACACGCCCCGGATCATTTACAAAAACTCCATAACCACGGTTTGTGATATAAAAAGGAATGTTCTTGTAAGCCTTCTCAGAAATGGTTCCACCATCTTCATTCCAAATATCAACTGTCTGCCCATTCTTAACAAAAGGGGTAAATCTCTCACCCAGCCCATAAACACACTCGCCAACACCCAAAGAAAGCTGTTCCCTCATGTAAGTAGTATTATCAGACATGATTGCATAACCAAGATACTTATAACCATTTTTTGTTAGATATTTGTCTTCATAGTAATATGTTACTCCCCATTCGCCTTTTTTATTAATGGTGGCTTTGAGCTTCCCACTTGTTATTACTATAGTATCCGAAGAATCTTCTATCAAAGGACAATATCCTTCTTCTTTATAAAATTCAAAATATGGCTTTTTATCCATTTGCCCTTTGTAGTGCCAAATTTGCACTCTTATAATATCCTCAAACGGCGAAGAAAATCGCATAGTGAAAACAGGCCCTTGTAAAGTTTGACCTCGATTTGTGATAAATTGAGCTGGCGCATACACAGTAACAGAATCTCTTGTCACTTCATAATCATATAAATGAGCTGGATGATATAATCTCACTCCTTCCTTGACACGCCAAAAACCTTCTGTGAATTTCATTTTAACAATCCCTCTCCTTTTAGAATAAAAAAATTATTGCTTTGTAAAGAGATGAAGAACAATCAAGTGTTATTATACAATGCTTTTTATATTACTTCTCATACTCTTTTGCAAAAAAGTATAAATACTTTGCTTTGAGCAATTGAAAGTTAAGTTTTAACTTTTTATATTTTCTTGTACTTGAATGGAGTTGTGCCCACATACTCTTTAAAAACCTTTATAAAATAACTTACACTGTTAAAACCTACTTCAAATGCAATTTCAGAAATACTCATGTCTGTATTTTTGATAAGCTCTATTGCTTTTTCAACCCTGAATTTGTTTATGTAATCAACCGGTGTGAGATGAGTAATTTCCTTGAAAAGACGACAAAAATAGAATTTGCTTAGGTTTGAAACTTTTGCTAACATGTCAATATCAAGTTCAGATGAATAGTTTAAATTTATATAATCAAGTGCAGATTTTATCCTCTCAATTTTTAAATCAAATTCTCTGTCAGTAGTATCTGTTATAATATAGCCTCTATTAAAAAGATGATAAAATATAGTATATAAATAGCCCTTTACCAAAAGTTCATAACCTTTTGGCTTTTCTTTCCACACTGTTATTATGCTCGAAATTAGTTCTCCAACACAATGGTCATCAAACTTATTTTGAACAAGCACTTTTCTTTCTAAAATAGATTGCAAATATTTGCTTTTGCATATATCTGGAGTTTCTGAAAAGAGCATATTAAAACTGAACACAATAGCATAAGGCTCGGGATCTTCTTCAGCTTTTCCACCGTGAATTGAACCACAGTTGACAAATAAAAACTGTTTTGGTCCCAAAAAATACTCTTTGCCATCAACTCTAAAACTCGCTGTTCCCTTTTCAAGATAAACTATCTCAAATTCTTCATGCCAGTGAGGAAGAAGAGTATTGTTCTCATGAACAAATATATTTTCATAAACATTTATAGGAAATATAGCACTGCCGTGCTGAACCTTTTCTTTTAGCCTCAGTCTTTCATCCATTGTGATTTCCTCACTTTATTGTATGTTTTCAATAAAAACAATACATTAGTATCAAATAAATTTTACCACAACCACAACAAAATAAAAAGCTGCCGCAATCTAAAACTTGCGGCAGCTTTTCATCCACTGATAATATTTTATTTTTTCATCTTCATAACTTCTTTTGCTTTGTTGACAATCTCCTCTGCTGTGAGCTTGTAATATTTGAGAACATCCTCAGGCTTTCCTGACCTTCCAAACTCATCATTTACACCAACCATTTTTACCGGTACAGGATAGTTTTGAGCCAAAACCTCAGAAACAGCACTTCCAAAACCGCCTAAGATATTGTGCTCTTCTGCTGTGACAATGCAGCCAGTTATCTTTGCCACATCTAAAATCAAATCAACATCAATTGGTTTTATGCATGGCATATCAACAAGATATACCGAAACACCTTCATCCTGAAGCATTTTTGCTGCCTTTATAGCTTCATGTACCATAAGTCCTGTTGCCAAAATACCAACATCTTTCCCTTTTTGAAGAACAATACCTTTGCCAAGAGTAAGCTTCAGCTCTCCTTTTTTGTAAATTTCCTCAACACCAAGCCTGCCCAAACGAATATAAACAGGTCCTTCATGCTCAATCGCAAGTCTTACACACTCATAAGTTGATGTCGCATCAGCAGGTGATAATACTACCATGCCAGGGATAACCCTCATCAATGCTATATCTTCAAGCATCTGATGGGATGCACCATCTTCGCCGATTGACACACCTGCATGTGAGGCTCCAATCTTTACATTTAAGTGTGGATAACCTATTGAATTTCTCACCTGGTCATAAGCTCTTCCAGCAGCAAAGACCGCAAATGTACTTGCAAAAGGAATTTTGCCACATGTTGCAAATCCTGCTGCTGTTGCCATGAGGTCCTGTTCTGCAATTCCTATATTGAAAAACCTTTCAGGAAACTTTTTCTTGAAAATTTCTGTCCTTGTTGATTTTGAAAGGTCAGCATCAAGCACAACAATATTTTTATATATTTCCCCAAACTCAGCCAATGCCTGACCATATGCCTCTCTTGTTGCTATTTTTGCCATCTTATCCTTGCACCTCCAAACTTTCTAACTGCTTTTGCAACTCTTCAAGGGCTTTTTGTGCCTGCTCTTTATTTGGTGCTGTTCCATGCCAGCCAGCTTCGTTTTCCATAAACGATACACCTTTTCCTTTAACTGTTTCAGCAATTATAATTGTGGGCTTTCCTTTTACTGTCTTTGCTTCATTTACAGCATTTTCAATCTGGTTAAAATCATGTCCATCTATTTTTATCACATGCCAGCCAAATGCCTTGAACTTCTCATCAACAGGTTCAGGTGACATAACCTCTGTGATTTTGCCATCTATCTGAAGCCCATTGTGGTCTAAAAATGCTGTAAGATTATCAAGTTTGTAATGTGCTGCTGTCATAGCTGCTTCCCAAATTTGACCTTCTTGAATCTCACCATCACCAAGTAAAACATAAACTCTATAACTTTTTCCATCTAACTTTCCAGCCAATGCCATACCGTTTGCAACAGACAAACCTTGCCCCAACGACCCTGTTGACATCTCAACTCCAGGCACCTTTTTCATATCAGGATGACCCTGTAAATTTGAATAAATCTGCCTGAAGCCTGTAAGCTCATCTTTGTTGATGAAATCCTTTTCAGCCAAAACGGCATACAAAAGAGGCGATGCATGTCCTTTGGAAAGAACAAATCTGTCTCTGTTTGGATCTTTTGGATTTTTGGGATCGATATTCATTTCAACAAAGTAAAGATACGTTAAAATTTCAACACCAGAGAGTGAACCGCCAGGATGACCAGAACCAGCTGACGCAGTTTGAATAATTATACTCTTTCTTATTTCGGTTGCTATTTTTTTTAGTTCAAGCTCTTTTGCCTTGTCCATTTTGTACCTTAAACCTCCTTTTATAAAAATACAATTGTAGGATTCCTGTTTACCCGTTAAATGATAGATTATTCTTTTTTCTTTATTATACCATTAAATTATTTTTTACTCAAACAGAAAAACCTTCACCTAAAACCTCACGAACATCTGTCAAAATCACAAAGGCTCTTTGGTCAATGCTCTTGACAAGGTTTTTGACACGGCTGACCTCATGCCTCTTTACCACACACAGCAAAACATTTTTTTCTGTTTTTGTCCACATACCAACACCGTGAAGAGCTGTGACTCCCCTGTCAAGCTCTTTTAAAATCTTTTCAGCAATTATGTCAGATTTATCTGAGATTATTATGAGTGCTTTTGCAAAGTTGACACCCTCCAGTATTGCATCAATAAGTTTTGAACATGCAAAGAGGGTCAAAACTGCCCAAAGTCCAAGTTCGTAATTTTTAAATACAACTGATGCAAGCACAATAACTGCAACATCAAGTCCTAAAAGGATTTGACCCACAGAGATAAATGAAATATATTTATGTATAATCTTTGCAAGCATTTCAGTTCCGCCAGTTGTTGCACCAAAAAGAAGAACAATAGCAAGTCCAATCCCCATCAGTGCTCCACCAAACACTGACGCTAAAAGCTTGTCATATGTAATGCAGTGAACAAATGTGGTGATGTCTGTGAGCACTGAAAGAATGATCGTACCATAAACACTTTTTACACCAAAATCCACACCAATTGTTCTAATACCAAGAATAAAAGCGGGAATGTTCAATGCAAGCATGGTCATACCCACAGGAAGCTTGTAGTGCGAAACATAATATACAACTGTTGCAATTCCAGAAAAACCCCCAGCTGCAATCTTATTTGGAACAAGAAAAAGATTCAAAGATAGTGCCACTAAAAGTGAACCAAAGGTTATTGCAGTATATTCGTATATTACCCTGAAAATTTTTTTTAGCATCTATCTTCCTCCAAATATCCTTGTTTTTAAGACAATAAGTACAAATTTAGGGAGTGCAAGCATTCTTTTGAATCTCCAAGGCTGAGTAATTAGTCTGTAAAACCATTCAAGCCCTAATCTTTGAAATATAACAGGTGCTCTTTTTACCTCACCTGACAAAACATCAAGGCTGCCACCAACACCCATAATGAGCTTACATTTGAGCTTCTTTTTATTTTTGTAAATCCATTCTTCCTGTCTCTTCATACCCATTGCAACAAATAAAACATCTGCTTTTGAGGAGTTTATAATCTCCACAACCATATCATTTTCATCTTCACTAAAATATCCATGATGAACCCCACAAATTTCTAATTTTTTGTATTGTCTCAAAAGATTTTCTTTGGCTTTTTCAGCAACTCCCGGTTTTGCGCCAAGTAAAAATACTTTTGTCTTCTTTTCCTCAAACTCTGGCATAAGAGACATCATTAGATCAAAACCTGTAACCCTTTCATACAGTTTTTCACCAAAATATTTTGATGCCCAAACCACACCAATACCATCAGGCACATTTAAATCCCCCAAATTTAAAATCTTTTTAAATTTCTCATCTCTTCTGGCCAACATTATCATCTCAACATTGGGTGTAAACACCACTTTAGGTGAAGATGAAGATAAAAATTCTATGCATTTTTTCTTTGCCTTGTCAAAATTGATACAATCAATCCTTACACCCAAAACATTGATGCTCTTTCTTTTCTTGATTGAGGCTAAAGCCTCTTTTAAAATCTCAAATGATTTTTCAGCCTTTTGAATCATATTGAGAGTTATCTGTTCGATTTTCTTTTGAATTTTTGTTTCGTTAAGCATATATTGAATATTTAATAGGACATTGTTAATATCAAAGCTGTCAACATATCCCACTGGTTTCAAACCATATATTTTAAGAAAACTATCAATTTTGGGATCATAAGATATCCCAACAAATTTCTTGTTCATTTTGGCTGCGAATATGAGACTGTGAAGTCGCATCCCAAGTATCAAATCAAAATAACCAAAAATACCTAAAAGTTCATGAGGTTGAAAATTTTCAGAAAGAACATATGGTTTATTACTCATTTTTGAAACAATTTCATTTATCTTTATTGTATCCCACTTGCCTTGAAAAGGAATAAAGACAACATTATAGCCTTCATTTTCTATAAGAATGTCTGCAATCTGGGCAATTTTGTCGGTCATATCCTTTTCTTTTTTCCACTTTCTTACTACTATTCCTATTGTCTTTTTATTAAAATCTATTTCATATGTTTGAAGCAGTTTTTTTACTTTCTTTTCGCAGCAAGGATTCAATAAAAATGCAGGATCTGCTGACAAGTCTATTTTGTTTTTAAGCTTCAATCTATGCAAAAGGTCAAAAGAATCATAATCTCTCACTGTAATATAATCTGCAAGCTTGATTATATGCTTGAAAATCAAGACATTATACCAGTTTTTAATTGGTCCTATCCCTTGAGAAAAAATAAAGACCTTCTTTCCAAATAGTTTTGCAACAAAAATCTGAAAGAGGTAATAATAAAGACTTCTGTTGCTTGTCTCATTTTGAAAAAGACTTCCTCCACCAGAAATAAAAATATCACATCTTTTTATTGCTTTAACAACTTTACAAATCTTTTTTCTGTTTATAGATTCTACATTGTAAATCTTACTTGTAAGGTGCGGTCTTGATGAAAGAACCACAATATTAAAATCTTCATTTTCTTGTCTCTCATATTCTCTCAGCCTATCTATTAAAACCCTTAGTATCGCCTCATCACCAGTATTTAATTGTCCATAGTATCCTGAAATAACAATGTTTTTCATTCTCTTTGATCACCCAATTTATTATTTTGAATAAACTCAAACCAAGTTGCAGAAAATAAACCTTGAAGGCTGCAAATTCAAATTAAAACGGAGGTATTGAAGATGCCAGACAGAATCACATGCAATGTTTCAGACTGCATGTACTGGGATAACAAAAGATGCACCGCCCCATCTATTGAAGTTTCTGTGGATGGCGGTGGCTCATCTGCCCAGGGAACAAAAGAAAAAACAAACTGCCACACATATCAGCTCAAAAGATAATACCTATCTTTTTACTTCACTTCCATAAGGACAGACCCTCATGCATATGCCACATACCTGACCCCGCCCAATGAACTTAAACTTTTCTTTCATATAACTACTACATGCATGGGGGTCTATCATCTCGTTTCTATCTATACCTAAATACCATGTCCTACCATAGATTGCTTGAGCTGGACAGCTCACAACACAAAGATTACAATCACCACATTTTGGCTCAATAACATTATTTTTTATCACGTTTTCTGGTTCATATGTTGTTAGAATTGTTCCAAGGCGCACACGTGGTCCAAATCTTTCGTGAACAAAAAGATTGTTCTTCCCAATAAACCCCATTCCAGAAAGCACAGCACCTATTTTATGTGACAGCACACCCGAAAACCCATTGTCCTTGCCATGAACACTCTGTGATGCAGCAATGCTATAAGCAAAATATCCTTTTGATTCCAAAAACAGCACACCTTTTAAGGTCAAAAGGTCAATAAGATTGTTTACAGCTTTGTAGTGGTGATAGTATGTAAATGTTGGTGAGTTAACAATCTCGTTAACAATGGCATCTGAAAGCTTTACAACCACTGTTATACATGTTTTGAACATCTTCAGATCATCTGGCAGGTATGAATTTATGGAAGAAAACCCCACATCACTTGCACCCTCTGAAATTAACATCTTTTTAAGCTCTTCTAAAAGCATTTTTCAATCATCTCTCTTTTGCTAAAATATAAAATTCAAGACTTCCTCTATATTTGACATTCCAAAGACTTCAATTGTGCCATCACTTTGGATTGTCTCCATATTTCTCTTTGGAATGATAGCCCTTTTAAACCCCAGCTTTTTTGCTTCGTTCAATCTTTTTTCTATATTCGACACAGCTCTAATTTCGCCTGTCAAACCCACTTCACCTATTAATACAGTATCTCCAATAGGAAGTCCTTTATAACTTGAAGCTATTGCGCACACAATGGCAAGGTCTGCCGCCGGCTCTGAAACCTTAAATCCACCAGCCACATTTACATATATATCCTGAACATTTAACGCAAAGCCCATTTTCTTTTCAAGCACAGCACAAAGCATCACACATCTATTATAATCAATTCCTGTCACTGTTCTTCTTGGTGTGCCAAAAGAGGTTGGAGTAGTAAGCGCTTGTATCTCTAAAAGAATAGACCTTGTTCCTTCTATTGCAGAATAAATAGCCACACCCTCAACATTGTAACTGCTTTCCAAAAAAATGCTTGAAGGATTTTTTACCTCGACAAGTCCACTATCCGTCATCTCAAAAATTCCAAGCTGATTTGTAGGACCAAACCTGTTTTTGTATGCTCTAATCACTCTGTATGTATTAAATCTTTCTCCTTCAAAATACAATACACAGTCAACCATGTGTTCTAAAACTCTCGGTCCTGCAATAAGCCCATCTTTTGTCACATGCCCCACAATTACAGCTGTGATGTTATAAGTCTTTGAGATTTTTAAAAGCTGCATTGTAACATCTCTAACTTGGGTTACACTTCCAGGCGCTGACTGATTTTCTGGTACATACATGGTTTGTATAGAATCAATTATAACAAACTCTGGCTTTAATCCCAAGATAATATTTTTTATTAAATCAAAATTGGTTTCACATACAACATCAAAGCTTCCTTCAATACCAAGCCTTTGTGCTCTAAGTTTTAGCTGGTTTGCTCCTTCCTCGCCTGATACATACAAAACCTTCATTCTTCCACTTAATATATTTGCAACCTGCAAAAGCAAAGTTGATTTTCCAATTCCCGGCTCACCGCCAAGCAAAATGAGCTCTCCCTTTACAAATCCACCGCCAAGAACACTGTCCAGCTCTTCTATGCCAGAGAAAAACCTTTCTTCTTTTGTACTGAGGTTAGAAAGTTTTAGAACAGCTAAGTTTTCTTTTGAAGCAGAAATAGTTTCTGTTTTGTTTTGGTCTACTCTTTCAAGCACAAAGGTATCCCAGCTTGAACAGTTTGGACACCTTCCAAGCCATTTTGAAGTTCTAAAACCACACTCCTGACAAACATAAATGTTTTTTATTTTCATTTTAGTTTCTCCTTAAAAATCTTTTCAAATCCACACGATATATTTTTATCATATTTTCACTCTTTTATAAAGAGTTATGATATAATCTAATCGATAAGGTATTTAAGTTGAGGAGGTTTGTTTTTCTAAAATGAAAGTTTTGCACCTTATAAGCGGTGGTGATACAGGAGGAGCAAAGACACATATAATAAATCTGTGTTCGAAGCTAAAAAATCTTGTTACCCTTAAAATTATATGCTTTATGTACGGACAATTCTATGAAGAAGTAAAAAATGCTGGAATTGACATAGATGTTATTGAGCAATCTTCTCGATTGGATCTGAGTGTAGTTGATAAAATTGCAAAAATTATTGAAAATGAAAATTATGATATTATTCACTGTCATGGTGCAAGAGCAAACTTTATCGGAATGTTTTTAAAACTAAAAATTAAAAACAAGCCATTTATCACAACAGTACATAGTGATTTTGATTTAGATTTCCAAGACTCTTTTTATAAAAGAGTGTTTTTTTCATTTCTAAATAAACTTGCTTTAAAAAGATTTGACTATTTTGTTTCTGTGGGCTCTGCACTGATTGACAAGATAAAGGGTCTTGGGATAAGAGAAGATAGAATTTTTCTTTTGTATAATGGTTTTGATTTTTCAAAAGAGATACATTATGTGCAAAAGGATGAGTTTTTATCAAAGTTTCTTGACAGAAAAGTATTTGATTCCAAAATAGTTATAGGAAACTTGAGCAGGTTATACAAGGTAAAAGGTCTTGATGTGTTTATAAAAGCTGCAAGTATAATAGCTAAAAAATATCCTGATGTTATTTTTTTAATCGGCGGAAGTGGTCCTCAAAAGGAATTTTTAAAGCAAATGATAAGTGTATATAATTTGAACGATAGAGTATTTCTACTTGGCACCATAAAAAATCCATATGACTTTTTCAATAGTATAGATATAAATGTCATCAGTTCATACTCCGAAACCTTCCCATATTCAATCTTAGAGGCAACAGCACTTGAAAAGTGCTGCATATCAAGCAAAGTGGGTTCCGTGCCAGACCTAATTGAAGATGGCAAAAACGGTTTTTTATTTGAGGTTGGAGATTATAAAGGCCTTGCTCAAAAGATAGAAATTCTTTTGCAAAATAAAGATCTCATCAAAGAGTTTGGACAGCTTCTTTCTAAAAAAGCAAAAGAAAGGTTCTCTGCAGAAAACATGGCAAGGATGCAATTTGAAATTTATAAAAGCATACTTTCGAAAAAATAAAAGGGCTACTTGCTTCAAAAGTCTTATTTTCAAACCTCTTAGCAAGGTAGCCCTTTTGATTTTAAAAAATTCAAGAATTTTATAGCTTTACATTTCTTTCCTTGCTACTAATCCTTATAACCTCACTTACCTCTGATACAAAAATCTTACCATCACCTGGATTTCCTGTTGAACAGCACTCCAGAATAATGTCGATCACCTTTTCAAACTTCTCATCACTCACAACAATCATTACCAGAACCTTAGGAAGAAGATCCACGGTATAGCTTCCGGCTCTCCACTGCAAGGTAATACCGCGCTGTATGCCTCTTCCTTTAACTCTCATAACTGTCATTCCGTATATACCCTCTTTTTCAAGGCACTCCTTGAGGTCGTTGAGTTTTTCTTCTCTTATGATAGCTTCTATTTTTTTCATCTCAAAACACCCCCAAAATTAAATTCCGCCATAAGCCTCTTCGCCATGCTGAGATATGTCAAGCCCAACTGTCTCTTCTTCATATGTCACAGCCAAACCAACTGTTCTGTCAAGCACTTTTGAAATTATTATGGTCACAATAAACGAAAATGCCCAAACAACTAACACCGAGATAAGCTGAACAAAAAACAGCTTGTAGTTTCCAAATAAGAGCCCATCGTTTCCTGCTGGATTTACAGCCTTGCTTGCAAATATTCCTGTTGCTATTGCCCCCCAAGTTCCACCCATGCCATGACAAGCCCAAACATCTAACGTCTCATCAAGTTCTAATCTTTCTCTGAGTCTAATACAGTAGAACGATATTATAGAAGCAACTGCACCAATCACAATTGCTGAAAGAGAGTTTACATAACCTGATGCAGGTGTTATTGCAACAAGCCCAACAACTGCACCTGTTGCAATTCCAATTGCGCTTGGTTTTTTGTAAAGCCAGCTTATAATCATCCAGGAAACTGCAGCAGAGGCTGCCGCAACATTTGTGACAACAAATGCGTTGACACCAATCTCGTTTGCAGCAAGGCTGCTTCCACCATTGAACCCGAACCAGCCAAACCAAAGTAAAAACGCACCAAGTAACGTAAGTGGAATATTGTTTGGTTCCATCTGAACTTTGCCAAAGTCCTTTCTTTTTCTTAGCACAAGCGATAGTGCCAGAGCTGACACACCTGCAGTGATATGGACAACTGTCCCTCCTGCAAAGTCTAAAGCACCCAAGTTTTTGAGCCATCCACCTTTTGCCCACACCCAGTGCGCAACTGGATTGTAAACAAATATTGACCACAGTAATGTAAAAAGTATATAACTGCTAAACTTTATTCTCTCAACATAAGCACCTACAATAAGTGCAGGAGTAATTACTGCAAACATCATCTGAAATGCCATAAACAAAAGGTGTGGGATTGTGGCTGCATAGTCCGGATTGGGTTTATATCCAACATTTTTTAACCCTGCCCACTCAAAGCTACCAATCAATCCAAACCTGTCAGGTCCAAAAGCCATGCTATAACCGATCAAAACCCATTCAATGCTGATAAGTCCCAGAGTCAGTGCTGACATAGTAATTGTGGAAAGAAGGTTTTTTCTTCTGACCATGCCACCATAAAAAAGACCTACTGCTGGTGTCATCAGCATAACTAAAGCAGTTGAAATTAAAACCCATACAATGTCTGCATAGTTCATCCAAAACACCCCCAAATTTTATTTTGAAAGTCTATATCCACCTAAAATGCAAAATGGGGACATACCTTTTTTGGTATGCCCCCATTGGCAATTACAATTTTATTATATTCTTTTGAGTATAAATTGTCAATAGGTGAAAGAGAAAAACTCCTAAATTGCAAAAATAAAAGCTCCTTGAAAAAAGGAGCTGCAAAAATTCTTTTATCTTTTCGAGAACTGGGGTGCTCTTCTTGCTTTCTTGAGACCGTATTTCTTTCTCTCCACCATACGCGGGTCTCTTGTAAGAAATCCAGCTTTTTTCAACGCCGGTCTTAAAGTTGGATCAGCAAGTACAAGTGCTCTTGCAATACCATGTCTTACCGCACCTGCTTGCCCAGAAAGACCGCCTCCTTGAACCTTTGCTATCACATCATACTTACCAAGAGTTTCGGTAAGTGTCAATGGCTGCTTTACAATAATTCTCAATGTCTCAAGAGGAAAATACTCTTCCATGTTCTTGTCATTCACAATAATCTTTCCACTCCCAGGTGAGAGCCAAACCTTAGCAACAGAAGTTTTTCTTCTACCAGTTGCATA
The DNA here is from genome assembly GCF_000145215.1 of Caldicellulosiruptor obsidiansis OB47. Taxonomy (NCBI): domain Bacteria; kingdom Bacillati; phylum Bacillota; order Caldicellulosiruptorales; family Caldicellulosiruptoraceae; genus Caldicellulosiruptor; species Caldicellulosiruptor obsidiansis. The sequence continues at coordinate 1,981,661 of NC_014392.1, forward strand.
GTATTTTACCTGTGCCACTTTCATATCCTCCCTTAACTAAAACTATATTTCCAGCACTTCAGGCTTCTGTGCTGCATGTGGATGATTTGGTCCTCTGTAAACTTTGAGCTTTCTCATGAACCTATCTCTCAGCCTATTTTTAGGAAGCATTCCGCGCACCGCAATCTCAATTGCCTTCTCCGGATGCTTTTCAAGAAGTCTTCGATATGGTATGAACTTGAGTCCACCTGGATACTTTGTATGATATCTGTATCCGTCCTTGTCAAGCTTTTTCCCCGTTAAAACAACCTTTTCAGCGTTTATAACAATCACATAGTCACCTGTGTCAACATTAGGTGTAAACTGGGGTTTGTGTTTTCCTCTCAAAATCACAGCAATTTTAGCTGCAAGTCTTCCAAGCGGCTTTCCTGTTGCATCTATCACATACCATTTCTTTGGAACTTCATTTGGCTTTGCAAGGTATGTCTTCATCGCTTTCTTCTTCACTCCTTTTGAAATTTTTGTGGTCACCATATTAAATCTATACAATCAACAAATACTCGGGGCCTCATTTTAAAACATTAAATATTCTAATACATTATATTGTCAATGTCAATTGCTTGGGCAAGGATTTTTACGCTAAAAACACAAAGCATCTGATAAAAATTTTGGTAAAATATAAATGTAAACTCTGCATTGATAAGAAAGGAGGAAATCTTATTTGAAATATTTAGTTGCACCGGATAAATATAAAGGATCGTTTGACGCTTTAGTCGCATCTGAGATAATAAAAGAAGCTATTGTTGAGGTTGACAAAGGTGCAGAAGTTTTTCAGCTACCGCTTGCTGACGGTGGAGAAGGAACCTTAACAGCTCTATCTAAAATTTTTGGTGCCAAAATAGAAGAGCTTGAGGTAAATGACCCTCTTTTTAGGAAGAACAAAAGCAGAATAGGATTTTTTGAAGGTAAAGCAATCATTGAAATGGCAGAATGTTCAGGTCTTCTCCTTTTAAAAGAGGAAGAAAGAAATCCTCTTTACACAACAACATATGGTGTTGGCGAGCTCATCAAATATGCAATTTCAAAGGGAGTTAAAGAAATCATCATTGGTATTGGCGGCTCTGCAACAAATGATGCAGGTACAGGAATGCTTTCTGCACTTGGAATGAAATTTTTGGACGAGAATGGAAATGAACTGAAACCAATCGGAGAAAACCTGATGAAAATAAAAAAGATAAATGATTCAGAATTTTTGAATGATGTTCGCAAAGTTAAATTCACAGTTTTGTGTGATGTTACAAATCCATTATACGGAGAAAACGGTGCAGCATATGTGTTTGCACCACAAAAAGGTGCAGATGAAAATGCTGTAAAGCTTCTTGATATGGGACTTAGAAATTTTGCAAATGTCGCTCAAGAGTATCTTGGAAAAGATTTATCACTATCAAGCGGAGCAGGTGCCGCAGGAGGTTTGGGATTTGCACTTTTGGCTTTTTTGAACGCTCAGTATGTATCAGGAATAGACTATATATTAAGCGCTTCGAGGGCTGAAGAACACGTCAAATGGGCAGATATTATAATCACTGGAGAAGGAAGATTTGACAGGCAAAGCTTGTCTGGAAAATCTACAATTGGAATTGCAAGACTCGGGGCAAAGTTTGGCAAAATGGTAATTGTTGTTTCAGGGTCAATTGATTGTCCTTTTGAAGAGTACACAAAAGAAGGTATAACCTCAATTTTCTCCATAGTAGATATGGCTTCATCACTTGACAGATGCCTAAAGGAAGCTCCACGGCTTTTGAAAGAAACTACAAAGAGCATTGTAAATTTGATTTTAAGAACAAAAAAGCTTTAAAAAGTAGATAAAATCATCAGGGCTATTCCTTCTTCCTTTCGGAATAGCCCTGAAAAAAGTTTTACTCTATGCAAAAACAATGTGGGTATCCTGTGCTATAGCACTTTTCTGGCAATTTGATAACCAAAGCATTTTCCAACTGTTCAAATTCAAGCTCATTTTCAAATCCTAAAAGTTTTATCTTTTTTACAAAAATACCACTTGATAGTCCCAAACTTTTGATGATTGCCTTGTGATCCCCTGGATACTTCATCTGGAAAGCGTAAATTTTGCCATCTTTTTGGGTAAACCTAAAATCTTCTTCTGTCCATTCCAATTTCTTTTCCTGAAAAGCTCCACCTTGCCCTTTTGTCGGACCTTCTCCATATTTTATCCATGGACGTGTAGCATAAATACCTTCACCATTTACTTTTATCCATTTTGCAATCTCATCAAGAATATAGAGACACTCATCATCCAGCGTGCCATCTGGTTTTTGTGGAATATTCAAAAGAAGATTTCCACCTTTGCTGACAATATCAACAAGCATTTCAATTACCTGCTGCGGGGTTTTATATACAGCCCTTACATCATAAAACCAGCCACCTAAACATGTATCGGTCTGCCATGGATGAGGTAGAATATCTTCGGCTGCTCCGCGTTCAATGTCCAAAACACCAATTTTATAGACTTCTGGATTTGTATCTTTTTGAGTGTATACTGATTGATTTATACCACCGTGATTTTTGGCACTGGTATTGTAAAGATGCGCAACTATACTCAGCCCAATTTCACCAAAAGGAACACCGCCGTCTGAATATAAAAAGTCTGGTTCATACTGGTCAATCAAATCTTTGATTCTTAAAAACCATTTCATATGCCACTGTGGATTTGGTGAGTACCAATTGACAATCTTCCCTTGCTGTTTTTCCAACTCGTACTCGTCCCTATTTGGATGATAAAAATCCTCATAGGCCGGATCATTTCCATCATATGGGATACCTTTATATGGTCCTTTTGTGTCATGTCCTTTACTTGGTGCAAACCATGAAAAGCTTGCTGCTAAATGTTCTGATACACCAAACGGAAGTCCTCTTTCTCTTGCAGCTTTGCACCACATTCCAACAATATCTTTCTTTGGGCCCATATTTACTGCATTCCACCTATGGTATCGAGAATTCCAGTTATCAAAGTTATCATGGTGAACAGCCTGAGCGACAAAATATTTTGCCCCTGCTTTGATATACAGGTCAATTAATTCCTCTGGGTTAAACTTTTCGGCCTTCCACATCTGAACAATGTCTTTGTAACCTACTTTTGAAGGGTGACCATACTTCCGCCAATGGTAGTAATACTGTGGCTCTCCTTCTCTATAAATATTGCGTGCATACCAGTCACCATACATAGGAACCGATTGAGGCCCCCAGTGCGCCCAAATACCAAACTTAGCATCTAAAAACCATTGAGGGCATTTGAATTGTCGTAAAGATTCCCATGTTGGTGAGAATGGACCTTGTTGGATGGTTTTTAAATACTCCTCCATGTATAAAAGACCTCCTTGTGTACAAATTATTTCTTATAAAGTGGCCCAAAATTCTTACAAGCCCTAAAATCAGCACCTTCTAAGTCTTCTGTTCCGAAGGCACTCCAAGCGCTTGGCCTGAAGATCCTCTCTTCTTCTACATTGTGCATGCACACTGGAATCCTTAACATAGATGCCAATGTGATAAACAAATCACCTACATGTCCATACATTATCTCACAGTGATTTGCTCCCCAGTTTTCCATCACAGAGTATACGCTCTTAAACAGTCCCTTGCCAGTTAGTTTTGGTACAAACCATGTGGTTGGCCATGTCGGTTCTGTCCTTCTGTCAAGTATTTCATGAACATTTGGAGGAAGTTCTACTGTCCAGCCTTCTGCAATCTGAAGAACAGGTCCCAACCCTTTAACAATATTTAATCTTGAGATTGTAACAGGCATACCACCTCTTGTCACAAACTTTGTGGAAAATCCTCCACCTCTAAAATAGTCCAGATTAGCATAGCAGAACCTTGTTGCTTCTAAACACTTTCTAACTTCCTCTTGAGTGATTTCCCAGAATGGCTTTATAGCAGGCTTGCCGTCAATCTCTTGCTGTCCTGTTCCATCAAGAGCTGCTGAACCTGAATTTATAAGATGAATAACCCCATTTTGAGCAAATCCTTCTGGTTTCCATCCAGTTACTCTATAAATAGCACCTTCGCTCCAATATGTTCGAACATCTGCAAAAATCTGAGCTGTATTTGTAAGCAGATGCCTAAATAACATACATACACCGTTTAAACTGTCATTTCAGTAGCAATTATGTAGGGCTGTCTTAATCCATTCCAGTCAAAAGAGGAGTTGAGAATCGTCTCCATGAAATCTCCATTTGGAAAATGATCTGTCCAATGCCGCTGTCCTTGAAATCCTGCTAAAATTGCATTATGTCCAAGTGCTTCTTCGGGATAACCTAATGCTTCAAGCTTTTTGTTACCAATCATTAAATCTCTTGTTATCATGGCCATCTTGAAAACAAATTCCCATACCTCATCCTTCTTTTTTCTGTCAACTCTTTTCTCTGGTGGATTGGGGTCTTCTCCTTCCTTACAATTATTCCTCACCCACTGTATTGCCTTTTCAAATTCTTCTTGGTCGTATATCTTTTCTTCTATCCGCCTTATTATCTCTGACATGTCAACATACTCAACTCTCATCCCAAGATAATCCTCAAAAAAGTCAGGGTCAACAATAGAACCTGCAATTCCCATCGATACGCTTCCAATTGAAAGATAGCACTTATTTTTCATTATAGAAACTGCTAAAGCACTTTTTACAAACTTTAAAATCTTTTCTTGAACATCTTGAGGAATCGAAAAATCATCTTTGTCTTGAACATCCTTGCCATAGATTTTAAAGACAGGAAGTCCTTTTTGGTTGTGAGCAGCCGACACTGCAGCAAGATATACAGCACCCAGTCTTTCTGTGCCATTAAATCCCCATACAGCTTTAGGAATATCCAGTGTCATATCCATTGTTTCAGAACCATAACACCAGCAAGGCGTGACTGTTATAGAAAGGCCAACTCCCTCTTTTTTGAAAAGTTCATCTGCCATTCTTGCCTCAACAACACCACCAATACACCGAGGAGGGAGTACACACTTTACCCTCTCGCCATTCGGCAAATAAACATTCTTTTCAATAAATTCTGCTACCGATTTTGCTAATCTCCATGTCTGCTCTTCTAAAGACTCTCTTACTCCACCATATCTTCCATCTATAGTTGGTCTTATACCCACCTTGGGGGTAATCTTCAACAAATCTTTTTTCACCTACAAAAACATTTAATCTTCCATTCGCCATTTTTAATTTTACTCCTTTTCTGCAATTCTGAAGATAAAAAAACTACTATATATAAGTGAGAAATAATATTATGAAACGTTTAGCTTTTATTTTACAAAAAAAATATATATCAACACTATTTTTGAACTTAGTATATACTATTTTTCACAATTTGTCAATATAGTGAATCGAATTTCTATCCTTGTAACAATATATATTTTAGTACTTGTTTAATAGCAATATTTTTTAGTAGTCTCAAAAATCTCATTTTCTTGACAAACGTGAACACCTTTTGATGATTATTTTACTAATTATACAGCGGACTCAATTTTTAACCTCTTGTGTAGGATACTGGAATACAAGCTAAAGAAAAAGAATAAAAGAAATAAATAGTGACAAGGATAAAGGAGGCAATAAACTTGATAATTTTTTGAAATAGATAAAAAATCAAAAATATTTGGCAAAGTAAAAACTTAAGTGAGGAACTGGAAAAATATCAAATGTTATGAAAATAAAAATATCAAAAACTTTCTACATATGAAGAAAAGATTAGAGTTTATTGGTATTAACAAATGATGTAGTGACAAAAATACACCCATCTATTGTCAGTTCCAGTCCTCACAAAATTCTTAATTTAAATTGACAAAGTCAAGGAAATTATATGACAATCACCGCTTTTATACATTTATCTTTATTTTCTCTTACAAATTCAAAAGCTTGTGCAGCCTCATCCAATTTAAACCTATGAGTTACTAGTTTTTTAACTTTTTCTAAATTGCATGACAAAACTTCAATAGCTTTGTTATAAGTATTTGCATATCTAAAAACACCATAAACGTTATACTCGTTATCTACAACAGAATTTATATTTACTGGAACCTCACTTTCTGCCAATAAACCAATAAGGACTATTCTACCGCCGCGTTTTGTTATTTCAAAGGCTGTTTTATTTGTCTCTTTAGAACCTGCAGTTTCAAAAGTTATATCTGGACCAGTATTTCCAGTTGCTTCAAGTATTAATTGCTTATAATTGTTCTCTTTTGCATTTATGACATGAGTTGCTCCTAATTCCTTTGCTGCCTCCAACCTCAAAGGTTGAACATCTACTGCTATTACTTGACTTGCTCCAAATGCTTTTACTGCTAAAATGGTCAACAAACCTACAGGACCTAATCCTAAAATCAATACTTTGTCCCCAACTTTTACGTTTCCCCGCATAGCACCATGAATACCTACTGACAGTGGTTCAACCAAAGTTGCTATGTCATAATCAACATCATTGGGAACCTTAAACAAATAATCCTCTCTTACAGCTACATATTCACACAGTGCTCCATCAACAGGCGGTGTAGCCAAAAACTTAACATCAGGACATAGATTATATCGCCCACTCTTACAATATTCACATTTCCCACAAGTTACCCCAGGTTCGATGACTATTTTATCTCCAACATTAAATTTTTTTACATTTTTCCCTACGCTGACAACTTCTCCGCTTGCCTCATGACCTAAAATCAATGGTTTTTCTACAACATATCTACCTATTTTCCCATGTTCATAATAATGAACATCAGAACCACAAATCCCTACACATTTGACAGCAACTAATACTTCGTCATCCGCAATCACAGGTCTATCCCTTATTTCCATTTTTAAAACTTTTGGTTTTTCTAATACAATAGCCTTCATCGTTCCCATAAAAGACACCTCCCTTCTATTATTTTTACTCTCGAGATCTTTTAAAAATTATTTACAAACAACCATAAGCAACAGACCTTACTCTTAAATGATAGTATTCCTCCATATTCGGTATCATTTGATGCATGTATACCAAGGAAAAACCTTCACTCGGGTCAATTGAAACATAAGTTCCCAAAGCACCAGTCCATCCAAATTCTCCAATTGAACTGTTGAAATTGCTCTCGTTAATACTCATCAGCGTCCTCACACCTAATCCATATCCGTATCCAGACAAGTAAATGTTATTCTTGTTAAAATCTAATAACTGAGTACTATTTAATTGATTGGTCCTCATTAAATCTATAGTTTTTCTCCCAATTATCCTCTTACCTTTATAAACTCCTCCATTAGCTAACATTTGCGAAAATTTGATATAATCTCTGACAGTTGAAAAGAGTCCCCCTCCTCCTGATTCATACACTGCATCTCGTTCATGATATTCATCTAATAACCCTTTTGTCCTTTCAAATGTTCCATCCTCTTTTTTTCTGTAACATGCAACCATTCTTTCTTCTATATCACCAAAATAGCGGTACGCAGTATCATTCATACCTAACGGTTCAAAAATCTCTTCTTTTAGAAATTCGCTCACCTTTTTCCCAGATATAACTTGGATAAGAGCTGCAACTATATCATGTCCATATCCATATAACCATCTAGTACCCGGTTCAAACTCCTGAGGTACTGACGCCATAGCTTTTGCCTCAGTAACTATGTCATATTTGCCATACTTCTTGGTCAACTCTTCTCTCACTTTTCTCATTTCAATAGCTGTAGGAGATTCTCTGAAAGGATACGGTAAACCTACTGTCATAGTAAAAGCATGTTTTACAAGTACTGGATTTTTGGCTTTTTCTATCTTTAAATCTCCATTATTATCCTTAACATACACATATGTTTCTTTGTATTCAGGAATATACTCATAAACTGGGTCACTTAACAAAAACTTACCCCTTTCGTAAAGTATTAAAGCAGCTGTACAAACTATGACTTTGGTCATTGATGCCAATCTAAAAACACTGCCTTCGTTCATAGGTATTTTTCTTTCCATATCTGCATAACCAAAATATCCTTCCCATAATATCTCTCCATCTTTTGCTACAGCACATGCACAACCCGGTAATCCACTTTCAACAAAACTGTTTAACAATCTTGACAAATCATCAAATTTCGCCATATTACTAACACCCCTTTGCATTTATATAAAATTTTTATGGTTTACAAATTACTCTATATTCAATTTTTTAAAAAGATGATTTACCATAAACTTCATTAGTTTAGTTGGTCTATTAGGATCTTTACAAGGTTTGTCACCAAATAACATTATAAATGGTTCCTCTTTAGTATAAGGTCGCCATTCTGGCATGGGAGTACCATCTGCATCTAATCCATTGGGATCTCCTTTTTTAGCAAAATTGGTCCAATAATTACACATCTGCCTTGCTAAATCATAATGTTTCCCAACAAATGGTCTCCAACACTTTGCCAATGTCTCAAAAACAAACCATAGTTCAGATGAATGAAACGCTCCTGCGTCATCACCTGGAATCTCTGGCTCAAAACAGTAACAATAAATTGTTGCATCCTTAGTTTTTGCATTATGTTCACACCACATTAAATTCCCAATCTCAAACATATTTATTTTTCCTTTTTCCTTTATCTGAGCAATATCATTCGTTCCTTCAGTACACAGTTTAATATATTCTTCGGCATCTTCACCAAATTTTTTATATGCATACTCTTTGAATTCTTCTATTGTGTCAACATTTGGTTTCTCTATAAACTCATTTGCAGTATGGCCCATTATCAAAGGTATCTTATGCCAATTCCCTTTCATTATGAGCTTTACAGGATCATCAACTATATACACTCCATCTTTTACAAATCCCCATCTATAACCAAATTCTTCAGATTTCTCAAAAATTACTCTTGCATCTAAATTTCTTGCTTCATCTAAGTTCTTAACCCCTAAAAACTTGAAAAATTCTTCTCCCATCTTCTCAGCTTCACTTAATGAAGGATATCCTTGGTTAAAACGCGGTGCAAAACCACCTCCACTTTGTATAATAGCTTTTTGGAATAACCCTTTGCTAATAGGTGATGTAACATGGGCAGTTACACAGCCTCCTCCCGCAGATTGCCCAAATATAGTAATATTGTTTGGATCACCTCCAAAAGCTGCAATATTTCGTCTTACCCATTCAATTCCTGCCAGTTGATCTAATAATCCAAAATTGGCTTTGGGGCCATCCTTGTTCTCTTCTGAAATCTCAGGATGCGCAAAAAAGCCAAACACATTTAATCGATAATTTACACTTACAAACACAATTCCTCTTCTAGCTATACGTTCACCATCAAATTCCATCTCTGAAGTATAACCAACTTGCAATCCTCCACCGAAAAACCAAATCATCACTGGTAATTTTTCCTCAGGATGTCTTGCTGGAGTCCATACATTTAAATATAAACAATCTTCACTCATGGGCACATTAGGATCAACATGCCATTCTTTCGTGTAAATATTATCAGGGTCTAATCCTGGGGTAGTTTGAATTGAAATGGGTGCAAAAGTATAAGCTTTGTAAACACCTTCCCAATTCTTGCATGGCTGAGGTGGCTTCCATCTCAAGTTGCCAACAGGAGGTGCTGCAAAAGGAATTCCTTTGAACACCGTTATCCTTGGGTCAGAAGCTGGAAGCCCTTCTACTATTCCATTTTCTGTAATTACCCGTCTTAACATATGAATACCTCCTATTAATGGTTATTATTTGTTTATCAGTTTATAAATGAATCTGAATCCTAATTTTTTAATAATGTCATCTATATTAAAAAGGTACTTATAGAAAATTTTTACATCAATTATAAACAAACATTTTTCTTGATTACTATTGTAACGTTACAGCAATAAAGCGTCAATTTTTATTTAAATTTTTGACTACTTACCTTAAGCCTTTGATAAAATTTATACGTCATAAAATAAAATATTTGACACGTTTGAAAATTATTATTATAATTTAGCTGTATCGATTTAGTTTAAATAATATCGCACACATTTTTTTATGATACTTCATATTTCGAAATTATATTTATAGTATTATAACAGTCAGTCGATGGAGGACACATCTTATGAGCAGCAAGAAAAAAGGTACAATAAAACTAATAGCCGAAAGAACAAATGTTTCACCAATAACAGTATCAATTGTCTTAAATGGTCGGGGAGATGAAATGCGAATTTCTAAAGAGACACAAGAAAAAATATTAGAAGAAGCAAAAAAATTAGGCTACCAACCTAATGTCTTTGCAAGAAGACTAAAAAAATCTAACCAAAGCTCATCTCCTCTGCTAATAGGAATTTTATGGCCAGCTACTTATTTATCTGATTTATTAGTGCGTTTTTTCAATGGTCTTCAGAACTGTATATTAAATAAAAAAATGAATATAGAAACAGTGTTCAAACCTTATTATCCATCAAATTTGGCACAATTAAAAGAACTTTTTGTTGAAAACCTATTCAATGGAGTAATAGTAGTCGGAACTACTGACAGTGACATTGAATTTTTGGAAAATCTAAATACCGTTATGCCAATTGTAATGTTTAACAGACAGAGCTCTAAATATAGCTGTATTTACGTTGACGAATATAGTTTGGGTGAAAAAGTGGCTAAACTGTTTGCTGCAAGAGGTCATAAAAGTGTTGGATTAATTGGACCTTCTTATCTTAACAGGAATTTTAGTATGAGAAGAGTAGGTTTCCTTGATACATGCACAAAACTCAATTTATCAATCTCAGACAACCACATAATAACTGATGATGAAGTCGACACAGAAGCAGGAAGAAATTGTATGAAAAAAATGCTAAGTAATGGCGATTTGCCAACAGCAATTTTCATTCTTTCCTCTACTATGGCATATGGAGTTTATTCTGTTTTGAAAGAAAATGGATATTCTATCCCAGACGATGTTGAAATTGTAGGATGCAGTGATCTTTTAACATGTGAACTATTAAATCCTAAATTAACAGTAATTGATTATTCAATTGAAAGAATGGTATACAAATCTTTAAATTTAATTACCGAAATGATAACAGGAATCTCCAGTGAACCTATCAGTCTTATTGAAGATTCATATTTTATCTTTCGAGAAAGTTGTGGGAATTTTCCAAAATTAGATTAATAGGTTTCATAAAAATATTTTACTCATTTGAAAATTAATAAAGTAATTAGCGAGGAGGTAAATAGTGATGGTTAAAAAATTTTTTAGGTCAATCCTTATCTTAACTGTATTCAGCTTATTAATATCTCACAATTTTATTTTAGCCACTGCAAATACAAAAACATCTCCAAAAGTTTTACTAGCTCAAAATAATATTTTAACCGCATATGTTATCTACTCATTTAACACTAATAAATGCCTTCAGCCTACAAGTTCAAAAGAAGGTGCACCTGTAATTCAAAGTGATTATATAGGTAATATTAATCAGAAATGGAGGTTTATTTCTGTTGAAAAAGGATGTTATAAAATACAAAACATTCTAAATGAAATGGTACTTGATGTCTATAAAAAGTCTAAAAACGATGATATAGAAATTTGCATCAGAAAATTTAACGGTTCAGATACGCAAAAGTGGGCAATTGAAGAAGTTAAAGAAAATTATTTCATTATAAAGAACAAGTACAGTGGATTAGTTTTAGAAATAAGTTCTTCAGATAATAAAAACACAAGTTTATGTATTCAAAAGAAACAGAGTAGCAGCAAAAATCAACTCTTTAAACTTCAACCAGTAGTAGACTATAATGCTAAGGTTAATTGGAATCCTCCTAATGAGTTTGATTCATATAAAACTTCCATCAAACATGGAACAATAAAAGAATTTACTTATTATTCAGGATACACAAAGACAACAAGGAAAGCCCTTGTATGGTTACCACCAAACTACACAAGTAATATGAAATTTAATACAATGTATGTGTTGCATGGAATAGGCGGTGACGAGAGAGAATGGTTAGAATCATCAAATCCAGAAAATATTCTTGACAACTTATATGCTTCAGGACAACTTATGAATATGATAGTAATATTTCCAAATTGCCGTGCCAGAGCTGATGACTCAAGACCAAAAACTTACGAAAGCGTATTTAGTGAAGATAATATAAATGCATTTTACAATTTTCATCACGATTTGATTAACTATTTGATCCCAGCCATTGAAAAAAACTTTTCGGTATATAAAGAAAGAGAGCATAGAGCAATTATTGGATTTTCAATGGGCGGTGGTCAAGCTCTTACTATTGGTTTAGACTACTTCAGCAACTACTTCGCATATGTAGGTGCAATAGCTCCTGCATATTCACCAAAATTGGTTAAAGATGTTAGCTATTATAATTCAAAGTTAAAGCTTTTATACATTACATGTGGAACAAACGACTTTTTGTACAGCCGAGTTGAAGCATTGCATCAAGAACTTTTATCAAAAGGTATAAATCATTTCTGGGTTTCAGTGGAAGGAGCAGCACATGACTCTTCAATCACTAAGTTTGGATTGTATAATTTTTCGCGTCTTGTGTTTAAATATTGAACTATATCCCATTAGGGTAAAAAATTAATTTATTAAGATACATGGGGGGCTGTCCAAAAGATAGTTGGATGGTTCTTTTGTTTACAACTTTTAACCTTTTTTAGTGCTATCTGCTTATTGTAGAAGAATCCTCGATTTATTTTCAGACAGCCCCAATATTCTTTTTTAAGTTTACCAAAGTTCTACCTGATTTTTTATAAAAACTGGTATCGTATTCAATGGAGCTTGGCAAATAATTTCTTTTCCACCTTCATATACTTTTCCTGTTTCCCATTCATACCATTTAGCTCCTTCAGGCAGATAAACAGTCCTTTCTCTCACACCTTCATATAATACAGGAGCTACTAATATATCAGGTCCGAACATAAATTCATCTTCTATTTCCCATGATCTTGTATCAAAGGGGAAATCATAAAATAATGGTCGCATAATCGGTGTCCCTTTTTCATGTGCAAGTAACATCTGCCTTTTTATATATGGCTTGAGCTTTTCACGAATATAAAGATACTTTTTAAAAATCTCATAAGCTTCTTCACCATAGCTCCATACTTCATTTGGTCCACCAGTACCCATTTTCCCCCACCTTTATTACTTGTTGGTGGAGTATAAGGTTTTCTGTCACCATGCAGTCTAAATACAGGACAAAATGCTCCAAATTGAAACCATCTGATTATCAATTCTCTAAAAGAAGGATCCTCTGGATTACCGCCATAGAAACCTCCTATGTCACTTGTCCACCAGGGTATTCCCGCCATTGCCATATTTAAGCCACATGCAACTTGATTTCTCAATGATTCAAAAGTAGATGCAATATCCCCCGACCACACAACTACTCCATAGCGCTGTGCTCCAGCCCAAGCACAACGAATTAAGTTAATTATGTTTTCTATACCTTCCTTTTTCAATCCATCATAAAAAGTTTTTGCATACAGTAGAGGATAAATATTTCCTATTTCTAAACATGTTCCCAAGTAATATCGATAATTATCAAATTCATATTTATGGAACTCTGGCTCGGCTTCATCAAGCCAGTACATTTTAATGCCTTTTGAAAAATAATTTTCTTTGACTTTTCCCCACATAAATTCACGTGCTTCGGGATTAGTCATATCAACAAAAAGAGTGTCATTTATAAACTGCATTGTCACACGTGGTCCCCGGTCGGTACTCATAAGTAATCCCTTCGAAAACATCTCTTCGTAATTTTCACTTTCTTTCTCAACAGTCGGCCATATAGATACCATTACTTCAATACCCATTTTTCTTAGCTCTTCTACCATTTTCTCTGGATTAGGCCAGTAATCTTCATCAAATTTCCAGTCTCCCTGATGTGGCCAATGGAAAAAATCAATCACAATTACATCAAGAGGAAGATTACGTCTTTTATATTCATACGCTACATCCATTAATTCTTGAGTATTTCTATACCTCAATTTACTTTGCCAAAATCCCATTGCATAGTCAGGCATCATTGGAGGTGTGCCTGTAACTTGCATATATTGTTCTAAAATTTCAGCTGGATTATTACCTGCTGTTATCCAATAATCCATAGTTTTAGTTACAAATGCTTCCCATTCAGTTATATTTTTACCAAATACAACCCTTCCAATTGCCGGATTGTTCCACAAAAAACCATATCCAATGTTTGAAACCAAAAAAGGAACGCTTGATTGGGTGTTTCTATGTGCAAGTTCTAAAGCACATCCCTTTAAATTCAAGTATGGCTGTTGATATTGCCCCATTCCATAAAGCTTTTCGTTAGGTTCTGATTCAAAGCGAACAGTTAATCTATAGCTACCTCCTGGAATTGGCTGAAACTCACGACCTCTTTTACGCAAGCCTGCTGCAAATCTTGATGTATATTCTTTTAATATAATCCTATTTTCATTGTTATAAAACGTAATATCACCAGTTTGTTCTATTACTGCATATATGTTACCATTTCTTATTGCTGCTCTATTTCCGTCAATCTCTATTCCCACGTTACTATTGTTATTCTTAGCTTTGGGTAATAAAGCCCAGTCATTTTCTGGCATATTCCCTTCTAAAGTCGCACGAACTCGCAAGCCATTTTTACCCCATGCCTCAATCCACAGAATTTCTCTGTCATATTTACTTATTAACTTATCTTCACCAACAGTAAAAAGTCTTGCCATTATTTTCACCTCACTAAACTATTTGATAACTTAGTTGTGTTTCAAATTTATATGGTTGTTTATACCCATATACTTTTAAAATTTTATCAAAATATCATATAATAAGAAAATTATCATAAAATATTATTTTTTCTTCTCCTTCACAGCCTCTGATTTCAATACAACTTTTTTTATACTTTAAAATAACACTTTCTTTAAATCCCAGAATAACTTTTGCTTTTTTAAAAATACCATTCTCCCAATAAATATCAACCGTGTGCCCACCACGTGCTTTTAAACCTTTTATATATCCGCTTTTCCAATCACTTGGAAGTGCAGGCAAAAGTTCAATGGTATCGTCATATGACTGCATAAGCATCTCTGCTATACCAGCAGTTGCACCAAAGTTTCCATCAATTTGAAATGGCGGATGGTTGTCAAGTAAATTAGGCAAAGTTGATCTTTTTAAAAGTTCTAAGATATTTTTATAGGCTTTATCCCCTTCTTTAAGTCTTGCCAAAATACATATAACCCAAGCCCTGCTCCAACCAGTATGTCCAGAACCATGTTCAAGTCTTCTTTGCAACGTTTTCTTTGCAGCTTCGAAAAGCTGCGGTGTTTTTTCAAAAGTTATCTGGTTTTCAGGATAAAGCCCAAATAAATGAGAAATATGCCTGTGCCCTGGTTCTGCTTCTTCATAATCTTCTATCCACTCC
Source organism: Caldicellulosiruptor obsidiansis OB47 (assembly GCF_000145215.1). Classification (NCBI taxonomy): domain Bacteria; kingdom Bacillati; phylum Bacillota; order Caldicellulosiruptorales; family Caldicellulosiruptoraceae; genus Caldicellulosiruptor; species Caldicellulosiruptor obsidiansis. Next base: position 1,997,003 of record NC_014392.1, read on the forward strand.
TGAATCTGCCCATATTTCCCAATCTTAATCGGTGGAAGTTTTTCAAGCGCATAATCTATTTTTTCAATAATCTCATCATTTAATTTTAAAATATCATTAGCTTTTTTAACTTTCTCAAAGAGTACACTAATTATTTGAATGTCTATTGTTGGCATATATGTTAGACTATAAACATTACCATTCAGTTTATAGCTATTCTCCGGTGAACAGGATGGACATGTTACAAGGTAGCCGTTTTTATCTTCAATGAGATAATCTAACAAAAATAGCGCTGCTTCCCTCATTAAATAGTAGTATTTTTTTAGAAAATCTAAATCTCCTGTATATTCATAATGTTCCCATATATGAAGACAAAGCCATGCAGCTCCCATTGGCCAATATGTTGCGGGAATGTATATATCCTGCGGTGCAGTATCTCCCCAAATATCTGTGTTATGATGTGCACAGAATCCTCGGCAATTGTACATCTTCTGAGCAGTAATTTTCCCATTTTCATACATTCTCTCAAGCAGTGTAAACAAGGGCAAATGGCATTCAGATAAATTACATATTTCAGCTGGCCAGTAATTCATCTGTAGATTAATATTTATGGTATATTTACTGCCCCAAGGTGGCTTCATTTCTTTGTTCCAAATTCCCTGCAAATTTGGTGGCAAACACCCCGGACGACTACTTGATATTAGCAAATATCTCCCAAATTGAAAAAGTAGTACTATTAATTCTTCATCTCTATATCCTTTTTTTAATAAGTTAATTCTCTCTGGAGTTGTCAATCCAATACGGTCGTTAGTATTTGCTGTATCGATATAAAACTCAACTCTGTCAAACAATGATTTATAATCTTCTGTATGTCTCTTATAAAGTTCTTCAAAATCATGTTTAGATACTTGTTCTAATGTTTTCAAACACCAGTTAAAATAATCTTTTTCTTTGTAGCTGGTTGTTGAGGTAATTAAAAGCATAACCTCAGTTGCATTTTTTATAAACAAATTGTCACCAATTGTATAGACATCCCCATCTTTTGATACAGCCTTTAGCATAGCAGAAAAAGAAACCCCTCTTCCACTTCCAGCTGTACACTCAAAAAATATTTTATCATTACCTATTTTACCACATCTGTCTATGTCTTCCTGAAATTCACGCCTAAACTTTGCTCTTAAAGTGACTCCACATTTTTCGCTGCAACTTATCTTAATTACAATTACTTTATCCGGAAATGATGAAAAGTAAAGCTTATCATACCTTGCTTTACCTACACTGAATTCAACCTTACAAATGGCATTAGAAATATCTAGATACCTGCAATAATTCTCAATTTTATCTTTCTCAATCCCTTCAAAGTATATATCAAGGTAACCTAGCGGTTCATAGTTTCCTTCGCTATGGGGTGTTCCAGAAAGAGCAAAAACAGAAAGTTCTTCAGCTCTTTTTATATTACCTTCTAAAATGCTCTTTCGTATCTCCTGTAAGTACCTCAGTGCATCAGGATTTTCTCTCCTCCGAGGACCACATGACCAAATACTTTCTTCATTTAACTGGATTGTTTCATATTCAACACCACCATAAATCATCGCTCCCAAACTTCCATTACCTATTGGAAGTGCTTCTTCCCAACAGTTTGCTGGGTGATTAAAAAGTATTTTTAGATTTTGTGAATACATACAAATACCTCCGTTGGATTTTTTGTACTTTGGTTTTAATCAATTAGAAAATATACAGTATATTTTTCATCATCTATATAACAAAGCGGTAAAAATAGTATATCTTCAATTTGAGCATAAGTTGTATATTGGATTGGTCCAAAACCTCTCTCATTAATTGGTACAATTACCTCTTCTATTTTCCTACCATTAATATAAATCTTTCTTCTTCTTTCACACAACCCTGCTAACACAACAGGACCTACCATGAAAGCTACTTGCTGGGGATCGTCTGGCATTGGACAGGTTTCAACCGTTTTGTAGAAGGTAATCTTAATTTTATCGCTATTCCATCTTCGCGTTAATTTAATATATGAAGAATCATCAACTCCATAATTTAAGTCTTCATTTACTGCTACTTCAATCTTCTTAGCCCACCACGGTTTTCTTATTGCAAGCTCAAATTCTATAGGATCCTTGCACTGAACCTCTATACATATTTCATCCTTTTCGGCTGTATAAGCAAAACTTTCCTGTCTTCTTCCATAGTATTGCTTTATTGTAATGCCATTTCCTTTGTCATCTTTCCAAGTTACAAAAGAAGGTATAAACTGACTTATTACTACCCCATTTGGGGTTTTGTAATAAATTATGTCATTGTAAATAGTATGTGCTTGCACTAACGTTCCATGACAACACCAGAAATCATTTGTCGGTGTTCCCCATCTCTTTTGGCTGCCTGGCATCAGCGGTAGAAAATATGTTACCATCCCATCTTTAAGTCTCTGCTGTGCAAATAATCCATTATAAATATTTCTCTCAATATAGTCGCTGTATTTCTTATCCCCTGTCCATCTAAATAAAAACTCAGCCAAGCGTATCATATTATAAACCACACAATGTTCTTGATTCGTCGGACCAAGGTAATTTCTTATTCTGTGTTTTGGTGTCCATACTTCCCCTAACGTCTGACCACCTGTACAAAAATATCCACGCTCTTCTACAGCTTCTCTCCAATAAGATTCAACTATCTTTCTAAACTTCTCTTCCCCTGTAACTTCCCATACTCTCGCTGCTCCATGTATTTCTGGGATTGTAGTATTTGCATGCCTACCTGTCAATACATCTTCACCATTTAACAGTCTGTCGAATAAGCGACCTCTATAGTACCTCTCCATTAATTCTTTATATTTACTATCTTTTGTTATGTTATATAACTCTGCCCATATCTCAAGCATACCACCAGTTTCATAATCTAAAATGTCATCCATCTTCTCCCGAGAAAATTGTCCACTCCATCTGTAAAACCAATTAGCCCACCTATCTGCTATCTCCAGCGCTTTTTGATTTGAGGTATATTTATACATATCTACAAGTCCCATGAAAGTCTTATGAACTGTATAGTGTGGTGCCCATACCCATTTTCCTCTTGCCATCCATTCAAAGTATTTCTCAGGAATAGAACCTACCCATTCTCCCCCATTTTCTTTTTGACACCTTTCAAGCTCGTCAACAATATAATCTGCTTTTCCTTTTATCTCTTCATCTCCAAAACTTGCGTATATTCTTGCCGCCGCTGATAACCAATGCCCTAAGAAATGTCCCCTTAATTGACATGTGGGTGACTCCCATCCACCATGAATATCCTGTGGTAGAAAACTCCAACTCATTATTCCAGACTCTAAATAGAAATTCTGAAGCAAGTTTTCGGTTTTCAAAGATGCAATATAGTTTCTGTCTAATTTAAACCTATTGTAGTATTCACTATCACTGTGAAGAGAAGCTCTTAAAGGTATTAAAGATTGTTTTTGTTCTTTCATTTATTTTCCCCCGTTCCATGTTTTATTTTTTGTTACTTTCCTTTAAATTGCCTTCTATAATTTTATTATCCTTCCAAGAATTGATTTAGAAAAACCTTTATATGTGTGATCAAAGGTAATTATCTCTGTTTTATTAAAATCTATTTCACCTGTATGTTGTACTACGTATGGGTATACTTCCAGCTTAGAGCCGGCAACACAATATACAAGCATTCTTTCCAGTGGATAATAAACATCTTTCAGCATAACTGGACCTTCAATAAGTTCTCCTGACCAAAAATCTACCCAATTTCCTTTGGGCAAATAAATGTTTCTTCTTCCTGCAGAATTTATAATTGGAGCCACCAAGAAAACATCTCCACAATAAAATTCATCGTCAATATACCAGCAATATTCATCATCAGGATGATGAATAAGTAACGCTCTTATGAAAGGATATCCTGTCTTTGTAACTTTTTTACCTTGCTTAACAAAATATGGAATCAACGCATATCGTAATTTCCACCATTCTCTTATAATATCGGATACATTAGGATAATTATAAGGTTCTCGTGGGGAAGCCCCATGGTATCTCATGTGCGAAGTGAATACACCTACCTGTGTCCAGCGAACATAAATATCGTCATCAGGCCAATTATTCATAAAATCTGGAAGACCATGAAATCCAGAAACATCATGGCTCCAGAAACCAAACCCTGATACACCAAGATGTAACCCCCCTCGAATTGTAGCTGCCAAGCCATCCCATGTACTGCTACTATCACCACCCCAGTGAACTGGATATCGCTGACATCCTATCTAACCTGCTCTTGCCCATATAACAGCTTGTTCTTCTCCTTTAGCTCTTGTTTTATTAAAAAATATTGCAGTTTATAAGGTTATTAATTTCAATATATTACAGCTGCTTTTTTAACTTTTTTATAAAGAGAGAATAAAAAATATCTAAACGTTTTACTTTAAATAAATAAAAATAAAACTTTTAAATTTATCAACATAAAAAATATAACATGTAAATTTATCTGCCAATCCTAATCTTTTAATTTTTAAAATCAGTATACTCTAAAGAAACTGCTTATGTTATCTTTTTGACTGAATTCTTTATCAAAACTTGTGCATTCAACTTTTTCTGAAGAGGAAAATCAGTTTTATCTCCTTTTAATCTCTTTAACAATAAAGATGCTACGACTTCTCCTATTTCTTCCATCGGTTGGACAACAAGCGATAACGAGGGTTTTACTATCTTTGCCATCTCTAAATTGTCAAAACCTATTACTGACAGATCATCTGGAACTTTTATATCTTTTTCATTTACAGCAATAATTGCCCCAAGAGCCATCTCATAATTTGTAATAAAAACAGCTGTAGGAGGATTAGCCATTTCAAGTAACTCAATCATCTTTTTGTAGCCTGATTCCATATTATGAAATTCTCCAAATTTTATATATTCTTCATTTACAGATATTTTATAATCAATATGCGCTTTCATGTAGCCATTTAATCTCTCTTGAGCTGTATAAATATTCTGTGGACCACATATTATTCCAATTTTTCTGTGCCCCATTAAAATCAACTTCTCAACTGCCTGATACGAAACTTCAAAGTTATTCACAAGTATCGTATCACACTCAAAGTTTTCAATTGGCCTGTCAACCGCCACAATTGGAATGTCTCTTTTTATAATCTTTTTAACATCGCTTCCTTTCAAATATGTGGGTACAATCACTAATGCATCAACTCTTTTTTTATAAAGAAAATCTAACCTTTCCTTTTCTAACTTTTCATCATCTCTGTAATCACATACGACAACACTATAACCGGTTTCAAGCAAAACATTTTCTAACGAAGATACAATTGTATTAAAGAAAACCTCAAAAACAGGAATTAAAACTCCAATTGTCATTGTCTTGTTAGTTCTAAGTCCTCTTGCAATCTCATTCACTTCAAAATCCAACGCCTTTATTGCCTCTTCAATAAGAATCCTATTTTTTTCTAGCACATTACCACCATTGAGATACTTTGATATAGTCGCTATTGAAAGTCCTGTATACCTTGCTATATCTTTTATTGTAGCTGGAATCTTAACCACTCCTCTCAGTTTGAACTTTTCTAAAGCTCCTTTATTGTTTATTTTATCACTTTGTATTTATTCACTTCAATAATTAAGATAATTTGGGCTTCTTAAATATTATAGCATAATGTTTTTGTTTTGTTTAATTCTATGTTGATTGTATTTAACTTGTGGAGTATAATTAAGAATATAATTAATCAAAAAACAAAATAAATAAAATTTAATGCAAATTTCTCTACTTGGGAGTGAAAGAAATGAATATTAACTTCAAAATAAAACCATTCTGGTTTTGGAACGGAAAAATAAATAATGATGAAATAGCAGAGCAAATAGCTCAGATGCATGAAAAAGGAATTGGCGGGTTCTTCATCCATCCACGTCAAGGTCTTGAAATACCCTACCTTTCTCATGAGTGGTTTGAAAAGGTTTCTGTTGCAATTGAATGTGCAAAAAAATATAACATGGAAGTGTGGCTTTATGATGAATATCCTTATCCGAGTGGAATTTCAGCTGGTGAAGTAATTGCTCAGCATCCTGAATATCAAGCTTTTATATTAGATTATAAGATTGTCGATGCAAAAGGTAATGAAGAGATTTGCATTGAAATTCCCATGAGCGAAGTTTTACTGGCAAGAGCTTATAAAGTAAGAAATAATGCTATAATATGGAATGAATACATAGACTTGATTGATAATATCGGTATAATCTACAAAGAACACATTTACCAAGAAAGTGGACTTACATTTTACAATAGAAAAAGATACTTTGTTGGAGATAATGCAAAAGTTCTCAAATGGAAAGCACCAAAAGGAGAGTGGAAAATATTTTTGTTTTACCAATATCCATTGAAAAACTTCAAATACTTTGGAACATTTATTGATCCTTTAAATAAAGATGCGGTAAAATTGTTTATTCAAACAACTCATGAAAAGTACAAAAAACATTTAGGACATGAATTTGGAAAAACAATCAAAGGAATTTTTACAGATGAAACAGCTCCAGTTTCCGTAAAACTTCCCTGGTCAAAACTGCTTCCTAAGCTTTTTGAGCAAACATATGGAGAAAATCTTATTGAGAAACTACCCCAAATTATTTGTTTAGATATATTTGATACAGCCGGTTCAAAAATTAAGTATCAGTTTTGGAAGCTTGTTGTGGATACATTTATTGAAAGCTACGACAAACAAATCCTTGAATGGTGCCACCAGAACAATCTTTTGTATGTGGGTGAAAAGCCAATTTTGAGAAGCTCACAATTAGCCTTTATGGATATTCCTGGAATAGACGCAGGACATCAAAAGGCTGGTGACATTCCCCAGGTTGTATCTGAAAACTACAGAGCAAATCCAAAGATAGCATCATCTGCCGCTCACTTTTATAAAAAGGAAAGGGTTTTGTGTGAATGCTTTCACAGTATTGGCTGGAGCATGACAATGCAAGATATGAAATGGATCTTTGACTGGCTAATACTGCAGGGAATAGATATGTTTGTCCCCCATGCCTTTTATTATAGTGCAGATGGACTTAAAAAGCATGATGCTCCACCTTCAGCCTTTTTCCAGATGCCATGGTGGAAACATCAAAAAGCAATGTCTGAGTATGTGGAAAACATTATAAAAATGATTAAAAATTGCAAAAGAAAAGTTGATGTACTTGTAGTAGACCCAATTACAAGCCAGTGGACTTGTTTTAACGACAGAAAAGTAAAAGAAAAGATTTCAAAGGATTTCTGTAGAATTCAACAAATTCTCTTAGAAGAAAATGTAGACTACTATGTGATTGACCAGTCATTAGTGGGGAGTTTGGAATGCAGGAATCAGAAAATCTATTATGACAATGAAAAATTTGAATTATTGATCATTCCACCTGTGACCAATTTAGAAAAAGAGGCTTACATGAAGATAAAAGATCTAATATTGAAAGGATGCAAAGTTGTATTTATTGGCTGTTTGCCATTCCAAAACATCGAAGATTTTGATGTTGCCAAAGATATTAGCAATTTTCTTGGAGTAAATCCTATGGACATCGCAAAGGCATATACAACAGATTCTAAATTGAACAATACAGTATTTCTTAACAGTTGTATCTTCATTGGTAATATAGAAGATTTAGCAACAAAAATTGACAAGATTTGTAAAAAGCCTGTAAGTGTATCATATGAATCTTCTAATGACCGTGGTATTCTCTGTGTTTACTTTGAGAACACAGAACATGACTTTTTATTTATTATAAACCCAACTAATGAAAAGAAGATCTGCAAGGTACACTTGAATTTCAATGCTGATGAGATAAATAAAATTTATTCGGTGCCTTTGACATCGCAAGATTCCGAAGAGGAAATAAATTTTGAAAATTCTTCAGAAAAAAAACAAATGGTTTTTTCCATGGATTTTGAGCCTTTTCAATCGTATTTAATTAAATTAGAAAAAAGCTGTGTTAAGAAAAATAACCACAAAAATAATATTGAAAAGAGAGCTTTTCAATACAAAATATCTCTTGAAGATCCCTGGAAATTTTCAATTGAGAGTTTAAATCCCTTAAGGCTTGGCAGATGGAATTTAAAATTGAATTTCAACAACGAAAATGAACAGTACTCAGTCACTTCAAAAATTCCAGTTGCCCCAAAACCGATAATTGACCAATTGGAAGAAGCAAAAATTGCAGTACCAATAAAAACAAAAAGTTTCTTTGGATGTCCAAAAGAAATAACGTTGCCAAGCTTTGAGGCAATATACACGACTCCATTTTTTGTAGATGCTAGAGACCAAAAATTCTGGCTTGTGATTGAAGATGAAAGTATAAAAGGTGAATGGTTTATACTTTTGAATGGTTACACTATTTTACCAAAAGATTTTGTACCTAAAAGATTTTATTCTCATACTAATTTGGCATATGACATTAGCAACTTAATTAAATTGGGGGAAAATCAGCTTTCTGTATGTGTAAAGATTAGCAAATCATTTGATGGACTTCTTACACCCATTTATATTTTCAGCATGGCAGGTGTATTTAAACTAAATGACAGCTGGCATATAGGCAAACTTCCAACTCAAGGCTGCTTTGGTAAAGATATTGAAAATGGCATTCCTTTTTATGCTGGTTTTATAAAGTACGAAAAAGATCTTCAAATGCCGTCTTTGGAAAGTGGTTTTGTAGAATTCTTTATCGAAGATAACATAGATCGGTGCGTAAGTCTTTATATAAATGATGAATTTATAGGTACAAGGTGCTGGCAGCCTTATAGGTGGAAGGTAGCTTCTGATTTACTTTCTTCAAAGAAGATAAAATTTACACTTGAAGTGTCAACTTCAATGCTACAGCTTTTTGAAGGTGAAGTGATTGAACCAAAAATGCATAAAATTAAAACAATATGAAACTTGTCAATATAAAGACTGGAGGCAGATTCGGGAATGATGCGTATTGTAGAAAAAATCAGACAAAAAAATGATAATTATCACTTCAGTCCAATACCTACAATTGTCTTTTTAGGAGACAGTGTAACCCACGGTTGTTTTGAGGTTATTGAAGGAACAAAAAGAACATTAGAAGTTGTGTGTGATTTTGAAGCTGTTTATCACAATCAATTTAAAAAAATCTTATCAATGGTATTTCCGTTTGCTCAGATTAATATAGTTAACGCAGGCATAAGCGGTGATACAGCACAAGGTGGCTCGCAAAGACTTGAAAGAGACGTTTTAAGGTTTAACCCCGACCTTGTGGTAGTTTGTTATGGATTAAATGATAGCAATAAAGGAAAAGAGTATTTGAATGAATATTTAGAAGGTTTAGCAAAAATATTTTTAGAACTTAAGAAGAATGATATCGAAGTAATCTTTTTAACTCCCAATATGAAAAACACTTATATTTCACCAGCTATAAAGAGTTTGCCTTTGATTGAGATGGCAAAATTAAATATGGAAAGTCAGATCAATGGAACGTTAGACCTTTACATAGATTCAGCTAAAGAGTTTTGCCAAAAGGAAAAGATTGTAGTTTGTGATTGTTATCAAAAATGGAAGAAACTTTACTACAGTGGGGTTGATACAACAAATCTCCTTTCAAATTTTATAAATCACCCCAGTCGCCCGATGCACAAGCTCTTTGCATGGTCATTATTTGAGACAATTATGTTTTAAAAAATTTAAATGAAAGGTGTGAGATTTTAAATGAAAATTTGCATAGTAGGCAGTAGTGGACACTATGTATATGCTTTAAGAGGAATAAAAGAAGACCCTGATGCCAAAATTGTGGGAATTTCCCCTGGATGTGAAGGAGAGAATATAGAAAAATTATTTTCTCAAGTAAATGAGATGGGATTTGCTCCTGAGGTCTATAGCAATCCTATAAGGATGTTTGAAGAACTCAAACCTGACATTGCTGTGATTAATACATTTTTTTATAAAAATTCTAAGCTTGCAATTGAAGCTATGAAAAGAGGAATTCACGTATATGTTGAAAAACCTGTTGCACTATCAATCGAAGAACTTGAAGAACTAAAGAGTGTGTGGAAGCAAACAAAAGTAAAACTTTCGTCAATGCTGGGATTGCGGTATACACCCCATTTTTGGACAGCTTATAAACTTATAAAAGAAAATAAGATAGGCGAAATCAGACTTTTACATGCTCAAAAATCTTATAAGCTTGGAAATAGACCCGACTTTTACAAGCAGAGAAGAACATATGGCGGAACAATTCCCTGGGTTGGTATTCATGCCATCGATTGGATTTATTGGCTGAGTGGCAAGAAATTTAAATTGGTCTTTGCAAGACATTCAAGACTTTACAATAATGATCATGGTGAGCTTGAAACTACTGCTTTTTGTAGTTTTTTGATGGAAGATGAAATTTTAGCAACGGTGAACATTGATTATTTACGTCCTGCTACTGCTCCTACTCATGATGATGACAGAGTTAGAATTGTGGGGACAAAAGGAATTCTTGAAGTTTTAAACGGAAAAGTTTACCTGCTAAATGATACAACTAAAGAAGTCACAGAAGTCTCCCTAGAAAAACCACCTATTGTGTTTTTAGATTTCTTAAATGAAGTAAGAGGTACAGAGAAGTGCTTAGTAAGTAGCGAAGATAGCTTTTACGTGACCCTGGCTTCGCTTTTAGCAAGGCAGTCTGCTGACGAGGGAAAGGTGATTGAATTTTAAAATTGACATAAAAAGACCTCCCTATAAACAATTCCAAGGAGGTCTCTTTTTCTTTTGAGTTCTTTAATCACTTCTCTCTAAACATATTGAATTTCTTATAATTTGTTAAATCAAAAGGTTCTGTCTCCTTGCCCCACGGCACTCCTATTTCTGAAAAAAGCTTTTTACTTTCAGCCGCCTCATCTATAATTTCTTTGATATTTTTGATATAGGTACATATCTTCCCATTTTCACTGTTAATCTCTAAATACTCATCTGGAATATCGAAAATTCTTTTAGACGACTCAAAAGCCCCGTTTGATGCCAATACAAAATTGCGGGTTATTTCCAGCGGACAATAAAGCTGTTTACCTTCAAATAAATGTTCTACCATATTTACATACATATTGACAAACAAATCTTCTTTGCCACCATCAAATTCTTCAACAGAACCATCACAATACTCAATCTTAAATCTATTAGAAAACCACCAATTCGCTTTAGCCTTTTCAGCTTCAATAATTATAAATGGAGATTCTTCATCTCTATTGCAAAGGGTCGAGTAAAAATATACTTCTGTGCCTCCATGAGTAATTATTCTCACACATGCTGTGTCTTCACCTTCAATTTTATGACCATGATAAAGCTCTGCTTGAACATGTGCAGGAACTCCTCCACCTGGTTGAGCTGTTTCAGCAATAATTAGTTCATTGTTTAAAAGATGTGCAAGAGGATTGTTTATTGTTCCATCCAAGACATAGTTGCCATCAACAACGAGTTTACCAGCCCATGCATTTCTTTGATAATAGCTTTCATCCCTTTTCCAACGTCCAACACCAACAATTGATTTTATTCTACCAAGTCGGCCTTCTTTTATATACTCAAGAAGTTTTCTAAATGCTTTACCTGAAGTGTTTTGAAAGTTCACACTACAAACCCTATTTGTTTTTCTCTTTGTCTCAATTATAGCGTCAATATCTTGAATTGTCACAGCAGGCGGCTTTTCAAGCAGGACATTAAAACCTCTTTTCATTGCATCAATTGCCATTGGAGCATGTAGGTGTATGGGTGTTGAGATGGCAACAAAATCTAAGTCTTTGTGGTTTTCAAGCATTAATCTATAATCCTGATAATACTCAACACCTCGAGAAGTCAATCTATCTATCACTTCTTTATTTTTTTCGTAGCTTGTTGCAACAATTGCCTTCAAGTCAACCATCTTTCCCTGGAGCTGTTCTATTGACCGTAAGTGTATACTCCCAAATCCACTAATTCCAATGAGACCAACCTTTGCAATCTTCAAGACTGTATGCCCCCTTTTAAATTATCTTCATGGCTTCAGAACAGATTTTATTGTATTTCTGTTTCCCATATCCTCAAGTGCTTTTGTCGCATCAGTCAATTTATAAATATTCGTAACCATTTTTTTAAAAAGTTTTTTATTTTGTAACACCACATTAACTGCCATATTTAAATGTTTTGTATCACTGACCCATACTCCTTGATATCTTAAATTTTTCCTTACAATGTCATAATAACAGTCAAGTGTAACGCTGCCGTTTGGATCACCAAAACCAAGTGATAAGTAACTTCCACCATTTCGCACAAGTTTTATTCCCTCACTTACTGCTGATGGATGTCCCACAGCTTCAATTGCCAAATCGACTCCACGCCCATTTGTGATATCCATTATTATTTCCTGTCTTTGCTGAACTGTAGTTGAATTTCTATCAAGCACATGCGTTGCCCCAAATTCCTCACACATTTTAAGTCTTTCTTTTGTGCCGCCAATCACAATTATACTTCTTGCTCCTTTGAGTTTTGCAAAAATAATCGCATAAATCCCTATAGGACCTGGTCCTTGAATTAGAACACTGTCACCAAAATCAGGTGAAACAATGTCAAAAGCGTGAGCACATGTTGCGCCAGAACATGAGGCAGAAACTAAAACTTCTGGCTCAACATTTTCTTTTATTTTAAGAACCTTTGTATTTTTGTGAAGATAAATATATTCTGAATAACATCCTCTCAAATATGGGGGCTCTGCGCAGCTAACACTTATACCATATGTCCATCTGTGCGGACACAGATAGCTTTCTTTTTTGACAGCACAAAAGTAGCACTTGCCACACACAACACCCCTGTCCCAAATTATCAAATCCCCCTCCTGAATCTTCTCGCCATTTATATCACGCCACTGACCTGAAATAGCATACACACGCCCAACACCTTCGTGGCCTAAAATCATAGGAAGTTTTGTGCGCGGGTCATTTCCTTTGAACATATGCACATCAGAGCCACAAACACCTGCTGCTTCTATCTTTACTAAAAGTTCTCCATCAGTTGGAGACATTAATTCAAACTCTTTCATCTTCAATGGCTTGTTAAACTCTTCTAAAACCATTGCATAAGCTTTCATTCTTGTTTTCCCCCTACGCTTTTGGTTTTACCGGTTGCATTGGAAAGACTTCAATTTGATTGGTATCTTTATTTAGTCTGCATACATGATATACATTGTATCTTTCATCTCTTGGCTTTGGCCACAAACCGCTGTAATTTTCGAACATCAAGTGCGGTCCTCTGCTTTCATCTCTTAAAATACAGCTCTTTACCACTGCTTCTGCACACAAAAGCATGCTTTTTAGCTCTAAAAGATATTCATACTCAACAGGCTTGACTTTTCTTGTTTTCAACTCCTCAATTTTTATAAGCGCTTTTTGAAGTCCATCTTGATATCGTACAACACTTGCATACAAGTCCATAACACTATTTAGTTCTGAGATGGCTTTTTCTAAATCAATGCCATCTGCAGCTACATAGCTTTTATAGCTTTCAAACAAGCGGTTTGCTACCAAAATTGCAGATTCCTCATCAATTGAAGTGTTTAAAGCAAATTCAAAGCTACTTTCTCCTGCTATTTTGCCAAAAACTTGAGTATCCAAAAGTGCATTGCCACCTGGTCTGTTTGCCCCATGCTGCCCTCCTGCACACTCGCCACAGGCATACAAGCCCTCAACAGTTGTATTTGCTTTTTCTCTAATTTTTACACCACCCTGAAAATGCTGAATTGATGGCCCAATTTCTAGCATTTGGTTTCTAAGGTCAATTCCCCTCTTCAAGAACCACTCAACAGTCTGAGGATTTATTTCACACAGTCTTTCATATGGAGTAGATCTTTTATTTGTAAGATTTTTAATTTCTGAGTAATATCTTTGTTTTAAGTCTTCTCTTAGGTGTTCAAATTCAAAACCTTCTGGATTTTGAGTAAAGTCTAAAAACACTTTACCCCCACGGGCAATCTCTCTGAACACTGCAATGTCTATCAAACATGTCTTATGCTCGTAGCTTATTGGCCATGTTGCTCCTTTTTCAAATACATCATTGTATGTAATAGGATAATTTATCAAAAATTCTTCTCCTTTTTCATTTACAAACCTGGGGACACATCTCATTATACTTCCCGAACATGCAAGTTTTGTTTTGGGGGATGAAAGACCTATCTGGATAAACTCCATGTTTACAAGCTGGGCTCCTGCACGAAGTGCCATTGCGTAACCATCACCAGTCATTCGTGGCGGAAACACATTATTCTTATAAATACTTCCTGCCCCGCCTGTTGCAAGCACAACTGCTTTTGCAAGAATTATTACATTTTGAGCACCCCTAAAACCAACTGCCCCACAAACTTTGTTGTCAATTACAATCAAATCGCTTATCATTACATCCTCTAAAACTTCAATCTCTTTTATGTTACTAAGCCTTCTAATCAGAGCCTTTTCTATTTGAACAGCAGTATCAGGACCTGTAAAACATGCACGCGCATATATAGAACCATCTGTAACAAATTGGACAGGTATCCCATTTTCTTTTACAAAGGGAACACCGAGATTATCTAAGTAAAAGTAAGCATCAGCTGAGTTTTTTGCTAAAATCTCAGCCAAGTCATAATCAGAAACAAGTCCGCCAATCTCATATATATCTTTTGCATGATATTTCCAGTTATCTTCACCTTTAGGCTCAGTTGTAGGAAGTGTGACATGGAATGCCATTCTATCAGAGTATGCAAGAGCAGTTGTTCCACAACTTCCCAGTTTGCCTTTTACTGTTAATAAAACTTTAACTTTATTTCCTGTTTCATAAGCCTTTTCACATGCAGCAATTGCTGCCCTCAAACCTGCACCGCCACCACCTATTACCAGTATATCTGTTTTATATATCACTTTCAAACTTCACCTCTTTTTACCATTGAAATTGCCTTGACTGGACAAAGTTCCGCACAAAGACCACAGCCATCGCAGTTCTGATTTACCTTAAACTTTCCGTCATCCTTTTCAATTGCATCATATATGCATACTGTGAAGCACTTGCCACATGATGTGCATTTCTCTTTGTTAATCTTAGCAACTGCCCAATGTGTTCTGTCAACAGAGTCCATGTCAAGAATTCTGCTGCACACCTTTCCTTTAAAATCATCAATCGTGTTGTAACCTTTTCTCTCCATATACTCTTCTAAATATTTGTTTATCTTATTTATAACTCCATAGCCATTCAAAATTACAGTTGTACAAACTTGAACAGCAGATGCTCCTGCCAGTATGTATTTGACTACATCCTCACCGTTCATAGCACCGCCACTTGCACTGATACTACATTTTACCTTTGGGGCTACAGCGCTTATCCACCTCAAACCATACATAATCGCCCACGGACCTCCATGCCCTGCATAACCACCGTGCAAAATGGGAGCTTCTTTTTCTATATCAATGTCAAGCCCTGTGAATCTATTAAACATTACAAGCCCGTCTGCTCCTGCTTGATCAAGTCTTAAGGCATCAGAGCCTGGATTTGTAGATTGAGGAGTCATTTTTGGTATCACAGGTATTTTTACATTGCTTTTGACAAGTTTTGTTGTATGGACCATCTCTTCAATTACATCCATACCAGACATTATATGAACACCGTGCGGGCAAGATAAATTTAACTCTATTGCATCAGCTCCTGCTTGTTCCATAAGCTTACTATACTCAAGCCATGCATCATCTGTGTAGCAGTTTATACTTGCAATAACTGGAATGCTTAGTTTTTGTTTTGCTTTGAATATAAATTCAGCATATTCTTGTGGATTTAATTCGCTTGCCTGTTCATATGAGTAAAGCGTAAATGTGTTTTCATGCTTGACTATTTTAAATCGTGGAGTGGGGGCAATTCTGCACACTTCTTTTTGAAAAAGACTTTTTGTCACAACAGCACCAGCACCGTTTTCTTCGCATCTTTGAAGCCTCTCCACAGTTCCAGTAATCCCAGCAGATGCAACAATTACAGGTGTTCTTAAAGTCAGCTTTGCATACGTCGTTGATAGGTTTGGCATTTTTTAAAACCTCCTCTAATTAAATTGATTTTAATAAAAGTAAGGAGTGGAAAAGCCACTCCTTTCTAAGGTTTTAACCAAAACATCTACATTTTTCTCCTTTCCTATTATTAATTTTACAAACATCTCATCATAGAAAGTATTAACATTCTGCTTCCACTGAACTCACTTGCTCTGTTCCAGAACTTCAATATCTGCCCCTCTTTAATACGGGATTTTCACAAACCAATATCGAAAATTTTTGTTTACCCTGATAGCTCATAGTATAAGTCTGCAGTGAACTTACCGCTGAATTCCAAGCAATCACTTTATCATTCAAAATATCTGGTTCTATCTGATTGGTATTTGTATTTTGTATAAATATGGTATTTTTCTAACCAATCCTTCCTAATGGCAGGGCCACGTGTTGAAAATTGCTTCTCTATAATGTCTGGAAAACAATATATCTTTCCATCATCCGTCAACATTTGTTTCTGCCAATCAGGATGCTCTTTCAAGAGCTTTTTAAGATTTGGACAATACTTGTCAACATAATTATTTAAAGGAATTATTACTTTATCTGCTATAGCCTTCATTGGCCCACCATTATAGTTATTGGTTCAGTTCATCTCAATTACATCTGTTAACTTTTGTGAAGCTATCAGTAAATTTAATTGGTCATTGAAAGCACTTGATGGTGGATGAATAAATTTGAAATCTACTATGATTATTTGTTTTTAGGATGATTATATCATTTATCTTTGGAAAAGTCAATGTACTTTCTTGTTTTTGTTTTGCTTGTTGTGGTTTTAATGAAATTTATAGTTCAATAATTAATATTCAATTGCTTTATCTGGTTTAACATTTAGACCTTCCCAAACCTTTTTGTTTGTCCAATCTTCGCAAGGATCTTTCCAAAAAGGATCTGATTGTGGAACCCCCAATGGCAAGAATACGGTTGTACATAGATATAGACTTCCTGTTGAAATATAATCTTCACTTAAAAGTGGTTGAGCGCCAGCTACACCTATTCGTAACCATCCCTTTTCATCAAATACCCCTTTTTTTTCAAATACTTTTTTCAACACAGCAGTAAGCCCACACCTTACCTGTGCTGGTGAAAGCTGAGATGGCAATTTACGATATAAAGAAAGAAGAGCTAATAAATGAAAAACTGCAGTCCTGTAAGTAATGGACCGACCAATTATTGGAAATGTCCCTTCAGGGGATATAAGTCTTTCAAGCACAACTGCATATCTTTGTGCTCTTTCAATAACTTTTGTTTCTAATTCTTTCCATTTGTCATCTTGAGAAGATAGAACTTTAAGAATGTCTATAAGCATAGGGTAAATAACAAAACTATTGTAATAATCCCACCTAAAAAGTGGTCCATCTCCATATACTCCATCGCCTTTGTACCAACCATCCACTGCCTTTAAAATTAAATCAACTTTTGTCTTGTCCCATTCTTCACCTGCAAAAAACATAAATGCTTCTATCATTGCTGAAAACAAAAGCCAGTTACTATAATAAGGTTTTATCTTTCTTGTTTTTTTCATCTCCTCTATTAATCTCTTCCTCACAGATGGATCAATCTGTTCCCAGAGGGATTTAGGTGCTCTTATTATTGCTTGTGCTAAAAATGCTGCATCTACAAGTGGTTGCGCTCCCTCTTCAAAATTCATGTAGTCTCTACAGTCAGGACAAGTTGCTATATCTAATGACTTTCTTGCTAATCTCAAAAGATGTAGTGCTATTTCCCTTTCCCTTATATCTGTACCAGGCATATTAGCATTTAATTCTAAAAAGGGAGAAATCCCACACAGAATTCTTGCAAGCAACTCCAAATGAGTATACTTCTTTCTCTCTTCATTCTTTGCTTCCACAGGCATAGAATTTTTCAATTCATCTTTTGCAAGAAGTTCAAGTGGCATTTCGCATATTTTTTGAAGCGTTATTATCCAATAAAAACGTGTATCATTCATGAAACAATCATCCTTTTTTGAAATATTTTCTACCAATACACGTTCCAATCTTTTACAAGCCTTATTAAGCTTTCAAAAAAGAAATAATCACCCCATATTGTGTGTTCATCCACACCTTCATTTTTTGGCTTATTATAAACGCCATGCAAAAGCAAACCGTCTGAATCCAGATGTTGAGAAGCTAAGTAGTTTGTTGACAACGAAAATACCATATTTTTTACTGCATTTTCATAGTACTCTCTGTGCTCATCACAAAGGGGTATAAACTTTAACATCTTTAATATGCCGCAGATACAAATTGCTGCTGCAGAACTATCTCTCGGCTGCTCGCCTTCTGTGAAAACCAAGTCCCAATAAGGCACGTAGTCCTCTGGCAATCTGTTAAGAAAATAATTTAAAAGTTTCTTTGCAATATCCATGAAAATCCAATCCCGTGTGTACTTGTAACTCAACACAAATCCATATATCCCCCAAGCTTACCCTCTTGCCCAGCATGAACTATCTGAGTACCCTTGATGAGTTGAGCCATACAAAGGCTTACCTGTTTCAACATCAAAATAAAATGTATGGAAGGTTGACGCATCTTCTCTTACTATGTTCTCAGCAGTCCTTTTCGCATGCTTGTGGGCTATCTCAAAAAACTTTTTATCACCTGTTTGGATGCTTGCCCAATACAAAAGCGGAAGGTTCATCAGACAGTCTATTATTATCCTGCCTTTTTGGGCAGGGTCGTCCATAGTACCCCATGCCTGAATTATACCAGGTTTTTCCCAGTACCTCGTACAAAGCTGTTTTGCCGCTTCTATAGCAATGTTTTTAGCTCCTTCATCGCCTGTAACTTTGTAGCATGCAACACACGAAAGAGTATATAAAAATCCAAGGTCGTGGGTATCTATGTGTATCCTACTTTTGAGTCTTTTTTCAAAGCTATCTAAATGCGTTTTTGCCAAATCTTTATATTTGTTCTCACCTGTGAGTTCATATGCAAGCCAAAGCATACCAGTGTAAAATGATGAAGTCCAGTAAATATTATCTACAACGTCATACTTGAGACTTTTACTTGCAGGTGATGGAAACTTCTCACCAAACTTCTCTATCATCTTATCAAGTTTTGAAAGCACCAGTTTAAAAACTTCTTCCACAAAGGCTTTGTTAACTAAAGGTGAATTGCTAAACTTAAGCCTATCT
This sequence comes from Caldicellulosiruptor obsidiansis OB47, assembly GCF_000145215.1. NCBI lineage: Bacteria > Bacillati > Bacillota > Caldicellulosiruptorales > Caldicellulosiruptoraceae > Caldicellulosiruptor > Caldicellulosiruptor obsidiansis. Next base: position 2,016,186 of record NC_014392.1, read on the forward strand.
TTTATACATTCATCTTTGATTTTAAGCATTTTTACTCCTCCAACTTCTTGTGCTCCGAATTTTGCCATCTTTCTTTTAGCAAGAAAGCTGCCATTTTGGGCTGTCTTTGCCTTGTAAAAATTCCTTTCCTGTTGCCCATAATCCTTCGAACCTCTTGTTTTGTTGCAAAGTCTGCAAAGTTCCATATGTGCTCGCCTATCACAAAATCCAGCCTGTCAAACACCCTATGATACCTCTTCAGCATCTCACACTGATATTCCTCAGAAAACATCATTGGAGGACTTGAATGAAATCCTGCAATTGTGTCTGCCCCATACTCTGTTATTATCACTGGTTTTTGATAAAGCTCAAACCACCTTTTCAGCTCCTTTTCAAGCTGGAACTCTATTAAATCCAGTCTGCCAGGATCAGAATACCATGAATAGTACCTGTTTACACATATAACATCAACAAGACTTCCCACTTTGGTCTCATCTGGAAAAGAGGATTCAACCAGCGTCACCGGTCTTGTCGGGTCAAGCTTTCTCACCTCATCTATTACTGTTTTGAAATACTCATATGCCCCATCTTCATATGTTGCAGCCTCATTTGCCACACTCCACATAATCACACTTGGATGGTTTTTATCCCTTGCAATAAGTTGTCTTATAACTTCCAAATGATGTTCTAATGTCTTTTGGTTTATTCTTTCAAGAGTAAACACTTTTTCGTTTTTGTTAAAGAAATTCATGCCAACAGCTGGTGCCTCGTCAATTACCAAAAAACCATACTCGTCTGCCAAGTTTAAAATCTCTTCTGCGTAAGGATAATGTGATGTTCTGAATGAGTTTGCTCCTATCCATTTCAGAAGGTTGAAATCTTTCATAGCTATCACAGGGTCGTATCCCTTGCCCCTTATATCACTGTCTTCATGCTTCGCCAAACCTTTAAGATACACTGGCTTACCGTTTAGGTAAAGCCTTTTGTCTTTGACCTCGACAATCCTTATTCCCACAGGAAGATAATATTCATCTGCTATCTTTCCATCGTGTATTAAAGTTACATTTAGTTTGTAAAGATATGGATTTGAAGGATCCCAAAATATGGCATCTTCAACCTCTATCATACCTTCTGACCCTTCGACCTTTGCTATTTGTCTTCCATTTTTGTCATACAAAGCTACTGCTATCTGGCTTTCATCCTTTTTTTCGCCACTTACATTCACCTTGAAGCACACTATACCCTTTTTGCCATCAATCTTGGTCTCAACCTTAATATCCTCAATATATGTTTTGGAAGTTGTGTAGAGCAAAACTGGTCTGTGAATGCCTGAATAGTTGAAAAAGTCAAAAAGATATTCCTGAGTTTTATACCCTTCTGGATGCATTGGGTCATTGTATTCCCTTATAAACCCTGGTGGAAGACAGCTCCAGTCCAAGATGTTGTTTACAACAATTGTAAGTCTGTTCTCACAGCCAATCTGGGCAAATTTATTAATCTCAACTTCAAAAGGTAAAAATCCACCTTTGTTCTGGGCTATCTCCTCTCCATTTAAAAATACTCTTGCGTGATGAGTAGCACTTCCAACTCTCAAAACTATTCTTTTGTCCTTCCAACCTTCAGGTATGTAAAATGTCCTTTCATACCACACATCACCTATGTGGTCTCTTATGCTCTCATCCTGGGTTATGTCGTTATAGCTTGCCGGCACAGGCATTAAAATAGCATCTTCAAGAGGTTTTTCAAACCACCTCTGTTCATATCCTTTGCTCTCCCTGTCAACTTTAAACCTCCATATGCCGCTAAGGTCTTTTACCTCTCTTGTTCTTGTCTCACGTGGATAAAGCATAGCTTGCAAAACCTCCTTCTGTTTTAGAATCAGGATTTTATCTTTCCATAAACCATCTGACCAGATGCTGTCTTCATTAAACTGAAGTATCTCTATCTTTATATTTCATCTCCAATAAATTCAAGTGCGAGCAATGCATTTATTGACCACTGAGAAGCTATATTAGTTGAAATAAAAGGAACTTCAACAACCGGCGCAGGTATAGTGGCTAATTGTAAATTGATACCTCCATCACAAATAAATTTCAGCCATGGATTTTTGTCATAGTCTAAAAACATCTGCCAGATTTCTCTTTTCAATTCAGGAATATTTTTCTTCATTGCTGCAAAGGCAGCCATCCCAATATTAAGCATATTCAACTTAAATCCAAAGTTTGGAACACCCCAGCTTTTTAAAATCTCATTTTTGTTTTCCTTAAATTCGGTATAAAAAAGCCCCTGCTGAGCACACAACTCTTCAAATTCTTTATCTTCAAAATTTTTGGCTATCTCAAGCCAAACCAGTGTGTTCCCAAAACAAAATACAAAATTTGAACCCCCTGTGTATTCAATTGGTTTTACCTGGTTATTTTCAGGGTCATAGTCATATACACCACCCGAAATAAATGCTGCTGGATTTTTTTTTAAAAAGTCCAGTATCTTTATTATCTTTTGTTTATAAATCTCTTCCTGGTACCTTTCCCATCTTACAAACCAATTGGCACAAAAGGTCATAACATCCGGTCCAACCCTTATGTGTACTCTATTTTCAGGATCATTCGTAAAATACGCACGCATAGGATCCATGTGCATAATTTGTTTCTCAATATCTTTTACATCATCCATAAGCTGCCCTATTCTTTCATCGGCAATAAGATAATAGTAATACCTGTGAAGGTATGCCATGCTAATTCTCACTTCTTTGCAACCACATCCCCAATGAATAACATTATGCCTTGAGCCCAGGCCTTTATATTCCCCGAGATGATACACGTCTACTTCTGATGTATGTCTTGTCATTGCCTCAGCCATTTTAAATATATCAAAACGTCCTGTTCTTAAAAACATAAGCCAAAGCCAAATGTTTGGCACAAGCTCCGTGTTCTGCCAAGCATATCCACCAATATCATATTTCCACATGTGTCTTACCATATCATAGCTATGCATAAAATCACCATAGTCCCAAAAACCGTACCATTTTCTCCTCTCAACTTCTTTTAGATAAAAATCGACAATAGCTGTCAGTATTCTTTCAATCTTTTCTTTCTTGGAGTTGCTATTATCCGGTAAATTTAATCCTCCAAATATCTCTGTCTCTTTATACCTTTCAGGGCTACATACAAGAAGAGGAGAAAATCCTTGCATTTTTGCATATTCCAAAAGCTGCCCACTTGTTGGAGCATAATCAAAACAGTACAGCCACAGCTCATTTGTATTAGCTATACCATAGGGAGTACTTCTATACTCATCAAACCCTTCGTATGATGAAGATGCGTATGTACCAAAATCATAATGTCTCAAATCCATAACTTCACCATAAGGTGGCCAAAGCCAAACTGTTAAACTTGCTTCAGAAGAAGTTAAAGCTTTTACCTCAAATCCTGAAGGATATTTTTGCCAAAAATCCTTTAAGGCTACTCCAAGCCCACCATTCTCATCACCAACATATGCAAACCCCATAGCTCTTTTCCCTTCTGTTGCTTTTACAAAACTGCACTGGCAAGATGTACGTTTTTTAATAACATAGTGTTCAGAAGAATCTTGAAAAAGAATAAATTCATCCCACTCTGGAGTATTGTTAATCTCCCTAATATAATGGTGGTCCTCGTCAATATCAAAATCTACCGGTTGTCCATTGACCTGATTTTGAAACATTGTTTTGTATCTCTCTTTTCTGTACACATCTATCAAATTTTTTGGTGACTCACAAAAAAGTCCACTATCCCCTCCAAATCTTACAAATCTATTGTACAGAGGAGAGTGCAAAGGAAGATCAAATTTTAAGCCCAATCCTTTTATAAAATCTTGATGGGGATTTCCGTTGTAAATAAATGTATGAACAATCTTAATTTTATCTGAATTTGCATAGAAATATAATCTCAACTCAAAGGGTAGCCAACCTTGTTTGAGCAAAGAACCATCAAATGTCATCTTGGTATTCCGCAAATGTCTTCCCCACACTTTTATAACACATCTCAAAGGTCCGTGAGACTCTACTTTTGCACCTAATATTTGAGGAATGTATTCTTCTTCAACTTTAGTCTTATATCCTGTAAAATTAGAAATTCTTTCTGTAGCAAAAATTTGCGTGAGATTAGAGCAAATAATCTTTTGTCCTACTTTTAAATATTCAATAATTTTATCTCCAGTTTTGCTAATTTTGCACTCAAGCTTGCCTGTTGTAACGCTAATATGATCTTTGTTTTCATAAACTTCAATCATTGTTTCAAATTTTATTACAGTATCTTCTTCAATACAAGCAAAGACCTCATCAGGTAAATTGGTGTCAAAGAAAGCAGCGTGACTACTCACCTTTACCGACCCATCACCCCAGTATGAAAGTGCCCAGTTTTGAGTAGGAATAATACTTCCATCTTTGCCTCTTATAACAACATTTTTTGTATCTCGTAGCTCCCCTTTTTTCCATGGAATACAAAACGTTGCACCAATATTATTTACCTGTGGTTTTATAAGCCATTTTAGTTTTATTTTTTGCATCTTTCCAAACCTCCAAATTTAATAAGTGTTTTAAAAAAAATCTCGTGCGAAATATTAAAGTATTTCGCACGAGATTACACTTTTCAATAAAATCCAAAGTCATAGTTTTTAAGGATTTAGTATCTTATACAAATCTTCTTTGTAAGGAATGTTCTTTCTATATTGACGATACAATGCATTTACTTCTTTTATAATCTGGTCTCCACCCTGCTTTCTCCAGTTGTCAAGAACTTTCTTGAATCCCTGATCATTGAGCTGACCGGCAATATATTTAACACGTGCATCTTCAATCATATTATCAAGGGTAACACCTCTTTTAATATATGTCTGTGACATAGCTTGCAATGGCAATGCCGGATTTGGCACAAGAATATTGAGTTTTTCATTCAAAGCTTGCATATCTGCTTGTAATTGCAAAAGTGGAGTCATGTATCTTGGTGTACCACCGTTTGTAGGATAAAAATGCAATACCTGGTTAACACCACTTATTTCTCTTGACAGCTCTGCTGGTAAATTTTGAATAGGGTCTATTTTGCCATCAACTAACTTATAATGTCTATTGGGCAATCCATAACCAAACAAATCCTGCATTGTTTTGTCACCAAACTTATCCAAGATTGACATTACTTTTTTGAATGTATTCATGTCTTTTACACTCGTTTTTGAAACCATAAGATATCCTGCATAACCAGCTGTTGGCATATTTCTCAATCCATATTTCGTCTTTACAGCCAATTTAATGTCCATGATATCTGTATCCTTTGCATCTTTTGGAATCAAACCATTCTTAAGAAGACCATTGTAAATTCTGTTTGCAGAATCTATAACATCAATCTTAACACCAGCTTTCCCTTGCGAATAATAATCTTCCCATCTTGCACCAGGAACACTCGGAAAATCATGGTTGAATATCTTTTCTTGATATAATTTACGCCAGAATTTTAAAGCCTCCATATATGCATTGGTCAAGAAAGAAGGAACAAGCTGGCCATTTTTATTCAAACCCCAACCATTTGGTCCACCAAACCATACAACTGCTATATAGAATGGTCCATTATAAGAACATTCATACATTCCGTAAGTATCATTCTTACCATTCTTGTCTGGATCATTGTAAGTAAACTTCTTCAACATATTATACAAATCATCAATAGTTTCAAGCTTAGTGATGCCAACATTTTTAGCCCAATCTTTTCGGTACACAATTCCATTTCTTCCAAGGGTTCTTGAACGAGGAATACCATAAATCTTACCATCAATAGAAGAATTCCACAGAACTATATCAGGAATCGTTCTCAAGTTCTTATATTGCTTTATATAGGGGCCTAATTCCCAAAATGCACCTGCTTTACAAGCAGCAACAAATGAAGCTGAATTATCTGGAACGTATACAACCATTGGTAGTTTTCCACTTGCCAGCATAATATTTAACTTGTCTTTATAACTATCTGCAGGTACCCATGTAAACTCAAGATTAGTTTTTAAATACTCTTCAGCCTTTAAAATAACTGGACTATTTGCTGGTGCTGGTTCTGTACCAAAATATTGTGCCATAATAGTAAGTGTAAACGAATATTTAGATTTCTGTGCTCCAATCCTACCATTGAACTAAATAGTAATCCTAAGATACAGACTCCAACTAAAACTAATTTTAGAAGCTTCTTTATTTTTACCATTATTCAACACCCTCCCGTTTTTTTGAAATTTTAAATTTTTAGTTATTATTTCCTCTACATCCTTACATCACTCCTTCAGTGAGCCAATAAACATACCTTTTATGAAATATTTTTGTAGCCATGGATACAAGAGCATTATTGGCAATGTGGCTACAACAATTACTGCCATTTTAAGAGATTCTTGAGGAGGCTGAAAATTAGGATCAAACTTGGTTAAATCAGAAGTTATTGTGGTAGAAAGCATCACTATCTGTCGTAAAATTAATTGAACAGGCCATTTTTCCTGGTTATTAATATACAAAAGAGCCCCAAACCATGAATTCCAATGCCCAACCCCGTAAAATAAAGCGAAGGTTGCAATAATTGGCTTTGAAAGAGGAAGCACTACCTTCCATAAAATCTGAGCTTCAGTACAGCCGTCAATTCTTGCTGCATCCTCTAAATCCTGCGGCATTTCCTGGAAAAAGTTTTTGACAACAAAGAAATTAAATGGACTTATTGCTCCTGGAAGCCAAAGTGCCCAATAAGAATCTAATAACCCTAAACTTTTAACCAGTAGATATGTAGGAATCATTCCTCCTCCAAACAGCATAGAGAAAATTACTGCATTCAATATAATACTTCTTCCTATAAAGTTCTTTTTTGAAAGTGCATATGCCATTGTAAAAGTAAAGAAAAGATTTACTAAAGTTCCGCCGACTGTAATAATAACACTGTTTATCATACTTCTTAAAAAGTAATTAGATTCAAATATATATTTATAAGCTGCAGTTGTAAAATTATGAGGTATCAAAAAGAAATTTCGTGTTTTTATTTCTGAATCAGGAGCAAACGACGCAGCTAATACATATAAGAAAGGCATTATTGCTATTAGAGCATATATTCCCAGAAAAACATGATTAAATACATCAAAAATAACACTACCTATTGTTTTATTCTGCCTCATTTATTTGCCACCTCTTTTACTTTCTTCTTGTAATACTTAAAATAACGAAGTCTCAGTAAATTTTTTTGCTAAATAATTAGAAATTTGTATTAAAATCAAACCTACTACTGATTTAAAAAGTCCAACTGCTGTACTATAACTATATGAACCCTGTGTAACGCCTACTTGATAAACATATGTATCAAATACTTCAGCTACTGATCTGTTAAGAGAATTTTTCATTAAAAATATCTGTTCAAAGCCAGTATCAAGAAGATGTCCTAATCGCAAAATGAAAAGTATAATTACCGTACTCATAATTGAAGGAATAGTGATGTACCAAGTCTGCTGCCCCCTTGTTGCCCCATCCACAATAGCAGCTTCATATAAAGTCGGGTCAACATTTGAAAGAGCTGCCAAGAAGATTATTGTTCCCCATCCTGCTTCTTTCCATATACTTTGAATTATTATAAGAGGTCTGAACCATCTCGGATCTGTTAAAAAATCTATTTTTTGACCTGTTAAACTGTATAAAATATTGTTTATTACTCCTGTTTCACTTGAAAGAAAAACAAATGTAATACTTGCTATGACCACCATTGAAACAAAGTGAGGAACATAAACACATGTCTGGACAATTCTCTTATAAACTTGATTTCGCACCTCGTTGATAAGTAAAGCTAAAATAATTGGCACAGGGAAATAGAAAAGTATATTGTAAAATGAAATTAACAGTGTATTTCTAAACAGCATCGGAAAATCAGGGTCGGTGAAAAGTGTTTTAAAATGCTCAAAACCTACCCACGGACTTTTCCAGAACCCTAAAAACGGATTAAAATCTTGAAAGGCAACAACTATACCAAACATCGGAATGTACCTGAAAATGACGAAGTACAGAATACCAGGTAGAGCCAAGATATAAAGCCATTTGTCTTTTTTGAGTCTTTTCCATACAGAAGTGTTAGCTGTCATTAAAACATTCTCTCCCTTCTTTTTTTGGTCCCTTGATAATATTGTTTTTCATCAGATTTCCATTATTTTTATCGGTATTAATATTGAGATTTGAATTTTGTTTTTGGTTTAATTTTATTTTAATACTTTGTTTTTGTTGTGTCAATACCTATTTTTTTATTTTATTTTTGAATAGCTATAAGGACTTTTTAATTTTAAAGTGAGTTAAATATTGCTCAAAGAAAAGATTTAAAAAACAAAATTAGCTTTTACTTTGCCTTTAGAAGAAATGGTTCGCACAGAAATAGCTTTTTAAACTATTCGAAATAAATAATAGCAACCGGAGGTAACAATCCTGATTGAACCATTTCTAGGTCAAATTTTAGAGAAATAGAAAGATAAAAGTTCTTCTCTGCCTCTTTTTTAAATTTTTCCAATTTTTCTTGTGTCCCAAGAAGAGCTGCTGCAGGTGTATTTTGAACTTCTATCACAAGTTCATTCTTACCAATTTTTAATGCCTTTGTTATATCCCATATAAATGGCGAAAAAGCTCTTGCACCAAGATATTTACCATTTAACCATACCTTTGCAGAATACTTTACATTGGGACAGTAGAGGAAAAGATGTTTATTTTTAATAAAGTCATCATGAGAAAATGAAAAGGTTTTTCTATAAACCACATTGCCAGAATAATCACTAAACCCTAAGCTTTGCCAATCTTTTAAATCTGAATACACAATAAAATCTTTATTAAAATGAATTTCCCAGTTATTGTTTAATTCTAAAACTGTTATTGGCAAACTTCCAGGGAGCTTTGTATTTTGAATTCTATCTATATACTCATCACTTGCTATTAAAATCAAAGTTTGATACGGATACATGTAAAGATTAAATTGTGTTTCTTTCCCTTTATTTTGGACATTTGATATTATCAAAAATTTATTCTTTGTTTGATCCCATAAATATAAATTTTTCCTGGTAAATTTTAATATTATATTACCCAAAAATGAAACTGGTGAATCATTGAAAAGGAAAATCAGATAATTTTCTTCAATCTTTTTACAAAGAACTCTAATATTATCACTATTCATAACAACAATATTTTTTTCAATGATTTTTGACATCTCCTCAATACTGTTAAAAATTATACCCATTTCTCCATCCACAAAGTAAAAGAAAGAAGTAAAGGTTTTGTTATAAACAAACATAGGATAGTTTTCAAAGAAAAGAACCTTGCCTCCTTTGCTTGAGAAAAGCTTTAAAAGTCTATACAACTCTTGTGGTAAATATTTTATGGGAGGAATGATAATAACATCATAACTTCTTCTACCTCTTGTGTATATTTTTTGATTTTTTATCTCTAAATATTCTAAAAGAGAATGGTCAAAAAAGTCAAAATCAATTTGATTTTTTAAAAGAGCGTTGCCAACTTCTATTGCCTTTTGAGCAGATATGTTTTCACCTGCCCAAAGATCAGGTGTAGGAAAATAAACTAGAGCTCTGGCACAACTGGTACTTTTATACAAAAGATATGAAACGGTGTTAATATATTTTATCAATTCTGGAAAGAAATAATTTTGTGGATGATTATAAAGATGTTTAAAAATTGAACTCAAAAAAAGATTTATATCCATTGAAAACTGGTAATCAACTACCCATTTGATTTGTTCAACTGAGATACCCTGTCCATAAACAGCAAAACTCTCAGAAAAAGTTTGATTTATATCTTTTATGTGAGAAACTGAAGAAGCATATTTGGGAAATATCTCCTCTTTGTCGTACCATATCTGTCTCCAGATCACATCTATTGCCGGAATATGAACATATTTCATATGTGAAAAGAACTGTCCTTCAGAGTTGATTAATTGCTCTATCATATCTTCATGGTTAAGGTGCACTACAAATTTAAGTCCATTTTCTTCACACCATTTATATATTTGTTTAAAGAAAGTATTCGTAAAAATATTACTCCATACATCCCAGTAATCTGCCTTTATTCTTTTTATTTCTTCGTCTAATTGCTCTTTAAAGAAATATGGTATATACTTTTTAACATCATATCCTTTTTCTTTATAAAATATATCAAATATGTTATCTGTAAAAGGAATCCCAGAAATTGAGTAATCAGGTTCGTCAGCAAAAAATCCAATTATTGTCTTCCCAAATTCTTCTCCCATATAAACTTTGTATTTTTCATATACCTCACTTATGAATAGGTTGACAGCTTCATAGTCAAGATAATCACAAAGCGAATATGTAGTATCTTTAGCACCTGTTGGATGGTGAACATACCTTGTTGGAGATGTCCTGAATGCTGAAGATATTATCTTAATCTGCCAGGTTGTATAATATGGGAGGTATAAAAATCCAGCACTAAATTCAGCCTTTTCAAAAGAAAAGTATTTATTTTGACTCATATCTTTTGCTAAAATTCCAATTGTTCCAGAGTGAGGCTTAACTTCACATAAATTGCTATCAACAATAAATTCTTTCTCCACGACAATAGCTTTCATCCTTTTATGAGGATACTTTTTACTAAAAGTTTCACCCGCAAATCCACTTGGATATGTCCCTTCATCAGCAATCCATACCTTAATTCCTTTTTCTTTACAACAGAGAACTGCATATTTTACTATTTCAAACCAAGCATCTGATAGATATCTTGGTGAAACATTGTGCCCGGCCGCAATCAATACTTGTTTAATACCAAGATTAGAAATGTATTCAAGTTCTTTTATTATTCTATCATTTGTTATTTCGCCTGAAAATATCCACCAGTGAATAATACTACTTTCAGCTGGAGTATCTTCGTTAATAATTTTATCAAAAATAATGCTTAACCTTTTGTCTTTATTCAATTTTTATTTCTCCTTTCATTTTTATGTGATTTTTATTATTTCTATTTAATAAAGATTCTACACAAAATCATTATAAATATCAACAAATATTAAACAACAAAATAATACACAAAAATAAAACCCCCTTCTACAGTAAAAAGTAGAAGGGGGTTTTTACCAATTAAGATCTCTTATTCAACTATAAACGGCAAAAGCGCTAAAATCCTTGCTCTTTTGATTGCTCTTGTGAGCTGTCTTTGATGTCTTGCACAGTTGCCAGTTGTTCTTCTTGGCATAATTTTGCCTCTTTCTGTGAGGAATTTCTTGAGTCTGTTCACATCTTTGTAATCTATCTCATATATTCTCTCCACACAGAATGAACATACTCTCTTTTTCTTTTTCTGCCTTGAACTAACTCTTTCAAATGTTTGAGTAGCTTGAGCTTGCTGCTGATTTTGATTGTTGTTCAAACCTTTCCCCTCCTTTTTCTTAAATTTCCACTTTATCTAAAATGGCAGGTCGTCTTCTATACCCTCATCAACATCATTATTTTTTGATGGAATTTTTACATCCTCTTCAAAAAAGTTCTCAAGTTCACCTTCAATTGTCTCTTCATCTAAGTCAGGCAAAATAATGTCTTCTTTTACCTCTGCTTCGCTGTCCACCGGTACATCCTTAGGTTTTGGTTCTGCAAAGTAAATCTCTTCCGCCACAACCTCGGTGATGTAGTGACGCCTATTTGCCTCATCATCCCACGTGCGAAGCTGCAGCCTTCCTATTACCACAACTTGCCTTCCTTTTTTTAGATAGTTTTTTGAAAACTCGGCAAGCCTGCTCCACGCAACAATGGGAATAAAATCGGCATCCTGGTCATTTTCGCGTTTAAAACGTCTGTTGACAGCAAGCGTGAAGTTTGCAACGGGGGTATTGTTGGCAGTAAGCCTAAACTCTGGGTCGCGCGTAAGGCGACCCATCAAAATAACCTTGTTCAAAAAAGCCGCCCCCTCTTATTTTTCAAGCTTTACAATCAAGAACCTAATAACCCCGTCTGTAATTCTGTAAACCCTCTCAAGCTCGCGTGGGAACTCAGGCTTGCTTATAAATTGCATCAGCACATAATACCCTTCTGCGTGCTTATCAATCTTGTACGCAAGCCTTCTTTTCCCCCACTCCTCAACTGTAAGAAGCTGACCATTGCTTGAGATAAGGTTTTTGAACTTTTCGACAAGAGCTGCCCTTGCCTCATCGTCAAGTGCGGGGCTTATAATAAATACTGTTTCATACTTTCTCTCAACCACAGTTTTCACCTCCCTTGTAGACTTAAAGGCCCCCAACATCTATTTTGGGAGCAAGGGAAGAAAGAATTTTTATCTTCCCACAACATGCAGTATTTTATCATAAAATTAGCTTCAAAGTAAATAATCAATTTTTATTTTGAAAAATAAGCTGCAACCTCTTTTAAAAGATTCCTAATTGGAAGATTTTGTGGACATTTTGCCTCACATACCCCACATTCTATACAATTTTCAGCTCTCTCTTTTTCCTTCTTTAAATAGTCATTTCTCATCTCTTCGAACATGTTATACATGCTTGCATGATTGTAAATGCTAAAATTCCATGGAATATCAATGCCCTGTGGACATGGCATACAATACTTGCATTCAGTACAGTTGACTTTCCTCAGTTCATTGTACTTTTGGGCAACCTTTTCTACAAGCTCAAGTTCTTCAGCTGTAAGATGCCCTATATCATATTTGCTTGCATATTCGATATTTTGCTTTACCTGTTCCAATGTACTCATACCACTTAACACTACCGAAACTTCTTTTTGGTTCCAAAGCCACGCCAAAGCCCACTCAACAGGTGTTCTTTTGGCAGTTGCCTCATCCCAAAGTTTTTTAATCTCCTGAGGTGGCTCTTTTGCCAGTCTTCCACCCAAAAGCGGCTCCATGATGACAACTGCTAAACCTTTTGAGGCAGCATACTTTAAACCCTCTTCTCCTGCTTGATAGTTCCTGTTTAGAATATTATACTGTATCTGGCAAAATGTCCAGTTATAGCTATCCACTATTTCTTTGAATGTGTTCAAATCATCATGGAACGAAAATCCTATATATTTTATTTTGCCTTCATTGAGAACTTTTTCAACCCATTTAAAAATGTTTATCTCTTTTAGCTTTTTCCAGTGGTCTTTATTGAGCGCATGTAAAAGATAAAAGTCAATATAGTTTGTATCAAGTCTTTTTAGTTGCTCGTCTAAAATCCTCTCAGCATCGTCAAAATTATTTACCTGCCAGACAGGAAGTTTTGTTGCAATCTTAACCTTTTCTCTATATCCCCCTTTCAAAGCTTTACCAACTAAAACCTCGCTGTTACCGCCATGGTACACATACGCTGTGTCAATGTAATTGATTCCATTGTCAATTGCAAAATGAAGCATTTCAATTGCCTTTTCTTCGTCAATCTTCGAATAGTCACCATCCAAGATTGGTAACCTCATTGCACCAAATCCAAGAGCAGATACCATAAAGTCTGTTTTCCCAAAGGGTCTGTATTTCATTTCAAAAACCCCTCCAGTGTATGGTTTATTTAAAAATGTGTTATGTTTATATTTTACCTTACTTTAAAAAGATTATAAACACAAAAAAGCTGCAGAAAATTCTCTGCAGCTTTTAGATATTTTCACAAATAATTTTTCCCATCTGCTTTGTTCCAACAAGTTTGCAATTTTCTGTATAGATATCTCTTGTTCTATATCCCTCTTTGAGAGCAATCTTGACAGCATTTTCTATAGCCTTTGCAGCATCTTCCATATCAAAGCTGTAGCGAAGCATCATTGCAGCAGACAAAATTGTTGCAACAGGATTTGCCAAATCCTGTCCTGCAATGTCAGGTGCTGTGCCGTGAATTGGCTCGTAAAGTCCTATACTTCCTTCACCAAGTGAAGCTGAGGCAAGCATACCAATCGACCCTACTATCATTGATGCCTCATCAGACAAAATGTCACCGAACATGTTGGAAGTAAGTATAACATCAAACTGTGATGGGTCTTTTACAAGCTGCATTGACGCATTGTCAACATACATGTGGTTTAGCTCAACATCTGGATAATCTTTTGCAATCCTGCTTACAACCTCACGCCACAGCCTTGAAGATTCTAAGATATTTGCTTTGTCAACCGAAGTTACCTTTTTTCTCCTCTTTTTTGCAGCCTCAAATGCAACTTTTGCTATCCTTTCTATTTCACTTACTGAATAAATCTCTGTATCATACGCAACCTCTTCACCATTTCTTATTTCTCTTCCCTTTGGACCAAAATACATACCACCAATAAGTTCTCTTACAACCAAGATATCAATGCCTTTAGATACAATTTCTCTTCTAAGAGGAGATGAATCTTTTAATTCATCGTATAGCACAGCAGGTCGAAGGTTTGCATAAACTTTTAGTCCACCTCTTAACTTCAAAAGAGCCTGTTCGGGTCTTAAATTACCTGGGAGATTATCCCATTTTGGTCCTCCCACAGCACCCAAAAGTGTTGCTTCACATTTTTTAACCAGTTCCAAATCTTCATCTCTAATTGGTACACCATATTTGTCAATTGCGCATCCGCCAGCGTCAATGAAGATATAATCAAATTTTATTCCAAATTTTGAAGATACTTTATCAAGAACAAGAAGTGCTTGCTCAATCACCTCAGGACCTATTCCATCACCAGGAATTACAGCTATCCTATGCATTTTTTTTCAACTCTCCTTTTACAAACTCTATTAGTCCGCCTGCCTTCATTATATTTTGCATAAACTCTGGAAACGGTTTTGCCTTGAACTCTTTATTTTTTGTAATATTTTTTATAACTCCATTTACAAGGTCAATTTCAACCTCATCGCCAGCTTCTATTCCATTCACAGCTTCTTCGCATTCAACAATAGGAAGACCAATGTTTATAGCATTTCTGTAAAATATTCTCGCAAACGACTTAGCAATCACACACGAAACTCCGCATGCCTTTATAGCAATTGGTGCATGCTCTCTTGACGAACCGCAACCAAAGTTCTTCCCTGCAACCAAAATGTCACCTTTTTGAACCTTGTTCACAAACTCTTTGTCTAAATCCTCCAAACAATGTTTTGCAAGTTCAGCCGGGTCAGATGTATTAAGATATCTTGCAGGGATTATAACATCTGTATCAATATTATCATAATACTTGTGAGCTTTTCCTTTGAAAATCATCACTCTTCATCTCCCTTCATACCAAGCTCTTCTGGTGACCCGATATAGCCTAAAACTGCTGATGCTGCAGCAATTGCAGGTGATGACAGATAAACTTCACTATTTGGATGACCCATTCTGCCAACAAAGTTTCTATTTGTTGTAGCAAGAGCTTTCTCACCATCTGCCAAAATTCCCATATGTCCTCCAAGACATGGACCGCATGTTGGTGTCGATACAACACATCCAGCGTCGATGAATATTTCAATGAGCCCCTCTTTTAATGCTTGCTTGTATATATTCTGTGTTGCAGGGAATATAATACATCTGAGACCTTTTTTAACCTTTCTACCTTTTAGTATCTTTGCTGCAATCCTCAAATCTTCAATTCTACCATTTGTGCAAGAGCCAATTACCACCTGGTCAATATAAATCCTTTCTGTTATCTCATCAATTGTCTTTGTGTTTTCTGGAAGGTGCGGGAAGGCTACTGTAGGTCTTACTTTTGAAATATCTATCTCAAATACCTGTGAATACTCTGCATCCTCGTCTGCCTTAAAGATTTTATAAGGCTTTGTTGAATGTTGTTTTACATATTCAATTGTCTTCTCATCAACCTCAAATATACCATTCTTTGCGCCTGCTTCAATTGCCATATTAGCAATGGTAAACCTGTCATCCATCGAAAGTGATTTCAATCCCTCTCCTGTGTATTCCATAGATTTGTAAAGTGCTCCATCAACACCTATCATACCAATAATGTGAAGTATGATATCCTTTCCAGATGTCCAGCCAGTTTTCTTGCCGTAGAGAACAAATTTTATAGCTTCTGGTACTTTAAACCAGCACTTACCTGTTGCCATTGCACATGCCATGTCAGTTGAACCTATTCCTGTTGAGAAGCTGCCAAGAGCACCATATGTGCAAGTATGAGAGTCTGCACCAATTACCAAATCACCCGGCACAACAAGACCTTTTTCAGGTAAAAGCGCATGTTCAATGCCCATCTCACCAACTTCAAAGTAGTTTGTAATATCATACTTTTTAGCAAACTCGCGAACCATCTTGCATTGTTGAGCAGACTTTATGTCTTTGTTTGGAGTAAAATGGTCGGGCACAATTGCAATCTTATCTTTATCAAAAACCTTATCAACTCCTATTTTTTCAAACTCTTTTATTGCAACAGGTGTTGTAACGTCATTCCCCAAAACAAGGTCAACATTTGCAAAAATCAAATCTCCTGGCTCAACATATTCTTTTCCTGCATGGTAAGCTAAAATCTTTTGTGACATTGTCATAGGTTTTGCCATTTTACTTTTCACCTCATCAATATTTTTGAAAATAATTTTAGTATACCTGTATACACTTTTCAATTAACTCTTTTTCTAACTGAAAAAATTTTTATAATGTTTTTTGCAAAAGAAAAAGGGCTAAAATTAACATTTAAAGCCCTTAAAAAATTGAAGCTATTGATTATTCTCTGCAAGCATGTCAGATATTTCATTTTCTTCTTCTACTGTGAGCACGTTTTTAAGGTCAAGAATAATAATCATATCATCGCCCACCCGAGCAACTGAATCAATAAACTTTCTCTTGATTCCTCTGATATTCTCATTTGCCTTTTCAATCTTGTCATTTTCAATCTTGAGTATCTCAGATACATCATCCACCAAAAAACCAACAGGAAATTTAGAAAGCTCAACAATCATGATTTTTTGAGTTTCCGACTTTGACTCAATCTCAAGCCGTTTTGCAAGGTTGTAAACAGGGACAGACGTTCCTCTTACATCAATTATTCCTTCAACATACTGGGGCATAGCTGGTACTTTTACAATCTTGCTTGGCTTTATAATCTCAACAATCTCAAGTATGTCAACCCCAAAGCTGAATTCGCCCACATTGAAAATGACATACTGTTTCATGCAACTTCCTCCTCATTTCTAAACTTTTTCAAATACGCATTTATGAAGACATCTATCTCACCGTCCATTACTGCCTCAACATTTCCTACTTCTGCTTCTGTCCTGTGGTCTTTTACCAGTGTATACGGGCAAAATACATAAGACCGTATCTGGTTCCCCCATCCAATATCTGTCTGCTCACCCTTGAGTTTTTGAATCTTCTCTCTTCTTTCCTTTTCTTTGAGCTCTAACAGTTTTGCTTTTAAGATCTTAAGTGCAATTTCTCTGTTCTTGTGCTGGGACCTTTCATTCTGGCATGTAACAACAATACCAGTTGGAATATGCTTTATTCTAACAGCCGACTCTGTCTTGTTAACATGCTGGCCACCTGCCCCAGATGCTCTGAAGGTGTCTATCTCAAGGTCCTCTTCCTTTATCTCAATGTCTGTGTCATCTTCAACCTCGGGCAGAACTTCAACCGCTGCAAATGAAGTATGTCTTCTTCCTGCTGCATCAAATGGAGAAATCCTCACAAGTCTGTGAACACCTTTTTCTGCTTTCAGATACCCATAAGCATTTTCACCAACTATACGAATTGTAACATTCTTTATACCTGCCTCTTCGCCGGGCAAAATGTCCAGAGTTTCAACCTTGTACCCCTTTTTTGCTGCCCAGCGCGTATACATTCTTAAAAGCATCTCTGCCCAGTCCTGAGCTTCTGTTCCACCTGCACCAGCATGAATTGAAAGTATTGCATTGTTTTTGTCATAAGGACCGTTCAAAAGGACCTCTATCTTGAAATCCTCTATTTTCTTCTCAAGGTCCAAAAGCTCTTTTTCAAGCTCTTCTGCCATTTCATGATTTCCTTCTTCTATGCTCAGCTCTGTCAGAACTTTCAAATCTTCCCACTGTGAACATAACTTTTGGAATCTTTCTATCTTGTCCTTTAGCCTCTTTATTTTCTGCAAAACTTTTTGAGAGTTCTCTAAATCCTGCCAGAAATCAGGATTTGAAGTCTCACTCTCCAACCATTTTAGTTCACTTTGCAGCCTGTCGATGTCAAAGAGAAACCCTCATTTCCTTGAGGTCTTCTTCTGCTTTTTCAAGTCTTTGCAAAATCTCTTCAAGCATCAGCATCTTCTAAAACCACCCTTTCCAAAAAATGATAAGGTTAAAAAATCAAACTGCACCGCAACATTTTTTGTATTTTTTGCCGCTGCCACAAGGACACGGGTCGTTTCTTCCAACTTTTTGTGTTTTTACAACAGGTTTTCTCACAGGTGTATCTGATGGAGCATTTTCATACATCTCTTTTGCTACTCTTTCTCTCTGTGGCATGTTCTCAACATTTGCATGAAGTATAATCTTTATTGTATCTTCTTGTATTCTCTTTATCATTTCATCAAACATCTCAAACGCTTCGAACCTGAACTCAACTACTGGGTCTTTTTGACCAATCGCGCGAAGAGATATGCCTTCTCTCAGCTGTTCTACTGCATCTATGTGTTCCATCCAGTGCATGTCAACAACTCGCAAAAGCACAACCCTTTCAAGCTCGCGCATAAGCTCGCCAACTTCTTGTTCTTTCTTCTCATATTTTTCTTTTGCAATTGAGATGAGCTTTTCTTTTAGCTCCTGTTTTGTCATATTTTTTGCATCCTGCTCAGAAAGTTCACTATCCAAGAATATAAACTTCAAATCCTGCAAAAGACCTTTTATATCCCAGTCTTCAGGATGAGGACTTTCACCTGTGTACACCTTTATCTTGTAGTCAACAAGCTCATCTATCATGCCAAGGATAGAATCTCTCAAGTTTTCGCCTTCTAAAACCTTGCGCCTTTGTGAGTAAATTATTTCTCTTTGCTTGTTCAAAACATCGTCAAACTGCAAAAGGTGTTTGCGTATTTCAAAGTTTCGCGCTTCAACCCTCTTTTGTGCCTTTTCAATGGCATCAGACAAGAGCTTGTGTTCAATTGGCTGGTCATCAGGAAGTCCCAGCGACTCAACAAGATTTTTGATCCTCTCAGACCCAAAAAGCCTCATTAAATCGTCCTCAAGCGACACATAAAATCTTGATTCACCCGGGTCACCCTGACGACCGGCTCTTCCTCGAAGCTGGTTGTCTATTCGCCTGCTCTCATGCCTCTCTGTACCAATTACTTTCAGTCCGCCAAGCTCAGCAACACCCTCGCCTAAAACAATGTCTGTTCCACGGCCAGCCATGTTAGTTGCTATTGTAACAGCACCTTTTTGACCAGCCTTTGCAATTATCATAGCCTCTTTTTCGTGGTGTTTTGCGTTTAAAACCTCATGTTTTATGCCATGTTTTTTGAGCATCTCGCTCAGCATCTCAGACTTCTCAATTGACACTGTGCCAACCAAAACAGGCTGCCCTTTTTTGTGAGTTTCAACAATTTCCTGAACAATTGCATCAAACTTGGCTTTTTCTGTCTTGTAAACCTTATCCGGGTGATCAATTCTAATCATTGGCTTGTGTGTAGGAATTTCTATGACATCAAGCTTGTAGATCTCTCTGAACTCCTGCTCTTCAGTTTTTGCAGTACCTGTCATACCAGCAAGTTTTTTGTACAATCTGAAATAGTTCTGAAAAGTTATTGTTGCCAGAGTTTTGCTTTCTCTCTCAATTCTTACGCCCTCTTTTGCCTCTATTGCCTGATGAAGTCCTTCTGAAAACCTTCGCCCGTACATAAGTCTCCCAGTAAACTCATCAACAATTATTACCTGCCCATCTTTTACAACATAGTCTCTATCTCTTTTCATAAGAGCGTGAGCTTTAAGTGCCTGAATAATGTGATGATGAAGTGTTGCGTTTTCCGGGTCTGCTAAGTTACCTACACCAAAATATTTCTCAGCTTTCTTGATACCCTCTTCTGTGAGCGAAACTGTGTGTCTTTTCTCGTTTACTATATAGTCATAGCCAGTTGTATCTGGCATCTGCTTGTCATCATCACTGTTATAATAAAGAGGTTTTAGTCTTCTTACAAAATTGTCTGCTCTTTTGTAAAGGTCTGTTGATTTCTCAGCAGGACCTGAGATAATAAGAGGCGTTCTTGCCTCATCAATCAAGATTGAGTCAACCTCATCTATTATTGCATAGTTCAGCTCTCTTTGTACAAGCTCTTCTTTGTAAATTGCCATGTTATCGCGCAAGTAGTCAAAACCAAACTCATTGTTTGTCCCATAGGTAATATCACAGTGATAAGCCTTTTTCCTCTCTTCATGTGTCAATCCATGTACTATAACACCAACAGAAAGTCCCAGAAAATTGTAAATAGGTCCCATCCACTCAGCATCTCTTCTGGCAAGATAATCGTTGACCGTTACTATATGAACACCCTTGCCCTCCAAAGCGTTCAAGTACGCAGGCAGAGTTGCCACAAGGGTCTTACCTTCACCAGTTTTCATCTCTGCAATCCTACCTTGATGCAAAACCACACCACCAATTAACTGAACTCTGAAATGACGCATTTTCAAAGTTCTCCATGCAGCTTCTCGAACAGCAGCAAATGCTTCTGGCAGGATATCGTCTAATGTTTCTCCATTTTGTAACCTCTGTTTAAATATATCTGTCTTTTGTCTCAGTTCTGCATCTGTTAATTTTTCATATTCAGGTGCAAGTGATTCTATCTTGTCAATTATCGGCAAGATCTTCTTAATTTCTCTTTCACTGTAACTACCTATAAGTTTTTCGATTATCTTTAACATTGTTCCACCCTCGATTTTTTTGATAATTTTTTAGACATTTCAAATAAATATTTTATCATTTCTCAAGACTATATTCAAACAAAAATCCGCTCAAGGCATTTTTATAAACCTTGAGCGGGGGCAGTGATTCTCTTGTTCTTCTTTTGTGAAAAACTTTTTAATATTCAGGTTCAATTATACCATACGCACCGTCTTTTCTTTTATAAACCACATTCACCTTATCTGTGTCTTGATTCAAAAATACAAAGAAGTTATGACCAAGTAAATTCATTTGCAATATAGCCTCTTCAACACTCATGGGTTTTATTGGAAACTTCTTTGTCTTGGCAATAACAAACTCTCCATTTTCTTCTGACTCTTCCTTTTCAGGCTCTTCAGGAGCATATGTCATGTATCGCAAAGACTCTACATCTTTTTCCTTTTTTGCTATCTTTGTTTTGAACTTTCTAATTTGCCTTTCCAAGGTGTCAACAACCAAATCTATTGCGCTGTACATATCGTTGCTTCTCTCTTCAGCTCTCAATATCATTCCATGAAATGGTATTGTCACTTCAATGATATGCGAAATTTTTTCCACACTCAAAGTTACATGAACATCTGTATCAAGTTTTATATACCTCTCAAGCTTTGAAAGTTTTTTTTCTATCCTATCTTTTAGTGCATCTGTTACTTCAATGTTTTTACCACTGATGATAAAGTTCATCATATCAATCATCCTTTCTATGTAGAAGGTTTTGTTTTGATATTATATATATACCACCAAATTCGACTTATTTACACAAAAATTTTTTCCACAGAATTATTCACAATTCACAACAGACAAATATTCATTCTGTTAAAAATTGAGCTGTGGATAATGTGGATAACTTTGTGGATATCTCATTTGTCAAGCCACTGTGGTTGTTGAAAATTTAATCACTATCCCATCAAACTTTATAAAAAAAGGCACACACATCTTCTATAAATGTATGTGCCCTGAGGAATAAATATTTTCCTATAAATTCTGTTTTAAAAACTCAACAATTTCATTAGACTTTGGAGGACAGCCATATTTGCATACTTTAAAATCTTTTGTGCAGCTCCCAATTCCAATTCCATCCATAGATTTGCCTTTATAACCCTGACCTATATAAAGTTTTTTGTTAAGTCTTTTTAAAAATCCCTGTTCATCTAACCTCATAAGCGCGCTTATAAGATTTGCATAGCAAACCGAACAAGCATCTTTTTCTTCAATATATTTTGCATATCTTGAAACAATAGATGACCTTTTTGAAAATTCTTTTGGTTTGCTTTCGGGATTTATTTCTATAAGATTATATTCTCCTGCTTTCCCAATACCTAATTTTTCTGCTAAGCGTATGTATTCAATATCATATGGATTATATCCTAAATGCTCGGCAGCAAAACTGTCAATGAGAACCGGGTCAAAACCAAGGGCTATAAAATCCTTTTCAACAGGATTCCCTCCCTCTTCAAAATCAGGGTCCGGCATAATACTGTCTACAACAACAAGATGTGTTTTTATTGCTTTGTTCAAGTAAGCAATTGGTTTGTGAAGACCAAGGGTATGAAATCTCCTTTTTTCACTATCTGGAATCAAGCCCTTTAAATTTTTGAGTGCACATGTAAGTTGTGTCTGGCAGTGCCCTTTCAAAAGCGGAACGTTTATTAAAAAGTCATATTCATAAACCTTGCTACAAATGTTTATATCATACCCACCTACTTTTACCTTAACTGGTTTATCATCCTTTGTATCAACCAGCTTTATACCATACCTTCTTGCAATATCATTATAACCACAAACTTCAAACGCCCTTTTTGTGGAATCACCAAGCCATGAACCTTCTAAAATTCCAATTTGATCATATCCGTTTTCTTTTAAATATTCTATAATTCCTTCAACAATGTGCGGATTTGTGGTTGCTCCCGATGTATAAGGCTTTGCAACAACTAAGTTGGGTTTTATAGCAATTTTACTCCCCGCTGGAATATACCTCTTTACATCTGCATATTCAAGAAGTTGTTTTGTCATAGATTTAGCATTTTTACCGTAGATAACGTAAATATTGTTGTTCATATTTATTACATTTCTCCTTTCACTCTTTTACAGTAATCTCTGTATCAGGAAACATATCCTTGAGCTTGTTTATTATCTCTTTTTCTGACACAGCATTTTCTTGTACAGGTTTTTGGTTTTCAACTTCAATAAATATCTCACCATCATATTCTATAATTCTCTTTAAAACCGATTTAAAATAATCTAAATTTCTGCTTAAAACCTCTGCAAACACACTATCTTCCTGCTTGAAACATACCTTCACACCATTTTCAAACTTCAGGCTGGCACTTTGAAGAACATGTGAAAGTCCCGGCTTTTCCTCCTTGACAGCCTCTTTTATTTCCTCCCATCTGCTCAAAATCTCAGACCATGAAAAAGATGCATTGGTATCTACACCTTCTGCGCTTTTGTCAGCTATATGCGGGGTCTTTTGCTCTTGTTTTGTGGATTGAGCCTTGTCAAGTTTCATGGCATCAAAAGCTTTGGGATTTTCGGCAAGCTGTGATAGCTTTGTCTCAAGTTTTCGCACTCTCTCAAGGAGTGTTTCAAATGAGGTGTCAAACTGGCTATCGCAAAGCTTTATTGTGTTTATTTCAAGCAAGACCTTTGGAAACCTTGTCCAGCGTATCTGGTTGGCAGTGTCAATAAGCATCTTTATGCTCGACACAAGCCTGTTTGAGTCAACAAGGTTTGAGATGTTTATGACAAAAGCTTTATCATCCTCAAGCATGTCAATTAGAACTTCTTTTGCACCAAGTCGTAAAATCAGTGCACTTCTCAAAAGTTTCACAGCCTCTTCTAAAAAGGTATTTACATCCATCCCTTCATCCCAGAGCCTGTTTACAACTTTAAGTCCTTTGTTTGAATCGTTTTCTACAACAGCAGCAATAAAATCTTTTACTATCTCAGTTGAAGTAACACCTAAAAGGTTTGCAACAAACTTGTAGGTTATATGTTCATCAGATGTATTTATGCATCTTTCTAATATGGTCAAAGCATCCCTCAGAGCTCCTTCTGCCTTTTGCGAAATCAAATAGAGGGCATTATCGTCAATTGAAATATTTTCCATCTGAACAATCTTTTTGAGTCTTTCATATATGTCCTTTACAGAAATCCTTTTAAAATCAAACCTCTGACACCTGGATAAAATGGTTGCAGGCACTTTCTGGATATCTGTGGTTGCAAGAATAAAAAGTGCATGGGAGGGGGGCTCTTCAATGGTTTTTAAAAGCGCGTTGAAAGCCCCTGTTGAGAGCATGTGAACCTCGTCTATTATATACACTTTCTTTTTGCACATAGAAGGCGGGTACCTAACTTCGTCCCTGATTTGCCTCACGTCATTGACACTGGTGTTTGATGCAGCGTCAATCTCCAAAACGTCAAGTGTCTTTTCGTCTAAGATGCTCCTGCAAACCTCACATTCGTTGCATGGATTTCCATCCTTGGGATTCAAACAGTTCACAGCTCTTGACATTATCTTTGCGGTTGTTGTCTTGCCAGTTCCTCTCGGACCGCAAAAGATGTATGCGTGTGCTACTTTGTCCTGTTTTATCTGGTTTTTTAACGTTTTGGTTATATGATCCTGAGCAACAACATCTTCAAACACTTTGGGCCTGTATTTCCTATAAAGTGCTATGTGCATGCGCATCACCCTTTTTCTACATTTTGAGTTTTTCCACAACAGCAAACTCTATTTGTCTTAGCGGCACATTAGCGTCAATGAGCATTACTTTTACCCTGTCACCTATCTTATACACCTTTTTTGACTTTTCGCCTATAAGCTGATAAGTCTTTTCATTGAAGACATAATAATCATCCTCTAATGAGCTGACTCTTACTAAGCCTTCAATTGTATTCTCAAGCTCAACAAAAAATCCAAAAGGTGTAACGTTTGAAATAATACCTTCGAATACCTGACCAATTTTATCCTGCATAAACTCTACTTTCTTAAGATCAACCGTCTCACGTTCTGCCTCTTCTGCAACTCTTTCTCTCTGTGATGTCCATTTTGCAATCTCTGGCATTTTAAGTTTCAGTCTCTGAGCTTTCTTCTCTGTCATTTTGCCTTTCAAAACATCTTTCATAATCCTGTGGATTACAAGGTCAGGATACCTTCTTATTGGAGAGGTAAAATGACAATAGTATTCTGTCGAAAGACCAAAGTGACCAAGGTTTTCTTCACAGTACCTTGCTTTCTTAAGAGACCTCAAACACAGCGTATGAATAACCCTTTCTTCTGGCGTGCCACGGCTTTGCTCTAAAACCGCCTGCAAAGCTTTGGGATGTACCTTGTTCGAAATACCTTTTAGAACATACCCCATGTTGTATATAAATTCTGCAAACTGGTAAATCTTTTCAATATCAGGCTCTTCATGAACCCTGTACAAAAACGGAACATTTAGCCAGTAGAAATGATTTGCAACTGTCTCGTTGCAAATTAGCATAAACTCTTCAATTATTTTATTAGAGATTGTAAGCTCATATCGGATAACGTCTATGGGTTTGCCGTTTTTGTCAAGTATGACTTTTGTCTCGTCAAAATCAAAGTCCAAAGCTCCTCTTTTCATTCTCTTTTCTCGCAAAATTAAAGCAAGCTCGCGCATTAGCTCTAAGTCTTCTCTTATATGTTCATACCTTTTCAAAAGCTCTTTGTCCTCTTCTTTGAGAATCTTTGTCACATTTGTATACGTCATTCTCTCTTTGCTTCTGATCACACTTTCAAAGATGTCATGCTTCACAACATTTCCCTGCTTGTCAATCTCCATAAGAACAGAAAATGTCAACCTGTCAACGTTTGGGTTGAGTGAACAGATGCCATTTGAAAGCTTAAACGGAAGCATTGGGATGACTCTGTCAACAAGATACACAGACGTTCCGCGCCTGTAAGCTTCCTTGTCAAGATGGGTGTTTGGCTTTACATAGTGGCTAACATCTGCAATATGAACACCTAAAAGATAGTTCCCGTTTGGAAGTTTTTTGATAGACACTGCATCGTCAAAGTCTTTTGCATCCTCACCATCGATTGTAAAGATTGTCCAGTTGCGCAGGTCAACTCTTCCTTCTAAATCCTCTTGTGTAACCTCGTCTGGAATATTCTCAATTTCTTTTAAAACTTCTTTTGGAAACTCTTCATCAAGCTCATATTTTTTGATTATTGAAAGAATATCAACGCCTTTAGCATTCTCATATCCTAAAATTTCAACAATTTTTCCCTCTGGATTTCTTCTTTTTTCAGGATATCTTGTAATTTCAACAACAACCTTTTGTCCTGTCTTTGCTTTGTTTTTTCCACTTTTAGGAATATATATATCATAAATTATCCTCTGGTCGTCCGGAATTACAAATCCAAAATTTCTGCTATCCTCATATCTTCCAACAACTTTTGTAATACCTCGTTGCAATATTCTTTCAACATATCCCTCAATTTTCTTACCTTCAACAGGAACAGCAGAAAGCGCTTTGACAAGTACCCTGTCGCCATGCATAGCACCATTCATATTCTCAGCCGAAACATATATATCAGGAATATTGGGATTATCCGGTATCAAAAAACCATAGCCCCGCGGATTTACCTCAAGAGTGCCTGCAAAGAGATTCATCTCTTCAGCAAGACCAAATCTACCTCGTTTTGTCTTTACAATTTTGCCCTCCTGTTCAAGTTCATCTAATATTCTTTTGAGAGTTTTTTCACCCTTTTCGTCCCAATTTAATACTTCCACTATCTCTGAAAACGTCATGGGATGATAACTTTCTTCTTGAAACAGAGCTAAAACCTCTTGTTTTTTCTCTTCAATCCTTGCCTTTTTCACAGAAGTATCACATCCTTTTACTCTTTTAATCTCATAAACCAAGTTCATTAGATATTTTTTGCATTGCTTTTAGTGCTATTCCTAAAAATTCTTCAAGTTCAAGTCCAAGTTCAGAACATGCCTTCATTTGTTCCCTGTTTGCCCCCTTTGCAAAACCTTTTTCATTGAACCTGTTTAACAAAAACGGTACTGTAACGTCCGAAAGTTTTTTAGATGGTAGAATCAAAGCACCAGCTACAATAAAGCCTGATGTTGGGTCAACACAGTAAAGAGCTTTATCCATAAGAGAAAGTCTTGGAAGTCCATGTGCATCATTATGAACCTTTACGGCATATACAATATCTTTATCAAAACCTAAATCCTCTAATATTTTTGAACCTACCAGGCTGTGTTCATCAGGTTTATCTTTTGTCTCTTCATAATCTATGTCATGAACAAGTCCACAAATCCCCCACTTATCCATATCTTGTTCAAAATAACATGCAAGCTCACGCATGATAGCCTCACAAGCCAGACAATGTTTTAAAAGATTCTGGGTTTTTATTCGCTTTTTAACTTCGTCCAGTGCAACTTCACGAGCAACAGACATGTTTTGTGTCCCTCCTTTTGTATTTTTGTTTGATGTAAAATATATTGAACGAAAATGGCAGTTAAAATAAAAACCCAAGGTTGACATTCAACCTCAGGTTTTACTTTATTACAAAGAATAAAACTATTGATACAACAAAGAAAGCTGCTGCTATAATCCACGTATATCTTCCAAGCATAGCATCAAGAGTTCTTCCTTTATACTTTCCAAAAAATGTCTCAGCACCACCTGCAATTGAACCTGAAAGTCCTGCACTTTTTCCAGATTGCAAAAGCACAACAATTATAAGTGCAATTGCTAAAAGAAGCTCTAAAACGGTTAGAATTATCTTTGCCATTGTGATTAAAAACCTCCTAAAAAATTTGTATTAATTTGTAACAAATTTTAATTCAAATCATAAATCTACTTCCCTGCACTTTGTTTCAACAAGCTTGATATTTCCTTCTTTGTCTTCACCTAAAAGTATATCACACATCTCTTTTGCTTTAGCGTTTGTGAGAAAAACATCTTCTGCCTTTTTTCCATCTTTATACTCAATATTAACGTAGAAAATTTTCAATTAACTCACCTTCCCTGCAAAAAGCCATAAAACCATATTACAATTATATCACATGCTGAAAAAAATTCAATCAAAATGATTAATTCAGATATTTTATTCTTCCTCAAGCAAAACCAACCGTACATATTGTGTGTTGATTTTTAAAAACATACAACACTTAAAAACTGCAAACTGCTACCTTCTATTGATTCAAAAAAAATAAAAATTGGAATATTCCCTCCTTAAAGTAAATAGAGGTTGAATATCATCAATTTTCTGACTGGAAACTCCCCTACCTCAATGTTTACAAAAGAAACCTTTAAATTTGGTTGAAAACTAAATTACAACATATTGCTTTTTTTATAGATTTCCTTCGTTAGTTTATAAATTTCTTGAACGGCATTTTCAAGTCTAAAGTAGTATATTGTATAGAAAAAGGTCATAACTATCAATATTGCAATTAGTATATACCCACACAGAGATTGTACATTGCTGTATACAAATATAAACGCTAATATTGTAATTAGTCCAAAGAAGAGTGTAACCAATAAGTGTACTAATCTTTCATGTTGAAAATTTTTTATCATTTGGTCATTATAAATGAAAAATTTTTCGTTTAACTGAATTTCATTATTTAATGCTTCTTCTAACAACTTTTTGTGTTCCAATATCAAGTTCAACATTTTTCAACCCCTATTTTTTACACATTTTAATTGTATTTTTGTAATTAACTGGACAATAAAAACTTTGCATAATTCTTCTTTTAGCTAATTTTTATTATATCTCAATGTTGCTAAATTCAAAATATCTTCTAATATCAAATAATCAAAGTTTCTATAAACATGTTTTTAAAACTTAAAGTCAAAGCTAATTGATGATAAAACAAAAGAAGAGTATAATATTGGTGATTTGGACACTGTCTCTGCACAGTTTGCTATAGCTTTGCCTATTGCATTAGGATAAGGAGGTCAACTAATTGAGGAAAATTTCTTTATTTGATAGTTTAAGAGAATATTTATCGAATTATAATACCAGAGAATTTTCAAACTTTTGTCTTTACAAAAATAATAAAATTTTTTGTTGGACTTATAAACATCCATTTAAATTATATCAGATGGGAGTATTTTATATTGATACTAAAAAATATAAATCTAAATACTTTAAACTTTTCAATGATGTTAAAATTTTATATAATGATATGTGCGAAGATATATTTACAATTCATGGCTCTTTTACTTCTTGTCTCAAACTCCATATAAAAAAACTGAACTCTGAGTTAGAAGAAGAGGATATAATAGTCATTCCCCTCCCTTTAGAACTGGAAGACTTTGA
The DNA here is from genome assembly GCF_000145215.1 of Caldicellulosiruptor obsidiansis OB47. Taxonomy (NCBI): domain Bacteria; kingdom Bacillati; phylum Bacillota; order Caldicellulosiruptorales; family Caldicellulosiruptoraceae; genus Caldicellulosiruptor; species Caldicellulosiruptor obsidiansis. Next base: position 2,045,265 of record NC_014392.1, read on the forward strand.
TAACAGCCTTTTTTGTAAAACTAAATATTCAATACATGCAAAATTATTAGATAAAAGATATATCTTTGTGAAATTAATGCTATACTTTGATAAAAATAACAAATTAGAGATGTTTGAGCCATTGTTTATTTTTATTGATATTATAGCAAGAAAATATTATCTATTGTCTTCTCGACTATCAAAAAAAATAAAACATATCGACGTGGTCCAAGTACATCTGTTTGATTCTAAATACTTATTTTTTGAAATTAGCAACCTTGGAAGTTCCGAAAAACATGATCTCCTTGTCAATAATAAAGAAGGAAGTGATATTGTTTCAACCGATCATTTTACTCAAAAGCACATAATTTATCCTATTGAACAATTAAAAGTTGATATTTTAAAAGATACAGTAGATTTCGAAAAATACACTTTTACATGTACTCAATTCGATGCTGTTTTACCCTTTTATTTCATTGAGAATGATAACTATTATTATCTTAAAACATATGTTAATGAAAATAAATCTGAATTTTACAAAATTAATCTTCTTGAGAAGAATAATTCTTCACATCTTATTTGTACTATCAGGGAAAAAATATTAGAAAATTCTAGTTATACCAATTACAAAATTATTAAAGTAAATAAGATTGATAAAAAAGATGTTCTTTACATTGCAAGAGAAATAGTTGAAAATCAAGAAATAAGTATTATAGAAGCTCTCTATTTAGGAAAAAAAATAGTTACTAAGAATTACAACACATTTAAGTTTAACAAAAAAGAAAGATGTATAGATATTTGTGAAAGTGATGGCTACCTTGTAACAATGGAATATTTGGAGCCTAATAACACCATTTTTAAGTTTTTTTCACTTTATGATAAAAGATTACTACTACAAACCGAACCTTGTTCAAATATTTTGTATTTTAATAATCCTCTAGATAATGAGGAAATCTTGGTTGTACCATATTGATAAAGTTTCTAATCATTGATATTCTTTGAATTACAGTCGTTTTCCAGTTGTCAAAAGTAGTTTGGACAACAATTAGAATAATGTATGCAAAATAAGCTTGTGACGCCAAAAAGTCAAAAATAGAAATATCAATTGAGGTGTAAATAAGTGGGTAATGTAACTTTTGTAGGACATTTGTTTATTCCACAAAAAAGCATATTGTCTGAAAATCTATTAAAAATTTGTTCTAAGACGAGACTTTTGTACCACGAAGATACTTTATTTATTGCAACAAGAGAGGAAAATTCTTCTAATCTAAAAATTACAAATTTGCTAATATACACTCTTGAAGCAGATAAACGTCTTCACCTTTTGACTGAATACAGTTTAAAAATACCAATAGATAATATTATTGGTATTGATAAGACAAAAATGATTGTCTATGGTTTGTCTATAGAGCAAAACTCTTCGGCTTTTTGCATATTAAAAATAGATATATTAAACCATGCCGAAGTAAACTTATATGAAATAAAACTGCTACAGTTTAGGAAAACTGAATCTAAAATTTCCTTAAATCAGATAGAATGTTTCTGTCAAACTAAGATTCTTGATGGTAAATATTCTATTTTTACAATAGATTGTTTGATAGAAACAATGAATAAAAAGAAAAAAGATAAATCTTATCTTTTCTTCTTTGACTCAACAGTTGAGAAAATTTATGATCTTTCATACATTTCTGAAAAGTTTATAAAAGAAATTGAAATAGTTCAGACAACCTTGTTGGGAGGAAAATATATTCTTTTTCAAACTGGTAGAATTGGTGATTCTGAAAAATTTGATATTATCTTTGAGGCAATACAAGAAAAAAAGAAAATTTTGAGCTTTCTAATTTCCGTGTTAATCAAAAGATGATAATTTATCCTCTCAGGAAATTTTTTGAAGACATTTCTATTCGTAATGTTGATCTCGAAAGATATTGTTTTGAGAGAATGGATTTTAACGTTGTTGTTCCAACTTGTTGCAGATGGTTCGAAAATGATGAGTTTTTCTATATAAAGACTTTTATAACTCAAAACAAGTCAGAACTAATAAGAGTCAAAGTTTCTAGGTGTAAAAACAAAAGAAACCGTCTGCAGCCTTGATGAGAGAATTTTAAGTGATTCAATGTTCGTAAAAGAACGTATATTGGACAGCAATAAAATTCCAAAAAAAGAATTTATTTTATATTGTGAAAGCCAATAAAATAAATTCGTATTGTTTTAAAGTTACTATTTTGTTTTTTGGAAAAAGGATAATTAAGAGGGACTTTTATTTTGAATTTGAGGAAAATGAAAATATCATTAAATTAAATTTAAAAAAAGATTACATAATTACATCTAAAATGCATTTTAATGAAGAAGATATATTGCAAAATCCCGACCATCTTTATTTAACTTACAAGTCTTATAGTTGCTCTAATAAACAGTTTATTGATTCTCAAGATCAAGTTCACATGCTATATAAAGATATGGTTTTAGATAATCCTTATAATCAAATGGAGACACTGATATATTTTTACTGATTTATTCTTGATAGCTAATGAAATTTATAAAGTGCTTTTGAAATTATCTAAAGACATGGGAAAAGAAGGAAAAGACAATATCTTTGGTTATGGTTTAGTAAAATTTTGTAATACAAAAATTACAAAGAGGTAGCTAAACAAACTTTTCAAAGCTACTTCTTGTCTTTTAACAAAGCAGTCAATACTTTTATTTAGGAGGATAAAAATAATGAACATTGATGTTGTTTATATCCAAGATTTATCATCCGAAATGCATAATGTTTTAAAAAATAATCAATTGGGTAGTTTACCAATAGAGTGCAAAAATTTCTTATTAAGAAGTGTATTAAACCGAAGCACATATAAATCTGTTGGTATATGTTTTATTGATATCTCAAATCTTCAACTTAAAACTTACCTGTTTAAAAAAGAATTAGATAAAATCATTTATTTTGATGAAATAAATAATACACTATATGGGTATTACTGGAATATTGCAGATGACTATGTTAAAATTACTGTCAGGAGTATTAACCTGCTAAATAGAGACGAAAAAGACATTCTTGAAATTCCTATTGTTGAATTAAAGCTATGGGAAAATCACTTAAAACAGGAAGGTATAAGTAATTTCATTGTGCCTCCCCTCCTTTTTTTTGAAATGGTAAATTTTCGCTATATAATAACTATACACGACAAGTTTTATGCTTCCAACTCTAATAATAAATGGCAAATTTATGTAATAGACCTTTTTGAAAATAAATTCTATAGTTACATTTACGATAATGATCCTAAAAAGCCGTTTCCTATATCCTATATAAGGTATTTTCCTATTAGCAACGCTGACGGTTTTATATTTATTAAATTTGGACAAATTGACGCTGAGGAAAAGGAAATGTATCGGCCACCAGAAAATTCAAAAATGACTCGACACTTTTGGGAGGCTTTTGCATTTTATCCACTGAATAAATTTATTGAAGACATTAAAAATCAAAAATTATTTTTAGACGCTTATATTGTTGAACGTGTCTCAGAAAATTTTTCTTTTCGCTTTTTAGATGATATTGAATCGATAAAAGATTTGTGCTTCTACTATATTAAGAAATCTATAAAAACTAATTTATCCAGACTTATAAAATTAGAACTTAAAAATTATACAAAAGAGATAATGCAAACTTCAATCAATCTTGATAATAAATTCCTGCGCTATAATAATGGTTTACTAACGACTATTTCTTTATCAATTGAAGAAATAAATGATAAACAAAATCTGTTAAGAATAAGTAAAGAATTTTTAAATGGTAACAATACAAAAAGTGTAAATATTCTCCTGAGCAAAGAAGAGCAATTTATGCCAGATATCATGTACAAGTACATCTTAAAACATGGTCTTTTTTTAACTTTCTCCCCTCGTTTTGACTATAGAGATATTCCAAAGCATTATAAAATAAAGGTATATTCATTAGATTCTTCTTCAGCTTTTCTTGAATTTACCACAAAATATCCCCTTTCAAGTCCTTTTACAATTACACTTGTTGAAAAAAGTAGAACTAAAGATAAATTTTTATTAATTATATAATACCAAATTTTAATTGTTAAATAAAAAAGCTCTCATTCTTGGCATCTATTTTTATTTATAAGCTTTATAACCAAGATAAGAGAGCTTTTTTCTGTAATTTCTAAAAATAATCTTTAATCCAAATACTCTCCAACAAAAACCTCCTCGGCAGGTCCTGTCATGAATACTGTGCCATCATCTTGCCACTCTATTTCAAGCATGCCAAAATAAAGGTGGACGTTTACCTTCTTTTCTGTAAAACCGTTCAAGTTTGATGCTATCACAGAGGCACAAGAGCCTGTTCCACATGCAAATGTAGCTCCGGCTCCTCTTTCCCACGTTCTCACCTTAATATTATTCTTGTCAATCACCTGAACAAAATTGACATTTGTTTTCCTTGGAAATACCTCATGCTTTTCTATTTTAGGACCTAAAGTATAAATGTCAACCTTTTCTACATCGTCAACAAACAACACTGTGTGAGGAACCCCCATCAACAGGGATGTAATCTTATACTCTTTGCCTTCAACCTCTATTGAGGTATTTATAGCATCGCTCTCGGGGTCACCCTGCATAGGAATGTCTTTTCTTTTAAAACTTGGCTTTCCCATGTTAACCCTTACTTTCTCAACAAGCCCATAATCGTTTAAGATAAGCTGTGGTTCTATTATTCCTGCCAATGTTTCAACTTTGAATTTGTCTTTTTTCACTATTCCTCTTTCAAATACATACTTAGAAAAACATCGAATGCCATTACCACACATTTCTGCTTCAGACCCGTCTGAGTTTATAATTCTCATCCTGATATCAGCAAGCTTCGAATCTAAAACAAGCAATATCCCATCTGCTCCAACACCAATATGGCGATGACACATCTTTTTTGCAAGCAAGTTATAATCTATATCTTCTTTACCCCTTGCATCTATCACAATAAAGTCATTGCCAAGTCCATGCATCTTAGAAAAAAGCATAAATTTACTACCTCCTCTAAAAAACTTTTTTAATTTCTCAGCGATATTATAGGTGGTGGAACTCTTCCCCCACGTTTTATAAGCTTTTCAGGTGAGTTTCTGTTTATTCTTATTACCTTTGAACCTCCCAAAAGCCCACCAAAGTTAACCTCATCGCCTTCTTTTTTACCATACGCAGGAATGACTCTCACAGCAGTTGTTTTGTTATTATATACACCAATTGCTATCTCATCTGCTATCATCCCTGAAATTAATTCAGGTTCAACATCTCCCGGCACAACAATCATATCAAGCCCAACAGAACACACACTTGTCATAGCTTCTAGTTTTTCCAATGAAAGTGTTCCACTTTCAACCCCTTTTACCATTCCAGAATCTTCTGAGACAGGAATAAACGCACCAGATAAACCCCCTGTAAACGTTGCAGCCATCGCTCCGCCCTTTTTTACAGCATCATTCAAAAGCGCTAAAGCAAATGTTGTGCCATATCCACCAACCTTTTCAACTCCTATCTCTTCAAGTATCTCTGCAATGCTATCACCAACTTTCGGTGTTGGTGCTAAAGATAGGTCTACAATCCCGGCTGGAATTTGGAGCTTTTTGCTTGCATACTGCAAAACAAGCTGACCAGCCCTTGTTATTTTAAATGCCATCTTTTTTATTGTCTCATAAATCTCATCAATTGAAGCATCTTTCTTCTCTTCCAATGCTCTTTTCACAACACCAGGACCTGAGATTCCCACATTTATACAGCAATCTCCCTCGCCTGTCCCATGAAACGCACCTGCCATAAATGGATTATCATCTGGTGCGTTTGCAAACACAACAAACCTTGCGCAGCCGAAACTGTCTTTGTCCTTTGTTTTTTGTGCAATATCTTTTATTATAAACCCAAGATGGGCAATCACATCAAGGTTAATACCCGACCTTGTTGTGCCAACGTCAACCGAAGAACATAGTCTATCTGTTGAGGCCAATGCATCTGGGATAGAAGATATGAATTTTTTAGTATTTTCATCATAGTTTTTGTGAACAGCCGCAGAGTAACCACCTATCAGATCAACCTCAAGCTCTTTGGCAATCTCATCAATGGCAATCGCAACTTCTATGAGATCTTCATATGAATAAGAAAAGGTCAAAAGAGAAATAGGTGTAAGAGCTACCCTTCTGTTGACAATTGGAAGTCCAAACATATCCTCAATTTCATCTGCTACACTTTTAAGATTGCCGGCATATTTTGTAATCTTTTTCTTCATGTTATCAATAAATCTTTGTGGAACATCTGAACAGCAATCAAAAAGACTAATACCTATTGTAATTGTTCTGATATCTAAATTGCTCTGCTTTACCATATTAATAGTTTCAATTATCTCCTGTGATGTGAACATTCTGCTTTCATCTCCTCAAAAAGAAAAATTATTATATTCTGTTTATGCTATTGAAAAGGTCTTCGTGCTGCATATTTACATCAACGCCTATTTCCTCTCCTTTTTTTATGAGAAGATCTTTCAGTTCAGAAAACTTCAATTTGCAATCTTTAAGGTCAACAAGCATTATCATCGTAAAAAATCCTTGCATGATCGTCTGGCTTATATCAAGTATATTTACATTGTTCTGGGCAAGTAAGCTCGAGATTGCCGCAATTATACCAACCTTATCTTTACCAACAACCGTTATTATTGCTCTCATCATTCTTTCCCCCAAAAGTTTTTATAATAAAGTTTTTTGGACTTCAAAGCCTTTCTAAAACCCAACTGTACTCAGGAATTGCGGGAATAGCACCTTTTTTGGTCGCACACAGAGCCCCTGCTATGTTTGCCTTTCTTACAATTTTAACAATTTCATCTTCTGATAAATTTTCAATTGGCAAAGATTTTGAAATTTCATACAAAACCATACCAACAAAACAGTCTCCACAACCAGTTGTGTCAACCACATCAACTTTTATTGTATCAACAAAATATGACTTTCCCTTAAAGAAAACCATGCTACCCTTTTCGCCAAATGTTACAAGAAAAATCTTTACCTTGTCTTTTATTCTATTATAAAAGTTATTTACCTCCTTTTCATATAGCAAAACCTCTTCCTCAGACATCTTCAGAATATCAACAAACCCATTTTCAACAGGCTCAATCATGGTATCTAAAGCCTTTTTTTGACTTTCCCACAGGCTACTTCGGTAATTTGGGTCATATGAGATTGTGCTGCCACTTTGTCTTGCAATCTTTAAAAGCTCAAAGGTGGTTCTTTTGTTTTGTTCATATGTCATTGAAAGCGAGCCAAAGTGAAATATATCAGCTGATTTTATAACATTAACATCAATATCCTCTACCTTTAAGTAAACATCTGCACCATGTTTTCTTGAGAAGGAAAAAGATCTCTCACCACGGCTGTCAAGCTTTACAAACGCAAGAGTTGTAAAATACTCATCTGTCATTTTAATATTTGAAATATCAACACCACAGGTAGAAAGGCTATCTATAATCATTTTTCCAAATATGTCATTTCCAACCTGTGAGATTAAACAGGATTCCCCACCAAACTTCGCAACCACTGCCGCAACATTTGCAGGAGCACCGCCCGGGTTTGCTTCAAACAGGTTATCTTTTACATTCAAAAAATCTATCAAAACCTCGCCGTAGCAGACAACTTTCAAAAACCAATAGCCCCCTTTTCTTTGAGTATAACATTATTATAGAACATTTAATATTCAGAAGTGAAGAAGATATAGAGGGATAAATAAACCTTGTGAGAAACCTTTTAATATACTCTTAAGCATACTTTTTAAAAGTTCTTTACAGAAGAAGTGTCAAAATTTTTTATAGCATATTAAAAAATAAGGGGCTCTTCTGCCCCTCTCAAAAGTCCTCAATATCATTAAACACTAATATCATGCACACTCTTAATACTTATATTCTTTACCTTCTCCTTCTCAAACACATCCTTTACCCTCTTTGTAACTATTAAAGATATACCATCAAGCAGGTTAAAATCACTGCCGTCCCAGTCCTCAGGCTCAAAATACCATCCAAACTTCCTTATCTTCTTAGTCCCATCCAGCCTCTCCTCTACTATCTCGCGATATAAATCCCACCTGTTTCTCAATATATTACTCACAACACTTATTCCCCAGTAACCTTCGCTTATTACACCCTTCCTCTCATCCTTTATCACTACCTTAAATTTCCTCCAACCCATAAGTCCATACCTCTCCAAAATCTCTATCACCCTGCTCGACACTATCAGTATGTCACTTCCTGTGGTAAGAACATCTGATAACCTTTTATTCCTTATCCTCCAAAACTCTATCGCCCCTTCTTTTTCCACTATCTCATGCCCTCGTCTTAATATCTCTAAATATTTACCACTTAAATAGTCTTCCTGTCGCAATTCTACTTGCATTGAGCGCCAATCAGATCTAAGATGATAAAAATTATCATAAAAGCTAAAATCTAACCCTTGTGAACCCATATCTATCCGCTATCTCCCTTCCTTTTTCTATCACTTCAATTATATCAATATCCTCTATCCGATCTCCATGTTTTCACAGCAACTTCCTCATTTCCTCTAATCATTCTCTATTATAATCATACTTTTTCTTCAAATGGTCCTTTGCATCCCACAGCCCCAAAAACCTCACATCGTGGACATTCAACCCCGCTCTTTTAAATATCGATTCATAAAGACCACCTTCCCCAAATAAACTCTGTGGAAATATGTGGTGAACTTGATATGCCTTGTTTGCCAAATCCTTTATGTTATCTATACCCAGATATTTATACAAACAATCTCGATAGTTGGATTCTTTGAAAGCACTCACACCCAGCGACTTTGCCAGCTCATCGCTGCTATTTATAAAATATACTAAATCTTCTTTATTTTTTATCTCTCTTGTATTTTTAAAAATCACAACCAGTCTTCTTTCGGCATTCTCCAACCCCTCGTGAATGCTCAAATAAACTGCCTCTCTGCCATACTCTTCTGATAATTCCATCAGTTTTTTGTAATGTGAGTCTATATAGATATTTAATCCTTGGGTAAAAAATTCGCCTATCTTATTATACAGTCTTCCTGCCGCTGATATTTCAGAATTCGACAATTTCCTGCAAATTTTTTCGGCAAACTCAGGTGAATATTTCGCAACAGAGTCCCTGAATTCTTTACTTGAATTTTTCTCTATTTCATCCAAATATTTAAGCCACTTTTCAATATCATCTGCTCTTCTTATATCATTAGCATTTAAAGTTAAAAACAGTAACCTTTCAACTTTCTCGATACCTGGAATCTCTTCGCCAGTTATGATGTCTTCGCCTGCTAATATTTCTATGATATCTTTAATACCACAAGGATCTAATAATCCTAAAATAGCTGAAAATAGAGTTTCGCTTGTTGATGCTCCCTCAAATTTTACGATAGGCTCTATGGTTTCTAAAAACCGTGTATGTCTATCTACAATAACCTTAGGATTTACTTGGCGCAAAATTGAGCAATATTTGTGCCCTTCAAATACACAATCATTTATAAATACTATTGTTTTGTGATAATAAGCATGTATTCCAATGCTATTGTTTCTAAATGCACAGGATAAAAATAGAATGTTTTTTGAGCCTCTTTGCAGTGTTCTAAATGCCGGTTCATCTTTGCTGTTATTGCAGTTTTCGAATATACATTCATCAAACCTCAAATTTGCATCCTTGCTGTCAACTATAACAGGGGCACTATAAAATATGCTCTTATTTATCCTGACAGGTTTGATATTTGCGCAAAGCCACAGCCCGGCTGTTGAGCAGCTATGGAATGTGGTATTTGAAATCAAAAGCTGGGAACCCTGCGGAGAACAAACCGGGCTTACATATACACCCGTCTTCACATTCTTAAGTGTGCAACCATCTATCTTAACATATCCCTTGTGTCCTATGCTTAAAAAACCCGCAAATGAAGAAAGCTCTATATTCGTAATTTCGCATCTGGGTTGGTTACCACACTCCATTGGGGCTACTACCGCAAAAATGGTCATTCTTGAAGTATATTCTCTAATTGCTTTGAGTGTATTGGACTTTGATGAATTATTTGGATTTCCTATTTTCACATAAGTTTTTTTGTTAGGTCCACCTATTTTTAAAGAGCCGTAAACTTTAAACAATTCAGGGTATTTGCTGTTAACATAAATAGTTGAGCCCTCACAAATTATTAACTCTTCATCCGGTTCAATCAGAAGTTTTTCATCATTTCTTGAGCAAAAAACTATGTTTTTATTCAACATTGTAACTTTGCTTCTTTTTCTGGAATTATTTAAAGTTTTCTGCTTTTTGTAAAGAGAGTATGTTGTTGTTAAGATTACATCCTCAACTGTGTTTCTTTTCACATAAAGCGGAAGCTCTTCTCTTAAATAGAGGAGTGCTTCTTCATAGTCACATCCCCACAAAGTTGTTTCAGTGTTAGGATCAAAAGCTTCATCACCAGGAAATAGATAAAACTCAATACTATCACTCAAACCATCTTCATCGCTATCAACAACAACCGGATTTGTCCCTGCTTCTATTTCCTCAAGATCGCTCAAAAGGTCGCAGTCGGTATCATAATCGATAGGAGATGTTTTGTATTTAAGTACCTCATCGTAATCTGAAAGTCCATCCTCATCACTATCAACTTTGGTAGGATAGCTTACAAAATCCCAAATTTCTAAATTTTCCAGCAATCCACCCCATGGAAGTTCCAGTGTTATTTTCTGGGAGTTCTTTGGCTCCTCAGAGTCAGCAAGTCCATCTCCATCAGTGTCGGTAACACTGTCGTTTAAATCTGGAGCTTTTTTAAGTTTGATTATATCCAGATTGGACAAAACAATCCAGCTGCCATCATTGACATATTGGTTTGCTAAATCAATTAACTTTTCAAGTGTTGAAGAAAAGTCAGAATAGATGTCTGCAAAAATACCTTTTGTTTGGCTGGAAAAAGCAAAATACAATTCTTCAAACGACGTAGGACTTACAACTGAAACAATAATATTATCACTTTTGAGTCTTTCTATTATCTCATCTGCTGACTTTATTCCAAACCTGTTCTCAAGCTTATAGTTGGCATCTGTTAAAACAACTATGAATTTTGTGCTGTTTTCTCTAAAGCCAAGCAACCTTGCAGTTTCAAGAGTATCAATCAGTGTCTCAGGTGTATCGCCACCACCATCAACTTTTATACTGCCGAGTGCATTTTTGAAGTCATCTGCTGATGAGAAAAATCCATGACCTACTGTTGAATTTGGACCATCACATGTTATATCTTTGTATGTTACAAGCCCCAAATTTACACTAATATCTTTTGTTTTTAGCTTATCTACAAAATTGTTAATGTTTTGCTTGACAGCATCTATTTCGTCTGACATTGAACCTGTTGTGTCTATAACAAACACAATATCAGCCTGCCCGGAAGGTGAAACAGTCCCACTTTTTAAACCAGTGATGTCTAAATATTTCTTAAGATTTATAAGATAGTATACACTGAAATGATTTGTTTCAACAGTAATAGTTTTTGAACTCTCATTATATGTTGCCTTTGGTAAGCTAAACTTGCCGCCTTTGGTATCATAGCACACAACCGCAAAATGGCTCAGCTGATCTCCCTCTAAAACAGTGTCATTTAACCTAAATTGAAGCTGGGCTACTTCAAACGGTTCAAAACATTCAATTTTAACAGGTTCTCCTACTATAAAGCCATTTGCAAAAAATGTGGATGAATTATAAACTTTTTGGACAACAACACTGTTGACTATTTCACCCTTTGCTTTTATCTTGAGTCCAAAGACAACCTGTTCATTTTGATTAACACTTCTTAGCCTTTCGCCTGACACAACTTGGTAGATACTTTCTTCTCCATCAATCACGCCATTGCCGTCACTGTCTTTGCTAAGTGGATTTAAACCACTATCTACTTCTGTTTTATCAAACAAACCATCTTCGTCAGTATCTACTTTTATTGGATTTGTTTTTGAGATAAATATTTCATCATAATCACTAATTCCATCAAAATCTGTGTCTGCAAAAATTGGAGATGTAAAAGTTTTTTCTTCAGACAAATTATCAAGCTTATCATTGTCAAAATCTTCTTTGGAATCAATAATGCCATCACTGTCAGAATCAGAAATGAGTGGGTCTGTTTTCAAAATTTCAAGTTCAAAATAATCACTCAGTCCGTCATTATCAGAATCCTTAGAAAGTGGATTTGTGCCAAGCTCTGCTTCATAACTATCTTCAAGCCCATCTCGGTCACTATCCTGCACTTTGGAGTTCAAACCCTGCATGCTCTCTTTCTTGTCATTTATGCCATCAAAATCGCTGTCGAGGTTGCGAACATCTACTATTTCTTCGTTTGAATGACTCTCTCCAAAGCTGTTGTAAGCATACACCACGTAATAATATCTGCCATCTTCATAACATGTTGTATCTACAAAACTTGTATTTTTTGTCTTTGCTATTTCTTTGTAATTCTCTTCAGTTTCTGCTTTTCTCTTTACAACATAATATTCAGCATTGCAAACTTCATCCCATTCAAGATAAACATCTCCATAGACACTGTCTGCCATAAGAACAAATGGATAAGGATACTTGTCGTGGACAGCAATCCTGCAAACATCAAAACTTCCTGTCTCAGGCAGATTTGCCTTAACCCTTGTCTCTCCTACTGAAACTCCTTTTACATTGCCCTGTGAGTCCACCTCAGCAATATCAGGATTTAAGCTAATCCACTCAATCTTGCCTTTATACCCTACAGGTTCAATTATATATTCTATCTTTCTGCTTTTGCCAATCTCTACATCCAAACGAGTCTTTGCAAAAGAAATCTGATATGGCACACCAGACTCTACAACAGTGACTTTACATACAGCCTTATATCCTCCATCCTTAGTTTGTGCAATTATATTTGTGGTTCCGGCTGCAACTCCTGTTACCATACCTTTTTGGTCTACTTCGGCAATTGAAGGGTTTTCGCTGCTAAAAATTACTTCTTGATTATCCGCCCACTCTGGAATAACTTTAGCAAATAAATATAAACTCTCACCTATTTCAATTTCCATTTCCTTCGGCTCTAAGCTGATGCTACAAACTTTTTTTGAGAATATCTGTATGTAATTTAAAACTGTTTTTGAATTACCGTGAAAAGATGTGCTGAGTGTAAGGTATTCATCATTTAAAATTACTTTCTTTTTTATCTGCTGAAATTCACCTCTTTTGAGTTTCAAATTTAAACAGAATTCCTGCCCTTCCACAATAACTGTGTTACATGTGTCCTTATTTGCACTCCCCACACTTATTACAACATCATAATCTCCATTGGGAAGTTTTATCTGCCATTTATTGTTATATTCTAATATCACGCCGGTACAAACAAGAGGGTCTTTGCAAGCATTATCCCTGAAGGTTTTCGCCTTCTTTTCAAATCCAAAATCAAGCCCGAATTGATTTGAAAAAACTTCACCACTGTCTGGTATAAAACCTTTTGTTAAAATATTATTTTGTCCTTTTATATACGGCTGAAAATTAATAGATATAAGAGAAGAGTTAAAATCTAAATTTGCAGCCTCTTTGTAAGCTATAGCCCTTTTTTCTTTTCCCGAAATGTTTTTTATCTCCCAAATCACCCTGTCACCAGTAAATAATGTTGAAAAAGCAGTTGCATGTTTCCTCGGTTCAAATCTGTAAATACAGGCACCTCTTTTGATATCGCCAAATAGTTTAGAGTGCCCTTTCGGAAGCATTATTGTACTCTTATTCGGATTTTCATATCCCCATGTTGCTTTATACTGGTTATTGTCAAGCCTCTCAACTTTTGTCACAAATATTGAAATGTCTTTTAGAACTTTATCTGAATACGAAAAAGCTTGATAGGAAAGAAAAATTGAAATTAAAAAAGACAAAAGCATAACAAAAGATATTACTCTTTTTGGCATCCTCTATAGCCCACTATTTTTTTAATTTTATAACATCATATCCAGTTTATTTTTGTAAATATAGCTTGAAACAAATTAAAACTTAAGGTATGATAAAAATATGTAAATATTCGAAAGAGGTGAAAATAAATAATACATGCTTTTTGATGTTTTCTTCCAAAAATATGTTGAGGTTTTATCTGGGAAAAAATATAATAACGGTTTGTTCTATGTTGAGTTTCTTGAAAAAGAAATAGAAAATACTCAGCTGGAAATTTACCAAAAAGTATATTACGGTTCTGTAAATAAAGTTTTAGGATATTACATTCCTGACAAGCAGATAGGTTTTTTAAGAATTAAAATTGAAGCAGTTTTGCAGTTAATGCTTGAAATTTTAAAACTTGTTTACCAAAATGGTTTCACAATAAGTTCAGAAAAAGAACTTGCCCAAGTTGTTTATATTATTTTAAAAACCATTTATTCTCGCTTCGAATTTTACCACTTCTGCGATGTCTTTGCCAGAATAGATAACTGTAGTCGAATATGGCAGAAAGAAGAAGCTTTTGCTATTGCTTATTCTTATAATTTGATTATGGAAGAGAAAAAGAGTATTAAATTTCTGAAAAGAATGAACAAAAATCTTTTTGAATTTTTAATTGACAAGCTGTTCAATTACAGACCTGTAGAAAGCAATTACGACTGGTATGGATATACTAACAAAAATACTTTTGACAGTGCTTTCAGAAATTATATATATAGTAACAATCCGCATGCAAAAACAGTTGCAGTTAATTTATTTTTCCCTGATTCCTTTTATGGTTTATGTGCCGGTATGAGAAGAAAACGAATAGAAATATGGAGCCCTAATGAAGTCTTTTTACTTGCTTGTAAAGAAATTAACAAAGCTTTGAAAGAATCCCCAGTGACCTTTGAAATTTCTTATTTGAATATGTTACTTAAAGAGTTTGCTCGTTCTTATCTGGGTGAAAACATGTTTAAATGGCAAGATGAAGGATTTATTATTGATAAAAAGAACGGTTATTTAATTATCGACCCTGCTTCGACTGCTCTTTATTTTCAACTTCCAATTGAGATATTTAACAAGGTTAAATATGATAGTTTCTGTTATGCGAGAGCAAGAGTAGACTTAAATAGTGAAGAAGTGAAAGACAGTAAATATCTTTATTTTGTATTTATGTTAATACTAAAAGCTTCCACTCTGCACCATATCAAAGTATTGTCACACAGTCTTTATGAAGCTGAAAAAAAGGAAACATAAAAATAGAGAATAAGAAAATTATTTACTTTTTGAAGTATTAATATTTGAATTTGATTTTATTGGTACAATTTAATATTGTTAAATGTCATTTTGTTCTGCAATTAGAGGAAATTGACAGGTGTTAATAGTTAAACGAAATTAAAAACTTTGGACAATACCTCTGTTTCTTGAAAAGTAGTTTGCTGTTGATGTCATGTTTTTTTCATTTTCGACACTTTAAGTTTTCAGAATTCAAAGTTTAGTAAATCCAAAAAAATGGTGCACAGAAAATCTTCTCTGTGCACCAAAATATTTTTATTTAAGTAAAGGGGGTCTTTCTGTTAAATATTGTTCCCTTTTTGTATTCTTTCATACATCAAAAACCTCAAAATGTAACACAATTTAAACAAGGTGTATCCTCCTTATAGAATTCCAAGTTCCACATCCCTTCAAAACTTTAACAATACATTACCTTCTATACCATCAACAAAAAGGAGGTATTATTACAGGTTTGCTACCTTGACAGGTTGTTCGAACAAACCTCTTTTTACCTCTGTAGTTGTCATGTGGCTTGCTTTGAGCATCTCTGTGATGTAGTTGCAAGCTTGCCATGGATCAACTCTCTCGCCACATGTAAATACATCAACTGCTGCATAGCCAAGCTCTGGCCATGTGTGAATTGTCAGGTGTGACTCAGAAATTACAACAACACCACTTACACCCTGTGGTGAAAACTTATGAAACGCAACCTCTCTTACCTCTGCACCTGCTTTGAGCGCTGACTCTACCATTATCTTCTCAATCAGTTCGCGATTGTTGAGCACTTCTTTGTCACACCCGTAAAGTTCTGCTATTATGTGCCTGCCCAATGCGTGCATCTTCTCTACCTCCTTCTTGGAATTTACTCTTTTCAAGTAACAGAATTTATTTTAGCAGATTTGTCTCAAAAGTCAATATATTTTTTAAAAAATATCATTTTCCTTTAAATTTTTAAATTAGCCCTCGTTTTCTTATTAATTTATCAGTTTTTCTTCTTCTTATGCTATTATATGATTGAAACTTTAAAACTGGACATTGAATACTTTTTCAACTGCTTCAGCAAACCCGCTTTCATCACAGCTTGCTACTTCAAAATCAGCAGCATTTTTTAAACTTTCTGTGGCATTTTCAACAGCAACACCAACACCTGCATATTCAATCATTGAAATATCATTGTCACCATCACCTATTGCCATAACCTCTTCTCTTTTTAAACCATAGTACTCTGCCAAAAACTTCAAAGCATTTCCTTTTGAGACGTTAATATTTGTAAATTCCAAGAAAAAAGGCTTTGAAAACATTATGTTGAACTTCTCTGAAAACTCCTTGGGAAGCCTTTCTTTCAAAACTTTCAGCCTCTCATGATCATCAAAAAACAAAACCTTTGTAACAGGCTTGTCTATAAATTCAAGAAAGTTTTCAACCTTGTGGGGTTCAAGCTTTGTAAGGTTTTTGTAATACTCTGTCTTTTCGTTCATCACCTCAACATACCATATATTATCAATGTAAATGTGAACATGAATACCCTCATCTTTTGCCAGCATCACAAGTTGTTTTGCGTCTTCGGGTTGGATTTCACAACCGTAAAGCTTTTGGTCATTTTTAGGGTCATACACAAGTGCGCCCTGGTATGTTATCATAGGATAAAAATTCTGAAGCTTAAATGCCACCTTTTTCACAGATGGATAGGGTCTTCCTGATGCTAATATCAAAATTATGCCATTTTGCCTTAAAAATTCTATAGCTTTAAGATTTTTCTTGGTCACTGTCAAATCCTTTGACAAAAGTGTATCGTCAAGGTCTGTGGCAACAAGCTTTATCATCCCTCATAATTTCTCCCTTCTTTATTCATACATAAAATACAAAAAACGGTTTGGATATTGAAACCCAAACTAATATGCTCAGGCACCAATATCCAAACCCTTAGTATTTTCAAAAGTTATTGCTTACTTTTGATGAACAAATATTACATTACCTGTCATGAGTTTTGGATAAAAGTAGGTAGACTTTTGAGGCATTTTTTCACCGCTCAAAGACACTTCTTTTAACTCTTCAACAAGTGTTGGGTTGAGAATAAATCCGTATTTAGCTCCTTTATTTACAATTTCAATCAATTCTTTGTCCGACTTTGTGTATTTTAGATTTCTTTGATATAGTATATCCTCGTCTGTAATTTCCAATATTCTATTTAAAATCAGCTTCTGCAGAACAACAACATCAAGGTTTTTGTATGCTCGGCTTCCTTCCACATCCTTTAGGGCATTTTCGGGGTCTTTTAGTGTTATCAAATAAAAGTTTTTGTTGTATGTGTAAACTAAAAATGCATATTTCTTTTTCTCTTCCAGCTTTCTCTTTAAAACATCGTATTCACCAGTTTCAATATCAAAATCCATTTTCAGCTTTTCAACAAAAATATCCTCTTCAATGCTTGAAGAAAGCACAATCCTGTGCGTCGGCAAAATCACAATTCCCTCATCTTCTAAGGCAGTGAGTGTTATCATTATGTAGTTGTAATCTGCATCCTGTCTTATGCCTTCCTTTTGCTGCATCTCTTTTTTGAACTCAAGGGCAGTTTCATACCTGTGATGACCATCTGCGATAAATATCTTCTTGTCACTAAATAGTTTTTTCAACTCTTCTATAATCTTACCATCAGAGACAACCCACATTTTTTCGTATGTGCCAATACCATTGTAAGCAACATCTTCTTTTCTCGATTTAATTAGGTCCAGAATGCTCTTTACATCTTTTGTTTTGTCCTCATAAAGCCCAAATATACTGCTTATATTTGCTCTTGTATGTCTCAAAAGCTCAAGCCTTTCCTGTTTAGGCTTTGAAAGTGTAAACTCATGAGGAATTACAATTCCCTTTTCAAACTCAACAAGCTCAAGAAGTACTATCAAGCCTGTTCTTTTATATTTTTTGCCTTCAACTTCAAACTCCTGTTCAATAACATATACACTCTCTTGAGGATCAAATTTCAAAACACCATTTTGAATCCATGTATTTAAATACTCTTTGGCCCTTGTAAACTTGTTATTATTTTCATCATCATCTTCAAACTCTTTACCAAACTCCACTCTTATGATGTTATATTCGCTCTTTTTATAAAGCTCTTCTCTCTCATCCTCAGAAATTATATCATAAGGTGGACAGATACACCTGTCAAGTTCAATCTCAGGTGAATACCGCAAACCTCTAAAACCTTTAATGTTAGCCATCTTATACCATAACCCTCTCCATTTTGTAATTTTGTAGCTTTTTTAAAATGCAACTCTTACAGTTTTGCCATTGTAACTCTCAAAATGCCATCTGTATTCTTAAGTTTTTCCACAGCCTCATCAGGCAAAGCACCATCAACCTCGCATACCATAACAGCTTTTTCACCTTTTTTGTTGCGCGAAACCTGCATTGTAGCAATGTTAATTCCATACTCCCCAACAATGGTACCAATCTTACCAATCATGCCAGGTTTGTCTATGTTCTGGATAAGGAGCATGTATTTTTCTGGTTTGAAATCAACCTTGTAGCCAAAGAAATCTATGATTCTACCCTCGTTGTTATAAACCGTTCCAGAAAGTTCTAAAACCTTTTCGCTTGTAGTAAACCTTGCAGTTATCATGTTTTTGAACTTTCCGCTCTCTTCTTTTTTACTTTCAATTACTTCAATTCCCTGTTCTTTTGCCAAAAGCTGTGAATTTACATAGTTGACAGTATCCTGTACTGAAAATTCAAGATATCCTTTTAAAAGCGCTCGTGTGAGCCAAGTTGTTGTTTTTTCATCTATCTGGCCACTGTAGACAATTTCTATTTTGTTAGCAAAAGTTCTCTCTGCCTGGATAAAAATCTTGCCCATTGCCTCAGCAAGCTCCAAATATGGCATAATCTCTTCAAGTCTTTCCTTTTCAAACGCAGGTAGATTGACAGCATTCTTAGCAATACCGCCCTTGAGCACCGCCGCAACCTCTCTTGCAACAGACACAGCCACATTTACCTGCGCTTCCTGTGTAGACGCACCAAGATGAGGTGTGATTACTACATTGTCAAGCTCTAAAAGCGGGTTGTAGTAGTCCTGTTTTTCAAGCTCAAAATTCGGTTCTTTTTCAAGAACGTCAAGTGCTGCTGCTGCAACTATACCCTCTTTTATTGCATTGTAAAGGTCATTTTCGTTTATGACACCGCCGCGCGCACAGTTTACAATTCTGACACCTTTTTTCATCTTTTTAAACTCTTTCTCCGAAATGAGGTTATATGTCTCTTTTGTCTTTGGTGTGTGAATAGTAATAAGGTCAGACTCCTTCAATAGTGTGTCAAAGTCAACCTTTTCAACACCGTATTTTTTGAACTTTTCGTCAGAAACGTATGGATCATATGCAATGACTCTCATTCCACAAGCTTTGAGCCTTTCAGCAACAAGCGCTCCAATCTTGCCAAATCCGATAATTCCGGCTGTCTTTTCGTAAAGTTCAACACCCTTGAACTTATTTCTTCTAAAATCGCCCTGTTTGCAAGACATGTACGCCTGTGGGATGTACCTAAATATGCTAAATATAAGACCAATTGTGAGCTCGGCAGCTGCCATTATGTTACCATCCGGAGCATTAACAACAATAATACCATGTTTTGTCGCGCTTTCTACATCCACATTGTCAATACCAACACCAGCTCTTGCAATGACTTTCAAGTTCTTACCACATTTTATCATCTCTTCATTTACTTTTGTTGAACTTCTGACAATTAGAGCGTCATATTCTCCTATTATATTGCAAATCTCCTCGTGAGTCAGTCCTATTTTTTCGTCAACTTCTATACCCTCGTTTTTTAAAATTTCTATACCTTCCTTTGCAATCCTCTCAGTAACTAACACCTTCATTTATCTACCTTACCTCCTTAGCAATTTCCTGAAGAACTGCTTTTGTAGCCTCTCCAACTTCAAAGTTTCTATAGCCTACTTCTAAAAGGGCAAGTTCAAAACACTCTATGGTCTTTAAAAGATCAAACTCATCCACATACCCCATATGACCAATTCTTATTATCTTTCCTTTGAGTGTTGCCTGTCCTCCTGTTACCATTATATCATATTTCTGATTCATTATCTTTCTTACCTTTTCTATATCCACACCCTCTGGTGACTTTATTGCAGTTATAACTGCAGATGAGTATTCTTTCTTTGACAGAAGTTCTAAATTGAGTTTTTCAGCCGCAAGCTGGGTAAGATGCGCAAGACGTGTGTGACGTTTAAAATTGTTTTCAAGACCATAATCTAAAATAAGTTTCAGACCTACATCAACAGCCCTAATTAATGTAACAGCCGGTGTGAACGGAGTGTCCTGGCTTTCTTTTAAAAGGTTATCCTGATACTTTTTAAAGTCCCAGTAAAACTTTTTAAGTTTTGATGTTTTATAAAACTCCCATGCTTTTTCTGACACAGAAACAAAAGCAAGTCCTGGCGGGGACATTAAGGCTTTCTGAGAGCCAGTTACAACAACGTCAACGCCCCACTCATCAGTCTTCAAATCAATTGCACCAAGTGAGCTTACCGCATCGACAATTAAAATCTTGTCTGTATTTTTGAGATACCTTGCAAGCTTTTCAATAGGATTTGTAACACCTGTAGATGTCTCGTTATGAGTTATAAATACACCTTTTATGTCCTTATTAGACTCAATTATCTCAATTACCTCATCAATATTCGCAACATCACCATAAGAATACTTCTTTTCTATTACATTAAGACCAAACGTCTTGCATATGTTTATAAACCTATCACCAAAGACGCCCACTGACACACATAGAACTGTATCGCCTTCTGAAAAGAAATTTACAGCGCTTGCCTCCATTGCACCTGTACCAGACGCTGCAAATGTAAGAACATTGTTCTTTGTCTGGAACACCTTTTTTAAGTTTTCATTTACTCTTGAAAAGATCTCACCAAACTCTTTTGTACGATGGTGAATAATCTGCTGTGACATGGCAGAGATAACCTCAGGTGGAAGCGGAGTTGGACCAGGTGTCATCAAAAGTTTTGGCTTTCTCATACTTAAACTCTACCCCTTTCAAGCAAACTCAATTTATTTTAAGTTGATTATATCTAATGTATCAGAGAATGTCAATAATTTGACAATCTTATTATTATACATTTTAAACATATAAAAATAGAATGTCTTTGTCTATTTAAAACAACTCCTTGCAACAAAAATTGGTAATATAAACAAAAAGCCGGCAAGGAGCACCGGCCAAAACCTTCTTTGGCAGAATCTTTATTTATCTTTTTTGTTATCATCGCCCTCTTCATCATCATATTCATAATCGTCTTCTTCGTCATCAAACTCGCTTTCAAGCTCATCAAGATATATTACCTCATTGCAGTTTGGACATTCAATTTCGTCTTCGTTTAAGTATTCATCTTCCTCTAAATAAAATGTCACTTTACAGTTTGGGCAGGTTACTTCTATCAAGTCCTCGTCATCTTCCTCATCATAATAGTCATCATAATCCTCGTCATAGCTCTCATATACTTCGTCTTCTAACTTTTCCAAATCCTCATCAATTGAATCAACAACATCTTCAAGCTCTGCCTGCTTGACATCAAGCTCGTTTATTGCATCTGCAAATTCGTCAAGCACATCAATGATGCTCAGAAGAAGCCTGCCTTCTTTTGAATTCTCATTTACTCCCAAACCCTCTGCAAGTCCTCTTAAGTACGCAACCTTTTCATACAAATTTTCCATAAAAGTATCCTCCTACAATACAGAATAACCTTGTCTATACATAATATTTACCCATAAAAATCACTTTATACACACAGCATATAAATGAAAAATGTCAAATCACTTACACTCGTGACAGATACTCTTCTGTTGATGTGTCAATCTTAATTTTATCGCCAACATTGATGAAAAGCGGAACCTGAATTACAGCACCTGTTTCAACCTTTGCAGGCTTGGTTGCACCTGTCTGAGTATCACCTTTAAACCCTGGTTCTGTGTCAATTACCTCAAGTTCAACAAATCTTGGCGGTTCAACACCAAATACAACTCCATTGTGAGAGAGTACTGTAACCGTCATATTTTCTTTTACAAACTTGAGTGCATCGCCAACCATTTCTTGATTTAATGCAATTTGCTCATATGTCTGAGTGTCCATGAAATAATAAAGTTCTCCATCGTTGTAAAGATACTGCATTTCTCTTCTTTCAATGTGAGCAAGAGGCATTCTCTCATCTGGTCTGAATGTCTTTTCAATCACAGCTCCTGTCTTTATGTTTTTGAGTTTTGTTCTTACAAAAGCCGCACCTTTGCCAGGTTTTACATGCAAAAATTCAACAACCTGAAATATCTGCCCATCATATTCTATCGTTAATCCTCTTCGAAAATCGCCTGCCTCAACCATCAGCTTCCCTCCGATTTAAAATTTTGCTCTTCTATTTTATCAAAAAAACATATTTTTTTCAACCAAATTAAAACTCTTTTACATCCTCTTTATCAACCTCATATATATCCAAAATTTTTCCTTTTGAAAGTGTTCCGTACACTTTTTCCACCTTTGCATAGATATATTTGCCAATAAGGTCAGAAGCATTATCGAACTCTATTTTATTCTGATTTACATATCCGATTGCATTTTTCGGATTGAACCTATCTTCCTCCTCAACAAACGCTAAAACCTCATCCCCTTCGCAAAGCCATCCACACAGTGCCATGTAATGATCCTCATCCTTGATAGGACATATGGTAAACTTATTTATATGAATATTTGAAGAAGCTTTAACATAGATTTTCTTTTTGTACTTCTGCTCAAGCTCCTTTATCCTGTCAATTTCACCCTTTCTCAAAATCTCACATACTTTTGTGTTCACCTCAACAAAAAACTTATCTTCCACCTTGTTTTTGCAATACCACTCAATCTCTTTCAGCACTTTAAACGCAACACTTTCCGGAGATAAAATCTTGCCTGTACCCTCACAGTAAGGACAGCTTGACTGCATCACACAAGAAAGTCTTTGTCTTACCTTTTTCCTTGTCATCTCAACAAGCCCAAGAGGCGTTATGTCAACAACCACTGTTTTTGTCTTGTCTCTCTTAAGAGCTTCTTTCAAAGCGTCTAAAACTATCTTCTGGTGCTCTGGATTTTTCATGTCGATAAAGTCGATTATAATTATTCCACCAATGTCTCTAAGCCTCAGCTGCCTTGCAATCTCCTGTGCAGCTTCAAGGTTTGTCTTTAAAATTGTCTCTGCAACATCAGTTTTGCCAACATACTTTCCTGTGTTGACGTCAATGACTGTCAACGCCTCTGTCTCATCTATTACTATATACCCACCACTTTTTAGCCACACTCTTTTAGAGAGAGCTTTTGCAAGCTTTTGCTCTATCTGAAAATATTCAAAAATATTTGTTGCAAGATTAAAATACTCAACTTTGCTCTTCAAACTCGGTGCATAAGAAGACAAAAATTCTATTATTTTGTTATACTTTTTCCTATCGTTTATAACAAACCTGTCAACCTGGTTGGTAAATAAATCTCTGACAGCTTTGAACACAAGGTCGTAGTCTTTATAAAGAAGCACAGGTGCGCTCTGGCAGCTTTTTAGTCTTATTTTCTTCCACACATTCATTAGAAACTCAAGTTCACTTTTCAATATCTCCTCACTTTTACCTTCCGCTGCTGTCCTGATTATCAGACCCATTCCCTCTGGTTTTAATCTGCATGCTATCTCTTTGAGTCTTTGTCTTTCATCCTCAACCTCAATCCTTTTTGATACACCGACATATTCTGTATTCGGCAACAAAACCAAGTATCTTCCGGGTAACGTTATATTTGTAGTTACCCTCGGACCTTTCTGGTCATAGCCCTCCTTTATTACTTGCACAACTATCTCCTGACCACATCTCAATGCAAGCGGATTTGTTTTTATCTCATAATACTCATCAGTATCCCCAAACTCAAGCCTGTTAACATCACCAAGATACAAAAAAGCGTTTTTCTCCTGACCTATATTGACAAAAGCTGCATCCATACCCGGAAGTATGTTTTCAACAACCCCTTTGTAAATATTTCCTACTATACTTTGGCTGTCTTCTCTTTCGATGTAAATCTCAACAAGTTCTTTGTCTTCCAACACAGCAACTCTGGTCTGATTAAAACTAACATCTACTATAATTTCACTTTGCATTATATCACCCTTTTATAGTTAACTTTTTCTCTTTCAACCCTCACAATCTTACATTCAATATTATACTCCTGTGAAAATTCTCTTAATATATCTTCTGGTTTTACATAGCTCCCATTTACAACATTTATATGAAAATCTATTCTTGTATTCTCATCCATTTTTTCACATTTATAGCTCAAAAGAAAATCGAAAATCCTCTTTATTGTTACTTTACCTTCCTTCACTTTTTTTATAACAGGACTTTTTTTCATGAACTCATCAAAGTACTTGCAAAATTCTTCCTCTGCTTCAACAAAACATTGATAATACATATCGCTTACTTGTATTTTATCAGTAGCCAGCTCAACTTTCAACATTTTTAATCCTTCTGGCAAGATTCTGTTGAAATTTTTAATAATATCCTCGCCAAGTTCCTGCTCGCATTCAACTTCAAACATCTCTTCTTTAGAACAAAGCCCAACTGGCATTGGAAGAATAAAAACTATTTTGGGGTGTGGGTTGAATCCCTGTGTAAATTTAAGTTTTATATCCAACCTCCTGAATAACCTTTCAAATAACCTTGTCATATCAAGATGAGATATAAATGCTGCAGGTAAATCACGCGAAAAATAAAATCTATATCTATTTGTCAACACAAATTCCCCCTCGAAAAGAAGCTACACCGCAACCTGTACATCTATCAAAACATGAACTTGTAGTTTTTCGTTCATATGCTAAAAGACATTCCTTCTTTAAAAACTCTTTTGTAACTCCTGTGTCTATAATATCCCAAGGTAATATCTCTTCAAAATCTCTTTTTCGGTCAGAATAAAATCTCCAGTCGATATCTTCCAGCCAAAATACCTTTTCCCATCTTGAAAAGTCAAAAAATTCACCCCAGTCGTCAAATTGACAACCAAGATCAACCGCTCTTTTAATTACTCTTGAAAGTCTTCTATCACCTCTCGAAAGTACCGCTTCAAGCTTGCTAAGATAAAAGTCATGCCAACTGTACTCAACATCCTTTACTCTTTTTAAATTCTCCTTTAAAAGCTTCATCTTTCTTTGCATACTTTCAATACTATCCTGCGCCTCCCACTGAAATGGCGTGTGAGGTTTTGGTACAAAAAAGGATATTGACACTGTTATTCTAACCTTCTTTTTAAGCCCAATATCTTTGTAAATCTCCCTTATATTCTTTGCTATTGTATATATCCCAAGAACATCTTCGTCTTCTTCAAGAGGAAGACCAAGCATAAAATAGAGTTTTATGTTCTGAAATCCTCTTTCGAACGCAAGCTTGACTGTGGAGTATATATCCTCTTCTTTTATGTTTTTATTTATAACATCTCTGAGCCTCTGCGTTCCAGCTTCTGGTGCAAATGTTAGTGTAGGTTTTCTCACCTTTTCAACCTCTTTTAAAAGATCTAAAGAGGTCGAATCAAGTCTTAAAGAGGGAAGAGATATATTCACTTTTTTATCTTCAGCAAACTTCAAAATCTCTCTTGCAAGATCATCTATATTGGGATAATCACTTGTACTCAAAGACACAAGTGATATCTCATTACACCCACAATTTTCAACAAGCTCTTTTGCATACTGTACAACTTTCTCAGCACTTCTGAACCTGACCGGTCTGTATATTATACCTGCCTGGCAAAACCTGCACCCTCTTGCACATCCCCTGAAAATTTCTAATGTTATTCTGTCATGGACAATTTCTATAAGAGGGGTTATCATCTTTGTTGGAAAATAACTTGTGTCCAAATCTTTTACAATTCTTTTTCTTACTTTACTAGGTACATTTTCTGATATAGGAGTTACAGATTTTATAGTGCCATCGGGATTATACTCTACATCATAAAGCGAAGGAACATAACATCCTTCAATACCTGCACATTCGTGTAAAAACTCTTCTTTTGTCATGTTAGAAAATTTATATTTTTTATAAAGGTCAATAATCTCCAAAATGACCTCTTCACCTTCACCAATCACAAATACATCTATAAACTCCCAAAGAGGTTCTGGATTATATGTGCATGGACCTCCTGCAATCACAATTGGCATTCCCTTTTCTCTTTTTTTACTCTCAAGAGGAAGACCACAAAGATGAAGCATTTTCAAAACATTTGTATAACTCATTTCATATGAAAGAGAAAAACCTATTATATCAAACTCATCAAGTTCAGTAAAAGTCTCAAGTGAAAATAATTTCATCCCCTCTTTCTGCATTTTCTTTTGCATATCAATCCACGGCATAAAAGCCCTCTCACAGTAAACATCTTCTCTTTCATTCAAAAGATGATATAAAATTTTAAGCCCCAAATTAGACATACCAATTTCATACACATCAGGGAAGCAAATTACAAACCTGACATCAACCTTCTCAGGATCTTTCTTTACTATGTTTATTTCGTTGCCAATATATCTTCCCGGTTTTTCAACATCATATAGCAGCTTAAATACCTTGTCTTTTACAACCACCTCTGTATTTCACCTCTTCTTTTATATAAAATACAATAAGCTACAGGCTACCCTGTAGCTGAAAAATATTATATTTAAAATTTATTATTCCTCAAAAAATATAAAAGCAACTGTACCAGGTCCAACATATGTTCCAATAACACTTCCAATTTGAGTTATAATCAGCTCACCTATTTCAAGTTCTCTTTGAATAATCTTGGCTTGTTCCTTTGCTTCTTCAATTGTTCCAGCATACGACAGTCCACAGAGCTGTTTAGACAAATCAAGTCCTTTTTTCTTGACCTCTTCAATTATTCGTGGCAGAGCTCTTTTCATTCCTCTTACCTTATCAAAAGGTTCAACAACACCATCAACCAGATGAAGTATAGGTTTTATATTCAAGATATTTCCCAGAGTAGCTTTTGCAGGAGAAATTCTTCCGCCTTTTTTAAGATATTCTAAAGTTTCAACAGCAAAAAGGTGTCTAATTGTAGTTGTCTTTTTTGTTATTGTTTCAACTATCTCTTTTGCGCTCTTACCTTCATCTGCTAATCTTTTTGCCAAAACTGCTAAAATTCCAGTTCCTATTGACGCTGTTTTACCATCAACAACAAAGATCTTGCTGCTGTCAAGCATATCCCTTGCCAAACAGGCAGAGTTGTATGTGCCTGACAGCTTTGACGAAAGATGAATTGATACAACTTCGTTACCATTTTCAATCTCTTCTTTGAACACATTAACAAAATCTTCAGGGCTTGGTTGAGAAGTTCGTGGAAGCTCAGTCGATTGAGTAAGCTTTTGATAAAAAGTTACAGGGTCAAGCTCAACCCAGTCCTTGTACACCTCTTCTCCAAAATACACGTTCAGCGGCACCATTTTGATGTCAAACTTCTTTAGCATCTGAGGACTCAAATCGCAGGTTGAGTCTGTAACTACCGTGACACCCATTCAAAAATCCTCCTTTTATTCCCCAATACTACACCAAGTTTGGGAAACCAAGCTGTCTTAGTACCTCGTAAAGAACAATAGCAACCGAATTTGAAAGATTCAGACTTCTCACATCACTTATCATAGGTATTCTATAAGTCCTGTGTATATTTTGTTCAATAAGCCACTTAGGAAGCCCTGCTGTCTCTTTTCCGAACATAAGGTAGCAATTGTCCTCATATGGCGCCTGAGTATAGTATTGCTTACCCTTGGTAGAAAAATAAAAAATGTTTGCTCCTCTGTTCTTTTCAAAAAAATCATTCAAATCTCTATATATCTTTACATCCAAATACTGCCAGTAATCAAGACCTGCTCTTTTCAAATATTTATCTTCTAAAGAAAAACCAAGTGGTTCTATAAGATGAAGCTTACTTCCTGTGCACGCACATGTTCTTGCTATATTTCCTGTGTTGTATGGAATTTCAGGTTCATGCAACACTATATTTATTGGCATTTTCAGAAAAACAATGCTTCCCCCCTTCTACTATTTAGTTTTCCATAAATGCAACATCCATATCAATTTTATCACCGTTGTCAAGTAAAAGTGGCACACATATATTTATCATTTTTGTCGTGCTGAGAATCATGTTTTCACCTATTAAAATTGAAGGGGGTGTTATTTCAACCTTAAGACCTTTTTGAGAAAACAGCGTTGATGTGTTCCCCATGATCATATTTGCCATCTCACCGATTGCACTTTTTGCAAGTTCATCAAAATCTGATACAGGGTAACCCCCCATCATCATTGACGCAATATTTTTTGCAGTATCAATCGACATGCAAAAATTAACCTGCCCTTTTATATTACCTGTCATTCCAATAATAACAACAACCTGATCAACTTTGTATGTAGGTTCTTTAATATACACCTTCCCAAGCTTAAAGTCAATGTTTGCAACCTGTTTCAATACCTGCTGACTTGCCTGGATAAAGGGATTGATGTACTCAACATTTACATTTGTCATTTTCCTTGCCTTGTCATTCTGCCGCTTTATTTAGCAGAATACAAGACCTTCCTCCTTTCATCATTTTAGTATCTTTTCAAATAAAAATGACCTTTTAATCTTTATAGCTTTAGCTGGACAAAGTTCATGACAGCAATAACACTTTATACATTTTTTCAAATCAACATACGCTTTTCTGCTTCTCATCTCAATAGCCTGAGCAGGACAAGCATTAAAACACTCCGCACAGCCTATACAGATATTTCTATCAAAAACCGGTTTTGGTGAAAGAAAACCATCTAAAAAACTTGCCAAAAAATGTGGTAGTCTGCCTTTCACAAAAGATATCTCGGGTCTTAGCACAAGTTCAAAACTTGATGGAGCTACATCCTCAACCCTCCCACCAACAACCTCAATCTCCTCAGGTTTTAAAATACCTTTTTCCTTTGCCACCTCCAATAGAGGAACATTTTTTATTTCAAGACCAATAATCTTGCAGGCAACATAATCCAAAGCAATGGCATCTTCAGAGATCAACAAAACCCCAAGCTTTTTAGGTTTTCCTGCTGATGGTCCTTCTCCTTCCATTGCCACAATCCCATCCATAATGTTTAGCATTGGCTTTGCCACCGTCAAGATTTCAAGTAGCATCTCCATAAATCTTCTAACATCCTGGAACCTAAAATGCATCTCTGCTTTCTGTCCACCAGGAACAAGGCCAAACAGGTTCTTGACAGCACCTGTATATACTGCCATCTGATGAGTTTTTAGTTTTGGAAGATTTATGATACCCTGGCTTTCAAAGTATGGGGATATTAATGAAAGTTTCTTAAAAGCTGTATTTTCAACATCAAGGTCTTTGTAAGATGTATCATAGTTTAAATAAACATTTTCAAGCTTTTCAAGCTCTTTTATCCCTGCAGCCTGGTATATACTTTCAAGCCTCTTTTTAGTATATGGACCACCAGGACTGTCGGCTATGATGATTCTGTTTGCTTTTTCTTTTATAACCTCCACTGTCGCCTGAACAACAGCAGGGTGGGTGGTAACAGCATCTTCCGGTCTTTTCTTCATAAGAAGATTCGGTTTTACAAGCACACAGTCTTTGCGATCAAGCTCAAATCCTATTAGATTTATACCCTTTAAAATTGCGTTTTTCACATCCTGCACTTCATATGTATCACACTTCACAATCGCCACTTTACACATTAATCGCTTCCCCCAAAACAAACTTCTCTATCGCTTTAGCTACCCCGTCATCTTCATATGACTGTGTCACAAAATCTGCTATTTTTTTGAGCTCTTCAATGGCATTCTCCATTGCAACGCCAAGCCCGGCAAACTCTATCATCTGCAGGTCGTTCTCATTATCACCTATCGCCATTATTTCTTTTGGGTCTATCCCCAAGTAAGAACAAACAAACTCAAGCGCCCTTTTCTTATTGACCCCCTCTTTCATAACCTCCAAAATGTTGGTGTCTGACTTTGTAGTCTCAACACCTGAGAGCCTTTTTTCTATTATCTCTCTTACGCGGTCTACTTTTTCTACGTCTTTGTCAATAATAACAAACTTAGTAATCAGATCACCACAACTTTTAAGGGTCTGTTCAGAATCATCAATTATTATATCAATCCTCTCTTCTTTTGGCAGTTCCTTGTTCTTTTCATAGTAAAATTTAGATGAATAGTCAAGCCTTCTTGCTATCATTGTGTCCTGGAAATAGTAATGATAATAGATGTCATTTTCTTTGCAAATTCTGGCAATTTCCAGGCTCTTTTCATTTTCAAGCCCGACATAGTAGATATCTTTGTTTTTCTTGAGGTCTCTTACAATTGCTCCGTTGCACGCAACAATGACCTGGTCGTGCAAACCCAAAACCTTTGCAAAATACATCACGCCTTTGAGAATCCTTCCTGAGCACAGAACAATCTTTACACCCTTTTGTTTCGCAAGCTCAATAGCTTTTTTGTTCCTGTAAGAGATATTTTTGTTTCTGTCTAAAAGTGTCATGTCAAGGTCAATTGCAATAAGTTTGTACATCTTTAGTTTACACCTTTTTTAACAGATTTCAAAAATAATTTGTTACAATTTATTATATCAAAAAAAATAAAGGCTGCCAATAATGGCAGCCTTTATTTTTAAAATTAATACATATCAGGTGCTGGAGCTGGTGGGTTCTTCTCCTTTTCTGGTTTTTCAGCAACAACTGCTTCTGTTGTCAGAAGCATTGCAGCAGCTGATGCAGCATTCTGGATAGCTGTTCTTGTAACTTTTGTTGGGTCAACAATACCTGCCTCGAACATGTCAACAAATCTCTCGTTGAGCGCGTCAAATCCCACACCAGCTGGGCTCTCTTTTACCTTATTGACTATAACAGAACCGTCCAAACCTGCGTTTTCAGCAATTTGTCTGAGCGGCTCTTCAAGCGCCTTTCTTACTATTAGTGCACCTGTCTTTTCATCACCAGTCAAGCTTTCAATAAGCTTATCAAGTGCTGGAATTGCATTAATCAGCGCTGTACCACCGCCAGGAACAATTCCTTCTTCTACTGCAGCCTTTGTTGCAGCCAGAGCATCTTCAATTCTGAGTTTCTTTTCTTTGAGCTCTGTTTCTGTCGCAGCACCAACATGGATTACTGCAACGCCACCAGCAAGTTTTGCAAGTCTTTCTTGAAGTTTTTCTCTGTCAAAGTCAGATGTAGTCTCTTCAATCTGCTTCTTGATAGACTGAATTCTTGCTTTGATTTCGCTTGGGTCGCCTGCACCGTCAACAATGATTGTATTCTCTTTTTGAACCTTTACCTGTCTTGCACGACCAAGCTGGCTAAGTTTTACCTCTCTCAAGTCAAGACCAAGCTCTTCAGAGATTACCTGACCACCAGTTAAAATTGCAATGTCCTGGAGCATTGCTTTTCTTCTGTCACCAAAACCAGGTGCTTTTACCGCAACGCACTGGAGTGTTCCTCTGAGCTTGTTTACAACAAGTGTTGCCAGTGCTTCGCCTTCAACATCCTCCGCAATTATCAAAAGTTTTCTTCCCTGCTGAACTATCTGTTCAAGAAGTGGTAATATATCCTGGATTGTTGAGATCTTCTTGTCTGTAATCAAGATGTATGGGTCGTCAAGCACTGCTTCCATTCTCTCTGTGTCTGTTACCATGTATGCAGAGATGTAACCTCTGTCAAACTGCATACCTTCAACTATCTCAAGAGTTGTCTCTGTTGTCTTTGACTCTTCAACAGTGATGACACCATCGTTTGTTACCTTTTCCATTGCATCTGCAACAAGTTTACCAATCTCTTCGTCTCCTGCGGAGATTGAAGCAACATATGTGATGTCTTCTTTTCCTCTTACCTTCTTGCTCATTTTTCTGATTTCTTCTACAACAACATCAACTGCTTTCTGGATACCTTTTCTGAGAATCATTGGGTTTGCGCCAGCTGCAATGTTTTTAAGACCTTCCCTTATCATTGCCTGTGCCAGAACTGTTGCAGTTGTTGTACCGTCACCTGCAATGTCGTTTGTCTTGGATGCAACCTCTCTTACAATCTGTGCACCCATGTTCTCAAATGGGTCTTCCAGCTCAATCTCCTTTGCAATTGTAACACCGTCATTCACAATCTGGGGTGAACCAAATTTCTTCTCAAGAACAACATTTCTTCCTTTTGGTCCCAGTGTAACTTTAACTGTATCTGCAAGCTTATTAACACCACGCTCTAAAGCCCTTCTTGCCTCTTCGTCAAACAATATCATCTTTGCTGCCATTTTAAATCTACCTCCTTTTCTACCTCAATAATTAGTCTTCAATAATTGCTAAGACATCATCTTGTCTGATTATTGTGTATTCTTCTCCATCAATCTTGATTTCTGTACCAGCATATTTGCTTACAATTACCTTATCGCCTTTCTTGACAACCATTTCAACCTTTTCACCATCAACAATTCCACCCGGACCAACTTCAATTACCTCAGCAATCTGTGGTTTTTCCTTTACAGTGTCCGGAAGAACTATACCGCTTTTTGTTACCTCTTCTCTTTCCTTGAACTTGATGAGTATTCTATCACCAATTGGTCTGATCTTCATTGAACTTCGACCTCCTTTATCAAGTTTGTTAGCACTCACTTTTGATGAGTGCTAATCACATTAAATACTATAGTATATTCTTCCTTTTCTAATCAAGTCTGATTTTTCCCAAAAAAAGCGCACATTATTCAATTTTTATTGAATTTGATGGGAAAAGAAGCAAATATCTTCTTCTAACTTTCATTTTCTTTACATTGCTCACTTTTTTACGTTTTGGGACTCACTCAAGACCCTGCAAAATCAACTTACGATACTGGGTAGGACTCAGACCTGTGTACTTTTTAAAAATGTCGTTAAACCGCTGAAGTGATGAAAACCCACACATCATAGCAATATTGCTAATCTTTAGATTTGACATGGAAAGATATTCTTTGGCCTTTTCAATCCTCTTTGAAAGCAGATATTCTTTGGGCAGAACCCCAAAATGATTCTTGAATATCCTTGAGAGAGTACTTTCAGACATGAAAAGCCTTTTTGCTATATCACCCATTTTTATATCTTCCATGTAATTATTATCAATATACTCTTTTATATGTCTTGCAAGCAAGGAATAATCATAATTTTTTGTCATCTCTAAACTATTGATTTCCCGAGTTATATATATAAAAAGCTCCAAGCATTTTATATAAAGAAGAATATCATTTTTATTTTCCTTTGCTTCATGAAGTATTGATTCTAAACAAAAGAAAATATTACTCCTTTTGCGCACATGAAAAAAGTAAAATCTGCTTGATATGCTTTCTAAAACGTTTAAAAAACCATAAATCTCTTTCAATTCGTCCACTTTGGCTCTGCTTTCTGGTTTAAGATAAAAACCCATTACAACAAACTCAGCCTTGCTGCAACTTATAACCTCAAACTTGTGCCTGGTGTACGGTTTTATTATCAAAAGATCACCGGCTTTTAGTTCTATTCTTTCCTCTTCAACCCAAAAATCAATGTTCCCCTTCTTTACAAATATAAGTTCATAACTGTCATGAACATTGTAATCCATTTTCCAGCTATTATCATGAACCCTCTCAAGCGTCTTGACAATTACAGGCAGAATATTGTTGATTGCTTCTATCATCTTCCAACCCCGCTTGTTTTACTTATAGCTTCCATAAACCGTATCAAAAATCTCTTCATATGACATTGCTCTTGAAAATGTCACTTTTTTACCAACTAAAAAGTCAGAGGTTAAATTTTTACTTTTGAGAAACCTTTCAAACGACTCTTTATCCTGGACAACACCGTTTTGGTAAAGAACATCTGCAAGGTTATCAATACTGTCAATATAAATATCCACCGTATTATTGAGATTGGGCAAAACACCTTTACCACTTGAAACCATGACAAAATACATTGCAGATACACCAAGTATCCATCCAATTCCTATTCCCAGCAGTAAGAACTTGTACCACTTCAGATGTTCTCCCTCCCAACTATCTTTATAGCAAGCTTTGCCTCACCCTTGCCAATATTCAAGCTTGATGCAATCTGTTCTACTGTAAACCCCTGTTTGTAAAGCTCAACTGCTTTTCTGTAGAGCTCTTCTTTTGAGCGTTTTTTGTTCTCATTTTTCTGCATATCTTTGCTAGATTCAATATAAGCCGTCTTTTCTGTATAAGCTTCGAAATCTGTTGCTTTCCCAATTTTTTTCTCACTCTCTGTATGTTCAGTATTTTCTTTAACTTGCGATATCCTCGTATCTAAAATCTCACTTTTTGCCCATTTTACCTTGTTTTCGATTCTTTCAATTATATATTCTCCAAAGGCATCAAGTTCTTCAATTGTCTCAACAGCTTCATTCAAAAGCTTTGGAAGATTTTTTAAGACCTTTTCTGACTCATGTAAAATCTTCTCGCCTTTTTCTATATCTTTTTTTATTGATCTGAACACCCACAACACTAAAACAAACCCGAAGAATACAAATAAAATTACATAAGCATCCATCTTTGTGCTATCTTCTCCTTACTTAGATTTATATTCTAATATCAAACCCTTTTTGCTCTTTTTTAGGCTTTTTAGACCCTTGTTTTTCTCTCTCAGGTTTTTGAGAAAGTCTAATCTCAGATGCACTGTCTTTTTCTCTGACTCTTTTCAAATCTTCATCTACTTTTGCCTGGTTTTTCTGACTATTTATGTGCCTGAGCATATTTTCTTTTTGCTGCTCGCCCAGTACAACCTGCGACACTTCTGTCGATTTGGGATACAAAATCTTTACATCAATTGGTCTTATATTCACTTTTTCACCATCTCCCTTTTATCTTAAAAAAGCATTAAAAATACATTGAGCTTTTAAGAATATGGTGCTATCTTAATATCAGCTTCCTCCCTGTAAATTTTGCAGTATTTTACTGGCTCTTTTATGAGCTTGCACACATTCCCTATGGTTATCTTAACCCCAGGGTATACAGTATCCTGTACCTTAATAATTCCTTCATTCCTCTCCTCAAGTCTTTTTTCAATCTCTTCATATTCACTTTGTAATTCTTTTAATCTTTCTGATGCCATAACCTTTGACCTTGTAAACTTTTGAAGCATCTCTCTTTTATCATCAGTCAAATGACCCGCTGCTTCAATCTTCCTCAAAACCTCAATCCCCTGATCACATTTTTTTATATTTTCTTTAAGCTGTAATATCTCTTTCTTTATCTCTCTGTATTTTTCCACCATAAGAGGGTCAACCCCAACTTCTATCTCAGTAGTGGTAGAAAGATATGAACCTATTACCTTTGCTTCAATCTCCCTGCCAACCTTACAAGACCCACCAACAATAGAGGCTTTTCTCCCAACAAGAATAAGTTTATTCCCGCACTTTATATCGCTGTGAACAATTGCCTCTGCTTGAATATCTTCTCCAGCCACAACAGTAGCATTCTCAATAAACTTTGCAAAAACACTTTTACCAGCAACAACTTTCCCCTTGCCCATACCTGTAATTCCTTTATGCAGCACAACATTCCCTTTTGCTTCAATTTCAGCTGCTTCGACAATACCATCAACCTCTATATTCCCTTCAGCAACAACTTTAAACCCAGAAAGCACACTTCCCTTTATGTGAACGTTACCAACAAAGTTTATATTGCCTGTTGAGTTGTCAATATCAGAGTCAATTTCCAATGTGTTTAAAACTGTAACCTTACCTTCGATTATACATACTTGTCCATCGCACGCAGCTTTTAAGGTATGACCGTCAGCATCTATGTATGTATTTTTTCCTCTCGGAAGATTTATTTTTCTTCCTTTCTGTCCTCTTATCACCCCTCCAAAAACATCCATACCATCTTCTCCATCAACAGGGTCTATCATTGTAACAAGAATATCATCTTTTCGCACGTTCTGAACAATTCCTAAGTCTTTGTAATCAACTCTTCCATCAGGAAGTTCTTTTGGTCTTATCTCACGCTTGATGTCAAAATGATATATGAGCTTGCCATCAACAGGTTTGCCAGGCGGTTTTCCCTGTGCAACTACAACAGGTGTTCCAAAAACAGGATTTTCAATAAGTCTTTTGATAGCCTCCTCATCTATCCCAAAAGCAATTTTATTTTCTCTCAGTTTGTTCATCACATTTTCAAAAGTCAAATCCACACCATTTTGATTTTGCACAAGCACCACGCTTGCCTTTAATCTATCTGACGTCACCATAACCTTTATATCAACCTTTTGTTCACTTGACATCCTAATGTACCCCTTCCCCGCAAAAAATAAATATTATTTTTCCAAATACTTTTGTAAAGCACTCCTGAGTTTTAAAAGTGCTCGCGTGTGAAGCTGACTTACACGTGATTCAGATACGCCTAAAATTTTTGCTATCTCTTTTATGCTAAGTTCCTCATAATAATAGAGCACAATCACCATCCTTTCGTTCTCCAAAAGATTGTCTATCTGCTGTCTTAATACCTCTTTGAGCTCCTCATTCTCTATAAAATGCTCCGGCTGAGATACAAAATCTTCAAGTCCTCCAATTTTGCTTTCATAGTTCTGCTCCAAAAAACTATCCAATGAAACAATCATACCACTTGATATCTTTTCTTGAAGCTTTTGTAGTTCACTTATTGAAAGTCCAACTCTTTTTGCCACTTCATCATCTGTCGGAGTCCTGCCTTCTCTTTCTATCTCAATGTATGCCTTCTCTATCTCCTTTGCCTTTTGTCGGATACTTCGTGGCAAAAAATCCTGGCTTCTAACACAGTCAATTATTGCTCCTTTTATTCTTGTATATGCATATGTCTCAAACTTGACTCCTTTTTGACTGTCAAATTTTTCAATTGCATCAAGAAGACCAATTGAACCATAACTTACCAAGTCATCATACTCAACGTTTCCGCCAAAATATATGGCCATTCTGCCAGCCACAAGCTTCACAAGCGGCATGTACTTTATTATGAGCTGTTCTTTTATTTTCGGGTCTTTGGTCTTTATAAACTTTTCCCACAAAAGTGCTTCATCCATACTTATTCATACCTCTCAACTATTGAGGATTTTTGTCCTGGCTGTTACTTTAATATATTTTTAATTGCATTTCCGCATACAAAACTTACAACCGAGACCACAGCAGTTACAAAAAAGGTGTACTCTCCAGATTTCCTTGTAACAAGACATGCAATAAGGACAATACTTCCTCCCACAAGTGCTAAAATCTCAGGTAATAGTTGCTCCCCTTTCAATCTTAAGTCCTTCTCCTTTAAATTGTTTTTGTTCCCTTGCCAATTGTTTTTATTTCAAGTCTACCATCTTCTGAATAAAATATAATTGTTCTACCATAATTTCCTCCGGTGTCTTCTGCTACAATAGATATACCCAAATCTTGTAAAACCTTTTTAGCAGCCTCTACATTTCGCTTACCAATATTCATAAATTCGCTCCTTGTGACTTCAAACATTTGCGCACCGCCTGCAAGCTTGGCAACCATGTTCTTCCTTGCAGCTCCAAATTCTTCCATCTTCTCTATGAGTAGTGGAATACCTGTATCTGCAAACTTTGCAGGGTTTGCGTTATTTTTCACACTCCAGCTGTAAGGAAGCATGATATGTATCATACCTATTGTTTTTGTCTTTGTATCGTATATACACACTCCCACACATGAACCAAGTCCAAGGGTTGTAAGGGCGTTTGGATACGTTGTTACATTCAAATCTGCCATACCTACTTTTATAATCTCCATCATCTTCTACGCTACTCCCAGTGCTTTTAACATTTTTTGATATGACTCTATTGTTGGTATAAGGAAAAAATCAGCAACAATCCTGCTACTTTCTTCAAAAATCTCGGTTTCGATATAAAGTGCAGTGTCACCAGTCTCACCAAACTGAATGGCAGGAAAACTCAAAATTGCGCCTGCCATATCCTCAGCAAGCTGTGGAACAGACTGGATCATTTTAAAACCTGTAAGACTCGAAAGTGCTGTCAAATACGCTCCTGCCAAGATATTCCCTATCTCCATCAGTGCAGACTTTTCTATGTCTGTAAACTCACTGTAACCATTTAAGGTTGTTCCCACCAACATGTTTACAAGAAGATGTGCAGAAGCCTGAGACATGACAAACATGATAAATCCTTCAATGTCACCTTCAACATTTAGCAAAATCCCCACAACAGGAATCTCTGCCCCGCCAAGTATTTCTGGAACTTCTTGGAGCTTTACCATCTTTACAACAGGAACTTTCATGTTTATTTTTCTGCCAATCATCATGGCAAGAGCTGACACTGCATTGCCTGTTCCTATATTCCCAAGCTCTTTTAACACATCTAAATACATTTCGTTTATTTCGTTATTTGATAAACTCATAAAAATTTAAACCTCCTCGGTTTTTTCAAAAAGCACATCTTCAAGGTTTATTATATTTATAAGCAAGCCGTTATACTTTGCAATTGAAAACTTAAACTCGTTCCTGTCCCTTGTTGCCTGGTCAAAGTCTTCTTTAGAAAGATATACCACATCCAAAACCTCATCAATTATTAATCCTACCTTGAACTCACCTTTCCAGTTGACAATCAAAATCCTTGTCTCTTCCCCAAAATCTTCTTTTTCAACTCCTATCTTTTCACGAAGGTCAATAACTGGTACAATCTCGCCTCGAAGATTTATAACTCCTTTTACATAATCTTTTGTATGAGGTACACGTGTTATTGGCATAAGTTTTTCTATATTCTCTATATGATTCACAGTCAGACCATAATACTCATCCGCAAGCCTGAAAACTAAATACTGTTCCATCTTCTATTTCCACCTCTATACTTCTTTATTTTACTTACACTGTAAGCATGTTCGGGTCAAGTATCATTGCAACAGACCCATCACCAAGGATTGTTGCACCTGAGATTAGTCTAATTCCCTCCAAATACTTTCCAAGTGATTTTATAACAATATCCTGCTGCCCTAAAAGCCTATCAACAATGATTCCTGTCAGCTTTTCACCACGTCTGACTATCACAACTGTAAATTTCTTTTTGTCAAGCACTGGCTCTAAACCCACAATTGAATGTAAATGCTTTATTGGAATTACCTGATTTCTTAGCATGATTATCTCTTTTCCTTTTTGCACAACCTTTATATCCTCTTTTGCAACATCCACAATCTCTCTGATTGACGCAACAGGTATAGCGTATATTTCATCCTTCACAGTGACCAAAAGAGCCTGAATGATAGCAAGAGTGAGCGGCAGTCTTATAACAAATTTTGTGCCTTTACCCTTTTGTGTCTTTACCTCAACCATTCCACCAAGCTGTTCAATCTTGGTCTTTACAACATCAAGCCCAACACCACGCCCAGAAAGGTTTGTAACCTTGTCCTTGGTTGAAAAGCTTGGCATAAACAGAAAATCTATTATTTCCTGTTCTGACAAATCAACCTGTTCTTCTTTCAAAAGTCCTTTTTCTATTGCTTTTTGCTTGACCTTTTCCAAATCAATGCCTTTGCCATCATCTTCAACCTCAATGACCACATTGTTTCCATCATGATAAGCAGAAAGTTTAATAAGCCCGTTTCTCGGCTTGGCATTTTTTATCCTCTCTTCAGGGTCTTCTATGCCGTGGTCGGCAGCATTTCTTAAAAGATGAATGAGCGGGTCGCCAAGCTCATCCACAATTGTTCTATCAACCTCTGTATCTTCACCTGACATTACAAGTTCAAATTCCTTCCCAAGTTCTCTTGCTAAATCTCTCATCATCCTCGGGAAACGTGAAAATACTCTCTCTACCGGTACCATTCGTACTTTCATAACAGCATCGTGTAAACTTGTTGTTATCCTCTCCAAATACTCTATAGACTCTTCGTATTGTCTATCATTATACTTTTTGGCAAGCCCTTCTATTCGGCTCTTGATTATAATAAGCTCGCTTACCAAGTTCATGAGAACATCCAATCTTTCAATGTCGACTCTGACTGTCTTGCTTGTCTTTTGGAGAGCTTCCTGTTTCTGTTCTCTTACAACCTTCACAGTTTCCTGTAGTTGAACTTCCTGCTGCACCTTTTCTGCTTCTTCTTTTTCTTCTGAGCCGCCAACTTCTCCAGACTTTATCTCAAGTGCTTTTACTTCTCTTATCTCTGAAATTGAAAGAATTCTCTCTCTTATTTTTTCAATCGGCTGCTTGCTTATCACAGTTATTGAAAACTCAAAGTCAAATTTTTCATCTTCAATGTCCTGAACAGAAGGTTTTGAATGAATAATCTCGCCAAATTCCTCAACTGCCCTGAAAACAAGGTATGCACGAGCAGATTTTAAAAGACAGTTTTGGTCAAGTTCAACATCAAATTTGTAAACGTTAAAGCCTTGGGTCCTCGCACGCTCTATTGCTCTTACAACAAATTCGTCATACTCATATTTCTTACCGGCTTTTGAAACAGGAGGTACTGTCATATCCCCGGTAGGTCTGCCCAATATGGTATTTAATGCATCTACAAGCTGAACATTTGTTTCAGTCCCTTCTGTACCTGTTGCAACAATTACATCAAGGTATGCCTCAAGCGCATCAACTGCCTTGAAAAGAACATCCATGATATTAGGATTTACTTTTAACTTTCCATCGCGTGCAGCGGCAAGAACATTTTCCATCGCATGAGTGAGTTTTTGCATGTTGACAAATCCCATAGTGCCAGCCATGCCTTTTAAAGTATGAGCTGACCTGAAAATCTCATTTACAAGTTGCAAGTCTTCCGGGTTTTCTTCAAGTTTTAACATATTGTCGTTAAGATTTTGAATGTGGTCTCTCGCCTCTTCTATAAACATTCCAAGGTACTGAGACATGTCCATTTTTTATCACTCTCCTTCTTTTGCACAAAAGACTTTTTTATGTTATTCTCTATAGCAAACCTTTTTGTCTCATCTTTTTCTGCTGAGCAAAAATAAACTTGACTATTTTGTCTATCTCGTTCTGTGTTACTCCCACAAACTTGCAACCGTACATAAACCTGTACGCCGGGTGTTCTATCCTCTCTTTTCGAAGTATCTGTGCTTTTAATATGAGCTCTTCCTGCTCAACCGGTATTTTGGTTAAAACCAAATCTCCTGTTTCAAACTCTTCTTGAGCTATGAAACAAACACCTCCGCCGCTAATGTCCTTTGTGAGTGCTTTTACAATCTTCCCCTCTGAAAATTCATCTATTACTTCTTTCTCAGGGGTATTTGCTTTTTGCATTTGGTCAGAGTTTAAAAGTTTTACGAATATATCTAAGTTTATTGGGAGTCTGAAAAACATTCTTCTTTGAATTTTTCGAACGTCAGATATCTGCTTAACTTTTATCATGTATTCTGGTTCTCTTAACCTTTCCTCAATAACACCGTCAAACACCCATACACCGTCGTTTGAAACCTTGTATACTCTTACTATCTCATCAATGTAAAATGTTACATAAACTCCTTCTTTTATTGGTGTGAAGATATAAAAATACTCATCTTTTATATCGGCAATTTTGGAAATATACTGCATATCCTTCTCTTCCCAAGTTCGCCTGTCTATTCTGACAATTTCAATCTTATCACCTACTTTGAAAATTTTGCGCATAAAAAGCCCCCTTCTTTATTGTTCACGAAGCTTTTTGATAATTGAGTCAATTAACCGTGAAAAACCACCCCTATTTTTTTCTCCAACAATTTCAGAAGACATTACAAGTTTCTTTGCAACATTTTCAACCTGTCGTGAAATGCTGCTCTTTTCATATGATATCATAAATGGTACCTGTTTGATAACCGATTTTGAAACAATACTATTTTCTTCTATATACCCTATATATTCTACTTCTCTTTGCAAAAACCTTTTAATAACACCATTTAGCCTGAAAAAAATCTCCTCTGCTTCTTTGGTCCCATTTACTTTGTTTATCAAAAGGTTTATCTTGTGGTCAAAATTTCTCGTAATAATTGCCTTTATTATAGCATAAGCATCGGTAATAGAGGTAGGCTCTGGAGTTGTAATTACAATCACCTCATCCGAGATCATGACAAACTCCATAACATTTCTTGAAATTCCCGCTCCTGTGTCTATAAGAACAATATCAAAAGAACTATTTATCAGCTGGGCACATTCAATTAATCTCATAAGTTTTTCCTCATCCAGATTTGCAAGGTCTACTATCCCAGACCCACCTGATATAAAGTTTACTCCCATCGGTCCTTCTTCAACAATTGAAAATATGTCTTTTTTACCTTCTAAAACATCCTTCACATTATATTTTGGCGATGTCCCAAGCAGAACCTCAACATTTGAAAGTCCTAAATCAGCATCAATTATAAGCACCCTTTTACCTATCTTCTTTAATGCAATTGCCAAATTTACAGTAAGATTTGTCTTACCAACACCGCCTTTACCGCTTGTAATTGTCACTACTTTCGATAGCGGACCCTGATACACAAAATTGTTTTCCCCTACATTTGCTTTTTTTACGAGATTCCTTAACCCCTGTGCCTGGTCTTTCATAAAACCTTACTCCCTATGATGAGTTTTGCAAATTGTTCAGGGTTAAACTGTTCAATATCATCAGGTACATTCTGTCCAGTTGTTATATACGCAATTGGCTTTTGTGTAAAATAGCGTATATTTAATATATTCCCATAAGCTGATACTTCATCAACCTTGGTAACAATAACTTTGTAATTGTCCAAAAAAGAATAGGTATTCACCACCTCTTTAAACACTGATGGCTGGGTTGTGGCACTAAGAAGCAAAAATACCTCATCAGGATTTGCCTTGGCTACATATGCTTTGAGCTCGTCCATGTGTTCCTGGTTCTTGTGACTCCTTCCCGCAGTGTCAACAAGAACCACATCTGAATCAGCCAAACTTTCAATTATTCCATCGTATTCATCAACCTCATACCACACCTTTGTCTTGATATTCATAATCTCGGCATAAGTCTTCAGCTGCTCAACTGCAGCAATTCTATATGTATCTGCTGTGATAAAACCCACCCTTTTCCCATCTTCAAACATGAGCTTAGCAGCAATTTTGGCAATTGTGGTTGTCTTGCCGACACCCGTGGGACCAACAAAAAAAACAATCTTGGGAAACTTTGAATCAAAAGAAAGTGGTGCTGCGCTGCCCAGCATATTTTTTATTTCTCTGTACATGCTATTTACAATGGTGTTAATTGAACCATCCCCGCTGACATTTGAAAGTAATATATCGACAATTTCATTCTCCACACCGTTTTTTATGAGGTTTTCTCTCATCACATCAAGAAAATTCTTTCTTGATGCTTCTTTTGTATGTTGACTCTCTTCCTGCTCTTTTTTTATAACTTCCTTTAAAGCTTTTTCAAGAGAATCAATCTTTTTCTCAAGCTCTTTTATCTGGGTCATCTGCAAACTTAAAGCTAAACTTTCCTGTCTTATAGACTCTTCATCTTTCTTGACTATCTTATCATCTTCACATGCCGCTGTAACTTCTATAAGCGGTTTTTTGAAAAAACCAAGCAAACCTTTTTGCCTTACCTTTTTTGTCGAAAGTATTACCGCATCCTTGCCCAAATCTGCTTTTATTCTTATTAACGCTTCCTGCATATCATGTGCTAAATACCTCTTGATCCTCATCTTTAAACTTCCACCATCCCAACTGTTTTAATCTGCACACTTGGCAGTATCTCATTGTACGAAAGTACCACAACATCAGGGAAGATGTTTTCAATGAGCCTTCTGAAATATATCCTAACTACCGGCGAACAAATGACTATTGGCTGAGCTGACACACTCACCAGTTTTTCTAAAATATTGCTAAGGTTGTTTATAAGCTTTTGCACATAATCAGGCGGAAGATTTAAAAAACTTCCCTGTTCAGTCTTTTGAATAGAATTCATTATCATCTCTTCAACCTCAGGCGAAAGAGTAATCGCTTCAAGCACATCGCCAGAGACATACTTTTTGGTGATATACCTTGCCATTGCCTGGCGTACATATTCTGTTAAGATATCGGTATCTTTTGTTGTCGGTGCCCAGTCAGCAAGTGTCTCTAATATGGTAACCATATCTCTTATTGAAATTCGTTCTTTTAAAAGGTTTGCTAAAACCTTTTGAACCTCGCCAACTGTCATAAACTTTG
The DNA here is from genome assembly GCF_000145215.1 of Caldicellulosiruptor obsidiansis OB47. Taxonomy (NCBI): domain Bacteria; kingdom Bacillati; phylum Bacillota; order Caldicellulosiruptorales; family Caldicellulosiruptoraceae; genus Caldicellulosiruptor; species Caldicellulosiruptor obsidiansis. The sequence goes on from NC_014392.1 coordinate 2,089,631, forward strand.
GAATAAGCTCATCCACAAGCACAGGATTTGTTTCCTTTACATTGTCAATTAGTTTTTGGACATCTTGTCGTGTCAAAAGTTCATGAGCATGACGTCTTATCACTTCTGTTAAATGAGTTGCTATAACAGATGGAAGGTCAACCACAGTGTATCCTGCCATCTCAGCTCTTTCTTTCATTGAAGATGGTATCCAAAGCGCATCAAGCCCAAATGCAGGTTCTTTTGTAGGTATTCCTTCTATTTGTTCTGTAACAAAACCAGGATTTATTGCAAGAAGACTATCACTCATAAGCTCTGCCTTTGCAACCTCAACTCCTTTTATGTTTATCCTGTATTCGTAAGGTTTGAGTGCCATGTTATCCCTGAGCCTGATCGTTGGAACAATAATTCCAAGTTCAAGCGCAAGTTGCCTTCTTATCATTACAACCCTTTCTAAAAGGTCTCCACCCTGGTCTTTATCAGCAAGAGGAATTATTCCGTATCCAAATTCAACCTCAATAGGGTCAACATATAAAAGATTTATAACATTTTCTGGCTTTTTTAGTTCTTCAACTTCTTTTTGTTCAACCTGTTTTTCTTCAATACTCTCTATCTTTTTGAGACTGCTGTTCATTCTAAATCCCATGGCAAACATAGTCCCGGATAAGAAAAACAATGAAAGCTTTGGCATTGTTGGAATTAGAGCAAGTGCTGCCAAAATACCACCCACAGTGTAGAGTACTTTGGGATGAAACTCAAACAGCTGTTTTATAAGACTTTCTGAGAGCTTACTTTCATCTGCCGCTTTTGTCACAACAATTCCCGTGGCAGTTGAAATAAGAAGCGCAGGTATCTGAGCTGCAATACCATCACCAACAGATAAAAGAAGATATTTTTGTATTGCCTCAGTTACATCTTCCCCTCTCATAGCAACACCAATTATAAGTCCACCAAGTGCATTGATAAACGTGATCAAGATTGCTGCAATGGCATCACCTTTTACAAACTTGCTCGCACCATCCATTGCACCATAAAAATCTGCCTCTTTTTGAATCTTCTTTCTTCTCTCGCGCGCTTCCTCTTCTGTTATTATTCCAGCATTTAGGTCAGCATCCACAGCCATCTGTTTGCCCGGCATTGCATCAAGTGTAAATCTGGCAGCAACCTCTGATACCCTCTCTGCTCCTCTGGTTATTACTATAAATTGGATGATGATTATAATAAAGAATATTATCACACCAACAACAATGTTGCTACCTATAACAAAATTTCCAAAAGTATAAACTATTCTTACATTTTCACCTTGACCTGTAAGTATCTGTCTTGTTGTAGAGATATTTAAAGCAAGCCTGAGCAATGTTGTAAAGAGAAGAAGTGATGGAAATACTGAAAAATCTAAAGATTCTTTTATATTTATGCTGTTTAAAAATATAACAAGTGCAAGTGAAAGGTTGATGGCAATCAAAATATCAAGCAAGCTCGGTGGCACAGGAAGTATCATTGATAACACTATTACTATTGCAAATACAGAAAAAGTTGCACCTTTCAAGTTCATCTTATATTCACCTTCTGGTAATTTTTAAGACTGTACACATATGCTAAAACCTCTGCAACCGCTTGATAAAGCTCTGGAGGGATAAAATCTCCTATCTCGCACATATTGTAAAGAGCTTTTGCAAGCTCTTTATTTTCAACAATTTCAATCCTATGCTTAACTGCCTCCTGTTTTATCTTTAGCGCAATATAATCTTTACCTTTTGCAATCACCCTTGGCGCATCAAACTTTTCTGGTTCATACAAAAGAGCAACTGCATAGTGTGTTGGATTGGTTATAACAACGTCTGCCTTGGGAAGTTGCTGGAACATCCTTTGAAGAGAAATTTTTCGTTGTCTTTCTCTTATCTTGGACTTTATCTGTGGATTTCCTTCTGTCTGTTTGAACTCTTCCTTTACCTCTTCCTTTGTCATCATGAGCTTTTTTTCATACTGCCATCGCTGAAATATAAAATCTATCATGGCTATTCCAAAAAACATCACTGACATCCATAAAATCAGATTAATAGCAGAGTCAAAAGAAAACTTTATTATTGTAAGTAGATTCATCTCGTACATTTCTAAAAGCTTTTTGGCAAAACTCTGTGTGTAGCTATATCCCGTGTATCCGATTATTAAAACTTTTAGTATAGACTTTATAAGTTCAATTACTGAGTTAATTGAAAATATTCTTTTAAACCCTTCAATGGGATTAATTTTTTGAAAACTCATTTTAAGCGACTGTGCTGTAATAAGAAAACTACTCTGTGCCCATTTTCTACAATTGCTACCACAAACATAATAGCAACGCAGAAAGGAAGAACAATCTTTAATGAAGTTGTAATTATAAAGTTAAAAAGCCTGGTTGCATCATGTACATTTTCTATATTATAATTCAAGTTGCTAAAAAGATACTTGCTTTTTTGCTGCAGAGGATTAACAATAACCGAATAACCAAACTTAAGAAAAAGTACACTTATCAATAAAGCAAAAGCAGAGGTAACCTCTCTGCTTTTTGCTACCATACCACGTTTTCTTGCTTCCTGACGTTTTCTGGGGGTTGCCTTTTCTGTTTTAGTACTTGCTTCTGAAAAAAGCTGAATATCAAATATTAACCTCACTTGATACCCCCTCTTAAAAATTCAAAAGTATACACTGATATTCTGTCAATCAGTACAAATATCATCTTACTCATGAAAGGAAAAATTATAACAAGCACCAAAAAACCAATTGTAATCTTTATAGGTATCCCTACCATGAACACATTCATCTGTGGTACAGCACGCGACAGCACTGCTAAAATTATATCCACAATAAGCATACTCATCAAAATTGGCAGGCTTATCTCCACCCCTATCAGAAAAAGTTCTGAAAAAAATCTCAAAAAGTTCCACGTAAATTCGGTTTTAAAACCTCCATATCCAATTGGAACAAGTTTGTAGCTATAAAATATAGCTCTTATAAGAAGATGATGAGCATCTGTGCCAAAAAACATCACAAGCATGTAAAGGTACAAAAAGTTGCCTAAAAGAGGTACTTGAATCTCGCTCATAGGATCAATGACATTTGCCATACCAAAACCTATTGCATTGTCAATGATTTGACCTCCTAAAAGTATAGCTGAAAATATCATGTATGATATATACCCTATCAAAAGCCCAACAATGAACTCTTTAATCACTACAAAGATATACTCCTCCACATTGGTAGGTACACTGTAAGAAAAATTGTAAGTTGTGACAACAATCATACTTAAGAAAAACGCAAAACCAATTTTAAAGTACGCAGGAATATTTCTTCTGCCGAATATTGGTGAGGCTATAAAAAGACCACTCATTCTTGCTAAAACAAGAAAAAATATGTATGAACTATTTAAAAAGGTATTGATAATATCTGTCATAAGTGTTCTTCCTTAAAAGTTTATTTTACAAACTGGTTTATATTAATCCACAAATATTTTGTAAACTCTACCACCTTTGTGAGCATCCACTGACCGAAAACCAAAAGTGAAAGTGCAATTGCAATTAATTTTGGTACAAAAGTGAGTGTCTGTTCGTTTATCTGAGTAGTTGCCTGCAAAATAGATACAACTATACCTACTACCATTGATACAAGCAAAATAGGTCCCGCAACATAAAATGCTGTTAAAATTGCCTGTCTTGCAATCTCAAGCACTACCGATGTATCCATCTCTCATCTTCTCACTTTTCTTTTACTTAAAACTTCTCACAAGCGACTCTACAACTAAATTCCACCCATCAACTAAAATAAACAGCAAAATTTTGAAAGGTAATGATATCATAACCGGCGGAATCATAAGCATTCCCATCGACATTAAAATGCTTGCCACAACCATATCAATGATTAAAAATGGCACATATATCAAAAACCCCATCTCAAATGCACTTTTTAGCTCACTTATTATAAAAGCAGGAACAACAACCCTTATGGGAAGGTCTTTTACATTTGTATTTGGATTTATATTACCAAGTTTCACAAAAAGATCAAGGTCTTTTTTGCGCGTATTTTTTAGCATAAACTCTTTCAGAGGCTGCTCGGCTCTCTTGAGCGCTTCCTGGGATGTTATCTGCCCTTTTATGTACGGCTGATAAGCCTGCGTATAAATCTTGTCAGTCACAGGTGCCATCACAAAAAAGGTCAAAAAGAGTGCAAGTCCGATCAAAATCTGGTTTGGCGGCATCTGCTGGGTCCCTAACGCGTTTCGAACAAATCCAAGAACAATAAGTATCCTTGTAAATGATGTCATCATTATCAGGATAGATGGTGCTAACGTTAGGATGGTGAGAAATATTATAAGTTGCAGGGCAGACGATACATCCTTGGGGTTTTGCGGGTTGTCCAGATTTATACTAAAGCTTGCTGATGCAAAGGCTATTTGTTTTTCTGCACATGTAGTTATTAAAATTAAAAGTAATGTCGATATAATATAAAGAAACTTATTTTTTTTCATCATCCTTTTTACCTTCACTGTCTTTAATTAGGTTGTAAAGATTTAATACTTTATCTTTCAGATCAAAAGAAGAATTCATTTGGCTATCAATTATCTTTTTGAAGCTATGTTCCTGCTCTTCAAAATTGAGCAGCTGGTCTTTAGTAAACTCTTTCAAAAATGTTATGCTTTTTTGCGTCTTTCCAAGCAAAATAACCTTGTCACCCACCTCAATAAGCACAAGCATACTATCTGCAGAAAGGGGAAGCATGTCAATTACCTTCAAAAATTCCCCTTTTCTGCCAAACATTTTTTTGTTCACAATTTTCAGCACGTAATAGATAAGGTAGATAAGCAGGCATACAACTGTCAATGCTAAAATTACTTTAAGACCAAATTCCATTTTTAAATCTTTTTCACCTCAAACATATTTTTTATCCCAGCACTTTTTTGATTGCCTCAACAATTCTCTCTGCCTGGAACGGTTTTACTATAAAGTCGCGCGCACCTGCCTGAATAGATTCTATAACCATTGCCTGCTGACCCATGGCAGAACACATGATTATCTTTGCCTGTGGGTCTATCTTTTTTATTTCTCTTACAGCTTGAATCCCGTCCATCTCAGGCATTGTAATGTCCATCATTACAAGATCAGGTTTTAGTTCTTTGTACATCTCAACAGCTTTAGCCCCGTTTTCTGCCTCACCCGCAACTTCGTAACCATTTTTTGTGATAATGTCTTTTAACATCATTCTCATAAAAGCTGCATCATCAACTATCAGAATCCTTTTTGCCATCAATCTCTCTCCTTTTCAAAGTAGTTCTTTTTTAAAGTTGTAGTTTTAAATTATTCTGTCTGGCAAACAAATAACTTATTTATATTTTATAACCTATTTGATGGATTGACAATATCAGTTATCCTGACACCAAAATTTTCATCAATTACCACAACCTCACCTTTTGCTATAACCTTGCCGTTTACCAGAATATCAACAGGCTCACCTGCAAGCTTTTCAAGTTCAATGATCGACCCTGTTGAAAATTCCAAAATCTCTCTTACAAGTTTCTGTGTCCTTCCAAGTTCAACAGTAATCTCAAGCGGCACATCCAAAATGAGCTCAATGTTCTCGGGATACCTTCTTTCCTCTTCTTCATCAAAACTTTCAAACTGCACAGGTGAAACATTGTAAACCTGTTGCGGCTGTTCTTTCTTTGGTGGCGGTGTATAAGACTGCGGCGATGTTTTTTGTTTATTTGTAGGCTGAGAAGCAGGCTGTTTGAGTGTTTCTTCTTTTACAGTTTCACTATGTGACTTTGCCGATGTTTCTGCCTGTGCGGAGGCATTGAATGTATTTTTGAACATAGCATCTACAAGCTGTTTTGCAAAGTCAACAGGTATCAACTGCATAATCTGGCTATCTATTAAATCTCCTATGGTCATACGGAAAGCTATCTTAACAATCTCGTCAGCTCTTTTTAATTCAGGTATCATCTCCTCAGCATTCTGGGCAAAATCAATTACAAAGGCTTCGGGTGGATTTATGTCAATTTTTAGATTTAACATAGAAGAAAGCGACGTAGAGGCAGAGCCTACCATTTGATTCATCGCTTCCTGTATTGCTGAAAGCTGAAGTTCTGTTAGCTGCTCAGTAAACTCAACTTGACCTGTACCACCCATCATAAGGTCTGCAATAATCTCAACGTCTTCTTTCTTTAAAATTAAAAGATTTATACCATCAAGTCCTTCCTTATAAACAACCTTTATTGCAACATATGGAACAGGAAATTCTTTTGGTAGTTCATCCCATTTCAAAACGCTTACAACTGGTGTTGTAATGTTTACCTTTTGGTTCAAAAGAATGCTCAAGGTGGTGGCAGCTGTACCCATTGATATGTTACCAATTTCGCCTAAAACATCCTTATCTTGATCAGATATTGTAGGTGATGACGATGTTTCGCTCATTCCCCGCAAAAGAGCATCTATTTCGTCCTGAGAGAGCAAATCGCTCATCTAAAATCCTCCCCCTCTTCTACCCGTGTAATCTTTACTGCGATCCTGCCTTCTTTTCGTCCTGGAACACCATAAAATTTTAATTTATTCCCCACAAAAACTTCTATCTCCTGGTTTTTCCTTCTATCAAGCCTTAGAACATCACCTACCTGAAGTTCCAAAAATTCCCGAACCGTAATCTGTGTTCTTCCGAGCACTGCTTTCACTGTAACCCTTGTTCTCTCAATCTTTTTCTGCAAATACTCTTTTGTTTCCTCTGACGTTTCTTTTGCAGATGTTGAAAACCAAAACTTTGTTGAAAGTCTCGGCATTATCGGCTCAATTACCATATGTGGCAAACAAATGTTTGCCATGCCTTCTACTTCGCCAACTTTCATAGCAATAGTTACAAGTGCAATTGTCTCATTAGGCGATACAATCTGAGTAAACTGAGGATTTGTTTCTATCTTTTCAAGTCGTGGTCGAAGTTCAACAATGTTTTCCCATGCTTCCTGAAAATAATTTACAAGCTGCTGAAGTAGCCTTTCTATAAGTGCAAGCTCAATTTCAGTAAAGGTCCTTACCTTGTCTATTCCCTTGCCAAACCCACCAAGCACCCTATCAATCATGGCAAACGCAATTTCTGGCGCCATTTCATATACAATGCTTCCTTTCAATGGTGTAAAATTCACAATACCCATAACAACAGGATTCGAAAGAGAATTGCTAAACTCATAATATGTTAGCTGCTCAACAGATAAAACATCCATCTGAACAATGGTTCGTAAATACCCAGACAAAAAGGTGGTGACAATTCGGGCATAGTTTTCAAATATCATCTGAAGTGTTCTCAAATGGTCTTTTGCAAATTTACTTGGCCTTTTAAAGTCATATACGCGGACATTCTTTTCTTGTTTTGGCTTTTGAATCTCATCAAGTGAAAGTTCACCAGATGTAAGCGAACGCAAAAGTTCATCTATTTCGCTCTGCGAAAGTATATCGCCCATTCAATTTTTCACCACCTTTTTTACTGGATTATAAACTCACCAAAATTGACATTGTACACTTTATTCTCAAATACCTCATTTAACCTGTCTTTAATCTCTTTTCTAACCTTTTCTTTCCCTTCAGGCTTTAAAAGTTCGTCTGCTGTCTTGCTTCTTAAAACACTATCTATAATATCGGCAATCACAATGTTTTTCTCTTTTAAAGTTTCAGATAGCTTCTTATCTGTAACTTCAAGCTGAACTGTCAGTCTTATGATTCTTCCTGCATTTGTTTGAGTATCCTGTAAGTTACTCATAAGAGCCTTACCGTCATTTACATCGTATGTATAAAGTTTTTCCGGTTTTTTCTCAACTGGAGTAGTTTTTGCAGTCGGTGATGCAGGTGATAAATTTTTTATAACTGTCAAAAATCCTATTCCCATTCCTAACATCATTAGAAGAAGCAAAACAAGTAAAATGAGAATTATTGAGTTCATCTTTTCGCCTTTCATCTTTCATGCTCCTTTTGCAAAGGTTGTACATTAAATATAATACCCTCAAAAATCTTTTTTTTGTATTCAATGACCTTTTCAATAACCTCATCCACAGACTCTTTCACAACAAGTTTTACCCCATTTGTGAGGGTTATAACAGTATCAGGTGTGGATTCCACAAACTCTATAAAATCTGCATTTACCACAAACTCTTTGTTATTTATTCTTCTCAATTTTATCATATACAATCAACCTCTTGAAGATATTAAAATGAAAAAGATGTATCAGCTCTTTTCAAAGGGAAGGAGAAAAAGTTATATAAACTCACCTTTTTCTCCCTCCCCCTACTTTTTATCTACCACTCTTATCTCTTAATATTCACTAAATCCTGTAAAAGCTCATCCGATGCTGTTATCACCCTTGCGTTTGCCTGATATCCTCTTTGGGTTACTATCATGTCTGTAAACTCTTTTGCTAAATCCACATTTGACATCTCAAGAGTCCCCTGAGATATTGTACCTCTTGAACCAGAACCAGGTGTACCAATTTCTGGATCGCCTGAGTTTACTGTGTTTATATAAAGGTTATCTCCTATTCTTTGAAGTCCTGCAGGGTTTGCAAATGTGGCAACTGCAATCTGTCCGATTAGCTGATTCAAACCATTTGAATATACACCTGTAATCTTGCCTGACGCGTCAACGTTAAACCCTTGCAAGTTACCTGCAGCATATCCTGTCATCTGTGCAACCCTTATTGAGCTTTCCATATTACCAAACTGTGTTATATTTTTGAGGAAAAATGCAATATTTGTATTGTCATTAACATCAAACTCAGCACTGTTAACTTTAAATGTAATAGGATTTACAACATCATTCTTGAATTTTATTGTAAAAGTTCCATCAGTTGTGTTTATTATTCTACCTCCAGTTACAGATAATCCTTCAACCTTATCACTTGTGTTTTCATCATCAAGTACCTTACCCGCCTGACCAAACGTTATTGTTCCGGTTGCAATAAATTTATCATAGTCATTATTAGCATCCAACATCTCATCAACATATACATATTTCTCGTCCGGATTTTGAGCAGTTCCAACATTCTTCTTTATTCTTGGCGCATCTACATACCAGTTCCATGTATTGTCACCTGTTTTGACAAATGTAAGCTGAAAAGTATGTTCTTTACCCTGTGAATCATAAATCTTAAAACTCGTCGAATATTTGCTATCAGCCGGAACGTTTAACAAATCTTCATATTTGTCTATCTGACCAGAATAGGCTTTGAGGTCAGCACTTAAATTACCATCAAAACTAATCTTATCTGTTGCCTTTGGCGGCAAAGTAGGAAATGCGAGTATATTTATCTTTGAAGGCGATTTTGTGGTATCAATTTGATTGTTAACAGGGTCATACATCCATCCAAGAACATTCAAACCTGTTGCTGTTACTAAATTCCCCATTTTATCTAAACTAAAATTCCCTGCTCTTGTAAAACGTGGAGCTTTACCATCTCCCCCCACAACAAAAAAGCCATCGCCTTCAATTGCAAGGTCTGTAGGATTATCTGTCCTCTGAAGACTTCCTCTTGTCATATTCATATCAACAGACGCAACCGACACACCAAGACCAATTTGCATGGGGTTTGACCCACCTCTTCCAGAGGCGGTATCTGGTGCTGACGCCGATTTTAACACAGAGGCAAAAACAGATGCAAATGTTACCCTGCTTGATTTAAATCCTACTGTATTTACATTGGCTATGTTATCACCAATCACATCCATCCTGGTCTGGTGAGCACGAAGCGCAGAGATGGATGAAAACATTGATCTCATCATCTTTGATAAAATCCCCCTTTTTTCTATTGACATAGAATCTGTATTCTTCCGAACCTTTCCTCTGTCGGTCAGAAAGGTCCTTTTTTGGGGGACCTCCCATTCTGGGGTCCATCCCCCGTCGAAAAAACTTATATCATCAACACACCATCAATGTTTGTAAACAGGTTATCCTTCAAACTTGACATATCCTTTACCGTCACAACAACTCTGTTTTTGATATTCACTATATATGCTCTATCACCCTCTAAGATTAGTACATCGTTTTTTAGCCCTTTTTGCTCAGCCTTTTTCACAGCTTCTTCAAGTTTTCTTAAAATAGTTTCATCCAAATTAATATTCTGAAATTTCAATCTCTCACTTGCATGTTTTGAAATTTTGATAGATGAAGAAAGAATACTTGCAAAACTTCCTGTAGCTTGCCTTTGAGTAGTTGAAACAAGACCTTCATGTTTTACGCCATTAATGTTTCTTATATTATTTACCATCATCTATCCCTTTCTCCTTATTCAAGGAGGTAAGTAGTTCAAGTAGATCTTCCTTAGTTGGTACTTTATTAAGAATATTTGACAAAACTTCCTCAGAATAGGTATGATAAACTTCTTTTATATTATCAGAAAGTACTTCTGTGCCGTTTACTTTTAAGAATACTTTGCTCCCATCCACTCTAATACTGTCCACTCTTCCTTCAATCTGCTTTAAGCCATCCTGCGTACTTGTTGCAACAATATATCTTCCTATCATACTCTGGGCTTTTAAAAGTTCAAATGATTGGTTTAAGTTTTGCATTTGCTCAAGAGCAGAGAACTGAGCAAGCTGTGCAACAAACTCTTTGTCCTCCATAGGTTTTAACGGGTCCTGGTATCTCAGCTGTGTAACCAAAAGATTCAAAAATTCCTGTTTACCCAAGATGTTTTTTTCCGACGATACTGCTAAACCTTGCTTGGAGTTTGAGCTATTTGTGCTACTATTTACCTTTAATTCTGCCATCATCTTCACCTCAAGCTCTTAAATTAAGAATACTTTCATTCAGCTCATATATCAAACTCTCTATACTTCTACTACTATCTTCACTATCCTGAAAAACTAAATTTCTTCTCTGTGAAAACCTCTGGTGGTCCTGATACTGTTGCCCGTTAAAATTTCCTCCCAAGCTTACATTCAGCTGCGATATATTTATCCCCTGGTCTTTCAGTATGGTAAGAAGCCCATTTAATGAGCCTTCTAAGATTTCTTTTACGTGGGGAGATGATACAATGAGATTACCAAAAATCTTACCGCTGTTATCTTTGCTAAGTTCAATCACAACATTTCCAAGCCATTCGGGTTTTATACTCACCTGCAATGTTGTAAGGTTTTGTTTGTTTACTATAGAAATCTTTTCTGCCAGCTGATTAATTAAAGACATCCTAATTTCTCTTATGTTTTTATCATCCTGAAAAGAAGAAATACTTTCCATTTTGTTTTCAAGCGCAAAAGTATGTTGTCTCAAATCCAATACATCTGGCTTTGTCTGTATCTTTTCTTCATTTGTATTTGTTTCTTTTTCTTGTAAAAGCTGCTTCAAAAAAGTTTCTTTTTTAAGACCATTGTCACTCGACACTTTTTCAATAAAATCAAGAGTTTTATTTACCGTATCTATATTTTGCGTATTTAAAACATTAATCAGTTTTTGGTCATCTGATCTTTCCATTACATTTTGGATCTCTTTCAAAACCTTACCTAAAATTCCTTCCTTATTCTCTGTGTTAAAACCTTTTAATTCATTTTTATCTTCTGCAAACAGCTTTCTTAAAACTTCTAATATTGAATCATCATTTGATTTAATATCAAAAAACCGATTTTGATCATGCTTGTCAAAAATAATTTCTCCTAATAATTTGTAAAACTTTTCTGTATTTGAACTATCGCCCTTAACAAACACAAAGTCAAACATCTGCTGGTCCTCAGTACTTTGCACCATTTTCTGAGCAAAATTTTGCAAAAGCTGCGAAATTGTCATCTTACTAATATTAGAACTCAAATATTGATTTGAATCCATTGTCGTCTGTAGAGACTGAAACTGTAAATTTGAAAAGTCAATCCCCTGAATGTTATTGGATTGAAAAAGCTGATTTAAATTTAATTTATCCATGTTTTCTCCACTTTTAAGTAAATTAAAAATAAGGTTTAAAAACTCCATTATCTGAGTTTGCAGTATTTGAGGTTGGACATTGACTTCTGTGCTCAAATTCTGTGGCTCTTCTTTTGGAACAATTTCATCCTTCTGAAGATTAGCTTCATTCTTTTCTGTTTGTTTCTCAGAAGATACTATAGTGTCTTTTCGAACTACTGTTATTCTTTTTGGCAATACATTATCTTTCCTGTCTACCTCTTTTGAATTATCGATTTTCTTTTCCAAAATATCTTGAAATGATAAGCTCTTGTTCTTCATATCTTTTGTATTACTTGTATTAGATGTTGCAGCAGATGTTTTAAATAACAGCATATTAGCATCAATAACCACTTGCGAATTCAACTTCTTTTCTCCCCCCTTTCATTTCGAAAGTTTAAATTATAATATTATCTTAATGCTGAAAGGCTTGATGTGACCTTTGCAGCATTTTCAGCGCTCATGTTACTTATTATCTGCGAAGAAGTTTTTGTATCAAGTGACTTTAATATTCTAACTACTAATGTATACTTTGTATTATCGCTCATCATATTTTCAAATATTGATGCTGCAATTTTTGGGTCAATGTTTTTATATATATTAGTCAAAACAGAGATATCTTCAGAAATTGTCTTCTGGTTTGAATTTGAAATCCCTAATAATTTTATCGTCTTCTCAGGCGCAATATTTGATAGTATCTCTGATGCAGCTTCGGAGGGTATTGCTGAAAGCACATCATTTGCTACTTGACTATCTGTGTCTAATAAGTTCTCAACTATCTTTGCAGCTTTTTTTGAATCCATATTCTGAAGCAAACTTGCAAAATATTTTATTTTGTTTTGAGCATCTACCTGTTTTGAAGTAAGGTCGGATATTTTAACAGTCAAATCCTCTATCTGCTTTTGCAAATTAGAATTTTGCTTTTCCAGTAAAGAAAGTTTTGACTGAAGAGTCTCTTTCTGTTTCTGAAGGTCTGCAATCTGTTTTTCATAAATCTCTTGCATATCTACAGTTTGGACTTTATTTTTATTCTTTACAAATGGGGTTTTCTTTAAAAACGTATCTAAAGCATTTTTTGCTCCAAAAAGATTGAAGTACACAGTAGCAAACGATGCTCCAGCAAGAATCAGAAAAATTATTAAAAATATTAATAAGCCCTTTCTCTTTTTCTTTTCTTTCTCTTTTGGCTTGTTTTCAGTTGTTAAATTCTCTACAAGTTTAGCTTCTGCCACTTCTATCACCTATACCTTTGTAGATTTTGTATGATACCACTCTGTCAAGTTCTTTATTTTCAAGCTGTTTTATCTCATTTACTAGATTTATCAAATACCTTTCCTTTAACTTTTCAAACTTTTTCTTTTCAATCATGCTTTCTATTACCTCTTTTTTCTTCTCCTCAACTCTAATTTGCTGATAGTAAATTAACTGGTTTTGAACATCCACCCTCTTTTTTAGCATGCTGAGAAACTGGGAATAGACTTTCATCTGCTGTGGCAAAAAACCATTCAAGCAAAGACTTTTTAAATCTTCTTTCACCTTTTTTACATCCTCTTCCAGTTCAAGTTTTCGTGCAATGTACTCATTCAAAACTTGATTTTGCTTAGCAAGCTCAGATTTTTTTATTTCCTCAAACTGCATTTTTATCTTTAATAGCTGTTCAAACCTGAACCTTTTCATCTTCTTTTCAACCCTTCAAAAAGCGTTTTACGAGATTATGTTTCTTAGCATCTCAATTTCCTCTTCAAACTCGAACCTCTCGTCAACATCCTGCCTCAAAAACTGGTTTATCCGTGGCACAAGTTCAATCGCCCTGTCAATCTCCGGGTTTGACCCTTTTGTATACGCACCAATGTTTATCAAATCCTCTGCTTCCCTATACACAGCTAAAATTCGTTTAGTCTCGTTCGCAAGCTCCCTGTGAGAAGACTCAACAATATCGTTCATCACCCTGCTGATACTGGCAAGTACATCAACAGCAGGATAGTGATTTTTGTTCGCAATTGCCCTTGAAAGAACAATGTGACCATCCAAAATACCCCGTGCTGTGTCAGTAATAGGTTCGTTAAAATCATCACCGTCAACAAGGACAGTAAAAAGGGCTGTGATAGACCCTTTCTGGTTCTTCCCTGCACGCTCCAAAAGCTTTGGCATAATGGAAAACACAGAAGGTGTGTACCCACGCGACACTGGTGGCTCACCAATTGCAAGCCCTATCTCCCTTTGAGCCATCGCAAACCTTGTAAGCGAGTCCATCAAGAAAAGAACATCAAGTCCCTGGTCACGAAAATACTCTGCAATTGCCATTGCAACATATGCTGCCTTTACTCTTTTCAGGGCTGATTCATCAGAAGTTGCAACTACTACAACAGACCTTTTAAGCCCTTCTTCCTTCAAATCTTTCTCCAGAAACTCTTTTAGCTCTCTTCCCCTTTCACCAATTAAAGCAAGAACATTAACATCTGCTTTAGCATTTCGTGCAATCATGCCAAGAAGTGTACTCTTGCCAACGCCGCTTCCTGCAAATATTCCAACTCTCTGCCCTCTGCCAATTGTTAAAAGAGCATCAATCGCTTTTATTCCAAGCGGCATTATAGTATCTATTCTCGGCCTTTCAAGTGGGTTTGGTGCCCTGTTTTCAACAGGGTATTTTATCTTTGATTTTATCTCGCCTTTGCCATCAATTGGCTGTCCTAAACCGTCAAGAATTCGACCAAGAAGCTCATTACCTACTTTAATTTCAAAAATACTGTCTTGAGCTATAACTTTACAGCCCGGAAACACACCAACAAGGTCAGAATAAGGCATTAAAAGTACTTTATTATCTTTAAACCCTACAACCTCTGCCAAAGTCTCTGTCTTCACAGCCTTTATACGACAAAGTGTACCTATGCTAACAGCAGGTCCCTGTGACTCTATCGTAAGGCCTATAACCTGATTTACAAATCCAGTAAACTGGTAAAAATTTGTATTTTCAACTTTTGATTTGAGTTTTTCAAGCATGTCAATCACCAATCAATGACTCAATTATTTCTTGAATTTTCTCCAGACGCATCCTTACACCTGTTTCAACAAAACCGTACGGAGTTTCAATTACCACATCCCCACCTCTCAAAGCCTTGTCAACCTTTATGTCTACTTTGTCAACCCCGTCTATCCCTCGCAAAATTTCTTCAAGTTTTTCATTTACATACTCAAAATCTTCCTCACTCACCCTTAAAGTCAAACTGTTTCGGATTGAAAGCTGTAAAATAGCATTCTTAATATACTGCTGCAAAAAACTTTTATCTCTTATCTCCCTTTCTAAAACCTTTTCTAAAATCTGAGGTACAAGGAGCAAAACCTCGTTCTCAAGGTCTTTGAGAATATTTTCTCTTTCTTTGAGTATCATTGCTTTTTGAATTTCTATATTTTCAAGCATCTTTTTATATTCTTTTTGAGCATCAAGCAAACCCTTTTCAAAACCTTCTTTATAGCCATTTTCCTGCGCCTGTTTTAAAATCAGTTGAGCGCGGGTATTCGCTTCGTCTATTATCCTCTGAGCCTCTTGTTTTGCTTTACTCAAGAGCTCTTCAGCTTCTTTTTGAAAAGCCTCAGCTCTGTTTTTTTGTTTTTCAAATTCCTCTTCCTGTTCTTTTAACTTTCTTTCATAGTTTTCAATCTCAGCTCTTGCTTTTATAAGTTTTTCAAGTAGCACTTTATAGTTCGTTTCAACTGGATTTTGAATTAGCACCTGGTTATTTCTGATAACATTAGACAATTATCTCATCTCCCCCGCCACGAGAAATGACAATCTCTCCCGCATCTTCAAGCTTTCTAATAATGTTAACAATCTTTTGCTGAGCTTCTTCTACATCACGAATTCTTACAGGTCCCATGTATTCCATATCTTCTTGAATCATCTCTGCCATTCGTTTTGACATATTGCTAAAGATAACCTTTCGAACCTCCTCAGTTGTACCTTTGAGAGCAATTGCCAGTGTATTGTTTTCAACCTCACGCAAAATTCTCTGAATAGACCTGTTGTCAAGCTTGACAATGTCTTCAAATACAAACATGCGTTTTCTGATCTCTTCAACAAGTTCAACATCTTCAAGTTCCAGTGCTTCCAAAATCCTCTTTTCTGTACCCCTGTCAACGGCATTCAATATGTCAACAATAGCCTGAATACCGCCAACAACTGTGTAATCCTGCATAACAACAGATGAAAGTTTTTTCTCAAGCACCTTCTCAACTTCACGTATGACATCCGGTGAAGTTCTGTCCATAAGCGCAATCCTTCGCGCAACATCAGCCTGTTTTTCTTGAGGCAATGATGCCAAAACCTGTGCTGCTTGCTGTGGTTTTAAGTATGAAATAACAAGCGCTATTGTCTGTGGATGTTCGTTTTGAATAAAGTTGAGTATCTGCGATGCATCAGCTTTCCTGATAAAGTCAAAAGGTCTTACCTGAAGAGATACTGTAAGCTTTTCTATAACCTCTTTGGCCTTTTCAGGTCCAAGCGCCTTTTCCAAGACCTCTTTTGCATAGTCAATACCACCTTCTGCAATGTACTCCTGTGCAAGGCAAAGATTGTAAAACTCTTCCAAGATGGCCTGCTTTTGTTCAGGCGATACTGTTCTTATATTGGCTATCTCTAAAGTCAGCTCTTCAATCTCCTCTTCTTTCAAGTGCTTAAAAATCTTTGCTGACCTCTCAGGCCCAAGTGCAATTAAAAGCATAGCCGCTTTTTGTTTACCAGAAAACCCTGTTTTGGGCATTTATTATCATCACTCCCAATCTTCGTTAAGCCAGTTTCTCAGAAGTTGTGCTACTATTTCAGGTTTTTCTCTTAAGAGTTTATCAATCTGTTTTTCGTACTGGTTAACACCAAATTCTTCAACATTTATCTCTTCAACTTCTGCTTCTTTTCTCTTTTCGGCCTCTTGCAAAATTCCCTCAGCTACAGGTTTTTCCTCTGAAATCTCTACAGGTCCAACACCAGCAAGTTCTACAGTACGTGATTTGCCCCTCGACGCCTTTATCAAAAGACTTATAGCAAATACCATCAAAAGTAAAAATGCAAGTGCAACATAAATGTAATCAACAGGGATTTGTCTTTGTGGTCTGTCAACAAAGGTTGGAACTTCATACCCCTCTACAGTAACATTTTGTATACCTGTTGCGCTTTTTATTAAATTTACAATTGTTTCTATCTCTTTTTGGTCTGTCAAAAACGGCCTTTTGTTGTTCTGGTTTTGGAGCTTGAACTGTGCCCATGTCATATTTTTTGCTTGATCAGACTTCTCAAAATCTTCCTGGGTATATGTAATATATCTGTACAACACAACTGCTATTGAAGACTTATCATAGTTGATTGTACCAGGTGCTTTTATAGTCTCAATCTTTTTTTCATTGTTCTGATAATTCACAGTTTCATCACTCTTTGTATATGTAGACTGCCCACCTTGAGAGGTTATAGGATATTGTGTTGTATTCTGGGTTGGATTTGTATCAGTCCCAGGAACACCGCTGGATGAAGAATTTGTGCTCTGGGCTTCCTCCTTTGTCGTCTTTTTTGATACAACTATCCCACTGTCTTCTAAAACAGGAGAGTACTTTGTTTCACTTATCTTTTGCATATCAAAGTTCATATCTAAATTCACTGAAACCTTCACATCTTCAGGGGAGTTTACATAGTTTCCTAAAAGCTCTTTTACTTTTTTTTCTATCTCATTTTTTGTTGCAACTTTGATTTGAAGCTGTTTGCTCGAAAGCCCTTCGGTTGTATCGGATGAGTTATCTGAAAGATAATTCCCTTTATTGTCTATTATCACTACATTTTCTGGCAAAAGTCCTTCAACAGAGGCTGCAACAAACCTCTGAATACCTTCTATCTGGTCTGAGCCTAAACTCTTTTTCAAAGTGAGCTTTACACTTGCAGTGGGTTTTGTTGCCTCATCCTTGAGTGCAAAAGTATAATCCTCAGGAATGCTCAAATTTACAACCGCATCCTCTATGTAATCTGACATCTGCTTTAGAGCCTCTTGAATTTCACTTTCTTTAAGTTTTATAAACGTCCTTCTTTTATCTGACTCTGTTGCCGTCATAGAGCTTGAAAGTTTGAGTGCATCTTCAAATGTAATACTGCTGTTTTTAGGATATCCTGCTTGAGCTGCCGCCATCTTTGCCCTGTCAACATCAGTATCCCTTACTAATATAGTTGTACCACCGTTTGCAGCTTTTGAATCAATCTTTTGCTCACTTAAAATGTTTTGAATCTCTGCTGCCTCTTTAGGATCAAGCCCAGAAAAGATTGTAACATAGTGAGGTCTTGTTGTAATATAAATGGCTGCAATGACCGATAATAATATTATAGAAGAAGATATTATAAACATTATTTTTTGCGATTTAGAAAAATTAGCCCATTTTTCCCTTATATTTTTCAAAAAATCATTCAAAAACTGAGGCAATTACAATACCTCCCCGCAAAGAATAAAAAAACTATACCTGCATGCGCATAATTTCATTGTATGCATCCAAAATTTTATTTCTAATCTGCAATGTAAGCTGCAATGCAATGGAAGCTTTTTCAGATGCTACTATAGCATCCTGTGGGTTTGCAGAAAGCCCTAACAAAAACAGGTTATTCTGATACTCTGCTTCTTTTTGCAGGCTATCTACACCTTCTAATGCTTTGTAAAGAAAATCAACAAACGAAATCTGAGAAGTTTGATTGCTTGCACTGTTTGTATTTATGCTTGAAAATTGCTTCTCAAAAACCTTTGAAATACTATCAAAGTTTATATTTAAAGACATTGTTCGCAAATCCCCCTCAATTATTTACCTATCTCAAATGTTCTTGTTATCATTGACTTTGTTATATTAAGAGCAGTGACATTTGCCTCATAAGAACGTGACGCTTCAATCATGTTAACCATTTCTGTAACAATATCTACATTCGGATAATTTACATACCCATTTTGGTCAGCATCAGGATGAGTAGGGTCATATACTTTTTTAAACGGACTTGGGTCCTCTAAAATTGCTTTAACTCTCACACCGCCATAATATGAATTTGCAGCCTCACCAATCTTTTGAGTTAAGATATCAGCAAAGCTCTGTTTTCTTTCTTCAAAAACCACAATTTTTCTTCTGTAAGGCTGACCACTTTCTGTTCTTGTAGTATTTGCATTTGCAATATTCTGGGCAATTACATCCATTCTTACCCGCTGTGCAGTCAAGGCTGACGATGAAATGTTTATCGCATCAAACATTCCCACCTCTATCACCTTCCTTCCTTTATCACCATCTTCCACTTGTTTATCTCTCTCGAAAGCTGAAGTGAAACACCGTCAAAATACAGAGAGTTTTGCAGGAGTTTTCCCATCTCCTGTTCTATGTCCACAGTGTTCTGATCAAGTCTCATTTGGAAACTGCTGTCAAGCACTTCTATGGAATTATCTGGACTGCTACTGCTTTCTTTTATATGTCTTTCATTGGTTGTCACAAGTTCTAAACTTTCTTCTTGGTTAAAACTCCTTTGCAAGAATGCTTCAAAATTCAAGTCTTTTGCCTTATAGCCAGGCGTATCCGCATTTGCTATGTTGTTTGAGATTATCTCGTTTCTCTTCCACGCCCAGTCAAGAGCCTTTTTGTAAAGGTCAATTTTATCAAACATATTTATCATTTTTTATCCCTCTATTTTTCGACAATCTTTTATTCTATTTTACAAAATTTTTGATAAAAATACCATACAAAATTTTTTAGACTGAAAATGATATAAGAAAGAGGATAGCAAGAGACACACATTCACAATTCCCCCTGCTATCCTCATCTTTCCACTCACTTTAATTTTAGCTTTTCCTTTTGTTTTTCTATCTCATTTCTCACCATTTCATTTAACACCTTTATATATGTGCCTTTGAGACCAAGCGACCTTGTCTCTATAAGTCCTGCACTTTCAAACTTTCTGAGCGCATTTACAATGACAGAACGTGTTATTCCCACCTTGTCTGCAATTCTGCTTGCAACCAAAAGTCCTTCATTCCCTTTTAGCTCATCAAAAATATGCACAAGCGCTTCAAGCTCAGACACAGAAAGTGTCTCAATCGCCGATTTTATCATCTCTCTTTTTTTCTTTTCCTCTTCATCTTCTTCCTTTAAAAGATTTAAAAGCTCAAGCCCAATCACAGTTGAGGCATATTCAAGTACAATTATATCTTCTTCTGTAAAAGCGGAAAAACTTTTGAATGCCAAAACTGTGCCGAATCTTCTTCCTCCGCCAATTACAGGGACAGATGTGCACAGCAGGTCGTTTTCTCCACCAGCTTTGCTCTCAATTTCAGCAATCCTAGTGATGTCTGAAAACTTCATATTTGCTCTGGTGTCCACAAACCACCAAAAAAACTTTTGAAGCTTATCGCCTATCTTTTTCTCTTCAGAAAGCTTTATATCCACATTCACAAAAGGCATGATGTATTTGCAAATGACCTTCCCATCTTTGTCAATAAAAAATACACTCGAATCTGTCACATCACCAACAACAGAGCACAGCCTTTCAAAATCCAAAACCCCTTTGTCCTTGCTTTGGATAACTCTGTTTAGTTTTCTGACCTTTTCAAGAAGACTCTGCTGCATTCGCTTTTTTATCTCCCTTCGCCAATTCCTTTGGAAGGTATGAACAAAATTATATTATAAATCTGCTCAAATCTTTGTCCTTTATAATATCCGAAACCTTTGAATATACATAATCCTTGTCAATCACAAGGTCTACTGGTTTTTCAACATTTGCATATTCAAATGAAATATCTTCCATTATCTTTTCAACAACAGTGTGAAGTCTTCGCGCACCGATATTCTCGCTCTGCTCATTTATTTTCACAGCAACTTTTGCAATAGCTTCTATTGCATTATCTGTAAAGGTAATGTTCACACCCTCTGTCTTCATAAGTTCAACATACTGTTTTATAATTGCATTTTTCGGTTGTGTAAGTATCTTTTTGAAATCCTCTTCTGTCAAAGGATTAAGCTCCACAACAACCGGGAACCTTCCCTGAAGTTCTGGTATCAGGTCAGAAACCTTTGCAACATGGAAAGCTCCAGCTGCAATAAACAAAATATGGTCTGTCTTTACAGGACCGTATTTTGTCATAACAGTGCTTCCCTCAACAATGGGAAGAATGTCTCTTTGCACACCTTCTCTTGATACATCAGGACCAACACTTGAACCTTTTCCTGCAATCTTGTCTATCTCATCAATAAAAATGATCCCTTGTTGCTCAGCCCTTTGAATAGCTTCTTTTATAACCTCATCCATGTCAATAAGCTTGTTGTACTCTTCCTGCTCTAAAACTTCACGCGCTTCTCTTATTGTCATTTTCTTCTTTTTTTTCTTCTTTGGAAATAGCGAACCAAAAACATCTTGAAAAGAAATTCCCATCTCGTCAGAAATTGTACCCATGATCATCTCAAACGGAGGTTTTACAGTATCCTCAACCTCAACTTCAATTACTTTATCTTCAAGCTCTCCAGAGCGCAGTTTTTCGCGCAAAATCTCTCTTTGGGTCTTAATATAGTCGTCTGTTGTCTGATAACTTTGGTCCATCTCTTGCGAGGTGGCACCAAAAAGTGCTTCAAACGGATTTTTAAACCCTGCTTTTCTTGACTGAGGTTCAGGAATTAATATCTCCAAAATTCTGTCCTCAACAAGAGCTTTTGCTCTTTCTTTCATTCTTTCCATATATTCGCTCTTAACTAAGGAGATTGCATTTTCAACAAGGTCTCGTACCATTGAATCTACATCTCTTCCAACATATCCAACTTCAGTAAACTTTGTTGCCTCAACTTTTACAAACGGAGCATTCACAAGTTTTGCAAGTCTTCTTGCAATCTCGGTTTTACCAACTCCTGTTGGCCCCACCATCAAGATGTTCTTTGGCGTTATCTCATCCTGAAGCTCCTTTGGGAGCTTTGCGCGCCTGTACCTATTTCGAAGGGCAATGGCAACACACTTTTTTGCCCTTTCCTGCCCAACTATATACTTGTCAAGCTCTTTTACAATCTCTTGAGGAGTTAATTCCATCATATCTTATCACCTACAATTCCAAAACTGTAATGTTGTTGTTTGTGTACACACAAATAGACGCCGCAATCTCCAAAGCTTTTTTGGCAATCTCAGCGGCAGAAAGGTCTGTGTTTTGAAAAAGCGCTCTTGCAGCTGCCAGAGCATACGGTCCGCCAGACCCAATCGCAGCAATGTTGTCATCCGGCTCGACAACCTCGCCACTTCCTGATACCACAAAAAGGTGATCTTTGTCTGCCACAACCATGAGCGCTTCTAAGCGTCTTAGGACTTTGTCCTGTCTCCACTCCTTTGCAAGCTCAACAACGCTCTTTTGTAAATTACCACTATTTTGTTCAAGCTTTTCTTCAAACTTTTCACATAGAGTTATTGCGTCTGCAACAGAACCTGCAAAACCAACCAAAACCCTGCCATTGTAAAGTTTTCTAACCTTTTTGGCTGTCGATTTCATTATCATATTCTGGGAAAATGTGACCTGACCATCACCAGCTATGGCAACACTTTCGCCTTTTTTCACAGCCACTATTGTTGTTGCATGAAACATAGCAAACCTCCATAAACTTTAAATTATTCAAAAATTTTGTTGGCCACTTCTTTGCAAATGTCCAATGATTTTTGTGCAATCAAAAGTTTTCTCTTTTCCTTGTCTTTAATCTTTGCAATTTCATCATCAATTGATATTATACCATAGTTAGCGTTCATGGGCTGAAAATCTTTTTTGGGTGTTGTAATATACTCTATCAGAGCTCCAATGCAAGTGCTCGGAGGCAAACTCACAGGCTCCTTCCCCAAAACCTGCATTGCTGCATTAATCCCCGCAATGATACCTGTTGCCGCAGACTCCAAATACCCTTCAACACCTGTAATTTGCCCAGCGAAGAATATGTTTGGATATTTTTTAAGAAAAAGGTACTTGGTCAGCACTTCGGGTGAGTTAATATAAGAATTTTTGTGCATCACACCATATCTTACAAACTCAGCATTCTCAAGACCGGGAATGAGCCTGAAAACCCTTTTTTGTTCACCCCATTTGAGTCTTGTCTGAAACCCTACCATATTATAAAGCTTTCCATCCTGGGTGTCTTTTCTGAGCTGTACAACAGCGTACGGCATTTTGCCAGTCCTTGGGTCAATAATTCCCACCGGCTTTAGCGGACCAAATCTCATTGTATCAATACCGCGTCTTGCCATCTCTTCAATCGGCATACAGCCTTCAAACAGCAGGTCTTTCTCAAAGTCTTTTACTTCAATAACTTCAGCATTTACAAGCTCCCAGTAAAATCTTTCATATTCTTCTTTGGTCATTGGACAGTTTATATAGTCATTTGAACCTTTGTTGTAGCGCGAGGCAAAAAATGCTTTTGAAAAGTCTATAGAGTCTCTGAGCACAATTGGTGCTGCTGCGTCAAAAAAATAAAGGTTTTTGTTTTCACAAAGCTTGGAAATATCAGAAAGAAGACTTTCTGTTGTAAGCGGACCTGTGCTGACCACTACAACCTTGTCTCTTGGAACTTCTGTCACCTCTTCATGAATGACTTCAATAAGTTCATTTTGCTTTATCTTCTGGGTTATATACTCTGAAAACTTATACCTGTCAACTGCCAAAGCCTGTCCTGCCTCAACTGATGTTGCCTGGGCAGCTTCCATCACAAGCGAACCGAACACCTTCATCTCCTCTTTTAAAAGCCCAGATGCATTTGTCAAAAGCTTAGACTTTAAAGAATTGCTGCACACAAGCTCTGCAAAGGTATCTATTTTGTGTGCAGGCGAAAACTTTTTGGGTTTCATCTCAAAAAGCTTTACCTTTATTCCAAACTTTGTGATTGCATTTGCTGCCTCAACACCTGCAAGCCCTGCTCCAATCACTACAATTTCCATTATGCCTACTCACCTTTTTCTCCCATTTTTTCTTCATACAGGCAGTTTTCATTTGAACATACAAGCTTTTTATTCCCTTTCCTGCCCTTTTCAAACATGAGACTGCCGCACTTTGGACAGTTTTTGGCTGGCTTTTCCCACAAAATGAGGTCACAGTCAGGATATCCTTCGCACGTGTAATATCTTTTGCCTTTTTTGGACTTCTTTTCTATTACCTTTTTGCCACACTTTGGACACAACACATCAAGGTAATCGTAATAGGGTTTTGTGTTTTTGCATTCAGGATATCCTGGACATGCCAAGAATTTTCCATATCTGCCTTTTTTTATCACCATTTTTCTTCCACAGTTTTCGCATACAATGTCTGTCTCCTCATCCTCAACCTTAACCTTTAGCAAAGTAGCTCGTGCTATCTCAAGTTCCTTTTCAAGCGGCTGGTAGTATTTTCTTACAACTTCAGTCCACTCAATCTTTCCTTCCTCAATCTTGTCAAGGTTGCTCTCCAGCTCTGCAGTAAATTCAATGTCTATTATGTCTTTGAAATATTCTTTAAGTATATTTGTTACAAGTTTGCCAAGCTCTGTTGGTTTTAAAAACCTATCTTCTTTGACAACATATCCTCTCTCCAGAATTGTCTGGATTGTTGGAGCGTACGTGCTCGGTCTTCCTATGCCCTTTTCTTCTAAAGCCTTTATTAAGGTTGCTTCAGTATAGCGAGAAGGCGGTTGAGTAAAATGCTGTTTGCTCTCAAGTTTTATGGGCTTTAAAACCTCTCCTTCACTAATTTCTGGAAGCTGATTTTCCTCTTCTTCATCCTCTGTGTCTTTACCCTCGACGTACACTTCCATGAACCCTGCAAACTTGAGCTTTGACCCTGTGAGCCTGAAAACATAGCCTTCCACTTCAAGCTCGGCTGAAAGAACATCATATATACTGCTTTCCATCTGCGACGCTAAAAACCTGTCATAAATGAGTTTGTACAGCTTGTACTGCTCAGGTGTCAAAGAATCTTTTATACTCTCAGGGTTCATCTCTAAGTAGGTGGGTCTTATAGCCTCGTGAGCATCCTGCGCATCTTTTTTTGTTTTGTAAACCCTCGGCTTTTCGGGAAGATATTCTCTACCGAACTTCTGTGCTATGAGTTTTCGTGCTGCCTGCTGTGCCTCCTCAGAAATTCTTGTAGAATCTGTTCTCATATATGTTATAAGACCGACGCTTCCCTCTCCTTTTATCTCAACACCTTCATATAGCATCTGAGCAACTGCCATTGTCTTTGCAGGAGTAAACCTTAACTTTCTTGACGCTTCCTGTTGAAGGGTGCTCGTGATAAATGGTGGTGGCGGATTTTTCTTCTTTTCTGAAACCTTTAGCTTTACAACCTTGAACTCCTTATTTTTTATCTTTTCTTCAATCTCTTGGATCTGACCCTGGTTTTTAAGCTCAATCTTCCCCTTCTTATCCCCATAAAACTTTGCTTTAAATTCTTGGGCATCTTTTTTAAATACCGCTTCTAACGTCCAGTACTCTTCAGGCTTAAAATTTTCTATCTCCTCTTCTTTTTCAACCACAAGCTTTGTCGCAACAGACTGCACTCTTCCTGCTGAAAGTCCACCTTTGACTTTTTCCCACAAAAACGGACTGAGCTTATATCCAACAAGCCTGTCTAAAACTCTTCGTGCCTGCTGGGCATTGACAAGGTTCTGGTCAATTGGCCTTGCATTTTTCAAAGATTCCTGAACAGCTTTTTTGGTTATCTCATTGAATGTAATCCTCACATTGTCATTTACATCAAGTCCCAAAATAGTAGCCAAATGCCATGAAATTGCCTCACCTTCCCTGTCGGGGTCTGTCGCAAGGTAGACCTTTTCTGCAGCCTCAGCAGATTTTTTGAGCCTGTTTATTACATCCGCCTTACCTCTGATGTTGATATACTTAGGCACAAAACCATTCTCTATGTCAACCCCCAAATCGCTCTTTGGAAGGTCTCTGACATGTCCCATTGAAGCCTCTACCTTGAATTCCTTGCCAAGATACTTTGCAATTGTTTTAGCTTTTGCAGGTGACTCAACAATGACAAGCTTTTTCAATGAGATTTTACCTCCTGTAAGTAGATTTTTTTCAAAGTTTAGAAATTATGTTTCCTCGGTCTCTTACAACCTTTGACTTTATCTCAAGTGAAGTAATTAAACTTGCAATCTTACCAGGATCCCATCCTGTTAGCGCAATCAAATTTTCTACGTGCATCTTACCATTTTCATCTAAAAGCTTTATCAACCTTTTCTCATCATCTGTCAGTTCTTCTTCATCTTCTTTGTCGGCAAAGCTCAGCTGGGCAGGTTTTAAAGAATAAATCTCCTTTATGTCCTCAAGAAAATCCTCATACGAACATATAATCCTTGCACCTTCTTTTATGAGCCTGTTTGTGCCGCTACTCTTTTGCGAAAAGATGTTACCAGGCACCGCAAATACCTCTTTTCCCTGCTCCAAAGCAAAGTCAACTGTTGAAAAAGTACCGCTCTTGGTTGAAGCTTCAATCACAACCAAACACGGTGAAAACATTGCAACAATCCTGTTTCTCTGTGGAAAATTCATTTTCTCAGGCAAAGTGCCTGGCAAAAACTCAGACACAACGCACCCACTTTCTATAATCTGACGGTAGAGTTTTAAGTTCTCTTTTGGATACACAATATCAACTCCACAGCCCAAAACAGCTATTGTCTTCCCGGTTTCAAGTGCACCTGCATGACAAAAACTGTCAATCCCCCTTGCCATTCCGCTAACAACCACAATTCCCAAGGAAGCCAGCAGACTTGCCAGCTCTTTTGCAACTCTTTTGCCATAGTAAGTAGGTTCTCGTGTACCAACCATTGATATTTTACGCGGAAATTTAAGAAGTTTTGCATCTCCTTTTACAAACAGCATAACTGGTGCATGGTCAAAAACTTTGAACTCATCAGGATACAACCTATCGTCTTCAAGTATTATATTTATACTATTTCTCTCACAAAATTCAAGAATTTTTTCAGCCTTTGCAGTATCAGAGTTTTTTATCTCATCTTTAAGGTGACCAAAAATACCTTCTGCTTCCAGTTCTTTTCTATTAAGATAAGCATCTTTTAGACTTTTGTACCTATTCTTTATCTGCCTAAACTTCTTAGGTCCTATCCCTTTTATGCTGTAAAGCCACAAAGAATAAATTAGGTCTTCCCTGTTCATTTTCTCCCTCATCTCAAACCAAATTTGTAATATTAATCCTTCCCCTTAATAACCCCAAGCGGCTCCATTTTAGCAACAGGAGTAGCAAGCCGTGATGTAATAACCGAATTTATTACAACTTCGATATCTTTATAACTCTGTGGACTTTCGTCCAAAAAGTCTTTGAGGTTTTTGGTGTTTATAAGAATCTCTCCATCCTGACCCTGTTTTAATGCTTTTGAAAATTCTTCGATGGAAATTGTCTTTTTTGCCTTTGTGCGCGATAAAACCCTACCTGCACCATGGTTTACCGTGTGATAGCTTATTATATTGTCCTGTATCCCCCTCATCAGATATGAACTTGAACCCATGCTGCCCGGCAAGATTACAGGATGTCCTGTATCAGCAAATTTAGGATTTGGAATCAAATAGTGGTTTGGTGGTAGTGCTCTTGTTGCCCCTTTTCTTATAACAAGCTTTTCTCTGTTTGCAAATCTCTCCATGTACGCAATGTTATGAGCAACGTCATACAAAACCCAAGCGTCAATTGAGTGTTTTTCTAAGACTGATATTATGAAATTGCTCATATAATGTCTGTTTATCTTTGCATATATAGCTGCTGACTGCATAGCTTTAATATAATCTTTTGCAACCTTGTTGTCAATTGGCAAAAAGGTAAGCTGCGGATCGGGTGTTGTGATACCCTTGGATTTCATGACGTCCTTGAATTTCTTCTGATAATAATCGCCAATGACCGCTCCAAACCTTCGCGAACCAGAATGTATCATCACAACAAACTGCCCATCGAAAAGGCCCCATTTCTGCGCTACTTCTTTGTCCAGCACATGAAGTTTTTGAAACTCTATAAAGTGATTTCCTCCACCAAGGGTTGCAAACTGTTCTTTACCAACCAATCTCATAAGCCTCATCCGGTATTGTATCAAGGTCAAAATCATAAATAGGAACCATCCTGTCCGAAATGTCTTTATCAATCTCTGTATTTTGAAGATACTCCTCATACTTTGCCTTGGAAAGTGCTATTTTTTTGTTTTTCTTTCCAACACCAGTCGGAATCAAATCTTCTACTTCATCCATTATCTTCTTCAAAAGAGCTTTATCTATATCATCTGCAAACTTGTCTGTCAGTATTAATCTCATACCACAGCCTATGTCAACACCAACAATCGTTGGTGAAATCCATGCCTTTGACATGTCCCAAACAATTATTGTGCCAA
The DNA here is from genome assembly GCF_000145215.1 of Caldicellulosiruptor obsidiansis OB47. Classification (NCBI taxonomy): domain Bacteria; kingdom Bacillati; phylum Bacillota; order Caldicellulosiruptorales; family Caldicellulosiruptoraceae; genus Caldicellulosiruptor; species Caldicellulosiruptor obsidiansis. The sequence continues at coordinate 2,117,914 of NC_014392.1, forward strand.
TTGAGGTCCCTTTGCCTATATGTGCATCTGGTGTGTAGCCTAAAAACTCTACATTTGGAATCTGGGATGCGTTTTTGGCCTGCTGGAGCACCCCTTCGTCAAGGTCTTTTAAAATCTCTTCTGTCATGAAGAATATCGCATAGTCATTTGTATAAACACCATCTCTTATCTTTTTCATAAAAAACCTTCACCACCGGTTTTGTTTTTTAATCTTCATAAATAGCTCATAATGCATTAAAATATTATTAAATACCATATTAGTGAAACCAATTTTTGGAAAACGAAAGAAAGAAGGAAGCATCCTTTTTTGTATATTATCACAAAGAAGTTCTTCAATAAAGATATTACCCATTTTTATGACAAAAACCCAGGTGCCACAAATGCATTCAGAATATCAAGCAATAAAAAAAAAGCAAGCTATCCCTTTTTCGGGAAATAGCTTGCTTTAAGTTACAACTCTTTCACCAGTTTTAACCCTTGACCTCTTGAATCACAGACAAGTCAACCTTGTTCTGAGGAACACCCTGTTTTCTCTGCTCCCAGAGCTTATCTGCAACCCTGCCCCAAGCCTCTGAATATTCGATAAGTTTGTTTGCAAGTTCTTCAGCTGTCTCTGTCTCACCGCCAATCTGAGTTGGACGCGCACCAGATTCTTCAACAATCTTTTTGAGCTTGAGTGGATTGTCTATCATAGGACATGGTCGCAGATGGTTCTCATTAAATGGAATATTCCTCCTGTATGCCATAAACAGTGGAGATTTTAAAGCATCCAAAAGCGAACATTCTTTTATATTGACATTTGAAAAATGTATAAATGCGCAAGGTTCAACATCACCGTTTGCGTTGATATGAAGATATCTTCTTCCGCCTGCAATGCACCCACCAGCAGGTTCTCCATCGTTCCAGAAATCAAGCACAAATATCGGTTTTGACCATCTTATCTCTTCTATTCTCTTGTACATGTAAGCTCTTTGCTCTGGTGTTGCCATGTAAGAGATGTCTGCATCTTTTCCAACAGGAACATAAGTAAAGTACCATCCAAACTTTGCTCCTTTTTCTATCAAGAAGTCTACATATTCATCAGAAGATACCTCTTCAACGTTGTATCTGTGATATGTGGTTGAAAATCCAAACACGACACCTGCTTCTTTGAGCTTTTCCATTGCAGTTACAACCTTCTTGAAAACACCTTGGCCACGTCTTTCATCTGTTGACTTTTCAAATCCATCTATGCTAATTGCAAATGCCAAGTTGCCCACTTTTGCAACCTTGTCGATGAAATCATCGTCAATCAAAGTAGCATTTGTAAATGACAGGAATACTGTATCCTCATATTTTTCACAGAGTTTTAAAATATCGTCTTTCCTTAAAAGTGGCTCTCCACCTGAGAAGATTATAAAGTAAATTCCAAGCTCCTGAGCTTCTTTTACAACCCTGTCAAGTACTTCATAGTCAAGTTTTGCAGCCTTGTGGTATTCTCCTGCCCAACATCCTTTGCAGTGCAGGTTACAAGCAGCTGTCGGGTCAATCAAAATTGCATATGGAATATTTATGTCATATTTCTTGATAAGTTCAAGTTGTTTTGGAACACCAATAAAACCAGCATTCAGGAAGAAATTAATGAGAATTCTTTCTCTCACTCTTGGATTTGTCTCCTTAATAATCCTCATTGCATAGTGATGCCATGAACTGTTAGGGTCGAGCAGATACTTTTTGGCATTTTGGATATACCATTTGTCTCTATCACGTCTTACTATCTTTTCTGTCAGGTCTAAAATCTTACCTATGTTCTCCTCCGGATTGTTTGCAAGATATCTTATTACCTGCTTTAGAACTGTTTCACCTATTATCTTCTTTGGAAGTTCCATAACTTTTTCACCCCTTCTTTCTTGCTTGACTTTAATTATAACTCTTTATTTTTCAATATGTCAATAGTTATATATGCATATGTGTATAAAAGTATGTTTATTTTTTTTCAAAAACGTGATATAATGATACTTGTCATAACTACTTCTTGAGCGAAGGGGAGCAAAAAATGACAAGGCTAAATGAAATACTATATGCACTTTCTGACATAACAAGGCTCAGAATTTTAAATATATTAGCACACCGCGAACAAAATGTAAGTAGTCTTGTTCAGTTGATTCAGGAAAGCCAGCCAAAAGTGTCTCGCCACCTTGCTTATCTTAAAAATGTTGGGCTTATAGAAGCCAGAAACCATGCGCAAAAAAGAATTTATTCAATAAAAGAGGATGTGTTTGAAAAATATCCATTTTTGATGGCTCTTATTCAAGACCTTGCGAAGGTAGATATATTTGCGAATGATTTGAGACTTTTGTCCTCTCTTAGTTAAAGCTTGTGTTTTAATTAAAAACAAAGAGACCTCCTTGCCTAAACAAATAAGCCAAGGTGGTCTTTTTTATTTTTTGCAGGTCTTGACTTTTTTATTAACAGGAATTATAATGGGGGATACATGTTGTTGCAAATTATTTGCAAGTAGGTGGAAAGGATGAAGTGTCAAGATATAAAGTTAATTCTAAACTCACACAATATAAAAGCTACCCGGCAAAGGGTTGAAATATATAAGGTTTTGCAAAAGACACAGCAGTGTTTATCTGCTGATGAGATACTGCAAGCTCTTGAAGCACAAAACCTGAAAATTGACCTTGCAACGGTTTACAGAAACCTTGAACTTTTTGTTCAAAATGGTATAGCAATAAAATCTACTATCAATAGAAAGCATTTTTTCGAGATAAAGAAAAGTAGCCATTATCACTATTTTGTATGCATAAAGTGCAATGAAAAAGCCGAAATTGTAGACTGTAAGATAAATCTAATTGAAGAGGAACTAAACAAAATGAACTTTAAAATTCTGGATCACAATTTGGAAGTGTATGGAATATGCGATAAATGTTGTGGGAGGGAGGAACAATGAAGAGGATAAAGTTACTATTTATAGTTCTACTTGTTAGTATTATAGTTTTCTTGAGTGGATGCAAAAATGAAGCTGTAACTACCACCAAAGGCACAGTCTACACTACTATCTATCCTTTGTATTCTATTACAAAACTTATAGCAGGACAAAAACTGACAGTTGAAAAGCTTGTAAAGGACGGTGCGGAGATTCACTCATTTGAACCATCTTCACGTGACATTGCCAAGCTTACATCAGCAAAAGCGGTGATATATCTCGGGCTTGTTGATGAATGGGTTAAAAAACCTCTTGAGGGAACAAGCGTCAAAATTTTTAGAGCATCTGAAGGTATAGAGTTTATAGATAGTGACCCTCATATATGGACATCACCAAGGCTTTTAAAGAAAATGGCAAGAAACATTGAGTATGCCCTGACAAGCTTAGATCCAAAAAACAAAAGTTATTACCAAGAAAATGTTTCAAAGCTAATTGCAAGTCTTGATAGACTTGATAAGGAATTTTCTTCTGTTGTGAAAAACTCAAAAAGAAAAGAATTTCTAATTGCCCATCCCTCTTTTGGATACTTAGCAAGAGACTACAGCCTCAAGCAGTATTCAATTACAGGTGTGAATGAAGAAGAAGAGCCCTCCGCTCAAAAAATGAAAGAGATTGTTCAGCTTATAAAGGAAAAGAACATAAAGTACATTCTTGTTGACCCAAATGAAAATTTGCCTGCTGTAAAGACCATCGCAAGAGACACTGGTATCAAAATTGTAAACATCTACGGAATGGGAATTGTAAATTCTTCTCAAGCAAAAAATGAGACAATACTCAGCCTTATGGAAAAGAACTTAAAAGCATTTGAGATGGTCCTAAAATAAATGTTGCGGGAGAGAAAACCAGAATGATTGAACTTATAGATGTAAACTTTTATATTGACCAGAAAAGAATTCTAAAAGACATAAACCTCAAAGTTCAAAAAGGTGAGTTTGCTGCCATAGTCGGACCAAACGGTTCTGGTAAGACCACACTCTTGAATATAATCTCAGGGATTTACACCCCTACAAGTGGAAAAAGACTAATATTTGGCAAACAGCATCTTACCCCGCAGGATAGGCAGAAAATATCTTTTGTTCCTCAAAAGGTCACAAATTTTAACCAGAGCTTCCCTTTGAGCGTTTTTGAAACTGTACTTTTAGGACTGGTGCCAAAAAAGGGATTGTTTCAGAGATTTTCAAAACAGGACTTAGAAAAAGCCGAAAGCATTTTAGAAAAGCTTCAAATAAAGCAGCTCAAAAACAGTCTCATAGGCCAGCTTTCTGGCGGACAGCAGCAAAGAGTGTTTTTAGCACGCGCGCTCATATCCGACCCACAAATACTTCTTTTAGATGAGCCAACTGTTGGAATAGACAGTCTCTCTGAGCAGCTTCTTTTTGAAATTCTTGGAGAGAAAAAGAAAGAAGGAACCACAATATTGATGGTAACACACGATGTGTATGCTGTAACTCAGCATGCTGATACCATAATCTGTATGGGGGATGGTATGATTTACACTGCTTGCAGCGCAAAAGACTTTTCCCCTTCAAAGTTTGAAAGTGTGTACAAATACAAGATCAAGAAAATTGAGCACAGACACTCTTATACTAAAAAAGAACAAAATAACAGGATGTGATATTATGCTTCAATATGAATTTATGCAAAGGGCTCTTTTAGCAGGTGTGCTGGTTAGCATTATGACCTCGCTTGCAGGAAACTTTCTTGTACTCAAGAGGTTTTCACAGATGGGAGACTCTCTTTCACACACAGCAATTGTTGGCGTTGCAGCGGCACTGCTATTTAATTTCAGTCCAACCATCGGCGCAATTATCTCAACAGTTGGATTTGCTATAGTTCTTGAGTATTTCAAATCAAGATTTAAAAGGTTTGAAGAAGTATCTCTTGCCCTTGTGTCAATCACTGCTCTGGGCCTTGCATCAGTTTTGTTTGGAATTTTAAAAAGCAGTAGCAACTTAATGAGCTTCCTTTTCGGAAGCATAGTCACAATTGGAAATGAAGATGTGTGGATCATCCTTGCAGTATGCCTTGTAACAGTTACTTTTATAGCCATGTTCAGAAAAAAACTTATTTTTGCTACATTTGATGAAGTTAGCGCAAAGGTCTCGGGAATAAATACAAAACTACTTGATTTTTCTTTAAACATAATTTCAGCAACAATAATAGCAGTCTCTCTAAAAATTGTAGGTGGGCTTCTTATTTCAAGCTTGCTTGTCTTTCCTACAGCAATAGCAATGAGATTTGCAAAAAATTTTAAATATCTTCAAATAGGGTCACTTCTGATATCTTTATTTGCAATATTAGCAGGACTTTCTGCCTCATATTATATTGATATACCTCCAGGTGGAGCAACAGTTTTGACGTTTGTAATTATCTTTTTCATAATTGAACTTATCAATATCACAAGAAAAAGAACTGTCGCTAAAACTTTTAAATAAGCCTTCTTTCCAAAAGCCTGTAAGAGATTGCCTCTTGCAGGTGTTCTGCTTTTATCTCGCTACTGCCTTCCAAATCAGCAATTGTTCTTGCAACCTTCAAAATTTTGGTATATCCTCTAAGCGACAGTCCCAAGGTATTAAATGCCTTTTCAAGAAGCTGCTTTTCTTTCTTTGAAAGTCTGCAAAATTTGTTTACAAGAGATCCTTTCATTTGAGAATTATAAAATATGCCAAGCCCTTTGAACCTTTCAAGCTGAATTTGTCTTGCTCTTTCTACCTCTCTTCTCATAGCTGCTGAATCTTTGCAAATTGAGGAATCAAAGTTTTCAAGCTTTACAGACTTTACCTCAACCTGAACATCAATTCTGTCCAAAATTGGACCAGAAATCCTTCCAAGATACTGCTTTATTTGAGCAGGGGTGCACGTACATTCCCTTTCATCAGACAAAAAATAACCACATTTACAAGGATTCATGCTACATACAAGCATAAACCTTGCAGGATATTCAACAGATGCGTTGACCCTTGAAATTGTCACATATCCATCTTCAAGGGGCTGGCGAAGAACCTCTATTGTCTTTTTATCAAATTCGGGAAACTCATCCAAAAACAAAATTCCATTGTGTGCAAGTGAAACCTCTCCTGGTTTTGGAACCTTACCCCCACCAATTATAGCAATTGAAGAAGATGTGTGGTGAGGACTTCTAAAAGGTCTTGTAGTGACAAGCGCCTGACCGTCTTTTAAAAGCCCTGCACAGCTGTAAATTTTTGTTACTTCCAAGCTCTCTTCAAAGGTCATTTGGGGCAAAATTGTTGGTATGCGCTGAGCGATCATGGTTTTGCCGCTTCCTGGTGGACCTATCAAAAGAAGGTTGTGCATTCCCGCCACTGCTATCTCAACTGCTCTTTTGACATATTCTTGACCTTTGACCTCTGAAAAATCAACGTCATATGTAAAAGTATCAAGAAGATTCATTTCATCTATTTCAACCTTATGAGGAATAGCACTCTGAGGATCATCCAAAATCTCAACAGCTTCTTTTAAAGTTTTCACAGGAAAAACATCAATTCCTCTCACAACGCTACATTCTGCCCTGTTCTCATAGGGAACAATAATCTTTTTGATACCATTTTCCAAAGCTGCGATTGTCATAAGCAAAGCTCCATTTACTTTCTTGACACTTCCATCAAGAGAAAGCTCTCCAATTATTGCAATCTCATGCGGGTTGATTTTAGGATTTATCTGCTCAGACGACTTTAGCACAGAAATAGCTACAGGCAGGTCAAAAGATGAGCCTTCCTTCCTGGTGCTTGCAGGTGCAAGATTTACAATTATTTTTCTGGTTGGAAAATCAAAGCCGCTGTTCTTTATTGCCACCCTGATTCTTTCTTTTGCTTCTTTAATAGTCACATCAGGAAGGCCAACTATATCAAAACTCGGAAGGCCATTTGACATGTCTGTTTCAACTGTAACAATATAGCCTTTTATGCCAAGGTAAGAAGATGTCAAAACTTTTGCAAGCATTTTTTATATAGCTTTTCCTTTCCTTTTTTATTAAAACTTTATCATAGCAAACTTCATTTTTCAATATAAACAAAAAAGCCCTTTTTTCAAGGGCTTATGTTCTTGAAGATGGTGAGCCATCCGCGACTCGAACGCGGGACACCCAGCTTAAAAGGCTGGTGCTCTGCCTACTGAGCTAATGGCCCATATATAAGATGCATTGTTATTATAGCTGATGTTTGCTGACTCTACAATACCAAACATTTGTTTGTAATAATTAGATAGACACTACAATTTTCCAACATATGAAAGTATCAATTGAAATAATATTGGTATCTAAATCCATCTTTTACCTTAATAACATTAATCATGACAATTAATTGTAAAAATATCAATTATTTTGGATATACTTTTTTATGCAACAAATATATTCCTCAAAATCTTTTGTATTTTCTTTCAAAAACTTATAAACCAAGTTATCATCAATTTCCCAATAAAGATGTACCAGTTTATTTCTGAATCTTGCCATCTGAAAAAGCCTTCTGCTAAATTCATCATTAATAATGCCTAATTGAGCTAATGTTAAAAATATATCTGCATACGTTTCAGGTGTTCTTATATTTTTGCTTTTTGTTTGTTCTATTGAAATTATTCTATTACCAATGTTAATACATGTTTCAATTGCAACTTGCAAATACCTCTGCGCTGCACCTTTTAAGATTTCATTTGTTATATATTCTTCAAAATCAACTTTTGATATGTCTTTTAACAACTCTGTACATTTTTTCAAGAGGTTTAAATGAAATAATATTTTTTCGTCCATATCTTAAAAACAAACTCCTTTCGATAAATCTTTACAAAGATTTTAAAAATTCCCTATAAAATTCTTCCCTGTAAGGCTTTATATCAAGATACTTTGAAATGACCTCTGTTTGAAAGTCAACTATTTTTTCTATATTACTACAGTAAACTATCTTCCCAGTTTTTAATACTCCATATCTAACAGACAAAGGTGCATTATTGAGAATAACAAGATCAATTTCATCAGTTTTAAATATTTTCATAAGCCCATCAAGAATTTCATTCTCAAGTTCTTCCACTGTTCCTTTAGAAAGTTCCATATCAAATAAAATTGCTATGTCTATATCAGAAAGCGGAGTATACGTGCCCATTGCAAATGAACCAAAAAGATAAGCAACAACAACCTTGTTACCAAACCTGCTGAAAAATGCACCTAAATCTTTAATAACCTCTTTAGCATGATTAATATCAATTTTATTTCTTCTTATCATTCTCAAAGCACCTTCTATTATCTTTTTATTCTAATTAACTTTTTTCACCTTCGTCTTATCCCCAAGTTTAGTTTAGAAAAATTGTAATACAAAAACTTACCAACTAATCTTCGAAAGAAAATATACTTTTGCAGATATAATGTGCAACCAACAAAGATAACAAAAATTTTATTTGCAGGACTATTAGAATACTGAAATACAAACACAACTATAAACATAAAAGAAAAAATTATCAACTCTCTTATATAGTGATTCAAAGCATTTCTAGAATTATTTTATCAAAAATTCCTGAGTTGCGCAATAAAAGAGGATGCCCTTTGTTTAAGAACATCCTCTTTTTGCTATATTTACTCCTGTTAATACCAAATCAATTGTTAACTTTTAAAGTTGATTACACAACTGCTTAAACTTATTTTTCTTAGCTAATAATATACTAAGAACAAGAACCCCTGTTCCAATGAGTAAAAATATAGCTATTAAAACATTTTTTCTTCTTTCTTCCTCATTTTTAATAACCTCGTACAAAGGCGGATATGGAGGTCCTCCATATTCAATTTTTTCAGGCGCTTCCTTCAATAGTTTGCCATAATTTTCAACCTCATCTAATATCTCTTTTGGTCTTTTATTTAATGCGTCTTTTATCACATTAAAATCACGTATCTTATCCTCAAATCCTTTTACCCCTGCCGCCCACCAATTACCGTCATCTGATACCACATATAAAGACTCTCCTCGCCAAAAACCTGGATAAAAAATTTTTACCCTGGGGTTTAAACCTTTATCAGTTAGAAATTTTTTCATATTTTCAACCGCTTCGCCCAATTCAGGAGATACAGGACTAAACTCAAAAATTTTATAATCCCCTGTATCTTCATAAAATTTAATCAACATATAACCAACAGGTTTGCTATCATAAAAAATTATTCGTGCCCAACCTTTTTCAACAAACTCAGTATTCAGCGTATCGTTCCAGGAGTTAAATTTCAAATTTTTTACTTTTTCTTTTAATTCGTTGCTAATATAAATATAATCTGCCTTATTTTTTCTATTTTTATTTATAACAGGAAAGTTAAATGGTTCAATATATAGATACTCCTCACTTACCTTAAATTTTTCAATATCACAAGGACCTTGAAAACCAATTACAGAAGCAATATCTTTTTTATAGCTTTCATCTTTTTCCATCGGACCTGTTAAAAAGGCTCTGAGCATTCCTTCAGCCGCAAACTGTCTTCTGAGTTTATTTACTTCATCATTATGATCAATAACAAAACTCGCACTAACAGCTGTCGGTATAAGCCATATTGTGAATATCAAAGGTGTTATAATTCCAATAATTAATTTCCAATATCTCATGAATCATTCCTTCTCATTTTATTACAATATTTCGCCAGGTGCAAGTATTCTCAATACCTCTTGGACATTTTTGTTTATATTCTGATTCTTACCAAGAAGGAGGTCATTGTACCTTACCACAAAAATATTTAAAGTCTTGACAAAGACCATAATTTTAAAATACAAATGGTTCACTGTATAGATACTTCTTTTCTGTGTTTAGAAAATAAATTCACACCTGCAACAAAAATTGCTGTTATAGATAGCAACAATGTCGCAACTAAAACATTTTTTATCTTTTCCTTTTTTTCACTTGCAGTTTCATACAAAGGTTTATATGGACTTCCGCCAATTTTTATATTGTCTGGATCTTTTTGCATCTCATCAAGAAAATTCAATATCTCTTTTGGTCTGTTATTTAAACCGTCTATTATTTCATCAAAACTCCATATTTTCTTTCTATACATTTGCGGATTTGAAGAATCTGTAGCATCAGCACACCACCAGTTGCCATCTTCAGAAACAACATATAATGACCTTTCAAGAGCGTCAACAATTTTAACATTCGGATGTTGTCCTTTGCTTCTTAAAAATTCCTTCATAAATATAATTGCTTCTCCTAACCCACTGTATCCCATTGTTGATTCTGAAATAATATAATCATTATAATTTTTATCCCAATCAATTAACATGTATCCAACAGGTTTTCCGTCGTAAAAAATTATTCTTGCCCACCTCTTTTCAACAAATTCTGTATTGAGTGCATCTTTAAATGTTCTGAATTTTAAATTTTTTATTTCATTTTTGAAACCTTCTTTTACATATAAAATTCTGGTGTGCCCGTTAGATGCTAATTTCGACTCTAAAGGAAATACAAACAATCTGTAAACTTCATACTCCTCACTCAATTTAAACTTTTTGAGATCATAAGAACCTTTATTGCCAGTAAGATTATCCAATTGCACTTTAAAAGAACTATCTCTATTTAAAAGTTCAAACAGAGCATTCAAATGAGATTCAGCCAGAAACTGTCTTTTAAGTTTCATAATTTCATCGTCATGGTTTATAGTAGAATCTGAATTAGCAAATACTAATATTGGCATGCCAAGTAAACACGCTATTATTAACACTAATATCATTAAAAAGAGGTTACATCTTCTCATAGTCTCTTCTCTCCTTTCCATCTTTTTATCAAGGCTTATAAACTTTTATGGCATCTATTAATTCCCAATCAAAATCATTATCTCTCAATTCTGAATCAGGTATAGTTCTTATATAACCAACTGCTGAATCCATTACCAATACAAAATTTTTTAAACTACCATTATCAAAATATTGCCATACACCGCTCAATACTGCAAAATGCCCAGGAACATTTATTCCTATCGGGCTTCTTAAATTGATTATCTGCTCACATATTTGACCGTTGGTTATTGTATTACCGTATACAGAGTACATGCGCGAAGAACCAACACCATAATAGCTGAGCACTCTTTGTATATCAGAAAGCGCTCTTTGTATATCAGAAAGCGTTGCGCCTTGATTTACGTAACTTCCATAGATATATTTCACTATATCCCACTGTGTTGCCTCTCTCCCAAAACCTAAATAGTTTTTGCAATAGTAAAGTATTGACTCACACCCTGCTGCCCAGCACCAATTTGAATATGCCTGCCTTACCTTTTTAACTGGAAGTTCAACATACGTAACTGTATTTTCTGCAAATGCATCACTAAGGTTCAGTAAGAGTAATGTAAAAAACACAATAGCACTAATCACAATTCTTTTGTGCCTTCCCTTTTTTAGTTTTTTGACCATATCTTCTCATCCCCTTGACATTATACTGTTTGTCTCTCTCAATATACCTCGTTTTTTAATTTTATTTTCAGTTTAGAACTTCCAGTTATAGTTTATAATTATGGTTTTTAATTTCAATAAACTATATTGTTTTCTTTTTGCAATATTTTGTACCCAAATTTGTATTATTTTGTCTTGTCAAAGGAAAATTTTTACCTTCGATTGTTTACTGTTGTTAAATAAAATATATATTTTATTTCTTGCATTCTAATTACACACTGATAAAACAAATATAAATCCAAATGGGAAAAATTATCTGAAATGATTCTGATGAACTGATCCAAAGAAAATTTTCAGAACAATCTGACTTTTATGATTTAAACTCTGCGATTGGTGGTGTTGATTTCTTCAAGAGAATGTATCTATTATTCTTCTTAAAATCCTGCATCCTATTTTGCCTTTAAAATTGGCTGCAGGACTTGTTACTTTTTAATTTTTATTGCCAACTTTTGCTAATCATCTAATCCTTGATATTGCTACAAAAATAAAAATGGCTGGGGTGGGTGGATTCGAACCACCGGAATGCAGGAGTCAAAGTCCTGTGCCTTACCGCTTGGCGACACCCCAACATAATTTAAAATGGGGTGGATAATGGGACTCGAACCCATGACCTCCAGGGCCACAACCTGGCGCTCTAACCAACTGAGCTATATCCACCACTTCTTCAACAAGCATATCATATTATAAAGGCTAAGCCTTTGTTAGTCAATAGCGATTATGTGTTTGTAATCGTTAAACTTTTTATAAGCATCGTAGCAAAAGAACCGGCAGGAAGATAGAATTTTATCCTAAGCTTATAATACCCATTATAAAAATCATCTTCTTCAAAATCAGAAATTTCAAGATTTTCTGGAAAGACTATAGCAGGTCTTAAAAATGATTTAAAATACCAACTTTTAATTTTCTTTGTATCAAAGTCAGAAGGCTTTACTCCTCTTTCATTTAAAATCTCTAAAATAGCGTTATTTACAATATCATTTACATATGGTATTTTTGATGAAACAGTTGGAATCTGAAGGTTTTTTAAGCTATTTAAAGACTTTGTTGAAAGTGTAGTGTAAATCAAGTAGTCTATAATTTTTCCTTTTACAGGTTTTAACAAATCAGCATAATAGGGCAAAACTGCAATCAATGTCCTGTTCCAAATATAGCTCTGGTAAGCAGAAAGAAAAATAGACATCTCTTCTTTGGGAATAAGATTGAGTGCTTCGATTAAATAGTGTTTGCTCTTGCCTTTTAGAAGAGTCTTTATAATATCTCTTTCTACCTTTGTTTTACAAAGAGGTAGTATCTTTTCAAAATCTCCCCAGAGTTCAGCTATTTTCTTTTTTCTCTCTTTTTCTTCTTTTTTATCTTCAGGATGAATGGTAGTAAAGTAAAGTTTGAGAGCACCGTTGTAATGTTTTTTAATAATCTTTTCTCCTATGAACTCATCTTCACTTTGGGTGCTTCCAAACCGCTGGTCGTCAAAGTAGTTGGGAAAACCAAACTGCTGTACTTCATTCAGTCTTCGTAAAATTTTTTCATCCTTATTTTTTAATTTTCTTATTGTTATTTCAAAAAAATTCCCTTCGAGAATCAAAGGGGATACAAAATCATCTGAATACCCTATGAACTGAACCTTTACATTTTCTCTGTCAAAATTTATGGTATATTCTCTTGGTACAGAAATATACTGAAAAGTAAATGCGTGTCTGTCTTTTCTGCCTGCACATCCAATCTTTTCTATAGGAATCCTGTTCTCCTTTGAAATGAATCTGAGAGCATCAACAGTGTTCCAGTGTCTTTTTGTTAAAAGATAAATTTTGTATCTGCCCGACGGTTTTATCTCAAGATTGATTTTTTCTCTCACAACAAAATCCTCTGGTACAACCTTAATCTTCAAGCTATTATCACCCTTTTAAATCCACAATTTTTCAAAAGTCTTATTGACACCTTATTTTATTATGATATCATTATATATTGTTGTCAACAAACTATTTTGCTGGAAGAAAAATTGGGTAACAATAAATCTTATGAGGAGGTGGTAGGAGTGGATGTATTAAAGGGTGCTGTTGATTTTGTACAGGACAAGACAAAGGTTGAAGTAAACCAAAGAGATATAGAAAAGATACTGTCAGCGCTGAACTCCACAAACCATTTTTGGGAAGTTATTTTCCTTTCACAAAAACCATTTGCTGTGGTAAGAGAAACAATCAACTATCTAATTTCAATAGATTTTGTTAAGACAGACGAATCGGGAAATTTGATATTAACAGAAAAAGGAAAAGAATTCATAAGCGCTAACAACATTCCTGTTGTAAAAAATTACACCTGTTCCTGTTGTGAAGGAAGAGGAATAGTTTTCTCTGAAATCAAAGATGCTTATGAAAAGTATAAAGAAATTGTTAAGACAAGACCTGATGCAATAGTTGAGTATGACCAGGGGTATGTCACAGAAGAAACAGCATACTCACGAATTGCGCTGATGATTAAAAAAGGAGACCTGGTTGGAAAAAGGCTAATAGTTTTTGGAGACGATGACCTTGTGTCAATAGCAGCAGCACTGACAAAACTTCCAAAAGAGGTCATAGTTTTAGAGATTGACAAACGTCTTGTTGACTTCATAAATCAGGCTGCAAAAGAACACAATTTAAACCTCAAAGCTATTGAATATGACTTTAGAAACAAACTTCCTGATGATTTTGTAAAAAGCTTTGACACATTTACAATAGATCCACCAGAGACAATTGAGGCTTTAGACCTTTGCTTTACAAGAACAATTTCAAGCTTAAAAGGTGCAGGCTGTGCAGGCTACTTTGGTCTTACAAATATCGAAGCTTCACTTACAAAATGGTATGAATTTCAAAAACTTCTTTTGAACAAGTTCAGCGCAGTTATAACAGACATTATTGAGAACTTCAACCATTATGTAAACTGGAACTATCTGTTGCCGTCGCTGGAAAGTAGCCTTGCTTTTGTAAATGTTCAGCCAAAGCTCAACTGGTACACATCAAGCATGTACAGGATTGAGCTTGTAAAGGACATAGATATCAAAAATGAGTATATCAACTGTGAGCTTTATATAGACAAAGAAGCAATCCTTTATAAAGAAAATTAATCCTTGCTCTTTTTCTCTTTTTTATGTTAAAATATTGTGTGGCTTTTTTAAGCTTCTGTTGAGAAAAGGGAGGGAAATCATAGATGGCAATGTGCGAAGTTTGCGGTAAAAAAGTTGCTTTTGGAAATAAGGTCAGCCACTCAAACAAGAAATCAAGAAGAACATGGAAGCCAAATGTAAAGAAAATAAAAGTTCTCCTGCAGAATGGTCAGAGAAAGAGAATATATGTCTGCACAAGCTGTATAAAGGCTGGCAAGGTTGTCCGTGCTTAAAAATAGAAAAGTTCAAGATAAGCAATCAAAGTTTATCTTGAACTTTTTTCTTTATTTATCATCACTTATTTTAAACAGCTTTTTTATTAACTTGCTCAAAAACCTTGGCATTTTAAACACCATGATTCTCATTTTACTTCCATCTCCCATCTTTCAAAAATAGATATATTCCTGCACCTATTAATAAGACTGCGATTATAAACGCCAAAAGCCATGGAGGCATCAGTAGCGATATCAGAATCCCTATACCAATGAGAAGTAGTGCAAGACCCAACCATTTTTTGTTTTTGTGCGAAAAATGCTTGCTCATACCATAAATATATTCTTTCAACAGCTGGTTTTATTCTATTATATTCATTTGAAAGTAGATGGGTGACAAAAAAAAGGGTGGAAACTTTTTTTTGTGTCCACCCTTTTGTATTTTTTCTCAATCCTTCAAAAACTCAACCGTTTTATCAAGTACTAGTCTTTCCCATTCATACTTGTTAAATGTATGGTCAGCACCTTCAATTTCAATAAACTCAGCCCTATCCCCTAAAATCTGTTTATATTTTCTTCCAACCTCGATGAGTACAGCTTGATCATTTGTACCGTGCAAAATCAAAACCTTACCAGGATATCTCTTTATTTCTTCAAAGAAATCATACTTTTGCAAATCGTGATAAAAATCCTGAGAAAGTAAAAGTCCTCCCAAGTCTATATATCCCTTTTCTTTGATGGTTGGATTTGTCTCAACAACATTTTTTGCAATCTCTTTCATATTACCTGCAGGCGCCCACAGAACCACCTTGTAAAGTTTTTCTTTATACTCACCAGCAAGATAAGAAGATATTGCACCGCCAAGCGAAAGTCCAACTATTGAAATCTTCTGCTTGTCAACAAAATCAAGAGAAAATAGATACTCTAAAATACAGCGTGCATCGTCAATCTCACGCGTAACAGTCATATCATAAAACTCTCCGTCTGACTCACCAGAACCCGCAAAGTCAAACCTCACGCTTGCAATCCCATGTTGTTCTAAAAGCCGCGAGAGTTTTACAAAGATAAAATGTGGTTCCATTTTGTTCCCTGTAAATCCGTGAAATATAGCAACAGCAGGAATTTTCCCCTCGTATTCATCAGGCATGTGCAAGTAACCTCTTAACACCTGACCTATTTTGTTTTTAATCTCAACATGTTTTTGCATTCAAAATCCCCCTTGTCTTTATATTGCTCTGCAGGTTTCTCCCTCAATAATTGAGTGCTGAACAATCAATCTTTTGTATGTCTTGTACGGCTCTTCAAGCTCTTTTATTAGCATTTCAGCAGCATAATATCCTAAATAAAATACATTGGTATTGACAGTGGTCAGCCTTGGTGAGGATAACTTCGAAAAAATGGATTCATTGAAGCCTATGACAGACACATCATACCCTACTTTTAAATCAAGTTCCCTGCATGCTCTAATTAGTGCATATGCAACAACCTCATCAATACAAACAATAGCTGTTGGCCTGTTAGGAAGCATCAACATCTGCTTTGCCTTTTCATACGAGCTTTGCTCATCAAACTCAGTAAACATAATATATTGGTTCTCAACTGGAATTTTGTATTTGGCAAGAGCACTTTTGTAACCCGAAAGCCTATCTTGAGTCAAAACAAGATTTTCCATTCCACCCAGAAAACCTATTCGAGTATGTCCAAGCCGAATTAGATACTCTGTTGCATCAAACGCAGCCTTTTTATTGTCGTTGTCAACCCAGTTTACATAGTCTTTGTCCTTGTCAGGCGACCCTATCAGCACAAAAGGAAATTTTAGATTTCGCAAGTATTTTATTGCATAGTCGTTTATACGTGACGTCAAAAGTATAAACCCATCAACTTTCTTGCTTTTTATCAGCCTCTCTAAACTCTCCTTTTCCTTTTCTGGAGGTACAATCGAAAGTACTATTTCATATTCAGTGTTGTTTATATAACTGCAGATACCAGAAACAACCTGGTCAAAAAATGTAGATGTTAACGCTTGCTCAAGCTTTCTTGGCATAAAAATGCCCACCGAATAAGCCTTCTTCATAACAAGACTTTTCGCACTTGCATTCGGAATATATCCAAGTTTTTCTATAGCTTCCATCACCCTCTTGGTGGTCTCAGGAGAAATCTTTGCTTTACCAGACAACACTCTTGATACCGTGGAAGGTGAAACACCTGCTTCTCTCGCTATGTCTTTAATTGTTACCATCTTACTCTCATCCCAACTTTTTTTGCATTTCTTTTCTTAAAGATTAATTTTAATAATACCAGATATTTGGAAAAATTGCAAATTATCCTGAAAAGTTTGATTAGTTTCAACTATCAGAAGATTTTATCTTAGGCAAAGTCATCTCAAGCACAAAATGATTATCCCCGGTTGAATATGTCAGCAGATATGTACCCTCAGGATAATATAGCACAAATTTATTTTTGAGAATATTCATCACTTCTTCAATCTTCTCATAGTTCTTTATGACATCATTGTAATATATTCTTATATTCAGCATCCCTGATAATTCAAATATCGAAATCTGTATCACACTTTTAATTGGAAGCTGCCGCTGTGAACAACCAGTAAAGAGTTTTGCAATAAAACCCAGTGTCCCGTGAAGTACAAATATTTCCTTCAAACTATCGTCGTGAAAATTTACAACTATTTCAAAATTATTATTCAGTGAATAAACACAGCCAGAAAGAATTGTTTGAAACAACGTCACCTCATACCAAAGCGGAACAAATATACGATTTGAATACCCGCTTGCCTCTAAGGTATCTAAAAGTGATTTTGCAAGTCCCTCAATCTCCTTTTGCTCTTTTTCAGTTGCTATTGAATATATTAGCTGGATGTTTCTTATAAGTATCTCCTTATAGTCAGAAATAAATTGATTTTCAATTTTCTCTTGGTTTTTTAACAAATAAATTTTATTCTGTATTGAATGTATAGCATTCTCAAATTTTGTATTATTTTCGACGCTAATTTCAAAGTTATCTTCTAATACTCTTAAAATATCTTCTATTTTTTTAACCCGGGCACTAAATTCATTTATAATAGGTGAAATTCCAAAAATATATCCTGAAACTATAATCAAACTCAAACTTGTACAGATTAAAATCCATGAAATTGTATTATATGTATGAGTTTGAAACTGAATATACAAAGCCAGACCAAAAAATAGCAACAGTTCAGTAAATGTGACTATCCAATATACCTTGCTAAACTTTTCTCTCATAACCTTTTCACCAACTGCCAATTCCTTTCTTGTATTCTTTAAAATATATATCCATATTTTTGATGTATATGCGCAAAAAGTTAACTTTCTTAACAAAACTACCTGTATGTTAATTCAATTTTAATATTATTAAAGCCATATTAGCAACTACTTTTTAATTGTAAAATTTCACAAAAATTTAAACACAACTTTTATACTCTTTTCACTCCCCTTTGATGAGGCAACTTCAATGGCTTTTTGATAATCTTCAAGTTTAAAATAATGAGTAATTAATTTTTCATATGGAATTTTGTGCTGTTGAATAAGGCTCAGTGCAAGCTGATACGTAGACATCCTGTATTCATTTATATTTTCTGTACTGTAACAGTAAGCACCCTTGACATTCAGTTCTTTGAACCAAATTGGGGTCAGATCAACCTTTTCTATAACCGATGCAAGCCCTACAAGAATATAGCTTCCTCGCTGTTTTGTAAGCCACATACCATCTCTAATTGTCTTTTTTGACCCTACACAATCAAATACTTTGTCAAACCCACCAAGCAACACCTTATCACCAATCATTGGTCGAAAAACTTTGGCTTGGACTACCTTAGCAAGGTCATCTAAATACCCTTCCCTTGGCTTTACAACTCTGTTTGCACCAAACTCTAATGCCAGATCTGCTTGAAAATCATATTTTGCAATCACAGTAATATCTGCGTTGCTTCCAAGTTTTCTCAGGCTCCAGACAACCAAAAGACCAATTATACCAGCTCCATAAACCAAAATCTTTTCGCTATTCTTCGGAAAATTTCTTACAACAGGATGAAGTGCTGATGCTAATGGGTCGACAAGTATTGCCTCTTGGTCCTTAACAGTATCAGGGACCTTTATAACCTGCGACCTGTGCGCAACAAAATATTCTCCCCACGACCCTCCTGTTGTACTGCACGCTCCCATAATTGTACCAGGTGAAAGCTTTCCTTCTGTTATGTTAAGGCAGGTAGAAAACTCCTCTTCCTGACAGGACGGACATCTTGGAAGTTCGCGCGCATCACAATCAAGCACAGGGTCAACAATGACTCTGTCACCTATTTCAAACTCGGAAACAGCTTTGCCTTTTTCAACTATCACTCCAATATTCTCGTGCCCTATGACAAAAGGAAATGAAGCAAAAGGTGAGGTAGAAGGTGAATCATGTAAAAATATAAGATTCAAATCAGAACCGCAAATTCCTGCATATGTAGTTTTTATCTTTACATAGTTTTCTGAAGGAAGTTCAGGTTCAGGAATGTCCTTCAATTGAATACATGAAAATCTATTGTAAAAAAACTTCTTGGAGATTTTACCAAGCAAAAGAGTTCTTATGTACTTTGCAACATTTGCATCAAACACAACTGCTTTCATTCTTCAAATCTCCTTTCATTTTATTAAGAATTTATTAAGAATTTGTCTAAAAACTTTAAGAGGCTGCACTCTTTTTGTAGCAGCCCCTTCTTTAGATGAATCTACTAATGAATCTACTAATATTTAAATTATACCGTATTTTTTGCCCAAGTGTTCAAGAACATCTAATGTTCTGTCAAGATGCTCTTTTGTATGCCCAGCTGTAAGTGAAATTCTAATCCTTGAAAGCCTTCGCGGTACTGCAGGATAAAATACTGGATTTACATATATTCCTGCTTCATGAAGCTCTCTGCACATCTCTTTTACCTTATAATCATCTCCTATAATTATTGGGAAGATAGCTGTTTGCTGATTGCCAAGGTTAAAGCCGAGCTTTAAAAGGTTTTCCCTAAAATACCTGATGTTGTCCCAAAGTCTTTGACGAAGCTCTGGTTCTTCCTCAATAACATTTAACGCTTCAATTAAAGAAGCTGTTGCCTGGGGTGTTGGTGCTGTTGAGAACATATATGCTCTTGAATAAAAGTGCAGGTAGTTTACAAGCTCTTTATTGGTGGCGATAAATCCACCGACAGCGCCAAGTGCCTTGGATAAAGTCCCTGCAACTATATCAACCTTGCCTTCCACGTTGCAATGTTCAGGTGTTCCTCTTCCATTTTTGCCAATCACACCTGTAGCATGAGCCTCATCAACCATGACAAACGCGCCATAGGCATGTGCAATTTCAACAATCTGGTCAAGCGGAGCAATGTCACCATCCATTGAATACACACCATCAACTATTACAAGTTTTGTGTTGTACTTGTCTTTAACCTTCTTCAGAACTTTTTCAAGAGAATCCATGTTATTGTGTCTGAAAAACTCTATATTGGTGTTTCTACACCCATCAATTATGCTTGCGTGCACATACATGTCAAGTATAGCAACGTCCTTTTCATGCAAAATTGCTGAAATTGTCCCCAAATTTGAACCATAACCACTTGTGTAAATGAGAGCATCTTCGCACCCTTTAAACTTTGCAAGCTTTTTTTCAAGTTCCACATGAATGTCAAGTGTTCCACCAAGAAGTGGCACAGACCCTGCACCAGTTCCGTACTTTTTGACAGCTTCAATCCCTGCTTTAATTGTTCTTGGATGTTTTGTAAGGTTGAGATAATCGTTTGATGCAAGGTTTATCATCTCTTTAACCTGTCCTGTATAGTGGTCAATAATCTTCATAGTCGGACCTGACCCTGTGAGTGAAACTCTTCTGTATTGATAATGTCTTCTTCTGACATAGTCTTCTTTATATTCCCAGAACTCCTTTGCAAGCTCCATGATATTTTTATCTTCACTCTTCATAAAATCTGCAAGCGAAAATTTTGTTGTATCAATCATACTTTTCAACCTCCCTTTGAACACATTTTTGTGCACATGTATAGTCTAAAAAAAGAACTTACTTAAAAATGGGATTTCCGCTACTGTCAATGTCAAGATGAAGAGCAGCAAAGTCTTTACCAAGTCCTGGCATTGCTATAATATCACCACACATTACAACTATAAAACCAGCTCCATTTTTTATCTCTATATCTGTAACATTTAGAACAAAATCCTTTGGTCTTCCAAGCGCTTTCGGATCATCAGAAAGCGAATACTGAGTTTTTGACATACAAATTGGAAAATGTTCAATCTTGAGATTCTTTATAAGCTCAAGTTTTGACAAAGCTACTTTTGAGAACTGTACATCTTTTGCACCATATATGATTGTTGCAACTTTTTTAATTTTCTCTTCAATAGAATCACTATCCTGGTAAACAAAGTTTACCTTTTTCCTTTTATTACTCACCTCTATAACCTTTTCAGCAAGATCAAGCACACCTTCTGAACCGTCAGCATACGCAGTAGATACTGAAAATTCCACACCTTTTTGCTCGCAAAAAGACTTTATAGCTTCAATCTCTTCTTCTGTATCATCCGGAAATTTATTTAAAGTTACCACTGTCTCAAGCCCCATGATTTTAAGATTTTCAATGTGCTTTTCTAAATTCTCAAGCCCTTTTTGAATAAAGCTTGCACAGCTTTGCAAATTGTTATTTTCTTCAATCTTTGCATGATGTTTCAGCGCTTTTACTGTCACCACCAACACAGCAGCTTGCGGGTATATCCCAGATTTTCTTGCAACAATATTAATAAATTTTTCTGCTCCCAAATCAGAACCAAAACCTGCCTCAACAACAACATAATCAGAAAGTTTTTGAGCAATTCTTGTTGCAACAATGCTGTTTGTTCCATGCGCAATATTTGCAAAAGGACCACCATGAACTATCGCTGCAGTATTTTCAGACGTTTGAACAAGATTTGGCTTTAATGCATCTTTCAGCAAAAGTGCCATACTACCTTGGACATTTAAATCCTTTGCATATACAGGCTTTTTATCATAGGTAAAACCTACCAAGATATTCCCAAGTTTCTCTTTTAACTCTTCATAATTCATTGAAAGGCACAGAATTGCCATCACTTCAGAAGCAACAGAGATCACAAAACCATCTTCTCTTATAGCACCCTTCTGGTCATTCGAAAGCCCAACTATGATGTGCCGAAGACTTCTATCATTCATATCTATTGCTCTTTTTATGGTTATAGATTTTGGATTTATTCCAAGACTATTTCCATGATAAATGTGGTTGTCAATAGCAGCGCAAAGAAGATTGTTTGCAGAGGTCACAGCATGAATATCTCCTGTAAAGTGAAGATTTATATCAATTGAGGGCAAAATCTCACAAGCACCGCCACCTGTTGCCCCACCTTTCAAACCTAAAAACGGTCCTAAGGAAGGTTCTCTTAAAGTAACAATAGACTTAAACCCCAGCCTGTTTATTGCCATAGAAAGACCAATCGCAGTTGTTGTCTTCCCCTCCCCAAAAGGTGTTGGGTTAATAGATGTCACCAGAATAACTTTTCCATCTTCTTTGTCTGCTCTTTTGTTGAGCACATCTAAACTGATTTTTGCCTTGTACTTTCCATAAAGCTCAATGTCATCATCGTCAAGTCCTATTTTCTCTGCAATTTTGGATATAGGCTCAAGGGTGGTCTGCTGCACTCTTGATATGCTTTTCATAGGTATTTCACCTTACCTTTTGATAGGTTTTGTTTAAAAATCTTTCACGGTCCACAATAAACCTTTCGTGAATACCTTCTCCAATCTTTTCAAAGCTGTCATATGCTTCAACCTTAAATGTCAGTTTTCTGTCTTCAATGGAAATCAACTGAGCAACTGCTTTTACTTTCATTCCCTTTGGGGTTGGTGCTAAGTGCAAAACATCTACTTTGCTTCCAACCGTGGTATAACCTTCTTCCAAGTAGCTCTCTACACAGAGAAGTGCCGCCTTTTCCATCAGCGCTATCATTGACGGAGTTGCAAAGACATCCAAAAGTCCGCTTTGAAAATGAGAAGCAAGCATGCTATCACTTACCACTTCCTCAATCTCAAATCTGAGTCCAACTTGAAGTTCAGGTTTTTTCAAATTGATTGCACCTCCTGTGCTTTTGTGATGCCATTTAAAACATGCTGCTTTGGTGCACAATTTTGTTCACAATATACGCTTTAATAAATATATTACTTCTATTTTGTGGAATTGTCAATTATAATATGAAAAAGTTTGACTTGAAAATGCTGATAAGATGAATTATAATTGATTGTGCAAAATAAAAAGGTGGAGAGATGGCCGAGTGGTCGAAGGCACACGACTCGAAATCGTGCGCACCCCCAAAAAGGGTGCCGTGGGTTCGAATCCCACTCTCTCCGCCATTTTTATTTTTAAGGAGCTGAACATAATGATTGTCCAAATTTTGGCTGTGTCGATTATTGCAGGTTTTATTGGTTCTCTTCTGGGAATTGGTGGTGGGCTTATTATAATCCCATTTTTATCAATTGTTTTTAAGTTTAATATGCATCAGGCTGCAGCAGCTGGGCTTGTATCAGTCATTGCAACATCGTCTGGAGCTGCGTCGGCATTTGTCAAAGATAGACTTACTCATCTTAGAATAGGAATGTTCTTGCAGCTTGCAACAGTTATCGGCGGTGTACTTGGGGCAATCTTGAGTGGTATTTTGCCTACGAAAATTTTATCGCTCATATTTGGAATTCTTCTTCTATACAATTCATTTTTAATGATAAAAAATAGAAAATCAGATGAAAAGATACAACCTGCCACCTTGCAAATATCCAAATGGTCAAGGAAATTAAAACTTTATGGAAGTTATTTGGACAAGATTCAAAATAAACAGATAGAATATAGCGCACAAAATATTACAGGCGGCTTTCTGATGATGACATTGGCAGGGATTTTATCAGGTCTTTTGGGTATTGGCAGTGGTATATTTAAAGTTCTGGCACTTGACACAATAATGAAGCTTCCTTTTAAAGTTTCAACAGCAACAAGTAATTTTATGATGGGTGTGACTGCACTTGCAAGCATAAGCATATATATTGCAAGAGGAGATATTGTGTTTAACTTATGTGGCGCCGTTGCAGTAGGTGTTCTTATTGGCTCTACAATTGGTGCACGTGTTATGCCTTACATAAAATCAAGATATCTTAAAATTGCATTTGCTTTGATTTTAATTTATACAGCTGTTGAAATGATTAGAAAGGGGCTGTTTTAAATTGGATAATAAGAAAACAATGATTTTAGAAGATATTATAAGTTTAGTTTTAAGAGCTGGAGTATTTCTGAGCATATTTGTTATATGCATAGGGCTTTTTTTGCATATCTTTTTTAATCTTGCTGTAGGGAGTTTGATTATAAAGATAGGACTGTATATACTTTTTTTAACTCCTTTTGCACGACTTGTTGTTTCTTTATTTATGTTTTTAATTGAGAAAGACTTGATATACTTTTTTATAACGCTTGCTATAATTGTAATTATAATTATAAGCAACTTTATTGCACAGACAAAAATTTGAACTATTTATTAAAACTATAAAACCACGGGACTTTTTATTTTTCCCGTGGTTTTACTTATTTTGGAATAAAATAAATTCAGTAGTTGCAAACAAGAAGTATAGCTATTTTATCTTATTAAAAGTTTTTTGTTAAACACATTTTTAAGTGTCATAAATAAATTATATATCCACACAATACATAAAACCCAGACAATAGACTTTGCAAGAAAGTTTAAAAACCAAAAATTATAAGTTAAGTTTACTTTAAAAGTTGCAAGTGCAAATATCCCAACAGGAAATACATATGCCCAGTATGCAAGACTAAATGGAGTTTTCAAATTTTTCAACAGTAAGATAAAAAGTGTTATTAATATCCAAAATCCAAATCCCCAGAACGCTGTTACCACCATGTTTATTAAACCAAGTAAAACTGAATCATTCATTATCCCTGTGAGTTTGAGGCTCTGAACAAAACCTTTCAAAACGACAATCGTAGCACCTACAGGTGCAAGAAAGATAAACATGGTTGGAAAATGTCCTTTTTCAACAGGTTCATGCAAAATAAATCTGCCTTTGATTATTGGCAGATAACTCAAAAACAACATAAATCCTATTCCAAACATAGCTAAGTTAATAAAAGCTATTACACTTTTCTGATTTCCATCTATCAAATTTCTGCTTATAATCTCATTTCCAAGTATTGGTGCAATCAAATTTCCAACAGGCGGCATAAAATATGCAAAGTTTAAAACTGAGTTTGGTATTTCTTTTTTAGAAAGATGCACTAAAAATGTTATTACAGAAAATATTATCATTAGAAAACTTCCTAAGTAATAAGAAAACTTTACGAAAGAAGCCGAAAAATTGTTTCCAAAATACTGTTGATTAATCAAAATGTTCAGCCCTACAATCAAAAGAGAAATAGGCATTGTAGCAAAATAATTTGACAAAAGAGGATTGGTTAAATCTTTTTTTACATCTTCAAAACTTACAAACCATCTTACAAACCAGATCAAAAATATCATTACAAAAAATATAATGTTAATCAAGGTAAAGACATAAGACAGAAAGTTCTGCCCTTCAGCTTTAAAAAGATTTACCATTATTCCAGTACCCATACAAACAACAAACCATGATGGATAAAAACTTTTGATGATATTTTTCATTGTTTTTCCACCTTTCATAATTGTATAAGAATATAATTATATTATAATACATGAGTCAATAAATTTCAAATTAAAATTTTCAAACAGTAAAAAGAGTATTATAATTTTTTTGGGACAATAAACAAACCTCCCGTTTAAAACATCTTTTATATGAAGGGATGATCAATAATGATACCTCTTTGGGAAAAACAAAAT
This sequence comes from Caldicellulosiruptor obsidiansis OB47, assembly GCF_000145215.1. NCBI lineage: Bacteria > Bacillati > Bacillota > Caldicellulosiruptorales > Caldicellulosiruptoraceae > Caldicellulosiruptor > Caldicellulosiruptor obsidiansis. The sequence continues at coordinate 2,143,587 of NC_014392.1, forward strand.
GATATTCCTTTTTTTGACTCTGAAAACCCTTTTGAACCCCATCTTGTGCCTTACATACTTGAAAGTGGCAAAAAGCTACCTTGTATAATTGTATTTCCCGGTGGCGGGTACACACACAGAGCACAGCATGAAGCAGAACCCGTTTGTCTTTGGCTAAACTCAATCGGAATTTCAGCATTTGCATTAAACTACAGAGTACATCCTTACAAACACCCTGCTCCTCTTTTAGATGCCAAAAGAGCAATTAGACTTGTAAGATACTTTTCTAAAAAATGGAATATTGATCCAAATAGAATTGGTGTTTTGGGTTTTTCTGCGGGTGGACACTTAGCGTCTTTGGTTGGTACACATTTTGACGGCGGTGACAAGAAAAACAATGACCCTGTTGAAAGAATTTCCTGTAGACCCGACTGTATGGTATTATGCTACCCTGTGATAAGCCTTGCTGAATTTGCCCATGAAGGCAGCAAAAAAGCTCTGCTTGGTGAAAACCCCGACCCAGCGTTGGTGTGGGCACTTTCATCACACAACATGGTTTCAAGCAAAACACCACCAACATTCTTGTGGCATACAAGCGATGATAGTAGCGTCCCTGTCGAAAACTCTCTCTTGTTTTCAATGGCTCTAAAAAAACATGGGGTACCATTTGAACTTCACATCTTTCCTCATGGAAGACACGGGCTTGGTCTTGCCACTGATACCCTATATGTCAAAGAGTGGACAAAGCTTTGCGAAAAATGGTTTGAAAGTATAGGGTTTATAAGATATAATGTTTGATAGTAAAATGCATTTTCAACTTTAAAAGAAAGGGATTGCAAATGCTTCTTAGAAAAGAAGGAAGAAAAAGAGAACAGAAGAAGATAATAAAAGAAAACAAACTTTTAGAGGCTGCATACAATCTTTTTATTGAAAAGGGAATAACAGCTACTGCAATAGATGAAATAGTAAAGAAAGCTGGCGTTGCAAAAGGAACTTTTTATCTTTATTTCAAGGACAAAGAGGATATCTTGGAAAAGTTAATTCTCAAAAAAAGCAGCGAGATTGTCAAAAAAGCATTGCAGGAAGTCTCAAGCAAAGAATTTCCTTCGCCTGTTGACAAATTCTTGTTTTTTCTTGAGTATATTATAGATTATCTTAGCAAAAACAGAATGTTATTTAGATTCTTAAAAAAGGATTTTTCATGGGTGTTTTATAAAAAGATTACCGAAAATGACCAGCTTGTTGAAATCAAAAAAGCAAAAGAGATGTTTTTGAAAAACCTCAATACAAACTATTCTCAAGAAGAACTTGAAATGGTAATATTCATGATACTTGAGCTTGTAAGCTCACTCACTTACTCGAGCATTGTCAACAGTGAACCTGCTCCAATCGAAAAGGTAAAACCCCTTCTTCTGTTCACAATTCGAAAAATTCTTGAAAATTGAATTTCACAATTTTTTAATTTCATTTCACAATCTTTTCACAATTTGTTCACACACCATCTCTTTTTTTGCCTTATAATAGATATTACAAAAACTGCACAGAAGGAGCTTGATTGACAGTAATGGACACAGCCTTGATTTCAAATGAGATAAAGACTATAAAATCAATGTTTGCACTTGGCACAGACATTCATTTTGTTTTTTATCAGCCAAACTTTGAATGTGCATTTGACAGAGCTCATAATTTTATTTTAGATATGGAAAATAAGTTGTCAGTTTTCAGACCAAAAAGCTTGGTATCAAAATTAAATAGATATGGAAGTTATATCCCCATAAAGGTTTGTCCTGAGGTTTATAATCTCATAAAAAAATCGCTTGAATACAGCAAATTTTCAGAAGGCTATTTTGACATAACAATAAAAAGACTTATGGACCTGTGGAAAGAAGCAAAACAAAAAAACCAAATGCCGTCAAAAGAAGAAGTAGAACTTGCTCTTACTTTTTCAGGCTCAGAAAATGTACAGCTTTTACAAAACTACAAAGTAAAGCTCAAAAACAAAGTCAAGCTTGACTTTGGAGCTATTGCCAAAGGCTTTCTTGCAGACAAAATACGTGAGATTTTTGAACAGGAAGGTATAAATTCAGCAATTGTCGACCTTGGCGGGCACATACTGACAGTTGGGAAAAAACACGATGAGAGCCTTTGGAAGGTGGGAATTCGGCATCCTTTTAAAACAAGAGAAGATGTGCTGGGTTTTTTAGAGCTTGGTAGTACTTCAGTTGTAACCTCAGCAAGTTATGAAAGGTATTTTACAATTGATGGCAAAAAACTTTCACATATAATCAATCCAAAAACAGGATTTCCTGCAAAAGATGACATCGCAAGTATAACCGTTGTTGACACAAACTCGACATTTGCAGATGCGATGTCAACTGCCCTTTTTGCTATGGGATTTAAAAAGGCCATAAGCTTCATACAGGACAGCAAAACTATTGAAGCAGTGGTTGCTACTTCTTTTCGAGAAATATATATAACACCAGGGCTTGCACAAAAGTTTACCCTGTGCGACAGCTCATTTAGAGTTATCAAGACAAATGAGGTGATTGTTCTGTGACAAAAAAAGTAATGCCAACACAAATACTAAGGTTTTTCATCCAGCTTATTTCACTTATTTTCTTTCCTCTTTCTTTTGCAATGCTTATATCTCAAATAAAAAGCCTTTATTTAGCCTTTTTGGGCAAGGAAAACTTTCAATTTAATCAGAACTTTATAATGCTTATTGTAACCCTGATTATCACAATCTTTTTGGGAAGGTTTTTTTGCGGCTGGGTATGTGCATTCGGGAGCATTTTGGAATGGATACATTTTTTGGCCAAGAAAATCTTTAAAAAGACATTTGAAATGCCTAAAAAATTAGATAGCTTTCTTAAAATGATAAAATACCTTGTGCTTGTGTATCTCATTGTGATTGTGTGGACGTTTGGAAAAACTTTTTATGCTGACCCCTGGGATGCCTTTGACAACCTGCTATCTTTGAATTTTGATATAAAGACATACTTGCCAAGCTTTGTATTTTTTGTGTTTGTATTAATCTTGAGCCTTTTTGTAAACAGAGCCCATTGCAGATACTTCTGCCCACTTGGTGCAATCTTCAATATAATCTCCAGAGCAAAACTTTTATTTGTCAAAAAGGCAGACAAAAACTGTGGAAAGTGCAGCATATGTAGTAGCACGTGCCCAATGGGAATAGATATGAATAATGTTGAAAATTACAAAGGTGAGTGCATAGCGTGTGTAAAATGCGTTGAAAGCTGTCCAAGGTTAAATATTGAGCTGAACATCGCAAAGACCAAAATAGACCCACGGTATACCTCTGCCGCAGCCATTGCAGGCATGTTTTCAGTTGCAAGCTTTTTTGCTACTGCTTTTTCTATTGAACCATTGAACCAAAAATTTTCATCTTCAAAACCTTCAACAACTTTTTCACAAAGTATCCAATCTGAAAATAACTCGGGCTTGCAAGAAAATCAAACTGAATCAGAAAATACAAGCCTTGTTACACAAAATTCTCAGGAAACTACCACACAAAAATCTGCCTCTAAAATTTACAAAGATGGAACATATACAGGCGAAGGTTTTGGATACAGACCAGGGCTTGTTGTTCAGGTTACAATCAAAAACGATAAAATTACAGATATTCAAATAATCTCTCATCACGAAACACCAAGCTTTGCACAGCTGCCATTTGAGATTATTCCTAAAGAGATAATAGAGTCTCAGTCAACAAATGTTGATATTATCTCTGGTGCAACAAGGACCTCTTATGGTATTATCATGGCAGTAGAAGATGCGCTCAGTAAGGCAAAGATTGAAAATACTGAATCGGCACAAAATTAAAAAGCACACGGGCTGCTCAAAATTAAGAGGGTTTAGCAGCCCATTTTTTGTTGTTTTTTATCTTTTAACACACCCACGGCCGTTCAAATTTTTCCATGCTCAGTAAATACTCTGCAAAACTTCGCTGTTTAAACTCAATGTTATCAATCCGCAAAACAGGGAAAATGCCTGCTATACTGCTTGTAATAAAACATTCATCCATATTCTTAATATCTTCTATTTTCAAATAAGCCTTTTTTACCATGTACCCTAACTCCTCTGATACCCGTATCACATGTTTTCTGACAATGCCAGGAAGCAGACCGCACAAAATGTGAGGGGTATAAATCACTTTATCTTTTCTAAAAAAAATGTTAGCAAACGCTGCCTCGCATATAAAACCATCTTGATTGAGAAAAAGACAGCTGTCAAATCCTTTTCTCTTGGCACTTTTTTCTTCAATTAAATTGACACCTATATTGGTAGTTTTTATATAGTTGAGTATATTAGCTTTATCCTTTCTTGTCCGTGCGATTTTTAGCTCAAAACCTTTTTGGAAAAGAGCTTTGCTATACCTTACTTCCTTTAGTTCTAAAATCAAATTGCCATCAAGACATAAAATTCTTACCCCACCATAATCTTTCCCATAGCAGGCTATATACCTCTCTAAGGTTTCCTTGAACTTTTCAAATCCTAAATCAAATCCAAGCCCAAGTATCCAAAAAGCCCTTTTAAATCTCATGAAATGGTCATACAAAAAATGTGCACCCTTTTTATCAAAATAGATTGTCTCAAAAGGAAACAAACCAAAGCCATATGAATGGAAAAACTTTTCCAAATTTTGAACCTCCTTTTCAAGCACCTGCAAAATGGTTTATCCCCAAAATTTCAAAAAACGGTCTCCCTTTGTAGATTGTCTCCCACCACTCATCCTCTTCTTGAGAGTCCCATACAATACCGCCGCCAACACTAAAGTATGCCGTGTCACCTTCTACAACAAGCGTTCTGATTGCAATGTTAAAATCCATGTTGAAATTGTTTGAGATATAACCAATAGAGCCGCAGTATATTCCTCGCGGACACTTCTCAAGCTCCTCTATAATCTTTATAGCATTTAGCTTTGGTGCACCTGTTATTGAACCGCCAGGAAAGGTTGCTTCAATTATCCTTTTCAAATCTACACCGTTTAAAAGATTTCCCTTTATTGTTGAGACAAGATGAAAAACTGTTGAATATTCCTCAACATCAAAGAGTTTTTCAACTTCAATTGACTCTGGAATACATATCTTGGCAAAATCATTTCTCTCAAGGTCAACAATCATCAAAAGCTCTGACCTGCACTTTATATTGTTATATAATTCATCTTTCAAAGCTCTGTCTTCTTCTGGTGTTTTCCCGCGCTTAGATGTACCTTTTATGGGTTTGGTTATTATAGTATCCCCTCTTTTTCTCAAAAAAAGTTCAGGCGACGTTGATATTATTGATGCTTGTGGAAACTTTATATACGCATGGTAACAGCCATAGTTTCTTTTTCTGAGGTCAAAATACAAAAAGTCAGGATCAAATACGCCTTTTACAAAAAAGCGCTGTGAAAGGTTTACCTGGTAAACATCACCTTCGTAAATATAGTCCTTTATTCTTTTCACTGCCTGCATGTATTCTGACTTTTCAAAGTTGCACCAAGCTCTTTCAACCTCAGACTTTTTAAAGCTTGGCAGAGCAAGGTTTTCACTTTTTAGTATTATTTCAAATTCCCTTGCCAAGGCTTTGGATGTAAAAGAAGCATATGTCCTTTTTTCAAAGTGGTCAATGACTATAAAATCTTCAAAATATCCAAAATATGCTTTGGGTACATAAGAGGTATCTTTTTTCCTTTCAACTTCAAAAAGGTCAACACCAAAGTTATAAGAAAAGTATCCTGCAAAGCCACCATTGAAGACAAAGCCAGAAGGGTTAAATTTTTCTGTTACTTTATTTGAAAGTTGGTTTAAATATTCAAAAACATTATCGTCTTCACTCAATATATAAACTTCCTTGGGCTTTAAAAACAAAAAAGAATATCTCCCATACTTTCTACTCAGCATACTGCTCTCAAGCAAAACTGAAAAATCGGTTTTCAAATGACAAAAAATCAAAAATGGGTCAGGTACTATGTTATAAACTAAAATCTGCACTCTTAATTCTCACCCTTTTAAAAAATTTTTAAGCATCAAAAGTCCATGCTGAGTTGCAATTGATTCAGGATGAAACTGAACACCCTCTATTTTAAACCTTTTGTGTCTTATACCCATAACCTCTCCCTCTTGCGATGTTGCTGTGACGGTAAGTTGTAGAGTGTCAATATCATCTATTACAAGAGAGTGGTATCGCACAACGCGCAGAGGATTTTTGAGGTTTTCAAATATTCCTTTTTGGTCATGAAATATTGTATCTACAATCCCGTGCATAGGTCTTTTTGCTTTTTTTAGTTTTGCTCCAAAGAACATGCCAATTGCTTGATGTCCAAGACATACACCAAGAATATTTTTTGACTCTTTAAACCTATCTATGATTTCAAACAAAATCCTATCATCAAAAGGTCTTCCCGGTCCAGGAGAAAGAACAATGTGACTCGGGTTTAACTTGTAAATATCTTCTATAGTAAGCTTGTCACGGTTTATCACAGTAGTATCCGTCTTCAGTCTCAAAAAATAGTTGTAGAGATTATACGTAAACGAATCAAAATTGTCAACAATCAAGACCTTCATTGTAAAAAACACCTTCCTTAGTTTGCTAGAGACTATTTTTGATAGTATCTCTTGTGATACTTTATATCAAAAAAGTGCATTCTTGTATTCTTGAGCTTTTCATTATTATACTATAACTTGCAAAGACACATATCAACATTTTACAACATTCTGTTAAAATTGAGCTATTCACAAATATCAAAAAAGGATTATAATTTTACTTACCTGAAAATTTTGAAAGGAGTTGAAAAGGTAAAATGGCAAAATCAAAGGTGTATTTTACAGATTTTAAAACTAAACCCGGGTATAATATGCTTGATAAGCTCGAAAACCTTGTAAAAAAAGCAGGGATTGAAACAATCGATTTTAAAAACAAGTTTGTTGCTATCAAAGTCCATTTTGGTGAACCTGGAAATCTTGCTTATATAAGACCAAACTATGTTGCAAGGATTGTAAAACTCATTAAAAATCTTGGTGGTAAACCTTTTGTCACAGATGCTAACACTCTCTACACTGGAAGAAGAAGCAACGCTTTGGACCACTTAGAAGCAGCTTACGAAAATGGGTTTAACCCGCTTGTGCTTGGCTGCCATGTAATCATTGCAGATGGTCTGAAAGGGACAGAGTACAGAGAGATTGAGGTAAACCTCAAACACACACAAAAAGCAAAGATTGGTTCTGCCATTGCGGATGCTGACATTATAATCTCAATGAACCACTTCAAAGGTCATGAAATGACTGGTTTTGGCGGTGCTATAAAAAACATTGGTATGGGTTCTGGTTCGCGCGGTGGAAAACTTTTTATGCACTCATCTTCAAAGCCGGTTATAAAGGTTTCAAAATGTGTCGGGTGTGGAATGTGTGTAAAAAGCTGCGCACAGCTTGCTATTACGCTCAATGAGAAAAAGAAGGCTGCTATTGATTATGAAAAGTGTGTTGGGTGTGGTCAGTGCGTTGCTGTGTGCCAGTTTGGCGCAGCGACTGTCAAGTGGGATGAGGCAGCATCAATTGCAAGTGAGAAGATTGCTGAGTATACTTATGCAGTGCTCAAAGACAAGCCTAATTTTCATATAAATTTTATAATGAACATCTCTCCTGACTGCGACTGCTGGTCACACAACGATATTCCTGTTGCACCTGACATTGGCATTGCAGCATCGTTTGACCCTGTTGCGCTTGACAAGGCATGTGTTGACCTTGTAAATAGCTCTGCATTCACACCAGCTGGGTCTGTGTTTGAAAAGGCAAAGCACATTGAGGTTGATGGCAAGATTGACAGGTTCAAAAGTGTACATCCTGACACAGACTGGAGAGTAGCATTAAAACATGCTCAAGAGATTGGACTTGGAAGTTTGGAATATGAACTGATCAAAGTTTAAATTGCACAATAAATTTAGGGGCTGTCCAAAAAATAGGTGGAGAGCCCCTTTCATATAATATTTTCTATTATCTCAAATTTGCTATACATTTATTTTTCAGTAATAGAGAATATATATCAATACTATTCAATGGACTATCCTTACCTGTTTCAAAACAAACAAGATGAATATAATATTCTTTACCAGCTTGCCAAATACTTACGGCTACGTTTTCAGGAATTTGACCTGGCAAAAACTCTATACGCTTTATGGCATTATTGCCATAATAAATTTTGTGATATTCAGCTTCAAAAAGAGGATCCTCATCAGCCTTAAATCGTCTCACAGCACTCTATCTCATCCATCCAATAACTGCTAATTTATTAGAAGAAGATGGTGTAAAATATCCAACCTTCCAAAATCCAAATTTGTTTTTAACTAAATAAACAAGCACAATATCATTCTTTTTCGAATTTGTTTTTATGATTTTAATTTCATTACCATTATCATCAAAACTCCTCGCTAATGTTTGTATGTTAGCAAAATTGAACCCTGCTCTCCAAAGCGTAATTGAAAAACTTCCCTTTACGATAGCAATAAACACAAACACCAAAATCAATATCGCTAATATAGCTATATAAAATTTTTTCATTTCATTTTTTCCCACCTTTTTAATGAACAAGTATTTTGTTATTTTTGTACCTTTATATTGTAATAGTAACATTTAAAATAAAAGAAATCAAGAGTTGTTTCTCTTCTTTCTGAATATTAATTCTAAATCTCTTGTTTATTATCTTTTTCTTTGGTATCATAATGGTATCATAATACTTATAACAAAGCTGAATTCCTGTGGTAATATCCACAGGATAGGGGGGACCCACTTTTTTGGGGTGAATCAAGGCATCTTGCCTTGTAGGGCAAATATCCCTTTCTGCCCGAACCCGTCAGCTAACCCCCGAAGCTTTGAAAGGGAGGTTATTGTTTTATGAATGTTAAGTTCAATCAAAAAACTCACATTCTCGAGATTGAGTATCAGTTCAGAGATGTTGAAGAACCAAATCTTTTCAGGAACATCTACCCTTACAATGAGGTACCAAGGCTTGTTTTCAACCACAGAATTGTGCCAATGAATGTTCCTGAGCGGCTTTACATCACAGACACAACCTTCAGAGACGGTCAGCAGTCGCGCTCGCCTTACACTATTGAACAAATCTGTAGAATTTATGACTACTTGCATGAGCTTGACAATGGAAGCGGTGTTATTCTTCACACAGAGTTTTTTGTCTACTCAAAGCAGGACAAGGAAGCAGTTTTAAAGTGTTTAGAAAAAGGATATGATTTTCCAAAGGTGACTGCCTGGATTCGCGCAAAAAAGGAGGACTTTGAAATTGTAAAAAGCCTTGGTATCAAGGAAACAGGAATACTTGTCTCATGTTCTGACTATCACATTTTCAAGAAACTAAGGATGACACGCAGTCAGGCATTGAAACAGTACTTAGAAATTGTATCGGCAGCTTTAGAGGCAGGAATAATTCCAAGATGCCATTTTGAAGACATTACAAGAGCTGATTTTTACGGTTTTGTCCTTCCATTTATAAATGAGCTCATGAAACTTTCAAAAGAGGCAAATATGCCTGTTAAAATCAGAGCTTGCGACACCTTAGGGCTTGGCTCACCCATCCCCGGTGTTGCTCTGCCAAGAAGTGTTCCGCAGATAATCTATGGAATCGTAAACTATGGTGAAGTGCCTTCTGAGTGGCTTGAGTGGCATGGTCACAACGATTTTTATAAGGCTGTGATAAACTCTACAATGGCATGGCTTTATGGTGCTTCAATGGTAAACACATCGCTTTTAGGAATAGGTGAGCGGACAGGCAACACTCCATTAGAAGCAATGGTAATGGAATACATTCAGATAAGAGGGTCAGCAGATGGCATGAATGTTGCTGTCATCTCTGAGATTGCAGATTATTTCAAAAAAGAGATTGGATATGAGATCCCACCAATGACACCGTTTGTTGGTGACAACTTTAACGCAACACGAGCTGGAATTCATGCAGATGGACTTATGAAGGATGAGGAAATATATAACATCTTTGATACAGGAAAAATCTTAGGTAGACCTCCAAAGGTCATAATTGATGCCTACTCAGGCATTGCTGGAATTGTTATTTGGATAAACAGGTACTTCAAAGATAGCGGCATTGACGTACAGGTTGATAAAAAAGACCCAAGAGTTCAGAAGGTCAAAGAGTGGGTAGACAATCAATATGAAAATGGAAGAAATACATCTATAAGTGATGATGAGTTAAAAGAGGTTGTAAAAGAGGTATTTGGAATATAATTTTATAACAAAAAAGGGCTGAAGGGAAAAGCTCAAAAAAGTTTTTTATCCTTTCAGCCCTTTTAATTTTGTCTTGTGCTGGGGGTAAGCATTGCTTACTTTTGTCCATACTTTGTCATATACCTTTCGTGCGCTCTTTTTACCTCTTCAGGTGGAATTTCTATAGGCTCTCCCATCATCTTTGCAATAAATACAGTTTTTGCTACATCTTCAACCATCACAGCAGCCTTGACTGCCTCATCAACATTCCTTCCTATTGTAAATACTCCATGGTTTTGAAGAAGAATTGCAGGGCTTGAACCTATATACTCAACTATCACCTTGCCAATGTCTTCACCACCAATTTGAGCGTATGGTCCGCAAGGAATCTCACAGCCAAACTCATCAGCAATTGCTGTCAAATACACTTTTATTGGCTGGCCAAGCGCTGCAAATGCTGTTGCATAGTTAGAATGTGTATGGACAACAGCATTTATGTGTGGCATGTGTTTGTATACATAAAGATGTGTGAGAGTGTCTGTTGATGGCTTTAAACTTCCTTCAACAACGTTCCCGTCCATGTCAACCACAACCATCTTATCAGGTGTCAGTTCGTCGTACATAACACCGGATGGTTTTATGACCACAAGGTTTGTCTCAGGGTCACGCGCCGAGACATTCCCAGATGTCCATGTAACAAGGCCAAATTTTGGAAGATAAAGATTGTATTTGCAAACAAGCTCTTTTAAACTCTCAAGCATTTTCAAAATCCTCCTTTTGTTGAATTTCTGAAGATTATCTCACATTCGATCTCTGCTTTGACACCACTTCTGCTCTTCTTTATCATGGCAACTGCTGTCTTTGCGGCCATCTCACCAAGTTTTTCTTTTGGGTGCTCAACTGTTGTAAGCTTTATATCTGTCAGTGTAGAAAGAAGTGAGTTGTCATATCCAGTAACTGATATATCCTGAGGAATTCTAAATCCCATTTCCTTTAGCTTTACACAAAGAGGAAGAGCAATTTTGTCGTTATAGCAAACGGCCGCATCAAATTTCTCTCTTGATATGACTTCAGCTGCTCTGTTATGTACAAAATTATACTCCTCACTTGTAAAAAAGATTGCATCAAACTCTGCCTGTGCCTCCCTGGATGCTTTCTCAAAACCATTGTATCTTTTTATCCCCTGCAAATCGTCGCCTTTGAAAATGCCAAGAAGCTTTTTGCAACCGCTTTTTATGAGGCTGCATGTAAGCCTGTAAACAGCTTCCTGGTCTTTGGTTATTATATAGTTTTGAGCAATGCCTTCTAAAATAGTGTTGATGAAAATTATAGGAATGTCTTTTTGTATGAGTTTTTTGTAAAGCTCTTGATTTTTGGAAGGCAAGGCGCTTTTTGTAGGTTCTATTATGACAGCGTCTATGTTTGGGTTGTTTATTATGCTCTCCAAGTGATACCTCTCAAATTCATAGCTGTTGTCTGTCGAAAACAGCAAAAGTCCGTACCCTTCATGTGCTATCACCTTTTCAATTCCTCTTATAATCAGGGGAAAGATGTAGTCTGATATAAATGTTGTCAGAACAGCAATACATTTAGAGCTGTCTGCAGTTTTCTTTGCAACAAACGTGCCTTTACCTTTTTGTGATACCAAAAGCCCTTCAAATTCAAGCTCCATTATAGCTCTTCTTACTGTGTGTCGCGAAACTTTGAACTTTCGTGACAGCATATTCTCAGAGTAAATCTTTTCGCCTTCTTTGAACTTACCAGAACTAATTCCTTCAATAATGAAATCTTTTATAATCTCATATTTGCTTTTGCTCATTTTATCATCATCTTGTCCATACAAGTTTATTTTTATCATACCACTTAAAAATTTTTAAATCAATACCATTATTTAACTCGCAGGCCACCCTTCAAAAGCTCTGAACGCTTTTTAAAAGGGCAGCCTATTTTTGAAGGGTTAAAAGGCTTAAAGCTCTATATCCTTGAAACTTCTTCTTTTATCTCTTTTAACCTCTTCATCACATCATTTGCCCCTCTGCCAAAATAGTCATGCAGAATTTTATATTCTTTATAAAGCTTTTTGTAAACCTCATGGTTTTGCGGATTTGGTTTGTAAGAATAGTCTTTTAGTTTTGCCATCTTCTTTGCAGCCTCGAAAATGCTGTCATATCCTCCTCTTTCTTTTCCTGCAGCAACAGCACCAAACATTGCAGAGCCTAAAGCAGGTGTTTGAGGTGAAGCTGACACTTTTATCTCAAGCCCTGTCACATCAGCATAAATCTGCATCAAAAGCTCGTCTTTTTCAGCAATTCCGCCGCACGCATAAAGCTCTCTTACCTCAACGCCATGTTCATTGAAGTTGTCAATTATTATCTTTGTACCGTACGCTGTTGCCTCAATCAGTGCCCTGTACATCTCCTCTGGCTTTGTTGTAAGCGTCATACCAAGCATCATTCCTGTCAGGTCTGCATCAACTAAGATAGACCTGTTGCCATTCCACCAGTCAAGCGCCAAAAGGCCACTCTGCCCAGGCTTTAAAGCCTTTGCTTTTTCTTTTAGTAGCTGATAGATATTTAACCCTTTTTGTTTTGCCTCATCATAGTATGTTGGTGGCACGCAGTTTTCAACAAACCACTCAAAATGATCTCCAACACAGCTCTGCCCTGCCTCATACCCATAAAAACCAGGCAAAATTCCATCTTCAACATATCCGCAAATACCAGGTACCATCTTTTCCTCGTTCCACAAAAGCATGTGACATGTAGATGTTCCAATTATCATCAACATTTTGCCAATATCAGTAATTCCAACAGCAGGAACTGATACATGAGCATCTACATTTGCAATTGCAACAGCAGTGCCTGGATTTAAACCCATAAGTTTTGCCATCTCTTCTGTGAGCTCTCCAGCTTTTTGACCTATGGGATATATATCACGTGAGAGTTTTTCATCAACAACATTTTCAAGTCTTGGATGAAGTGCTTTGAAAAACTCTTTTGAAGGATATCCTTCCCTCTTGCTCCAGATAGCTTTATATCCTGCTGTGCATGAGTTTCTCTTCTCAACTCCTGTCATCTTAAACACAACCCAGTCAGCAGCCTCTATAAACTTATCTGCCTCTTCATAAATTTCAGGTGCTTCTTCTAAAATTTGCATAATTTTAGGAAAAAGCCATTCAGATGAAATCTTTCCACCGTATCTCTGTAAAAACTTCTCTCCTCTCTCCTGTGCTATTTGATTTAACCTGTTTGCATACTTCTGAGCAGCGTGATGTTTCCAGAGTTTTACATAGGCATGTGGATGTGATTTGAACTTGTCAAGCATACAAAGAGGAGTACCATCTTTTTTAATTGGAAGCATAGTGCAGGCTGTAAAGTCAATTCCAATACCAATTACATCGTCTTTTGAAATTCCTGCTTTTTTTAAAACATCTGGAACAGTTGTTGCAAGAACTTCTATATAATCCTGTGGATGTTGAAGCGCCCAGTCATGAGGAAGTTTTGTGCCGTCTGGAAGGCTCTCATCCATAACTCCGTGAGTGTATTCTTTCACACTTGTTGCAACCTCTTCACCTGTCTCGACATTAACAAGTACTGCCCTTCCTGACTGTGTTCCAAAGTCAATTCCTATACTGAATTTTGCCATAAAAATCCCCCTTTTCCCCTTTGCTTGTGCATACATGTTTCTTTAAAAATATAGTAGCATATATGCAAAAAGAACAAAAGAGAAGGAGTGAAAAAAGTTGTACGTGAACAATTTCACATCCTTCTCTTTCAAAGCCTGAAATATTCAGGATTCAACACAAGTATAACATTTCCTTCATAGTCTATAGTTGTTCCAAGAAGAAGTTTATTGTTTTCCAGCACTTTTGGAAGGGGTTTTAAAACAAATTCTTCATTTTGCATTAGTTTTTCAACACATAAAGCAATCTTTACACCTCTTATATTTAAAATTACAACTGACAACTCATCATCTTTTGAAAACTTTCTAACAATCTCTTCGTTGCACAAATCTTCCTGATAAAGCACATACGAAATAGGATAAAGAGGAATTGGCTCATCTCTGACAACTACAAGAAGTTTGTCAACATATCCATAAACATTCTTCATATTTATTTTTACTGTCTCTTCAACAAACTCAAATGGAATTATGAATTTCTGGGAATTGTATACAACTATAATACCCTGAGAAAGAGCAGCAGTTGTCGGAATCTCAAGAATGAACTTGCTTCCTTTACCTGCTTCTGTTTTTATTTCAACCTTCCCTTTTAAAGACTCTACAACGTTTTTAACAACATCCATTCCAACACCTCTGCCAGATATCTCATCTGCCACATCTTTGGTAGAAAATCCGGGTTCAAATATAAGCTTTACAGCTTCATCATCAGATAAATTCTTAGCTTGATGCTCTGATAAAATACCTTTTTCAATTGCCTTTCTGATAACTCTTTCAACATCAATTCCATTTCCATCATCAGAAATCTCTATAACAATATTCTGCCCTTTGTAGTAAGAAACAAGTTCTACTTTTCCATGCTCTGGTTTACCCAACCTTTTTCTTTCAGAAGCATCTTCGATACCATGGTCTATACAATTTCTTATAATGTGCATGAGAGGTTCACTAAGTTTTTCCGCTATGCCTTTGTCTATCACAACATCTCCACAAACGTATGAAAATTTTACTTTTTTCCTTGTTTTTTTAGCAGTCTCTCTTACAAGTCTGTTAAACCTCTTTACCACCATCTCAAAAGGTATCATTCTTATTTTCATTATGTTATCCTGCAGAATTTCAGAGGTTCTCTGTATAGAACGGAAAAGTTCCCGAAATCTTTTAGAAAGGTCCATATCATACTTTTCAAGTTCTTTTACAAGATAATAGAATGTGCTTTTAGTAGTTATAATCTCCCCAACAAGTCCAAGCATCTCATCAATTTTATCATAGCTTATCTTAACCTCATTCAGTTCAGAAGACAAAGCTGATGTTGTTGATACAATAACCTGTTCAATAGTATCTTTTTTATCAACAGCAGCAGATATATCATTTTGATTTTGTTCTTCTACCTCTAAACTTTCTTCTTCAAAATTTGACTCTACAAATTCTTCTTTCTCATCCTGAGCCTTTAAAACCTCTTTTTCTACAAGCTCATTTTTCTCTTTTTCGAAAAGCTCTAAATCAAACTCTTCTTCTACCTCAAGAACACCTTTTTCAGTCTTTCGTTTTTCGCCAAGTTTAAGAACAATTCTTTTTATTACATCACTGCCTTTTAATAAAAAATCTACAATGTCACTGCTGACCTTTATTGTTTTGTTTCTTATTTTTGCCAGAACATCTTCAATAATCTGACAAAGCAATGTAAACTCACTCATTCCTTCAAAAAATCCTGATAATCCTTTCATCGAATGGTACTTTCTGAAAAGACTGTTTACAAGTTCTTCATCTTCTTTTCTCTCTTCTAATGCTAAAATTTCTGATTCAATATTGTTCAAATACTCATTTGACTCTGATAAAAAATCCTCCAATATCTCAAGCTCATCTTCCTTTACTAAAACCTTCATAAAATCACCGTCCACAATCACATTCTTTGTAGTAGAAAAAGTAATCATTTATTCTTCTGACACAAAATTTATCAGAAAGCCTGCCAACAGACTCTGAATGCCCTAAAAAAAGATATCCTCCACAGTTTAAAATCTCGTACATCTTATCAATAACTTTTCTTCTCTGTTCATCTCCAAAATAGATAAGAACATTCCGGCAAAATACAAAATCAGATTTTGAAAAAATAAAATATTTCGAAAAATCTACTAAATTGTGATATATGAATTTGACATTCTTTTTTATCTCATCTTTTATTTTGAACTTTCCATCCTTTGTAATATCAAAATAAACATTTAAGTAATGATGATGAACAAACCTTACATTTCTCAATTCATAAATACCTGATTCTGCTATTTTCAACGCTTCTGTATCTATATCAGATGCGAAAATCTCAAACTTAATATCATCTTCCAAAAACTCATTTAGGATTATTGAGATGGTATATGCTTCATCACCTGTGGCACATCCTGCAACCCAGATTTTTATTCTATTTTCGCCTCTTTTTTTCTTAAATTCTACAACCTCAGGTAGTATCACCTCTGCAAAAGCCTTTAGCTGTTCAAATTCTCTGAAAAAATATGTTTCATTAACTGTTAAAAAATTAATAAATTCTTGAAAGATTTTTTCATTAGTTGTGAGATTATAATAAAAATGATTTAAATCCTTTATGACTCCTTCATTTATCTGTTTGTTTAACTTCTGCAAAATCATGCTGACCTTTTGGTCATTGAGCAATATTCCAGTCTTATCTAATACAAACTTCTTTATCCTTTCAATCAAAGCAGCATCAATATCTTGTTTCATACACTAATCTTTCCTCCATAAACTAATGTTGATGCCAATTGAACCTTTTTCCGTTGCAAACTTTATATCCACAGACTCATACCGTGTCATCATGATATACACACCACTGCCCATAACAAGCGTAGGCGGAGTTATCGCTACCTTTTCACCACCAAGTTCAGCAGACATATTGTTTGCAATATATGCTGACAGCATATTACCAAGTTCCAGAATGGTGCTTCTTGCCATAGGATCATCCAGTGTATTCAAAAAACCTCCTGTCATGACGCTAACAAGTTCCTCTGCTACAACTTCATTTAATCCAACTATCACATATCCATTTACCTTCCCCAGAAATCCTATAGTAACATTCACAGGATAATCACTTTCGTTATTTTCCCTCTGTTGATAAAAAGAAAGCCTTATATCACTTATACCAAATTGTTGAAGAATTGAAATTGTTGCACTTTTTACAGCTTCAATTATATTCTCATTCACTTTTTACATTCCCCTTTCAAAACCAACCTCTATAAATATCTTTCCACAATCAAGCACATATTCTATTTTCTTTCTCTGAATTCTGGGTGATACAACAAGCATATTTTCACCAAGAAAAATTGAAGGCGGAGTTGGACGCAATGCAGTACCGAATGTATTTTTATACTCTACCAACGTATTTCCCACAATCATGTTGAATATCTCATACGATACATCAAGCATATCATTATTTGTTGCAACATCCTGATCATAAATTGTTTTAACAAGGCGTCCACAAACATCAAAATCTACCCCAATTATTACTCTTCCTTTTAAATCTCCAATTGTGCCCAGAACACCAACAACACCTGAATACAAGAACTCATCCATCTCAGGAACACTCTCTTGAGTACTTTTCACTTCAAACCCAAAATTTTCACACAATATACTTCTTGCAACGCTATCAGCAATCTTCAATATCTCATCTATCACTTTTACTGACCTGGTCAACCAAACTGTGCACACTAGCACGAGTTTGGCGGCTGGGGTATTTATAGTCCGCCTTTCAGGCTTTCCCAGCCCCAGCAGGCGGTATTTGGGAAAGCCATAGCCCCTGTCCCAAGAAACAGGAACTTACGCCTTTATAGGTCTTCCCCACTTGCCCTGAAACTAAAAGTGATTTCAGGACAGACATGTCACGCAGGACTCTGTCAGGGGAGAGTGGAGTCACCACCGCTACCCTGAGAACTCGCCAGAGATTGTGGTTTTTGCCACGACTACCTGTACTTGTTCCATCCAGTGGTACAGATAGCCTCTCTGCCTCACTCTCAAGGCTTTGTAAAAACTTTATCACTCTACCTATCTCTCTGAGTTGCTTTTTCCTAGCGTATGTGTTCTTAACTACCTTCTTTACGTATTCCTTTAGTTCTTCCAGTTCGTTTACATCAAGTCTACTGAGAAACATCATATAGTTGTGCGGTATCCTTTCTCTCAAACCAAGCCCTCTTCGGGCTATCACATATGCAGCTGCCACGTCCTTGCTCACCATAAACTGCGGTGCATACTTCAGCATCCCTATCACAGAAGTATATGCAGGGTTTACTTCTATAACCTCTATCCCTTCTCGCTTTGCTAAAAGTTTTACCTTCTCCAAAAGTGACCTGTATCCAAAATAGTGCCTTATCCGTCTTGATTTTCTACCTGAAAAGTCTCCTCTTCTTCCCCTGTCTTTTATGCTAAGACTCTCAATCACTATGACTTTTTGCTTCTCTTTCGCCATCTGTACTATCATGTGGGCATACTGCCACCTGTAATACTCCCTCTTGCTTGAGTTTCCACTTTCAAGCTCTGGCATTGGTATTCTGCCATATTCCAGAAGCTGTCCACTGCTGTCTGTTTCTGCCCATGCTATATGCTTTGGATATGCGTTCGTATCTATCCCTATAACGCCGTTTGATTTTGTTATCTCAGACTTTGGAAAAATCTCTTCAACGGTAAAGTAGGCATATACTACACTGTTTTTGAGTTTCAGCTCAACAGAATAGGGTTCTCCCAAAGTGCTTATCGCCTGCAGCAGTTGATTTCTGTCTGTGTACGTTCCACCCTTTACTTTCCATCCAGGCTGTATCGTCGCATATACATACTCCCTTTCTCCCACGTTGATTCTGAGTTTTGTTAAGGAACCATCTATCTCAATCCTTGTGTTGAGATTCCCCTTCTTGCTCCTGTCTCCCCTTGAGTACAGATTCCCTTTCTTCTTCTCCTGCCACTTAAGTTGAAGTTCCCTGTACGCTTTACCATTTATATGCCTCTTTTGGAGTTTTTCAAAAAGTTCTCTACCACCAAAAATAACCTTTTTAGGACTTTCTCCTCTTTCTTTGCATGAGTTTAAAACACTGTTTGCTTTCATTATCGCATCATCAACGTATCGAGAATTCAGATTGAAAATCCCCTGCAGTTTCCTTTTGAGTTCATTCCTTTTATGCCCTTCCAGTAGCCTCTTGTATGCATACCTCATACAAGAGGACCATCTTCTCATAAGGTCTAATACTCTTTGCTTATCTTCACTGCCCTCAAAGATTAGCTTAGCCTGAACTGTTACCATGTCATTAGCACCTCTTTGAGCATAAATCCTTGCTGCAAAAGATGTATACTGCCGCTATTAAATCCTCTGCCAGTTCTTCTTTTATATCTTCTTCATTTTCTCTGCCATTTAACACTCTACAAGTTCTACCCCAAAATTCTCCATGAAAAACTTAAGATATTCAAATCCAAACCTTGCAAGTCTGTCAGGATACTCTATTACAACTTTTACAACTTCTCCTCTTTTGATTTTGTTCAAAAGTTTTAATAGTCCTCTCCTGTTTTTATTCTACTGTGCTGGCTATTTCAGATATAACCTCAATACTGCCAGCCTTAAGACTCTGCGTATTCCTCAAGTCTTCTGAGCTGGTTTTTAAGGTACTCTTCTTGCTTTTTAGTGGAGAGTTTTGCATACAAAACAACGGTTGGTTTTGGTTTTTCTTCTATCATGCCAAGTAGTTTTTTACGTCTTCTTTTTTGTACCTTCTCCTTCCCTTAGGTAGCTTGAGAGGTATTATTAACCCTTCCTTTTCCCAGTTTAGGAAATAGCCTTCGGCTAATGCTATATATCTCTTTAAGTTTTTGCATACTCAGCAACATTCAATACCACCTAATCAAAATTATACCTTTTTGTCTTGTTATTTTCAACTGTTGTGCCCTCCAAATGCCATATTTATAGCATTTTGTATGTCTTCGCCTTTGAAAGGTTTTTTAATAATTGTCACAACATTTGATGTATCATTTACATTCAAAAGCTCTTTATCCCCTATCGCAGTCAAAAATACAACTTTGCATGACTTATCTTTTTCACAAATCTTGTTATATGCTGCATCACCTTCTAATACTGGCATTGTAACATCCATGAAAATAAGGTCTGGTTTTAGCTCAAAATACTTTTCTACAGCTTCCTGACCATTTGTTGCACAGTAACAAACCTCATGCCCCAGCTTTTCTATTTCTTTTTTTAAAAGTTTATGAATCATTGGAGAATCGTCTACTATCATGATTTTTTTCATAAATCTATCAGCCTCCTTACTTTATTCTTGCTCCTCAACAAGCTCAACCAGTTTTTCTGGAATTTTATAAGATGGAAGAACATAATCAGCTCCTCCACGCAAAATTGCTTCCTTCGGCATTCCAAAAACTATCGCAGTCTCTTCTGATTCTGCAATTGTAATACCGCCTCTCTGTCTGATTTTTACCATTGCATCGGCTCCGTCATCACCCATACCTGTCATCAGAACTCCAATGGTGTTTTCACCAAACTTTTCTAACACAGACATCATACACACATCAACAGAGGGCATAAACCTGTGCTCAGGTTTTTGTGTAAGTCTCACTCTCAAATCCTCAATACTATTCCCGTACAGGACAAGATGATAACCACCTTTTCCAACATAACATTTTGATTTTTCTATTTTCATTCCTGCCGAAGCCTCAACAACTTCAATCTGGCAGTTCTCGTTTAGTCTTTTTGCATACTGAGCGGTAAAAGTAGGTGGCATATGTTGAATTAAAAACACACAAGCGTTCAAATCTGCAGGAAGATAAGGCAAAACATCCATGATTGTTTTCGGTCCACCTGTAGATATACCTATAACAATGGCTTTAAAAGGTTTCTGTCCGTTTTGTTTAGCTAAATCCGGCTGCTTTTTGCTTATACCATGAGCAAGGTTTTGAGAAGTATCTTTTTTTATAACAAATTTACGTGAAGATGTTGCTGCAACTTTGACTTTTTCTATAATATCCTCTTTTACCCTGTCTATATTAAGAGAGATAGTTCCACCCGGTTTTGGAACAAAATCGAATGCTCCCATCTCAAGAGCTTTTAAGGTAATCTCTGCACCTTCTTGGGTGAGAGAGGACACCATCACAACAGGTGCAATCTTTTTCTGCATTAAAATTTTCAGAGCAGTAAGCCCATCCATCCTCGGCATGTTAACATCAAGAGTGATTACATCAGGCATATACTCTTCGGCTTTCCTGATGGCATCCTCTCCATCTCTTGCAGTTGCAACAACTTTAATATTCGGGTCACTTTCCAAAATCTCTGTGAGTTTTTTGCGCATAAATGCTGAATCATCAACAACAAGTACCTTTATCATGAAAACTCTTTCTCCTCACTCTGTCAAAATATTTATTCTTCTAAAATTATATCAGGGTCAATTTGAATAATTAAATCATCGTTTTGTTTTATTACAGCCTTTATATACTTTATGTCAAGGTTACTTAGTTTTTCCTGTACCTGCTCATCTTCAAGAGTCTGCTGAACCTCAACAACATTCTCAGCAGATATTTTTGACACGCTCAAAACCTTTTTAGCCAAAATTCCAAACCTTTCTCTTCTCTGCTCAACAATTATAACTCTTGAAGAGTCATTGAGCTGTGTCTCTTCACCATACAAAAGTGAACAAAGGTCAACTATAGCTATAACATCTCCGCGTAGATTTGCAATTCCTCTCAAATACCTTTTCTCATTTGGCACTTTGATAATATTGGGAATTCGATTTATCTCTTTCACTTTTTGAATATCTATTGCAAACTTTTGATTGTTTAACTCAAACAACACAACCTGCTTTTCATCACCAGTCTTAACCATTTCCAAAGCCTCTTCTCCCTGATTTTTCATTTCTTCATAAATAGCATTGCTGACCTTTTCAAAAAGCTTTTCGATATTCAATATAATATACATTTTATCATCTGACTTTATTGTACCAGAAAAAATATTTTCAAAGTTTGCAACAGTTGGCAGTGGTTTTATTTCTTCTTCATTTGCAGAAATTACAGATAAAATCCTGTCTACAACAAATCCAAATTTAACTCCTGAGTTGTTGGCAATTACAATTTTCGTTTCATCATCAATTTTTTTGTTATCTGCTTTTAAAAGCTTTTGAATATTTATAATAGGAATAATTTCATTTCTCAAATTTATAATACCCAGTATATCATCGTTCTCAGAAGGAACTGTCGAATAATCAGAAAATCTTATAATCTCTTGAATATTAGCAATATTGAGGGCATAGTTCTGATCATCTATTTGAACTAAGATATATCTTTCTTGCTTAGATAATTTTTGTTCGCTCTCATCCACCTTTGAAGTGGTTGATTCTATATTAATCTTTTGAAAAACAGAAAGTGCAAGGCTCTCTTCAACAATTTTGTCACTGTCTATAAATGTAATTAGCTTATCCCCTTCTTTCTGCTTTATAACAGCTTTTACTTCTTCAAGGGTTGTAATTTTGCACTCATTCATCTGTGCCTGCTCTATACTGCTAATATTTAAAACCTTGTCAACCAGAACACCAAGCTTAAACCCATTTTTTTCTATAATAATTATCCTTGCATCTTCACTTTTGAGGTAACTTTCTATTTTATACTTCTCCCTTAAATTTAAAACAGGAATAACCTCACCTCTTAAATTTATAAGCCCTGCTACATGACTTTTGGCAAGTGGAACCGGAGTGATAGATGGAACTTTTATGATTTCTTTTACATTGTCAAGGCTAAATGCAAAATTCTGCTTACCTATTTGAAAGATTATAACATTCAAATCAAGCGTTCCTATCTTGCTCATCTTTTATCATCCTTTCACTACATGGCTAAGATTTCTTCAGCCAAGCTTGCAACATCTTGTATAGCCGAAAGTAGCTCATCTGCTCCAAGTCTTTGTTCATTCACAGCTCTTGTTGCTTCTTCAAGCGATGCAAGGTTCTCTTGAGCTGCAGCTGATATATTTTCTATTCCCTTTGTAAGCTGCTCTAAAGCAGATTGAATCTGTAATATCTCCATGTTTATAGCGTTTGTTGCCTGTTTCATGTCTCTTATCATATCCTTTGTTTGGTTTAAAACCTCTATGTCTCGCTTTGACCTGTCTACCATGTTTGAGGTCGAAAGGGTCAAATTCTCTATATCGCCTGTAAATCTCAAAACTTTTCTCTGCGTGCTCTTTACGATATCTTTCATCTTCTGAGCATTTTCAGAAGATTCATATGCTAAGTTTCTAACATCGTTGGCAACAACAGAAAATCCTCTTCCATACTCACCAGCTCTTGCCGCTTCAATTGAACCGTTTACTGAAAGCATATTGGTCTGAACAGTCACAAGAGATATCTGTTCTATGAGTTTTTCTAAATCAGCAATATAACCATCCAAACTCTCAACAAACTGCAATACCTTACTATTTGACTCTAAGACCTTAGCTAAGTCAGATATGAGACTAACAGTTTTTTCAATTACATCACTCATCTGGTCATTAAATGTATTGATAATGTCATTTAGCTCATTTGAAAGATCCTTATTTTTCCTTGATTCTGCTACTATTTCGTTTATGCTGTTCCTGGCAAGATTAGAATTTTCAACCTGAATTTTTGAACCTGTCTCAACCTGAGAAAATGCCTCTGCTATCTGGGTTAAAGACTGAGAAATCTCCTCAACTGCAGATGAAAGTTCATCAGAAGATGCTGAAATTTTTGTTGCATCTTTTTCTACAGCAGTTGAAACTCTCATCTCTTCTGCCAGCTGGTTCAAATCTTCTGTCTTCTCACTTGCAATCTTGTAGGCTTTAACCTGTTCGTTTACTGTCTGGCTAATTTCTTCTATTGCCGCTCCTATTTGCTCTGATGCAGACGCAATGTTTGTCATAAGTTTTAAAAACTCGTCCATAGAATTCGAAGTCCTCTGTGAAGATTTTTGTATTTCATTTGCACTTGCTAAAACTTTTTCAAAAATCTTTGTTGTCTGCGAAAGTTTAGAAAGAATTCCCTCACCAACTGCCGCTTTTGCATTTTCATACTCTACAGACTCTTTTATCTCTTTGTCAATGTTCTGAATCTCCTCATTTATCTTGGCAACATTTTTTCTAACACCGTCTGTCAGCTTTTCAACCACTTCAGCCAGGTTTCTTATCTCATCGGCAACAACTGCAAAGCCTCGTCCATACTCACCAGCTCTTGCAGCTTCGATCGCAGCATTTAAAGCCAAAAGATTTATCTGGTCAGCAATCTTGCCAACTGAAATTACAATATTATTTATATCTCTCGCAGATTCATTTAGCTGTTTCATGAACTCACTTGCCTGAAGTTTTTTGTAGGCAGAAAGTTTTACCTCTTCAATTATCTCTTGAATTTTTCTTGTTGTATCCATAACAGAGATATTTAGTGTCTTTGCTTTGTCAACAAGGTCAATTGCGTTTTGAAATACTGTATTTGCTGATTTTTTAATCTCATCTGTTGCAGTTTTTGCCTCTTCAACAGAAGCTGCTGTCTCCTCTGCCGCTGCAGCAAGTTGTTCAACATTTTTATTGAGCTCTTCAACCGCTGCAGTTGACTGTTCAATCCCCGCCATAAGCTCAGATGCTGCCGCTGCAAGTCTTTCTGAAAGCTGCTGCTGACGAAGAAGTACCTTTGTTTTTGCCTTTTCCTCAGCTTGCTTTTTGCTTTCAACTTTCTTTGTTGCAGTAAGATCATTCTTTAAAAGCTTCTTTTCCATATACAATCCTCCCCACCTACAAAAATTTTTGTTGACATTTTATTTAAAATTATTTCTCATCTTTATATATACCCTTTTTCTGAGCTTCTGTAAACTTTTTTTTTTTGTATAAATGTAATAATATGGTTTTGATTATTCCAGTTCTACATATCTATTCAATCTCAAATCACTTGCAACATGTGGAGTTACATCTTCAAATGTACCAGCTATTTTAAAAGGTTCATCTTTTTCATATAGGATAGTACAACAAATAAAAATCTATCTGTCATCTTTGAGTTTTACCCTTAATGAAAAACCATTTTGCCTGCTCTGTATACTTGAAGTCATATAGCAAAATTTTTGTAGGTGTCCATTTAACAGGGCTTTTTAACCCTCTGTGGCTGTTATACTAACCTTGAACTATTAGATTGTTTTGAAATGGGGGTTTGATATATGCATGAAATTAATGAAAAAGAAATAATACTTGTGGAAAAGTTCAAAAAACTTTTGCAAGAGGCACCAGGAATGCTTGAGTGCCAGAAAGATTTGGATAAGTTTGCTGAAGAGGTGAGCAAAACTCTCTACAACCTTCTTATTGAAATTCTTGTATATTCAATTGAAAAGCTTGACGACAAAATTAAGGAATCTGAAGAAGTAAAAGAAAACTGGAGAAATATCAAAAGAGACTATAGAACAATTCTAATGCCACATGCTGTTGTTGTTTACAAAAGGCGTTATTATCAACACAAACAAACAGGAGAGTATTCATACCTTGTGGATAAATTTTTAGGAATTGATAGTTATCAGCGTCTCAGTCAGCACTACGAAGAAAAGATTAGAAGCCTTTTTAAAGTTCATAAATCTTTTGCAGGTGTTTTAAAAGAACTTGCCAGGGCATCAAATCCACTGAAATAAGTGCCCAGACAGTTAGAAATAAAATTTCAAAGAAAAAAAAAAGATGAGAAAAAACAAAACTGATAGTCATTTTTTTTGAAGAGTGATATAATATATATAGGATTTCATCCATTCAAAATCCCTGGAGGTGCAAAAAATGAAAAGTTTGGTGAGGGTAATTTCGGCTATTGTTACAATTTGTTTTATAACTTTTTTGCTATCATCTTCAATTTTTGCTGTATCAAGCCAGCAAACCCAAGCATCTTTGTTAGAAAAAACTTTCAAAGCAGAACTTTCAAAAATTCTAAATCCTGACTCTCCTCTTTCGTGTGACATAATCACCACTTCAACCGGACAAAAGTCAGTCGGATATGGTTTAAATCTTATTGTTAATCGGACAAATATCTATAAAGTTGCTTTTGACAGGAAAAACAAAAAGTTTTTTGTTCAGACTAAAAAAGACAATGCAAATCAAACAGTCTTTTTAAATGGGCAAAATACTTATACTTTAGATCCAAAGGATAATAAATACATTCTTGGCACTATACCAGCTTCTCTCTGGATGAGTATTAATATGCTTGACATCACAATTTCCCAACCTATGAGCAAATTTTACCAAACCATATTGAACTACCTAAATTCTCAATCATCCTCGATTGTAAAAAGCGCATACAGAACAACAACATCTGTCGGTTCTAATAAGATAAACTGCTGGCAACTTAGTGCAAACCTTCCAGGTAAGGTTTTGGAACCTGCATTAAAAGAATTTTTATCTTCTGCTTCAAAATCTGTAATTTCTCAGCTTAAGGGTATGCTTGATATCTATTTAAAATCGTTAACAGACGATGAAAAGAAGGCTTTGAGTTCTTTAAACATCGATGTAAATAATCTATCATCAAGTGAAATTTCAAAACAGATTGAAAGCAATCTTTCCAAGTTTATTAGCTCAATAAAATTGGATGATTATAAAATAAGCTTTTATGTTGACGAAAAGACAGGAAAAGTTATAAAGATAATAATTAAAAATTCATCTGCAGCAGGTAGCGGAATTTCATCAAGAATTGAAATAACAAACATTTTGACAGGAAATGAGGTCAAGTTCCCACAAATATCTCAAAATATGATAAAACAACAGTCCAGTCAGGTAGACATAGTCGGTCTTTTAAAGTTAATTGAAAACTTTGTTGTTAAAATGCAGCAGATTAAATAAATGGAATATACAAATAAAGAAGCAAGACTGCCACATGATTGATATCATAGAAAGATGTGGCAGTTTTTTCTTTTTTGTCCAATTTACAAAACATATTGTCTTACCTAACTTTTGTAATATTCTTTTGAACAAATCTGCAAGCTTTTTTACAATCTCCAAAAGGCTTGTTTTGCCAGTTGCCAAAAAATGTGCAACACCGGCTTCTATCATGTGTCCCGCAGTGTAAAGCTCATGACACTCTTCCAAATTGGTCCACCTTTTACCCTTTTCTTTGATGGTAAAATATGTATTGAGGTATCCATCTTCCCACTGAGCCTTGCCAATCAGCTCTATAACCTTGTCAACCTTCTTTTCCAAATCAGGGTTTGGATACTTTTCAAGGACGTATGAAGCTGCTTCAAGCCATTTTGCAACATCGCTATCTTGAAAAACAAATCCTTCAAATTCCCCATTTTCAAGACCCGCTGCTATTTTGAAATTCTTCATTGCATGGCTCTTGATAGGAATATCAACTAAGTCGTTTAAAATTTCCCACTGATATGGCACAACTACATAGCGAACGAGATCTACATACCTTCCCCAGAACGGGTCTTTGATAGTGACATCTTTTATTTCTGGGGATTTCAAAGAAGTTGTGAAAGGATTTTCAGTCATATTTTCCCACCACCTATGTATTTAATTTTATTCTTTATCTTTATTTTCTGACATTACTCTTACTTTTTCAAGTTGAAAAAAAACAATAATCTTGGTGGAAAAAATCTGATTTAACCTTTCACCTGATTCGTAATTATGATTATGTATAGGTCTTTTACTTCCAATATCATTCTTTTGCGAAAAGTCATCCATTCACTCAATATTTTGTACATAACACTTTTGCTCTTTTTCAAGGAATTCTCCCCTCCTTTGAAATATGATTTATTTCTCAATTTTATCAAATAAGAATATCCTTGTTAAGTTTTTGAAAAATTTATTTTTGCACTTCAATATGTATATTTTCTATAATTTATTGTTCTTAATTTTGTACATATTTTTATTACCTTTTTTTGGGCTTAAATTATAAAAGTCTCAGAAAAATAAAGCTTCTTAAGCTATTTTCTTGACAACCTAATTTTTAGTGCATAATCTCTACAACTTGTATATTTTAGCACCTATAAAACATCAAAATAGCATATTGAATTAAAACTTTTAGGGGAATATAATTTTGTAATCATGTGAAAATAACTTAAATCAACTAATCAGAGGGGGAGTTTTGACTTGTTTGAAAAGCTAAAAAGAATCCTTATTGGAAAACCTTTGCCAAATGAAGCAGAGAAAACAGAAAAATATGGTGTTTTATGGGGATTGCCAATTTTGTCAAGTGATGCTATATCATCTGTTGCATACGCAGGGCAAGAGATACTTTTTGTTCTGCTTCCCGCAATTGGCTTTCTTGCTTTTAAAGAAATACAGATTGTAACATCAGCCATAATCATCCTGCTTTTTATTTTAATGCTCTCTTACAGGCAAACTATTGACAATTATCCAAATGGCGGCGGTGCTTTCATTGTTGCAAAGGACAATCTTGGCGTTTTAGCAGGTATTGTGGCAGGCGCAGCTTTGTCTGTTGATTACATCTTGACTGTAGCAGTTTCTATATCTTCGGGTGTTGATCAGATTGTAACTGCACTTGAATTTTTAAAGCCCTATAAGATAGCACTGTGTTTATTTTTAGTTTTATTTCTAATGATTGGAAATTTAAGGGGAATAAGAGAGTCATCCAGAATATTTGGAATACCTGCTTATGCTTTTATGTTTTCAATTTTAGCACTAATCATAGCCGGGTATGTAAAGCTAAAGATGGGGTATGTTCCGCCAGAGCCAAAGATAAATTATCCAACACATCCTGTAACACTGATTTTACTTTTAAAGGCTTTTGGGAGTGGATGTACTGCTCTCACCGGTGTTGAAGCTGTGTCAAATGCTGTGCCTAACTTTAAAGAGCCAGCAACAAAACATGCAAAGACTGTTTTGTTACTACTATCTCTTATAATATTCGTGCTTTTTGGCGGGACTACGCTTTTAGCAACACATTACCATGTTGTCCCCACAGAAGGTGCAATGC
The DNA here is from genome assembly GCF_000145215.1 of Caldicellulosiruptor obsidiansis OB47. Lineage (NCBI taxonomy): Bacteria > Bacillati > Bacillota > Caldicellulosiruptorales > Caldicellulosiruptoraceae > Caldicellulosiruptor > Caldicellulosiruptor obsidiansis. The sequence continues at coordinate 2,172,400 of NC_014392.1, forward strand.
TTGTTTTAATGGCTGGGCAAGTGTTTGGAAAAACCTTTATGTATTATGTTGTTGCTGCTACAACATTTATAATCCTCGTGTTTGCAGCAAATACAGCTTTTTCTGGCTTTCCAATGTTGGTTGCAGTTATGGCAAAAGAGGAGTTTGTGCCAAGGCAGTTGAGCATGAAAGGGGATAAGTTATCATACTCGAATGGAATAATCATCCTTGCTGCAGTTTCAGCAATTTTAATTTTGGTTTTCAACGGTAATGTAACAGCCCTGATTGGTCTCTATGCCATTGGTGTTTTTATATCATTTACACTATCTCAATTAGGAATGTTCGTAAGATGGCTTAAGAACAAAGGTAGTTATTGGCATATAAAAGCTTTTATAAACGGTTTTGGAGCCCTCACAACTTTTGTTGTTGTCATAATAATTGCAATAACCAAGTTCAGAGAAGGTGCGTGGATTGTTGTTCTTTTAATTCCTCTACTTGTCTTTGCAATGATAAAGGTAAAGCTTCATTATATTGCCGTTGCCGACCAGTTAAGAGTAACGCCTGAAGACAAAGAGCTTTTGGATGTTGAACACAATATATATAGAAACAGGGTTATTGTTCCTATCGAAAGTTTAAACAAGGCAAGCATTCGTGCTTTGAGGTTTGCAAAAACAATTTCAGACAATGTCATAGCTTTTAATGTATCAATAAATGAAGAACAGGCTAAAAAACTTCGGGAAAGATATAAAATGCTCAACTGCTCCATCCCTCTTGTAATAAGATATTCTCCTTATAGAAAAATATTAGAACCGCTTTTAGAGTATATAAAGTCAGAAGAGTACAACTATCAAAAGGGCGACATGATAACAGTCATCATACCCAAATTTACTGTACAGCGCTGGTGGCAAAAGATTTTGCACAACCATACATGGCTGTTTATAGAAAAAGAGCTATTAAAACACAAACACATAGTTGTCTCTGTCATGCCCCTGCAGTTAAAAGATGATTATGTGGTTTTGAAGAAAAAGAATAAGCCTTTGTGGAAGGTGTTGGAGGAGGATTAAAAAGAAATCAAAATGGGCTATTCTTAGGTCTTTTTAAAGTTACCTAAAAATAGCCCATTTTTATTTTGTTTTCTAGCGTTTACTTATATGCATTTTTCATTATCTGTACAGTTTCCTCAAAGCTCAGCTTATATGGGTCAACCTCGAAAAGCCCACCCATTGTTTTTATAGCGTTGTCAGCAAACTTTTCAATCTCATCCTCTTTAATTCCATAGTCAGACATCTTTAAATTCCCAACACCACACTCTCCCTGAAGCTTTTTCATTGCTTTGACAAATGCAAATGGTCTTTCATCCTCTGGCAAAGAATCTACATCAACACCCATTGCTTTTGCAAGCTGGACATACTTTTGAGGCACTTTTGATGCAAAGAATGTATGGTATGCTTCAGATAGCATTATAAGCCCTGCACCGTGTGGTAAATCAGGGTAAAATGCAGAGAGTGCATGTTCCATTGAATGCTCTGAGGTACAGCTGGAAGTGGATTCTACAAATCCTGCTAAAGTGTTTGCAAGAGCTACATATGTCCTTGCTTCAAGATTGTTTCCATCTTTTACACAGACCGGCAAATACTTTGCAATAAGCTCAACACTCTTTAGTGCAAACATATCACTTATTGGCGTTGCAATCTTTGCAATGAAACCTTCAACTGCATGGAAGAAAGTATCAAACCCTTGGTATGCTGTCAGGTGCGGTGGCACACTCAACATAAGTTCCGGGTCAACAACTGAAAGTGTTGGAAATGTATACTGATTTCCATAACCAATCTTTTCATTTGTCTCTTCATTTGTGATAACAGTCCATGGGTCAGCTTCTGTTCCAGTTCCAGCTGTTGTTGTTATTGCAACAATTGGAAGTGCTCCACCTGATGGGAATTTCCCTTTACCGCTTCCACCGACAATATAATCCCAGTAATCACCATCATTTTTGGCCATAAGAGCTATGCTTTTTGCAGAGTCGATACTGCTTCCACCACCAAGTCCAATTACAAAATCGCAACCTTCTTGCCTTGCTAACCCTGCACCTTCCATAACATGCTTCTTTATTGGATTTGGCAAAATCTTGTCAAAGACAACATAATCAATCCCTTTTTCTTTTAATATCGCTGTGAGTCTGTCCAAATATCCATACTTTTTCATAGAAGCTCCGGCAGAGATTACAATTAAAGCTTTCTTACCTGGCAAGTTTTCATCTTTGAGTCTATCCAAACTTCCTGGACCAAACAAAATTTTAGTGGGCATAAAGTAATTGAATACTAAATTTTCCATGTTTTTTACCTCCAGAATACAATTTAAAACTTTATAAAGTAAAATTTCTTTAAGTTTAGTATAATATTTTTGTCATCGGTTACAAGAGTGCACTTTTTGGATATAAAGTATCATAGATGATACTAAAGGAAGGTGTTTTGCGTTATGGCTCAAAGACAAAAGGTCAAAGAAGCAACATGCGAAATAGAAGTAGCATTCGAGGTAATAGGTGGAAAATGGAAACCTCTTATCCTTTGGTATTTGGGCGAATATGGTACTCTCAGATTTGCTCAGCTGCAACACTTAATTCCAGATATCACTCACAGAATTTTAACAAAACAGCTTCGCGAACTCGAAGAGCATGGTCTTGTCCAGCGAAAAGTATATCCTGAAGTTCCTGTGAAAGTAGAGTACAGCCTAACTGAAAAAGGAAAAGAAGTCTTGCCAATTTTGGATATGATGTGCGACTGGGCTGATAAGCATGATTATTTTGGATATAAACTAAAATATTGCCTTTGCAATGATGAAGTTTGTGATATCAGTGAAGATGGACAACCAAAGTAAAAGAAAAAATTTACTTTTTAAATGTGCTGTGAGGTGACAAATTATGTATCTTTTTGTTTATGGCAGCCTTCTTTCTCATAACAGTCACAATCATCTTTTAAATGGCTGCAAACTTGTTGGAAAAGCAGTTTTAGAAGGCTATGGACTTTACAAAGTTAGCTGGTATCCGGCAATTGTACCAAAAAAAGATGCAAAAGTGGCAGGAGAAGTATATGAGGTTGATGAAAAAACAATAAAGGAAATAGACAACTTTGAAGATGAAGGTAAGCTTTACAAGCGGCAAGTGGTTGAAGTCATTTTAAATGGAGTTGAAGTTCTCAGAGCGTGGACATATGTATATTTACTTAACGTTGATGAAAAAAACTATATTCCTTTTGAAAAACAGCCATGGAGAGAATAGGTAAAATATCTTATTCTCTCCTTTTTATTCTCACTGGTATTTTCTTTTTAACATACTCACTTTCAGCTCTTTCAGAGATAATGCTGATATTGCCATCCATCTCAAAAACAGCAAGCTCAACATCGTCAAGTGAAGCAACACCGTGCTCTCTCACTGTCTCAAGCAGCTCATCTTTTGTAATCTTTGCTTTAGCTAAATTTTTTTCATTGATTTTTCCTTTATACACCAATAATAGAGGCTCTCCCTCAATCAAACGTTCTATCTTTGGAAACCTGTACACAATGAGCTTTATAATATAGTTTACAACAAACAATGAGGTTGCAGCAACAAGCCCGCCTGCCAGACTCGAATCTGCTCCCACCATGGCATTTTGCACAGAATTGCTAAGAAGCAGGACAAAAACTAAATCGCTAATTGAGAGTTGCGAAACATCTTTTTTGCCAAACAGCCTGATGGCAAAGATGATAAACAGGTATATTGAAATTGAACTAAAAGCTATATAGAGATATCTTAACATTTTCATTTGACTCCTCTTACCTAAGTTTTAAATGGTGATCTTCGAATCTTGTCTGACTTTGAAATATTCTTTTTCTTCTAATTTTATCAAACTGCCCTTCAAGCTACAATACTTTCAAAAAGTTTCTACAAAAAGCTTTACACATTTCAAAAAATCATTTATAATATAACTGTATTAATACTGATAGTACAGTTAATACAGAAAAGTGGTGAAGTAAATGTTTGAAATTGACTGGAAGAGCAGAGTACCCATCTACAAACAGCTTGTGGAAAGGATAAAAGAACTAATCTTAAAGGAGGTTTTGAAAGAAAATGAACAACTTCCATCGGTGAGGTCTCTTTCGAAAGAACTCACAATCAATCCAAATACAATCCAAAAAGCATATCAAGAGCTCGAAAGAGAAGGTTATATTTACTCAATTCCTGGCAAAGGAAACTTTGTCGCACCTGTAAAATCAAAGATAAAAGCTGAAAAAGAAGAAAAGATAAAATCTCAGTTCAAAAAAATTGTTTTTGAGGCACTTTTTATTGGTATCTCAAAGAACGAACTTATCAAAATTATTGAAGAAATTGAAAAGAAGCTATCAGGAGGCGATAAATCTTGATAAAGGTAGAAAATGTTTGTAAAAGGTTTGACGAGACTGAGGCATTAAAGGGAGTAACTATAAAAATTCAAAGAGGTTCTATTTTTGGTATTGTTGGAAGAAATGGTGCTGGTAAAACTACCTTGTTAAAAATTCTGACAGGGGTATACAAAGCAGATAGCGGTTCTGTTTTTTGTAATGGTGAACCTGTTTTTGAAAATCCGCAAGTAAAGTCAAAAATATTTTTTGTACCAGACAATCCCTACTTTTTTAGAAACTTTTCAATTTACAATATGGCAAATTTCTATAAAGGAATTTATAATACCTGGGACAGCCGCCACTTTGAAAATCTTCTGAAGATTTTTAATCTTCCACTGAAAAAAAGAATCTCAAAATTCTCAAAAGGTATGCAAAAACAATGTGCAATCCTTTTTGCTCTCTCTTCACGTCCAGAATTGCTTGTACTGGATGAACCTTTTGATGGTCTTGATCCTGTTATAAGGCAGAGTGTAAAAAAGCTTTTAATAGAAGATGTTGCAGATAGAAGTGCATCAGTAATTATATCATCTCACAATTTAAGAGAACTTGAAGATTTCTGCGATACTATTGCAATTCTTCATGAAGGGAAAATTTTGCTTTGCAGCAATATAGAAGAGTTAAAATTAGATACTTGCAAAATTCAAGCTGTGTTCAAAAAGAATTTTCTACCTGAAAGTTTGAATAGATTCAAGGTAATCTCTTACTCTAAAAAAAGTAATATTGAGGTAATCATTGTGAAAGGCAACAGAGAAGAAATTTTAGATACATTAAAAGATTTTGAGCCGGTGTTACTTGATATTTTACCCCTTTCGCTCGAGGAAATATTTATTTACGAAATGGGAGGGTTGAAAGATGAGCTTACCCAAATCATGGATTAATAAAAAATTACTTTTTGTTACTCTTAAAAGATTTTGGTTTGTAGGAGTTATATACTTTTTAGCTTTATCAGTAATTCCATTTTCTATTATTCTATTCGATTTGCCTTTAATTTCAAAATACCCCGACAGTTATATAGTTTCTAAGTACACTGTAACAAGAAATCAGGGATACTGTATTTTTGTGAGTTTACTTATTTGTTTTGCTCTTAGTGCATTTGTATTTAATTATCTTCATTCAAAAGATGCCGCAGATCAGCTTCATAGTCTTCCTCCAAAGCGAATAACACTTTACATCTCCAACATCTTAGCTTCTTTTTTATTACTTTTGCTACCTATTATACTTAATACAGTAATTTTATTAATATTAAAGTTAAATCTGTTAGACAAATTTGAAATACAGTTAAAAGAGATATTCTTCTGGGGCTTAAATACAACTGCCGTCGCAAGTTTGTTTTTTTCAATTGCAACTTGCTGTGCAATTATCACAGGCACACCCTTTGTCCAAATTTTCTTGAGCTTTGTTGTACTTATGCTGCCATCATTTTTATATTATACCTCCATTTTAAATCTCAAAAACTGGTTATTTGGCTATTATCCCTCACCAAATAGCGCTGTCGTTGAAAAAATAAATCCTCTTTTAATAATGTTTACACCTGTATCACCTTCTTCTCCACTAAAGCCTGTTGAATATACCGGCTTCTTTAGTATTGCCATTTTTTTGATTGTCCTCGGTAGCATATTATACAATTTTCGTAAAATTGAAAATGCCGGGCAATCCATAGTATTTGAGTTTTTCAAACACATCTTCAGATATGGAGCTGCTCTGTGCGGCGCACTTTTAGTAGGACTTTATTTGCCTTACATTGGACAAGGAAAATCTTTCTGGTTGGCAATATCAGGATATTTGATCATTTCTTTTGTATGCTTTTTAATTGCTGAAATGATTCTGAACAAAAAAGTCAATGTTTTCAATAAATCTCTTTTGAGATATAGCTATTTTGTAATATTTTTGTTCTTAGCAATAGGGATGATAAAACTGGACCTGTTCGGATTTGAAAAGTACGTTCCGCAGGAAAAGGAAATAAAAAGTGTGGTTTTTAAAGAATACTTTTTTATAGGAAATCACTCTGAAGATATAAGTACTTTTGAAGACCCCAAAATAGTAAAAATGGTTATAAACATTCATAAGCAGATTATTAAACAAAAACAGGAAATTGTAAAGGAAAAAGATTCAAATTCTCCATACAAAACTACTCTTTATATAAGCTATAACTTGAAAAACGGGAAAAAGATACAAAGAGAATATTCTGTTGATATTCAAAAATTTTCTCATTATTTAAAACCTCTTTATGAAAATCATACTTTTAAATATAACCTTTACGAAATTTTTAAGGTATCGCCTATAAATGTTCAATCAGTATTATTGAGTAAATACAGTAACTATTCTTCAATACAAGATAATTCTTTAAAAACTCTTGTTAAATCCTCTGATATACCTGAACTATTAGAGGTTTTAAAAGAAGAGATATACAATAAGAAATTTGAGGATATGATAAACAATACAAAAGACCAGTGGGGTGACATCGAAATTGACTTGAAAACACCCATTTACCATGGCAAAATTCCATTTTCAAAAATTGTGATACCATTTGAAAAAAGCTTTACAAAGTTAGAAAAATGGCTGGCTAAAAAAGGATATATTAGATTTGCTCGTATTATGCCAGATGAGATAAGTTATGCTCTCATAGGAAAGTCAAACAATCCAGATAAACTGAGAAATACCTTGGTGGGTAACCCAAATTTAGCGAAAATAAAAACTGGAAAAAAGATAACAGATAAAGTCTTGATAGACAAATATTTGCGTATGTGTGAAAGTCCATGTAATTTTTTTAGTTACATCACTTCAAAAAAGGAGATATATTATATTATCTTTTTTGGAAAATCATCTAAAATAATATACACAGGAATTTTGAAAGATTTATAAAAAAACCGGGCTTTTGCCCGGTTTTATTTTATTCTCTCAATCTTTGTCCCCTGAGGGGTGTCAAGAACAATATATCCCAAGCTCTTGAGCTCATCTCTTATTCTGTCGGCTTCGGCAAAGTTCTTTAACTTTCGTGCCTGATTTCTTTTCTCAACCATATCTAAAATCTCCTGTGGCACATACTCTTCTTTTGAGCTATATTGCTCTAAAATTCCCAGTATACTGCAAAGTTCTTTTAATACATCTTTAGCAAAAGTCAAAGTTTCTTTTGAACAAAAGTTAGCATGTGTATTGATTTCCCTTACCATTTCGAACAAATACCCTGTTGCCTCGGCAGTATTCAAATCATCTTCCATTGCCTCTATAAATTTTGCTTTAAGCTGTTCAATCACAGTTTTTAGCTTATCATTATTTTCAGATGAAGAAGTTTCATTTTGAATCAAAAACTCAAGATTTTCGTAGCAGGTATAAATTCTTTTGAGTGCCACCTCTGCCTGTTCAATCAAATCAAGAGAAAAGTTCAGAGGCTTTCTATAGTGCGCCTGAAGCATGAAAAGCCTCAGAGCTTCTGGATGGTACTTTTCAATGATTTCTCTCACAGTAAAGAAGTTTCCCAACGACTTTGACATTTTTTCATTGTTTATATTAACATACCCATTGTGAATCCAAAAACGTGCAAAAGGTTTTCCTGTCGCTGCTTCACTTTGTGCAATCTCATTTTCATGGTGAGGAAAGATTAAATCCTGTCCACCTGCATGAATGTCAATGGTCTCGCCAAGGTATTTCATTGCCATAACAGAACACTCTATATGCCAGCCAGGTCTTCCCTCACCCCATGGTGAGAACCACGCCGGCTCACCTTCTTTTTTAGCCTTCCACAAAGCAAAATCAAGCGGATCTTCTTTCTTTTCGCTCAGATCAACCCGCGCACCAGCCACCAGTTCTTCAATATTCTTGTGAGAAAGTTTACCATATTCGGCAAACTTTCTTGTTCTAAAATACACGTCACCATCAACCACATATGCATAGCCTTTGTCAATCAACTTTTGTATCAAGACTATCATATCAGGGATTTCTTCTGTTGCTCTTGGATTTTTGGTTGCTCTTTTTACATTGAGCCTGTCTGCGTCTTTGTAGTATTCTTTTATAAACCTTTCAGCAAGTTCAAATACGGTTATCCCCTCTTTGTTTGCTCTGTTTATCATCTTGTCTTCAATATCAGTGAAGTTTTGGATGTATATTACCTCATATCCTTTGTATTCAAAATATCGTCTCAAAGTATCAAATACAATCAAAGGTCTTGCATTGCCGATATGAATAAAATCATATACAGTCGGACCGCACACATACATCTTTACTTTGTTTTTCTCAAGAGGTTCAAACTCTTCCTTGGTCTGGCTGAGAGTGTTGTAAAGTTTCATACTCTTTTAATCTCCTTTCATACTCGGCAAGTTTTTTCTCCAAAGCTTCTATCTTGGCTTCAAGGCTGCAAATCTGCATTGCAAGCGGGTCGGGAAATCTTATCTGGTCAAGCTGTTCTTCAACAGTTGGCTTTTCCTTTTTCTCTTTTCTGACAACTCTTCCTGGCACACCAACCACAGTTGAGTTCTCTTCAACCTCGCGAAGAACAACTGCATTTGCACCAATTTTGGTATTATCTCCTACTTTGAATGGTCCTAAAACCTTTGCACCAGCACCAATTAAGACGTTGTTTCCAATTGTTGGATGGCGCTTGCCTTTTTCTTTTCCTGTGCCGCCCAATGTCACGCCCTGATAAATCAGAACATCGTCGCCAATCTCAGCTGTTTCACCAATCACAACACCCATGCCATGGTCTATAAATACCCTTCGACCAATCTTGGCACCGGGATGTATCTCAATACCAGTTTTGTGCCTTGCACGCTGGGAAATCCACCTTGCAATGAAGTACATCCTGCGGTTGTAAAACCAGTGAGCTATTCTGTGGTATATAATAGCCCACAGGCTTGGATACAAAAGAGTTTCCAGCCTGCTCTTGCAAGCCGGGTCCTTTTCCATGATAACATCCATCTCTTCTTTGATCATTCTGAAAAATCTAAACATACTCTCAAAAACTCCTTTGCAAATCCATAAGAATTCTTAATTTAATTATACCACGTTTTGAAGAATTCCAATCGTTTTAGTATGTTTTCTTTCCCTACAATCTCTATTATCTCCACAAGCTCAGGTCCGTGAGTTTTGCCGGTCAACACAACTCTTATCGGCATAAATAAGTTTTTGCCCTTGTAACCTGTCTCTTTTTGAATCTCTTTGAAAAGCATTTTTATACTATCTGAATTGAGATTTTCCACATTTTTTATCTTATCTTCGAATACACTTATCAAATGCTTTACATGCTCCCATTTTAATACCTCTTTGGCTTCATCTTCTTCTATTTTGACTTCATTATTAAAGAAGATATCTACCTTATCTTTAATCTGAGATAGATAATCCAGTCCCTCATACACAGATTTTACTATTTTCTTTAGCCATTCAAACTTTTCTTCTGCATCTTTTTGAGTAACATACCCTGCTTCAATAAGATATGGAATGCACATTTGAGTAAGTTCATCCAGTGATTTTAGCTTAATGTGCTGGGAGTTTATATAGTTTAGCTTATCAATGTCAAATATTGCAGGGTTTTTGGAAACCCTGTCCAGTGAAAAATTCTTAATCAGATAATCCATATCAAATATTTCTTTATCCTCTGGTGGTGACCAGCCAAGCAATGCCAAAAAGTTTATAAGCCCTTCTTTTAAATACCCTTGTTCTTTGTACTGTTCAACCCAAGTAGAACCATGGCGCTTTGACATCTTTGTTCTGTCTTTCCCTAAAATCAAAGACACATGAGCAAACTGCGGAAGATTGAAGTCAAGAGCATTGTAAATTAGAATCTGGCGCGGAGTGTTTGAAAGATGCTCCTCACCTCTTATAACATGCGAAATCTTCATCAAATGGTCGTCTATTACAACTGCAAAGTTGTATGTTGGAATTCCATCAGACTTGACAATTACAAAGTCGCCTATATCATCTGACATAAACTCTACATCTCCACGCACAAGGTCATGAACAATTATCTTAACACCTTCTGGCACTTTAAACCTGACGGTTGGTTTTCTCCCCTCCTGCTCAAATCTTCTTTTTTGCTCTTCTGTTAAATTCCTGCACTTGCCAAGATATCTTGGCATCTGTCCCTGACTCAGAAGCTGCTGACGCTGAGCCTCAAGTTCTTCTTCACTGCAGTAGCAATGATATGCATATCCTTTTTCAAATAAGACGTCAACATATTTTTTGTAAATGTCCACTCTTTCTGTTGATCTATAAGGTCCATGAGGTCCTCCTACCTCAACTCCTTCGTCCCACTCAATCCCAAGCCATCTCAAGCTTTCGATGATAACCTTTTCAGACTCAATAGATGATCTTTCTAGATCTGTATCTTCTATCCTTAATATAAACTTTCCACCATATCTTTTGGCAAAAAGGTAGTTGAAAAGTGCTGTTCTTGCACCTCCTATGTGAAGATGCCCTGTTGGACTTGGTGCAAATCTTGTTCTGACTTCCACTTCTTTCAGTCCTTTCTTCTGGAATTTTATAAATTATTCTCTATCTTAACAAGTGACTTATTCTTAAAGATAAAAACATATTCTCTTTTTAAAAGTATAAACTTTGAAAAATTTGTAGTCAATCTAAAAATAAAAGAGATGAATATTAGAAGAGGGATGTTCTGAGTTTATCAATTACAGCTTTAAACATATCATCAACAACAGTATTGTACTCAACAACAAATGATTTTGTTTCACCATTTACAACCCCGCCTATTTTTATCCATGAATATAATAATATAGAACCATTTTCAATATAACTTATATTTTGAATAGGATACAAAACAGCTTCCACTTTATTTTTTACCCTCTCAAAAAATATAACCTTGTCAGCGTATAACAATATTAACTTCTCATTTGTTCTTTTGCTACCCCATCTATCAGCAGGGGCACATATGCCTATTAAAAAAGAATCTAAATATGTTCAATTAAAGCATTCAGGACACACATATCTCATCTTTCTTCATTCCTTAAAACCCAAAAGTTTTTTTAGGAATCTATTTTCTGCTTCACAGCCATTTAAACTCATTTCAAGTAACTTATTTTCTTTTTCTAATTGAAAATTTTTAAATTTAATAACTGAATACTGTGAAGAAAGCATAAGAAGTTGCCTTCTTAAATCATCTTCTTCAGAATTACTTTGTTGTAATTGATATGCCTTTATCCCCATTTCAAAAATAGCACGATAAGCATCCTCTTCGGTGTACGAATCTTTTTCAAAATCTTTTATCAACTCTTTAATCTCTTCTAAGCTTTCTTCACTAATCTCAAAAGAAATTCTAACCATAATAAACACCTCAATTTAGTTAATGTTTTATATTGTTAAATCGAAAATAATTTGAGAGATTTTTTCCTTTAATTTTGTAATTTTCTCCAACACCTTTTGATTGGATTGCATCTTCTTTTCCAGCTCACTTTGGCTCTTATTAAAATCTTCTTTAGAATTTCTCAAAAGCTCGGTTATAATGCCACAAACCTGGGATATTTTTTCCTCCATATCAATCTTAAAAGCATCAAAACTTTCTTCCATTCTTCTTAGAAAATCATACCTGATTCTACCGATATTCCTATCAACATCAATTTCAACCCTGTCAAGCACTCTCTTTAAAATAATCCTTTGAGCAAGTTTTTTGGGCAAAAGATAAGTAAAGTATACAGGATCAATCTCCAATGCCCCAACTTCGTAGCCTATTTTGTAAGTAAATTTACTTTGTGCCACAAGCCTTTGCAAACCTTCATAGTATTCTATATCAATAGAAAAGAGCTGTCTTGCCCTTTCCTTGATACTATTTATTACCTCATTTATTTTCTCACAATACCTCGACAAAAGGGCTGAATACTTATTTTCGATTTGTTTTTCAAGATCACTTTTCAACAGCTCAAACTCTTCTACAATAGCCTTCTCAAGATATTTCTCAAGCTGCTCTTTTTGCTCAATTTTTTTAAGTCTTGCAATTGATGGATAATAATCATCTATCTTTTTAGTTATCTTAACTACAAGTTCCTTCTTTATTTTCTCCATCTCGTCATCAAAACTTTGTAAAATATCATTCATCTCAATTTTAAATAGCTTATAAATTTCAATCTTGTTTTGATTTACCTTATCCAAAAACTCACTAAATTTTTCTATATTTTCTTCAAGTTGTTTTATTGGCATAAGCTTGAGTTTCAAATCATTTTCTAAAAACGCTTTGCAAACTCCCAAAAAAACATCTAAACTTTTTAGGTTGCTCAAGATTTTTACTTTTTCCTTCTCTTCCTTTAAAAATTGTTTTAATTCTTCCTCAAAACTCTTTATGTAACTTTTTCTAATTATTTCTTCATTTTTAGATATCTTGCCTTCAAGTGCCATCTTTGCTGAAAGAGGAAAGATATTTATATTTTCTTTCTTTGTAATATCCTTGATTACATTAGTTGTAAAATTCACTATCTCTTCTATTTCATTTTTGCTCGTCAAATCAGATTTGTTAATTACAAAGAATATTTTGTGTACATTTTCAGCAATCTTAAGTAGAAACTGTTTTTCAATTTCAGTAATTGGTGGGTCAACAGATAGTACAAACACAACTGCATCTGACCTGTCAATAAATTTGTATGTCACATCTGTATTGTGCTGATACACAGAACCAATTCCCGGTGTATCAACAATCACAACATCTTTATTCAAAAAATCAAACGGATATCCTATCTCAATTGTATCCACACCTTTTTGATTCTTAGGATTCCCTTTTTCTGTGCAATATAGATCAAGCTCATCGACTGGAATTTCTTTTTTTACACCACTTTCAAAAATTACATTCACTTTAACCTCAGGACTGTAATAAATCTTTGTTATTACTGAGGTCAAGGGAAGAACCCCGGTCGGTAGTAAATTTGCACCAAGCATGTAATTTATAAGCGTCGATTTTCCCCTTTTAAACTGACCCAATACAACCAGATAAAGTGCATCCTTTTCAATCTTTTCCTTAATATTTCCTGCTAACTTCTTAATAGATTCTGAATCAATTTCATTTGAAATCTCTTGGACTTGCTCAGTAAAGTTTCTAATCATATCTTGCACAACATTATATTCTATAGTCCTCATCCTAAATCACCTCATTTTATCACCATCACAGAACAATGTGCGTGTCTTACAATGTTTTCAGCAACATTTCCAACAATATACCTTGCAACACCGCTTCTCCCTCTCTGCCCAACAATGATAAGGTCTGCCTTGATACTCTCTGCAAAGCTTACAACACCATTTGCAGGATGTCCTGGAACAATTGTACAGTTTATTTCAATTCCTTCACTTTTTGCCCTCTCTATTGCCTGCTGCTGTATTTTTTCATAATACTGACGTGCATCATTTAGTATACCGTTCAGTTCATCTTTTGTCTCCACAAAATCAGGTATATGCGCAACAGAAACAATGTGTATACTTGATTCGAACATCTTTGCAAGCTCAAGCGCTACCTCAAAGCCTTTTTTAGAATGTTCAGACCCATCATACGCAACAACAATCTTTTTATACATTGTTCTAAACCCCCTTATCATTTACTTCTTCATTATTCTGAGGATTGAAAAACTTTTGAGCTATCATTGTTGGCACAACCGCACTCAATATTACAGCAGACACTAAAATAGAATACTGACTTTGAGTTATTATCCCCTTGTTCAAACCAAATAGCGCTGAAATTGTACCAAAAGTTAAACCTGTTGACATCAAAAGGGTTGTATAAATCCCTTCTTTCTTTCTGTACTTGAACATTACTGTAAATGGCCTTACACCTATATATTTTGCAATCATCTTGACAATCAGAAAAGCCAAAACTATCCAGATATAATTGATAACACCAAATGTTACCTTGCTACCAGCTTTTAGAAAGTAAAAAGGAGTAAAAAGTCCAAATACCATGGCTCTGAGCCTGTAGAGAAGATCTTTTTGTTTTGCGAAAAATGGTGACATTGCAAGTCCCAAGATGTAAGCAGGCAGTACTGCTTCCATATTAGAAAGATTTGCTATTCCTCCGCAAAGCAGTATTAGTAAAAATAGATATTTTAATTCAAGTTGATATGTTCTATTTCCAAACTTGTTAAAGAAAGGTTCTGTGTACTTGTTTGCTACAATTGTGGCTATTATCATAACAATTATAAACACCAGTATCCACCAGTTGTAATTAGCAAATAAAAATCCAAGCATTAAAACTGTTCCGAGGTCATTTATAAAACATGCTGCCAGAATAACCTTGCCAAGCTCTGTTGTGTTGAGACCTGTCTCTATCATCACAGCATACACAACTGCAACAGATGTGGTTGAAAGTGCAATTCCTGCAATCTGAGCTGCTCTCATATCCCAGTGGAAAATCCAAAATGCCGCTCCCCATGCAAACAAAAAAGGCATCAAAAATGCAAAGATTCCTATCAACATGCTCTCTTTGAACTTGTTTTTTAAAACATCATAATCAATCTCTGCTCCTGATAAAAATGTCAATATGATGCTTCCCATACCAGCTAAAAAATCAATCCACTGATTTGTGTTAAGGTGCAGCAGATTCCCTGCAAGAAACCCAACAACTATCTCTACAAGTGATATGGAAATACCAGAAAAGTAAGCTAAAAATCCTGCAAACAGAGCTATTGCCATCCACTTCGAAAACTCCAGCCACATCAAAATCCCCCCTGTAGTTATTTGAAAAGTGGTTGAAATTGACTAATCTTCAGAACCTGCAACAAACCTGACTGCCATGTGCCATGACTTTACTTCTTCAGAAGTGTAGTTTTCATGAATGTTTCGGTAATCATTCTTTTCCTTTATTTTCTCAAGATGAGTTATTATCTCATCAATTTTTCTTTTAACAATAGATAGAAGTTCATTTTTTGTTGAAGACGAAGTCATTTTTTCTAAAACCTGATCAAGATGTCTTTGACATATAAATCCTTTTTCTGCAAATGCTACTTTAAACTTAGGTTGAGTTTTAAAGTAGTGAGAAAATGCTCTTGTATAAGTGTCTTCAAAATTCTGTTCTTTTTCGCAAAATACGCAAATATTTTGTTCTTGATTTTTCTTTTTACGAGGTAAAATATCTACTCTATGATTGTTTTTGAAACTATTTAGCAAATCTGAATATATAATAGCATGAGCAAGCACATCTCCAAACGACTCTAATTTTCTTGCATGAGATGAGCATATTCCTCCTTTTCTGATTCTGTCACGCAGACTATAGTCGTTTACAGACTCATAAAGAAAATCATCAAAGAATTTGTTCATTGCCTTATTTTTTAGATGGCAAATTATACACCTGTCCTCTTTCATATTTTCTATCATCTCAAAATACACAATATCCAAAGTACATCCCCCCTATCTTTGAAAAAGTTCAAACTCTTTTAAAAAAGCAAAAAACTCCTGCCCGCACTTTATACGGACAGGAGTTATCAGCCAACAAGGGTATTCCCCGTGGCATTTTAAGGCGAACTCCATCGCCTCTATATTAACTTTTAAGTTCTGTGCATAATTTCGTAGACCCTTCGGAACAAAACGTATAAGTATATTTTAACAAAAATTTTTATACATTTCAATAGACTTGCTAAAACTTCTAACTATATCAGGTTTCCCTGCTAAAAAATAACTTTTGTCTTCTTTATATTACAAAACAACCAGAGCCTCCTTGCACAAAACAGCAAAGAGGCTCTTTAAAAAACATTTGACTCACTTGCCCCAAGGTCTATTCCCCCCAGCAGTGCAAATGATACATTTTGAACCTTGTCGGAGCTGATGTTTTCAATCCTGAAAATTTCTTTGCCAATTCTGACTGCCTTTGGTGGATACATCTCTTTGATTTCCCTTCCCACCATCAGGCTTACAACCTGGTCAGGATTTGTCTTTTCTGTATTTAGTGTTGAGATGTATCTGCCATCACGAAGATTTTTCAGAAAGTCTTCCTATGTATATATTCTCAGCAACAGTAAGATGAGGGCAGAGCGCAAGCTCCTGGTGAACTATGCTAATTCCAAGATTTTGAGCATCTCTCGGAGACCTTATTTTGACCTTTTTACCCTCAAGGTATATCTCGCCTTTGTCTGGAAGAAGGCTTCCTGAAATAATGTTTATCAAAGTTGACTTACCAGCTCCGTTTTCACCAACTATTGCATGTATCTCTGCCTTGTTTACTGAAAATGAAACATCAGAAAGTGCCACAGTGCATGGAAAAATTTTTGTAATTCCATTTAACCTTAAAAGTTCGCTATCAGTGGAGCTTTTCATGCAAATCTCAATCCAATACTTTCAAAATCTCTTGGAATATTTACTGTACATCAGGAGCTTTTATATTTCCCTCACCTTTCTGTTGCTGAAAACATCTTTATTGACAATAAACCGAAAAATAAACTTGGTTTTGTAAGCTATAAAACTATGATAAAACAGGCATCAGAAATCTTAAGTAAAATGGGAGTTTATATAAACCCTGAAACACTCTGTAAAAACCTTGGGCTTTCTCAGCTTCAGATAATTGAAATTTGTAGAGCACTTGTTCAAAATGCAAAGGTTTTGATATTTGATGAGCCAACGGCAGGGCTCACAACATATGAGATAGAAAATCTTTTTAAAATAATAAAAGAGCTAAAAGAAAAAGGAATTGTAATAATATTTGTGACAAACATGGTTGAAGAAGCTCTATCTATCGCAGACAGGGTAACAATCCTGCGCGACGGTGAGGTTTATAACATCATAAATGAGCTTGCAAGAATTGGCTGTGCTATTATTTTCATCTCTTCTGACTTTTCAGAGCTGATTGGTATGTGCGACAGGATTTTGGTACTTCACAAAGGCAAAACAGCCGGGGAGTTTTCTAAAAGGGAGATGGATTATGATAAAATTTTAAAGACAGCAATGGGAATATAAAAAAAGATGGCATCTGCCATCTGAATACTGAAAATTTTATTGTTTCTAGTCTGAACAGTCATTTGAAGAAACAATATTTGATTTTCCTCTAAACTTTTCACTTTTCTTATCTGTGTCAAAATCCTTAATTAATTCAAGTTTTTTGACAAGTATTTGTTGTTTCTGGATAAGTCTTTCGAGTATTTCAGCAACTGATTTTTGTAAAGCAATAATTTTCTCGAAATCATCAGGTTTGGAAAGTTGATGTGAATCAACAATTTTTTTAATCTTCTCAGCTTCTGCATCTATAAGGTTTGCAATTGCTATCTCTTCTTTTGCAACAGAGGTCAGTACTTCATTTACCGCATTCTCTCTTGGATTATCACCATGCACTGACATACTACATTACCTCTCAAACTATGGTTATATATAAATCATAATATGAAACACAGGCTTTAAATGTTAATAGTCTTCTCACTTTTCTGCTCTTAATTTTCAATTTCAAAAACCTCACCTTCCCAGTTTCTCAAAACTACTTTGTCTTTCCCAACATAAAGCAAATAATTGGGCAAAATTGGTGTTTTCCCTTTGCCTTTTGGGGCATTTACTATATACGTGGGAACTGCCATCCCTGATGTTCTTCCGCGCAAACTTTCGATTATTTCTATACCTTCTTCAATTGCCACCCAGAAATGCGATGTTCCTTTTACTCTTTTTGGATGAAAGATATAATATGGTTTTACCCTAATTTTCAAAAGTTCTTGGTTAAGTTTTCGAACAATGTACTTGTCGTTGTTGACTCCATTTAACAAAACCATTTGATTGCCAAGCGGCACTCCAGCGTCTGAGAGCATCTCACAGGCTTTTTTCGATTCTTTTGTTATCTCACGCGGATGGTTAAAGTGGGTGTTTATATAAATAGGATGATACTTCTTTAGCATATCAACAAGCTCTTTTGTAATCCTCTGTGGCAACGTTACAGGTGCCCTTGTTCCAATTCTGATTATTTCAACATGAGGTATTTGCCTGAGTGATCTTAAAATCCACTCCAAAATCTCATCAGAAAGCAACAAGGCATCGCCACCTGTAATTAGAACATCTCGAATGTGAGGGTTTTTTGCCACATACTCTATTGCATCTGTAATATCGTCTAAGGATGCATGTGTGTCAGTCTCGCCAATGAGCCTTCTTCGCTGGCAAAATCTACAAAACATCCCACATATATTTGTCACCTTTATTATAAGCCTGTCTGGGTATCGCTGAGTAACTATCTTTGTTGGAGAGGTGTGCTCTTCGTCCATTGGGTCAAGCTCTCCTTTTTCTATTAGCTCTAAACTGCTTGGGACTGATTGCTTTTTTATTGGACAGCTTGGGTCATCTGGGTCAATTAGCGATAAATAATAAGGTGAGATTGCAAAACGGTAAACCTTGGCTACCTCTTCAATTTGCTGCGCTTCTTTTTCATCAAGATTTAAAAGTTCTTTTAGTATTTTGGCTGAGGTAATCATATTTTTCAGCTGCCACTTATAATTTCCCCAATCTTTTTCACTTGCTCTAAAGTAGGAAAGAATCTTTCTCTTTTGATATTCAATCCTTTCCTCATCCTCGATGCCAGTTTTGATTGTGTCTCTGACTTCTAAGTAGTCTTTAATAGCTTCTTTTAACTTTTCAAACCTTTCGTTGGTGTTGATAACATTTAACTTTTCCATATCTATAAAACCTCCTTTCGAAATATTTGCCAAAAATAAAAGCAGCCAAACTCCATAACCCCGGAATTTGGCTGCTTTGAAATCAAAGGCAAAGGAATATCTTCCCTTTTGAAAAAGGGCATAAAAAAACTCCTTTTGCCTCCCCTTTCAAAGCTTCCGAGGTTAGCTGACGGGTTCGGGCAGAAAGGGTTAGCCCTACAGAAGCATTTGCTTCTGATTCACCCCAAAAAGGTTGGGTCCCCCGTATCCCAGTTTTTTGTCCTGGGAATTCAGCTTTTTAAAAGGAGTGCAATAGCATTTAATTTTTTTTAGTTCATATCAACTCATTTAAAATAATAACTTCGATTTCTTTAACATTTTTTAATTTTATATCGTTTGTAATAAAAACATCTGCTCTTTCCAATATTGCGGTAGCAATAAATATTGCATCTGGTGTTCTGATCTTATATCTTGCTCGTATTTCTGCACTTTTTTCTAATACCATATAATCGATTTCTCTTAAGGTTAAGTTGGGGAAAATACTAACTAATGCTTTATATTTTTTAGCAAGCGTAAAATCACCCATTTCAAAAGGTTTTACCAACAATTCTGCAATCACTAATGAAGAGGTTACTGCATGGATATCTCCATGTTCAATTTTTTCAAATATATATTTTGCCAACTCAGCATAGTTAGGATTCTTCTCTACTAAATAGATAAACAAATTAGTGTCAATGGCAATGCAATTACATTTATCTAAAAGTTGCTGAAGTTTTCCCATGAGTTTCTCTCCTGATTTATATACTCTTCAGCATTAATATCTCCCCAAATTTTTGAACCAATCTCAATTAATGCCTCAGTAAATGACTCTGGTTTTTTGAAAATGATGGTTTCTTTTTTTCCTCATCATATGTTAATATAACATCATCACCTAATAACTTTTTTATTTCTTCAAATATCTCTCTTTGCATTCTAAGTAAAACATACTGGGATTCTGAATCATAGTTAATATCTATTTTTCCCATAATTTTCACCTCATAGCAGAAAGCTTTCTACTATTAACATTTTTTCTTAATCTTTGTTTGCTTATATTATACCACATTTTTAACTTAAAAAACAACTAGATAAACCAATATGGTAGTTTCAATGGTTTGTAGAAGATTTTTTATTATTTAAAATCAGTCTACCAATATCTTGCAACGCATAATTTTTTCATGATATCATTAAATAAAATTCTTAATGTGGAGTGGAAGAGACCATGCTAAATGTAGATAATAAACTTCCAGAACTTATTAGTTTTTTCAAAGTGCGAGATGATATAGTAGCCGTTTGGATAGTGGGTTCATATGGTACAAAATATCAAACAGAAAATAGCGATATCGACCTTGCGATTTTATTTTCTAAAGAAATTAGCTTTTTTGATGAACTCGATTTAGAAGTACAAATCTGTGATATTCTTCAAACAGACAAGGTGGACATTATAAATCTCAATAAAGCTCCGTTGACTTTACAGTTTAAAGCCATCAGCGAAGGAAGAGAGATAATTAAAAAAGACCCTATTAAAGTAGCAGATTTTGAAGAAGTAGTTCTAGATTTGTATCAAGATCATGAGTACTTTTACAGGATATTTTATAAAGAATTAAAGGAGAGAAACCACCATGATTCTCAACATAGATTATGATAAAGTATTTCAAAAAATAGAATTTGTTGATGGAACACTATTAAAAATTGTTTAAAGGAGGACCTATTTATTGTGGTTGACATATTGCTGATAATAATCTTGTTGTTTGTCTTCATATTACCGTTTATTTTTCGCAAGATTGAGCACAATTTAGAGGTATTTTTGCTTGTAATGGGTTTATTGGCAACTGTGGTTTCTAAAACTTTATCATTTCATCTTCTGGGACATGTATTTAGCAATTATCTTCTTTATCTGGTTACAGCAGTTGTTCTTGTAATGGGGTTTGTGTTTAACCTCACAGTTAACAAATTTAAAACTGCAATAAACTCCATTTTGAACAAGATAAAGATAGAACTCTTTGTAACCTTTGTGGTTTTATTCCTTGGGCTTATCTCAAGCATCATCACAGCAATTGTTGCAACATTGATACTTGTGGAAATCATTCACCTTCTGCCACTGAAACACAAAACAAAGGTTAAGGTAGCAATAATAGGCTGCTTTTCCATAGGTTTTGGTGCAGCATTAACTCCCGTTGGAGAGCCACTTTCAACAATTGTGGTAAGTTCTTTGAACGCTGAATTTTTATATATACTTAAAAATCTTGGAATTTATATAGTGCCCACAATAATCATCTTATCACTTTTAAGCTACTTTATTTTGCTACATGAAAGAAAAAGAGGGTATATTCTGCCAACTTATGATGAACTTTTGACAGAAGAAGAGGCTATTGTGAAAGCTGAAGAAAAAGCTATTTTAGACCTTGAGGCAAGGAAAGATGTGATACTACGTGCTGGCAAAATTTTTATGTTCATAGTCGCATTGGAACTGCTGGGCAATGGTTTTAAGCCTTTCATTGATAAATATGTTGTAAAACTGGGGGATAAACTTCTGTTCTGGATAAACATCATCTCAGCAGCTCTCGACAATGCAACAGTTGCAGCGGCTGAGATAACACCAAGCCTTTCAACTGGTCAAGTGAAAGCAATATTACTGAGCCTTCTTGCAAGTGGTGGTATTTTAATTCAGGGCAACATTCCAAACATAATTGCAGCAAACAAACTACAAATAAAGAGCAAGGAATGGATACAACTGGGGCTGCCACTGGGACTAATATTGCTTCTTGTATTTTACTTGATACTTTTTGTAATTTAAATGTAAAAAGAATAGTTTAAAAAATATAGAGGCTGGCAATATCCAGCCTCTATTCTATCTTTGTAACCTCATACCCTGCATCATCAATTGCTCGAACAAACTCGTCGTCCTTTACATCTTTACTTAGCTCAACAGTTGCAACTTTGCCCTGCAGATCAACCTTCACAGAGCTTACACCTTCTATGGCTTTTAGGCTGTTTTCCACTCTTCTTACGCAGTGGTCACAAGTCATGCCTTTAATATAAATTTTTTTGGTCATTTAATGTCATCCCTCTCTCCTTAGAAATTTTTATATTTAATTATTTTACAGGTTTGAATCTTTTCAGTCTCAGAGCATTTGAAACAACAGAAACTGAAGAAAGTGCCATTGCAAAGGCTGCTATCATCGGATTCAAAAGTGGTCCACCAAATACGTGTAAAAATCCCGCCGCAATCGGAATACCCAATATGTTGTAGAAAAATGCCCAGAATAGATTCTGTTTGATGTTCTGTATTGTCTTTTTACTAAGAAGGATTGCATTTACAACGTCCAATATGTCATCTTTCATAAGAACCACATCAGCAGCTTCTGCTGCTACATCCGTTCCAGACGCAATTGATATGCCCACATCAGCTTGAGCCAAAGCTGGTGCATCGTTAATACCATCACCTACCATAGCAACTTTTTTACCTTTTCTTTGCAGCTTTTTTATTTCATTTGCTTTGTCCTGTGGTAATACATCTGCCAAGATATTGTCTATTCCAACCTGTTTTGCAATTGCTTTTGCTGTTTTTTCATTATCTCCTGTAATCATTGCAACCTCGATACCCATACTATACAAAAGTTCAATTGCCCGTTTAGCATTTGGCTTTATCACATCCGATACTGCTATGATCCCAGCAAACTCCCCGTTTTGTGCTACAAATATAGGTGTCTTTGCCTGCTGTGAAAGCTTTTCTATATCAAGTAAGGAATCTATTTCAATACCTTTATCTTTCATAAGTTTTTTGTTTCCAACAAGAACTTTTTGTCCATTTATCACTGCTTCTATTCCATACCCTGAAATTGCTTCAAACTGACTTGCTTCAAAAAGCTGTAGATTGTTTTCCTTTGCTGCAAAAACTATCGCTTCACCTAAAGGATGTTCAGAGAGCCTTTCTGCCGATGCTGCTATTTGCAGCAGCCTTTCTCTTTTCCAGCCATTTGCAGGAATTATGTCAGTTACTCTTGGTTTACCTTCCGTGATTGTCCCCGTCTTGTCGAAAACAACCATTGTGATTTTGTGCAAAGTTTCTAATGCACCACCACTCTTTATTAAAATTCCATGTTCTGCACCTTTCCCTGTTGAGACCATAATAGCAGTGGGTGTTGCAAGCCCCAAAGCACACGGGCATGCGATAACTAAAACAGTGATAAATATTCTCAAAGCAAAAATAAATGAACTACCAGTAAAGTACCATACAAGAGCCGAAATTACAGCAATTAGAATAACAACTGGCACAAAATACCCTGAGATTACATCTGCCAACCTTGCGATTGGTGCTTTTGAACTTTGAGCATCTTCAACCAGCTTGATAATCTGTGCAATTACCGTGTCCTTACCAACATTTGTAGCTTTTACTTTTAGCATACCATTTTTGTTTATTGTAGCACCTATAACCTTGCTTCCAGGCGTCTTTTCAACAGGGATACTTTCACCAGTTATCATTGATTCATCCACAAAACTTCTGCCTTCAATTACTTCTCCATCAACCGGGATCTTCTCACCGGGTTTTACTAAAATTATATCACCTGTTTCAACTTCTTCTATCGGTATGACTACTTCATTATCACCTTGAATAACCACTGCAGTTTTTGGTGCAAGTCCCATTAATTTTTTTATAGCTTCTGAGGCTTTACCCTTGGAAAAAGCTTCTAAGTATTTACCCAGCAAGACAAGGGTTATGATTACACCTGCAGTCTCAAAATACATCTCTTTTACATACTGGTAGTTACCCATTGCAATCTGGTATATAGCAAAAATACTATATAAAATTGCAGCAGATGTACCTGTTGCAATTAATGAGTCCATGTTGGGTTGCAGCTTTAAAAGCCTACTAAAACCTACAGTATAGAACTTATACCCTACAATGACAATTGGAATTACCAATATTGCCTGTACAAGCGCAAAATTCAAAGGATGTTTTTCAGGTGAAATTATCTCTGGCAACGGGAGTCCTACCACATGTGCCATAGCAATCAATAAAAGTGGAACTGCAAATACACTTGCAATGACAAACCTTCTAAAAAGACTATTTATCTCCTTTTGTTTTCGCTCTTGATGCGAATCTTCATAGGATGTCTTTTCAATCTCAAGTGGCGTATATCCGGCTTTTATTATCGCATTTTTTATTTCAGACAGTCTTACCTGAGATGAATCATACACAACTCTTGCTTTTTCACTTGCAAGGTTAACGCTTACCTCTTTTATTCCATTTAGCTTTGAAATTGATTTTTCGATTGCTCTTGCGCATGAAGCACACGTCATACCTGAAATAGGAACAGTTACTTCTCTAATAGTTTCTTCTCTATCGTCCAAAACACCATAGCCGGCTCTTTTCACTGCTTCTCTGATCTTTTCAATGCTGGCTTTGCTTTCATCAAACTCAACAATAAGCTTTTCAGTGGCAAAGTTAACCGACACATTAGCTACACCTTCTACTTTACTAACACTTTTTTCAATCGCTTTTGCACATGAAGTACATGTCATACCTGTTACACTTAAAACTTTTTTCTTCATTCTCAAACTTTCTTCCTTCTTGGTATTTGTTAATCTACCTTTGATTATAATCTACTATTTCTATAAGTCAAGTATGAATTTTTGCAAAAACTTCTTTCTTTTTTAATACCCTATTTAAGTATACTAAACAACATTTCAAGACTCTAATTTCCCGTGTCTGTGACGGAAACAGTGTCCTTTCCCCATACCTTTTGCACACCCAACATTTTTTGAATGGCAAACAGGACACTCTGAAAGGTCTGCATCAAACATATATCCACATTCTCTACAGACTACCTTGCAACTGCCAACAACGTAGTTTCCACCTTCAATTCTGATAGCTTTGCCGTTTATAAGGGCATCTGCAATCTTTTTTCTCGCCTCTTCTAGTATGAGCTGAAATGTCTGACGGGAAACTTGCATCTTTTGTGCACATTCTTCCTGCATGAGACCTTCTAAGTCTTTAAGTCTTATTGCCTCAAGTTCTTCA
Organism: Caldicellulosiruptor obsidiansis OB47; assembly: GCF_000145215.1. Taxonomy (NCBI): domain Bacteria; kingdom Bacillati; phylum Bacillota; order Caldicellulosiruptorales; family Caldicellulosiruptoraceae; genus Caldicellulosiruptor; species Caldicellulosiruptor obsidiansis. Next base: position 2,197,381 of record NC_014392.1, read on the forward strand.
ACTTTTAAAATCACTTCATCATTACAACCTTCTTTAGGGAAAAAATAATTAAACCTTGGCAAAAACTCTACTCTTCTGCATCTTACTGGTCGTGGCAAATCAAATGCCTCCTTTACCCAAAAATTATTATGAACAAAAAGGCAGGATTTTAACCCTGCCCCTCTTAATTGTTATGGTTTTCCTTCTAGTCTTTTTTAATAAAATCCGCAATATTTTATATTTTTAACCACTATATAACCTCTTATCATTATCATGTTCTGGGCTATTTTCTAAAGCCTTTTTTAAAATTTTGCTCCCTTCTTTTGGACACATTTTAATTATACCATAAACTAAGAAGCCTATATCATCAATTTTCCTTTGTCCAAAAATAATCTATAATGTCAATTTTTATACCGGTTACAAATTATGATGGTGCTTGTGAGAATGCTGATGTAAATGATGATGCAACCCCTCTTCGTGTTCATGAATCTTGTTTGCAAGTGTTTCATCTGACCTTAGTTCGCCTTTTAATAGTTTTTCAACTGCTTCATCTGGATTGCCTAAGACACCAATAAAATATTTTATACCAAGAGTATCAAATATATATCTTGCTCTCTCACCCATTGAACCTGCAATTACAACATCTGCACCTTTTTCTTTTATAAACTTTGCAAAAAGCCCAGCTCTGTGCTCTGGCATTTCAAAATACTCTTTTGTTATAATTGCACCGTTTTCAATTGTATATATGCAAACTTTTTCACTGCCACCAAAGTGAGGACTTATCTTGTCACCCATTAGCATAACTGCTATCTTCATTGTTTATTTCCTCCTTTTTTAAATTCATTGAATTTGATTTTAATTCAAACAAACAATTTCTACAAACACCGTGAAATTCGTACAATATAAATTTTGAATCAAAATGATAAAATTTCTTTATCTTTCTACTAATCTTTTCAAGCGCACTATCGCTCAACTTTAGCCAAAATTTTTTCTTACAAACGTCACATACAAAGAAGGTTAAATTTAAACTCTTATTCGATTCATCACTAACATAGGCTATATATTTATCATTGGCTACATCACACGATATTATCAATCCTTTTTGTTCTAATCTATTTATACCTCTATAAATAGTGCTCAAACTTGCCCAGCTTATTAGACTCTGAACAAGACCTTGTTTACTTACAATATTGTTATTTCTTTTTAAATAATCTATTATCATTTCACATATCTGATTATTCTTTAAGTTTCTTTTTTTATAATTTGACATACACTCTCACCATAATTAACCTTACTCTTCTTCAATACAAATATTTTTCTTTAAAATATTCGCAATTGTTGCACTTGCTAATATAATAACTACAAAACTTAAAACTATCAAAGAAACACCAAAAATATATTTGAAAACACTCAAGTGTGTCTTAGTTAGCATCACAAAAGTTGCTATAGAAAAGGCTGCAAGTGGAAAAGAATATGCCCACCAAGAAAGATAGAACTTTGAGCTAAGAAATTTCTTAATTTGGGCTATCAAAAGAAGTATCAAAAACATTGCAAAGAAATAAGTAACCTCCTTTCAAAACTTTTAAAATTATTCGGGGGGCATGAAAATTTGCCTTTTGAAAGCCCCCCTTCAAAGTAATTTCAGATTTTACTCTTGTTTTTGTTCGTCTGAAAGAAGCTTGTCAATCAGTTTTAACCTTTGTTCTAAAACCTGCTTTTCATACTCTAAAGCTTCTTTTGCAAAAGGTAAATCTTTTGAGCCTGCCAAATACATCCACTTGCAAATTCCAGAGCCTCTGCCAAAACTACCGCTAAAACCTCTTCCAAATCCTTGACCAAAGCCCTTTGCACCTCTGCCAAAACCGCAGCCATATCCCAACGGCATAACCTTCACCCCCAGAAATATTTTATTGGCATATGCTAATTATAATTATACTCGGTTTTTGGCATATGTCAATATATTTTTTAAAAAAATTCCCCTTGCTTTTTTACAAGAATCTTTGCAGAAAGCCTCGGCCTTTTAGGGCGGGGATGAATGCAAAGATTGAAACTGAAAACCAAATACGGTATAATTGAATTAAATCTTTAAAAATAGCAGAGTAGATTATAATGAATACCTACAGGTCAACCAGACATGCCAAATTCTTAATCAACTACCACTTTGTATGGATACCAAAATATCGCAAGGACTTTTTAAAAGACCTTGAGGTGAAAAAGACGGTCGAAGAAACGGTACAAGAACTGTCCAAGGCATACAAGTTTGATATTTTAGCACTTGAAATAATGCCTGACCATATTCATTTGTTTATTTCAGCACTTCCAAGATATTCTCCAAGTGAACTAATTAATGTAATAAAAGGTGCTACTGGGAGGAAGATAGGACAAAAATTTCCTCAGTATAAACAGAAGGGTTCAGTGTGGACAAGAGCATATTTTGTGGCAACTGCGGGCAATGTTTCTTCTGAAACAATCAAAAAATATATAGAAAATCAGTGGAAGAAGGCAGAAAAAAATGGATAAGACATATATTCTACCTGTTCCAGAAAAGTATCAGAGTTTGGCAATAGAACTTTCAATTGAGTCAGGCAAAATCTACTCTAAAGCAGTAAGTTTTCTAAAGAAAATGAACAAAAAGGGGATAAAAATATCACGGAAAACATTCGACAGGTATATGGAATGGTGGATACACCAGAAGGATTTTGTACTTCACAGTCAGAGCAAACAGGCAGCATACCAACAGGCATGGACAGCGTATCAGGCAACATTGCAAAAAATTAAAAAGGCAAAGAAAAAAGGAAAAGATACGTCTGGGATAAGATTGCCATACAGAAACAAGAAATACAATAAAGTAGTGTTCAAAGAAAGTGCAATTCATTTGAAAGGTAATGCTTTGATGTTTTCCAACAAGAAGGGAGAACAAGCAATTGTTTTAAGAGACATTGTAATAAAGGCTACTCTTAAATACGCAGAGTTAATCTATCATACCAGCAAGAAAAGATACTATCTTCATGTAGTTGTCGAAGTTAAAGAAAGAGAAATTGAAAAAGGCAAAGGTGTTTTAGCAGTAGACGTTGGGGTAATACATCCGATGGTATGTTTTGATGGAAAGAATGTTTTAATCTACAATGGTGGGATTTTAAATGCAAAGTTGAGATATCGTAATAAAAAATTTGCAGAGTTTCAGCAAAAACTTTCTATGTGTAAGAAAGGTTCAAAAAGATTTAGAAAGCTTGAAAATGCGAAGAGAGAAGTTTTGAGGAAGCTAAACAACCAGATAAGAGATGTGTTGGAAAAATACACATCTCATTTGATAGGGTATTGTGTTAAAAATGGGATAGGCACAATTGTGCTTGGTGATTTGAAAGGGATAAGAAATGGAGCAAAGCATGGGAAAGTATCGAATCAGAAAGTTCATCAGTGGATGTTTAGGAAAGTGGCAAGAAGGATAGAAGAGAAAGCAAGATTTGTGAGGATAGATGTTGTGTATATAAAAGAGAATAGCACATCACAGGTATGTCCTGTATGTGGAAGTAGAAATAAGCCAGAAAACAGGAACTATGAATGCAGAAATTGCAGTTTTAGATATCACAGGGATGGAGTGGGTGCAATAAATATCTACAGAAAGTATACAGGGGGAAGACTCCTGGTAGTAGGGCAATTGGCTTGCCCCACAGGTGTGAGGTTTGAAGCCCACCTGTGTTGCCCAACAAGATGGAATGTTCATCCTGTTGGGAAGACAGCCTGAAATAATGAGCTGTCAGGAATCCTCGGCCCTTTCAGGGCGGGGAGAAGTCAATATTCGTTGAGATTACTTTTTAAAATGTTCAAACATGAGTCAAGATACAAATTTTGTGCTTTTTCAATTTCACCGCTGTCGCAAAGAGCGGTAAGTTTAGAATCTATGGGCACACGTCCTAAAATTCTTAAGCTGAGCCTTTCTGCCTCTTCTTCGAGTTTACTTTTGCCAAAAATGTCAATTTCTCTCCCGCAATGCGGACAAATAGCATAACTCATATTCTCAACTATTCCTATGATTGGTATATCCATCTGTTTTGCCATGTTATATGCCTTTTTGACTATTAAAGATACAAGGTCCTGCGGTGAGGTCACAATTATAATTCCGTCTATCGGCAGTGACTGGAAAACTGTAAGTGCAACATCCCCCGTCCCTGGAGGCATATCAATTAAAAGATAGTCCAATATACCCCAACCAACATCTGTCCAGAACTGTTCTATTGTCTTTGCAATGAGCGGACCTCTCCAAATCACCGGTGCATCTTCTTTATTCAAAAGCAAGTTCATTGACATAATTTTTATATCATTGTGAGTTCTCACAGGATAGATTGCTTTTGAGTCTGATTCAATCTTTGCACCACTTACACCAAACATCTTTGGTATGGATGGACCAGTTATATCAGCATCAAGAATTCCAACTTCATAACCTTCTCTTCTCAAACCCACAGCAATCAATGAAGTAATCAGACTCTTTCCAACTCCACCTTTGCCACTCACAACAGCATACATCTTTTTTACGTCAGTAAATTCATTTTTAGGAATTGGATGCATTACATTCTGTCTCAATTTTCTCTCTCCTTGCTTTGTTTTTTCTTTTAATTTTACTCTTGTTTCTGGCATATGTCAATTTTGTTTTTGTCTTTTAAATAATTTACAAATTTTTCGTGTATCGAAGCAAATTTTGGGTATATAATAAAATTGTAGAGTGTCTATCTTAAATTAATAATTAATTCTGGGGGAATAGAAAAATGCTTTCAAACATAATTAACAAGGATTTTATAAAACTTTTACCAACAGATACAGTCAAGTTCGCGCTTGAACAAATGCAGAAAAGAAAAAAGAGCGTGGCAGTTATCGTAGATGAAAATGACTTTTTAAAAGGAATTATCGTAAAAGCAGATATTTATAGGTTCCTCAGCCAGCCCGGTCATTATGAAACATACCCTGTTGAGCTTGCTATGACAAAAGCGGTAATCACAGCTGATAAAAATGACGATATTAAAGATGTTGCAAAACTTTTGCGTGAAAATGACATTTCAGCTGTTCCTGTTCTTGATGATGGCAAGGTAATTGGTCTTATTGGTCTTGAAGATATAGTTGATTATTTTATTAACATGTAGTATTTAATATATTCAGATATACAATAAGTTCAAGAAATAATTTGTTGTTATCCAGTAACTGAAGGGGGCACAAAATGGAGCATATGTTTGAGTCAAAGAGAGTAATCATTGGTCCAGAAGGATTTAAAAAGGTTATTGATATATCTGTACCAAAAAGAGTCAACCTTCCAACAGGCTATATTGAAACAGAGAAAATTGCTCATATTCCACCGGGTGGAAGCTTTTTTGCAAATGATGTTGAATATTTTGTCTTCCCGTGTGACACGTTTGACTACGTTATGCATTTTTTAAAAAGACACACACAGATAGTCTACCCAAAAGACGGAGCCTACATTCTTATGAAACTTGACATACACCCAGGTAAAAGAGTTGGAGAAGCGGGCACAGGTTCTGGTGCGTTTACCCTTTATCTTTCAATGGCTGTTGGACCTGAAGGCAGGGTGTATACATATGAGCAAAGAGAAGAGTTTTATAAAAAAGCTGAGAAGAATATAAAAAACTTTTCTAAATTTGATAACGTAGTTATGCACAATAAGTCAATTGTAGATGGAATTGAAGAGAAGGATTTAGACGCATTCTTTTTAGATGTCAGAGAACCTGAAGAAGCAATCTTATCTGTTAGGGAAGCTCTAAAACCGGCAGGACATTTAGGGATTTTAGTGCCAACAACAAATCAAGTGTCAGAGACACTAACAGCTTTGCAAAATAATAGGTTTTATGTCTCTGAGGTTGTTGAAATAATGATGCGTCAGTACAAGCCTGTACCAGAGCGTCTGCGACCCGATGATAGAATGATAGGGCATACCGCTTATATGATTTTTGCAAGGAAGATTCTGTGATGTAGAGTCAACAAAAATAAAGCTTTTTGACATAGCAATCCAACAATTTATAGCGATGAGAGTTTACGTAATATGACTTAAACAGTCCTAATAAAGATTTTGACATAGAAGGTCTTTTTGAGAACCTGACAAATTGCCTATTTTCTAATGTGGCAAAGAGCGAAAAGTTTGTGGTATAATTATTAAAAAGAGAAGTCTTGTGTTTTGAGCAAAGGTGGGTATAAGTTGGAAGTAAGTTTCCCCAATAAATATGAGTATTACACCTACGAAGAATTTTTGACCCTTCAAAAAGAGGAAAACCGATTTAAAATTGAATATGACAATGGCTTTATCTTTTCTATGGCCCCTGCTCATCCAAACCATGATAGAGTAAAGAACAAAATTGCAACAGCGTTTATTAATCATCTTGGATTTGGTGGCATGTGTGAAGTTTTCACAAGTGATATTGCTGTTGTCTTTGAAAATCAAAATGAAATTTACGAATTTCAGCCAGATATAATGGTATGCTGTAACCCTAAGCTTTTTAATGGTCCAAAGTACAAAGGACCCCCGCGCCTTGTTGTTGAAATACTATCATATTCGACTGAACACCGTGACAGAACAATTAAACTGTCTGTGTATGAAAAATTTCAAGTACCTGAGTACTGGATAGTTGACATTTCAAATGAGTGCATTGAGGTTTACAGCAACAATATCAATGGGAAATATTGCTCAATAAATAAATACAAAAAAGGTATGACAATAAAGGTATTTGATACCCTTGTTTTGGATGTTAATGAAATATTTAGTGTGATAAAATAAGATGTAAAAAATAGAAGGGGACTTTCCTAATTTAAGGTGCTATTCTATCTGGAAAGTCCCTTTTGTTGCATTAATTTGCCTGTTGTTTTACTAGTTTCAAAATGTATGAGGTCAATTATTTCTTAATGAATCCAATCTTGCTTTTCTGCTGTTGTAAGCAATATTAAATATTTCGGTTATCAAAATAAGAGTCATTAATGTTTTATCTAATAATTCTATTTCTCTCCTTATTTCATTTTTTTCAAAAAATACTATACTATTGATAAACAAAAAGTATGTGAAATAAATTGTCTTAAAATCCATAGTAACAGTTTCAATAGAAAACCAATAAAAAATTTTTGATATGAACCAATGAGTATTACATTTTTTAAATCTAGCATTTATGAATTCATCAGCCAGATAACAAATACTAAAATATGAGCTATATGCCAAAAGCATAAACATGAATATTTCCCCTTCTTGTGTTAAAAGAGGTATTACAGAATTCGTTATGTATTTTTTAAATTCGCTATAATAACTATAACCAATTATAGTTTTAAAAAAACTTTAAATAAATATATCCAAAGAATAAATGTATACAATCTCAAAATAGCCGAACATAAAGTTGATAAAAATTTACTAATTGGTATTATAAAAAATATCAAACACAGAATAAAGCTAACTAAAAATTTAAAAAAGGAACTACTAAAAATTTCAATGAACGAAATTACTAAGACAGTTATTAATAAAATTTTTCCAATTAAATCATCCTTATAATATCAGTAAATTAAAATAGTTCTTTAAAAATTTTACCCCAAAGATATCTATTAAAAGCACTTCCTTGCTTATCCTACCTTTTTTTAGTAGCCATAATAATATAAAAATACTAACAATGCAAAATCCCCAAAAGTATATTTCCCGAAGCTTATTTCTATATTGCTTCATTATAGAAACTCTCCTTTTAGTTTTAAACTAATATTTTACAATACCCACTGTTATTCCTGTATTTAACAAAATATCAAACCATGGTTCAACATATTTGTTACAACCCCAACAAAACCTTTATCTTCTCCTCAAATTCTTTCAACTTCCCATCGGACAATTTTCCAATCTTCTTTACAAGTCTTTCTTTTGAAATTGACCGTATATCTTCTGGTTTTGCAAATGACTCTCTGTCAAGTCTGCTTTCTTTTGGCTGGATCTTTACATGCAGAGGTATATTCTTGTTTTTGCTCGTGATTGGCACAACAACCACTAAGTCAGCAGGACATGAATTGAACTCATCAACTGAAACTATTACTGCTGGTCGAACACCACTTTGTTCATGTCCCCGCGTTGGGTTTAAATCTACAAGCCATATTTCGCCTCTTTTTGCACTCATTATTCAATCCCATCCTGCAATGTATTTTCCCACAGCTGTCTTTCTTCAATTTCTTCCTGCCACAGCTTACTGTTTTCTTTAAGAGCTGCATAAGCTTCAGCAGTTGCTGAAAGTAAAATTTTTCTTTTGTACTCTGCAAGGGCTTCCTGAATTACCTTTTGCATTGGTTGATTGAGCTGTTGAGAAAGTTTCTTTAAACTTTCATATGTTTCAATATCCACTCTTACTGTTGTTGTCTTGTTCATTATAAATATCACCCTGTAGATTAATTTATCTACTCTATAGTATACCGCATTGAAAAGATTTTTACAAACAAATGATTTGGTAACAAGATAATCGAAAACAACAAAGAAAGAGGGACTGTGCATCCAAATGATGACAGTCCCTTTGGCAAAAGTCAATATAAGATATTTTTATGGATTTACCATTGCAACAACTTTGCCATCGTAGCCTAAAAGGAGGTAAACTCTCTGGCCTGTTTTGAACGTATCTGACAAAATCCATGAGCTGTCACAGTTTTCGCTTATTTCGTATGTCTTTTCAACAAGTTTCCCTGTTGTTGGATCAAATACATTTGCAACAATAGCTTTAGGTGTAAACCTTGTAGGTTGATAACTTTTTAGATAACAGTCAACTTTGTTGTCCACTATCAAAATATAACTATTTCTGCCCCATATATCCTTTACTTCATAAACCACATTATATTTTTGGATATAGCTATAATCTACAACATCTCCATCTTTTATAAACTTCCTGCTGCCGCTTATATCCAAATCTCCTGCTTTCAAAGTCAGATATGTCTGGTCACCTGCAATGTATGGCTTGCTGTATACAGGGTCAAATATCACACAGTAGTCATATCCTTTTTTCTTAGTAGACAGTCCAAATACAAGCGAAGTTGACATCTGAAGCTTGCTAAGTGCTGTTGAAAAATCAATCTTTGAACCATTATAGTAATATGTTATATTCTGAGGCAATATCATATCAAGTTGACTACCACCCTTGTCAACTGTCACTTTGTTTGAAATGGCTGAAAGCACTGTCACACCTTCGGTTGAATTTAGCTTCTTGTACACAAGGGTTATTTGATTATCTTGGTCGATGTAAAGCCCATATTTTGCACCAAGTTCTAAATTCACATTTTGGTTTTCTGGCAATGTCAAAATTCCCTGGTCTGTCAACACTTCATTTACATCAAGCCCTTTTGCAGTTGAATATGTTCCTAAAATCACTGTTTCTACATACTTGCCGTAGCTGTCATAGTACGGGTCTTGAATTATTGCATACTCATATGAATTTCCTGCTGCGTTGTATCCAAAATAAATCTTCTGACCCGATTTTATTATGTTTTTCAAGCTATTGTAGTCAACCTTACTTCCATTGTAATAATAAACAGGTTTTTGTGGCAGGAAAGTAGAGCTGCTTGTGCTGCCTTTTTTGAGGACAACATTTGTATAGCTTATAACCTCTGTAACCTCTGCTGTATCGACGCTGTTGAGCTTCTTTACAACCTTTGTGATTGTATCATCTTTGATATATACCCCATATTTTGCACCAACTGTAAGCTTGCCTGCTGTGGATTTTACCGCGTATATCCCTTTGTCTGTTAAAACCTCGTTCGTAGATAACTTATCAGATACAACCGCATCTGCCAGAACGATAACCTCAGTATATGCACCATACTCAGATGAATATGGGTCCTGAAGAACAATATACTCGCAAGTTTTCTCATCCTTTGAGTATCCAAAATAGATTTTTTGACCTGATTTTAACGCGTTTTTCAAATCACTGTAGCTAATTTTATTGCCATTATAGTAGTAAATAGGTTTTTGTGGCAGGATTATGTTTTCCTGGCCGTTTGATGATTTTAACTTTACATTTGTATCACTAACAACATCTGTAATCTCATACAAATCCACAGTATTTAATTTTTTTACAACTAATGTTATCTTGTCATCCTTAACATAAACACCATACTTTGTACCAATCTCCAGTTTTGTGTTTATATCAGGTAAATAAAATATACCTTTGTCTGTTAAAACCTGATTGTTTTCTAAAGCAGGGTCCAAAAGTGCATCCTGCAAAACTATTGCCTCAATATAATTGCCGTACTGTGTGCCGTATGGGTCTTGAATAACATACGCCATAACCTTGCCTGTGTCAGGGTCTTTTGATACATAGAGTATCTGGTCTTCTTTTAAAATGTTTGGTAGATTTTCATAGCTCTGTTTTGTCCCCTGATAGTAATACAAAGGCTTGCTTGATAGCTGAATCTTTTGTGTCTTGCTGTTTTGCTGAACATCAAGTGTGTAATCATCTATATTTTTGATGGTAAACTTATCGGATACCCACACTTTTTGTAAAGCTGCAGTGATTGTATCATCTTTTATATACACTCCATACTTTGCTCCAATTTCAAGGTTTTCAGGTTTTATTGAAGATGCAACAAAGTATATTCCCTTGTTTGTCTGAACCTGGTTTGCTTCCAAAGACGATGATGTTTTAGGAGTTGCCAAAATCAGCACCTCATCGTAGTTTCCATAAATCTCTTGTGCATATATGTCTTTAATTACAATATAGTCCACTTTGCTCCTATCTTCAGAATAGATAAAGCTTATTTTCTGATTCGGCTTTAGTACATTTTCTATTGCGTCATAGCTCTGCTTTGATCCGTTATAATAGTATGTTGCTGAAGATGGCAAAGTAATTGATTTTGTCTTTCCACTTTCCTTGTAATATACAGTCTTGCTGCTTACCTTTGTGCTGACAATCTGGAAAGAGTCAGCTTCAGTACCAAACACTTTCGCGATTTTATTGTCGTCAACCTGAAGCATGTACTTTTTCCCAACTTCAAGTTGCGTCTTTGTTGCATTCACAAGCACTCCGCTGTCTGTCAAAACCTCATTTGAAAGAAGCTTTGAAGAAGTTTTGCCCGTATCAAGCACGACATATGATTTGTAAAGCCCAACATACTCAGAAAATTTTGTACCGTTGCTTTGGGATGAAGCTGATACTCCACTTAAAGCTGACTGGGTAGATTGAGCTTGAGTTCCTCCGCTTTTGACATAAGTATCAAGAAGTCTTGATAGCATCAAAGCGAGAGCCCAGCGCGGAACCTTTTGCGATGCAGAAAGGTTTATTCCTTTTATAAGCCCAAGCTCTGATGCCTTGTCGATATAATTCTGCGGCCAGATGCCAGAAAGGTCTGAGTCGGAATACCCAAGCATCCTCACAATGGCAGTTGTTGCCTGGGCAAAGGTCAGCGGGTCGTTTGGATGGAACTTATTGTCTGCCATTGGTGTCATGTATTTTTTCTTTACTGCCCAGTTGACATATCCGCAAAGTGTGGTGTTAGGCTTTATATCAGGATACTGCGAATACCCTTTCTGAAGATTTGCCTCATCCTCAGCGTTTGAAATCTTTACAATCGCAGCTGCAAACTCGCCGCGCAGAATAGCAGTGTTCGGCTTGAAATAGTCCTTGTAAACAAAAATTCCAAGCTTATTTAACTTTTCTACAGCCTGCTTGTAGGTTGCATTTGATGGAATGTCCTTGTATGCAGCAAAAGCAGAAAACAGACTAAAGTTTACAACCACAAAGCAAAGTAACAAAATAACCGTCAAAAGCTTTTTTCTCATCTTTCAAATCCCCTCCAAGCTTATTCGTATCTTAGCGCTTCTATCGGGTTGAGGCGCGATGCTTTTGATGCCGGGAATAGTCCAAAGACTATCCCTATAGCAAGTGAAATCGTAAACGCAAGAATAGCCCATGGTATTGAGAATATAGCTGTTGCAATATTAAGTTTTGACATTGCTCTTATTGTCACAAATCCCAGTATTATACCTACCACTCCACCAAACCCTGTCACAACAGATGCTTCTATCAAAAACTGGACAAGAATGTTTCTTCTCTTTGCGCCAATTGCTTTTCTGATTCCAATCTCTCTTGTCCTCTCTGTGACAGATACAAGCATGATGTTCATGATGCCAATTCCACCAACAATCAGCGAAATCGCAGCAATTCCGGCAAGCATGAGCGTGAGTGTCTGGGTTACACTGTTTAAGGTGTCAAGTAGCTGGGCTGTATTGAAAACTCTAAAGGCGGTAGAGTCGTTGTAAATCTTCATGAGAAAATCATTGAGATAGTTCATTACAGCTTCACTTCTGTTACCATCCGTGATTTTTATCGCAAAGTTTCGGATTATTGCGTTTCGTGTAAGCCTTTGTGCAACTGTTACAGGGACTATCACCTGGTCATCGTCTGACTGCTGCTGCGAATTTGCACGCTCTTCTAAAACACCAACAACTGTGAATATCTGCCCGTTTATCTTTATCTTTTTCCCTATCGGGTTTTGCCCGTTAAATAAATCTTTTACGATGTACGTCCCAACAAGCGCAACCTTTTGACGGTAGTCCACATCAATTGGCAAAATAAATCTTCCGCTACTGACGTTGACGTCCCTGACAGTGCTATAGTCTGCTGTTGTTCCAATGAGGGTCGTATCGTGGGTGTTTGTCCCATACTTGAGCGTGACAGAGCTCGATACAGTTGGTGCGATTGCCTCAATATCCTCTGCGTGCTGCTCGGCAAACTGCTGAAGCTCTTCATATGTGACGTTTCGGTTACTGTTTCTTCCTGTGATGTTTATTTGAATGAGATTTGTTCCAAGCCTTTGCAGCCTGTCTGTTATGCTTTTTGTGCTTCCCTGGGCAAGCCCAACAACCGCAATCACCGCCCAGATACCAATGATGACACCAAGCATAGTCAAAAAAGACCTCAATTTATTTGAAAGGATGCTCTTTATTGCCATTTTAAAAGCCAAAGCAAACTGAGCCACCTGTCAGCTCACCTCCTTGTCCTCTATTATTTGACCGTCCTGAATCCTCACAATCCTTCTTGCCTGCATGGCGATGTTGTTGTCGTGCGTGATTAGGACAATGGTGTTTCCTTGAGCATGTAGATCTTTAAAAATCTGCATAATCTCAGCACCTGATTTTGAGTCCAAATTTCCCGTCGGCTCGTCAGCCAGGATTATTGGCGGGCTTGTGACAAGCGCCCTTGCAATTGCAACTCTCTGCTGCTGACCGCCAGATAGCTCTCTTGGCCTGTAATGCATTCTATGTTCCAAACCAACCCTTGCCAAAGCCTCTTTTGCAAGCTTGTGACGCACAGAGGCTGGAACACCTTTGTAGATTAAAGGAAGCTCAACGTTTTCAAGAGCTGTGAGCTGTGGTATTAAGTTAAAGTTTTGAAACACAAAGCCTATCTTGCTGTTTCGAATCTCTGCAAGCTGATTGTCATTGAGCCTGCTGACTTCATGACCATCCAGTATGTATGTGCCAGATGTCGGTGTGTCAAGACATCCTATGATGTTCATAAGGGTTGATTTTCCTGAACCAGATGGTCCTACTATTGCAACAAACTCGTGAGGGTTGATTTTTAGGTTAATACCGTTTAAAGCATACACCTCGTTCTCGCCCATCTTGTAGATTTTGTAGATATCATTAAGTTCAATCATAGCAAGCTTTCACCTTCTTTTTTTATTACCTGTTTGTGTTACTTCCCTGTGAGCCAGACGACTGATTTCTTGTGCCAGTGCTGCTTTGGTTTTGTCTGAACTGTCTGAATTCGCCCGGCATTCCACCACCAGGTCCGCCAAATCCGCCCATTATGTTAAAGCCCTGCTGAGTTTGCGTCTGTGTGCTTGTTGAGCCTGTTGAAAGCGGTGGCAGGACAACGATATCTCCTTCATTAAGTCCGCTTACAATCTCGATGTATGAGTCATTGTTTATACCAACCTCAACAGGTCGTAAAACTGCACCTTTATAGTAGCTGCTACCCAGCAAACTTGTCATTCTTCTTGTTCGCAGCTGCGAAGAGCTACCTGTGCCTTGACTATTTTGTGACCATGAACCTCTTGACTGGCTATTTCCTGATTGCTGTGCACTTTCTGTGCTGCTACCTTCTTGCTGCTGCCATCTTTGTCGCCAGTTTTGTGAGCCTTGAGCAGAGCTTTGCTGATTATTTCCAAAACCTCCCTGCGGGAAAAATCCGCCAGTTTGCCCTTCTTGAAAGCTATTTTGACTTGAGCTTTTTACAAACACAAAGTATCTGTTGCCAAATTTCTGCACAGCTTCAAGCGGCACCATCAAAACATCTTGTTTCTGGTTTACTATTATCTCAGCATTTGCGTTCATGCCAATCTTGAGGTCTTTTGGGTTGTCAATAGAAATTGTAACAGAGTATGTTGTAACGCCGTTCTGGGTTGTACCAACAAGCGGGATTTTGGCTACTTTCCCTGTCAGCGGGTTTGTCTGTGTCTCTGGCAGAGCATCAACTGTTATATTTACTTTTTGCCCTACTTTTATTTTAGCAATATCAAGCTCATCTATGTCAACCCTGAATACTAAATTTTTGTTATCAAATACAGTTGCAAGTACCTCTCCCGCTTTTATGTTATCGCCTTTTTTGAAGTTTATGTTGGTCACAACTCCGTCAAACGGAGCTTTGATGTAGTAGTTTTCCAAGTTATCCTCTGCATCATTTAGCTGGTCCTGCAAGTTTTTAAGCTGTGTCTGATAATTCTTGAGCTGTTTTGACAGGTCATCGTTTGAAAGTTTTAAAAGCACAGCACCTTTTTCAACAAACTGGTTGTTTCTTGCAAAAATCTCTTCAACCTCACCGTCAACCTTTGCCTTGACATTTTCCTTGTCTACATACTCCAAGGTTGCGTCCTGCGTGCTAAGATATACTTCACTCCCAACCTTTATCTCAGCACTTGCCTTCATGCCTTCCTGCAGAGCGCCGGGGTTTGAGATTGTGATCTCAACATCAAAAACTTTGCCACCGTAGTCATTTGTGTAAGTTGTGTTTCCAAGATAGCTTACTGTACCCTGGATTGACTGGGAAATATCAGGAATGTAAACAACTGCTGGCGCACCTATCTTGACCTTGCCGAAAAGCGCTGCTGAAAATGGTAATGTAACTTTCAACTTTGATGTATCAATTATTGTCAAAACGGTTGAACCTTTTGAAACCCTGTCTCCTTCTTGAACGTTCAGATTTTTAACATACCCAGAAATTGGTGCGGTGATAACAAGGTTTTTGATACTCTCCTGAACATCTGCAATTGAGGAGTTTACATCGTCAATCTGACTCTTAATTGAATCAATCTTGTCCTTTGCATCCTGGCTTTCAAGCTCAAATATGACATCACCTTTTTTGACAGAATCACCGTCTTTGAAAAATACGTTTGTGATGGTTGAACTCACTGTTGATGTAAGATCTACGCTCTGAGCAGACTCAATCGGGCCTGAACCGGTGACACTGACGGTTATATCGCCGCGGGTTACCCTTGCAGTCCTCTGGGCAATGGTTTGATTTTGATTTTTTCTTCCCTGAACAAACCTGTATATTCCAAACCCTGCCCCTGCTAAAATTGCAACAATTACTGTGGATATTATAACTCTCTTTAAAGCCTTGCTTTTTAAACTGAACTTAAACTTTGGAGTTTTTAGCGGTTTTACTTTCTCTGTCATATGCACACCCTTCCTTTCGCTTTTTTTACTGCTTTATTTTGAGCTCTGGCTATATGTTCCCATCACCATAATCCTTTTTGCAGTTGTCTTTTTACTGTCTGAATACCAGATGTAAACTATGTTGTTTGCTTTCAAATCCTTTACAGTCAGCTTCTTTTCTGTCATCTGACCATTTTGAAATGTTCTTGTGACAATCACTGTTGATTTTGAAATTGTGATTGTCTTTGTCTGGCTTGATAGCTTTAGATTCATCATGTCTCTATCAAATCCACCTTGAGGTGGCTGACCGACTGGTCTTTGCTGAGGTTGATTGGTTGACGTGCTTTGCCCTGGCTGTGGTCTTTCGATTGTTGCAACTGTGATGGTTATTCTGCTTGACTCAACTTTTTTGATAACACCAATTAGTTCTGGTGTCTGATATGGGTCGTATGTGCCCTGGACAAGAATTTTTGAGATGGTTTTCTTTTTGCTATCTGCATACCAGATGTACAGAATGTTATTTGTCTTTAAGTCCTTTGTTGTTAGCTTCTTTTCTGTTACCTGACCATTTTGAAATACTCTTGTTACAATTGATGTTTTGCTTGAAACTGTAATTGTCTGTGTTTTGGATGTGAGCTCAATTCTACCTCTTCCAAATCCTCTGCCATCGCTCTGGGATGAGAGCTTTGCAATGTAGATTGTGATTTTACTGCCAGATAAACTCTTTACAACACCAATTAAATCTGGTTGTGAATTTTGACTGCTATTTGATTGGGCATACGATATATTCCATGGTAAGATTAACACTGTAGCTATAAAAGTCAATATTAACATAAGGCACATATAAGCTTTTAGGCTTTTAGGCATTCTCATTTTTTCATTTGCGCCTCCTTCGATGAAGATTTTTCATCTTTAAAATATTTTAGCAGTAATTTGTGAATAAATTTTTAAATTTTTGAAAACAAATTTTAATGAAATGTGAAAATTGTGAAATGTGGGAAAATAAAAAAGGTGGGCTAAATACCCACCTCGCTTTTAGTCATAACCAGAAAGATTTAGCGAAGATAATAACATTATCTTTTTCATAAGTTTAACCTTCTATTTTTACAAAACCGTTTTCTTCTAAAAACTTAATGGCTTCCTCTATTTTTTTCTCGGTGTATTTATTGCCTTTTAATTTTTTCACTTTTTCTATAATTTCTTTTTTATTAAGCTCATCAGTCCCCCGAATTTTTAGTTGATTTATCACGTAATCCACTGTTGCAATTAACTCCAATTCAGAAGCGTTAAAGCTCGACAAGTTTTTTATTAAATCTTTAATCTCTTTTGAGTCTATCATCTCTATATCATGATGGCTCAAATATTTTTCATCATCAGATACTTCTTCAGGAATTATTTCATGAGTGTATCCATCTTTTGGATCAATTCGTACTAATCTATTCATTTCTAATCTGTGTATATCATATTCTAACTGGCTACTGTACGGACCATAATAGTGAATCGAAAAATTATAGTTAAGGTTTAACCCCTTTCTCTGAAGCAAATACACCACTTTTTGCAAAAACTTTTTACCTACTTTGTTTCCTGTACTTGAGCAATGTTTAGTAAACTCTTTTATCAAATGCCACAATATCAGGTCTCTATTTTCTTTCATAGTGTAGGTGCCTCCCTCCCCTTTTTAATTTGAACGTTTCATCATATTCTGTATTTCATTTACTATTGCCTCTGCTTCTTCCTTTTTATCCTCAGAAACATATATCCTTTTTATATTTATTGGTTCAGGCATCTTTTTTATAACCTCTGAAGCAATACTTATAGACATCACTTCTTTGTTTTTCTCGGTCTACTATAGGGATTGCTTTTTCACTATCAAGTTCATATTTTACAGGTATCTGATGAATCATTTTGTCAGCCGAATCAAAAAGAAGATTTTCTTTGCTAATTTTTTGTATAAGACTGTTTTTTATCAAATTATAAATAGATTCTTGATCTTTGTTAGAATGAGGTGGTGTTTCATAAATACAGCTCATTATCTTTCTCTTTAAAAGTCTTTCTGCGCATTCATTTTCTTTGCTCTTTTCTCTGATAAGTTCACTGATTGTTACATCGTCATATTCTAAAAATTCATTAATGTCTTTGGGATATTTACCCTCTTTCAAAGCAGACTTCAAAAAAGAAAAAAGCATATTATCCAAAAACCTTCGAGTTTTGTGAAAGTAAACTTGTGTAAACATAAAATATCGAGCTAAAACAAACTCTTCAAAAGCGTGTATTCCGCTTTTTTCAATAGCAAGATGAAGTATACCTTCATCATTTTTCCAAATGGTAAGAGTGTTTATTAACCTTTCCAAATCAAACTTTCCATAGCTTACTCCACAGTAAAGTGAATCCCGTAAAAGATAATCCATCTTGTCACAGTCTAATTCACTGTCCATAAACTTTCTTAGAAACATGAAATCAGGATTTTCTATATTTTCTCCTTTGTATATAGAACAAATCAGCTCAGGAGTAATATCATAGTCTTTACTGTAGAGTTTTTTGAATCTCTCTCCTATCTCATGAATATAATCTCCTATCTCTGTTTGAGTTGCTATCATGCAACTATAATCTTCATGTTTCAAATCATCTGGAAAAAGCTCTTCTGAAGCGTGAGAAAAAGGAGCATGTCCGATATCATGAATCAAAGCTATAAGTCTCAATATCTGAGTATACCATTCTTTTTGAGGAATATCAAAAATATTTGTCTTCTCAACAACTGTCCTGAATGCTTTTGTAACAAGATGCATAACGCCCAATGAATGTCCAAACCTTGAATGTTCTGCTCCATGATAGACGTAGAGTGGGAAAATGCCAGCTGTTTTATATTGCGTAATCTCTGAAATGGAAAAGAATCTATGATTTTCAGTTCTAAATCATTAACTTGAATAAAACCATGAACTGGATCTCTGAATTCATAGATTTCATTTGCACTCATTTTAACTCTCCAATTTCAAAATACCTTATCTAAATATATTTTTCAAAGTAGAAGTTCTTGTGATAAAAGAAAATATGTTCTATGTGTTTATTATATCAAAGGGAATAAATTTTTGTAAATATATTTTTATTTGAAGTAAACATCTTTTTTAGTTGTCTTATTTGCCATTTAATTAGGTTCTTTGTCAAGAGTTGGGGTGGGTATTCTGAATGCCCACCTTGTAAAATGAAATTTGTCTGCTACTTTCTTTGCATTTTTAAAATATATCTTTGCTGTATCCACATATCACATATGAAATACTTTACTCTCTCCCTATCCCTTAGTTTCTTAAAATATTCAATCAAAACATCTTGTCTTCTGTCTTTTAAAATCTCTACTATCTGTTTTTTCACAGGATCCACAACTATACACTGATATTTAGCTCCACCTGCATTTCCCTTGAATTCATCTATGCATATCGCCTCAAAAGAAAACTCCTCTATCTTCTGGGTAGGACTTACCTTGTCAAATAACCTCATAACTGCCCAAGCTGATACATTTGTCTGTCTTGCTACCTCTTTCATACTGCTTAAATTGCTAAGCTGACTTATAATGTATGCTGCCAGTCTGCTTGTCATCCTTTGATGTTTGCCCAAAAAATTTACGTGTTCAAAAAACTTCTTTCCACATTTCTTGCAAACATATCTTCTTTTTCTTAAAACTAAATATGTTTTCTTACCTATTATTGGTATGTCTTTTACTCTTTGGATACGATAATCATGTATCTTGCTTGTAACGCTCCCACATATAGGACATTTATGAGGCTTTTGCACCTGACTTATATGCAGTTCTACTTCCTTTTCGTTTTCAATTATTTGGTTAAGAACAATATCTTTTGATTTCAAAAGTTCAGTGATATAATTATGATTAAGCACTTATTCTGGATGCCTCCTTTCTTTTGTGTGTTTTTTATTCCTAAAAACAATCTTAATTATAGCAGGCATTCAGAATAAGTGCTATATTTTTTTACTATCTACCCACCCCAATATTTATTATAGAGCCTAAATTTTTATAAACAAATTTTAATGAAATGTGAAAATTGTGAAATGCGTGAAAATAAAAAAGGTGGGCTAAATACTCACCTCACTCTTCGTTATATAACTAACTATTAAAATACAGTATTCAGAACAGCAACCCCAATACATGAATAAAAACCTCAAAATAAAGAAGGGTAGGCATATATTGCCTACCCTTCTTTATTCCAATTTGCCTATTACCAACTTCCTGTTACACTTGTCTGAGCAAGTTCATTCGGTGTTGATGCACTGTCTTTTACGCGATTGTTTGCATTATAGTCTGGTATATAATCAACTTTAATTGATTTATACCTGTGGTCAACATTGCTAAATACAAACTTTATCTTAGTATGATCTGATTTATCAATTCCATCTGGTGCAGTTAATGTTCCACCAATATAAACCTTGAACTGTGCTTTGATTACATCATCACTTAGTGACCCGACGTTAACATCCTCACTGAAATTAACTGTTACATATGTTGTATTTGTTACACTGTCATATGTCGCTTTAACTGAGGAAATACTTGGAGCTATACCATCCACAACTGTATATGACGGTAGCGCAATTCCAATTGAATCTCCAAATAAATCCTTCGTTATAGTTGTATTGCTCTTAAGTGAGAGTGTTAATGGATATTTAACGTTATTAACAGTATATGTTGCATCAGCATTTATCGAAGTACCGAGAGTTAGTGTAAGTTTCTCATTTGTTGCATCCCAATCAGAGCCAATAGCGCTTATTGTCGCTGGACCAGCTGAAATTACAAAGTCGCCCGGATATCTTGTATACTCATTAATTATTCCGTCTAAATATACCTCAATTTTGTCAGTTGCTACAGCTTTTGCACCAGTAACTTTTACTTGTTGTGCAACCATAAATTCATTATTGGCTTTTGCAATTGTCAATTTATTCCCAGCTGTATCTGCAACATTTACTATTTGTAGATAAGCTACTTTGCCCCATACAGATGCATTTGCTGAATCATATGGTATTGTGAGTTTTACAATCTTATTACCTGCCATAAGCGATACGGATGCTCCACTAAACTCTTTCAATGTAAGCGTGCTATCGAGGTATTTATAATTTGTAAGTGTTGTTGCACTTGTAGCATCAAGTGTCTTATTAAACACAATATATACATATGTCTTCTTATTAGATGGATCTTCTTTGTAAACTATCGCTTGAACAGATGGAGCACTTGTATCAGCCAATGTAGCAGATACTGTTACAGGTAAGCTTGCATTTTTAAGCGGTGTATTGTCTTGAACACCACTTACTTCCACAGTTACATTACCTGCTGGTAAATCAGATGCAAGTGTAACCTTTAAAGTATTATAAATATAATTACCATTGCTGTCTCTATCCCAGTCAATAGCGGATACTACTTTTTGATTACCATCTTTATCTTTGACAACAATAGTACCACTAATTCTTACATCTTCACTAAATGTTATTTTTATTGTCTTGCTATCTGCTACTACAACAGATTTAACAGTTGGTCTTTCATTGTCAACCGTTGGTACTACATATTTTGTAATATTTGCACTTTGACCGTTATAGTCAGTTACAGTTACCGTTACATTAGTACCTGAAATTGGTATGCACTTTGTTAAGTCATCATTGTTAGAATAAATTATTACATTTTCACCATCTACATCAACTTTTACAATCTCACCGTTAGAAAGTGACACAGATGCATTTGCAATGGGCTTGTTGAATGTCAAGGTAACTTTGCTCAATGTTGCTGTTGCAGCTTTTAATTCGATTGGTGAAGTATCAGCTTTTACTTCAAACGACCATGTAGGATTAATAACGCCATATCCAGCTACATCTGTAACACCATTTATAGTAATTGAATGATTAGCTACTGAAAGCGCTGAATAAAGATTGAGTATTAATACATTTGGATCTATTGACTTATCTTCTGCAAAACTCTTAGCTTCTTTTACTAAATAACTTCCATCAATTGTATACTTTGCAACATCTGTATAATTGTTAATTGGCTCATTAAATTCAACCTTAATCTTTTGCGGTGTTAAAGCAAAAACAGACTTTATAGATGGAGCCACAGAATCTACCACTGGTCCCACAGTTTGTGTATAATCAGTTGTTAATCCAACATCTTTCTTTATAGTCACAGAAACTTTATCTTGGTTAGCCAAATTATCACTCAAAATTAATGTTGCAACTTTTTTATCGCTGCTCAATCTCACTGCTCCAACAGTTTTTGTACTATCGCCTACTTTAACAATATAGTTTGCAACATTAGTTCCAACATCTTCTTTTACATCTCTATTGAATGTCACAACAACTTGCTTCAAGTTTGGCACTTCAACTTTTGCAACTTGAAGCTGTACTGGTACTGCTACAAAAGTTTTGCCTGTATCATTACCCTTGTAATACAGTTTATAAGTAGCACCTTCTGTTTGCGCTGCTGTCTTTAATACAAGCTTTCCTGCACCAAAGTCAGATGCCTGAGAATCAATCAATGTTACAGCAACTGTCTTTGTTTCATCAGATGCATCTTTAATCTCAAAATCAAGAGGAATTACATCCCCATCTTCAAGTGTTGCAGGCTCATTGTTGAGGTATGCATCAACATAAACCTCAATTGTGTCATTTGCAACTGCTTTAACATCCTTAACAACTATTGTCTTCTCAGGTGGGAAGAATGCATTTGCAAATGCAACTGCTGCTTGACCTCTGATTACAACATCTCCAATTCCAACTTCATCTTCAATCCCATTGAAGAATCCAAGTTCAAGAGCTTTTCTTACATAGTTGAGAGGCCATTTTCCTGCTGCTGGGCTCTCACCTTTTGCAGCAACAAGCATTTTACAGAGCTCTTCAAATTTGACTTTTCTGTCTGGCTTGAATGTTCCATCCGGATAACCATTTACAATACCGAGGTCTTTACCTGCCTCAACATATGCAAATGCCCAATGTGTGTTTGGAACATCGCTGAAGGATTGCTCAGCATATACATAGTCTTTTACAACATCTTCTTGACCTGTTGCTCTGATGATCATTGCCAAAATCTCTGCTCTTGTAAGTTCCTTATCGAGCATCAGGTCGCCTTGCTCATTACCTTTTAAAATACCTTTGTCTTGGAGAATCTTTGCTGCCTGGTCATACACAGAACTTGTCTGTTCTGTTGTAGTTTCGTCCTGTGCAAACGCAGGCGCAATTATTGAGAGAGCAAAAAGCAATACTGTTACGATAGCGATGAGTCTTTTAAATCTTTTCATAACTACTCACCAAACCTCCTTGTATGATTTTTTAGTGATGAGACTATTACCTTTTATATAGCCTCATCACTTACAGCTAAAATTTTATCAAGCGGTCTTTTAATAGTCAATAGCTTTCCCTCATCTGTAACCAAACTGTAAAATTAGTGAAACAATTTTATTACACTTTGAAAACCTGCATAGCATCTTTCAAATCCTGTGCAAGTTTGTTAAGGCTTTCTGCCATGGCACGAAGTTCTTCAATTGCAGCAAGCTGCTCCTGGGTTGATGCAGAAACCTCTTCTGAAGATGCAGCAGTCTCTTCAGAAATTGCTGAGATATTTTCAACACTTTTGATTATTACATCCTTTTCTTTATCTATAGCCTGAATAGATTCGTTAATGTTATCAATTCCTTCTATAACATTACTCATTGCCTCTTTTATGCTAACAAAAGCCTGAGCAACATCTTTTACTGCAATATTTTGCTTTTCAATAACATCTTCTACTTTATCAGCAACATCCTGAGCAGCTTTAGTCTGGTTCACAATTCTTTTAATCATCTCTTCAACTTCTCTTGTTGACTCTTTTGACTGATCAGCAAGCTTTCTAATTTCGCTTGCAACAACTGCAAACCCTCTTCCTGCCTCTCCTGCTTTTGCAGCCTCAATTGATGCATTGAGAGCTAAAAGTTTTGTCTGCTCTGAAATACTTGATAGTACCTGAATAATCTTGCCAATAGATCTTGAATACTCTGCAAGCTGGTTGATTGTGTTTATCATTGTACTTGTTATATTAACCGTATCCTGCGATACATTGTTCAATACCTCCACAACACTTTCACCCTTCTCAGAAAGTTCAGATACATCTTTAGTTAGTTTTTCCATTTTACTTGATGATTCAACAATAGTTTCTATTTTATCACCGAAACGTGAAACAACCTCAACAACGCTTGTCGCTTCTTTTGCCTGGTTGGATGCACCTTCTGCAATCTCAGAAATTGCCTTTGCAACTTCATTAGATGCTGCAGCAGTTTCCCCTGCCACTGTTGAAAGGGTTGAAATTGCGGATGTTACTTCGCTGCTAAGATTTACACCTTTCTCGATAAGCTGTTTGATATTTTTAGTCATGTTATTAAAACTGTGAGCCATCAAACCGATTTCGTCATCTCGTTTTATATCAAGACTTACTGTCAAATCACCTTTTTCTGCAACCTCAAATGCCTTTGTTATCTTCTCTATATCTTTCACAATTCTAAGAGCAAAAAAGATTCCAACTACAAGAGCAATCAATGTAAATATTATAGTAAGTATGATTGATAATACCTCCAGCTTCCTTGCACTTGAAATAAGCTTTGTAAGTGGTATCATACCAACAACAGCCCATGGAGTATCTGGTATAAGTGAATACGTTATAAGGTATGGCTGCTTAGAATATATAGTTTCAATTGCTCCAGAAACCTTTTCAGCTTTTATATTGGAGATAACTTCTCTTACAAACTCAGTGTTAATATTTGGAATATCCTTGAAGTTATTTTCCCATTCTGTTGGAAGCACTATTTTCCCCTGAGTTGATACAGCAAGCATAAACCCACCTTGCTGTGATATTTGGGTATCCTGAAGTTGATCTCTGAGCCAACTCTTGCTTACATCTAAAAGCATTACACCAAGCGTCTCATTTGTTGAAATATCTTTGAATGGAAGTCCTATACAAAAAGCATATTCCGGTATATTCGCATTATTCTTCTGCGCTATCTCATCAAATTCCTTATCATGGGCTTCTATTAAAGTAGGACCACCCGCATCAATAATTTTTTTATACCACCATGTATTCTTTATTTTTGAATAATCAATATCAAAAACCAAAGAAAGATTAAATAACGATTTTTCTTTATTTATCAATATGTATATACCCGCAATCATGTTATTTGAAATTAAAATATTCTGCAATGCTTTCTGAGCATCTGTTTGTAATGTAATTTTTTCATAATCTTCTAAAGCAGCCTGTTTGCTTTCAGAATAATACCTTTGAATAAGTTCGTTTGACATGAGCTGAGTTGCATTATTTTGAGCAGTTTTTATTGCAAGCTGAAAATACCTTGCAGTAGAATCTGTTGCAGCAAGATATGACTTTTTGCTCTCACTGATAACTGAATTTACAGACATAGTAATTGACAAAATATCAATTATGACTATTGGAACAATAACTATGCATGCTATAAGCAGTGCAAATCTTTTTGCAAGTTTACCACTCTTCAAAAAAGATAAAAATAGTTCTTTGAAGTCTCTCTTGTTTTTTGACTGGGTTTTTCGTTCTTTTTTCACAAGATCTCCCACCCTTTTTTATTTTGTATGTTAATTTTGATTATATCTTATTTTACCTGACAATACAATAATAAGTCACTTTTTATATACTGTTAGACAAAAAATTAGTCGGAATTTACTAAAAGTTGTATAATAAAAGTATTTCAAAAATCATCTTAAATTTTTGCAGTTGTTTAACCTAATTTTATATTAACAAACAAAAGCCCTGTAAAAGGTCCTTCCCTCCTACAGGGCTTTATAGATATATTTATTTAAAGACTACTACCTGAACAAAGTCAACAGCACACCTGCTGCAACAGCAGAACCAATAACTCCTGCAACGTTTGGTCCCATTACATGCATCAAAAGAAAGTTTGAAGGATTTTCTTTTTGACCCACAACCTGTGAAACGCGTGCTGCCAAAGGAAAACTGGCACCTTTACATTTTCTTTTAAAGCCTTTACAAGCTCGTACGCCTCTTTTGGGCTCATAATACCTGCCATGTCTTTTATACAGATGGAATGAACACCCACACTCTCAAGTTCTCTACCAATCTTCACATACATCTCAAGGTTATGGATGGGGCTTATGGTATAAACAATTGTGCCCTGGGCATGGCCGCCTGCTTTGATTGTCTCATCAACCGCAACTTCGATGTTTCGAAGGTCATTCAGCGCATCAAATATCCTTATTATATCCATTCCATTTTCGATAGATTTTCGAACAAACATCCTTACAACATCATCTGGATAGTGTCTGTAACCCAAAAGGTTTTGACCACGAAGAAGCATCTGAAGTTTTGTATTTTTCACCTTTGACTTTATTTTTCTCAAGCGCTCCCATGGATCTTCGCCAAGATACCTCAGACACGAGTCAAATGTTGCACCGCCCCAACACTCAATCGAATAATACCCCGCCTCATCAATCTTTTCTAAAATACCTTCAAAATCTTGGTAAGACATCCTTGTTGCAATCAGTGATTGCTGAGCATCTCTTAAAACTGTCTCTGTAAAACAAATCTTTTTCATTTTTCTTCAGCTCCTTTTACCACCTGCATTAAGTCTGTCTGTATGGTGAATTTTTTAACAAAAAACACATGGAAATAATTTTAATAGTTTTATTTTAATTTTCTACATCAAACTTAACAAACTTGTTTGTTAACATTTCACATAGAAAGCTTAATATCAGCACCTATTACAACCAAAAGCTTATCTTAAGGTATCATATACAGCCATGGAAATTTACAAAAATTAAAGGCGTTTTGAAGCTTTCGCCCCAAAACGCCTTTGTTTTGGAGAATGTTTGAATTTGTTGCTTTTATTATAACACAGATATTTGAAAATTGCAAAGCAAAATTAAGAATATTTCGTATACCCTTCTCTTATCTTCTTTATCCTCTCAATCTCAACTCCAGTTGCTTCAGCTATAAAATTATCATCAAAACCTTTTTGAATAAGCCTTCTCACAATTTCCTCTTCTTTCCGCTGTATACCTTTCTGTATGCCTTCCTGTATGCCTTCCTCATAGCCCTTTTCTTTGCCTTTTTCTTCTGCCTCTTTGTAATACTCCTGTATCAGCTGCTGAACATTGAATATAAACTCACCCACATCTTCCACCCCCTCAGCTTCTACCTTCTCTAACAGTTCATCTATCCTGCTTTTCATCTCCTCTCTCACCTGCGGCTTTACTATCCTGAGCAGCCATGAACAAAACACTTTTAACTGCACCTGTGGTAACTTACAAACATATTCTGACACTTCTCTAAGCTTTACAATAAACTCCTCTGCATTTCTTCTTGACTTTTCTAAATACAGAATAATACTTAAAAGGTCTAACCTGCTTTTTAGCCTCTCATCATCAAGCCTGTTTACATCAACCAGAATATAGTTAAACATGTCATCCTTGAATATATCAAAGCCTTTAAATATCTGGGTCGGTATATTCCAGCTGCTTCTTCCATTGTACAGCACTATAGGAATAATCGGTGGAAACAACTCGTCTGCCTTCTCTTCCATGTGTCTTTTCCACACCAAGCTCATATACTCAAACAATCTTCTCGGCATACTTTTGTCTGCTGTGGATTGTGGTTCTATTAACACATAAAAGTATATGTCCGTATCTTCTAATCTTGCTCTATATATGACATCTGCTTCTTTTTCTACAAACTCGTCCTTAATAAAACTCCTGTCAACAAACTCTAAACTCTCAGCATCTATTCTATTTACCCATTCTCTATTTATATTGCTCCTCAAAAAGTTTAAAAATACTTCCTTGAACTGAAATAATCTTTTGAATGTCAAATCATACTGGTTATGCGGTACTTTCTGTTCCATCTACTTCATCCTTATAAATAATTTCTTTCTATCTATAGTTTTTCTTCTGTTTAAAATTATACCATAAAGAAAAAGAGCATACAAGCAACATCTTGCCACTTACATGATTAGTGTAAACCTTAAAAACCTATTTGCTAACATCTCACATTGAGAGCTTTATATCAGCACCTATCACTCCCAAAAGTTTGCCAAAGCCGTCATATACAGGCAGAGAAACTGTGATGCAGTAGTTTTTTGTAATAGCTGAGATGTAAGCTGAAGATACATATGTGTGACCTGCCATTGCCTTTGTGAACCACTCTCTGACTTTTGCGTTTTCTATGCCCTCTGGCGGATTTGAGTAGATGAACGTTCCATCAGGGTTGTTTGTCCACAGAGCCTCAAATATATTAGAAAACTTTTGAAGACTCTGGTCTATAACCTCTTTGTGATGCTGCTCTTTCTGCCAGCTTAAAACAAGTTGCGGAATCACCTCATTTTCCATGGTCTCAATAGCCTCTGCAACACGCTGCTGGTTTACCTCTATCTCTACTCTCTTTGTGATCTTTGC
This sequence comes from Caldicellulosiruptor obsidiansis OB47, assembly GCF_000145215.1. Classification (NCBI taxonomy): domain Bacteria; kingdom Bacillati; phylum Bacillota; order Caldicellulosiruptorales; family Caldicellulosiruptoraceae; genus Caldicellulosiruptor; species Caldicellulosiruptor obsidiansis. The sequence continues at coordinate 2,225,456 of NC_014392.1, forward strand.
TGAAATGTCATTTCTGACAGATTCAAACTCCCTGCACATGTCAACAAGCCTGTTCATAAGCCGCATAAGCCTTGCTGCAGTTTTTTGGCTCACCTCAACAGAGCTCAAAATTCTGCTGGTGCTCCTATCGACAGCGATGTAGTCATTTTCAAGTCTTGATACATAGTGCTTAAGGTCATTCACAATAAAGTACTGGACCGAAAGCTTTTCTGATGCCTGGGAAATCTTCTTGTTTATGTAGTCAACAAGCTGTGAAACCTGATTTAGTTTCTGGAAAGTAGTTTTGCCATACTCTACTTGTGCTGATATTATGTCCTTGCTCTTCTCGCTGAGACTTGAAATTCCATCAACTATGCCAGAAATCTCAATGATAAAGTCTCCAATCTCGTCTGCAGTTGATTTTGTATCATTTGAAAGCCTTCGGATTTGGTCAGCAATAACATGAAAGCCTGTTTTGAAATTCTCGCCAAGCACACTTTCAAGCTTTGCAGATTCAATAGAAGCGTTCAGTGCAAGGATGTTTATCTGCTCTGAAATTTTCACAATTGTGTCAAGAAAATCTTCTACTTTTTTGAAAACAGCCTTGAGCTTTGTTATTTGGTCTGCCATCTTCTGGGTGTGTGCCGTATTTTCTAAAACCATATTTTCCAAATCACTTGAAACCTCTGCAAGCAGCTTTTGAATGTCTTCTTGAATGTTCTGGTTCTTTTCTTTGAAATGAGCCATGAATTCTTCAAGGCTTGAGATATTTGCATAGGCACTTTCAATGTGCTCAAGCACAAGCTTCAAGGCTACCAGAAGCCCTGATATAGAATCTTGAATGTCCTTGCTGTTTGAAAGCACAAGATTGGATTGCTGCTGGTTCTTTTCTGCACTCGTTTCGATGTCATAAGCAACTGATAAAATCTTGTTGTATGCAAGATCAATTTCTTTAAATATATCACTTAGAAAATCCTGAAAAGATGTTACCCAGTCTTTCACAGGTGTCAAAAAGAGCTTTTCAAATGCGTTGAGGTTGTTCTTGCCCTGCAAAATAGAAAGTGTCTTGTCAACAAAAATTTTTAAAATCAGAATGGAAAATACAGTCGGTAGCACAAGCGCAGCCAAGATAGTCAATACAACCTGCATCTTGCAAAACCCCCCTGAAAAAAGTTTTACAAAAAAATTAAAGGCGCTTTGAAGCTTTCGCCCCAAAACGCCTTTGTTTTGGAGAATGTTTGAATTTGTTGCTTTTATTATAACACAGATATTTGAAAATTGCAAAGCAAAATTAAGAATATTTCGTATACCCTTCTCTTATCTTCTTTATCCTCTCAATCTCAACTCCAGTTGCTTCAGCTATAAAATTATCATCAAAACCTTTTTGAATAAGCCTTCTCACAATTTCCTCTTCTTTCCGCTGTATACCTTCCTGTATACCTTCCTCATAGCCCTTTTCTTTGCCTTTTTCTTCTGCCTCTTTGTAATACTCCTGTATCAACTGCTGAACATTGAATATAAACTCACCCACATCTTCCACCCCCTCAGCTTCTACCTTCTCTAACAGTTCATCTATCCTGCTTTTCATCTCCTCTCTCACCTGCGGCTTTACTATCCTGAGCAGCCATGAACAAAACACTTTTAACTGCACCTGTGGTAACTTACAAACATATTCTGACACTTCTCTAAGCTTTACAATAAACTCCTCTGCATTTCTTCTTGACTTTTCTAAATACAGAATAATACTTAAAAGGTCTAACCTGCTTTTTAGCCTCTCATCATCAAGCCTGTTTACATCAACCAGAATATAGTTAAACATGTCATCCTTGAATATATCAAAGCCTTTAAATATCTGGGTCGGTATATTCCAGCTGCTTCTTCCATTGTACAGCACTATAGGAATAATCGGTGGAAACAACTCGTCTGCCTTCTCTTCCATGTGTCTTTTCCACACCAAGCTCATATACTCAAACAATCTTCTCGGCATACTTTTGTCTGCTGTGGATTGTGGTTCTATTAACACATAAAAGTATATGTCCGTATCTTCTAATCTTGCTCTATATATGACATCTGCTTCTTTTTCTACAAACTCGTCCTTAATAAAACTCCTGTCAACAAACTCTAAACTCTCAGCATCTATTCTATTTACCCATTCTCTATTTATATTGCTCCTCAAAAAGTTTAAAAATACTTCCTTGAACTGAAATAATCTTTTGAATGTCAAATCATACTGGTTATGCGGTACTTTCTGTTCCATCTACTTCATCCTTATAAATAATTTCTTTCTATCTATAGTTTTTCTTCTGTTTAAAATTATACCATAAAGAAAAAGAGTATACAAGCAACATCTCATTACTACAACTCGAATAGGTGTAAAGATATTTACCACAGCGAAAAAATGTGCGAAAATAGTGAGGAGAAACAAAAGTTAAATTCAAACTGACTAAATTCCTTTCTATGGTTATGTTATAATGGTTAACAGGAGGAAAAAGAAAAAGGAGCCATGTGTAATGATGGATGTTGAAATATTAGACCCAATAGGATATGAAATATGTAGAAATATTGCTAAAAGCAATTTAGCGGAAAAATTCTACCTTGCAGGCGGCACTGCATTAGCATTGCAACTTTGCCATAGAAAGTCATATGATTTGGATTTTTTTCAAAAAGAAGTTAGTGAAAGAATAGAATTTGAATATATTTACAACATCTTAACCAAGTTGTTTCCCAGAAAAGATGAAAGATGTAAATATTATTATAAAGCAAATTGACCAAATGACTTCAACTATATGTGGAGTAAAGATAATTTTAATTGCATATCCCTTCCCTTTGATCGAGCCATTAGTCCAAGGTGATAAAATAGACATTCGTTTAAAAGGAATCAATTTAGCATCTCCTAAAGAAATTGCTTTGATGAAGGCATACACCATTGGTAGACGACCAACATTTAGAGATTATATTGACTTGTATTTTTTGCTCAAAAACGGTATTGTAAATTTAGAATATATTTTAGAAAAAGCACCTCAGAAATTTGTCATAGAGGGAAAGCCAGTTTTTTCTAAAAAATTATTTTTAGAACAGCTTATGTATACAGAAGATTTAATTGATAAAGAAACAGCACTAATCTCTATAATTGGTACAGCACCAAAAGTAGATGAAATAGAAATGTTTTTAACCCGGCAAGCTAAAGCAGCAATTGAAAAATATATGAAGAAAAGAGGTATGCTACTGTGAAACTTCCAGAGGATTTTATAATCTTGTTCAAAAATTACAACTTTGAAATGCTAGATACAGAAAAACACAAAGAATTAATAATAAAGACAGTATTAGCAAAAGGTGATTGGGGACATATTGAAAAACTCTTTACTATTTATAGTTTCAACGAAATAAAAGAAGTATTCTTAAAAGATTTCTATGGAGTCCAAGAACTCCCTATCCCTACAATTTACCTTTGGGGAAGTCTATTTCTCGATGAAAAAGAGTACTGGAAATTTAGAAATATGAGAAGGAAGCTAAACTCAATAGAAAAGTGGAAACAAACAAGAAAAATTCGGGTCTGTAAATAATTTTGTGTATTTAAATTGAACCATCCCTCTTGGTAAGAAATCATTCAAGATAATCCTGTCTACCTTCTATTTTTTAGTATTACCATTTTAAAAATTTTTATGCATAAATTTTTTAAAAGCTGGACAAAATTTGATACTGGGATATATTGCTCTGATTTTTCTGATTCTAATTTAATTTGTTTTAGATTGCTTCCATGGAAGCAATCTAAAAGCGAACTGAAGTTTGTTATTAATTTATATATCCACTTAAACGTTCTGGATACATTATCAAAAGCTGATTTAATATTATATCCCAATTTCTGTACCTCTGTGTCCACTTTCTTACAACATTTTTTGTTGCAAGATAAAGCATCTTCTCTAACGCTGTATCGTTTGAAAATACTGATTTTGTCTTTGTCACTTTTCTAAATTGTCTGTGAACTCCTTCTATGATGTTTGTTGTATAAATTATCTTCCTTATTTCTGGGGGAAACTTAAAAAACGAAGTCAGTGAATCCCAATTGCTTTCCCAACTCCTGAACGCATAAGGATACTGTTTCCCCCATTTTTCTTTTACCTGATAAAAATTTTCCAGTGCTTCTTCTTCATTAGTTGCCTGATATACTTTTTTAAAATCCTTTGAAAATTCTTTTATATGCTTGTATGAAACATATTTGAATGAATTGACTTGACTGATGAATAATACACCTTTGAATATCGCTTTTTGGGAACACTGCTTCTATTGCCTCTTTTAAACCAGTAAGGCCATCAACACAAAACAGTAATACCTCTTCTACTCCTCTTGTTTTCAGGTCATTCAAAACACCCAACCAGAATTTAGAGCTTTCACTTTCTCCAATCCATATCCCTAAAACATCCTTATATCCCTCAATGTTAATTCCTAAAACAACGTAAGCAGCTTTGTTTACAATCCTGCCTTCATCTTTTATCTTGTAATGAATTGCATCCATAAAGATAAACGGATATATCTTTTCTAACGGTCTGTTTTGCCATTCTCTTATCTCTGGTATTATTTTTTCTGTAATTTTGCTTACCATCTCAGCAGATACTTCAATACCATAAATATCTTTAATTTGCTCATGAATGTCTCATGTTGCTATTGCTCAGGAATATAAAGCTATTATTTTATCTTCAATTTCAGAGATATCTCTTTTATATTTGGGAATTATCTTGGGTTCAAATTCGCCTTCTCTGTCTCTTGGTATATCAATTTCCATCTCTCCAAATTTTGTTTTTACAGTCTTCTGAGTATACCCGTTTCGAGAGTTAGTAGTTTGTTTGTTTTTAACATCATATTTTTCATAACCCAGAGTTTCTTCAATCTCTGCTTCTAAAAAGCTTTGAAGTACACTCTTAAACAAGTCTTTTAAGCTTTCGTAAATATCACTTACGCTCTGAATATTATTTTTTCTTATAAACTCTAAGAGCTGCTCTTTTGTTAAAACATTTTCCATAACAAAAAACCTCCTTCTTGGATATTTTTGTTTATATTCTGATTCTTACCAAGAAGGAGGTCTTTATACTTTGCACAAAATTACTTATAGTCTCCCCCAAAACGCCTTTGTTTGGATAATGTCAAATCATACTTGTTCTGCAGTACTTTTTGTTTCTTCTATTTCATCCTTATAAATAATTTCTTCTATGCCAGAAATCTCAATAGATAAAGTCTCCAATTTCGTCTACAGCTAATAATGAACCATGAATTTTTCAAGTATAAAAAATACTCTAATTCTCAGTTATAAAACGTGATGTTGTCATATCAAGCTCAGCTGATAATTTTCTAATTTCATCTATCATATTTTTAAGTTCTTCTATTGAAGCAAGTTGCTGTTCAGTTGCAGCTGATACTTCTTCGGCTGATGCAGCTGTTTGCTCTGTAACTGCTGAAATGCTTTCTACACTACTGAAAATCTTATCCTTTTTGCACTCTATCTCTTCTAATATCGTTAAAGACTTTTTCATATTCTCGTAAAGTTCTGAAATGGTATCACGCATTGATTTAAAAGTAATCTGAACATTTTCAAGTGCATTCTCCTGAAGTTTTATTAAACTTTCAACATCAGCCATAACTTTATCAGAAAACTTTGCTTTTGAAAGAATATTTTTTACAATATCTTCAACATCTTTTGTCGATTCTCTTGACTGTTGAGCAAGTTTTCTGATCTCTGCTGCAACAATAGAAAATCCTTTACCAGTTTCGCCTGCTTTTGCCGCTTCAATTGCAGCATTCAAGGCTAAAAGTTTTGTTTGTTCAGAAATGCTTGAAAGAAGATTCATTATTTTTCCTATTTTCTCAGCCCACCCTATAAGTTCTCTAACATTTACAATCATGTTTTTTGTAGTATCCTGTGACTTTTTTGCAACCTGATACAACGTTTCAATCGCTGAAAATCCCTCGTTAGCCTGAACCAGTACGTTTTCTGAAATTTTATTCATATTCTTAAAATCATTTGCCATATTGCCAATTTCATTTGAAAACTCTGACATTTGCTGAGAAATTGCTGTAGCTTCACCTGCCTGCTGGGATGCACCCTCGGCAATCTCTGAAACTGCTTTGGTAATCTCCTGCGATGCAGCTGCAGTTTCAGCAGCAACTCCTGCAATTACTGATATTGATTTATTAACTCTCTCTGAAAGTTCTTTGATTTTCATAATAAGCTCTTTTAGCTGCTGCACCATGCTGTTAAATCCTTCTGAAAGCATACCTATTTCATCATTGGTGTTAACCTTTGCTGTAATAGTTAAATCTCCTTTTGCTGCTGTGCTCATCGAATCAAGAAGTATTTTTATATTGCTGGTTATCCTGAGCGTTATAACAAGCCCTAAGATAATCCCCAAAATACCAAATACCAAACTTGCTAAGACTATAAAAATCTGTAATTTTGCAATTTTAGAATTAATATCACTGACAGGTACAAGCGAAACATACAAATAACCGCTATCAGGACTTTTTGAATAACTCACAAGCCATTTTCCTGAAAGATTTATCTCAAAATTATCAATCTCTTTTTTATTAGCTTTTTGTAATAAAATGTTACTCAGTATCTTTAAATTTTTCTTCAACTTATCATTTAGGTTGTTTGGAAAAATAATACTTGCATCTGGCGTAACAACAAAAGATGTGCTATTTTTGGTAACTTTTATATTCGAAAGCATTCCATCAAAAATATCTTTTCCAATATCAACAACTATTAGTCCAGCTCTGTTACCACTTGAAGAATCATACAAAACCCTTACAACTGATGTAGCATATTCTCTTATATCAGAACCCACCTCTTTTAAAATATCATTAAAATGCTGGTTATGATCAGAACACCATATAAACCCCTGTTCACTTTCAAATGCTAATTTTGCCCAACTGCTGCTCATAAGATTTTTAAAGTCAAGATTCTCAAAACTCAATGTAGGGTATCCTAATGACGATTCCTTATCAATCAAAATATAAATCCCTGATAAAAACTTGTTTGCAGAAACAATGCTCAACAAAGCTCTTTGAGCATTCTTTTTCCACTCCAATTTTTCATAATCATCTTTACTTGTTCTTTGCACATTCAAATATTTTTGTATAGTCTCATTTGTAGCAAGCTGAAAAGATAAATCTTTTGCACGCTCCAGTATTTGATCAAAGTATTTCCCCGACTGAAAAGTAGAAGTTGAAATACTGTTTTGAAGATTTTGTCTCAGTGTAGATGTAGAAAGTGTTACAGCAAAAATATCTATTGCAAAAACCAAAATCAAAATTACAGAAAATATTAAAAGAGAAATTTTTCCTGGTAATGTTGAAAGTAACTTTCTAAATTTTTTTAAATCTACAGACAACTTTATATCCCTCCTGAATGCTAAACATCATGAAAAACAGAGCCATCTAACAATGGAGATAAAATCCATCTCAGACAGCCCTGATACATAATTTATTCTTTCACAGCACCAGCAGTAAGACCAGATACAATTCTTTGCTGGAACACAAATACCATAATTACAAGTGGAATCATAACAACTATTGCAGCAGCTGAAATTTCATCCCATGGAATTGTGAACCTTCCCTGGAACATTACAATCCCAACAGATACTGTTCTCCAGATATCGTCTGTGTTGATAACAAGTGCAAACAAAAACTCATTCCATGCAGATATAAAAATCAAAATTGCTGCAGTGAATATCCCTGGTGCTATAAGCGGAGTTATAATTTTATAAAAAATCTGAAATGTGTTGCACCCGTCAATCTTTGCTGCTTCATCAATTTCATGAGATACACCTTGATAAAATGTTGTCAGATACCATATTGCAAGTGGCAGTGAAAATGTGGTGTATGGGATTAAAAGCCCAAAAAAGCTGTTTCTAAGTCCAAGGTTTTTCACCATAACATATATAGGCGATACAATTGTTATCTGCGGAAACATAGAAACAGCTAATGATAGACTCAAAACAATATTTTTTATCTTCGGTGAGATATTTGTTTTTGCAATTGCATATGCTGCAAAGCAGGCAATTACAATTGAAATAATTGTTGTTTCAAGTCCTATTACAAAGCTGTTTAAAATATATCTTGCAAAGGGTCTTTCAGTAAACACCATCTTGTAATTGCCAATATGAGGCTTTAGTGTTATGAGTGAGGAAACATTGAATATTTCGCTTTTTGGTCTTATAGAGGTAAGAAACAACCAATAAAATGGAAACAAAATTACAATCAAAGCAAATATAATTATCAAATTCATTACAATTTTTGCTATTTTTTCGCCTGTCAGCTTCTTTTTTTTCTTCATTTTACTTTCTCACCTCTTTTGATGTGAAAATACTTCTGCACCAAGAATTTTTATATAGATAAAGCTGATAATTGTCACCATTATAAATATCAACACTGCTAATGTTGAACCCCGTCCAAAATCAAGCTGGTTAAACAGAGTTTTATAAGTATAGACTGAGACAGTCTCTGTTGAGTTTGCAGGTCCACCACCAGTCAAAACATAAATCAGGTCAAATACTCTAAATGCATCCAAGGTTCTAAAAAGAAGTGCAACCAATATTGTGGGTTTTAACATAGGTAGCGTAATCCTAAAAAATTGATATACTGCATTTGCACCATCAACTTTTGCTGCTTCATAAAGCGATTCCGGAATTGTTTGAAGCCCAGCAACAAGCAAAATTGCAATATAAGGTGTTGTTTTCCAAATATCAGCTGTCATTGCAGCTATCATGGCATTGCCAGTACTCGATAAAAGATCTGCCGCAGTTTTAATAATTCCAATGTCTGCAAAAAACTTTGCAAGAATTCCAACCTGCCCATCATACATAAATTTCCACATCAAAGCTGATATAACTGTTGGAATTGCCCATGGCAAAAGAACAATGCTTTTAAAAACATTTTTTAAGTTTGTTACTTTGTGCATAACAACTGCAAGCAGCAGACCAAATACAAGTTCAAAAAACACTGTTACAACTGTAAACAAAAGAGTATTTAATGTAGCTGACAAAAGTCTTGAATCTTTCAAATAGTAACTGTAGTTTTTAAGCCCAACAAAGTTTGGTTTTACTATAACCTGATCAAATGCTAAAAGTGCCTGTTTTAAATCGGCTGCTTCCTGAGTATTCGGCAAATCATCTGCAAGACTTATAATTTTTTTAGCATACATGTTATACTGGTTTACTTCTCTGTTTGAAACTGGTAAATATTTTAAATCTGCAGTAACAGGTTTAAAACTGTTGAGTAAATCATTTACTTTATTTAATCTTTCTATTCTTTCTTTGTTGTTAAAAATGCTTTTTTGCATAAGCATCATCGAAGATTTAATTTCTTTTATTACTGTCTTTTGTTTATTGTTTAAAGAATCAGGGTTTAAGCTTTCAAGAATTGAACTTGCTGTAAACTGAGTATTAGCAAAGTTTTCAACATCTATTTTGTAAGAAAGTGAAACCTCACTCTTTGTAGGGTTATTGAGCTGAATATCAAACAAGCTAAACACAAATACCTGTATAAGTGGAATAACAGCAACAAAAATAAATATCAAAACTGCAGGCAGTAAGAATAAATATCCAAACAGTCTTTCATTCCTGTCCATCTTTTCCCTCCCCTTTAAACTTGATTGGCAGGCTCAAGATTTTCTTGAACCTGCCAATGGAATTATTATTAGAATTACTTTGAACTCTTGACAACTTCTTTTAATTTCTTATCCATATCAAGAACAGCTGTTTTTACATCTTTCTTTCCATTTACAATGTTTGAAAGTTCAATCTGCATAACATCTGAAATCTTTGGGTAAACTGGTGAAACTGGTCTTGGTACAGCTGCTAAAATTGCTTCAACAAACTTCTTGTCTCCAATAAGTGGATTTGCCTTGATTACATCCTTGTCATTGAAAAGTGGTTTGTACACCGGAACATTTCCATTGTAAATAGCCATAAGTTTTTGACCTTCTTTTTGAACAAGGAACTTTAAAAGCCTCCATGAAGCCTCAGGATTTTTGGAGTATTTATTTATACCCACCATCCAGCCACCAAGACATGCAGCTGAGCCTTTTGAACCTTTTGGAAGAGGCAGGATACCAACCTTACCTTTAACTTTTGATTGTGGACTGTTAACCATTGCCCACATATATGGCCAGTTTCTTGCAAAGACAGAAAGACCATTTATGAAAGCTGTATGTGTTTCAACCTCTGTGAAAGTGTTAATGTTTGGCGGAACAATATTAGCTGTTATGACCTTTCTCATCATATTAAGCCCATCAATTGTACCCTGGTTATTTACTACAATGTTGCCACTCTCATCTACAACTCTTCCACCATAAGATGCAATATATTCTATAGCATCACAAACAAGACCTTCGTACTGTTTTGCCTGCATTAAAAATCCGTACTTTGTGCCATTTTTACCTTTGTACTTTTTAGCAACCTTAATTAAATCATCCCATGTTTTTGGAAGTTCATTTTGGGGAACAATATCTTTTCTGTAATACAGAAGACCAGCATCAATAAACCTTGGAAATGCCCACATCTGACCTTTGAACCTCGCAGCATCAATTGTCCCTTTAATGTAGTCGTTGAGATTAATCTTGTCGCGCTTTATAAACCTGTCAAGAGGAAGTGTGTAGCCTGCCTGAGCAAACTCAGCTGGCCAGATAACATCCATATCAAACACATCAATATCAGAACCACCAGCACTCAGTACTGTTACAAGCTGGTCATGATTTTGACCTGTGTCAGACGGGTTTTCTTTGTAAATAACCTTGATGTCGGGATTTTTCTTCATAAACTCTTGAATAATCTTTTCTGTTGCGTGAGTTTCGTCCTTGCCACGCACATAAGTGATTGTGACCTGCTTCTTAGAAGCAGCATTAGAATTAGTAAGACCAAATGCTAAAAATAAACCTGCACAGAAGATAATTAAAGTTACAATAGCAATAAACCTTTTCATTTAAAAATACCTCCTTTTAGTAAATTTATGATATAATATAAATTGGGAGTTGTATATTATCCCATAATATGGGATAATATCGTTTTCGTGCCTGGTCTAATTCAAAACATTTTTTGACCAGGCAATTATTTTTAATGATTGACGTAATCGTTTACGCTAAATAAAATATATTATATCTTGTTCAATTTGTCAATAGGTTTTTAAAAAAACTCTATTATTTTGTCATATTTGCATTTCTGGTTGATTCTCTTGGAATTATTGAAGTATCGAGGATATATTTGCCTTTTGAAATTTCTTCTCCAGACAAAATATTTATCAAAAGTTGTGCAGCCAACTTTCCCATTTCATATCTTGGTTGATGAACAGTAGTAATTTTAGGTGTTACCATTGAAGAGAGTTCAATATTATCAAAGCCCATAATACCAAGATGGTCAGGAATCGAAAAACCAAGTTCTTTTGCTGCATCACATGCACCAATAGCCATTTCATCGTTCGAACAAAAGATAGCATCAGGAAAAGGTTTTACACTTAAAAGTTCTTTTGCAAGTTTGTAACCAGTTTCATACTTAAAATCACCATATTTTATATATCTCTCATCAACATCTAACCCCAAATTCTCAAGAGCCATTTTGTAGCCTCTTAATCTATCTTGAGATAGTATTGCTCCAATTTTTCCTGTTATCTTTGCAATTTTTCGGTAACCACATTTATATAAAAAAACTGTAGCATCATATGCAGCTTTGAAATTGTCAATACACACAGTGATAAGTTCGTCAGAAAAATAGTCAGAAATCACAACCATAGGAAACTGTCTGGATATTTCAACAATCCTCTGTGGCTGGCTCATACTTCCAACAATCAAGATTCCATCTGCTAACTGCCCTTCATCATTCTGTAATATTCTTCTTCAATTTCTTGAGAATTTGAAAAATCACCAAGAATTATATTATATCCTTTTTCACGTGCCTCTGTCTCAATACCTTTTATTAACTTGTTGTAAAAGTAGTTCTCTATATCAGGTATCATTACAAGAATATTTTTAGTTTCTTTGCTTCTAAGTCTTCTTGCACTCTGATTTGGGATATATCCAAGCTGATCTATGATTTTTAAGATTTCTTTTCTTTTTTCCTCACTTACTCCTTCTTTGCCGCTCAAAACCCTTGAAATAGTTGCAACAGAATAACCAGTTATCTTTGCTATGTCTTTTATTGTGTACTTCATCTTAATCATCCTTTTCTTCTTTGATTTATATTGATACGTAATCGATTTCGGCTTTAAATAAAAATATAGCAGTTAACTTTGACGAAATCAATACATATTTTGTATAAAATGTGCGAAATTTTGTTGAACAAAGACAACAAAAAGCCCTGTCCCTTTTGTTATTAAGCTGCCTCTTGCAATTGCTCTTGCAATATTATTCTGACCTATTTTATTAAATTATCCTAAACACTACTGCATTTTGCCATCAAATAGTGGCAAAAATAAAATTGATGTGTTATAATTAAATTGAATCTAAAACCTTTACGAAAGAAGGCGATTTAGATTGAAGGATTAAAGAAAGAAATTGTTTTAAACTACCTTATAGAAATCAAAAAGCTTATTGTAAACGGTAAATGGTATTTAGTACTGATTTCATGAAGATGAACCTCAAAAGGGTGGTGATAAAAAATGAACAAAACTTATTGTCCGAATTGCAAAAAGAATGTTTCTTTCACAATCAAAAAAGAAGTTATAAAAGAATTCAAAGGTATAGAAGTAAATGTGGAAGAGTATATACCACTTTGCAATGAGTGTGGAAATGAACTGTTTGTGGCTGAAATCGAAAACGAAAACCTCAAAAGACTTTACACACGCTATAGAGAAATGACAGGTTTAATTACCCCCGAAGAGATTCAAAAGATAAGGGAAAAATACAATCTTTCACAAAGAGAACTGGGACAAATTCTTGGCTGGGGGAAAATGACAATAAACAGATACGAGCGAGGTGCTTTGCCTTCAAAGTCACACAGTGATATTTTGAAATTAATTCAAACCTCTGAAGATTTTTTCTACAAAAAAGTTGAAGAAGCATTTCTCTGTGGAAGAATAACTGAAAGGACATATGACAAAATAAAAACAAACAGGAAAAACCATGTTGCTGAGATACGAAAAAAAATTATTACTGCAGAACTCGATTCCCCTGAAAGTATTTATAACGGCTTTAAAAAATTTGACCTGGAAAAGTTGGAAAACCTGATAAGTTATCTTTCAGATAAAGTTGAGAATTTATATTTGAGCTCCCTAAACAAGTACTTATGGTATATCGACTTTTTGCATTTTAAACGTTATTCACGGTCTATTACCGGCTTGAGCTATATACGTTACACATATGGCCCAGTTATTAAAGGGTTTGTATACAATGAAATAGCAACTTATCCAAGTGATAAATTCTTTGTAGAAGAATATGAAACAGAAGATGGAGCAATCAAAACAAGCTTCAAAAGCAGAAAAAATTATGATTTATCGCTGTTCACACAAGAGGAATTAGATACTATCAATATAGTAATAAATTTTTTGAAAGATAAGAACTGCAGAACCATTTCAGAGCTATCTCACCAAGAGCTTGCATGGCAACAAACACCGATGAAAGAATTAATTTCGTACGAATATTCAAAAACCCTTAAATTAGAAAGCAGTTAAGGTTATGAATAGTGTTTGAGACTATAAATAATTTTGTGCAAAGTATAAAGACCTCCTTCTTGGTAAGAATCAGAATATAAACAAAAATATCCAAGAAGGAGGTTTTTTGTTATGGAAAATGTTTTAACAAAAGAGCAGCTCTTAGAGTTTATAAGAAAAAATAATATTCAGAGCGTAAGTGATATTTACGAAAGCTTAAAAGACTTGTTTAAGAGTGTACTTCAAAGCTTTTTAGAAGCAGAGATTGAAGAAACTCTGGGTTATGAAAAATATGATGTTAAAAACAAACAAACTACTAACTCTCGAAACGGGTATACTCAGAAGACTGTAAAAACAAAATTTGGAGAGATGGAAATTGATATACCAAGAGACAGAGAAGGCGAATTTGAACCCAAGATAATTCCCAAATATAAAAGAGATATCTCTGAAATTGAAGATAAAATAATAGCTTTATATTCCTGAGCAATAGCAACATGAGACATTCATGAGCAAATTAAAGATATTTATGGTATTGAAGTATCTGCTGAGATGGTAAGCAAAATTACAGAAAAAATAATACCAGAAATAAGAGAGTGGCAAAACAGACCGTTAGAAAAGATATATCCGTTTATCTTTATGGATGCAATTCATTACAAGATAAAAGATGAAGGCAGGATTGTAAACAAAGCTGCTTACGTTGTTTTAGGAATTAACATTGAGGGATATAAGGATGTTTTAGGGATATGGATTGGAGAAAGTGAAAGCTCTAAATTTTGGTTGGGTGTTTTGAATGACCTGAAAACAAGAGGAGTAGAAGAGGTATTACTGTTTTGTGTTGATGACCTTACTGGTTTAAAAGAGGCAATAGAAGCAGTGTTCCCAAAAAGCGATATTCAAAGGTGTATTATTCATCAGTCAAGTCAATTCATTCAAATATGTTTCATACAAGCATATAAAAGAATTTTCAAAGGATTTTAAAAAAGTATATCAGGCAACTAATGAAGAAGAAGCACTGGAAAATTTTTATCAGGTAAAAGAAAAATGGGGGAAACAGTATCCTTATGCGTTCAGGAGTTGGGAAAGCAATTGGGATTCACTGACTTCGTTTTTTAAGTTTCCCCCAGAGATAAGGAAGATAATTTATACAACAAACATCATAGAAGGAGTTCACAGACAATTTAGAAAAGTGACAAAGACAAAATCAGTATTTTCAAACGATACAGCGTTAGAGAAGATGCTTTATCTTGCAACAAAAAATGTTGTAAGAAAGTGGACACAGAGGTACAGAAATTGGGATATAATATTAAATCAGCTTTTGATAATGTATCCTGAGCGTTTGAAAGAGTATACAAAGTAGATAGCAATCACCAGTTCGTACTTTTAACCGCTTCCATGGAAGCAGTTAAAAACAATAAATAAAAAACAGACTATTATAACCCAGTATTAAATTTTGTCCAGGATTTTAAAAATTTATGCATAAAAAATATTAAAATGGTAATACTAAAAAATAGAAAGTGGGCAATTAAATTCTGAATGATTACTTACCAAGAAGGACGGTTTATCTTAAATACACAAAATTATTTACACACCCTATTTAACGTACAAAGAATAATTCTTTTTCGCTTTTGCTTATAAAGTATTTTTTCTACTACAAATTTTTGTTCTTTATTTAACAAGACTTCAAATTCGTTTACATAACCTCTGCGACTTATAAGAGAAACAGGAGCACCTTTTATACCAGCAGGAATTTTTATTACTAACACTATGTCACATTGTTCTCTTTCGTGAGGAGTTTTGTAAATTAAATTGCAACTAACAAAAGCTTTTTCAAATAAAACTGTTCCTTCTTTGATTTTTTTAATACTATTTTTTCTGCACCAATAATTAAAGCCTTCTTGATCTATCCATCTAAAACCAATAATGTTTTTATCAATCATTGTTCTTTTAAGTGCTGTTTCTATATTTGCTATATGACTTTCAATACTTTTCAACAGCCCATAAGTTTGTAGTTTATTTTCACGTAAATAATCATTAATATCTCTATAAGAATATCCCAAATAACATTCTATACTGCTTCTTTCTGAATCACTCAAACTTCTTCTCCACTCGTCATATACGCTTTTTTCCCATTCCTCTATATCTTGAGGTTCTTCAAACCATAGAAAATCCGCCAACAACGAATCTTTTACACTTGGCGATTTTAACTTATTGTAAAGAATTTCTTCTAAGTTCTTTCTTTTGAAAAATATAAAATTCATCATATTAATCTCCTTTCTAATCATCGATTTTATGGTCCTGTTCCAGTCGAAGTCACTTCCCATAAGCCATTTTTATTCTTCTTAAGATAGAAAAATCTAACCTCCATTCCTGTTTGCCTATCTTTGTATCCTTCAACCACATACTGCTGCCCATATTTCTTGTCATAATATCTTCCCCTTGTGATAGTCACTCTACTTGCTGTCCAAGGACCATTTCTTATTGAAATATAAAACCAAATGGCTTTTTCTGGTGTTGAATGATATTTTCTAAACAGCTTTATCCCAAAAACAACAACCACTGTAATACTAACTTTTGATTATATCAATTATATATTTTCACTTCAATTATATAATTTTCTAAATTTCAATACAATTGTTTTGGTTTTTTCATTTCTATTAACTTTTAGTTGTACAGAATCTTTGCTTAATATTTCCATTTATCAAACATATTTTCGATGATATAATATATGTATACAAACTCATGTTCGATAGGTGAGAAAAAGTGGGCAGGGTAATTTTGCACTGTGACCTCAATAACTTCTATGCATCTGTTGAATGTCTTTATCGTCCTGAGCTAAAGAACAAACCTGTTGCTGTTTGCGGTGAAAGTGAGCTTCGGCATGGGATAGTTCTTGCAAAAAACCAAATCGCAAAATTATATGGTATTCAAACAGGTGATGTTATATGGCAGGCACTGAAAAAATGTCCAAACCTTGTTGTTTTAAAGCCTAATTTTCCTCTTTATATTCGATTTTCAAAGCTTGCTCAACAAATTTACTCTGAGTATACAGATTTAATAGAACCTTTTGGAATTGACGAATGCTGGCTTGACGTAACAGAGTCTACAAAAATTTTAGGAAGTGGCAGAAAAATTGCTTATGAAATTAAAGAAAGAATAAAAAGTGAGCTTGGTCTGACTTTATCTGTTGGAGTATCCTTTAACAAGGTGTTTGCAAAGCTTGGAAGCGACTACAAAAAACCTGATGCTGTAACAGTTATCACAAAAGAAAACTTTAAACAAATTGTCTGGCCGCTGCCCGCAAAAGACCTTTTGTATGTCGGTAGTGCAACAGAAAAGAAGCTAAGTTCAAGGGCAATTTATACAATAGGTGATATAGCCAAAAGCTCACCTGAATATCTTAAAAGAATCCTTGGCAAATGGGGTGAAGTGCTCTGGATATTTGCAAATGGACTTGACACAACCCCAGTTACTCCCCCACTTTTTGAAGACAACATCAAAGGAATTGGCAATAGCATAACACTGCCAAGAGATTTGACTTCATATGAAGATGCAGAATACGTTATTCGAATGCTTTCTGAGTCTGTTGCTCTGAGGCTTCGTCAGCAGTATTTAAAATGTTTTACCATTCAAGTTTGGATAAGAGATAGCTCTCTTTTTGCAATCACAAGGCAGGAAAAACTCCAAACACCCACTTTTTTGGCAAGAGAGATAGCTCAAAAAGCTTTTGAGATATTCAAAAAAAATTGGAGCTTTAAAAATAGCATAAGATCAATTGGTGTAAGAGCCTTAGATCTTGTTTGTGCAAACTCATTCTATCAGCTTGAGTTTGACAGCTTGAAAAAATTTAAATTAGAACAGCTAGAGAAAACAATTGATAGAATAAGAAAAAGATTTGGGCACACATCGGTGCTGCCCGCAGTGCTTTTAACAAAACCAGATTTGCCTTGCGAGATTGCCTTGCACAATAAAATCCACCCTGTTGCATTTTTTAAATAAAATTTTGTTTTTCAAAACAAACATGAAAGGGTAAGGTTTTTAAAATGAGAAAAATATTTGTAGAAGTTTATGCTCACTTTTCAAAGGAAGGAGAAATAACCCCGATTTCGTTTGTCTGGCTTGATGGGAAAACATATGAGATTGATAAAATCATAGAAAAAAGACCTGCTGCCTCTTTAAAAGCAGGCGGACAAGGCATAAGATATAAAATCCTTGTCCGCTCAAAAGTCCTGTATCTTTTTTGTGATGAGAATAGGTGGTTTGTGGAATTTATTCACTATTAATTAATTTTCGAAAACATCTCTTTTAAGTAATCACCATTTACAATCTTAATAAATTCATCTGGATGCTTTTTTATAAATTTTTTTAAAAACTCAATGTAAATTTTTAATTGTATGGAGAGCTCTCCATCATTTTCTCTTACAAATTTCTCAATGTCACTTAAAAATTTATTAGGAGATGATACATTTATAGCTATATCCTTTTTAATATAACTAATATATTTCTTTTCCTTCATCTGAAGCTTTAATTCCTTAGACTCTAAATCAATGTAAGAAAGACCAAAAAATTCTGGTTTCCCACCTCTTTCAAGCAATCTACAATACCCAATAAGCACCGTAAATATTTTTCCTTTTATCTTTTTATTACTAATTCCACATTCTTCTCTAAACTCTCTTTCCATAGAATTAATAAGAAACTTAAAAAAATTACCCTCACTATTGATTAAATCAATTATATCTGCTGAACCAGATCCCGAGGGAGCAAACTTTTTTGCATTTTGTGCAGATTTAGGAGACTGAACAGTTATAATCATCTTTTTATCCTTTGTGAAAACAAGTGTTGCAGTCCCTATATGATTTGAACATTCACTTTCATCTAATGTTTTTAATGTCATATTTTTGAAATTAATAAATAGACTAAATCCATCATAAATAATATGTTCGTCATTTTCTTTACATATTTTTACTGCCGTTATTTCGTTCGTACATAAACTTGAAAAATAATCAGTATACCCTAATCTTATTTTTTTTGAAGAGTCCACCAACAAATCTTTAGTAATTTCAGCTGCTAACCTTATTTTTTTGTCATTAAAAATGATCTTAGAACCATGAATATCAAACAAAATGTAAGGCACAATTTCTTTAATTTTTTCTGGAACCTCATATTTTTGGGATGTCAACTCATATTCTTTTTTAATTACATTTTTTGACATGCAATATAAAAAATCATTAACATCGTCGGAAAAATAAACATAACTGCCTTTCAACCGTTGGATTTTATAATTTGAGTCCTTTACACTTTTCTCATCTCCATCTATTTTAACTTTACTTAAAATATCATCCTTTCTCGTTTCTACATAAAAGTAAGACATTCTAATCCTCCGCAAATTTTTAAAATCATTTAAGAGAAGAAGAAATGAAATAATAAAAGTTACAACAGAAATTAAAGAATAGATATCAAAAGTTCTAAAGTCTTTTTTCCAGCTCATGTAAGTACTAATTACAAAAATAACAAAGTTTACTATAAAACCACCTTTATTTTTCCATAAATAAAAGTATAACTGTAACTTACCCTTTAAAACATCCATATTTATAATCACCCAGTTTACTTACAAATCTGTAAGATTTCGTTATCAACCAATACTCATATGTATAAAAAAAGACAAAATTTGATGTTTAAATCTGAAAGAATAATTAAATAAAATGGTAACATAAAGTTTTAAAGCTTTTTTACAAGTAAAGAAGTATTCAAACACAATTATACCATCTGGTAAAACAAAATAGAATGCTTTTTTAAAAAATAGCAGGCAGTTGAAAGAATTGAAAAATTAAAAGAATTTCTTTGTTGTATGCTAATAATTGATGTTTTTATGTACTAATTTTATGATATAGGAGAAATATTCAGATAAGCAAAATGGCAGAAATTTATAACAAGCTGCATCATAGGAAAGTAAAAATATGGTTTGATAAAAAGAAATTTATTATTGGAAGAATATCCGACTATTATTATGAACTGGGATACAGGAAAGAAGAAGTTATTGAAGAAGAGGAAGAAGAAGGAATTCTTATTGAGGTTATCGAACCCAATTTTCTTCAGAAGGGAGATATCTTGCTTCTGCACGATAATGAATTTGAGAAAATTGAAGAAATTGTATAATAATTGATTGAAAAATTAGATTTTTATTATTGTTTTTATTTCCCATTTCTCTAAGCTTATGTATATTCATCAGAGACAGTCTTAAGGATAAGTGAAAACCTACTAATGCTGGGCATGAGAAGTTTTTTTCGAGACTATAAATAATTTTGTGCAAAGTATAAAGACCTCCTTCTTGGTAAGAATCAGAATATAAACAAAAATATCCAAGAAGGAGGTTTTTTGTTATGGAAAATGTTTTAACAAAAGAGCAGCTCTTAGAGTTTATAAGAAAAAACAATATTCAGAGTGTGGGTGATATTTACGAAAGCTTAAAAGACTTGTTTAAGGATGTACTTCAAAGTTTTTTAGAAGCAGAGATTGAAGAAACTCTGGGTTATGAAAAGTATGACGTTAAGAACAAACAAACTACTAACTCTCGAAACGGATATACTCAGAAGACTGTAAAAACAAAATTTGGAGAGATGGAAATTGATATACCAAGAGACAGAGAAGGCGAATTTGAACCCAAGATAATTCCCAAATATAAAAGAGATATCTCTGAAATTGAAGATAAAATAATAGCTTTATATTCCTGAGCAATAGCAACACGAGACATTCATGAGCAAATAAAAGATATTTATGGTATTGAAGTATCTGCTGAGATGGTAAGCAAAATTACAGAAAAAATAATACCAGAGATAAGAGAATGGCAAAACAGACCGTTAGAAAAGATATATCCGTTTATCTTTATGAATGCAATTCATTACAAGATAAAAGATGAAGGCAGGATTGTAAACAAAGCTGCTTACGTTGTTTTAGGAATTAACATTGAGGGATATAAGGATGTTTTAGGGATATGGATTGGAGAAAGTGAAAGCTCTAAATTCTGGTTGGGTGTTTTGAATGACCTGAAAACAAGAGGAGTAGAAGAGGTATTACTGTTTTGTGTTGATGGCCTTACTGGTTTAAAAGAAGCAATAGAAGCAGTGTTCCCAAAAAGCGATATTCAAAGGTGTATTATTCATCAGTCAAGTCAATTCATTCAAATATGTTTCATACAAGCATATAAAAGAATTTTCAAAGGATTTTAAAAAAGTATATCAGGCAACTAATGAAGAAGAAGCACTGGAAAATTTTTATCAGGTAAAAGAAAAATGGGGGAAACAGTATCCTTATGCGTTCAGGAGTTGGGAAAGCAATTGGGAGCTACTGACTTCGTTTTTTAAGTTTCCCCCAGAGATAAGGAAGATAATTTATACAACAAACATCATAGAAGGAGTTCACAGACAATTTAGAAAAGTGACAAAAGCAAAATCAGTATTTCCAAACGATACAGCGTTAGAGAAGATGCTTTATCTTGCAACAAAAAATGTTGTAAGAAAGTGGACACAGAGGTACAGAAATTGGGATATAATATTAAATCAGCTTTTGATAATGTATCCAGAACGTTTAAGTGGATATATAAATTAATAACAAACTTCAGTTCGCTTTTAGATTGCTTCCATGGAAGCAATCTAAAACAAATTAGAACCAGAAAAATCAGAGCAATATATCCCAGTATTAAATTTTGTCCAGCTTTTAAAAAATTTATGCATAAAAATTTTTAAAATGGTAATACTAAAAAATAGAAGGTAGACAGGATTATCTTGAATGATTTCTTACCAAGAGGGATGGTTCAATTTAAATACACAAAATTATTTACAGACCCGTTTTTTCTCTAAACACTATCTCAAGTTCAAACCCCAAATTTTGAGCAATTTCATATAACATTTTTACAGTAGGATTATAATCCCCACTTTCAAGCTTTGACACCATAGCCTGACTAATTCCAAGTTTTGCTGCTAATTCTTTCTGGGAAAGATTATTTTTAATTCTATACTGGATAATCTTCACAGCAATGCCTACCAAAATGTCGTCCAGTTCAAAATATTTTTTATCTTCTTCATTTGTATATCTTTCAACTATTTTGTAGGCTGAAATTAATCTCTTATTATCTAACATTTTACTCATCTCCCTGCAAACTATTCTTGGCAAACTATTTTTGTTATATTATATCCATTTGCACGCGATTTATAATCAATAACATCTATCTCTCAATTTGTAATTAGTTGTAAGTCCTCATATACAGATTTTAGTTCTTCTATTCGCTCTTTTGCTTTTTCAATCGCATATGAATAACTTTTTGGATTATTTTTTGTACTCTTACTTTTTTCAGGAAAAGCATAAAGCAATACTACAATTTCTCTTCCTTGCAAAGCAAAAAAAGCAAACAATATTCGAATATTATGAACATCCATCACTCTTAATGAATATTAAATAACCGTGCTTGCTCAATCTCTCAAAGCTTTTTTGTTGAATACAATTTTTCTTTAGGTTCTCTAAAAAAATAATTTTCTTTCTAAATTGTTTTCCAAAATCAGTTTCTTTCCCACTTTCGCCCAAAATCTCATCTAAATCGTCAATTAAAGAAGGATGAGCATATACATAGTCGCTCTCATAATTCTCTACATAAACTATTTTATTAAGCTTATGTAACATTGGATTAAACACCCCAATTATATAACTTATAAGTTATATTGTCAACAACATTTTTGATTTTTTTGCGTTTTCAAGACTTTGACTTCCCACTTTAATCTCATTTAAATTCTTTTAACTTTCTTTTTGGAAAATCCTCTCTTTAATCATAAATATACCCTTTTATCAACCATTTTCAACAAGAAAAAATTTAGGGATAAGTGCAAATTTGAGCTCTCAATTTTCAGCAATTGCACTTATCCCTACTGTAATTATTTACTGTAATTATTAACCTCTATCTTCAATTTTTAAATTTTATTATATTACCCTTTCACAATCTCTTTTCCCACCTCAAAAGCCTTTTCAAGTAATTCTTTTCTATTTGCCACTTCACCTGCAGGATTCAAATTATTGTTACCTATTATAGCTTTTATCTCCATATTAAATGCCCATTTAAAAAATCCAGCTATCTCGTTCATTATCTTTTCTCCATCTGTTCCCCCGCCTTGAGTATATACAAGTACACACTTTTTGCCGCCATGTATTCTTGATCCTTCTCCAATCTTTAAAAGAGCATACAGTCTGTCTAAAAATAGTTTGGTCTGGGCTGTAACATAGCTCATGTAAATTGGAGAGCCAACAACCAGTGCGTCGGAAGTATACAGGGCATCATATATTCTTTGCATATCGTCTTGTTGTTGGCACCTGCCGTTTTCCTGGCAAAAATTACATCCCTGGCAGGGACGAATATTCAGTTCATTCAATTTAAATATTTCCACCTCAGCGCCTGCCTCTTTTGCACCACTAAGAACTCTTTCAACCAAAATTTCTGTGTTGCCACCTTTGCGCGGACTGCCAATAACACCTATTACCTTCATTTCCAATCACTCCACAGTAACACTCTTTGCCAAGTTCCTTGGTTTGTCTACATCGCAGCCTCTTTGGACTGCTGTGTAGTATGCAAAAAGCTGCAAAGGCACAACTGTCAAAACAGGTGTTAAAACGTCAAGCGTTCTTGGAATGTACAAAATATGGTCTGATACATTTTCTATGTCGGTATTTCCTTCCTGCGCAACAGATAGAACAACAGCACCACGGGATTTTACCTCTTTTATGTTGCTCACCATCTTTTCAAAAAGCTTTTCTTGCGTTGCAAGCGCAATTACAAATGTCCCGTCTTCAATCAGTGCAATGGTCCCGTGCTTTAGCTCACCTGCTGCATATGCTTCTGAGTGAATATACGAAATCTCTTTGAGTTTTAAAGATCCTTCCATTGCAACCGCAAAGTCCAAACCTCTTCCTAAATAGAAGATATCTTTTGCATTGAAATGCTCAGATGCATATTTTTGAATATTTTCCCTGTGAGTCAGAACATACTCAACCTTTTCAGGAAGTCTCTTTATTTCATCTCTGATCTTGGCAAACTCTTCATAAGAAATTGTCCCAAGCTTTGTTGCAAAGTCAAGTGCAATGAGATAGAGGCATATCAGCTGTGTTGTGTAAGCCTTAGTTGATGCAACCGCAATCTCAGGTCCTGCCCATGTATAAAGACAGTCATCTACCTCTCTTGCAATAGATGACCCAACAACATTGACAATCCCAAGCGTTCTTGAACCCTTTGCCTTTGCTTCTCTCATTGCAACAAGAGTATCTATCGTCTCACCCGACTGAGAAATCACAATTGTAAGAGTGTTCTCATCTACAATTGGGTCTCTGTATCTAAACTCGCTTGCAATGTCAACCTCAACAGGAATTCTTGTAAGCTTTTCAATGACATGTTTTCCGACAATCCCTGCATGATATGCTGTTCCGCAGGCAACTATAAATATTTTGTTGAGCTTTTGCAAATCTTCTTTAGTAATCTTAATTCCATCAAGGTTCACTTCAAAACCACTATCTGGAAGCCTCCCTGTCAAGGTATCCCTAATAGCTTTGGGTTGCTCCATTATCTCTTTTATCATGAAATGTTCATAGCCGCCCTTTTCTGCGCTTGATACATCCCATGTAACATGAAATACTTCTTTAGAGACAGGTTCTTTCTCTGCATTGACAATCTCTACCTTATCTTTTGTTACAATAGCAATCTCGCTTTCTTCAAGAATATAGGTATCTCTTGTATACTCAAGTATAGCTGGGATGTCTGATGCTATGAAGTTTTCGCCCTGCCCTAAACCGATGATCAGAGGACTATCTTTTCTTGCTGCAAGTATCATGTCTGGTCTATCCAAGCAAAGAACTCCAAGAGCATATGAGCCCTGAATTTTTTCAAGGGTCTTTATAAATGCATCTAAAATGTCACCATCATAGTAGTATTCTATCAAGTGTGCCACAACCTCTGTGTCTGTTTCAGATGCAAAACTATAACCTTTTTTAACTAAAAACTCCTTGAGTTTTAAATAATTTTCTATGATACCATTATGAACAACTGCAATCTTTCCATTCTGACTGAGATGAGGATGTGAATTCTCATCAGACGGTTCTCCATGCGTTGCCCATCTTGTGTGACCAATCCCAACAAAACCTTCAATGGGATTTTGATTTAGCTTTTCTTCTAAAACAGAAAGCCTTCCTTTTGTCTTGACTATATCAATCTTTGATTTATTTATATTGATAACTGCCACACCGGCAGAATCATATCCTCTGTATTCAAGTCTTTTAAGTCCAGAGAGCAAAACAGGAACACAGTTTTTTGCCCCAACATATCCAACAATTCCGCACATAGTTTTTGCCTCCTATCAAGCCTTTATATTCAATTTCCAAGCTGCTATTTTCTCATAGCAAATACAAGAATATTAACCCTTTTTTCTTTCTGCCTTTGTCCCAGAAGTTGCCTTCCGGGGTTTGTAGCAGAAAGTTTCGAGGAAAAAGGTTTAAAAACCCCGCCGGGGCATCCGCCGAAAACCTCGATTCTCCCCAGTCCTCGTCAACCTCCGGAAAATATGCACAAAGTAAAAAGCGCTATATTCCCCAGAGGTCCTGGCGCTTTTGAGAAAGCCTTGTTAAAAGGCTTTTTAAAACTTTTAAGATAATCTTGATTCAATCAACATAGCAAGTTCACTTGCATCTTTTTTAATCTCTTCATAGTCTTCGCCTTCAATCATAACCCTCACAAGTGGCTCTGTGCCAGATGGTCTTATTAAGACCCTTCCTCTTCCATTTAGCTTCTCTTCAACCTTTTTGATAGCCTCTAAAATTACAGGGTCTTGTAAGCAAAAAGCTTTTTTGCTATTTTCAACTTTGGCGTTTACAAGCACCTGAGGATATACTTTCATTATCTTTGCAAGTTCAGAGAGTTTCTTTCCACTTTCTTTAATTAGCTTTGTCAGCTGAAGACTTGTCAAGATTCCATCGCCTGTTGTTGCAAAGTCTAAAAGTATTATGTGGCCTGACTGCTCGCCGCCGATTGAATACCCGCCTTCAAGCATCTTCTCAAGAACATACCTGTCACCAACTTTTGTAACTTCAAGCTCTATTCCAAGCTCTTTTGCCGCAACGAAAAGTCCCATGTTGCTCATAACTGTCACAACTAAGGTATTGCGACTTAGTCTTCCCTGCTGTTTTAGGTTTTTTGCTAAAAGAAGCATTATTTTGTCACCATCGACAATATTACCCTCTTCATCAACAAAAAGTGTTCTGTCTGCATCTCCATCATATGCAATGCCAAAATCAGCTTTATTTTTAACAACTTCTTCTTGCAGAGCCTGAATGTGAGTAGATCCACAGTTTTTGTTGATGTTTGTACCGTCTGGCTGGTTGTTTATTACCACAACTTCTGCTCCAAGTTCTTCAAAAACTTCAGGTGCAATTTTATACGCTGCACCATTTGCACAGTCAATGACAATTTTAAGCCCTCTGAAATTTGCACCATTTAGCGTTGATTTTAAGTATTCTTGATACTCTCTTTTAAGATCAACTCTATTTATCCTTCCTATCGCATCAAATTGAGCGTGTGGAACCTCATCCCATTTCTTGTTTAAAATAATGTTTTCTATTCTGTCTTCAATCTGGTCAGAAAGTTTAAACCCTTGAGAATTAAAAAATTTGATACCATTGAACTCGTAAGGATTGTGTGATGCAGAAATCATAACACCTGCATCAAACCCCTGCGATTTTACAAGGTAAGCTATAGCAGGTGTTGTAACTACTCCTGCCAAATACACATCTGCTCCAACAGATGTAAGTCCTGCACAAAGAGCAGATTCCAGCATATCACAAGAAATTCTTGTGTCTTTACCAATTAAAATTTTGGGCTTTTGCTTAGTTTCAGTGAGCACGTACGCCCCAGCTCTTCCTAAGTCAAACGCAAGCTCGCATGTAAGTTCTTTATTTGCAATACCTCTCACGCCATCTGTTCCAAAAAGCTTTCCCATTCTCGTCCCCCTTTCATATGAAAGTGATTCATTACTTTATCTATTATATACCTATGTTTAAGAAATCACAATGTGAACATTCATTTTAGAAAAAATAAAAGCTGCCAAGGGAAATTTTCACCGGGCAGCACTCACCAAAGCAAATTACCTGAAATAATCTTTGAGCTTCAAATCTAATTTCTTTATCCCTTCAAGCACAAGCTTTGCAATTTCATACGCCCCGTACATATTAAAGTGGGTATTGTCTTCTACACCGTCCGGAAACTGTGGTAACTCTTTCGGCTTTGCATGGACAAATAACTTTTTCGAATCTTCAACCCCAAGTTTTTCATAAAACTGAGAACTCATTTGTAGCAAATCAATCAGAAAAACATTTTCTTTCTCTGCCAACTCCCTCATAGCCTTAGGGTAATCAAAATGAAGTCCGCTACCAACAATTTTCCCATTTTCATCAAAATGTCTTCGTGCAACAGGTGTCACTAAAACCGGCACAGCTCCTCTTTTTCGTGCTTCATCAATATAAACCTTTAACATTATCTTATATGTAGTATTTGCCTCAGTATACCTTTTATCATCTTTCTGGTCGTTGTGACCAAACTGAATGAAAAGATAATCACCCTCTTTTATAGTCTGAAGAATTTGTTCCAGCCTTCCCTCTTCAATAAAACTTTTAGAAGATCTGCCTGAATAGGCATGATTAGAAATAGAAACTCCTTTTTTGAAAAAGCATCCAAGCGCCTGACCCCAGCCGGCATAAGGCAAGTTTTCCTGGTCGCACACAGTAGAGTCTCCTGCAAGATAAACAACAATTGGATTTTTAGCCTCTGTAACTTCTATACTACATACCTCAGCTCCATCAGTTTCAACTTCAAAAATTATCTTTTCGTCCTTCACATTCACTGTAAATTCTTCTTGATACATTTCTCCCCTCTTGATTTGTGCATTCTTTATCATGAGTCTTCTTGGAAAAACCATTATGGTCGCACTTGCAATATCTTTTCTGAAATTTTTGAGCACAAATTTGATATCATAATTGCCATTCGGGACATCTACCCTAAACTTAAACGTTTCAAAACCATAGCCCTGATCTTTGCTGTAAAGCGTGCTCCCACTAATATTTAAAAAATCATCCTTAACAACAGACTCAAAATTGAATTTAAATGCCATTAGAAACACTCCTTTGTTTTTAAAAATTCTTCTTTACATCTATTTTACTTTCTACCTCAAAATTATTCAACATAATAACACAATATTTCTACATATACTGCTATTGAATTCTTCTTGATTTTTTCGGTAACCCTATCTTTGTGCACAATATCTAATCAAATTTGTGCATATCAACTATTTTCAAAACGCTGATTTGATTGTAATTAGTTCAGATGTTATAATAGTTTTGGAAGGTATTATATCAAAATTTAATATCAAAAGGAGTGTGATATTATAACCCACAATAATCAAACATATTCCTCATAATATCTACAAGAAGGTGGAAAATAAATGCAGATTTTTTTAGCATCAGGACCTTTTAGAGCTCTGAGGCATAAAAACTACCGGTATTACTGGTTTGGACAAGCAATATCTGTAATTGGTTCTTGGATGCAGAACATGGCAATGCAATGGCTGGCTTTAGAGCTTACAAATTCAGCACTGCTTCTTAGCATTGTCACAGCTGTAGAACAGGTCCCTGTTATGATTTTATCCCTCTTCGCCGGTGCAATATTAGACAGAAAACAGAAAAAAAGAGTAATTTTGTTAACCCAAAGCCTTCTTTTAACATTTGCTTTTCTTTTGTTCTTGATTACATATACACATGTTGTTAGGTACTGGCACTTAGTTGTTTTAGCGTTTATGAGAGGTCTTGTTACAACATTCGATAATCCTGCACGGCAATCTTATATGATAACTCTTGTTGGAAAAGATGACCTGCCAAATGCTGTGGGTCTTAATTCTATGATTTTCAACCTTGCAAGAATCATAGGTCCTGCTGTCGCAAGTTTGGTAATATCAACAGTTGGAATTGAAATGTGTTTTTTGGCAAATGCTATAAGTTTTATACCAGTTATTATAGGCGTATTTCTGATTGATGCCAGAGAACATCAAAAAGAGGAAAATGGAAAAAGTGTTTTTGCAGAGGTGGTTGATGGACTGAAATATGTTTATACAAACAAAGTTCTTTTAAGAACAATATCGCTTGTTTTAATCATGGGTACTTTTATACTCAATTTTAATGTTCTTATTCCTGTGTATGCAAAACTTGCGTTGGGCAGAAATGAAACAGGTTTTGGACTTTTGATGTCATCGATGGGAATTGGCTCACTGATGGGTGCATTTTTGACAGCTATAAGAAAAAAAGAAAATATCAATTTAAATCTACTTTTTAAATTTATTCTTTCTGTCTCCATAGTCTATATTCTTCTGGGTTTTAACAAAAGCTACACAGCTGCATGCATATTATTTGTACTTGTAGGACTTCTTGCAATAAGCTTTAATACAAGCGCAAATTCTCTTTTGCAGCTTTCATCAAGCGATGACTTCAGAGCAAGGGTGCTGAGTATTTACTTTCTTTGCAATGCTGGAACAACACCAATTGGTCATCTATTTACAGGGACAATCTCACAAAAAATTTCTCCCTGGGCTGGGTTTTATATATCCGGTCTTGTTACTATAGTTTTGACCATAATCGTTCTTATCACCACCTTTAAGAAAAGGAACCTTGAGAAAACTAAATAATCTTAATCAGCACCATCAAAAACGGCATTATTACAACCGAAAACACGGTGGAATATGTAATCATAGCAGTTGCAAATTCATAATCACCATTATATACTCTTGAAATTATAGCTGAATTTACCATTACAGGCATTGCAGACATTATTATAAACACATCGCGCATAAGTTTAGGAACAGGTATAAAATGCGAAAGAATCCATGTAATAAAAGGTGTTACGAGAAATCTTCCTGCAAATACTAAAAGGCTGTCTTTATCTAATTTGAAATTTTTAAATCCCATCTCATACATTGTTATTCCAATACAGAAGATGGAAAGGGGGGTTGTGAGCCCTCCTACCATTTTAAAACTATCAAATATAAACTTTGGAAGTTTTATCTGTAAAAGTACAAGTATAACTCCTATCAAAAATCCAATCAAAGGCGGGTTAAATATACGCTTTAACGTGTCTATGCTAAAAACATTCTGGTTCTCATCTTTGTTATCTCTAATAATTCCATAAACCCCCAATGTCCACCAAATTGTAGTATTTGCCATGTAATATAGCAGTGTATAAGGTGTTGCAACGTCTCCAAAAAGGGCCAAAGACATAGGAAGCCCTACAAAAATTGAATTAGAAAGTGAAAATATGGCTGCAAAAAGACCTCTTCTGTGAACTTTTACATTTGCAAGTTTTGCTATAATCACAGCTACACTGTAAGAAAGCAGGATTGACAAAAAAGGAATCAAAAGCCCTCGTGCTGAATGTTCAAGCTCATTTTTTGTAAATGTTGAGGTGAGGTTTGCTATCATATAAAGCGGCAGCGACACATTTACAACAACCTTTGCAAAAAGGTCTGATACCTTTGAGTCAAACCATCTATATTTTGCAAGGAAAAAGCCTAGCATTAGAACAAATAAAATCACCAGAACTCCCTGAATAGCATTGATAAATGTATGGAGCAAGATTTTAACCCCCTTCAAAAGTTGCCTAAAAAGTAGTGAAGTTTTTCAAACTATTATAACATCAAAATTCACGCTTTGGAGACAATTTTTATTGTAAATATCCTTGTTTAAAAAGTCAACACAATTAAATATAAACTCCAATATTGTACATTGGGAATTTTGAATATTTATATGGTTTTTGAGGCTAAATTCATTCAAGATAACAATGTTTTGTTAAACAATTATCTTAAATTTTTCGCTTAATACTTAAAATAATCCACTTTAATTTATCATGTTTTGCTGTTATAATTAAGAGCAAAATGGTAAAAATAATGAACAATATTGTGGGAGGTTTAAGATGGAAAAGGAATTTCAACTCTGGGAAAAGATAAAAGACATAACATATCAGTATCTTGATTTTACTCTAAACTACAGGCAAAGCGGACATCCTGGCGGTTCTCACTCAAAGGCTCACATGTTAATTGCTCTTTTGTTTGGTAAAAAGATGACATATGATATAAGAAAACCAGAATACAGATTCAACGACAGACTAATCCTTTCCGCAGGGCATACAATACCAATAATCTACTCAGTATTTTCTGTCATTGGCGATGCCTTTGACGAAATGTACAAGCAAACAAAAGATGCAAAATATCTAATTGATGAAGATAAACTTGTAAGATACTATGACTTATTAACGTTCAGGTACAATAAAGGCTTACCCGGTCATGCAGAGTCAAGTGGAAAAACATTGCTTTTAAAATTCAACACAGGACCTTCTGCACATGGTCTTCCTGCATCTGTAGGGCAAGCTTTAGCACTTAAAAAAGCAGGACTTCAGGATGTAAAGGTTTTTTTGATTGAAGGAGAAGGAGCACTTACAGCTGGTGCAACTCATGAGTCTCAAAACGGTGCATGGGCATACGGACTTGGAAATCTTTTCTGGCTTTTGGACTGGAACGATTTTGGAATAGATGACAGACCTTTTTCTTCGGTTGTGTACGGTACACCGGATGAATGGTTTTCTGCTCACGGCTGGAAAGTTCATGGAACAATGAATGGTCACAGTTGGCAGGACGTCTATAACACAATCAAAAAAGCGGTTGAAGAAGCAAATGATAATATTCCTAATCTTATGTGGTTTAAGACCAAAAAAGGATATGAATATGGAGTATATGACAACAAATCACATGGAGTGCCACACAAGAAAAACTCAGAAATTTTCTGGGAAACAAGAAAACCTTTCATGGAAAAGTATGGAGTTGAGTTTATAGGTTTTGGAAAACCTGCGCCATCTGACCCGTATGAAGAAAGAAAGCAATGGGAAGAAAACCTCAAAATTATAAATAGAGTGCTTACATCAGATGAAAAGCTTTTGAAGTATATCACAGACACACTTGTTGAGATTGCAGAAACTCTGCCAAAAGAGGCACCTTCGACATTTGTTCTAAACCAGAATCCGTATAAAGACCCGGCTATCTATGATTACAAAAACTATCCTGATTGGCTTTTTGCAAAGCCGGGCGAAAATGTCCCAAACAGAGCAGCTTTAGCAAAATGGGGAATGTATATAAACGGCGTAATCGGCAGAAAGTATGGAAGACCTCTTTTTGTTGCAACATCTGCCGACCTTACGGAGTCTACAAATCTCCACGGATTTGGACTTGGAAAAGATGATTTTGCCGGGTTTGGAGTGTATGACAGGGAAAAGAATGTAAACGGAGCAATCTTGCCATCTGCAATTACAGAGTTTTTAAATGCCGGTGTGTGTGCAGGTTTAGCAACTGTAAACTTAAGCAAAAATCCATATGAAGATTTCAACGGTTTTTGGGCTATAACATCAACATATGGGTCGTTTATGTATCTCAAATATGGGGCAATAAGGCTTTTTTCACAAATGGCCCAGGACTCACCAATAAAGTTTGGTAAAGTTATCTGGGTTGCTGGTCATTCTGGACCAGAGACTGCAGAAGATTCAAGAACGCATTTTGGAATTTTTGAACCAGGAGTTTTGCAACTTTTACCGAAAGGAAAGATTATAAATCTTTATCCGTGGGAACACAATGAAGTACCGGTTTTGCTTGCTGCTGCACTTGCAACTGACATAAACAATATAGCATTGCACCTTACAAGACCACCAATTGAAATCCCGGATAGAAACGCTCTTGGAATTCCTTCACATTTTGAAGCTGCAAAAGGAGCTTACATCATAAATGATTTTGATCCGAATAGAAGAAAGGATGGAACAATAATAGTCAGGGGTACAAGCACAACATACAATTTAATAAAGCTTTTGCCACAGCTCAGAAAAGATTTTAATCTCAAGATAATTGCTGCACCCAGCTTTGAACTTTTCATGATGCAGAAAGAAGAGTACAGAAACAAAGTGCTGCCCCTTGAAGACTGGATGGATTCAATGGTAATAACAAATGAGAGCAAAAAGCTCATGCACGACTGGATATTCTCTAAGGTATCTGAAGAATATTCTCTTTCAAGTGACTGGGATAATCAGTGGCGAACAGGTGGAACAGTTGATGAAATCTTAAAAGAAGCCCACTTAGATTGCGATAGCATTTACAGCGGCATTAAAAAGTTTGTAAAAGACAGAGAAAAAAGAATTGCTAAACTTAAAAGTATTTTATAACCCCCAGCAATAAACTAAACCTAAGTTAAAAAATTGAGCGGGATGAGAAGCAACATTATCTTCTCCCTCCCGCTCTTTTTTATTGCTGTTTATTAAGCTCTCTGAATTTGTTTGGAGATACACCTTCAAACTTTTTGAAAGCCTTGGTAAACCCACTTACTTCTGTATATCCTATCATCTTCGCAATCTGAGACACTGGATAGTCAGTTGAAAGAAGAAGTTCTTTTGCTCTGTTCATTCTCAGGTTCTGGATATAGTCGCTTATGTTCTGTCCGGTCTTTTCTTTGAATATTGCTGAAAGATACTGCGGAGTTATATTGAACTTATCTGCAATTGTTGAAAGTGATATCTCTGAGCTTGAATATTGCTGGTGGATATACTCCAAAATATTTGAAATCAAGTCATTGCCCATTTTCTGTTTATTTACTATCACACTTTCAGCCAAAATTCTGTAATCTTCTTGCAACGCCTGAAGAACTTTTTTTGGATTTTTTTCATCAATGATTAACCGCATTACTTTTTCTGGCTCAGGTTTTTGTTTTTCTCCAACTGTGTTTGGAATACTATTCAAAAGTTGATAATACAGTCCGTAGAGATATATAAGTATCATCTTTGCCATGTGAGGAGAATTCGCAGCTGTGATATGGCTGCGGATATTTTCAAACACCTCATAAATTCCTTCTACTTTTCCTTCTTTCACAGAATTTATAATCCTGTTTTCAATGTCCTTGGGCAAAAATTCTTTCTCTGAAGTTATATCTTGAGAAAGCTCAGAAAACTTGAAAATCTTCATGTTAGGTTTTACAAATTTCAAGCCGAGAACCTTTTCTGCCTGCTCGTATGCAAATTTTAAATTTATTATACCCAAAACCTCCCCACTTATACCCACAGATACATATATTTTAAAGTTCTTCTCCAAAAACTCAATCATGTTCTCAAACAGGCTTGAAAGTTTTGCCATGCTCTCTTCAAAGCTATCTTTAATCTCCACGATTACACTGAGCTTTGTCCTTGAAAATAGAACATCCCAATGTTTAAAGTTATTTGTATCTAAAAGTTCATCCAAAACATTTGTGACAACAAGGGTCACAAGAGCATACTCACTATCACTTTCATCCTTTATAAACCCAGAACAGTCATCAATCTCAACCAAACACACTACAAACTTGCCACTTTGTTTTTCTATACCCACGGTTTTTAATTCCAGTTCTCCTATGCTTTCGGGTAAAATACCACCCACTAAAAGCTGGTATAAAAGATTGTTCTTTATTATAGGTGTAAATCTCATAATCTGCTTTTTCATCTCTTCTTCCTTTGAAAGCGTATGAATCACAAGGTCTCTTATCACATCAAATTCATTTTTAGAGTTCTTTGTTTCTTTATTTTCACTATTGGATTGCAAAAGACTTTTTATTTCACTGAGAGGTCTATAATTTTGCAAGCTGAAGAAAAATATAAGGATGCTTCCCACAATGCTCATAAGCCCAAGTAGAAGCAAGCTCAAATTTCTTACTCTTCTAACATCTTCAAAAAAACTATCAACAGGAACCATCGATATATACTTCCAACCATAAAGAGGTGAGATCACATAATATACTATCCACTTTTGTCCTTTTAAATTTAATTCTCTTATGTTAAAGCTATCATATATGGAAAAATCAAGTTTGGGCAGAGCTATATTTTGATTTTCTGCAAATACCTTTAATATCTGATTATTATCTCTATCCAATATCCACATTGCACCTTTTGGATAGCTAATAATCTCTTTCATTGTACTTACAATCTTGCTCTGATCAATTATTACAAAAACATTGGCATTCTTTCCGTCAATAATCCATCTTGACAAAGTATTTGCAAATACAATTGTTGAAAGATTTTTATAATCGGCTTTTATCTTGAACGATGATATATATTTCATTTTGTATTCACCGCTTAAAAATTCCAGCCACTTCTCATAACTCATATCAAGCGGTCTGTTTATATACATATAGTAATTATACGGTGTTGTTGTATATGAAGGACCTATTATCAACTTTTCAGAAGGAATGTAGATAAATGCATCTAATATATATGAATTTTTATATGTCTGTGAATATATCTCTCTACAAAGATTTCTTATATTAAGAAGCCTATCACTGCTGTCGAGTGCTTCTTTCGCTTCAGGCAAAAAAATGAAATAGTATGGATTTAAGTTTACCCAATCTGCAAGAGACTCTACAGATTTTAACACTTCATTTTCAACCTTATCCTCAAGTTGTATCAGTGTTGTCCGATTGTATCTGTATAAATTGTTCATCATAATATCTTTTACATTGAAATATGCTCCTAATCCAATAAAGAGCGGAATGAAAAAAATTATTAGATACGAAAAGACAAACCTCCACAAGATCTTTTTGAACATACTTCAAAAAAATCCTCCTCAAAAGACAAATTCATAAACCCTTCTCTTTTGGGCAATTTCAATTATAATACAAGCGATATAGAAAAGCAATGAAACAAAATTGTAAAGAAAATATATATAGCAAGTACATTTTTAAGAAGTTTAACATTGTCCTTTCAATCTTAATATTTTCCTCTTTCAAAAAGCTATAGTCCCCCTCTATAATTAAAACTGTAAAGCCCGTCGACAAGATGTTGAAAACAACAAGAGCTTGCCACGGGAATTTTGGAAAAATTCAATAAAAAATTTTAAAATGAGGAGGTTGTAAAATGAACTGGTTCAAATCTTCTAAAAAGGTTTTAAGTCTGATTGTAGCCATTGCATTTACATTATCAATTGTAATTCCAGTGTTTGTTTCATCATCCTCAACAGCTTATGCAAAATCAACGCCAACACTTACCTATTTTGTTCGTCTTGACCCCAAGGTTGCAACATCTTACAACAGCTACTCTTCAATTGCTGCTTACCAGCTTTTGCAGAAAAAACTTGGAGTAAAGATTGTGTTCAAGCACCCACCGGTCGGTGGTGAGACAGACCAGTTCAACTTAATGGTAGCATCAAGACAGCTGACAGACATTATTGAGTGGAACTGGGTTGACAACTATCCAGGTGGACCTGTAAAAGCAATGCTCGACAAGGTAATTATTAGACTTAATGATTATCTGCCAAAATATGCTCCAAACCTCAACAAATACTTACAGCAACATCCAGATATCAAAAAATTAATAATAACAGATGATGGTGATGTTTACGGATTCCCTGCTCTTCGTGGAACTAATCCAAAGATCGCATGTGTATACTATGGACCTCAGATAAGAAACGACTGGCTCAAAAAGCTCGGACTAAAAGAGCCAGAGACAGTTGATGACTGGTACAAAGTTTTGAAAGCATTCGTGACAAAAGACCCAAACGGCAATGGCAAAAAGGATGAAAGAGGATTTTCAATTCTTCGAAATGCTTCCAACCCAAGATATGCTTTTGATTATTCTTCTTTCTTGGTTGGTGCTTGGGGAATAAAGACAGACTTCTTCCAGGTAAATGGAAAGGTCAAATATGGTCCGTTAGAACCCCAGTACAAACAGTTTATTGCAACACTTCAGAAGTGGTGGAAAGAGGGTCTTATTGACCCGGATATCCTGACAATGAACCAGAAAGTTATTAAAGCAAACGTTCAAAACGATGTAATCGGTGCATGGATAGGACTTCTTTCTGGTGATATGGGCTTTTTCCTGAATCTCAAGAAAGACATTATAGCAACAAAATTTCCTGTGCTCAAAAAAGGCGAAGAACCACTTCTGGGACAGGCAGAGTTTTTGTTCTCACGAACAAGTGCAGCAATCACAACAGCATGTAAAAATATACCACTTGCTATGAAGGTTCTTGACTGGGGATACAGCAAAGAAGGATATGAAGCGTTCAACTATGGTGTACTTGGAAAATCTTATATTAAGAAAGATGGCAAGGTATACTACACAGATGAAATCTTGAAAAATCCACAAGGGTTATCTGCTGCTGAAGCTTTAGCAAAATATGCTCGTGCATCTATAAGTGGTCCATTTGCTCAAGCTGATGAATATTATCTGCAGATTCAAATGATGTATCCACAGCAGAAAGATGCTGTAGAAAAATGGGGTCAGGTTAAAAACGACAGGATCCTGCCACCACTTTCGTTCACAGACGATGAGTCAAAGAGGCTTGCTAATATCATGAACACTGTCAACACATACTATGATGAAATGTTCTTAAGACTTATGACAGGAAAGGCAACAAATGTTGATGCGTTTGTAAAGACATTAAAACAAATGAAGATTGATGAAGCTATTAAAATTTACCAGCAAGCTTATGATAGATGGAAAAAGAGAAAATAATTAGCCTTTAGATAAAGAGCCTTGCAACAAGGCTGACGGCAATCACTTTCTTGATGGTACACCTTATTGCAAGGCTCTTTTTTATAAAACTCTGTTTCATTTTTAAAGTGCAAAAATCATTATCTTTTCTCAAAGGAGGTTTTTAAATAGATGGAAAAGACTGCGGCAAAGGCCTACCAGCCAAGCAGATGGCAGGAACTCAAAAAAGACCTTATACGAAATAAAAGCCTTTATATAATGCTCATCCCTGTAGTTGCATACTATTTTATCTTTCATTACATTCCAATGTATGGTCTTCAGATTGCTTTTAAAGACTTCACACCAGCAAAAGGTATCTGGGGAAGCCCATGGGTTGGCTTGGAAAAGTTTAAAGAGTTTTTTGTTTATGACAGTTTTTATGTATGGAGAATAATACGAAATACTATACTTATAAACGTTTATGATCTTATATTTGGTTTTCCTGCACCGATAATATTTGCACTGCTTTTAAACGAAATCAAAAACAGCATATACAAAAGGACTCTTCAGACAGTAAGCTACATGCCACACTTTATATCAACAGTTGTCATTGTTGGTATGATTATGGACTTCTTCTCAAGAGATGGTCTTATAAATCAGATTTTAAAGTCTCTCGGTATTTTATCAGAACCAATCTCCTTCATGACAGAACCTGGCTGGTTCAGACCATTGTATGTCGGATCTGGAATATGGCAAAACCTTGGGTGGGGTTCGATTGTGTATTTGGCGGCAATCTCAAACATTGACCCTCAGCTATATGAAGCAGCGCTGATAGATGGTGCTGGAAGGTTCAGACAGGCACTTTATGTCACAATACCAGGAATACTGCCAACAATTGTCATTATGTTCCTGTTGAGAGTCGGACACATGATGAATGTCGGGTTTGAAAAGGTATTTTTAATGTATAATCCTCTTACTTATGAAACTGCTGACGTTATTTCAACATACGTATACAGGAAAGGTCTTTTAGAAATGGACTACAGCTACGGCGCAGCAGTTGGACTTTTTAACTCTGTTATCAACTTCTTGCTGGTCATATTCTCTAATAAGATTGCTAAAAAACTTACAGAGACATCGCTGTGGTAAGAAAAGGGGTGAATTTGCAATATGAAGATAAGAAAAAGTCCAGGTGAAATAATATTTGATACTTTTAACTATATATTTTTAGGTCTTCTTTGCTTTACAATGCTGTATCCCATGCTATATGTTGTGTTTGCCTCATTTAGCAATCCGATAAAGCTCATGGCATACAGAGGTCCGCTGTGGCGACCGCTTGAATTTTCAACAGAAGCATATAAATTGCTTCTTAGTTACCCTATGATATGGATAGGATATAAAAACACACTTATATACGTTATTGTTGGAACAGCAATAAATATTCTTCTTACTACAATGGGCGGGTATGTCCTGTCACGAAAAAATTTAAAGCTTAAAAATCCTGTGATGTTCTTCATAGCATTTACAATGTACTTTAGCGGCGGAATGATTCCAACATATTTGCTTGTTCAATCACTTGGAATGATAGACACAATCTGGGCGATGATAATTCCAGGTGCAATCTCAACAACAAACCTGATTATAATGAGAACAGGATTTCACGCAGTTCCAGACAGCTTGGAAGAGTCAGTAAGGATAGATGGTGCAGGGGACTGGACAATACTTTTTAGAATCATGATACCACTTGCAATGCCGATGATAGCGGTTATGATACTCTTTTATGCGGTAGGTCACTGGAATGCGTTTTTCAATGCGATTATATACCTACGCTCAAGAGAACTTTACCCTCTTCAGCTTGTTTTAAGAGAAATACTTATTATGAGTAGCACTGAGAACATGACAACAGGTATTTCAGATGCATCAGACAGGTTTGCTGTGACAGAACTTATCAAATACGCAGCAATTGTGGTATCAACAGTACCAATCCTCTGTATATACCCATTTTTGCAAAAGTACTTTGTAAAAGGTGTCATGATTGGGGCTATCAAAGAGTAATAATTTGTGATATAATTAAATAAACTTGAACAAAAGAGAAGTGGTGTAAAATCAACATGAAAAAAGATAATATAGCCGCCCAGCTGTATACTTTGCGGGAATTTTTAAAGACTGAAGAGGATATTTCTTTAAGTCTCAAAAAGGTCAGTGAAATTGGGTTTAAAGCTGTTCAAGTCTCAGGGATTGGAAAGATTGAACCAAAAAGGCTAAAAGAAATCTGTGATGAGTTTGACCTTAAAGTCTGTGCAACCCATATACCTTTTGAAAGGCTCAAAACCGAACTTGACAATGTTGTGCAAGAACACAAAATTCTGGAATGCTCTCATATCGCAATACCCTCTGCGCCTTCTGAATACAGGTCTGAAGAGGGTGCCTTGATGTTTGCTTTAGCGTGCAACGAAATTGTAAAAAAACTTAAAGAGGAAGGAATTACTCTTTCGTATCACAACCATAGTTTTGAATTCAAAAAATATAATGGGAGAACATGGTTTGAAATACTGATTGAAAGTTCAAACCCGGAATATCTTATGATTGAAATTGATACGTATTGGGTTCAGTTTGCGGGGGCAAATCCTGAAAAGTTAATAAGATGCCTTGAAGGTAGAATTCCTCTCGTACACTTAAAAGACATGGGAATGATAGAAGATTTTAAGCAAACAATGTTTGAAGTTGGATATGGCAACCTTGACTGGGACGGGATAATTGCTTCTTGTAATCAGGCAGGAGTAGAATGGTATATAATAGAACAGGATATCTGCCAGCGTTCACCTTTTGAAAGTCTTAAGATGAGTTTTGATTTTTTAATAAAAAATTATGTGTCCTGATCCTATCTATACAAAAAAATAATGGCTTG
Source organism: Caldicellulosiruptor obsidiansis OB47 (assembly GCF_000145215.1). Lineage (NCBI taxonomy): Bacteria > Bacillati > Bacillota > Caldicellulosiruptorales > Caldicellulosiruptoraceae > Caldicellulosiruptor > Caldicellulosiruptor obsidiansis. Next base: position 2,265,547 of record NC_014392.1, read on the forward strand.
AGAAAACATACTTTCTCAAGCCATTTGTTTTTAAATGGAGAATTTTGTAATATAAGGAGGTTTTATAATATGAAGTATCGGAAGTTTCCAAATATTGATTTAGAAGTATCAGCATTAGGGTTTGGGTGTATGCGTCTGCCTATTATCGGGGAAGATTCATCTCAAATTGATGAGTCTTTAGCAATAAAGATGATAAGACACGCTATTGATAATGGTGTAAATTACATTGACACCGCTTATGGTTATCATGGTGGAAACAGTGAAATTGTTGTTGGCAAAGCTTTAAAAGGAGGTTATAGAAACAAAGTAAACCTTGCAACAAAACTACCTGTATGGAAACTTACTAAAATTGAAGATGCTGATATATTACTAGATGAACAACTTAAAAAACTTGACACAGACCACATTGATTTTTATCTTCTGCATGCTTTGAACAAACAAAGGTGGGATATGTTAAAAAACATGAACATCTTTAGCTGGATTGAAAAAATAAAATCACAGGGAAAAATTAAACATATTGGTTTTTCTTTTCATGACAGTCTTGACACATTTAAATTAATAATTGATGAATACGAAGGCTGGGAATTCTGTCAGATACAATACAATTACCTAAATCGAAACTATCAAGCAGGAGAAGAGGGTTTGAAGTATGCTTACGCTAAAGGACTTGGAGTAATAATAATGGAACCGCTTTTGGGAGGAAAACTTGCAAGAAAACCTCCGGAAGAAGTACAAAAAGTCTGGGAAAAAGCAAAAATAAAAAGGTCTCCTGCCCAGTGGGGACTTCTGTGGCTTTGGAATCAAAAAGAGGTAACAACAGTCTTAAGTGGAATGAGTTCTATACAGCAGGTAATTGAAAATATAGAAACAGCAGACCAGGGATATGTTGGATGTCTTTCAGATGAAGAATTAAAGCTTATCGATGAGGTAACCAAAAAATATCTTGAATTAAAACCTATTGATTGTACAGGTTGCAAATATTGTTTACCCTGTCCTAATGGTGTTGATATTCCCCGCAACTTTAATCTTTACAACGATGCAAAAGTTTATAACATGTACGAAGAGGCAAAGAAAACATATTTAAAACCTGATAAAGAACAGCAGAAAGCTTCAAATTGCGTAGAGTGCGGCATGTGTGAAGAAAAGTGTCCTCAAAACCTGCCAATCAGAAAACTTTTGAAAGAAGTCGTACAATTTTTTGAAGGATAAAAAATTAATAATGATGGGGCTGTCCAGAAAAAAATGATTGAACAGCCCCTTAATTCTTATAACCTTAAAATCCTTTACCTTTTATTTGTGTAATTCTTTCTAGAATCTCTATGTCACTCTCAAGCGGAAGTTTCACTGGTTTTCCTGTCAGGCTTGAAAGATAAATGGCAAGTATGATTTCAACAGGATGTCTCCCCTCTTCAGCCGGGATAAGTGGTTTTGTCCCGGTTTTTATAGAATTTATTACATCTCTATATTGTCTTAGATGCCCTTCTTCTTTGATGGCAGCAGAAGATGCACCAGCAGGACCATCTTCCTCTTTTTTGTAGCTCTCCAAATACTCATTCTCAGACCCATCTTTGAAGTAAAGACTTTTAAGCTGAGTATTTACAGCTATTGCAGAACCATTTTCTCCAAAGATCTCAAGCCTTGTCTCAAATCCTGGATATGCACTTGTTGTTCCAACTATTTCGCCAATCGCTCCATTTTCAAACTTGACACAAGCCACAGCAGCATCTTCCACCTCTATTTTATTATGTGCTCTTGTTGTACAGTATGCAAAAACCTCTGAAACTCTGCCAACAATCCACTGAATCATGTCTATATAGTGTATAGATTGGTTCATGAGCGCACCGCCACCATCTAAATCCCATGTACCTCGCCAGCTGCCACTATCATAATACTCCTGCGATCTATACCACTTTGTATAACTTGTTGCTAAAACTATATTGCCAAACTTACCTTCATTCATGAGCTTTTTTAAAAGTTGCATACAATCGCTGTATCTGTGTTGTGAAATTATCGAAATTATAACATTATTTCTATTTTGAGCCTCTATTATCTTGTCTGCCTTAGACAATGTTATATCCATTGGCTTTTCAACAATTACATTTTTTTTCGCGTCTGCTGCCAAAACTGCCATGTCAGCATGCATACCCGATGGTGTGCAGATAGAGACAACATCAATCTCAGAATCAAGAAGCATCTTTTCATAATCAGTATATATCCTCTTTACTCCAAAATCCTGCGCAAGTTTTCTGGCTTTTTCTTCTACCACATCGCACACTGCAACAAGCTCAGCATCATTTGAAAGAGCAGAGATGGCTGATGCATGTGTCTTTGATATAACTCCACAACCGACAATGCCAAATTTAAGTTTTGACATCTTTTAAATCTCCCCTTCTTCGTCTATTATCCTCTTAATTGCTCTGTAAGCTTTTGCAAAATTTTCAGGTCCTCCACCAGGAAGGTTATTGTTCAGATGAGGTTCTACAGACAAAAAACTACAAAAACCTATCCTTTTCAGTGCTGCTATCACATCTTTTAACCTTCCGTCACCCTCACCTGCCACTGTAACACTGCCATCTGAAAATTTTGCATCTTTTATGTGTACATACTCAATGTAATCCTTTAAAAGTTCAAATGCATAAGGATAGACTTCAACCTTGCACTGGACAAAGTTTGCCGGGTCAAATGTTGCTCTCAAATTGGGTGAATTGATTGCAGAGAGGATTTTATAACACCTTTCAGCATTGCTGCCATATATCTCTTTTTCATTCTCATGAAGAAGAATTATATCTTCCTTTTTAGCAATCTCTGTAAACTTCGAAAGCCTTTCTATAACAACATCTGTGTACTTTTCTTCTTCACCCTCTGGAACATAAAACGAAAAGATGCGTATGTACCTTGTCTCAAGGATGTGAGCAAGCTCAATGATGTGCTTGAAAAGCTCAAGATACTTTTCAAAGTCGCAGTTTACATCAACCTTGCCAATCGGCGACCCTATTGCCGAAACCTTTATGCCACTGTCCTTTAACTTTCTTAAAACCTCCTTTGCTTCATCCTCAGTATAGTCAGCAATGTTTTTACCATTCGCGGACCGAAACTCTAAATATTCAATACCGTGTTTTTTTAAAACCTTTATCTGTTCATCCAAACTGCTTGCTATCTCATCTCCAAATGCCGAGAATATAAATTTATACATCCTCCCACCATACCTCCTTGTTCAAATTCCATTTTGTACAAATCCAAAGTAAAAAGTCAATTTGAAAACGATTTAGAAATAGGGATTAAGAAAAAATTTTTTGTTTTTGTGTGTTTTTAAATATATTTTATATCTATCATCTCTTATTTTCAACAACAAAACCATAAAAATAAGCTGGCAAAATTATGCCAGCTTATTTTATTCCTCTTTAAACTTATATGCATTTTCAATCCTCTTTATCATTGAATCATACAAAAGCTTGGAAAGACCTATTCCACCTTGTTTTGAAGCACTTTTTGAAACCTCATCAACAAACATGTCGTTAAAGATATCATCTGCAATACCCTCTTTAAAAAGCCCACCTTTTGGTATCGACTTTTGCATCTGTTTAAAAATAGTAGAAAGCATTATTGCTTCAAATTCCTCACAAGCCTCTTTAAGCTTTTGCTTATCTTTCTCAGAATATGCTTTTTCCAGCTTGTCTATGATAGAGTTATCAATACCCTGCTGATAACCAGCCTGAACCTTTATACCCGAAATATCACTCATTGATAATTACCTGCCTCTAAAGATTTATCTTTTGAGATTGTTTGCCATGGAAAGCATATCGTCAGCTGTTTGGATTGCCTTGGAATTTATCTCATACGCTCTCTGAGCAATTATAAGTTTTACCATCTCATCAACAACCTGAACGTTTGACATCTCCAAAAATCCTTGTAATATTCTGCTCTTTTGCCCTTCCATCTCCTCTTCAGATACAGGCTCACCCGAAGCAGCAGAAACATTATAAAGATTTTTACCCTCTGCCAAAAGTCCTTGAGGATTTATAAATCTTACTATCTTGATTTTAAGACCTGAATCCTGAATTTGCCCCTCCTGGTCTTTATAAGTAATCCTCCCCGTTTCATCTATTGTGATGCTGGATATCGCAGTCTCTGGAAGAACAATCTCAGTGTCGCCCTCTGCTAAAACTGGATATCCATCTGAAGTCACAAGTTTTATTTGCCCCTCAACATTGGAGACTTTAAAGCTTCCATCTCTTGTGTATCTTGGGCCGTTGGGAGTTGACACAACAAAAAATCCTTCCCCCTGAATCGCTAAATCAAGCGGGTTTTCAGTCCTCTCCAAGTTACCTTCTGCAAAGCTTTTTGTTATTGCAGAGATTGTAACGCCATGACCTATCTGAAGGCTCACAGGTTTCCCGTCACCTGCAACAACATCTGCACGCGATAAAGTCTCATACAGAAGATCTTTAAACTCAGCCTTATCCTTTTTGAAAGCTGTTGTATTGACATTTGCAAGGTTGTTGGATATGATATCAACATTTGTCTGCTGTGCTTTCATACCAAGAGCAGCAGAATAAAGTGCCCTCATCATCTTATACCTTTTCCTCCTTTTACCTTTCTAATCCTTTTTGCAAATTACATCTTAACTATTTTCTTGCAATCTCACTTACTGCCTTTTGCAACGTCTCATCCTGAATGGTAAACGCCTTCTGGTTTGCTTCATACGCCCGTAAAACATTTATCATGTTGACCATCTCTTGAACTGAATTTACATTAGAGCCTTCCAAATACCCCTGAACAATCCTGCCTGAAAATGGTATCTGCTGTGCTGTAGCATCTGCTTCAAACAGGTTATTGCCAACTTTGCGAAGCAATTGTTTGTCCTGAAAATCAACAACCCTGAGTCTGTCAACAAACCTCCCATCTTGGTAGACATTCCCCTGTTCATCAATTCTCACTTGCCCACCATTTTGAAGAATTATCCTTCCGTTTTGACCTAAGACGTAAAAACCGTCAAGTGTAACAAGTTCTCCCTGCGAATTTAAAGTAAACGCACCGTTTCTGGTATAAAGTATTTGCTGAGCACCTTGATTCCCTGGCACCTCAATAGCAAAAAATCCATTTCCTCTTATCGCCAAGTTCAAAGGCTCATCTGTTTTTATGTAAAGTCCCTGGGAAAAATCGCTCACAATCCTTGACACATCCGCACCTAAAGACATATACCCTATTGCATTGTCAGGCGAAGAAACTTTGTCGTATATCCTGTAGACAAGCATGTTTCTGAAACTTTCAACCTGTGCAACATCTCTTTTAAATCCGGTTGTGTTCACATTTGCCACGTTGTTTGCTGTTATGTCCATTAGTTTTTGATTCAAAATCATCCCCGATGCCGATGTGTAAATTCCTCTAATCATCTTTTCTGCAATCTCCTTTTTTTATCTGACTCTCGGGTCTTTTATAAGACTTGCTTCCAAAACATCTAAGGATTCTAACGCCTTTCCTGTTCCAAGTGCAACGCACGACACAGGATCATCTGCAATCCTTGTTGGAATTCCTGTCTTTTCAGAGATAAGCTTGTCAAGCCCCCACAAAAGACTTCCTCCGCCTGTCATCACTATCCCAGTTGAGGTAATGTCTGCTGCAAGTTCAGGTGGTGTATTTTCCAAAACTCTGTGCACAGCTTCAATTATAGCCGAAACAGGCTCTTCTAAAGCTAAAAGCATCTCATCAGATGTCACAGTTATTGTCTTTGGAAGACCGGTAAGAAGGCTTCTTCCCCGCACCTCCATCGCTTCGACTTTCGGTTTTTTGTAAGCACATCCAATGTTTATCTTCAGCTCCTCTGCGGTTCTTTCACCAATTGCAACGCTGTGCTTCTTTCTTATATATCGGATAATTGCTTCGTCAAATTTATCCCCTGCAACTTTAATCGATTCGCTGACAACCGCCCCACCAAGAGAAATTACTGCAATGTCTGTAGTTCCACCACCGATGTCAATCACCATACACCCTACAGGTTTTGATATGTCAAGCCCTGCACCAATCGCAGCTGCAATTGGTTCTTCTATTAAAAATGTTTGTTTAGCGCCTGCCTCGTATGTTGCATCTAAGACTGCTCTTTTTTCAACCTCAGTAACTCCGGATGGCACACACACAACAACCCTCGGCTTGAAAAATACCCTCTTGCCAAGAACTTTGCCCAAAAAATATTTCAGCATTGCCTCTGTAACCTCATAGTCTGAAATAACACCATCCCGAAGAGGTCTTACAGCTACGATATTGCCCGGTGTTCTTCCAATCATGCGTCTTGCTTCTTCTCCAACTGCTAAAATCTGTTTTCTTGTCTGCTCTATCGCAACAACTGATGGTTCTCTTAAAACTATACCCTTTCCTTTCACATACACCAAAACTGTTGCTGTACCCAAATCTATTCCTATATCTGTTCCAAACGCCATAACGCCGCTCTATCCTTTCTATTTTTCTTTTTTGTAAATATACCTTAAATATATTTTAATTTTTAATTTGCATATTTTCAATGAATTTTATATACAATTTTTATAAAACAAATAAGGCTTTTGCCGCACTCACTTTTGAACTGCCGGCAAAAGCCTAGTTAACTTTCTTACTTTCCAGTTTTGAAATATTGGATTGCTCGCTGTAGCTGTTTGTCAACATACTTAGATTTTAAAAAATCTATAAACTTTTCATTTAGCTTTTTCTGTGTTGTTATATCAAGCACTCCAGAAGGATAAAGCTTATTGTCTTTCTGGAACTTTTTAACCGCAGCCACTGTGCTATCATCCATCTTTGCTGTCCAGCTACTTAAATATCCAAGGTAGAAAAGCCTTTGCTGGGCTGCCAAAACCTCTAAGTCCATATCACCATTCTTGAACTTCTTTGTTGCAGTCAGGCTCAAAATCTTATCAGGTCCAAACTGTGAAAGTGAATCATCCTGAACCTCTATGTCTGGCACAACACCTTTTCCTTCAACATAATAGCCAGACGGTGACTTGTACTTTGCAACAGTCACTTTCGCCACGTACCCTTTTTTTGTATCTGTTTCAGGAAGACTAACTAAATTCTGTACAGTCCCTTTGCCATATGTCTTTGTACCAATCACAACTCCTACTTTTCTGTCTTTTATAGCCTGGGCAAAAATCTCTGACGCAGATGCGCTCGACTCGTTTGTCAGAACAACAAGTCTGTATTTCGGGTTTTTGTTTTTGGATTTATACTCATCTTTAAACGTGTTGTATTCAATTGTTACAATTGGTCCTTCTGGCACAAAATATTCACATGTCTTTATAACCTCATCTAAAAGTCCGCCGGGGTTGTTTCGAATATCAAAAATAATGTTCTTGATATCTTTTTTGTCAAACTCATCAAGAGCTTTCTTGACATCATTTGAACACCCTTGGGTAAACTGTGTAAGTTTAATATAGCCGATGTTGTTTTCAAGTATCTTGTACTCTACAACAGGAATTTTTATCTTTCTTCTGACAATAGTAAATCTGTATGTCTTGCCATCTCTTAAGATGTCAATCACAACAGTTGTGCCTTCCTGACCACGAATGAGTTTAACAGCATCATCTGTTGTCTTACCAACCAGAGACTTTCCATCTGCTGCAATGATCTTGTCGCCAACTTTCAAGCCCGCTTCCTTTGCAGGTGTTCCGTCAAAAACTCCAACAATTACTATGTAGTCCTCCTGTTTTTCTATCTGAACACCTATTCCCGAAAACTCGCCATTTACGCTCTGGATAAAGTCCTGAGCCTGCTGTGGTTTCATATACTCTGAATACTTGTCAAGGCTCTTGAAAAGCCCTGTAAACATCATATCAATCAAATCATCATAGCTGTATTTGCCAATATGATAAACTTTGGCAACCTGAAGAACTTTCTTGATATAATCCATTTGCTTATCAGTAGGATAATCACTTGAAATTATAAAAAATTGAGAATATACAGGAGCTGCAATAAAGATAGAAAGTGCAACCACTACAGCTACAATTTTTATTAAAAGCTTTTTGTTAATTTTCATCTCTCTCCTGCCTCCACATCATGATTTTTTGTATGCTCAAAATCTACTACTTTAAACCTTTTCTAATTTAACCGTTAATCCGAGCTAAAGAGGCTCATGTCAAGATATCTTTGTGCAAGCGTGTCTCTTAAAAAGTTTATGAGGTTGTAAACAATGTTTGCGGCAGTACCTTTTGTAAGCCTTTGCTGAGGCAAAAAATTATTATCCTCTGTTCCAACCATTATTTTTTCATTTTTTAATATCCAAGCAGCATCCTTTGCCCAAACAGGAATACTCTCATCATCGAGGTAACCTGTTTGAGTGATTGGCTGGGTTACCTTTTTGTCAAATCCAAGCACCTTTGAAATAACAACAGCAGCCTCTGCTCTTGTAATATAATCTTCCGGTTTAAAATACTCAGCACTTTTCCCTCTCATAAGACCAGCTTTTGTAACTGCGTATATGTAACCATAATATTTATGATTTACAGGCACGTCCTTGTATATTGATTTTTTCTGCACTGTTCTTGGATTATAATAGTTAGAATATATGTTGAGCGCATCCATCAAAAGCTTGGCAAACTGAGCACGGGTTATATACTCTGCAGGATTAAAATCAGTGGCATTGTCAAATCCGCCAAAAGCAAAGCTTGTGTTCACTGCATCTTCGTACTCATACCCTTTCACCTTTGGAAGAGTAGGCGCAATTGCCATTCTGATAATTGGATTTTTTTCAATGCTTTTTGTCACTCTACCTTTCTGTCTTATTGTCAGAACTTCTCCCGTCTTTGTGAAGGTTGGAAGGTCAAACATAGCAATGAAATTGCCTTCAACCTTGGACTTCAGTACATATGTCCCTGGAATACTGGATGGAAGATTATTTTGTTGAAACTCTAAGATAGTTTTTTGCACAAGTGCAATATTGTAATTGATGGTTGCAAACCATGAAGGTGTTTCCATTATCTGTTTTATGTTCTGAAACTCTCCGCTTCCCCAGTACCCGTCATACCCGTAGTTTTTACCTTCGATAGTAATCTTTAGTCCCTTATCATATGTCTTTTCAAGCGTCCACTGACCCTGAAAAAAGCTCACAGCCGGGTTTGTATCAACCGCTGTCGATTTTGAAAATGAATAACTTTGAAGATTGTAAGTAGCACCCTCTACAGTCAACGTCTCTTTATAACCGGCAATTGTATACTCCTTTGTTATACTCCCATTTTGAAGCTTTGTCAAGCTACCTTTTAAACTTACAGTTCTTTTTATGGCAACCTTACCCGTTGAATCTTTCAGGTCATAAGTGTAAGAAAGAGTCTCGTTATTTGCCGCCCTTTTTATTTTTGCATCAACAGTACCTGTGAGAAGAACTGGTTTCCCAGTTACAAATGTATACTCATAATATTCAATCTTGGTCTTTTTAGGGTCGGGGTCTTTGTAGGCTGAAATTCCCCCCTCGTATCCTAAATACCCTTCCTCGCAAAAAGCAATTTTCCAGCTGCCAATTAAAATCAAACTCAAGACAAAAGCTGCTAAAAAAATTTTTTTTAACAATTCTAAAAACACCCCTTATAAATCAAAACTTTTAGTAGTTTACAATTACAATCACTGGTGATAATACTTCTCTTGACAAGTCAAAATTGTTCTGTGAAATCAGTAACAAAACCCTGTCACCAAACTGTGGCGCTTCAGCCCTCAAATTTCCATTTGCGTCTATCAAAACAGCTTGGGTTGTGTTAAGTGTAAAACTCTTATCAACTCTGTTCCATGTCTGAGTCATCATATCATTGTACTGGACATTTAGAATTTTCATATCTTTTCCGACAACACCCGAAACAATATATCCTCCAAAACTTGCATCAATTATAACATTTGCATATTTGCCATCATGGATAATATAAATATTTTTATCCTTAAGATTCAATATCTCTTTTGGACTTCCAAGTCCATATACATCACACAAAACTGTCTGTGTATCGTAAAGAAGAGTTAACTTGCTCGGAACATACTGCCATCCACGCTGACTATCCAAATATACATAATCTTTTAAGCTGATATATTCAAGCTCTGAAATATCCTGTACCTGCCCACGAACAAATATGGGTTTTGATATGCCCTGTAGCTTCTTCGCAACAACAAGGCTGTCTTGACTTGCAATGCCAATTATTTCATCCCCAACCTTGAAGCTTGCAGGGGTTAAAAGCCCATTTGAAATGGTGTACGTTTTGCTTCCTATTGAATATTTGTTACCGGCTACTGTTATTGAATTAGAAGACGTCATGCTCACCTCGCCCTGTATCTTGGTAAAAGTCCCTCTTGATATTGCCACAATGGTGTCTAAAATCTCCTGTGAAAATCTTTCTTTTGTCACAACTATAACAGGTAAGTTTTGAAGTTTTGACAGCGTTGCAGAAGAATTACCATCCAAAATAAACTTCAAATCAGATGGTATCTTGAATGAAAGCCATGTGTACAGCGGTTCAAATGCGTTGTTTCTCAAAATCTGAATGTCAGAAAGATATAAAACATCTCCAACAACCATTCCTTTTGCAATATAGATATTTTTTACATATTCATTTTCTGATATCTCTATCTTTCGGATGTATGCTGAACTTCCATAAAAACTTCCTGTAAGCTTTACATACTGACCTGGCACAACATCTTTCAAAGCTGCAGGCATACCGTTTTTTACAATATCAACTTTGTCATTTATTTCATATGGTCCATATATTCTCCCATCGATATTGACAATTATTTTTTGGGGAAGACCACTTGCAAGATTTCTTATAACATTTTCAATCTTTGCAAACTTTTGCTGTATGTTAGAACTTGCCGTGACTGTACGTACAAAATCTCCATTAAAATAGAGAAAAACCATATCTCCAGGCAAAAGACTCTCCAAGGAGACGGCATTGCCATCCTTTTTAACCTTTATGCCCAGCTTCTTGGAAAATCTGTAACTCTTCTTCATACCATCTTGATTGTAAATCTCTATATAGGCAAGGTTAGAATCTATTTCGTGCAAAATTCCTGAAACTGTATTCTCAGACTTCTCATCAAAAGTAGTGCTCATATACTGAACATACCCACAAGCTGTCCCTGCCAAAACTTTCATACCATCATAAAAATCATTTTTTGTAAGAACTCTTGAAAAATCACCCTTGTCAATGTAGACTGTATCCGATGAAAGAAGATATTCTGTTAATACTCCATTTTGATTGAGAACAACCCTGTCACTTGTAATTCTTGCTATAACTCCCTGTACTCTTGTTATTTGAGGACTGTCAAGCGAAACCAATGTGATAGTATCTGCTCTATTTTTTCGGACTTTGACCTGTACAAGATTTCCTGTATTCAGTTCGGAAAAGTTTAAGCTTTTGCCAGAGTTTTCATCATAGATTGTAGCTTTGGGATTTAAAGAAAGATTGTAAACTTTCCCATCCGAAAGTTTTACTGAAAAAGTCATTTTCTTTGTATCAATTTTTGAGATAGCACCTGTTATATTTTCCTCTCCTGGTCGTTGCAAAAGACTTGCAAGTACAACCTCGTTTTTACCATTTATATAAAAGCTTGCATAGTCCCCTTTTTGAAAATAAGAAGAGCTGAACAAGTTGCTATCTGCTATTACTGCAAAATCCTGCTTACCCGGAGTAACCACAATGTTTAAGCTGTTTCCACCCTCATTTTCACATACAAAAATAACTTTACCACTGCTAAATTTTTGAATATCCTTTATTTCAAGTTTTACCTCTTTTATCCCGTTTGCACTCAAGATGTTAGATTTTAAATTTCCAAGAACAAATGCCAGCTCTTCATATGTTATGTAGTCGTCTGGATGAAGATATCCATCAGACCTTCCAACAAGAGCACCATTCTTTAAAAGAGTATTTATTGAACTTAAAAACTTGCTGTCTATTTTATCATAATCAGGATAAGTCTTAGCCAAATTCTCATAAGAAATAGGTATTTTAAATGCCTTTACAACCCAGTAGCAAACTTCCTGACGGGTAGCAGGGGCAGACCTTACAAATATTAAATCGTCATACGAATACGGTCTTCCTTCATACACAGCTTTTGCAATGGTATCTTCATTTTTCTTTATAAGCTGCTGGGTCATCTTCTCATGTTCTTTTTCACTTGGCTGCACCTGCGCCATCGCATCCTGATACTCTTTTTTGGACAAAATTTTCATATCATATGCAAGCTGAATATATCCAAGATAAAGATAATTATATGGCTTTACAAGCTTTTGACCTGATGGTCTTTTTAGTTCCAGCTTCTCAGCTCTAACAAACGCATCCTGCTGTCTGCCCGCACTATTTAAAATCACAGCCAGTGCCTCTTCCTTTGTCAGAGTATCAGAAGGATTTATCTTTGCTTTCCCAATTGTATTGAAAAATCCAAATGCTGACATAAACAAAAATGTTTCTCTTGAAAAAGCATTTTGAGGCAAATTTAAAATTTGGGTATTTTTTACTATATTACTGTAACTGCTGCTTGCTATATACTCCTGACCAGCTTGGATATTTACAGGAATGAGTATACAAAAAAATAAAATTAAAACTGCTATATTTATTAATCTATATAGGCTAATCATTTTAAGTTTATTTCTTATCATGCTAAAAAACCCCCGCTTTAGCTTATGAATTCTGTCCTATAACATATTATCGACAAAGCTTTCTTTTTTCTCAAGAGAAAAGACAAGCTCTTCAAGAAACTCTAAAAGTTCTGTGGCTTTATCTATTCTGTTGATCTTATCTCTTATCTTAGCAGCATTCTCAATTCCTTTTACAAAAAAACTAAGATGCTTTCTTGCCTCCAATACTGCCATCTTCTCGCCCTTTTCAATGCAAAGCTGTCTGAAAAACTCAATCGCAACTCTTATCTTCATATGAGGCAAGACCTCAGTCTCCACATATCCCTTTTCAAAACCCTCTTTGATTTGTAGGAACACCCATGGGTTTCCAAGAGCTGCTCTTCCTATCATGATACTATCCGCACCTGTTATTTCATAAACTCTTTTTGCCGACTCAAAATCAGTTATATCACCATTTGCAACAACCGGAATTTTAAGCCTTTCTTTTACCTTTCTTATTATTTCCCAGTCAGCTTTTCCAGAATAAAGCTGTTTCCTTGTTCTTCCATGAACTGTCACAAAAGAGGCTCCGCTTTCTTGCAGGATGTATGCAAATTCAGGAGCATTAATACTTTCTTCATCAAATCCCTTTCGAATTTTGACAGAAACAGGTTTTCTGCTCACCTTTGCAACCCTTTCTACAATTCTTGATGCCAAAGAAGGATTTTTCATCAGAGCACATCCTTCACCGCTTTTCACAAGCTTGGGAACAGGACAGCCCATGTTTATGTCAATAAAATCATACTCAAACTCATCCTGCAATATCTCGGCAGCCTGCGCCATAACTTCAGGGTCGCTGCCAAAAATCTGAACACCTCTTATTTTCTCTTCCTGTGAAAATGAAATAAGCTCTTTTGTCTTTGTACTGCCAAGAACTAAGGCTTTGCTTGATACCATCTCTGTCACTGTGACATCTGCACCAAACCTTGAGCAAAGTCTTCTGAAAACCTTGTCTGTAAATCCAGCCATAGGTGCTAAAAAGACTTTTCCTCTGATGTCAAACATCTTTAATTGTCAACTCCTTTTTTGCAGAAAATTCAGTACAGCATCTTTAAATTCTAAAAAATCAGATAAATCTTTTTCAATTATATTTTTGAGAATCTCAAGATTAATAGCTTGATAATCATGCACTGCAATATTTCTAAAACCCACCATGGCTTTCAGTTTTTTGACCAACTCTTTTGACACAACATTTTTTCCTCTAACAAATCGAAAGCTTCTCTGCTGCTTTGCGGAACTCCAAATTTAAAAACTGTGCACAGGTGCATTGCAATGTCTATTGCTGCTTCTACAGCTCTTTGAAGATTTAAAAGTGCATATTCTTTCAAAGCCCTCATAAAAAATAAATTTTTTCTTTTCTCATCCTCGCAATATATTACCTCTCCTGTGCCAACAATCTGGGCTTTTAGTACAGTGGAAGCCTTTGTTAAATCAATAAAATCTATATCTCTGTTTAAACTATCCGCAATTTCTTGAGAAACCCAAAACCTCTCAACGTTTGATATTTCTTTATCAGAAAGATATGCAATGTCAATATCGCTATCTTTTCTAAAATTCCCCTTAACAAGAGAACTAAACAGAATTATAAGCCAGGGCAATATTTCTCTTTTCAAAATATCCACAACTACCTTTTTGATTTCCTGAATGTTAATCTCACATACGCTTTTTTACCTTCTTTTTTCAAAAACTTTTTGTAGTAACCTACTTACAACAATATTTTACCACACTTCAGCCTTTATAAGCTCACTATTTTATCATCAAGACCCTCATTTTATGAACATCCCAGCAGCTTTCCAACAAAAACTAAAAACAGCATGTGCACAGGATAGAACCAGTAAAAAAAGTATTTATTGAGCTTAAATTCAAAGTCAACTGGAAGCATTCTCACAAAAAGTATCAATACCACACTCAAAATAGAATATACCTGAAGTTGCCATCCCATAAGGTGTGTGACAATTAATGTAAGAATAGAAAATCCAATAAGCTGCAAAATGGGTTTTTCGTATAAAAAATAAAATAACAAAACTGCTAAAACACCATAGATTCCATAGTCCATTGAAACAAAGTATGATATGGCAAGTGGAATAATCACCAGTGGATACCACTTTCTTTTGAAAAAATAAAGGCAAAGTGCTGCAAAAAAGAAGGTCGCAATGACATTCAGCTCTCCATCACCTGTCATAAGATAAAAAGGATACTGGGATATGATGGCAAATATTAAGAGTCTTTTTAAATACCTTTTATGGTCAGATGTGTGCCAGAACCCCACCGCCACTTGATAGGCAAAAATGGGAAAGGCAATGCGACCAATTATCCGCAGCAAAGGTTTTTGTGGAAAATATAAAAATCCTGTATGGTCAATAAACATGGTTATGCAAGCAATAAGCTTTAGCAAATTTGATTTTGAGACAGTAAGTTTTTTTGAACACAAAGATAAAAAAGGTATTGACTTTAGTTTTAGTGCTAATCTCTCCACCGAAAATCTTTCCCTTCCATAAAAAAGTATTAGTGTTATTTATATTTCTTCAGCAAAAACAAAAAATCCTTCTTATAGCTCATAAGCAAAATTGTGAAGAAAAAATTAAGGACTGCCTCTAAAATTTTACAGACAGCCCTTACAATATTTGCTCTATTAATTTTTAATTTTCTAAATTTGTCTAAGTCTGAAGCCCTTTTTTGAGCGATTTTGTAATAAACAACATAAGAAGGATTATGGTTAAAAAACTTATTATCAAAATGGTAGAAAAACAAAGATAAATATTTTTAAAGTTATTATCAATAAATGAAATTAATTTTGACCACAAATTAGCTATAAACATAACTGCGGCAGGCACAATATAATCTACTTTTGTAAATCTTCTATATACATGATAAAACACTATTCCGCCAACTATCCAGCAGTAAATTACAATGATATTTAAGTAGAAAAGCACTAAAAAGAAATTTACTTTATCCTTTAAAACAAAATATTTAATAACAAATTCGATATACTTTGAGCCATTGAAAAGAAAACCAAGTCCATTGAACCAGAGTATAAAGATAACTATATCAAGCAAAAAGTGCAAAAATTCGCTTAGTAGAAAATAGCCTGGAGTAATTTTATTTGAAGAAAATACTAAAAATCTTTCTGGCTTTGTAAGAAGTTCATTAAACCTGATACAATGAGATATTAAAATCGCTATTGTAGATATGACTGAAAAAATAAAAAATATTGGCGCAATTTCATCTTTAGGAAAATATTTTAGAAATATCCACAATAAAATAGCAGTTGAACTTATAGTATAAATAAGATAAAAGTTTAAACTATTTCTGTATTGGTATTTTACAAACTTTACCATCAGCCTAAAACCTCCTTTTTGAAAAACTGGTTTATAGACACTCCAAATTTTGAACGCAAGTTTTCTGCAGAATCTCTTAAAACTATTTTCCCGTCTTTTATAAATATTACTTCATCAAATATATGTTCAATTTCGGAAATAATGTTTGTTGAAATAATAATTGTTCTGTCATCTGCCACATTGGCTAAAATTATTTCAATTATCATATCCCTTGATACAGGATCAATAAAAGCGAAAGGCTCATCTAATAGATATAAATTAGTATTTCTCGAAACTAAAAAAGTAACTGACAACTTTTCTATTGCACCTCTTGATAAATCATGAATTTTAGAATTCTCATTAATGTTCAAAAATTTAATAAGCTGCTCAGCTTTTTGAAGGTCAAAATCATTGAAAAAATCAGAATAAAACATTAAAGCTTCTTTTACCTTCATCCATTTTGGAAATATTATGGAATCCGGCAAGAAAGCAACATACTTACGTGTCTCAACCCCCACCTCCTTACCGTTTATAAAAACCTCCCCAGAAGTTGGTCTTGCAAAACCTGAAATAATCTTCAAAAGTGTTGTTTTACCTGCACCGTTTTCTCCTATAAGTCCAATTATTTTTCCTTTATCAGCTGAGAAGTTAATATCATTTAAAACAGTCTTTGAACCATATCTCTTATACAAATTCTTTACTTCAAGTAGCATTTATTTTACTCCTCCCTGCTTAGTTTTTTTTCAAGAATACTCAAAATCTCACATTTGCTATATCCAATCTCATTCATTTCAGCTATAAAATCTTCCAGTATTTTTTCTGCCATCTTTTCTTTTAAACTCTTAATAAGCTTACCATCAGATATTACAAAATTTCCAATTCCTCTTTCGGTTTTTATAAGGCCTTCTCTTTCAAGTTCCTGAAAAACCCTTTGCGCTGTGTTTGGATTTATATTGAACTTCTGCGACATTTCACGAACTGAGGGAAGCTTTTCACCAGGCCTTATTTTGCCACTGACAATCTGCTTTTTTAGGTATTCCAATACTTGTAAATAAATAGGGACATTGGGGTTAAATTCAATCAATTCTCTCCCTCCTGTATTTGTGTTCTAATTAGATAATACACTAATACGATAAGATTGTCAATGGGATATTTTTAGTTTTTTTATCCAACAAAAAATAAATTTCTAAAATGTTTAAAAGAATCTTCTCTTAAGGCAAGAACATTCTGGTATAATTTAATAAATAGAAGACCATTTTGAAGGTGTGAAAAGATGCAAGAAGAACTGGTGCTTGTCTGCAATGAAAAATTTAAAGACTTTCCCATTGGAAACTTCCCCTTTGACCCTCACCATTCTGCAATGGGAGAATATCACTGCTATATCCCTGAAGGCTATCGCGGAAACTGGTACGATCCGGTAGTTTATCATGGCTGGAATGGAAGTGGACCTACCTGGATTGTAACAGAGGAAGATGGCAAAAAGTTTATGGAACAGACAAGGGTGCTCGCCGCATTAAAGAATTTGTGGCCAATGCTTGTAACAGGAGATGAGTTTTGGCAAGACTATTTAGTTGAAGCTCAGGTAAGAATGCTTTCAACCATTTCTCCAGCCCATGCAGGCATAATGTTCAGATATATTCATGCCCGAAGTTTTTATGCTCTTTTGTTTCAAGACAAAAAGCTCAAGCTTATAAAAAAAGATCAGGAAAATATTGAGGTCCTTGCTTTGTGCAACTTCAATTATGATTGTGATACATTTTATAATCTGAAAGTGGAATGTGTCGGCAGCAAACTAATTGGATATGTAAACAACAAAAAGATGGTAGAAGCAATTGATAGCTCATATACAAGAGGAAAAATCGGGATTACAGCAACAATGCCTGCACAATTTACAGATGTCAGGGTGTTGATGAACCATCAAGCTTATAAAAATTATTTGATGGCAAAAAACAATTGGGTTCAAGTTGAAAAAAATCTTCAATGCGAGTATCCTCAGCCGGTTTTATGGAAGATAATTGATTTTAAAAATTTTGGCGCAGGCAGGCAAATAAGATTTGGAAATTTACCAGAAAACAATCAGAAGTTTATGATAATAGCCCAGCATCAAAAGAGAGTTCACAGAGATGCATATGCAAATATAAGCTGTCTTACAGCAATTGATTTTGATGGTAATGTTATGTGGCAGATTGGTGAACCTTCTTCACAAAAAGACCATGCATATCTTACAGCCGACCTTCCTTTTCAGGTGTGCGATGTTGACCTTGACGGGGTTGATGAGGTAATTGTGGCAAGAAACTTTAAAATCATGATTTTAGACGCTCTCACAGGAAAAATAAAAAAACAAATTTCTGCACCTTTTTCTGATGAAACTGACAAGCTATACTCTGTCCCATTTGGTCAATATGCATTCGATAGGGTCAATATTGACTCAATTAGAATTGCAAACTTAACTGGCAAATCTAAACCAACAGATATAATTGTAAAAGATAGATATAGCAGGCTTTGGGCATACGATAACAATCTTGAACTTCTGTGGAAATTCAATGGTAAAAATACAGGACACTTTATGTTCACAAAAGACATTGATAACGATGGCAAAGAGGAAGTTGTTGTAGGGTATCATCTTTTAGATCATGATGGAAAGCTTCTGTGGACTTTATCTGTAGAATCAGACCACACTGATGAGATTGTGATAGGTCCAATTGACCCTGAGAGAAAAGAGGACATCATTGCAATGGCCTGTGGTGATGAAGGTTTTATACTCTCTGACCTCAAAGGCAATATTATCAAGCGACATTTGATAGGCCATGCTCAAAGAATAAGTGTTGGAAACTATCGACCTGATCTTAAAGGGTATGAGATATGCGTAACTACATACTGGGGATATCAAGGAATAATATACATCTTTGATTGTAAAGGGAATCTTCTGCATCAGTTCGAGCAACCTGTGCCTGGAAATATAATAACGCCTGTCAACTGGACGGGAGACGGAAGAGATTTGATATTACTTAGCGGTCATGTTCAGCATGGTGGGATGATTGATGGTTTTGGAAGAAGGGTTGTAACTTTCCCTGATGATGGTCATCCAATCCTTTGTGCAGATAGCATTGATGTTACAGGTGATGGCAGAGATGAGATATTGCTGTGGGATGAAAAGAAAATGTTCATTTACACCCAGCAGGACAATGGTATTAAGTCAAACGTACTTGTTCCAAATAAATACCCCATTATAAATGGCTCAAACTATAGAGGGGAGTTCTCTTTTTATAATACTTAAAAAACAAGGGACTGGTGCTAATAATTAGCATCAGTCCCTTATCATTTTTAAGTTTATTCACACCACGCACGGCTAAGATAATTTTTGATTTTTTTTGCATCCTTCTTTTCGCCCACAATCTCAAATGTACCTGTAAACTTTATGTCTTCTGAAGATGCCCCTACCATGACCTCAACAGTGCCGGGTGAGATTACCCTGTTCATATCATAATCATAGTATGCAAACTGGTCCGGGAAGATTTCAAATACAACCTTCTTCTTTTCGCCCGGATTTAAGTGCACTCTCTTGTAAGCTTTTAGCTCTTTTACAGGGCGAGTTACCAAGAACTCTTCTTTTCTTGTGTAAAGCTGAACTATTTCATCACCTTCACAGTTTCCTGTATTTTCTATCTCAACAAAGATTTTTATACTTTCATCCATTGTAATTTTTTCTTTTTCAATAGTAAGATTTTTGTACTCAAAAGTTGTATACGAAAGACCATAACCAAATGGTAAAAATGGCTTTGAAGACATCTCAACATAATCTCCATGCCAGCACGACTTTCCACCGGATGGCTTGTGACCATAGTATACCGGTACTTGCCCAACATCTCTTGGGAACGAAATTGCAAGTTTTCCACCCGGATTGTACTTCCCAAAGACAATATCTGCAATTGCCTCTGCACCCTCTTCGCCCGGGAACCATGCTTCCAAAACAGCTTTTGATTTTTGCCAGATATTTTCTAAGGCAACAGGTCTGCCGTTCACAAGAATAACAACAATGTTTTGATTCACCTTTGCAATCTCTTCTATCAGTTCTTCCTGAACACCTGGAAGCTTTAAGCTCGCTCTGTCTCTTGACTCGCCGGATGTGCAGTCAAGTTTTAAACCTGCTTTGTCACCAACTACAACAATTACAACATCTGCATCCTGTGCAGCTTTTTTTGCTTCTTCAAAGCCGGACTTATCGTGGGAGTTTACATCACAGCCTTTTGCATAAACAACTTCTGTCTTCTCTCCTATTCTTTCCTTTATAACCTCATACACAGATTTAATATTTACAACCTTTTTGACAAATGCATCTTCATCGCCAAGATCAACTTCTTCTTTCATAAAGAACATCTCTGTTGTTGAGATGTGTGCTGGGTAAGAATAATCACCAAGAAGGTTTCTAACTGAATTAGCATTAGGTCCTATCACAGCAACTTTCTTGAGGTCTTTTTCTTTAAGTGGCAATATACCGTCGTTTTTCAAAAGAACTATAGACTCCTGTGCAACTTTTCTTGCCAAATCTCTTTGTTCTTTGTTGTCAAAAAGTTCTATGATATTTTCTGTTTTTACAAATGGATTGTCAAAAAGTCCGAGCCTGAACTTCATCTCTAAAACTCTCTTCACAGCAGCATCAACAACCGCCATGTCAAACTTGCCTTCTTTTAACGCCTCAATGAACTTTTCTGTAAAACATTCTATTCTTGGAAGCTCAATGTCAAGCCCTGCCCATAGAGAAATATATGCTGCTTCTTCATATGTTTTAACTGATTTGTGATAGTCTAAGATATTTTTAACACCACTGTAGTCGGACACAAATATTCCATCAAATCCCCATTCATTTCTTGCAATTTCGGTCAAAAGCTTCCTGTTTGCATGACAAGGAATTCCGTCAATTTCATGGTAAGCTGGCATAATTGATTTTAGACCTGCAACTTTAACAGCAACTTCAAATGGATAAAGATACACTTCTCTTAGCTCTCTTTCAGGAATATGAACAGGTGCCCAGTTCATCCCGCCTTCTGACATTGCATAACCAACAAAATGCTTTCCTGTTGCAATAACCTTTTCTTCAAAGTCTTTGCCTTGAATACCCTCAACATAGCTTACAGCCATGTTCGCAACAAGATATGGGTCTTCACCAAATGTTTCTTCAACTCTTCCCCAACGCGCATCCCTTGCAACGTCAATGAGCGGTGCTAATGCTTGGTGCGCACCAACAGCTTTCATCTGAAGTCCTATTACCTTTGCCATTTCTTTTACAAGCTCATTGTCAAACGTGCAGGCAACACCAATGCTCTGGGGAAATACTGTTGCTTTGCTTGCCATAAAACCAGAACATGATTCTTCATGGATTATAGCAGGAATTTTTAGTCTTGTGTTTTCAATCAAAAACTTTTGTATTTGGTTTGCAGCCTCTAAAGCCTGCTGAGGTGTGAAATTGCTCGCACCTGCAACTCTTGTAATCTGACCAATACCATGAGGAATAACTTTTTTTGCTTTTTCCTCAGAAAACTGATTGTTTTCCAAAATATCCTTCACAAGCACACTTGTGAGCTGATACACCTTTTCTTCAACAGTCATTTTCTGTAAAAGCTCATTTACCTTTTTTTCAATTGACACTTGAAATTACACCTCCAACTTGAAATTTAAAAAACTTTGTGCCGGGGGGGTAGAAAACGGTTTCAATGTTCATGAATAAAATTATGTCTCAATTAAATTATATCATTGTCAATTTAAATTCATCAACTATGCACTTTGTCAAATTATTTTTTAATATTATCATGAAAAATAGCTAACCAAATATCTCTATTTTAGAAAAAAGGGGGCTGTCCAAAAAGGTGAATGGATAGCCCCTTTATTTCAATAATATAACTTAATTTACTCGGTTCTGCGTGTATATTGCAAAATAAAAATTTTAAAATTTTGTTTTTAGACAACCTCTCTTATTTACATCAAAATCCTTATATAACATAGTGTCTCAAAACAAAACTAATTATTCCTGTTATAAACGCCATTACAAGCGAAATTATCAGGGTTGTTCTCAAGACCTTTGACTCCTCGCCGATTGCATCAATTGCTGCAGCTGCATTTTGAAGTTTTGACGGTGAAATGCCAGAGGCAAGTCCACCACCAAAAGCCACTACTGCGACCATCAAGAGTGGAGATAGTCCGAGCAATTTTGATGTTTCAATAGTATACTTTGCAAACATGGCAACGGTGGATGTTTCAGTACCTGTAATGAAACCGCCAAGTATACCAAGGTAAGGAGCCAAAAAAGCATAGCCATGTCTGAAAGCTTTTGCCGAATATTCTGCAAGTACATAAACAATGTTGTGTGCAGGTTGCAAAAGTTCATATCCGTTTGATGTCTTTTGATAACCTGAGTACATCATAACATAGGCCATCAGGAAAAACACAGTTGAAGACCAGAAAGGCTTTGGTATCCTTGATTTTGTCTTTTCCCATACACTTTTTAGTTTTTCCCCATCCATCTTGAAGATGAAGAATGAAATAACTGTTGAAAGTAGTATCCATGTATACGACTGCCAGATTACCCTCGTAAAAATCGGTTTTATTTTAGGTCCCTTCATTACTTCAACTGGCATTGAAAGTTTGTTATACAAAAATTCTCTTATAGGAGTGATGAGATTCGTAATTAGAATGAATACAACAAGAAGTATCCACGGCGATGTTGCTTTTATTATTCCCATTGTTTTCTCAATTTTTCTATCTTCATCAGTAAAATGGCTCGAATCATACACGCTTTTGCCAAGAAGTTTGAGTATTGCCATCATGACAAGCATTATGAGAATCCCTGCAAATATACCAGTTATAACTGGTGCTTTTACTAAAATCGCAAGCTCTGCTGCTGCATAGGATGTAAGTCCAACAATTATAGCAGGCACAAACCCTCTTTTGGTAAACTCGCTATTGCCAATTATAAAAAGCATTGCGAGTGAGATTGTAAATGAAACAACTCCAACAAACGGCAAAAAGTATCTTGCAGCTGTTATCAAATCCACATTTGCTATCTGCGAAAACACAACCAGTGGCGTACCAAGAAGTGCGTATGTACACAGCGCATCAAACCCGACTGCAGACAGGGCAATTGCCGCAAAAGTGGAATACCCAAGTCCAATCAAAATTGGGGGAAGCACTGTCACAGGAATAGCACCTGTTGCTGCAAGAAAAGTGCCAAAACCCACATTTAAAATCAATGCTTGATATACCTTGTCATCTTTTGATAGCCCTTTTATAAACACAATAATTCTTTTCATAGCACCTGCTGACTCCATGACATTGAGCTGTAGGATTGACGTGACAACAACTAAAGATACAGGAAGGGCAGCTAAAAATCCCATTATGGATGATTTTAACACAACATCAAATGAGGTTTTAAAATACACAATGGCAATCAAAGCTGTTGCCACCCATCCGACAAACCCTGCAACATCTGCAGTCTTCTTTGCAAAGATGAGAAGAAACAAGACAAGCAAAATTGGTAAGACACTCAAAACCAAATCCATACTACCATCAATCCCCCTTCTACCATCCTACAGATTTTATTCTCAAGGCCAGCGCAAAATCCTATTTTGAGCCGGCCATGCTACCAGTACTACCTCATACTTCAAACATCTTCTCAAGCAGGAAAAGTCCCATCTTTGTTTTAAAGTACTTGTCCCTTATAGTTTTTATTGTTTCGACTTCCATAGAGTCTTCATATATATTTACAAGAAAATCTGCCTCAACAAGGATTTGAAAGTCAATGTCATCTATCTTTGAATATGAATGATGGTTGCCAATGAGAAAAAGTATCCTCTCAAGTGTGTCTTTTTCAATATTCATGGGTGACAAAATTTCTTTTGCAACCTCTGGTCCTTCAATCTCCTGCAGATGACCTGCTGTTGAGTTATATTTTTGTTCACACACCTTAATCCCAATATCATGCAAAAGTGCAGCAGCCTCTAAAACATACTGTTTTTTACTGTCCAAACCTTCCGCCTTTCCAATCAATCTTGCAAACGAAAATACTTTGAGTGCATGGTTTATTCTTCTCACATCGTTTTTGAAATATTTTATCATCTCAAATGTTATTAAATCAATAGGATCCACTGCACAGCCTCCTTTGGCTTCGCTTGAAAAATTTCTACTAAACCGCAGGATGACCAGTGGCAAAATTTCCTGCCACTGGTCAGATTGTCTTATTCACTATTTAATTATTAATAAGCATATAGCTTACCATACGGGCGTTTGTTGTAAGGAATTAGTTTGTAAAACGGCTTTGACATTATATACTCTTTACTATATCCAAAAAGCTTTACAAACTCTGTGACATATTTATCAATGAATTTATAATCTTCTTCTTCCATATCAACAACTTTTACTTCTTTTCCAAGCTGATATGGCTGAAGTTCTCCACGAAGATACATCACACCACCATGCATACCTGTGCCACAGTAAAGACCTGTTATAGGCTCACCATCTTTCAATGTAAGACCCAGAACAATTATCCTTCCACCTGCCATGTACTCGCCAAGAAAATCTCCTGCTTTCCCGCCAACCACCAATACAGGAATCTTGTCTTGATACTCCTTCATGTGAATTCCTACTCTATAGCCAACATCGCCTTTTATGAAAATCTCGCCGCCGCGCATTCCATAGCCTATAATATCCCCTGCAGAACCATGAACTATTATTTTGCCCGCGTTCATGGTATTTCCAATACCATCCTGACCGTTTGCAAATACCTCAATTGTAAGTCCGTTCATGAACGCAGCCATGTCATTTCCAGGGGTGCCATAGATGTTAAGTTTCCTATCCGGGAATGTCAATCCATCGCCAATGTAGCGCTGTCCATTTACATTTATCAAATCTATCTCTTTGTAACCTTCATTAAGTGCACTTTCAATCATTTCATTCAACTCTTTGTAATGAATACCTTTTGCGTCTATGGTAAGCTTATGAAGATTCATTTTAAGCTTTTGCACCCCCTAAAATCTTCTCCTGCCTTACTTCTTTTGGCAAATCTAAATATCCAAAGTCCTCGTCAAGAAGTCTGTGCTTTATACTCTCAACATTAAAGCCTTCTTTTATCATATTAGTTATCATACCAGCTCTGTCAATTGAGTTTATAAACATAAAGCCAATAACTCTGCCATTTTTGAGATATATCTTTCTGTAAGTATTCTTCTCATTGTCGTGTTTTACCAAAACTTCTATATCATCAGAGTTAGGCACAACAATCCCTGCTGTTATCATATGGACATCAAAAAACCCTATTGAGTTCATTGGGAATCCTCTGTCAAATGTCTTTTCAACCCCTGCCATGTTATAGCCTGCCGTCTCGCCCTGATTATAAGCATTCGGCCAGATTGGAATTACTCTCTGTTGTTCAAATACAAAATCGTATCCTTCTGCACAGTCTCCCGCTGCATATACATCCTTTATATTTGTCTCCATTTTATTGTTAACAACAATACCTCTGTTTATTTTAAGCTCTGTACCCTTCAAAAAGTCTACGTTTGGCACAACGCCTATAGCAAATACGACTATATCGGCATCTAAAACCTCACCATTTTTGAGCTTTACCTTTTCAACCTTTCCGTCACCTGTTATCTCATCAACAGATGTCTCAAGTTTGAAAACTATACCATGTTTTTCAAGCTCATTTTGAACTATCTTTGATGCTTCCAGATCCAGTATAGACCCTAAAATCCTGTTTGCAAGCTCAACAACAGTAACATCTACATTTCTTTTTATAAGTGCTTCTGCTGCTTTGAGTCCGCTCAAGCCCGCTCCAATGACTACTGCCTTTTTTGCACCATTTTTGATAGCCTCATCTATTGCTTTCACGTCATCAAACTTTATAAATGTAAACACATTCTTGAGTTCAAACCCTTTTGTTGGCGGGATGAAAGGTTTTCCACCTGTTGCAATCAATAACTTGTCATATTTTACCTTTTCACCATCATCAAGTAAAACTTCCTTATTAGCAAAATCAACTGCTACTGCTTTTTTGCCAAGTTTTGTCTCTACTTTGTTTTTCTCATAGTAGTCCTCATCTCTTATATACATTTTGTTTTCGTCAACTTTTCCGCCAAGATAATAAGAGATGAGCGGTCTTGAATATACCCTGTACTTTTCATCTGATATAACAACAATAGGGTTTTGCGTGTCAACCTTTCTTATCGCTTCTATACATCCACAGGCAGCAACAGAATTGCCTATTATAACATACTTCATTGACAACATTTCCCCCTTTTTAGACCTCTTTGATTTCAAGGGCCTCATTTGGACAGTTCTTAACACACGCAGGTTCACCAAGTTCCAAACACAAATCACATTTTGAGGCTGCTTTCTTGTTTTCTCCTCGCCTTACTGCTCCATGCGGGCATGCCATTATACACGACCAGCACCCAACACACTTTTCCTCATCGCAAACTATTCTTCCATCTTCAAGCCTCTTCATTGCACCTGTGATACATGCCTTTGTACATGGAGCATCATCGCAGTGTCTGCAAGAAAGAGCAAATGTGGTCCATGTTCCACTTTTTTCTTCTATCAAGATTCTCGGCGTAGGTTTTTCATCTTTGTGTTTTATATAAAGCTTAACAAGCTCGTGAGCCTTAACATTTGGCTTTTTGTATTTAGAGTGAGCATACACACAGTAAACCTCACACAGGTGGCACCCTACACACACATCTTCTTTCGGAAAAATCTTCTTTGCCAAAGCCTATACCCCCTCTCCCGCATGCTTTACACCTAAGATCTCCATTTCTTTCTCTGTAAGTCCGACTGCCCTTAGCATAAGTCTATTACCTCTCAAGCTCTCCAACGCATTTATTCCCATAAGACCCAACATTTCTTTTATCTCATGACTCCAAGCCTTCAAAAGGTTTGCTGCTCTTTTTGCACCAATCTCTGGATTGAGTCTTTTTACTAAAACAGGGTCCTGTGTTGCAATTCCCCAGTTACACTTTCCTGTATGACACTTCTGGCAAACATGACATCCCAACGAAATGAGCGCCGCTGTTCCAATAAAGACCGCATCTGCACCAAGTGCTATAGCCTTTACAACATCTGCGCTGTTTCTAATCGAACCTGCAACAATTATTGACACTTGGTTTCTAATTCCTTCTTCTCTGAGCCTTGAATCAACAGCTGCTAAGGCAAGTTCTATTGGAATACCAACATTATCTCTAATTCTGAGCGGTGCTGCACCTGTGCCACCTCTCACACCATCGATTGTGATAAAGTCAGCACCTGCTCTTGCAATCCCAGAGGCAATTGCTGCAACGTTGTGAACAGCTGCAATTTTAACACCAACAGGTTTTGTATAGTTTGTAGCCTCTTTTAAAGCAAAGATTAGCTGTCTTAAATCTTCAATTGAATAAATATCATGGTGTGGAGCTGGTGAGATAGCATCAGAGCCAATTGGAATCATCCTTGTTCTCGATACCTCTTCACCAACCTTTTCACCAGGAAGGTGACCGCCAATTCCCGGCTTTGCACCCTGACCAATCTTTATTTCAATTGCTGCACCTGCGTTCAAATAATCAACATCAACGCCAAATCTTCCTGACGCACACTGAACAATTGCTCTTTCTTTGTATTTATAGAGTTTCTGATGAAGTCCACCTTCACCTGTGTTCCAGTATGTCCCTACCTGGACAGCAGCTGCTGCCAAAGACTCACAGGCATTTAAAGATATTGAACCAAACGACATCGCAGAAAACATAATAGGTACTTCTAATTCAAGCTGTGGCGGAAGTTTTGTTTTTAAATTGCCTTTTTCGTCAAACTCAAGCTTGTCAGGTTTTCTACCAATAAAGGTTTTAAGTTCCATTGGTTCTCTCAGCGGGTCAATTGACGGATTTGTAACCTGGCTTGCGTTTATTAAGAGCCTATCCCAGTAAATTGGTATTGGTTTGTCATTTCCCATACCAGTTAAAAGTATTCCGCCTGTCTCTGCCTGTTTGTATATTTCATTTATATAAGCTGGTGTCCAGTTAGCGTTCTCTTTGAATGCATTTTCTGTCTTTTTGATGGTAAGAGCCTTTGTTGGACACATAACAACACATCTGTGGCATGCAACACACTTTGAAGAATCAGCAACTACTCTGTCTTCTTCATCATCATATTCATGAACTTCGTTTGCACACTGGCGAACACAGACTTTACAGCGAATGCATCTTGTCTCATCTCTTACAACCTCAAATTCATTTTCATATAGCGAAATCATACTATCACCCCTTCGTCCAAAGTAACATACACAGGCTCTCCGCCTTTGGGCATCCAAACCTTTTCTGGGTCTTTGCATATTTCTCTTATTGCTGCCTCTTCTGATGCGACATATACAAAGTCGCCTTTTTGCGCAGCAACAAGCGGTCGCAGTTTTATTCTATCGTTAAGAGCAAGTATTCCATTGGAAAATCCAAGAATTATTGAAAATGGACCATTTACTAAACAGGATGAGTAAACTGCTCTTATCGCTCTGAGTTTTTCTCTTTCTTTTTCATCCTGCCTATCAATCACACTCCAAAACGGAGCTGCTAGGGCTTTGGCTGCAATTTCGACAGAAAGCTTGTGTTTTCTCAAAAGAAGGTCAAAAAGGTATGCCATGACCTCAGTGTCAGTCCTGAGTGTACACTTGTAACCAAACATCTCTAAGTATCTGTAATTTGTTCCATACGATGAAATCTCGCCATTGTGGACAATTGACCAGTCAAGCAGGGTAAACGGGTGAGCTCCGCCCCACCAGCCTGGCGTGTTTGTTGGGAATCTTGAGTGCGCTGTCCAGATATATGCCTTGTACTCGTCAATCCTGAAAAACTCGCCTATGTCCTCTGGATATCCAACGCCCTTGAATGCACCCATGTTCTTACCACTTGAAAACACATACGCACCGTCAATTCTACTGTTTATGAACATTACACTGTCAACAACAAAATCCTCTTCTGTTTTTTCTGTATCTCTCAATTTTTTCTCAAGTGGCTTTACAAAATATCTCCAGACAATTGGAGCGTTTTGAATACTTGAAACCTTTCTTGTTGGAATTACTTCACTTTCCAATACTTCAAAGTTCTGATTTAAAAAGTGCTCTGTATCTTCTTTTGCCTTTATATCATCAAAAAATAGGTGAAAAGCATACCAATCTTTTCTGTCAGGATAGATTCCATACGCTGCAAATCCACCACCAAGTCCATTTCCTCTTTCTTTCATGATAGCAATAGAATTGATGATGTCCGTGCCAGAAATTCTCACACCCTTTTTGTTGATAAATCCCGAAATAGCACAACCAGATGGAATTCTAACTTGCCCTTCCCTTAACAATTTTTATACCTCCTGTGTATATAAATTGAAAATTATTTACTATTGAGTTTTTTACTTCTAAAAAAATTACATCTTTTGCATACAAAAAACAACATTTATACATGTATACAATGGGTTAAGTTTAATTATAGCAGCAAATTGTTAAACAATCAATAAGAAATTGAGGAGAATTTTTTGTAAGCTGCAAGTTGAAAACAAAAAACTTGCAATTTTGATGTGAAGCTTGTAAACCTTTATGCAGGAAGACAAAAGATAAAAAATTTTGAATGTATCTTTTAATTGCAATGACCATAGGTTAGAATTTAAGTATAGCATATTAGATAAAAAATGAATTTTTAGAGGTGAAAAAATGCCAAAGCGAAATATAAAAGAAGAACCTGTCATGTTTGGCGACCCGGGATTTTCTTCATGGGGTATAGCTTATTACAAAAAAGGGCAAAAAAATATTGTTGAAAGACACACACACGACTGTGATGAGTATTATTTTGTGTTAGAAGGTAAATTAAAAGTAACATCGGAAGACAAAGAATATATACTTGAAAAAGGTGATATGCTCTGGACCAAGATGGGCGACTTTCATGAAATTGTAGAGGCCTTAGAAGACACAACAATGTTTTGGTTAGAAGGTCCACTGATGGGCAAAAGACGAAAGGGACATCAGTATGAGCTATAAATAAGTTATTGAAAAGAACTTTATTTTTTTGTAAAATAATAAACAGTTCTTTGGTTAAAAATTAAAAAGAGGTTGTGCTCTTTGTTAAAAGGGAGTAGCACCAAAAGCCTTGTCCTCAACATTCTCGAGAAAGGTGTTTTTAAAAACCTTTCTCTGGGGATAAGGGCCCAAAATAGGGTGTGCGAGACTTTTAACATGTGATTTTGTGTCACATGTTAAAAGTCTTTTTTATTTGTCTTTAAAAAGATTTTGCAAAACCCATAATAGTTTTGTCAGCAGTTTTAAAACACTTTAAAAGCAGCTCAAAAACACTTTTGAAAAAGGAGGGATTTGAGCTTGAATCAAAATTTTTCTGATTTTCACTCTAAAACTGTAGAGACCGTTTTGGAAAATCTCAAAACAAGTTTAAGCGGACTTTCCTTTGAAGAGGCAGAAGAAAGACTTAAAGTGTATGGAAAAAATATAATTGAAAAAGGAAAAAAGAAAAAGTAAAAGAAGTGAGAGTATATGCAAGAGTCTCTCCTGAGCACAAATTAAGAATTGTAACTAGCTGGAAAAGTCATGGCAAAATAGTTGCAATGACAGGTGATGGGGTAAACGACGCACCTGCATTAAAAGCTGCTGATATTGGAATTGGTATGGGAATAACCGGGACTGACGTTACCAAAAATGTATCTGATGTTATTTTAGCAGATGATAACTTTGCAACTATTGTTGCAGCTGTTGAAGAAGGAAGAAAGATTTACGACAATATACGAAAAACCATACAGTTTTTACTTTCTTCAAATATTGGAGAGGTTGTAACACTCTTTTTTGCAACCCTTTTAAACTGGGTGGTATTGTATCCAATTCATATCCTGTGGGTAAATCTTGTGACCGACACTTTCCCTGCTTTGGCACTGGGTATGGAAAAAGCAGAAAGTGACGTAATGAAGAGAAAACCAAAGAAAACTTCAGAAAATATATTTGCAGGTGGACTTGGCTTTTCAATCCTGTATCAAGGTTTTCTAAAAGGCTTGATAACATTATTGGTATTCTTTATTGGAAACAAATTATATGGCCACAAAACTGCCATCACTATGACTTTCATGACGCTCAGCCTCATACAACTTGCTCACGCATACAATGTGCGTTCAAACATTAATTCGCTATTCAAAATGGGTGTATTTTCAAACAAATATTTAAACCTTGCTTTTATAGCCTCGTTTTTGCTTCAGGTTGTAGTTTTAATAGTTCCTCCATTAAGGGAGTTATTTAAATTGTCATACCTCAATTTTTCACAATGGACAATCATAATCTTGGCATCACTTTCTATAATCCCTATTGTGGAAGTTGTAAAATATTTTACACGGCACTTCCACAAAGAATAATTTCAAAAACATTATCAGGCAAAAACCATTACACAGATCTTTGTTGACACTTTTTATTTGGTAGTTGTATTCTTATTAAGAAACATTAACAAAAGAAAGGGATGACAAAATGGTAGTCGGATACGTCTTAAAACTGATTATTTCTCTATTTGTGATACTTTTGGGATGTACCTTTTTTACAAATGCTGTTGAATGGTTTGGTAAAAAGCTAAACCTTGCCGAGGGAGCAGTTGGAAGCATTTTAGCTGCGGTTGGTACTGCATTACCGGAAACACTCATACCTATTATTGCAATACTTTTTGCAAAGGGTGAAAGTTCTCACCAAGTTGGAATTGGTGCAATTGCCGGTGCACCTTTTATGCTTGGAACACTTGCATTCTTTATTACAGGTCTTGCAGTAATAGTTTACACCCTGCTCAAAAAAAGAACTTTAAAAATGAATGTTGACTTGAGTGTATTTGAAAGAGACCTTACCTACTTTATAATTGTCTATGGCATTGCTGTTGCCACAACGTTTATACACAACCATAAGGTTATAAGAACAATAATTGCACTTATTCTTTTTGTTGCTTATCTTATCTATGTAAAAAAGACGCTTGCGGATAAGTCTGAAAATGAAGAAACTCAAGAGCTGGAAGAGCTGTATTTCACAAAATTTCTAAAGCTCCCAAACAATCTTCTTTGGATAAGCGTTCAGCTTATTCTGTCACTTGCTATAATAATCTTTGGTGCACACCTTTTTGTTGAATATGTGCAGAAAGTTGCCACTTTGATTGGAATCTCAGCACTTGTTCTTTCAATCATCATAACACCAATTGCAACAGAACTTCCTGAAAAGCTGAATTCTGTAATATGGATTGGCAAGAAAAAAGACACCCTTGCAATTGGAAACATAACAGGTGCTATGGTATTTCAATCATCTGTCCCTGTTGTTTTTGGTATAATATTTACTCCATGGGATTTGAAAGGAATTACAATGGTATCCGCAATTTTAGCTTTTTCGTCTGCCGTTTTAAATCTTTTGTGGGTTAAAATTAAAAAAAGCGTCAATCCATTTGCACTCTTGTTTGGTGGAGTGTTGTATATTATATTTATAGCTTATGTTTTCTGGATATAATTGTATAGATTTTTATTCCATGTTTGTGTTATAATTAAGAAAAACAAGCAAAACTTTAAGGAGAATAGCAATGAGTGATAGGGAAATACTGGAATTAATACTGGAAAAGGTCACTGTGCTTGACCAAAAGGTTGACAGGCTTGAAAAGAAAGTTGAAAGCCTTGAAAAGAGGGTTGAAAGCCTCGAAAGAAGAGTTGAGAGTCTTGAAAGAAGGGTAGAAAGCCTTGAAAAGAGAATGGATGCACTTGAGGCAAGAGTTGAAAGGTTAGAATTACAAGTTGCTGAAAACACCCAAATTCTAAAAGCTTTAGAGCACTTGGCACAGGTAAATAAAGCAGAACATGACAATTTTACTCATCAGCTTGCACGCATTGAAGGACTTCTCTCCTCTGAGATATCTAAAAACAAAGAAGAACATCAGCTGCTTTTTGTTAAGACTGAAGAGAACTCCGAGAAGATAACAAGGCTTGAAAAAGACATGGTTGTAATCGAGTCTGTTTGTGGTAAGAATATGCAAGATATAGCTTTTTTGAAGGGTGTGAAGAATTAAAGAGCATTTACATACAAAAAGCTGCCAATCTGCCTGGCAGCTTTTTTGTTTGTATCTTTGCAATATTTTCACCTCTATCTATTTTTTATTTAACAAATTGTTAACACATTGTGATATAGTTTATACTATAATTAAAGTTGTGTGCTCATATACTTTATTGATTTTGGAGGAGGGATAATTTTTGATAAAGGTAGAACACTTAACTAAAAAGTATGGCCAGCACTATGCCATTCATGACATCTCTTTCGAAGTCCAAAAAGGGGAAATTGTAGGTTTTCTGGGCCCAAATGGTGCTGGCAAATCTACAACAATGAATATAATCACAGGATATTTATCACCTACAGAAGGTACTGCATATGTTGACGGATTTGACATCTTAGAAGAACCAGAAGAGGTGAAAAAAAGAATTGGATACCTTCCTGAAAACCCACCACTTTATATGGATATGACTGTGCAAGAATACCTTGATTTTGTTAGCGATATCAAAAAGGTTGATAAGAAAGAGAAAAAAAGAAGTATGGATAAGATAATGGAAACTGTTGGCATTGCTCATGTAAGAAACAGGCTCATAAAAAATCTTTCAAAAGGATATAAGCAGAGGGTTGGTCTTGCTCAGGCTTTAATTGGCAATCCTCCTGTTTTAATTTTGGATGAGCCAACAATTGGACTTGACCCAAAACAGATAATTGAGATAAGGACTGTTATAAAAAATCTTAGAAGTGAACACACAATAATATTGAGTTCTCATATCCTGCCAGAAGTAAGTGCAGTATGTGAAAGAGTGCTTATAATTAATAAAGGCAAGATAGTTGCCAGCGACACACCTGAGAATTTATCTAAAAGACTTACTCATGGAAGCAAACTTCAAATGAGGGTTTTGGGACAAAAGCAAAAGGTTTATGGAATCCTTGAAAAGGTGCCAGGAGTAAAATACATAGAATTTATCGGACCGAAAGAACCAAACACTGTTGAAGTTATTGTTGAAGCAGAAAATAATTTGGATATAAGGGCAGATATATTCTATGCACTGAGTGAAGCAAGACTTCCTATCTTGATGATGAGAGCGGTTGACCTGACACTTGAAGAGATATTCCTGCAGCTTACTACCGAGGAGAAGGAGGCTGAAGCTGTATGAGTGCAGTTTTGAAAAAAGAGCTAAAAATATACTTTTCAACACCAACAGGCTATATATTCATGGGATTCTTCCTTTTAATCTCTGGATTTTTCTTTGCAGTGTCAAACCTGTTTTCGGCAAGCCCTAATTATACATCAGTACTGGGTAATATAACTTTTATATTCTTGGTTGTTGTTCCAGTACTTACAATGAGACTCTTGAGCGAAGAGGCAAGAACAAAGACAGACCAGCTGCTTTTGACATCCCCACTGAAACTTACTGAAATTGTACTTGGAAAGTATTTGGCTGCTGTAACTGTTTTTGTTGTTACAATTGCTGTTACTATATTATACCCAATAATTCTTTCTCTTTACGGTGATATACCTGTAGCAGAAACCTTAGGAGCATATATAGGCTTTTTCCTTCTTGGATGCTCTTTTATTTCCATAGGACTATTTATATCTTCACTTACTGAAAATCAGTTTGTTGCTGCAGTTGTAACATTTGCAGCTCTGCTTTTGACATGGGTAATAGATTGGCTTGAAAGTGCTCTTCCGACAGATAGAGTTGCAGGATTTGTGTTCGTTTTGATCCTTGTTGGGCTTGTTGGGGCATGGATTTATCTCACAATAAGGAATTTAATTATAAGCATTTCAGCAACAGTTGTAGGTGCTGCAGTATTTATTGCTGTGTACATCTTAAAACCTGAATTTTATGACAATGCTATAGTTAGATTTTTCAAGTGGTTTTCGCTTTTAAGCAGATACCAAAAATTTACAAATGGACTTCTGGACTTATCATCAATAGTTTACTATCTATCTTTTATATTTGTATTTATATTCCTCACTATAAGAGTACTTGAAAAAAGAAGATGGAGTTAAAAAAGGGGGAAGAAATAGTGAAGCTTGATTTTAAAGCTATTAAAAGTTCATTTAAAACAAGAAAGTTCAAATATGGCGGATACGCTGCTATGCTAACTGCATCTGTTATAGCTATACTGATAGTATTGAACCTTCTTGTGGGACAAATTCCGGCAAAACTTGATCTTACACACAACAGACTTTATTCACTTTCAAAACCTACAGTTGACCTTTTGAAAAACCTAAAAAAAGATGTTACAATTTATGCTCTTTTCCCTACCGGAAATGAAAATCCTGTGATCTCTGAGTTCATACAGAAATATGCTGAGAAATCTTCACATGTAAAGATTAAATACATAGACCCTTACAAAAATCCAGGATTTGTTAAAAAGTACGATACAAGCGGTTCTGGCATTGATGAGGGTTCGCTTATTGTCGAAAGCGGAAATAAGTTTAGAGTAATCAACAGATACGACATGGTTGATTACTCATATAATGAACAGACAGGTGAATCAAATGTAACAGGTCTTACAATAGAACAAAAACTTACACCTGCAATCTTGTATGTTACATCGGACAAAAACCCTGTTTTGTACGAGCTAAAAGGTCATGGAGAGGACACGCTGGTTAGCCTTGGCGTTTCAAGTGAGATTGAGGCTGCAAACTATGAAATAAGAGATTTGAATCTTCTTACTGAAAAGAGCGTACCTCAAGATGCAACAGCTGTTGTAGTAATCTCTCCAAAAACAGATATCTCAGACATTGAGCTAAAAAAATTAAAAGACTATATAAATGGCGGCGGACGTGTAATGTTTTTAATGGATCTATTGAAAGATGAACTCAAAAACTTCAACAGCCTGTTTGAAAGTTTGGGAGTAAGACTTGAACATGGAATTGTCATGGAAGGTGACAATAACTACAACGCAGGAAATCCTGTGTGGATACTGCCAAAGCTTGAATCACACGATATTGTAAACCCAATTGATATTAACAACATGTATATGCTCATACCAAATGCTCAGCCAATTGTTGAAACAAAGTTCAAGAAAAGAACAATCACCATCGAAAAACTTCTTACAACAACATCTAATTCTTGGCTCAGAAAAGATTTGAACTCAACATCGCTTAACAAAGAAAAAGGTGATGAGAGCGGTCCGTTTACTCTTGCTGTTGCTATTACTGATAAAGCAGATGCTCTCAATGCAAAATTAAGACCAAGAGATGCAAAAATTGTTATAGTTGGCAACGCAACATTTTTGAACAGTCAGTTTTCAAAAAGTGTTCCGGGGAATCTGAACTTTGTTATAAATGCTCTCAACTGGCTTCAAGATAAAAAAGATACTTTGCAAATTCAGCCTAAGGATCTCACAACCTTTAGACTAAATATTAGTACTACCCAGGCTATGATTTGGGCAGCAATCACTGTTATTGGAATACCTATTGTTATTTTGATATTAGGTCTTACAATCTGGCTGAGGAGGAGACATCTATGAGAAAGAAAAAAAACAGGCTTTTTACAGCTATATCTGTTCTTTTAATTTTAGTACTTGTAATTGGTGCATATTTCTACGTAAGCTATATAAATAAAAAAAAGAAAGAGGCTGAAGAAAAAAAGTCTCCATCTACTATATGGATAGCAAACTTTGACAGAAATAAGATTACAAAGATTGATATCAAGCACGATGATATTCACCTTGTGCTTGAAAAAGTCAAAAACAAGTGGATTGTAAATGGAATCAATAACCCTCTTTATTTTGACCAAGACAAGATAGACGACATAGCATTTTCGTGTGCCCAAATGACAGCCGAAAAAATAGCTGACACTAACCCTAAAGACCTCAAAAAATACGGGCTTGACAATCCAAAATCAATTGTTGAGGCAACTTTCAGCGACGGGAAAAAAGTCACATTTTATCTTGGTTCTGAAACGCCAATAACTTCCACTTATTATTTAATGAAAAAAGGCGACCCAAAAGTCTATGTTGTGTGGACAAACCACGCAGAAAACTTTACTGTAAAACCTCAGAAGCTTTTGAGTGTCAAAATACCAGAAATAGATACGCAAAATATTACCTATGTCAAACTTGTCAGAAAAGGTCAGCCTACAATTGAAATTAAAAAAGTTGATGAAAAGAATAAAGAAGATAATGAATGGAAATATTATGTGAGACTCTGGAACCTTGTTCAGCCATACAGCCAGCCAGTGGGAGTCGCAAGCGATAAGTTTTCAGAGTTCATTGAAAATGTTCCAAACTTCAGTCCTGAAGACATTGTAGGCGAAGATGTTTACAATCCTAAGTACGGACTGCAGTCACCAAGAATTGAGCTCATCGTAAAGGATAACAAAAATACTTTGCATCTTTTTGTGGGTAACAATGTAGATGATTCAACTGTTTACTGTAAAATGGCAGACTCAAAAGTTGTATTTACAATGTCAACTTATAAGACTGAATTCATGAACACCATAAAACCATTTGACCTTATCGAAAAGTTTGCCTATATTGTAAACATCGATTATGTTGACAAGATTGAAATCTTTACTAAAGAGAAGAAACATACACTTATACTTGATAAAAAGCTTATTAAAAAAGCTACAAGCGAAGAAGAATCTGATGAGTACAAATACAATTTCCAGGCTGACGGAAGAAAGATTGATGAAGATACTTTCAAAAAGTTCTATCAGGAAATCATTGGTCTTTTAATTGACGGTGAAAATGACAAAAAACCGACAGGCACACCTGAGGTCACTATGAAGTTCTATCTTGTCAACAAAAAGGTTGATGTGATGGAGTACATTCCTTACAACGACGACTTTTACATGGTTGTTCGAAATGGAAAGTCTGACTTTGTGATTGCAAAAGAACAGGTTCAAAAGATGCTGAAAGATTTAGAAGACTTGGTTGCAGGCAAGTACAAACCGCCTGAAAACTAAAAGTTTAAAACAGTAAGGCTGTCGAAACATTACGACAGCCTTTGTTTTTATTTATATGTAATGTATTTTTGCTTAATATCTTTATATCATTTTTAGTTTTTTGATATTGTATGTGCACCTGCTAATAAATTAAAATGAATAATGTATATAAAAACGATAGTTATTTTAAAAATGTGAGGTGAAATTTATGCTTGACAAAAATTATTATCAAAACCCCAAAATTCAACACATAAATATGGAAGAGCCAAGAAGTTCTTTTATACCCTTTGACAATCCCCAAAATGCTTTAGAAAACGAATGGGAACTCTCAAATTCTTTCAGGCTACTGAATGGAAAGTGGTATTTTAAACTTTTTGATATGCCGTGCAAGGTGACAGAAGATATAATCTTGGCAGATCCAAAAACCTGTAATTTTGACCAGATTATTGTCCCCAGCAACTTCCAGATGTTTGGTCACGACATACCAATTTATTCAAATACCCGATACCTAATCCCTGTTGACCCACCATTTGTGCCAGATATAAACCCAACAGGTGTTTATAAAAGAGATTTTTATATTTCCAAACAAGACTTAGATAAAGAAGTATTTATTGTATTTGAAGGGATAGACTCAGCATTTTATTTGTTTATAAACGGTTGCTTTGTTGGTTTTTCAAAGGTTTCTCACATGATGCATGAGTTTGACGTCACAAAATTCATAAAAGAGGGTACCAACACCATCACAGTTGTTGTTTTAAAATATTCAGATGGAACTTATTTGGAAGACCAGGACAAATGGCGAATGAGCGGAATATTTAGAGATGTGTATCTTCTTTTGCGACCAAAGGTATTTGTAAGAGATTTATATTTAAAACCAGTTTTGAGTGATGACCTCAAAGAAGGATACTTGAGTGCTGAGATTGAAATTGAAAACAGAAGCAATGAGCAAAAAGAATTCAGCATAGAAGTGCAAGTCTTCTTTGATAAAACTTTAATTAAAAGCTCAAACAAATCACTTGGGCTTTCTGCCTCTGGCAAGCAAGAGATCACTTTTGAATTTCAAATTGAAAGTCCAAGACTGTGGAGCGCAGAAACACCGAACCTTTACACATTTCTTGCAATCTTAAAGGATGTTGATGGAAACATTTTAGAAATTATCCCGCAGAGCTTTGGTTTTAGGAAGATAGAAATAAAGGATGGGGTATTTTATTTAAACAACGTACCTATAAAGTTAAAAGGTGTCAACAGACATGACATGCACCCGAGAGTTGGATTTGCAGTAACAAGAAAGATGATGCAAGAGGACATAACTTTGATGAAACAACATAATATAAACTGTGTGAGAACCTCACACTATCCCAACCATCCTTATTTTTTAGAGCTATGCGACAGATTTGGTATTTATGTGATTGATGAAGCTGACTTGGAGACACACGGATTTGGAGCGGTTGGTGACTGGGGACTTTTAGCAAAAGACCCATTATGGGAAGATGCGTTTGTCGAAAGGGCAAAGATGATGGTAAAGAGGGACAAAAACCATCCATCAATCATCATGTGGTCGCTTGGAAACGAGTCTGGCTATGGCCCAAATCACGATAAAATGGCACAGTGGATAAGGTCATATGATAAAAGCCGCCCTATTCATTATGAAAGTGCCCGCAATGCCGAGGTTGTAGACATCGTAAGTGTGATGTATCCACCAGTTGAAAAACTTGAAGAAGAAGGCAAAAAGATAGAAAGACGTCCATTTTTCATGTGCGAATATGCACATGCGATGGGAAACGGGCCTGGAAATCTCAAAGAGTACTGGGATGTGATATACAAATACCCAAGGCTTTTAGGTGGATGTGTGTGGGAATGGGCAGACCATGGAATTTTGACAAAGACACCTGATGGGA
This sequence comes from Caldicellulosiruptor obsidiansis OB47, assembly GCF_000145215.1. NCBI lineage: Bacteria > Bacillati > Bacillota > Caldicellulosiruptorales > Caldicellulosiruptoraceae > Caldicellulosiruptor > Caldicellulosiruptor obsidiansis. The sequence continues at coordinate 2,305,344 of NC_014392.1, forward strand.
AAGAGTACTATGCCTACGGCGGGGATTTCGGCGATGAGCCAAACGATGGTAACTTCTGTATAGATGGACTTCTTTTCCCCGACAGAACTCCATCGCCCGGGATGATTGAGCTGAAAAAGGTTTATGAACCAGTTGTAATTGAACTTTTAAGCAAAGAAGAAGGTACTTTTAAAGTTACAAACAGGTATGATTTTATATCTTTAAACCACATTGAGGTTGAATGGGAATTGCTGTCAAACGGCAGGATTGTGAAAGAGGGCTCTGTTGATGTGAGCGATATTCTTCCCCACTCTTCAAAAGAGGTAAAAATTGAGGAAGTCAAAGAAGTTTTAGAAAGCAGCAGGGAAGAACTTTTCATTACCTTCACAGCAAAGCTTAAAAACTCCACAGCCTGGGCAAAGAGGGGGTTTGTTATAACAAAATCTCAAATTGCACTTAAAGAATACACTTCTCAAGATGCTGTGCAAAAAATTGATAAGGCAAATTCTATCTTTTCTAAGCAAAACAGGTTTGAAGTAGTTGATTTTCCTGACAAAGTAGCAGTTTTTGCAGGCAACACAAAAGCAGAGTTTTGCAGATGGACAGGTGATTTAAAAAATCTTGAGCACAATGGTCATGAATTTATAAAATCCTCGCCAAGATTCAATCTTTGGAGGGCTCCAACAGACAATGATGTTCATATCAAAAACGAATGGATAAAAGCTGGCTTTGACAAACTTCAAAGAAGAATTGTAAATGTCAGCCTTGAAAAAAACAGCAAGTATTTTAAAGTAGAATCAACTTCGGTATATGGTGCATATTCAGTAAAGCCTGTACTTGAAGTAAGTATTAGCTACAAGATTTTCAAATCGGGAATTGTAGAGACAAATGTATATGCGCGGGCTCTAAGAGAACTTCCGCCACTTCCAAAGATAGGACTGCAGTTTATGATGCCAAAAGAGTTTGAGTATGTCAAATATTACGGAAGGGGACCTCATGAAAATTATCCTGATATAAAACAAAGTGCAATTGTAGGAATATATGACATGGCTATAAAAGACATGTATGTTCCATATATAATGCCCCAAGAATATGGAAACAGGTGTGACGTTAGATGGGCTTTTGTATATAACATCCATGGGATAGGACTTTGTATTAAAGGTGTACCAACGTTTAACTTCAGTGCAAGAGAATATACTGATGATGTTCTCACAAAAGCAAAACACACGTATGAGCTTACAAAAGCTGACGGGATTGTTGTGAATGTGGACTTTAAGATAGGCGGTATTGGAAGCCAGAGCTGCGGCCCCGGCCCGCTTGAAAAGTATTTAATCAAAGATGATAAGTTTGAGTTTTGCTTTTATATGATACCGGTTGATAGCAATAGCTTAGATGTTGAAAAGCTGTTGTAAAAAATCAAAAGGGCTTGTCCAAAGTTTATGAGATGAGTGACATAGTAAAAACTGCTAATACAAGAGTTGCAATTAACCTTTTACTTTTAATCAATTTGACTTCCTCCCTTCAATGTTTGTTCTGTTTTAATAGATTTGATTGTGCAATTTTATAATAACATGGTCAAATATATTTAAAAAGGCTCTTTACTTTACAATAGGTATCATAAAATTACTTCTTTGTATTGTTTATATAATATAAAAAAGGGATGTTCGTTTGCATATTATTACTAAATGAACATCCCTTTTATTCTTGAGAATATTCTATTATTTTTTAATTTATTTCAAATATAAAATAATCGAATTCAGCAAAATCTTTTTCAAGAACTTTTCCTTCAACATCCCTGTTCACACAAAACAGACCAACCTTAGAACCTGTCCATATATCTTCTTTAGGAACAAATTCAATTCCGAATTTAAAAAATTCTGTCCCATCAAAACTATATAAAAACTCACTATTAGCACATTTTCTCATTCTAAGCTTTAAATATATTTCATTTTGGTTTATTTTCTCGCTTACAGTAATTTTTTCATAAACCTTATTACCTGAAACTTCACCCAAAATCTGTATAAGGTAGTTACCATCCTCTCTTTTTTCAATTCCTATTGCCGAATATTTGTACCCACTTACAATAAGTCCTGAAAAAGTTCCTTTTGTATTGAAATTCACCTTCATTTTTGTTACAACTTCAAACTCTTCGGCTGGTATCTTTTGAAGCAATAAATTTGGCATATAAAATATGCTCTTCTCTTGTTGTAAACTACTTTTACAAACAGCAAAAAGCTTCAATACACTCTTTTTGTTATCAATAATATACCATTCATCCTTCGGGTTTGCGTGCCACTGCCATGCCAACGACAGTTCCTCTTTATCAAAATGATCTGAACATTCTATATAAAAATGGCAACTTTCTTCCTCAGTTGAAGGTTTTCTGTATTCTAAAACTGGTTCCCCAATCCCATCTTGATTCTGATCTACCCCTATTATACACCAATCATCCTCAAACCAAGTCATAGGTTGAAGATGTACAATTCTTCCGTATGGACCCTTCTGCTGAAAATGTACAAACCAATGCTCGCCTTTTTCAGTCTCAACCCACGCACCCTGGTGCGGACCATTTATTGATGTATTTCCCTGGTGCATCACTATCTTTTCTTCATAAGGTCCATAAATGTCTTTAGACCTTAAAACAGTTTGCCATCCATTTTTTACACCACCTGCCGGCGCAAATATGTAATAGTAACCATTTCTCTTGTAAAGTTTTGGACCTTCTATTGTCGGCTGAGTAACTGACCCGTCAAATATTATCCTGCCTTCATCTAAAACGCTTAGTCCATCTTCTGACAACCTTGATATACAGAGCTTACTGTTAAATCCCACTCTGCTTTTCGCAAATGCATTAACAAGATACGCTTTACCATCATCATCCCAGAAAGGACATGGATCTATCCACCCTTTTGCTCTTTTTACTAGCACTATATCCGACCACTTTCCAAATGGATCATCCGTATAGCAACAAAATATTCCATCATCTGGCATACTAAAATATATGTAAAACCTGCCATTGTGATATCTTATTGCTGGTGCCCATATACCCTTTCCAATCTGAGGTGTGTCATATTCAGGAGAGGGAAGTTTTTTCACTGCATAGTTTACAAGTCTCCAATGAACAAGATCTTTTGAATGTAAAATAGGAAGCCCTGGAACACAGTTAAAACTTGAGGCAACTAAAAAATAATCATTCCCCACCCTTATTACATCCGGATCCGAATAATCTGCATGAATTATTGGATTTTTATATTTTTCTATTTCCATTAATAATTTTCGCCTCCACAAAGATAATTTAATTATAAGGAGACTTCAGGATTTTTCATCCCAAAGTCTCCTTTTTTTCAGATACCTATTGCTTTATATACCTGTCATAAGCATTTTGATAGATCTTTATTGCTTCATCTATTTTCATTCTCTTCAATGTCTTTACAAATGCATCATAATTCGAATACTTTCCTGTCATCATCTTTAAGAACATTTCATCATAAAATGTGTTAACTGCATTCATAATATTTGCAAGCTTGCTTGATTCATCAGGTGTAAAGAATAACGACAAAGGAGGTAATGCAATCTCATTTGTAACTTTAGACCAATTCTTTGAAGCCTCTTTTTGTTGAGGAAGCATAAAAGATATCTGCAAACTGTATTCTCTCGATTGCACATATGGTCCCAAAATAGGAACGTATTTAGCCAGTGCTTCCTTAGGTCCAAGCTTCGGATTATTTAAAATCTCATCAGTATACAAATATCTTCCATTCTTGTATAATTATTTTCGTAAGGCACATCAAAAAAATTCTAATAAAATAACAACCAAAGTTTCGGTTAACATAAGATTTTGAGTCTCATCAATTAAAGTAACATTTCTAATCCTTCCTCTTTGAGAGGAAAGCAGCCTAAAATCACTTCCTGCTGCTTGTGGCTTCTCATCTTTGGCCACTTTTAAAAGCATTATTTTTAACGCTGGCCTTTTGTCAGCCATGCTAACTTTGATATAATTCTTTCTATCTGGGCATGGAATTTATCTGCACTCGCCTCCTGGGAGCAGAAGCTTCCTTCCGTATACTCGCCCAAAAGACTATTATTCCATTCCAGGTAAGTCTAAACTATTTGTGGCTAAAGGCCAGCTTAAATCTTAGTTTAAGCTGGTTCCTCTATCTACTGCCCAAGGTTGTATACTTACCTTCGCTCGGAATGGAAAACTCATGCCCTAATTCAATTTTAAAATCACTTGCGAGGAGGTCTTATGCTATGAACTTAAAACCTTTTGCCGGGATTGATGTCTCTAAATATTTCAGTGAAATGGTGGTTATCTCTCCTACAAATGAAATACTCACTCGCTTGACTATCCGTCACAACAATCCCTCTGACTTTGATAGGGCTATTGAAATCCTCAAAAAAGTTGAAGAGGATTTTGCGGCTCGCCCTACCATCGTCATCTCAAGCCACAGGGCATTACCACAAAATCCTCTCCCGCTTCTTTACTTCTAATGGCTGGGATGTTGCAATTATCAACCCCATCCAATTCTCACTTCTATCAAAAATGCGGGAGGAAGTCAAAGTAAAAAATGATAAAATCGATGCCCTGTGGATTGCCTTAACCTTCAGGCTTACTAACTCTGCTATAGCACAACCTTCATCTGAAACCCTCGATTGCTTGAAAAACTTATGCCGTCAGTATTACAACCTCAGCGATGAGTTAACCTCTTACAAATACAGACTTATATCAACCGTTGACCAAATTATGCTCAACTTCAAAGAGGTCTTCCCCGATATTTGCTCTAAAACATCTTTGGCTATACTTGAAAACTACCCTACTCCAAACGATATCCTAAGCGCTGACAGTGAAAAACTTATTTCCATCATTCAACAAACTTCTAAAAAAAGCTATCAATGGGCTAAAGAAAAATATGAACTTCTTATCGAAAAAGCTAAACAGTTTAAACCTTTTTCTATATCTTGACTTGGCAACTGTTACTATGCTTAAAGTCTATATTAACATAGTCTTGACTTTGCAACAGAACATCGACAAAATTTTTGAAGCCATAAATCAGCTTGTTCAGCAGTCTTCACAGACTCAACCTTCAATATCTGAAAATATTAACCTTCTTCAATCTATCCCCGGCATAGGTTTTCTCACTGCCGCAACTATCCTTGCTGAAATAGGTGATTTCAAAAAATTTTCAAAACCCAACAAACTTGTTGCTTTCTTTGGCATTGATCCTTCCGTAAATCAATCCGGGCAATTTGTTGGTTCAAAAAACAAAATGTCTAAACGTGGCTCTAAAATCTTGCGAAGAATCTTATTTACAATTGCTCTTGCTAATATCAGAACCAAAAGAGACTCTAAGCCTTGTAATCCTGTACTCTTCGAATACTATCAGAAAAAGTGTCAACAAAAGCCCAAAAAAGTTCTATTTTGTGCTGTCATGAGAAAAATTATTTGTATCATCTTTGCTGTCATGCGCAATAAAAAACCTTTTGAACTTAGAACTCCTGAAGAACATATTCAAAGATGCTTTAATAAGACTGCTGTTTATTGCGTATAAATAATTGTTTTATTAACAAAACATTGGTTAACCATAATACGTGCTCAGCCTCCATATATTATGTCAACTTCTAATGGATGGCTTACCTTTTTATACCCTTTTAAAAGGATTTTACACCATAAAATGTTATCAAAAATTTTTTAAAAAACTCTTGACTTTAATTAGCTGGTCTTCATTTGTTTGGTATTTTCCTAATATATACAATTTTTCAATCTTTTTTTCTTTGAACACACCCCCATTTTTATGTGATAATATTAATAGTTTGGTGAAAAATTTTTAATAACTGGTTATTTGAAGATCTATTTTGTGAACAGGGGTTAGGGTCCTCGGCTTTAAGTTTCTTCACTCTAACCCCTGTCTTTATTTTATCTCTACTCAGCAACCAAATTAGATACGTTATCCAAACTCAAAATCCTCCCATAATCTGCTGTATCTTTTGCCCTGCACCTGTAAAACTCTACATTCTCACAATTGTTAAGTTCAAATGCTGCACCTTCCTGATTAATCACAGAAACATTCATGAATCTGATATTTTTAACAGTATTTATTACAAACCCTCTTTTTGCCATTGGCTCTAAATAGCTCATCATGGCAGGAAGTTCAGGTTCAGGGTTTTGTGCCATCTCAACTGTAACATTAGAAAATACAACATCTTCGATTGGCATCTCGGTAAGACCATATAAAAAGCCTGCTGCAGCTCGTGCCTCTCTCACAACAACATCGCTTATATAAATTCTTCTTACCACTGGAGTTGTACTGTCTACAGGATAAGGTGACTTGTCCCAAACCTTCTTTTCTTTCCCGCCTTTGCCGCAATGATAATACATATAAAATGCAAATGGACACATTACATTTTTCATAACAATGTTTGAAACTCTTATATCCTCAACAACTCCTCCTCTTCCACGTCGGGTTTTGATTCTTATTCCTCTGTCTGTCCCCTCAAAAACGCAGTTTGAGATAACAACATTCCTAACGCCACCGCTCATCTCACTACCAATAACAACCCCGCCATGCCCGTGCGCCATGATACAGTTTGTGATGGTAATGTTCTCACAGGGTATCCTTTCTTTACAGTCCTCTGTCCCGGATTTTAATGTTACGCAGTCATCACCAACATCTATGTAACAGTTTGAAATTCTCACACCTTTGCATGACTCAGGATTTATCCCATCTGTGTTTGGCGAATCATAAGGATTTTGAATTTTAACATTATGAACTGTAACATTCTGGCATTCTATAGGATTTACTGTCCAGCTTGGAGAGTTTACTATCTTTATTCCTTCGATGGTTACATTATTACATCTGTAAAAACATATAGAACGAGGTCTTGGATATTTAAGCTCTTTATCCCTGTGAAGACGCCACCATTTCTCGCCCTGTCCATCAATAGTGCCAAATCCAACAACCGCAACGTTTTCAGCATTTTCAGCATATATCAGTGGAGAATAAACCTGCATTTCTTCGCCTTCCCAGCGTGTATATACAAGCGGATAATCTTCTATGTCCTGTGAAAACTTTAGCACAGCACCATTTTCTATATAAAGTGTCATGTTACTTTTAAGATGAATTGGACCTGTATGATATATACCTGCCGGGACAAAAATTGTTCCCCCACCATGCTTTTCACACGCTTCTATTGCCCTTTTAAAAGCTTCTGTGTCCTTGTCAATGCCATTACCCTTTGCTCCAAACTCAACAACATTTACAACCATCTTCCCCTTTGACCTCCTGTTTTAGAAACTTACTCAAAAAGCCTTTCTACCCATGCACTTGCTTTCAAAAATGCTCCAATACCTTTTAGGTCATTTGTCTTTATTGGTTCACTGATATAATACTCATACGACCCATCTCTGTACGGATTTCCACCAAGTCCTGCAACCATACAAACTCCATTGAGATTTAAAAGCCCGTTCTCATCCTCTTCAACAAACCTGTAAATTATCCCCTCATATGCTCTTTCAAGTGCTTTTATATAACTTGAGTCCAAATATCCCTTTTCTATTCCCTTTGCAAGTGCATATGCAAACATGCATGAAGCTGAAGCCTCAGGATAGTTTCCATTTCTGCCTATAAAGTTAACAACCTGATACCAAACACCTGTCTCAGGGTCTTGATACTTCAAAATAGCGTCAATAAGCTGCTTGAAAATAGATAAAATGGTTTCTCTTGACTGATGATCTTGGGGTAGAAAGTCAAGCACATCAACTATTGCCATTGCAAACCAGCCCATTGCTCTTCCCCAGAAATTTGGAGAACAACCTGTGATTTTATTTGCCCATTTCTGCTGTCTACTTTCATCCCATCCGTGAAAATGCAAACCTGTAATAGGGTCTTTTGTATTTTTTGCACAGAGAATAACCTGTTTTGCAACATCATCGAAGATATCTTCAGCTTCATCCTGCCCTATAAGTGTTGCATACTCGGCATAAAAAGGTGAACCCATGTAAATTCCATCAAGCCACATCTGATGAGGATATATGTTTTTGTGCCAAAACCCACCTTCTGTTGTCCTTGGATGAGTTTTGAGCTGACTTCTGAGAAGCTGTGCTGCTTTTCTATACTTTTCCTCTCCTGTTTTTCTATATAAAAACAACACTGCTTTCCCGTTGTTTATATGGTCTATATTGTACTCTTCGGGTGAGTACTTCTTTATACTTCCATCATCCTGAACAAAATAATCTATATTCTTTTTTATATATTCAAAGTACTCTTCATTTCCTGTGTTTTCATATATATATTCAAAACCCTTGAAAACTACACCGTAATCATACTGCCACTTATCTGTAAGTTCCGGAAACTTTGCAAGCACACTGTTTGCCATTCTTACCGAATAATTTGCCTTTGCAAATTGTTTTAATTTTTTCATTCCTCAATCCATCCTTTCACATATGACTCATATATCTTAATTGAGATTGCAAAAATCTATCGAAAATTTTATCTGTTTCACTATGCATATTACATAAATTAATTTTCAACATTTATTTTAATTCGAAAGAGTGCCTTTTGCATCAAGAAAATATTAAAATACATATGAAAATATTAACATGACAGGAGTTCAGGAACTTTTCAAATTGTCATGGAAATTTTTAAGGTTATAGTGACAATTTTAATCATGAAGCTTCATTTCTTTAGAATCCCATCTCGAAAGGAACAATAACAATATTTATACGACCCTCAAATTTCATACCATGGTTTATTATGGTAATATAATTGCACATTCTTGCCTTAATCTGGCAATCCATACAGTATCCTGTTTCAACACATGGAGTTTTGTGATTATTCCTTTTTGAATTCATAGGTGCAATCTTTTTAAGTCTCTTGAATGCTTCATCCAAGTCTTCAACAACCTTGTTAACACCAGCTACAATTATTACCTTTTTTGGCCCGAAAATCATAGCAGATACTCTGTTACCTGAGCAGTCCACATTTACAAGCTCTCCATTTTTAGTAATTGCATTAGTAGATGTGACAAGAACATCTGCTAAAAGCGACTGACGCATAAGTTCAATTCTCTCTTCAGCTGTCATTTGTTTGTACCTATCAAAAAGCTTATATGGACCATTTCTGAATATTTCTATTAAACCCAACTCTTCTATTGTAACAGAACCCCCGAGGGCTATACTTGAACCCTCGGGGATCAATTCCAAAACTTTTTTTCTTGCATCTTCTAAAGTCGGTGCATAAAAAGCATTGTATTTTCTTCTATTAAGTCTTTCTACAATGTCCTTTGCAATAAGTTCATTTTGCCATGCTTTATACTGGTTCATATCAAAAACCCCCAAAAAACATTTTTACCTTGCAAGCCAGCCACCATCAACATTCAATATACAGCCATTGACATATTCTGACGCATCAGAAGCCAAAAATACAACTGCTCCCTGCAAATCTTCCGGTGTTCCCCATCGACCTGCCGGAATTCTTGAAAGTATCTCAGCACTTCTTACAGGGTCTTCACGAAGCTGCTGAGTATTGTTTGTTGCCATATAACCCGGTGCAATTGCATTGACGTTTATATTGTACTTTGCCCACTCATTTGCAAGCGCTTTTGTAAGACCTGCAACACCGCTTTTGCTTGCTGTGTATGATGGAACTCTAATTCCGCCCTGGAACGAAAGCATGGATGCAATGTTTATTATTTTTCCGCCTGTTCCTTGTTTGATGAACTGTCTTGCTGCCGCCTGACAGAAGAAGAATACTGTCTTGAGATTAATTGCAAGCACATCGTCCCAGTCTTTTTCTGTAAAGTCAATAGCATCACATCTTCTGATTATTCCTGCATTGTTCACTAAAATGTCAAGCCTGCCAAACTCCTGAATTGTCTTTTCTATAATCATGTTAATCGGCTCGATTGTCATTAAGTTTGCCTGAATCTCCAAAAACCTTCTTCCAATTGATTCTATTTTTTGTTTTGTCTCTGTACATGGAACATAATCAACACCAACAATATCAGCTCCAGCCTCGGCTAAAGCAATTGCCATTCCCTGACCCAAACCTGTTGACGCACCTGTTACAATTGCAACTTTCCCATCAAGTTTGAATTTGTCAAGTATCATTTTAAACACACCTCCATAAATTATATTTTTGTTATTTAAGTTCCTTCATTGGAACAGGATTAACATCAGAATATGACTGGTTTTCTCCAGCCATTGCCCAGATGAATGTATAATTTTTAGTGCCAACTCCAGAGTGTATAGACCAGCTTGGACTGATTACAGCCTGTTCGTTTCTTACAATAATATGTCTTGTCTCCTGCGGCTTTCCCATCAAATGCAACACAAAAGCATCTTCAGGCATGTCAAAATAAAAGTATACTTCCATTCTCCTATCATGCAAATGGCAAGGCATTGTATTCCATACATTGTTTGGCTCTAAAATTGTCATTCCCATTACAAGCTGACAGCTTTTTACCCCGTCTGGATGGATGTATTTATATATTGTTCTTTCATTTGACTCTGAAAGCGAACCAAGATGAGTTGCCTCAGTATTTTTTATGTCAATCTTTTCTATTGGATATTGTTTATGTGCAGGAGTTGATACAAAGTAGAACTTGGCAGGATTTGCAGGCTCGTCACTACCAAACTCTATTTTCTTTGTTCCCATGCCAATGTAAAGTCCGTCCCTCTTGTCAAGTTCAAACTTTTGACCATCTGCCACAACATACCCTTTGCTGCCTATATTGATTATCCCAATCTCTCTTCTTTCAAGAAAATACTGAGCACCAATCTCTTTGCCATCTTCCAAGATTAGAACTTCTACCGTTGGCACAGCACCGCCAACAATAACCCTGTCAACATGAGTGTAGACCATGTTGATTTTTCCATATTCAAACAAGTTTTCAATCAAAAACTCCTTTCGTATCTCATCTGTAGTCAAAGTCTTAAATTGATCAGGATGCATTGCATATTTTACTTCCATTTTAGAAAATACCTCCTTTTTATAATTATCTTTTCATCATACCAGAACTGTCATGCCCAAGTGCCTGTTTAATCTCGTCTTCAGACGTAATGAGACTATCACCTTCTACAGTGTGCTTCAAAGCACACATGTATGTTGCTACCTCAAGCATCTTATCGCTCTCAAGCTCTCTTAAAATTCCATATAAAACACCTGCTGTAAAAGCATCTCCGCCGCCAACCCTGTCAATAACTTCTATTTCGCGCTTTTTTGAAAATACAATATTTCCATTTTCATCTTTTGTATAAGCAAAAAAGATGTTTTTAGAAGCAGATATACTCCTTCTTGCAGCAAGAATTATTCTCTCCAAGTTTTGGTACTTTGTTTGCAATCTTTCAAATAAAATCTTTTGACCATCTGTAGTAAGGTCAATGCCTTCAAAATATTTTTCTTCCATATCAATCTTTAAAACTCTTCTCACATGCTCTTCGTTTGTAATTAAAATGTCCACATACGACATAAGATCTGAAATCACTTCATTTGCTCTTTCATAGTTCCACAGTTTTGACCTATAATTGATGTCAAACGCCACCTTTGCACCTGCATTTTTTGCTGTCTTGAAAGCCACTTTTAGTTCATTTAACACATTTTGTGATAAAGCAGCAGTGATTCCTGTTGAGAAAAATATCTTGGTCTTTTTCAAAATATCTTCCCAGTCGATATCCCCAGGCTGTATCTCATTTATGGCAGAATCTGCTCTGTCGTACACAACAGAAGATGCTCTCTGCCCTACACCCTTTTCAAGAAAGTAAATTCCAATCCTTTTACCTTTTCTTTTTATATAGCTTGTGTCAACTCCATATCTTCTCAAAAAGTTTACAGTAGCATCACCAATAGGGTTTTGTGGAAGGAGTGTAACATAGCTTGTCTTCACCCCAATGTTTGACAGAGCAACAACAACGTTTGCTTCAGCCCCGCCAAAATTGATATCAAAACTTGTCGCCTGTAAAATCCTCTGATACCCAGGCGGTGAAAGCCTCAGCATTATCTCACCAAAACTTGTCACCTCAAACATCACTTCTGTACCTTCCCCTTTGCCATCTTTATCTTCTCCACAAACTGCCTGCATACCTCTTCTACTTTGCTAAAGTCTCCATCCTTTGCATACTTTGTTATATTACCGCCAACGCCCACAGCAAAAGCACCCGCTTTTATCCACTCATCAACATTGTCAAGATCAACCCCACCTGTTGGCATAAGCCTTGCCTGTGGGATTGGTCCTTTGTATGCTTTTATAATTTTCGGCCCGAAAAGCTCGCCAGGAAAGATTTTTATAACATCTGCACCGCACTCAAGGGCTTCCACAACCTCTTTTATTGTCATAGCGCCGGGCATTGAAGCTATCCTGTACCTGTTACAAAGTTTTACCATTTCAGGATTGAGGTATGGACTTACAACAAACTTTGCACCGGCTAAAATTGCAATTCGTGCTGTTTCGCTGTCAAGAACTGTACCTGCTCCTATTATAATCTCATCCTCCTTGTACGTGCTTGTAAGATACTTTATTATCTCGTCAGCGCCGGGCACTGTAAAGGTTATCTCAATTGCGCTGGCACCACCTTTTATACATGCCTCTGTAATCTTGAGAGCCTTCTCCTTAGTCTCTGCACGAACAACAACAACAAGCCCATTGTCATTTATCTTTTGCAGTACCTGTTCCTTTTCCATCCTCTTGCATCTCCTTTCCTTGATAATCTTCTTTATCCTCGACATACCCAAGCCTGTGAGAAATCTTCTTTGCAGTCTCAACAACCTTTTGCGCTATTTCTTCATCTTTGTGAGGTGGCAGTACACTGGTCGGTGCTGAAATGCTAATAGCAGCAATCATCTCGCCTCTATAGTCATATATAGGAGCAGCGATACACCTCACACCTTCTTGCAACTCTTCATTGTCAACTGCAAAGCCTCTATTTCGAACAAATCTTATCTCATGCATAAGCTTTTCTACATCCGTTATGGTGTTTTGTGTATATGGTTTCAGAGAAATTGTTGATAGCATCTTTTCAACTTCTTCATCTGAAAGCTTGCTAAGCATCACTTTCCCAAGAGCTGTGCAGTATGCAGGGACTCTTTTGCCAATTGAGGAGTAAAGCCTTATTGAGTTTACCTGTTCAATCTTGTCAATGTATACAACATCAGTACCGTCAAGAATTGCCAGGTGTACAGTGACATTTAACATGGCCACAAGCTCACGCAAAAACGGATGTGCTTCGGTTTTGAGTTCAATGTTGTTAAGATAAAGGCTTGAAATCTCAACAAACTTTACACCAAGCTTGTAGCGCAGGGTCTGAGGGTCTTTATGAACATACCCTCTGTTAAGTAGTGTCTGCAAAATCCTGTGGACAGTGGTCTTGTGAAGAGAAAGTTTTTGGGAAAGCTGAGTGATTGAAAGCCCTTTTGGCTCAACAGCCAAAGCTTCGATTATCTCAAACGCCCTTTCAATTGACTGAACAGAATTTTGCGACATATCAGTCTCTCCTGTTTCATATTATGAAACGCTGTTTCGTATTGTTCACAAAAATATTATAGCACTCTCTTCTGCTTTTTAAAATAATCAATTTTGCTAATTTAAATGCTCCCTGCGGGACAAGTCACTTCCCGCAGGGAAATATTTACCAAAAGGAGATGCTTTATTACTTCTTGTTTAAAACCTCTTTATTGACAAGTGTTCTTGGAACTCTTCCCTCAATGAAATCTACTATATTGTTTGCTGCAAGCATTGCCATGTCAAGTCTTGACTCTTCTGTTGCAGAACCAATGTGTGGAAGCATCACAACATTGTCAAGTTCAGCCAGTTCTGGCTCAAACTCAGGCTCTCTCTCATACACATCAAGACCTGCTGCAAAAATCTTCTTTTCTTTGAGAGCTTTGACAAGTGCTTTTTCATCTACAATTGGTCCGCGTGCTGTGTTAATTAAGATTGCCGACGGTTTCATGAGAGAAAATTCTCTTTCGCCAATTAAATGCCTTGTTTGTGGTGTGAGCGGCACATGGATTGATATAAAATCTGCTTCTTTCAAAAGTTCATCCAGTGGCACAAATTGAGCACCCATCTCTTTTTCAAAATTTTCTTTTCTCTCAAAATCATAGTATAAAATCTTCATGTTAAATCCTTTTGACATTCTTGCAAAAGCCTGGCCAATCCTGCCAGCACCAATTACACCAAGAGTTTTACCTGTCACGCCCTTGCCTAAAAAGAGCATAGGACCCCAACCTTTGTAATGCCCGCCTCTCATAAATTTGTCAGCCTCAACTATTCTTCTTGCCGCAGCAAACAACAGTGCCCACGCAAGCTCAGCTGTTGCGTTTGTCAGAACGTCTGGCGTGTTTGTTACATAAACACCCCTTCTTGTTGCCTCTTCAACATCTATGTTATCGTAACCAACTGCATAGTTTGCAACAATCTTCACATTTGGTGCATGGTCGAAAAACTCACTGTCAACTTTGTCAACAAGCTGGGTCAAAACTGCGTCCTTGTCAGCTATTGCTTTCAAAAGTTCTTCTCTTGTCATTGGTCTGTCGTGGGGATTTACTTCAACCTCACCGTACTTTTTCAAAAGCTCAATCGCAGGCTCCATTATTCTTCTTGTCACAAGTATCTTCATATAAATTCTCCCTCCCATTACTTGCTAAGTACTTTTCTATTTATTAAGAAAAATTCTTATAATCTTGCCCATGCTTCGTTCAAAACCCTCTTTGAGCTTGCAAGCACAATTTTCGGGTCCTGCCCTGGCATAGGCGATACTTCAAAGCTCAAGATAGGTCTTTTTTCTGGATTTAAAAATCCTATCTCTTTTAAGACTCTCAAAAATTCAATTACCTCTTCAACGTCGTTTTCGCCGCCCTCTATTCCAAACATTGGATGTTTGTCTCCATATGCTGGATGGTTCTTATCCTTTACAACAGCGTTACCTATATGAACATGTGTGAGGTAGTCTTTTACAGGCAAGAGCGCCTGCTCAGCTGTTTCTCTTGTAAGTGGAAGATGGCTCAAATCTACAATCAATCCAAAATTGTCATATTCTTTTCTAATCTCGGCTGCAAATCTTGCTGCAAGCTCAGCAGGTCCAATCAAACTCTTTTTGTCAATGTCAAAGTCAAATACTTCAAGCTCTATCATAAGATTGCCTTTTGACTTTGCATAGTCACAAAGCTCTTTTGTTGTTTCAATCAAAATCTTAAAAGCCTCATCCTTTCTTGCCTCGTCATACTGTCTTGACAAAAATCCAAACCCAACTGCTCCAAGCTCGTATGCCTCGTCAATACCTTCTTTTAAAATCTCAATGGCTTTTTTCCTCTTTTCGCTGTCATAGTCGTTTGGATTAAGACCAGTTCTCAAAAGCCTCGGCTGACCTCCATATGCAACTGTGACATGGGCAGATTTTAGCATATCTTTTACTCTCTTTCTTACCTCTGGGTCTTTTATCCATGTGACCTCAACTGCATTGAAGTAGTCATCTTCAAGAATTGATTTCAATGTCTCTTCAATTGGACCTTCACCATCAATTACCTGTGGGTAAGACATAAAATGAATTGTCCCAATCTTCAGATATTTGTAAATTGGCTCGTTCATCTCAAAAAACACCTCCACCAAGATTTTTGTTCTTGTAAAATTTGTTAAATTAATTAAACTATATCGTAACTACCAAAAACTTTTAGTTTTTTTATGGCTTCCTTTTTGACAATCTCTCTTATTCTCTCAAAGATGGCAGGTGTCAAATCCTCAGTTTTGCTCACAAATTCTGGGAGCTGAGAGTTTATAGCCAAGGTCAGGTCTGTAAAGATATTTACCTTGTTAATTCCATACTCAATGCACTTTTTAAAATCATCATCTGAAAGTCCAGAGCCGCCATGAAGTACAAGATAGCAGTCAACCCTTTTTCTTATTTCAGAAAGCCTCTCAAAATCAAGCCGCGGCTCACCTTTATAAACCCCATGCACAGTACCAATTGCAACAGCCAAAGCATCAACATTTGTCTGCGCAGCAAAAATCTCTGCCTCTTCAGGCTTTGTGTAAAACTCTGGGTTTTTAAAATCCCAGTCACCTCTACCCACAACTCCAAGCTCACCTTCAACGCTCACACCAACAGAGTGTGCTATCTCAACAATTTCCTTGGTTTTTTGTATATTCTCTTCAAACGGCAAGCTTGAACCATCAAACATAACAGATGTAAACCCAGCCTTTATTGCTCTGATGATATTTTTCAGACTTTTTGCATGGTCAAGATGAACACATACCGGAACAGATGCCCTTTTTGCAAGGAAAATCATGACCTCTGCAATCATCTCAAAATCAAGCCTGTCAACAAACCTGTCAGCAACACCAATAATAATTGGACATCTGAGCTGCTCTGCAGCATCAATCAGCCCTTCATAAAAATCGGCAGAAAGCCCATTGAACATCCCCACACCAAACTTTTTCACTTTTGTATAACTTAAAACCTTATTTAAATTTACAAGCAAAACAAAGACCTCCTAACCATCAATATTGAGAAAGCTTTGGATAAAGGCTGGAAACTGAACTGTAAAGCTCGTTGTATATTTCATACACTCTGTTATAAATCTCATGGTTTTTGCTGTCTGGCTGGTACTCAAAAAGCACTTCTCTTTTTTCCTCAATTAAGCTTCCCCTTGCACCAACTGCATATGACGCAAGAATCATCGCACCTTTTGATGCCGCCTCCTGTACTTTTTCAACAACAACCTTTTTGCCAAGAACATCAGCCTTAATTCTGCTCCATACTCTGCTCTTTGCACCACCCCCCATAGAAACTATACTCTCAGGCTTAAGCCCCATAGACTCTAAAATTTCTATGCACGCTCTTATTTCATACGAAATCCCTTCAAGCACAGCCCTTGCAACATCAGCCCTTGAATGTGTCAAAGTCAGCCCAAACAAAACCCCTTTTGCGTCAGGGTTCCATCTTGTCGCTCGGCTGCCCATAAAAAATGGTAAAAGTAAAATCCCATTTGCACCCGGCTTTGAACTCTCAGCTTCAATATCAATCAGCTCATAAACATTCTCGCCTTTTTCCTTCTCGCCTCTGTAAAAGTTGTCTCTTATCCATCTTAAAATCGTACCGCTTGTGTTCATCCCCTGCTCAATCAGGTAGTGATCCCTTATCACATGGCAGGAACACACAACCCTTGGGTCAAGACTCTCTGGGACTTTATCAGATGACATCGACACATTTGTTGCAGTCCCTGTTGACTCCATAACACGGCTTCCTACAATCCCTGCTCCTAATGCTTCTAAGGGCCTATCTCCGCCACCGCTTACAACTGGTATTCCGCTTTTGAGCCCCAGGATTTTTGCAACATCTTCTTTCAAATACCCTATGACCTCATCTGCATAGCAAAGTCTTGGAAACTGAGAGGACTTTATCCCCACAAACTCAAATATGTCTTCCCACCACTGTCTTTTGTTTATATCAAACATCATTGTTCTGCTTGCCAGTGAATGGTCTGTAGCAGCTTCGCCTGTAAGCATGTACCCTATAAACTCTTTTGGCTGCAGAAAAACATAAGCTTTTTGCAAAATCTCTGGCTGATGTTTTTTGAGCCACAAAAGCTTTGTTGCTGTAAATGTAGAGTCTGGAATCAGACCAGTTATTTTATGTATTGTGTCTTTCCCAAACTGCCGTGAAATCTCTTCCGCCTCAGGGCGTGAACGCCTATCCATCCACGAGATAGCTCTTGACAGAACATTTCCTTTCCTGTCAAGTGGAACAACCGTCTCCCTTTGAGATGATAGCCCAATTGCCAAAATACCTTCTGCTCCTGCTGCTTGTACAACTTCCCTGATACCTTCTACCGCTTCCTTCCACCAATCAAGCGGGTCTTGTTCAGCCCATTCAATCTGTGGTGTATATGTTGGATATTCCCTGTTTGATTTTGCAAGGATATTGCCTTCAAGGTCAAAAAGTATCACTTTGCAGGCAGTGGTTCCAATGTCTATTGTAAGAATCTTTTCCATTAAAGGTTTGCCCCTTTCAACATAAAAATCTCATCTTGGCTCTTTAAAAAGTTATACTACTGTTATCTTTATACCCTTTTGTCTGAAACTCTCCAGAAGCTCACTACTTATATCACCTGCTGTGATAATTTCAGACACTTTGTTGAGAGTTGCAAACGAAACCATGGCATTTTTCTTAAACTTGCTGCTGTCTGCAACAACTATAACCTCTTTACTGCTATCTATCATTGCCCTTTTTACCTCTGCTTCAAATACATCAGAGGTAGTAAGACCTTTTTCAAGAGAAATGCCACTTGTTCCTATAAAAGCTATATCAGCACTAAATTGCAAAAACGCTTTTTGTGCTTCAGGACCAACTGTTGAAAAATTGGAATTTTTAACTTTGCCACCAACTAAAAATAAGTTGATACTGTTATTTGTTATAAGTTCATTCACTATATTTATGCCATTGGTTATAACAGTTATGTGCTGAAAACTCTTAAGTTTTCTTGCTATCTGTTGCGTGGTTGTTCCTGTATCCAAAATCACAACCATGCCCTCTTTTATCCTATTCAACGCCTCAAGTGCAATCCTCTCTTTTTCCTGAATAAACTCTTTAGAACGCTGTGAAATGGGCGGAACTATTGATACCCCTTCTTTTAAAATAGCTCCTCCATAGTTCTTTTCAATTATACCTTCTTGTTCCAGTTTCTTTAAATCTCTTCTTATTGTCTCATCAGATACATTGAAAATGTTGCAAAGCTCTGTGACAGTTACACTCTTTTTCTCCATCAATATCTCTTTAATTTTTTGTCTGCGTGTTGCTGAAAGCATCTCTTTTCATCACCCATCTCTTTATATGTGGATTTGTGTGTCAGCTTATTAATATTCTACTCGATTTTTTGAGGATTTGCAATATGAAATTCAAAATGATTACACAAGATTGGTCAAACATTTTTAAAGGTGAAAATAAAAAAAGCAGGCATTTGCCTGCTCCTACTTTTTAATACTTTGTACGCTATATTTCTATTTTCCACTCTTTTAAAACATTTTCCTTTGTATACCTCTCAGCTTCTATTTCATCAAGTTGAGGTCGTTTGGGATTTTGTTTACTACTACCTGGACCAAAATTTCTATATTCAAAAAATCTCTCATTTTCAGGGCAAAAGCCGTGCATCTCACACCAACCGTCAGGATGAATGTGCTCATCCAAATAGCATTCCTTGAACACAACATTTACCCACCTTTTCTGCAATATGTTTTTTCCATCAATTAGTTCAAAAACTGCGTCTAAAACCTCATCTTCTCTGAGAAATCTTTCTACCAACAATTCTTTGTTAAGTGATACTTTCACAAAAATATTTTCATCTGCTCTTACCGAAACCTTCATACTATTTAGACAAAGTAGCATCAGGAAGGTAGTTCTTTACTTTGACCTCCTCCCAATCCCCTGAAGGGGATAGGATTCCTTCAGGGGTTGGGCTTCCCGCTTCTACGTGGTATGACTTACCAGGATATAGGGATTGCCCCTGAATATCCTGGCAGCGGTCTCCCACTCCACGGGCTTGACTTCGGACCGGTCCAGCCCTACTAACTTCAACATGTTTATTGCAGCGTTCAAATCTCTATCAATTTCTAAACCGCAAACAGGACATCTGAAAATTCTTTCCGACAACTTGACATCATACTGACTTCCGCAACTGCTGCATGTCTTCGTTGTTGGCAGAGAACTTTTGATTGCCACAGCAGGAACCCGAAGACTGTCGCTCAGTCTTCTCTTAATTGTCCCTACTGCACTGTAGTGTACTGACTTTGAAAAATATCCATCCTTCCAACCTTTGATGTTATCTTTTTGAAAACAAACTGTCTTATATCTATATAAAAATGAACAGGTTTTGTTTATTACGTCATACTTGATGTTTGTTAATTTTTCATACTCTCTTGCAATTTTTTCTTTTGTTTTATACCATCTTTTAGAACCTTTCTGCTGGCGTGCAAGTTGTTTTTGCAACTTTTTCAAGCGTTTTGTCTCTTTTATCTGCCATTCAAGTTTGAGCCTGTTCGATAATACCATCCCAGCAGGTTTAAAATCAATTCCAGCAGCAACATCGAACGTCTGCCATACCCTCGGTTTTACTACACCTTTTCTGTTCTTTCTTCTTTCCCACGCTTCCGTGTATCTACCCTTGTTTATGTAGCAGGTTACAAAAAGGTAAATGCCACTTGGTCTTTTTACAAGTTCTGCTTTTGCTATTTCGCTATCTTCTGGAATCTGATGTCCTCCCAGTACCCTCAAAGGTTTTTTAATGCCTTGTATCTTAACTCTGGTCTTTTGCTGATTAACAAACTTAAAAGTGTTCCCAAATTGTTTGAGGGGAATTGAATTGACATAGTGTTTGAACTGCAGTTTACCCGTTTTGTGACCATTTTCCTTTTGTATGTGAAGAGAATACAAATTCTGCTTTATTCTTTCCACCAGAGCTTGCTTCATCTGGGAACTGAGATTTTCAATCCTTCTTCTTTCGAAATTTTCTCCAACCTTTATTTCAACTTCTTTTAGTTTCTCCGCATTGCTATCAAGTCTGTTTCCAATGTCAGCAACTATATAGTTGTACAACCATTTCGCTTCTAAAAACAGCCTAAAAAGTTTTTCTTTTGTTTCTTTTGAGGCAGAGTTAAGATTAATTTTTAACTGACACACCACAGGTATTTGGTTTTTTCTTCTTTCTTTAGTTTGTTGCCATGTTTGTTTAATTTTTTCTGCCTTTGTCATCTTCTTAACTCCTCTAACAATACCGAAAAACTTTTTGCTACTTCTATTATACCCTGTACTCTCAAGATAATTCAAGAGAAGAAAAATGACTGCCATTCATCACAATCCCCTGAAAGGGGATGTGCTTTCTGGCTGATCTTTTGTAAAGTTCCTAAAAAAGTGCACAAAATAAAAAAAGACTGTCGCACATTTTTGACAGTCTTGCCCTCAAACTTAATCTTATTTTTAAACATAACAATCTTCTTCTTTCTTGAGCCTTCTTACAGCCACAATTTTGTTTCCTTTCTGGTTCTGCTTGAGTTTTTCACACAGAGAAGCAACTATCATAAGTCCGCGCCCAAATTCATATAAATCCTCTATCTCATCCTTTTCATCATATGGGGTGTATTCATTGAACACCCTTCCTATATCAAACCCTTCTCCTTCGTCCTCCACAACAATGTAACTGAGTTTTTTGTCTACTATTCCAACCTTTACTTTTACAGATTTTGAACTGTCTCCTTTATTGCCATGAACAATAGCATTTATTAAAAGTTCATTTACTATGAGTTTGAACTCAAGAAGCTCATCTGCTGATATGTTAGTTTCTCTTGTTAAAAACGATAATATTTCTTTTTCTACTACCTTGACCAGCTGGAGATTACTTGTAAACACAAGCTGTAAAAATTTGTTCTCCATTTCCTCCACGCAACCTTCTTTCCACAATTTTTGTACTATCCATCCTGCAAAAATACCACAACTAATTCCTCTTTTGTACTTGAAAAATCTCTTCTACTTGATATATACCCTCAAATTCTCTACTTTACACACCCAAGTATTAAAACTTACCTATTTAGAAAACTTATCTTCGCTTTTCTTCAAAGAACCTTTTTAAAAGAAGTCTGCACTCATCTTCACATATTCCTCCTATCACTTCTACCTTATGATTTAAAAAAGGATTTTGTGAGAGATTAAAACAAGACTCAGCTGCACCCATCTTAAAATCTCTTGCACCAAAGTAAAGCCTCTTTACTTTACTCAAAACTATCGCACTCATACACATTGGACACGGCTCTTTTGTCACAAACATCTCGCAACTTCTCAGGTCCTTTGTAGAAAGCTTTGATGTGGCATCAATTATGGCAAGAATCTCCGCGTGGTAAATAGCCTTTTTACTGTCATTTCTTTTAATACTAATAATTTTTCCATCCTTTACAACAGCTGCAGCAACTGGGATGTCATTTGAATGGCTTGCATACTCTATTAAAGTTTTCATTACATTATATATATACATCAACTTATCACCTTTTTCTTTATCAATTTTTAACAAATTTTTTTGAATTTTTTTGTCATCAAAAACTGTTCTTCCAATGTTTATTGCAACTCTGTTTAGTGATACTATATTTTATAGCTAAATCTTTTTTGGAGTGAACAAAATGGAAAAAGTTAATCAGTTTATTACAAAGTATATATATCTTTTTGCCATAACAAGCCTTGTTTTCCCAATTTTCATTATGTTTTCCTACTTAGTAGCTGAAATAAACTTTTCAAATATATTCTTAGCATTTGTGGTCATGGATATTTTGTTCTTGCTCATTCCTTATCTTATTCGGGCAAAGAGTCAGGGTATGTGGGAAAAGATTTTAAATATCCTGTTTATAATAGTAGTTCCCCAGGGTTTTTCACTAATTGTGTTAAAGCCCTACGGTCTTTTTGAAATGTTTCTCGGTCAGGTTTTTTGTATGGGACTTTATATATACTCATATTTAATATTCGAAAAAGAGCAGGTCTCGCTCTCACTGGGAGCAATCTTAGCAGGTCTTTGGGCTATAATAATTGTGGGAGCAGTCTCAAGTTTTATGAACATCCCAAGGAATATTATAAACCAATACACTACCTATTCAATAATATTTTTGATTACAAGCGTTTATCTTATAAACAGGGTTAACCTTGAAAATCTGCTCAGCAAAAGATATAGAAGAAAAAATAGCATATCAAACAGCATAAGTTATATTAACCTTTTTTTGAGCATTGGATTCATAGTGATCCTTCTTCTTCTTTTCAAGTTCAAGGGTCTTGCGCCATACATTGTTTCATTTATTGTGGAAACAATAAAGTTTATACTCAGCATAATAAAGAAGATTATTGACTTTTTAAACTCTTTGTTTGCTCCAACAAAACCCCAGACAAATGCCGGAAATGGATTAGAAGAATTTTTAAAAAACATGAGGCCTGTAAAAAAGAGTTTATTGGCTCAAATCCTTGACTTTATTGGTTATGTTCTTGCGCTGACAATCTTAGGATTTTTGTTATACAAGACATTCGGACTTTTTGTAAATGTTCTAAAGCAGGTGATAGCAAACTTTTTGCTTTTTATAAGCCGTATCACAAATAATCTTCAGATTGAAGAAAGAGGACAAAACTATACAGATGTGAAGACATTCATCTTTGCAAAAAAGTCGACTGCTAAAAAATTAAAATCACCCCGAGCAAAAAGAGTAAACTTTGAGAAAATAAATGATTTTAATTTGCGACTTCGTATTATTTTTAAACTCACAATGGAATATTTTTATCAAAAGAAGAATTATGTTCTCAAAAGTTCTTACACACCATTTGAGATGGGAAAAATTATCTTAAAAGGTGAACTTTTGAATGCTGATGTTGTAAACAAGCTTGTTGAAGAATATAACAAAGTTAGATATAACAAAGAATACAAGGTACTGTCCACCGAAAATTTTGAGCGTTTTTTGAAAAATCTCAAATAATTCTATCTCTTTCAAACTTGCATACAAAAAGCAATATTAGAATAAGTTATTTATTGAAGAAGTTATATAACTTAAAAGCAAATGAGATTTAAAAGATATGTTCTTGTGATAATAGAAAAGACAAAACTAAGTAAGTTCTTCATACCCTTTCTTGCTCTTTTGTGCTGTATTACATTGCTTCTTGTATATATTCTCTACAACCCGAAGCCAAAAATCAAAGAAGCTGCCAGCCAAACATCATCGTTTGTTGCTATCATTTTTGAAGATGCTGGAATGGATGAGGAAGAAGTACAAAAGCTTTTGAGTATAAACGTACCATTTGATATTGCCATTATTCCTTTTTTGCCTTTTTCCAATAAGATCTCTCTCATGTGCCAGGAAAAAGGAAAGGAAGTTCTGCTGCATCTTTCAATGGAGCCTGAAGAGGGCAGTACAATTTGGTTGTGCCCGCGAAGTATAATGAATGCTACTCCTGATGATGAGATTGAAAAAATTTTCAAAGATGCATTGGCAAATGTAGCAAATAGCAAAGGTGTTAGTACACATCTCGGGACGCTTGTTTGCAAAAATGAAAGAATAGTAAAAAAGCTGTGCACGCTGGCAAAAGAAAAGGATATGGTCTTGGTAGATTCTACCTTTTCTTCAGAATCACTTTTTTCAAAAATGGGAAAGCAAATAGGTCTTCAGGTTATCATTCCAGACATTATACTTGATTCAAGAAATGAACTAAAGCCGATACAAGACAAGTTTAATATTCTTTTTAACCTGGCAAAGAAGAAAGGTTTTTCTGTGGCAATAGGTCATCTCGGAGTTGATGGCGGTATCACAACAATTGAAGCATTCAAGCAGGCTGTGGAAAAGGCAAAGAAAGAGAACATAAAATTTGTATTCGTTTCAGAGATTTCGAAACTGGAAAAGAAAAGCATTAAATAATTTTAATTGAATCTTTCTCCCTATTCGGAATATAATTAATATTTAGCAAACATTTCGCAATACAAAAGAATAAAAAAGGAAGGAGATTATTGAGGAAAATATGAAAAAAAAGTTCGTGGTTTTCCTGATAGTCTTTGCCTTTTTCATAAATTTAGCTGTTACAGGTATGGCAAAAGTTATTCAAACCAACCCAGAAAAATGCTTATTTTCTGTTAAGACCAAGGAGAACTATGTTGAGATTTTAAAGGACAACCATGTTGTTGCCAAGATATTACCTCCTGAACTGTTAAATGAAATTCCAACAAAAAAAGAAGAAACCCAAATTACTTCCTTGCCTTTTATTGAAAACGGGATGATTAACTGGAAGATTGAAAAAAGTGAACCTTCAGACCTTTTATTTTTGTCAGACGGTAAAAATAATAGTTTAAAGCTCAACTTTCACACCCTTGACGTCTTTTATAAAATAACATCACCGTATATTGCTCTCAAAGATGAATATCAATCTGCTCAGCTTGCCTTTAGCTACAACCTCGAATTTAAAAGAACGCCCCAGCTAAAAGACGATGAAACTATAAATATAGAAATCTTTATCTTTTCTGAAAACAAAACAAAAATACTTTCATTGCCTGAAAAGATAAAAGTAACCTCTGGTAGAGGAACATTTAAAACCTCTTTTTCTATCCCTGTTGATAGTAAGTTTATAAGCTTTGAGATTTCTCATACAAGCCACAATCTTATAAGCTGTGAGTTTAAAAATTTCAAGCTAACCTTTACAAAACCCTCAAAATATATTTTCCTGCTGAAAAACGTTCAGGTTTACAACAACTATATTCAGCAGGAGTTTGAAAATGGTTTTCAAAAAATTACCAGAAAAATATTTATATCTTCCTCGCAGGAAGTTATAAACGTTGAGGAAACTTTAAAGTCTAAAGAAGATCATCAAGTCTTTAAAGAGTATTCACCTATTGAATTTGAGTCAAGACCACTTTTTATTTTAAAAAGAGATTATAAGCTCGAAAAATTTACAAAACCCATGTATGTTACAGACTTTCTTTCAGATTTTTATCTAAAGCTTGAAAACTGTGCCATAGGCTATGCAAACAACTATGATTCAATTGAAGTATATAACTTAAAAGACAGGGCAAATGTATTTATGTTTCTTTCAAATTCTGATGATACAAAGTATTTTGTAATTGGAAAGAACAAAGAACATATATACACCACAACACAGCTTTTTAGAAAAGGATTTGAAAAGACATATGTGTATTCCATCTTCCCTGAAAATTACACATATTCTATAAAATCAAGGTCACCCAACGGCACAAAGGCTATTTTAATATTTTCTCATCACTCTGATTCAAATATGATATCAATCATAAAAGCCATGATGTTTGGCACAACAGATACAAAAGACCCTTCTTATATGAAAAAGGGATTTGTAGGATATAAAATACCAATAACATGGGGATTTTTTTATAAATCAGTAAAAGGAATACCTGGATTTGACAATCCAGAGTACAGAAAACTCATAGAGTTTTTAGCACAAAAGAAAATAGAGGTGGTTCTGCACACAGCATCGCCAGTTGCTAAAGAAAACACTCGTCAGCTTATTACAAAAGCACTGGAAGATACGAGTTATTTAAAACTTGATGACTGGATTGACCACAGTATTTCTGACGGTACACGATGCGCAGATTTAAAGAGCGAAGGTGCTATTTACGGCAGTAAAAATTATTCCTTTGACCTTTTCTTAAAATATGGATACAAATACTGCTGGTCGTACCTTGACGTAAAGCTTGACACGCTCAATATGCTTCAGCCTGACAAGGTTTCCTGGCATCCTCAGATTTTTTTCAAGAACTACAACTTTGGAAAAGGTGACTCGCTGTACCAGTGGAACTCGGTAAGATACAAAAATCTTCCAAAGATGCTTACTCAAAGTCAGCTTGACAGGCTTGTTAGTGAAAATGGAATTAGCATCATCCACGACTATTTTGCTCATCCTATGCAGAAAAACAAGCTTTTTGTTGTGAAAAACAAAAATGTATATATCTCACCGCAGTTTGACAGAAGTCTAAGATTAGTCTCAAACCTCATGAGCAAAA
Organism: Caldicellulosiruptor obsidiansis OB47; assembly: GCF_000145215.1. NCBI lineage: Bacteria > Bacillati > Bacillota > Caldicellulosiruptorales > Caldicellulosiruptoraceae > Caldicellulosiruptor > Caldicellulosiruptor obsidiansis. The sequence goes on from NC_014392.1 coordinate 2,331,839, forward strand.
AACTTTTATGGGTACCAACAGTAAAAGATTTTATCGACTATGAGGTTGCATTGAAAAATGTACAAATAACCCCACTTGACAACACAACCCTTGTTGTGGACAATAAAAACTACTCTGAGATAAAAGGTTTTACATTAATTACTCTTTTGCCAAATGGTCAGGAAAAAAGAACCATAGTTAATCTTTTGCCAGGTATAAATCTTATTACAATTCCATAAAAAACAAAAGGACCTTAGGAGCCGAAACTTTACCTAAAGTCCTTTTTTCTTTTAACTTAAAGCCATCGTTTTATTCACCAGCTGAGATTACAGCCTCATACTTCTCAATAACAGCTTTTTGGACCATGTCGCGCGTCTCCTGGTTTATCGGATGAGCAATATCTTTAAACTCGCCCTCGGGAGTTTTGCGACTTGGCATAGCAATGAAAAGTCCGTTTTGCCCCTCGATAATCTTAATGTCATGAACAACAAAGCAGTTGTCAAATGTCACCGACACAATAGCCTTCATTTTTCCTTCATTTGTAATTTTTCTAATCCTAACATCTGTCACCTGCATAAGTCCATCCTCCATGTTAAAATTTAGTGTTGTTATTTTATATAATTCTCCACTTTTTAATCTTTCCCTTTAGCACTTTTAACAAATTTTTCTTTCCATTTGGGGCATTTTGCCTAATTTTTATGAAATAACCTGAGGGTTGATAGAAAAAGTTATTCTTTTATTTTCGGCATCAAGTTTTTCAAGTATCAAAAGGCTTTTGTAATCTACATCCACAGACTTTTTGTCTTTTGTAGCAATGAGCACTCCAACACCAACCAAGCTTGATTCAAATTCAGAAAGAAGGTCTTTCATTCCTCGCACTGTCCCGCCGCCACGCATGAAATCGTCTATGAATAAAACCCTTGCTCCTTTTTTTATAGCCTTTTTTGCCATTGTCATAGTTTCAATCTTACCTGTCGTACCTGAAATGTACGAAATATTGACAGTTGAGCCTTCTGTGAACTTGCTTGAGTTTCGTGCAACAACAAGCGGTTTGTTGAAATACTGAGCAACATATGATGCAAGAGCAATACCTTTTGCCTCAACAGTGGCAATATAGTCTATTTCTTTTTCTAAAAATAACCTCACAAATATTCTTGCCGCTTTTTTTATAACCTCGGGGTTAAAAACAATGTCGTTTATATATACAAACCCACCTGATACAATTCTCTCGGGATTTTGCAGCTCATTTTTCAAAAAGTTTAAAAATTCTATTTCATCCTCTTTCTTCATGGTAGGAATATAATAAACACCACCGGCAGCACCACTGACTGTTTCAAGCTTCCCCTGGCCTGTCTGCTCAAATATTTGAGAAATTAAATCTATATCCTCACTCAAGGTGGATTTGGCACAGCTGAGTTTATCACAGAAAAAAGTAAGACTAAAAAGCTTCATAGGATTTTGCACAAGAGTGCTTGTTATAAAAATGAGCCGTTCTGATTTTCCAATCTTTTGCACAAAAGACACCTCCAGAACAAATAAAAACCTATTTAACTTATTCAATATTAAATATAATATTATTGAGAATAATTATACCATAACCTCCGAATGATACAAAAATTTTTTGAGCGAACGTTCGATTTAAAAAATATTTTAACAAGTCAGGCAAAAAAGAAGTATAATATAGAATATAGGGGTATTTCAATCTCGAAATTTTCGGGCTGGAGGTAAGTTTTTTTAAAATGAACAAGTATTTTTTCATAGGTATTGGTGGAATATCAATGAGTGCCATTGCTCTTATACTCAAAAATCAAGGATTTTGGGTTGAAGGTTCTGACATGCAGGAAAGCACTACTACAAAGATGTTAAAACAAAATGGAATAAATGTATATATCGGACATGATGAAAGTCATTTAAATGGTGATGAAACTGTAATTTACACTGCGGCAATTTCAAAAGACAATCCTGAACTTTTAGCAGCAAAGAGGATGAATCTGAAAATTTACGAGAGGGCAGAATTTTTAGGACTTTTGATGAAAGATTTTAAAAATGTCATTGCAATCTCAGGAACGCATGGAAAAACAACTACAACCTCTATGATTGGTTATATCCTGAAAAAAGCAAATTATAACCCTACAGTTCTGGTAGGTGCGTTTGTAAAACAGCTGAGCGGAAATTTTGTGATAGGTTCAAAAGAATACCTTGTTGTTGAAGCATGTGAGTACGTAGATAGCTTCTTAAAGTTCAATCCTACAATTGGAGTCATCTTAAACATTGACAATGACCATTTGGACTATTTCAAAGATATAGATTCAATAAAAAACTCTTTTAAAAAGTTCGCACAGAAAATTTCAACTTCAGGGTTTTTAGTAGCAAACTGTGATGATAAAAATGTTAAAGATATCATAAGTCAGCTCAACACACAGATAATTTGTATATCCACAAAAGAAAAAACTGATATTTTTGCCGACAATATCAGCTGTATTGATGGATACTATGAATTTGACGTTAAAAATAAGGACGATGAGACTTTAGCTCATATAAAACTCAACATTCCTGGTTTTCATAACGTCTATAACGCACTTGCTGCATTTGCGGTTGCTTCGAAGCTGGGAGTAGAAAGTATTACAATTGAACATGCTATTTCTGAGTTCTGTGGTGCTTCGCGCAGGCTTGAAAAGGTAGGAGAGTTCGATGGAATATACCTTTATGACGATTATGCTCATCATCCCACCGAAATTAAGGCATCGCTTAATACCCTGAAAAAACTTTCTCAGGGAAAGGTTTTTGCCATATTCCAACCACACACATTTTCAAGACTTAAAAACCTTTTGAACGAGTTTGCCGAAAGCTTAAGTTTGGCTGACAAGGTTATTGTTACAGATGTATATGCTGCACGGGAAAAAAATACTTTCGGAATCACATCCGAAAACCTTTATTTGAAACTTAAAGAAATTGGAGTGGACTGTGAATATATAAGCAGTTTTGAAGATATTGCATCCTATGTAATAAAAGAAGCTAAAAAAGGTGACATTATTGCAACTATTGGTGCAGGTGACATAAATAAATGCATAGATATTATCCTCAAAAAAGTTCCTGTAAAATCATAAAAAATACTGCCTCATTGGAAATTCTGCTTCCAGATGAGGCAGTTTAATTTTTATTTCACTATTAAAAGTTTTTGACCGGGTATAATTTCATCTTTTTCTATCTGATTAAAATCAATGATTTTCTCTACTGTTGTTCTGTATTTTTTTGCTATTTTCCACAGAGTGTCACCTTTCTGGACAGTATAAATGTACACACTTGCAAGCCTTTCATCTTCTTTTTTTATCTCTTCTATAATATCAACGTCGGACAAAATCTCAATTGAAAGTCCTCTTTTTACCCACACTTCAACTGCAAGATGAATCCTCAGTTCAACTTCTGATGTAGAAATAATAGAAAATGATATGTTTTCTATTTCAATATTTGCAAAAGCTCTGTCTGTTTCCTCTACACCTTCCATATCTAATTTTACATCAAAAGGAATTTGCGTGGTTGTATTTTTTATGATATCCTGCGAGTCTTTAGAAAGATAAATTAAAAAGACAACAGCAACACCTTTAATATTTACCTTATCCTTTTCTGGTTTTATAAGATCGATTTCTATTCTTCCAGATACAGAAAAGACCTCTTCAGGTTCGGTAGGCAATAATACTGTGTCTTTTAAAAGATGGACATGCCGACCCTTCCCAACAAACTGCTCTATGCTGAGTAGTTTCTTTGAATCTTTTATCTCATACTCTGTTGAATATACATCAACAATAGGCTCAATAGTTTTTACATCATGAAATGTTATCTCAGCTTCAATAGCTATATCATACTCTATCCTGCGAAGTTCACCTATTTCATCAGTCTTGGGCAAAACCTTGAAGTTTTTGATATAAAATTTAACAATCGGTTCTACATCGTCAGGACTATCTGAAAGTTCAAAATAGTGCTGAATTAATATCTCATGTTCAACCATCTCAATAGGAGTTTGCCCAACATCTGGTGAATAGAGAGTTTTTAAGTCAACTTTTAAGTCAAAGGTAATCTTTTTCCTGTCAAACTTGATATTCTTGTCTGAAAGTCTTGCAAAACATTGCAATATTTCTCTGATTGAAGGTTTGCCCTGAGGAATCTCTAAAATCTCTCTTTTTGAAATCTCTTCTGTTATGCTTCGGGGATTTGAAATTGAAATTTTTTCTTTTAAATACTTTATTGAATGTTCTTCAATGTTGGCAAGATACTCAATAGTAGCTGGTGCTTTTACTAAAACTGTAATTTCTGCAATTGCTTTAGCAGAAAGTTTGCGTGGACTTATAGGAGAACAAAAGGTGTAAATAAGATCATCTTTGACCTCATATGCCATTGCAGGTCTTACTCCCAACATATCGAATGTCTTTGTGAATTCTGCTGAACTTGAAACAGAAGCAATCTTCTTTTGCGGATCAGAGGAGAGATAAATTACTTTAAACTCTATTTCGCCCTGAACAACTACTTTGTCGTTTAAAACCTCAACATTTGTAATCAAAACTTCACTATCAGTCTGAAGAACTTTCACAGCATCCGGTTTTATCTCTGGAAGCAAAATCTCGCCTTCAACAATCACCTTTTGCGAATCTGAGCCATAGACATTAATGTATTCAACCTTTTCAAATCTTTTTTCCAATGCTAAACTTGCCTCCATTTAATGTTTTCTATCTTCTTCATTATAAAATATATGCAAGGATGTCCCGAAAATATGTAAAATAAAAAAGAGCTTATTCTAAAAATTTGTCTTCAGAATAAGCCCTTTTAAGTAGTTGACAAATCAATATTTTTGATTATAATAAAAACGTACAAGGAAAAATTGATAAAACTATTGAGTTTACATAACACTTACCTTTGTATTTGTCTTACAAAGTATAATTTCTACTGTGTTTGTAATAAGATCAGAATAGGTGTATGTTACACACCTGTACTGTTTACATTCTCTGTCAATCGGAAACTTGACAACAAAGATATTTGAATAAGTGTTCTCCAAAATACCTTCAACCTCAATCATTTTTTTGCGTCCTTTATTGGCACGAATTAAAACCTTTTCGCCTTTTAGGGCTTCAATGTCTTTTCTCAGCTGTTGAAGGTGAAGTTTATCAACCACCTTAACATCACTGCCCCTCTACAAATATTTAATTTTCGCAGCTGCATAAAATTTTCTCAATTTTACTATACTTAAAAACATTATTATTATATCATTATTCTTTTTTTTGTAAATAGAGGGGGTAAATATTATAAAGGGTTTTTAAAAAGTTGTCAAGGACTTAATTTTAGAGTTTTTGTCGAAAATATCGGTTTAAATACAAGCAATTTGTCGTTTTTTCTGTTTTTCTCATGAATAGAGGCATTCTTGATTTTTTTGAGCAATATATTTTTTAGTTTTCTTAATTTTCATAAAGTAAAATTTATATTGTATTGACATAAAGATTCTTTTTTGATAAATTTAAATTGAATAAAGAGACACTAACAGCGATGATACAAGCTGAGGAAAAAAGTGTCTCGTTTTTTAATTCTTTTAAAAGACCCCAACAGCAAATATCATCTCAAAGCGAAAAGGGGTCTTGTAAAGTACCTCTGTCAAAGATGCAGACAGCAAATATTTTTTGGATAGGCCTGCAGACTTTTCTGTGGGCTGATGGTTCGAAGCCATCATGCATCTTGAAGACAGAGGTGTCTTTATGTATTTAAAATAGAATTATGCTCTGGAGGAAAATGTGATGAGTGATGAGTTTCTCAACGAGTTAGAAAAATCAACAAACATTTCTCGCACAGAAAATAATGCACTGACATTTCAATCTACACTCAATGCAAATCTTGATTGGTTTTCAATGAGTGGTGGTTTGAGATTTCAACCAGAGGATAGAGTTATATCTTTATTTATGAAAGCATTTTATGAAGATAAGCAACTTGCTATGAAAAATTTATTCTTCACAAGGGATATTAAAAAAGGACTTGGTGAACGTAGAGTTTTTAGAGTTGTTCTCAAACACCTTGCTAAAACCCATCCGGATATTGTCAGAAAAAACATTGTCTTTATTCCTTTTTTTGGACGCTGGGATGACTTATATGAACTGATTGATACACCAGTTGAAAACTCCATGTGGTTTTTTATTAAACAGCAATTGTCTGAAGACTTAAAATCAGAAAACCCTTCACTTTTGGCAAAATGGCTCAAAAGTGAAAATACTTCTTCAAAAGAGTCAGTAAAACTTGCAAAGAAGACTCGTAAAGCCCTTTTGATGACACCAAAAGAATATAGAAAAACATTAGCTGAACTTAGAAAAAGAATTGATGTTTTGGAAAGAAGACTATCAGAGAAAGACTATACATTCGATTACGAAAAAGTCCCTTCACAAGCAATGCTAAAATACAGAAAAGCATTTTTGCGAAATGACAAAGACAGATACACTCAGTACATTGAAAAAGTCATTCAGGGAAAGAAAAAGATTAATACAAATACACTCTCTGCTGTGCAGATTGTAAGACAAATACTTATAGATAGAGGTAAAATGTCACTTGAAGAAAAGAAACATCTGGATCTTCTGTGGCAAAACATTCCAAAGATTGACACATCAGAGAATGCTCTTGTTGTAGCAGATACATCAGGTTCTATGTTTTATGCATGTGGTCAGTATGCTCTTGGAATTGCTGCTTCGGTTGGTTTAGCATTGTATTATGCAGAAAATAATAAAGGAATTTTTCATAATAGGTTTATTACTTTTTCTGCGAAACCTAAGTTACAAAAAATCCAAGGAAAAACTATTTATGAGAAAGTTAAATTTTTAGAAAATGCAGACTGGGAATGCAACACAGATATTGAAGCAGTCTTCACACTCATATTAAATATTGCAATAAATAAAAATTTAGCACAAGAGGACTTGCCCAAAAAATTATATATTGTCTCAGACATGGAGTTTGACGAAGCCACAAGAGTTTCACCTGACGCACCACTTTTTGATGCGATAAGAGAAAGGTATAAAAATCATGGATATGAGTTGCCTACTTTGGTGTTCTGGAATGTCTCATCAAGGCATAACAACATTCCTGTAACTAAAGAAACACCAAATGTACTTTTAGTATCTGGAATGTCTCAAAAAATATTTGAAAACCTTATTAAAAATCAACTTCCAGATCCTGTAGAATTTATGCTTGAAGTATTGAACAATGAAAGATACTCTGTTATTCAAATATAACTTTTCGAGTTTTTACTTCTTGCTTTTAACTTTCCCATTGTCAAAACTCAAAATATGCCTTATAATAGATAAAGTGAAAAGGGAATAGTAGCGGAGAGATGGCCGAGTGGTCGAAGGCGCACGACTGGAAATCGTGTGTACCCCCAAAAGGGGTACCGAGGGTTCAAATCCCTCTCTCTCCGCCATTTTTATTGGGTTTTGAGTTGGCAAATTATGGAGTGTAATATTTGCATTCTAAAAATCGTGTGAAAAATTTTTATACTTCTTACGTTCACAGAATTAGCGTGAGCAAAGCTTTTGTTTTAGCAATTCAATACTTTCCCTTCAAGGATATCCAGATAGTTATTAACAATTTTTTATTTGAATATTTTGGACAAAAATTTTTCGGTTTTGTCTTCAAAACAATTATTTTTCTTATTCGTAAACTATGATTTTATTTTTGGTTTACTATTTACAATTTCTATGCTATTATTTAAGTGAACTACCATCCACCTGAAGAGGTGGAGGCTTCCTGCTTCATCGGCCAGACTTGCTACTGGGGAGGGAATCCCCAGTAGTAGAGGTCTAGGTCTTCCACAGGCGTAAATTCGGGTGGTCCCCACCCTACTAACCGCTTATATAAACAATCCCATAGTTTCTCAAGTTTCTCGCTGCATTCTCGTCCCTATCATGAATCGTTCTACATTCAGGACATTCCCATACCCTATCCTTCAGTTTTAACTCCTTGTTGATATATCCACATATACTACACATTCTCGAAGATGGGAATGTCTTATCTACCTCTATTACTCTCCTGCCATACCAATCTGCCTTGTATCTAAGATATTCTAAAAACTTTGACCATGAACTATCAAGAATGTGTTTGGATAATCTTGTTTTTGATAGTCCTTTTACGTTCAAACTTTCGACCACCACGACTTGGTTCTCGTCTATGATGGTCTTGGAAAGTTTATGCAAAAAATCTTCCCTTGCATTTTTTACATACTCATGCTCTTTTGCAAGCCTTTTTCTTGCTTTCTCCCAGTTTTTAGAGCCTTCCTCCTTCCTTGACAGTTGCCTTTGTAGTCTTTTTAGTCTTTTTTCAGCTTTGATAAGATATTTCGGATATTCAACCTTCAAAGTTCCTGTGTCATTTGCAATTGTTGCAAAACTTTTCAAACCTAAATCTATCCCGCCAATAAAATTCTTTGGCTCTTTTACCTCATTTCTTGGGTCTTGTACATCTACAAGTATACTTACATAGTATTTGTCTGCTTTCGTTTTTACAACTGTTGCAGATTTTATTTCCCCTTCAAACTTTCTGTGAAATACTGTTTTTATTCCACTTTTTATCTTTGGTAGGTAAATAAAACCTTTTTCAAAATCTACTCTAATTGTTTCATTGCCATTTTTGAGTCGCTGGTTGTTTGTTGTGTATGACTGCTTATCTTTCTTTTTCTTGAACTTTGGCATTCTAAAATGTTTCGGGTTTTTGAAATGGTTTCTGAACGCCTTTTCCTGCTCAAGTTGAACATTTGCAAGTGCAAGACTGTCTGCTTCTCTCAGGAAAGGGTATTCCTTTTTATATCTTGCTGGAGTTATCCTTGGAATCTTTCTACCCTGTCTTAAGGTTTCAAGCTTTTCTTCTAACATCTTGTTCCATACAAATCTACAACAACCAAATGTCTTTTCAAAGAATTCTTCCTGTGCTTCAGTTGGATATATTCGATACCTATATGCTTTCAACATTTTCTTTTCTCACCTTGACTTTCAATGTATTTTCTAATTACTTCAACTGGGGCACCACCACTTGTCAGTAAACAATAACTTCTTGACCAAAAATATTCCTTCCATAGTTTTTGCTTAATTTCAGGAAATTCTTTTTTTATAAGCCTTGAAGAGGCACTTTTATAAGCATTTATAAACTTGGAAAGTGGTGTTGTAGGAGTTGCCTTGAACAAAACATAAATAGAGTCCTTATCATGATTCCACTCAATCAAGGTTATGTTGTAATTGGGTTGAATGTACTCAAAAATTTCTTTTAGTCTTTTTGAAATTTTCTCATCTATCACATCTCTTCTGTATTTTGTCACTAAAATCAAATGGTAGTAGAGAAGAAATACTGAATGTTTATTTGAGTCAAATTTCATAATCATCACCAGTTTTATTATATACCGAAACTTAGCTTGTTGAATAAAAATTATTGCCAATAGAGTAATAAAAAGATAATAATTATTGATTCCATTCATAAGCAAAAGAAAATTTTTTGCCTTCTAATTTTCTGAGAAACTGTTCAAACAAAAAAGTAATTAGTATCCAATCGGTATGCCTTTTGTAACTTTTAAATCCTCTTAACCTAATATTCTCAAGGTTATACTCACCTTTCAACTTGCTAAAAAGTTTTTCTATTTTCATCCTGAGTTTATATAACTTCTTACCTTCTTCTGTACCTAAAAATTTTATATTCTCTGCCCTAAATCTATTTTTTACGTTTTCCTCATTTCTCATATTCCTTCTATTTACCCCTGCTACAAATTTTATTTCAAGTCTATTTGCAATATCAAACCATCTGTTACAGTCATATCCTGCATCCGCTAATAATATCTTCGAATTGTAATTCCATGCCCTGTACAAAAGTTCTTCTTGAGTAGAGTCATGTTTGTTTGCTGTAGTTAAAATCCAGAAAAGTGGAATCACTTCTTCTTTCCCTGTACACAAAAGATGTAATTTATATCCTTTGTAAAAACCTATAGTAACATGTATTCCTATCTTTGCTTCTTTGTCTTGCTTTGAACTTCTCAAAGGTGTTGAATCTACTATTGTTATGGATACATCTGGATTAATTTCTGCTATTAACACGTCTCGGATAGCTTGCAATAAATCCTCTTCTATTTTTGCTGCTAATTTTGCTATGTATGAATAATCTGGACTTTTTTCTAATCCTATGCTCTTTTTGAACTCTGTATCTTGATTTATTCTGTATTCTAATTCCCTAAAACTTGCTATTCCTCTTTTGACCTTGTAAACTAAACAAGCTATTATTTGAAACAAACTAAATTTCCTTGGTCTGCCTCTTTTACTGTTTTTCCTTCTTTGGACTGTAGTTTCTGCAATCTTTTTTATTATGCAAAGGAGCTTTAAAAATTTTTCATTTTGTGCTTTAATAATTTTAGACATTTCTTTATTCCCCCTTGTGTGTTGGTTTGGTCTTTACAAATTAAAATTATATCACAAGGGGGATTTTTTTACCCATTACTGTATCTGTCTAATATGGTTATCTCTTTTATTCAACAACCTATATACCGAAACTGAATATTTATCAACCGCAATTCATCTCCATCTTATACACGATGGAGACTTCTTGCGGAATGTTCTGTTAAACATTTTTGCTCGGAGATGATTTAGTTGCTGAATTTTCTTCAATCAGTTCAATTTGTTAAAGAAGTTGAAAAAATGATAGTTGAGTATGAGAGAGATATTAATTTCAATGATGCAATTATACTTTATGAAATCGCAAAACATGATGCAGAACTGATAATAAATCTTGCCAATAATATAAAACAACATTATTTTAAAAATACAATTGAGCTTTGTTCCATTTATCCTGCAAAGGTAGGACTTTGTTCGCAAGATTGCAAGTTTTGCTCTCAGTCTATTCATCACAGCTGTTCAATTGAGATAAAAAATCTTGCTATGCTTGATGAGGTAATAGAGTATCTTGAAAATATAGTATCTTTCCCAGTAAAAAGATTCTCCTTAGTCACAAGCGGAGAAAGGCTTAATGATTTAGAATTTGAGAAAATCTTAGAGATCTATTCATATATCTCAAAAAATTATAACATTCTTTTGTGTGCATCCCTCGGCTTTCTTACTCAAGAAAGGGCTAAAAAATTATTGAAAGCTGGGGTTGTAAAATATCATAATAATTTAGAGACATCCAGCACATATTTTAAAAATATCTGTTCCACCCATACTCAGCAGCAAAAGAAAGAGACTTTAAAAATTGCAAAAGAGATAGGACTTCAAATCTGCAGCGGTGGAATAATCTCAATGGGTGAGGACATGATTGAAAGAATCAAGCTTGCTTTTGAGCTAAGAGAACTCGATGTTGACTCTGTTCCAATTAATATATTGAACCCAATAAAAGGCACACCTTTTGAAGATATGAAGATAATAGACCAAAACGAAATTTTTATTACTCTGGCACTATTTAGGATTATACTGCCTAAAAAGACTATTCTTCTTGCAGGCGGAAAGGAAAATGCACTTGGAGATATGGAAATAATGGCTTATGAATGTGGGATAAACGGTTGTATGGTTGGGAACTATCTTACAACAAAGGGTATGGAAATAAGAGAGAAGATTGAAATGTTGACAAAAAGAAAAAATTCCATTAACATATTCATATCAAAATCCTGAAAAATTGAATAATTAGCTTAATGCTTTACCTATCAAGCAGGTGCTGCCGTTTGGGCGGCTTAATAGGGAAAGCGGTGAAAATCCGCTGCAGCCCCCGCTACTGTGAGCACTGACAAGCCCTCAAAAAGTTTTTGCCACTGGAAGGTTTGGGTTCCTATTTTGAAAGTGGAGCTTACCTTCTGGGAAGGCAGAGAGGGTGCGAATGAAGTGCGAGCCAGGAGACCTGCCTGCTTGAGATGCCTTGTACTGTCTTCGGTGGGAAGCACAGTCAAGGTGGTAAAGACCAGGGGTGTATTTTATCCTTTTTTAAAGATTTGCTATACTTTGTTTTTAAAAGCCTTTTGTTCTTTTTGAGAAGTGTTCAAATATACAAAAGCTTTTAAAAAACAGTATTAATGGGTCTTTACTGCCTTGATGAAATTTGAGTATTTTTTGCTGGCAGTAAAGACCCATTTTGTTTTTTGACAGCAGCTAAAATTTTTTCAAGGAGGTTGAAACTGTAAGATGATTTCAGTTGTCGGTTTCCCAAGAATAGGACAGAACAGAGAGCTCAAAAAGTGGGTCGAAAGTTATCTTGACAAAAAACTTTCAAAAGAAGAACTCATTCAAAACTCAAAAAACTTGAAAAAGACTCACTGGCAACTTCAAAAAGAGTATGGTGTTGACCTGATACCATCAAATGATTTTTCATTTTATGACACTTTTTTAGACCATGCAATGCTAGTAGGCTCAATACCCGAGGAATACAAGGTGGTTTTCTCAGATGATCTCAAGCTCTACTTTGCGCTGGCAAAGGGGTATCAAGACCAAAACATTGACCTTAAAGCTTTGCCTATGAAAAAGTGGTTCTTTACAAATTACCACTATCTTGTACCTGAAATCAATGAAAATACAAAATTTGAACTTGCATCAACAAAACCTTTTGATGAATTTGTCGAAGCACTTTCAATAGGAATTAAAACAAAACCTGTGATAATCGGTGCTCTTACTTTTTTAAAGCTTTCTAAAAAATCAAATGTGGATATGTATGATAAATCTTTATGGGAAAAACTGCTTGATGTATACATTCAAATACTAAAAAGGTTTGAAGAGTTAGGTAGTGAGTTTATTCAAATAGATGAACCAGTACTTGTCACAGATTTGAATGCAAAAGATATAGAATTTCTTGAAAACTTTTACCGCAGCCTTCTTCTTCAAAAAGGTAAGTTAAAGGTAATTCTTCAAACCTATTTTGGAGATGTCAGAGACTGCTTCGAAAAGATAATCATGCTTGACTTTGACGCAATCGGGCTTGACTTTGTTGATGGAAAGTTCAATGTAGAGCTAATTAAAAAATTTGGTTTCCCACAGGAAAAGCTTTTATTTGCCGGGGTTGTAAATGGCAGAAATGTGTTTAAAAACAACTACAAAAACACCCTTGAGCTTTTAAATATGCTCTCCTCCTTTGTTGACAAGAAAAACATTGTAATTTCAACATCATGTTCCTTACTCTTTGTGCCATACTCTTTGAAGTTTGAAACACAGCTTGACAGCAATAAAAAGAAGTTTTTGGCATTTGCTGAGGAAAAGTTAAAAGAGCTATCTGAACTGAAGCTTTTATTTTCTCAAGATAATTTTTCTGCAAACAGCATCTATGTTCAAAACATTCAGCTTTTTGAAGAGCTGAATAAAAACAAACTATCAGATGTCAGCACAGCTGTAAATAATCTTACAGACGATGACTTTGAAAGAAAACCGCGTTTTGAAGAGAGAATCAAGCTTCAAAAAGAGGTTTTGAACTTACCACAGCTTCCGACAACAACAATTGGGTCATTCCCGCAAACCCAAGATGTAAGGTCCGCTCGAGGCAAACTTAAAAAAGGTGAGATAACATTTGAAGAATATGAAAGCTTTATAAAATCCAAAATTGAAAGGGTAATAAAGCTTCAAGAAGAAATTGGGCTGGATGTGCTTGTCCATGGTGAATATGAAAGAAATGACATGGTAGAGTTTTTCGGTGAAAAGTTGGAAGGGTTTTTAATCACTCAAAACGGCTGGGTTCAGTCATATGGTACAAGATGTGTAAAACCTCCTATAATATTTTCTGACATTAAAAGAAAAAAATCACTCACTGTGGAATATATAAAATACGCACAAAGCTTGACTTCAAAACCTGTAAAAGGAATCCTGACAGGACCAGTGACAATTCTTAACTGGTCATTTGTTCGTGAAGACATTCCATTGAAAAATGTAGCTTTTCAATTAGCTCTTGCAATAAAAGAAGAGGTTTTGGAGCTTGAAAAAGAAGGTGTAAAGATCATTCAAATTGATGAGGCAGCACTGATTGAAAAACTTCCTTTGAGAAAATGTTATCACAAAGATTATTTAGATTGGGCAATAAAAGCATTCAGGCTCACATGCTCAAAAGTAAAACCCGAAACACAAATTCACACTCACATGTGCTACAGCAACTTTGATGAACTTTTAGATGAAATTGCAAAGATGGATGTTGACGTTATAACATTTGAAGCTGCAAAATCTGATTTTACCTTGCTTGACAGTATAAACAAAAGTAATTTAAAGTCAGAGGTAGGACCAGGGGTGTTTGATGTCCACTCTCCAAGGATTGTATCAAAGGAAGAGATGAAAAAGCTTATTTTAAAGATGATAGAAAAGGTTGGAAAAGACAGGTTGTGGGTAAATCCTGACTGTGGTCTTAAAACCAGAAAGGAAGAAGAAGTTTTGCCCACCTTGCAAAACATGGTTCTGGCAGTGTGGGAAGTCAGAAATAACTTATAACAAGTCTTCCTCCTCACATAATAAAGAAGGCTGGGAAAATGCTTTTTGCAAAAGTCCCAGCCTTTTTTATACTTTTCTGTACTTTTTTCTAAACTGGTTGGGCGTCATATTGCAAAGTTTTGCGAAGCACTGGATAAAATAGTCTGTGTCGTTGTACCCAACTGCCTGCGAGATTTCGTATATCTTCATATTAGTTGATATCAAGAGCCTTTTTGCTTCTTCAACGCGTATCTTTTGCAGATAAGAATTAAAATACATCCCGTAATGCTTTTTAAAAAGCTGACCCAAGTACACAGGGTTTAGATAAAATTTTTGCGCAACAGATTTTAGCGTTAGGTTCTTGTTATAGTTTTCCTTTATATACTTTTCAAGCTCACTCATGATACCGTTAGATAGGCTTGTTTTCCACTGTCTGAACTTATTTAGTATCCCTTCACAAAACTTTAACATGTTCTTTTCTATTTCCTCAACATTTGAAAATCCCAGCTTCAAGCCTGAAAAATACTCTATTTCATCTTCTAAATTGAGTCCTATCCTGCTAAAATAAGAGCTTATAGATACTAAAATAAAGCTCAAATACGATTTTATAAAGTCAAGCTGGTACCTTCCTTGTTTAATATCTTCTATCATTTCTTTAATTATCTTCTGCAGGTTCTGGTTATCCTCTTCTTCAATAGCCAAAATGAGTTTTTTGTCATATTCCTTTGAATACAAAATCTCTTTTGAATTGGGCAGGCTACTACTATAAAATGTAATTCCTGTCTGATTGTAAAAAAGTGCAAAGTTTAAAGAGTAAGCTGCCTCGTAAATGGCATCAAAAAACTGAGCTTGTTTTGAAATCTTTCTTGAAAAAGCAAACACAATCTCTGTTGCAAAGTCAACCATATTTTTTATGCTTTGGTATGCCTTTCTTATGTCCTCTTCAGAGGTTGCAACTACATAGTATTTGCCTTCAATCTCTGAAAATTCATACATAAGCCCCTCTTTTTTAAGTAGTTCAAAACATCCTTTTATCTTCGACAATATATTTTCTATCCTCTCATCAAAAAAGAGATTCAACCAATTTGACATTTCTTTAAAATAAACTATTCCAACATAAAATCCATTTTCTATCTTGATGTTGCTACTTTCTATCGTTGCTTTAAAGCTTCTCTCAAGTGTAAGCAGGTTGTCGCCTTCATTAATTAACTCTCGCTTTTTGAGTTTTGACTTTACTTTAAGTAGCGTATCAACAAGCTCTTCTTCTTCAATTGGCTTCAATATATAATTGACAACACCATGCTGGATAGCTTTTTTCGCATACTCAAAATCTGCATACCCGCTGATGATTATCACTTCAGGCGGATTTTTTAACTCATTTTTTACTTTCTCTATAAGATCAAGACCACTTAAAAGCGGAATCTTGATGTCGCTGATGAGCACGTCAACCTGTACCTTTTTCAAAAACTCAAAGGCAGTAACTCCATCCTCTGCCTCGCCCACTATCTCAAACCCTAATTCTTTCCAGTCAATTAGGTTTTTTAGCCCTTCTCTCATAAACACCTCATCTTCAACTATCAATACTTTGTACAGCATCTTCAAAGTCCCTCTTGTCTGGAATTTTTATCACAACTTTTAATCCCCCAAGCTCGCCTCTCAATATCTCAAAGCTAAAATCCTTGTCATAAAATAGTTCAAGCCTCCTAAAAACATTTTTAAGCCCCACACTACTTGCCTTGTCAGATGAAAGTCCTTTTATTGAGCGCAAAAGCTCCGCTAACTTTTCATCTTCCATGCCTTTTCCATTGTCCTCAACATGTATTGATATCATATCACCTTCTTTGAAAACCTTGACCACAATCCTTCCTTCACCTTTACTATTTTCTACCCCATGAACACATGCGTTCTCAACAAGAGGTTGTATGGTCATTTTTGGTATCTTTGTTGACTTTATGTTTTCGTCTACCTTGACCTCAAATTTTAGCTTTTCCCCGAACCTGTACTTTTGTATCTCAAGGTAGTCATAAATAGCCGAAACTTCCTCTTCAATGGTTATAAGGTCATATTCCCACCTTATACTTCGTTTTAAAAGTTTTGCAAGAAGTTTTATGGCATTTGCTGTCTCAAACTCTTTTTTGAGCATACTTCTCATGCGGATTGTCTCTAAGGTGTTAAAAAGAAAATGAGGATTTATCTGGCTCTGAAGCGCATTTATCTCTGCTTGTTTTTTCTCCAAAGCCAGTTCTTTTTGTTTAAGCTCATATTTTATTTCCTTCTCAAGTAGCTCTTTTATCTTTTGTGCCATGATATTAAACTCTTCTATAACCTGACCTATCTCATCTTTGCCAGCTTCAATATTGATACTTTCAAACTGTTGTTTTCTTGCCTTTTTGATGTGCTTTGCTAAAACTGAAAGTCTATTTACTACCGAATTTACTATTAAAAAAAGTGCAAAAAACGCAAGCATAAAACATAAAAGCACAATTGCAATGTAATTTCTCTGATGCTCAAGCAACCTCTTTGATATTCCACTATTGTCAGTTGTAACAATAAATCTCCAGTTTTCAAAATAAGGAAGTTCTGTTGATAGCAGCTTATCAAATACAACAGTTTGATTTTTTTCTTCTTTCAAAAGATTGCTTAGTCTTTCAACCTGATTGTAATACAAAAGGTCACTAAAATATACTATACCTTTCTCATCTGCTATAAATATGTGTCCATCTTTAAAAGTGCTCAAAATACTGTTAAGATACACCCTGTTCAGGTCAATTCTCAAAAACTTTTTAATTGGACTAGGCTGGTACTTGGGCACATATTGCTCATAAAAGTTGAGATTTAGCATAATAGAAACATACGGTTTTTCATTCTCAAGACCACTTAGTACATAGAGATTTTTGCCCTCTTTTTCTCCTTTTTGAAAAAACTTTTTATACTCCTCTGTTAAAAACGCAAGTCCATCTGCATTGAGTATGGTAGGATTGTCACAGTATATGGTTATTTGCGAAATCTGCGGATAGAGTATTCTTGCGTTCTGAAGTATTGGTTTTATGTTCTTCTCATACGTATCATAAAATTCCTCAACGGACAAATACCGGGTATTTATAGTCTCAATTACTCTCGGGTCTGAATATATGGTATACGCAAGATTGATTGCAAGCTCAACGACTTTCTTGAAATTCGAAATTGTCATATTTGACGCATTTTCAATCTGGCCGTGGAGCCTATCGTTTATATAAAAATCAATCTGCGAGATAAATTGGCTGCTCAAAATTAAAAGGGGAATAAAAACAAACATAAAAAATATGGAAAATATCTTCTTAAACAGGGGAATATCATTTATAATCTTAATTACTCTGCGCATAAATCTTTCCTCTTCTTTTTATGCTAAGAGGATATTGATTTAATTATAACACACTCTTCTTCACTCTTTTATACTACCAATTGTAAGACCGTGTATGAAATATCTTTGCAGGAACGGATAAACAAAAAGTATAGGCAGTGTTGCAACTATTGTCATGGTTGCTCGGATAGCAGTTGGTGTTACAGTCCTACCAGAAGATGTAAGTGATGCTGAAAAGTCGGGGTTTGTTGATGCAGATTGCACAGATTGCAAGATCTTTTGAAGCTCAAACTGCAAAGTAGAAAGCTCTGGTTTCCCGGAGTTATACAGGAAGGTGTCAAACCATGCATTCCACTGTCCAACTGCAACCCAAAGGGTAACAGTTGCTAAAACAGGAAGGCAAAGCGGCATTATTATCTGGAACAGAATCCTGTATTCGCTTGCACCGTCAATCTTAGCTGATTCAATGAGACTTTGAGGAAGCCCGTCTATATAGCTTCTTATAACAATTATATTGAATGCACTTACCATACCAGGCAAAATGTATACCCAGAACGTTCCAACAAGATGAAGATTTTTCATAAGAAGATATGTGGGAATAAGACCGCCGCTAAAATACATTGTAAACACTATAACTCTGGAAATAAACTTTCTGAATATATAGTCCTTTCGGCTGATTCCATACGCAACCATCAAACATGAAAGAACATTTGTGATGCTCCCTATAACAGCTCTCAAAATTGATACAAGCGTTGCATGGTATATGTCAGGATTGCTGAGGATAACTCTATAGTTGTTAAGTGTAAATTTCCTAGGCCACAGATATATTCCACCTCTTATGGAATCAAGCGCATCGTTAAGAGAAATAGCAAGTATATTCCAAAAAGGATATAAAGTTGTAATCATCACGATTATCATGATTGTATATACCACAATATCAATGACTAAATCCTCTGCTGCCCTGTACTTTGCTGACGTTTGCACCTCAAAAACACCCCTTAATAAAGATTTTTAAAATACTCTTTCACCTTCGCCAATCTTGGATGCTATCTTGTTTGCAGTTGTAACCAAAATCAGGCTCACAACTGAGTTGAAAATACCAGCTGCTGTTGCATATGACCATCTTCCACTGCCAATACCATATCTTAATATGTATGTCTCAAGGATATCTGAATAGTCCAGGGTTGACGGCCTTTGTAAAAGGTACATTTGTTCAAAGCCAGCGTTCAAAATCCAGCCGACGTTCATTATAAGAAGAATCTTAACTGTAGGTAGAATGCCTGGCAAGGTTATATACCATATTCTCTTTAGCCTGCCCGCACCGTCTATACTTGCAGCCTCATAAAGCTGCGGGTCGATGTTTGTCATTGCAGCCAAGTATATAATTGCGTTCCAGCCCATCTCTTTCCAAACCTCAGTAACTGGTGCTATGAACCAGAAATATTGAGGTTCGCCTAAAAAATTAATTGGTTCTTTTAGAATATGGAATTTGACAAGAAGTTCGTTTATTATTCCATAGTCAGGTGAAAGCAGTGTGTATATAATATTTGCTGCTACAACCCATGAAACAAAGTGTGGAAGATAGGAAATTGTCTGCACTGTTCTTTTAAATAGCATGTTTTTAATCTCATTTAGAAGTATTGCAAATGTTATAGAAGACAAAAAGTTGAATATTAGTTTCAAACAGCTTATGACCAGGGTATTTCTAAGCGCCTGGAAAAAATAAACGTCTGAAAATAGGTCTGCAAAGTTTTTAAATCCAACCCACTCTGAATTTTGAAAACCAAGATAAGGTTTGTAGTCTTTGAAAGCTAATAGCCAGCCCCACAGGGGAAAGTAGTTAAAAATCAGCACCATAATTAAAAAAGGAAATGTAAGAACAATTAGCTGGCGCTGGTTATAGATTGTTGAAAATAATCCTTTCTTAGATGACTGCATCTGCCTTTTCCTCCTTAAAAAGCTTGTAGCGTCAATTAAACTAAATACTCACGGAACACCTTTAAAATTTAGGTGTTCCGTGAGCTTTAAAATTGCTGAATTCCAAAACACCAATTAGTTCCACTCTTTGAGTCTTCTCTGAATCTCTTTTTGTCTAAAGTCAATTACCTTCTTGAGAGGAATGTTCTTCATCTTGTTGAGGTATTCATTCCAGATCTTATCGTACTCACCCGGTTTTGCCATTATTGCTTTTGCAATATATCTTCTCTGCAAGTCATCAGCCTGGTTCTGGATTGCCTGCAGGTCGTCTGGAAGCTTGATATCCCAGCCATATCCGTACGGTGAGTTCCATGTTGGTGAGAACAAGTCTTTGAACGACTTAATCTTATAAGCTTTCAAAACTTCCTTTTCATATGGCTTATACCTTTGTTCTAATGCCTGCTCTGAATAGTCCCAAGAAATCTTTCCGCTCTTGTCTGAATATGTCCAGTCAAACGGTGGTCTTGGGAATGCAAACCAGATATTTCCGCCAATGCCCTGTTTCTTTCTGTAATCTGGGTTCATGTAGTTTTGAATCTGCTTTGCATCTTTATACATCTTTCCATTCTTTACATAGTAGTCCTGGCCTTGGATACCCCAGTTGATGAGTTTCAAGATATCCTCGCCAGCCATTCTGTCCAAGAACTTGAACGCTGCAATCGGGTCTTTGCACTTCTTTGTAATTGATATTCCGGCACCTGTTCCCATTGTAACTACGTTGTATCTATCTCTCTTTACACCTTTCTTGAGCACTGGCATTGCAATCGGAATTCTGTCGTAAAGTCCTTGTTTTTCAAGAGAATCTATTGCAGATTGTATCTGCCATCTTTCATCATAAAAACCAATAACTCTACCAGAGGAAATCTTTGCTAAATACTGGTCATAGTTTTGTGAAAACATTTCTTTGTCAAGAAGACCTTCGTTCCACATCTGGTTGAGTATCTTGTAATATGTTTTTGCATATGGCATTGTATAGCTGTCTTTTACAACACCTGTCTTTTCGTCAATAAGCCAGCCACCATCGTTCGGATAACCTTCAAGCCTAAGCGGCTGTTGCATCAGTACATATATTCTCCAGCTGTCAGTAAGCGCTGTAAAAGCTATTGTTGGTTTGCCATTGTATGTTGGATGTTTTTTGACAGCGTCTTTTACAATCTTGAAATATGTGTCAATATCTCTTACAACTGGCCATTTGTTCTCTTTGAGAACGTATATAGGTAGCCAGAACCCAGCAAATGAATAGAGCGGGTCAGACTCTTCTCTGAAAGGTGTAAGATAGTAAATGTGTCCATCCTTTGGATATTTGAGTTTTTTGAGTGCTTTTGTATCATACCATTTCTTGATGTTCTTGCCGTACTTAGCAATGTAATCATCTAAGGGAACTAAAGCTCCTGCTTCAATAAACTTGTTTACAACATTGTGTGCATTGATTAAGTCCGGCAAGTCGCCACTTGCAAGCATGATACCTGCCTTTGTTTCCTCGTCGCTGCCGACAATAAATTCAAACTGGAGCCTTACACCTGTGAGCTCTTCAACCTTTTTACCAACTGGCGTCTTCCACACATCAACCGGTTCTGCATTAGAATCACCCCAGTAAATCTTAAAAACTATTGGGTTTTTGGACGCTGCTACTGCCTTTGTTGGAGCGCTTAAAAACCCTGGAACAATGATGGTCATCAAAAAGACAATAGCAATCAGTAAAGCAACTCTTTTTTTAAACATAAACCATCCTCCTTTTCAGAATGTAATTTTTGTATAGAAAAACTGCAAAACAACTACATATTCATTATAAAATTTGTGGTGCATATTTAACAACCCGAGAGATTTAATATTTTATACTGTAGATTTTATATTTTTACTTTACCAGTAAATAAACTGATTGTAAGTTTAAAAAAATATAATAAAATTAAAAAGGCCAGCAACTTTGTTTTGCTGCCGGCCTTTCTTTGTATGTTTTTATCCTCAATATTTTTGTTATTCCTGGCTTTCTCTCTTGAGAAGTTCAATTATATCCTGAACATAAGCAAATGCAAGGTTCACGACAGTGTCAGCACCACCATAGTAAATTGCAAGTCTTCCTGTATTAGCATCACAAAGTGTCGCGCATGGGAATGCTACGTTTGGAACATCTCCAACACATTCATAATATTCTTGTGGTGAAAGAAGATAAGATTTTGATCTTGCTTTTACAATCCATGGTTTTTCCAAATCTAAAAGCGCTGCGCCAAAGCTGTATACATAACCGTTGCATGAAAGAAGTACACCGTGATAAATTAACAGCCATCCTTCACTTGTCTCAATTGGTGTAGGACCTGCCCCTATTTTGAGCGACTGCCAAGGAGTATAGCCTGCTGACATTACATGTCTGTGGCAACCCCAGTGAATCATATCAGGGCTTTCGCTATAAAATATATCGCCGAAAGCTGTGTGCCCCGTATCCGATGGGCGGGATAGCATAGCGTATTTGCCGTTTATCTTTCTTGGGAAAAGCACACCATTTCTGTTGTATGGCAAAAATGCATTTTCAATCTGATAAAACTTTTCGAAGTCGAATGTATAGCCAACACCAATTGTCGGTCCATGATAGCCATTACACCATGTGATATAATACCTGTCTTCTATAAAAGTTACTCTTGGGTCGTATTTATACTCACTTACAAGCGGGTCTCTTGTCTGCTGGATGAAGTTGATTGGTTCATCGTCAATCTCCCAGTTGTAACCATCCTTGCTAAAACCACGTCTGATGTTCATTCTTCTTGCCCTGTCATCTACTCTAAAAACACCTGCAAACCCATCTTTGAACGGAACCACCGCGCTGTTGAAGATGCTGTTTGCATCTTTTGCCTGATTTCTCTTGATAATTGGGTTGTGTTTAGACCTCCAGACAATATCCTTACAGTCTTTTGGTCTCTCTTCCCATGGCATGTTTGGAAGTGATTGCCCAACAATTTTAATATCCATATAGTTCCTACCTCCTATTTTTTATGTATTTGTATGTGAATTTAAAATTTTTACTTGACCATGTTAACAAAGTGTTATTTCAAAGCCTTGACAGACTCTCTTATGATAATCTTGCCTTTTATGAGCATTTTGCCATAATGTTTTTCCCCTTGCTTTATTTTTTCAACCATCATTTTGGCTGTTCTTCTGCCCATCTCTTCCAAATTCACGCGGACTGTAGTAATTTTGGGTTGTGAGAGCACTGCATGGAGACTGTCATCAAATCCCACCACTGAAACATCATCCGGCACCTTATATCCACTTGATTTGAGCTTTTCGATTGTAATATAAGCAGTCTTGTCACAGTTGCAAACAAATGCCGTCGGAAGGTTTTTAGGTAATGTAATATCTATGAAATTGTTGTTGTCATCCCTGTCTTTTATTATCCAATCTTTATTGAGTTCTATCTTGTTCTCCAAAAGTGCCTTGTAAAAGCCCAGGAACCTGTCCTGGATACTGCTTGTTGCATAGATGTTTCCTACAAATCCAATTTTAGTGTGACCCTGCTCTATTAGCATGTTAGTTATCTCGTATGTTGCGTAAAAGTTGTCTGTGATGACACAGTCAACGTTAAACTTGTCACAGTAAAAGTCTAAAAATACTGTCGGGTAGTTGTAATTTAAAACTTTCTGAATGTAGTCATGACTCATTTGACCCAAAATAACAACGCCGTCTACCTTCTGTTCCAGAAGCGCGTTGGGGACAGATAGCTCGTTTTCATCTGACTGGCTTATGATGTTGAAGGTTGTTGTAAAGCCAAGCTTCTCTAAACTGTTTGAAAGATGCTTGTAAAGGTCTATGTAGAAATAGTCGTCTTTGCCATAATACTTTTCTGACGATATCACACCGATGGAATACGTTAGGTTTTCTCTTAGCATCCTGCCCTTTGCATTGTAGATGTAACCCATCTCCTGGGCAGTCTTTATAATCTTCTCTTTTAAGGATGAACTAATATCAGGACTGTCTTTGAGAGCTTTTGACACTGTTACTTTGGAGACACCAAGCTTTTCAGCAATGTCTTTCATGGTAACTCTCTTGTCCATGGTCTTTTTATTCCCCTTCAAATTAGGCTTTACAAGCCTTTTCTTTTTTACTTTCTATTATACTTTATTTCTTTGTAACTTTACAGGAGCAAGCTTGAAATTTTTAACCAACTCTCTTTATTATCTCCAAACACATTCTACCATTGTGATATGGGCACTTCCACGGCTCAACAATTGGCATCTGTACAGGGTTTAGATTTTCATCTACCTTCCATAGCCACTCAGAGTTTTTTCTTTTGTCAACAAGATATTCTTTTATGAACTCCCATGTCTTGATGGCTGCATCTAAATATTTTTCCTCTTTTGTCTTTTGATATGCATTGAAAAATCCAACTACTGTCTCTGCCTCAACCCACCAGATTTTGCTTCTGTCAACTCTGTCCTCTACCTTCTCGTTTATAAGGCTTTTCCCATCAAATGCTTCTTGTAAAGTTACTTGCGCAACCTCTAATGTGAGCTTTTCAACCTCCTCTTTTAATTTTTCATCCCTCAAATACTTAGCAGTTTCATCCAAAAGCCAGCTTGCTTCAATGTCATGTCCATATGATACTGCCTTTATAAGTTCATTCCAGTTATCATCACAGAATACTTTAAAGTGCCCTGTGCCTTTTTTATAAATCTTCTCAACAAAGAGTCTTACAAGCCACTCAAGCGCCTCATACACATCATCAAGCTTCAAAACCTTGTAAAGGTTTGTGTAGCTCTCCAGTACATGAAGATGCGTGTTCATTGTTTTTGAGGCAATTACTCCATTTTCGCTCAAAAACCTGTTTTCTTTTTCTTGCCAGTTTCTTTCAAACTGTTCTGTGTATCCATTTTCCCTTTTGCATCTTGTCTCTAAAATCTCGAAAAGTTTTCTTGCCAAAAAAAGAGCTTCTTTATCACCGGATGCTTCATAGTACTCAGAAAGCCCGTATATACCAAAAGCTTGAACATAAACATGTTTTGTCACATCAACGGGCAAACCTTCAAGGGATACACTCCAGAAAAGTCCTTCATAGTCTTTGTCCCAAAACTTGTTTTTCAAAAATTCAAACGCATGAAAAGCCAGCTCTTTGCATTTTTCACTTTTCAGCACATTGTAACATGCTGAGAAAAACCACAGTATCCTTGAGTTTAAAATACAACCTTTTTGAGCTTTCTTGTTAATATTGAGATTAAAGTCCATATATCCATAGTAGCCGCCAAATTCGTCGTCCTTTAGACTTTGCCAAAATGGTATTATCTTTTCTTCAAGATGACTTTTTAGCTCCTTTTTAAAACTGGTAATATCCATTTTCTACCTACCTTCTCAAAAGTTTTACAAATGGGTTACTTAATCGTTCACTTTATATTTCTATATTAATTGTTTTTTTATATCCTGTCAACGGTTTTTTAAAAAGAGCTTATCCTAAGGCTAAAGCCGGACAAGCCCTTTAAAAAGGCTTATTTATATTTTTTAAAATCCTACTTGAAAAGAAAGGTCAAAACTGCTTTGAGAAGTTCCTGGAAGTTATTATCTAAAAGCCCATCTTCTCTGTGAGCAGGTGTAAGTGCAACCACTTTGCCCTTTCCAAAATTGTGCCACCATCCTGCAATTGAACTGCCGTCCTCTGATTCAGAGTAAAGATAGATGTTGGTATTGTCTTTGTCGCAAAAAACAAAATAGTGTTCATCCATAATTTCAAAATCAAATCCTCTGCCATCAAAAGCAGCTTCATGGGAAGAGTGATATCTAACAGGCTTTTGCTTATCTGGATGAAACTTAAAATACCCTCTCACAAGTTTGCAAAACTCTCCTTCTTCAGGGTATGAGGCAAGTCCTGAGTGCCATACAAAAAGCCTTCCTCCACCTTCAACATACTCTTTTATTCTCTTTTCCATCTTCTCTGTCATCCAGCACTCTATAATCTCATCCTGTGGATTTATCCTGTTTTCTGCAGAAAGTACAATCGCATCCGGGTTCTGGGAAAGAAATTGCTCAAAGTTTTCAATGGATGCATCTATTATCTCGCAACTATCTAAAGCAGCATTTGTGGCTTGCTTCAAGGCTTTGAGCAGGTTGTCATGACTGTGGTAAAAATCTCCAACCAAAGCTAAGATTCTTTTCATATTCTTACTCCCCACTTCCCCAAAAACATTTTAAAAGTTCTCTAAAAGCTCTAAGATGAATTTGAGCTTGTCGGTGCTATCCATGTAAGCATATCTTCCGCCTGTGTAATCCCCTTTTTGAACAACCTCAATTCCCTCTTTTTTAAGATTTTCAATCTTCTCATCCATGTTCTTCACAAACACACCTATATGGTGAATACCCTCGCCGTGAGTTTCCAAAAACTCTCTCCATGTAGAAGGATTCTCATCTGGCTCAATCAGCTCAATCTCTATGTTTTTGAAGTTTCTGAAAAACGCAAGTTTTGCACGGGCACATGTAGCCTTTCCTCTATACTCTGTGTGAGTTTTCTCATACTCTTCGGTTTCGATAATCTGGGGAACCTCAACTCTAAAAAATTTTGCAAAGTCTTTTGCTGTCTTTTCAATGTCTTTAACAATTATTCCTATCTGCACAACAACATCTGTTCCTAAAATTTCGTTAGCCAACTTTTGTAACCTCCTTTGAAATTGTTTACATGACAATATTGTATCTCACTTTGTTAAGTTATGGGTATACAAATTTTTGATTTGTTTTTGCACATTTTTGATAAAACAGCGTACAATATTTTGTAAGTTTAACCTCCTCACAGGTGATTGAAATAACTACATAAAAGAGGTAAAATAATTTTTGTGGGCAAGTTTTGTAAGTTTAAATAAAACATAGCAAGGTCAAAATTTTAATAAAAAGATTTAAAAAGAGGGTAGGAATGAGAAATGGAGATAGCAGATAAAGCAAAAAAGATTATTCAAAACATATCAAAGGTGATCATTGGAAAAGAAGCTCAAATTGAGCTTGTAATAACATCTCTCTTTGCAGGAGGACATGTTCTTTTAGAGGACGTCCCGGGCACAGGAAAAACAATGTTATCAAAGGCTCTTGCAAAATCTATAGATTGCAGTTTCAAAAGAATTCAGTTCACACCAGACCTTTTGCCATCAGACTTAACAGGAATATATTATTTCAATATGAAAATGCAAGAGTTTGAGTTCAGACCAGGTCCAATTTTCACAAATATACTGCTGGCTGATGAAATAAACAGGGCAACTCCAAGAACACAGTCAAGCCTTCTTGAATGCATGGAAGAAAGACAGGTGACAATTGACGGTATCACGCATAAGTTAGAAGACCCATTTTTTGTTATCGCTACTCAAAACCCTATTGAAATTCAAGGAACATATCCTCTACCCGAGGCACAGCTTGACAGGTTTTTGATAAAGCTCAGTTTGGGATATACAAACAAAGAAGAAACTATCCAGATGCTTACAAGGTTCAGAGAAAAAAATCCTCTTGATGAGATAGAACCTGTGATAGCAAAGGATGAGGTAACAAAGATTCAAGAAAAAATAAAAGAAGTTTATGTAAATGAAGATATTCTATCTTATATATACGAAATTTGTCAAAGTACAAGAGAACATGAGATGGTTCAGCTTCCTGCAAGCAACAGAAGTTTCATTGCTCTTATGCGTGCATCTCAAAGCCTTGCAGCCATCCGAGGCTACGATTTTGTTCTTCCTGATTTTGTCAAGTACTTAGCTCCTTTTGTCCTCAGCCACAGGATACTTCTCAAAAATCAATATATAATCAAAAACACAAAAGTATCAGACGTGATAAATGAAATCCTTGAAAAGGTACCAGTACCAAGTGAGAATTTTGCTTTTTGAAATACACTACAAATTAAGATAGACTGAACACATTTAAGCTCAGTTTTTTTTAAAAACCTCTTGCAATTTGTAAGGCTTGTCATTTGATGAGTCAAAACTTTTTTGCAGATATTGTTAAACATTTAACATATACACAAAAATAAAAAATCCGGCAGCCACCTACTTTCCCGTGCCGTCTCCAGCACAGTATCATCGGCGTTGCGAGGCTTAACTTCCGTGTTCGGAATGGGAACGGGTGTTACCCTCGCTCTTTCGCCACCGGATTTGTTACCTGTATTCATCTTTTCCAGCACATTTTTAAGCAGCCTCGCAAGTGAATAGGAGGAAAGCTTATCTTGCGGTCAAGCTCCTCGGGCCATTAGTACCGCCTTGCTCAACGCCTTACAGCGCTTACACATGCGGCCTATCCACCTGGTAGTCTACCAGGACCCTTACCACCTCATCGGTGTGGGGTATCTCATCTTGGGGTGGGCTTCACGCTTAGATGCTTTCAGCGTTTATCCCATCCGGACTTGGCTTCCCAGCCGTGCACCTGGCGGTACAACTGGTAAACCAGCGGTCCGTCCAACCCGGTCCTCTCGTACTAGGGTCAGCTCCCCTCAAATACCCTGCGCCCGCGGCGG